>NZ_JOAN01000001.1 GCF_000718555.1 Micromonospora chokoriensis
ACTGACCAACCCCACGACGCCGCCCCCGACCACCCCGCCTCCCACCAGCGGGAACCTGGCGCTGGGCCGACCGGCGACCGCGACCAGCACCAACCAGAGCTACTCGGCGGGCAACGCGGTGGACGGCAACGCGGCCAGCTACTGGGAGAGCGCCAACAACGCCTTCCCGCAGTCGGTCACCGTCGACCTGGGCGCGTCCCGGTCGGTCGACCGGGTGGTACTCAAGCTGCCCAGCGGCTGGGAGCAGCGCACGCAGACCCTGTCGGTGCTCGGCTCCACCGACGGCTCGTCATACACGACGCTGGCGTCGTCCGCCGGTCGGGTCTTCGCCCCCGGCTCGGGCAACGCCGTCTCGATCGGGCTGCCCTCCGGTGACCGCCGCTACGTCCGGGTCACCGTCACCGGCAACACCGGCTGGCCGGCCGCGCAACTCTCCGAGGTCGAGGTGTACGGCGGCACGCAAACCACCCCGCCACCGACCACGCCACCGCCGACCACGCCGCCACCCAGCGGCAACCTGGCGGCCGGGCGGTCGGTCACCGAGACCAGTCACTCGGATGTGTACGCCGCCCCCAACGTGGTGGATGGCAACGCGAACACCTACTGGGAGAGCGCCAACAACGCGTTCCCGCAGTCGCTGACGGTTGACCTGGGTGCCGACCGGTCGGTGTCCCGGGTCGTGTTGAAGCTCCCACCGTCATCGGCCTGGCAGACGCGTACCCAGACGCTGTCGGTGCTCGGCTCCACCAATGGCTCGACGTTCACCACGCTGAAGGCGTCCGCCGGTTACAGCTTCAACCCGGCCAGCGGCAACACCGTCACCGTGACCTTCACGGCGACCACTCAGCGGTACCTGCGGCTGACCGTCACCGGCAACACCGGTTGGCCGGCCGGTCAGCTCAGCGAGTTCGAGGTCTATTCCAGCTAGGCCAGCGGCCCCCGCCCACCCAGGGCGGGGGCCACCCGGCAGTTCCCGTCCCCCAACCCACCGTCCCCCACCTGTCGCGGCACGACGGGCGTACCCCTGCACCCGTCCACCGGGCAACGCACCCACACCACCCCCGAAAGAGGTGTAGCGACCCCATGTCCAGAACCGGCACCAGACCAGGCACCCCGCCGAGCGGCGCGTCCCGAACCACCCGCACGGGCCACCGGCGACTGCTCGCCGGCGCGCTCGCCGGCCTGCTCCTCGCCAGCGCCCCGGTCGTCACCCCCACGGCCAGCGCCGCACCGGCGGTCGACGCGTCCGCGTCCGCCGCCCGCGCAGCCCTGCTCGCCGGGCTCTCCGCCACCATGACCGCCAGCAGCTACACCCAGAACTACGTGGCGAGCAACGCCAACGACGGCAACGCGAACACCTACTGGGAGAGCGCCAACAACGCGTTCCCGCAGTGGATCCAGGCCGACCTGGGCGCCACGGTCAGCGCGGACCGGGTGGTGCTGAAGCTGCCGCCCGCGTCGGACTGGCAGACCCGTACGCAGACGCTGTCGGTGCTCGGCTCCACCAACGGCTCGTCCTTCACCACCCTGAAGGCATCCGCCGGCTACACCTTCAACCCGGCCAGCGGCAACACCGTGACGGTCAGCTTCACCGCCACCAGCACCCGCTACGTACGGGTGCAGGTCACCGGCAACACCGGCTGGCCGGCGGCGCAGTTCTCCGAGGTCGAGGTGTACGGCGCGACCGGCAGCCCCGACACCCAGGCGCCCAGCGCTCCGGGCAACCTGGGATACACCCAGCCCGCCAGCGGGCAGATCCAGCTCAACTGGTCCGCGTCCACCGACAACGTCGGGGTGACCGGGTACGACGTCTACGCCAACGGCGCGCTGCGCGGCAGCGTCGGCAGCTCGACGCTCACGTACACCGACAGTCAGCCGACCAGCGCCACGGTCTCGTACTACGTCCGAGCCAAGGACGCGGCCGGCAACCAGTCGGCGAACAGCAACACCGTGACCCGGACCGGCACCGGCAACCCGCCGACCGGGAGCAACCTGGCGATCGGTAAGCCGATCACCGCCTCCGGGTACGTGCACACGTTCGTGGCCACCAACGCCAACGACAACAGCGTGACCACCTACTGGGAGGGCAACGGCAACCCGAGCACGCTGACCGTGCAGCTCGGCGCGAACGCCAGCCTCAGCCAGGTCGTGCTGAAGCTCAACCCGGACTCGGCGTGGGGGACGCGTACCCAGAACATCACAGTGCTCGGCCGGGACCAGGGCTCGTCGAGCTTCACCACCCTGGTCGGCGCGGCGAACTACACCTTCAACCCGGGCAGCGGCAACACGGTGACCATCCCGGTCTCCGGCGCGGCGGCCGACGTACGCCTCTCGATCGCCTCGAACACCGGCGCACCGGCCGGGCAGGTGGCCGAGTTCCAGGTCTTCGGCACTCCGGCCCCGAACCCGGACCTGACCGTGACCGGCATGTCGTTCAGCCCGTCCGCACCCGTGGAGACCAGCACCATCACGCTCTCCGCGACCGTGCGTAACGCGGGCTCGGCGGCCTCCGGTGCGACGAACGTCAACTTCTACCTGGGCTCCACCCGGGTCGGCACCGCCTCGGTCGGCGGCCTCGCGGCCGGCGCCTCGACCACGGTCAGCGCCAGCATCGGCACCCGGGACGCGGGCAGCTACCCGCTCAGCGCGAAGGTCGACGAGTCGAACACCGTCGTCGAGCAGGACGACACCAACAACAGCTACACCAACCCCAGCCCGCTGGTGGTCAGCGCGGTCGCCAGCTCCGACCTGGTCGCCTCCGCGGTCGCCTGGTCACCGGGCAACCCGACGGCCGGCAACACGGTCACCTTCTCGGTGTCGATCCGCAACGCCGGCAACCAGGCGTCCGCGTCCGGCGCGCACGGCATCACGCTCACCGTGCTCAACGAGTCCGGCACCGTGGTCCGTACGCTGACCGGCTCGTACTCCGGCGTGATCAACGCCGGCGCGACGGTCGGCCCGATCAGCCTGGGCACCTGGACCGCCGCGAACGGCAAGTACACCGTCCGGGTGGTGCTCGCCGTGGACGGCAACGAGTTGCCGGTCAAGCAGGCCAACAACACAAGTGACCGCCCGCTCTTCGTGGGGCGTGGCGCGAACATGCCGTACGACATGTACGAGGCCGAGGAGGGCGTGGTCGGCGGCGGCGCGGCCATCGTCGGGCCGAACCGGGAGATCGGCGACCTGGCCGGCGAGGCGTCCGGCAGGCGGGCGGTGACTCTCAACTCGACCGGCAGCTACGTCGAGTTCACCACCCGGGCCAGCACCAACACGCTTGTCACCCGCTTCTCCATCCCCGACGCGTCGGGCGGCGGCGGGATCCACTCGACGCTGAACGTCTACGTCAACGGCACCTTCCACAAGGCCATCGACCTGACGTCCCGGTACGCCTGGCTCTACGGCAGCGAGGCCAGCCCGGGCAACTCGCCGAGCGCGGGCGGACCGCGGCACATCTACGACGAAGCCAACGTCATGCTCAACTCCACCGTCCCGGCCGGCAGCAAGATCCGCCTCCAGAAGGACCCGGCCAACACCACCACGTACGCGATCGACTTCATCAACACCGAGCAGGTGTCGCCGATCGCCAACCCGGACCCGTCCCGCTACACCACGCCGACCGGCTTCACCCACTCCGACGTGCAGAACGCCCTGGACCGGGTGCGGATGGACACCACCGGCAACCTGGTCGGGGTCTACCTGCCCGCCGGCAACTACTCCACCTCGTCGAAGTTCCAGGTGTACGGCAAGGCGGTCCAGGTGACCGGCGCCGGCCCCTGGTACACCCGGTTCAACGCGCCGTCGGGCCAGGACAACACCGACATCGGCTTCCGGGCCGAGGCGTCGGCGGCGAACTCGTCGTTCAAGAACTTCGCGTACTTCGGTAACTACACCTCGCGGATCGACGGCCCGGGCAAGGTGTTCGACTTCTCCAACGTGTCGAACATCGTGATCGACAACATCTGGAACGAACACATGGTGTGCCTCTACTGGGGTGCCAACACCGACTACATGACGATCAAGAACTCCCGGATCCGGAACATGTTCGCCGACGGCATCAACATGACCAACGGGAGCACCAACAACCTGGTCAGTAACAACGACGCTCGGGCTACCGGCGACGACAGCTTCGCGCTGTTCTCGGCGATCGACGCGGGCGGCGCTGACATGAAGGACAACGTCTACGAGAACCTGACCTCGACCCTGACCTGGCGGGCCGCCGGGGTGGCCGTGTACGGCGGCTACGGCAACACGTTCCGCAACATCTACATCGCGGACACGCTCGTCTACTCGGGCATCACCATCAGCTCGCTCGACTTCGGCTACCCGATGAACGGGTTCGGCGCGAACCCGCCGACGAGGTTCGAGAACATCTCGATCGTCCGGGCTGGTGGGCACTTCTGGGGCGGGCAGACCTTCCCGGCGATCTGGGTCTTCTCCGCCTCGAAGGTGTTCCAGGGCATCCGGGTCAGCGATGTCGACATCATCGACCCGACCTACAGCGGCATCATGTTCCAGACCAACTACGTCGGCGGGCAGCCGCAGAACCCGATCACCGACACGGTCTTCACGAACGTGTCGATCAGCGGGGCTCGCAAGAGCGGTGACGCCTACGACGCGAAGTCCGGTTTTGCCATCTGGGCCAACCCCATGCCGGAGTCCGGGCAGGGGCCGGCCGTCGGGTCGGTCACCTTCAACAACCTGCAGCTGAGCAACAACGCCGTGGACATCCAGAACCCCACGTCGACCTTCACCATCAACCGCAACTGAGCTAGCTCGCACCGGACGCCGCCGGGAGGGTTGCCCCTCCCGGCGGCGTCGCGCCGTGCCGGCCCTCGCCCGCGGCGAACAGGGCCGCGCCGGCCGCCGCATCCGTGGCCAGCGAGTTCATCCCGTACGCCAACTCGGTCGCCAACGCCTCCGGCTCTGACCGCCCCGCGCCGGCCAACAGCGCCGCCCGGTCGTTGCGCAGGCAGGTCTGCGGATGCCGGGCAATCGCCGCCGCCAGTTCCTCGGCCGCGGCCCGCGCCTGGCCGGGTGGCACCAACCGATTGACCAACCCCATCGCGTACGCCTCATCGGCCGGCACCGGGCGGCCGGTGAGGATCAGGTCCATCGCCCGACTCTCGCCGATCAATCGGGGCAGCCGGACGGTGCCGCCGTCGATCAGCGGCACTCCCCAGCGGCGGCAGAACACCCCCAGAATCGCGTCGGACTCGGCGACCCGCAGGTCACACCAGAGCGCCAACTCGAGCCCGCCCGCCACCGCGTACCCGGAGATCGCCGCGATCACCGGCTTGCTGAGCGCCATCCGGGTCGGACCCATCGGGCCGTCCCCCTCCGGCTCGACCCGGTTGCCGCTCGGCGTGCCGATCGCCTTGAGGTCGGCGCCGGCGCAGAACGTGCCGCCGGCGCCCCACAGCACGGCCACCAACGCGTCCGGATCGGCCTCAAAGGCCCGAAACGCGTCCGCCAACGCCCGCGCCGTCGCCCCGTCGACAGCATTCCGAACGTCCGCCCGATCCAGCACCACAGTGGTAACCGCCCCGACCCGTTCCACCCGCACGCCCATCGACTCAGAATGCCCGCCCCGCCGCAGGTTGTCACCGGTGGTCGGTTTGCGACGTCGATCGCCGGGAAGTCGGTACTTGTGCGAGCACTTCTGACGAAAGTTGAGCAGGACTCCCGGCTGGACGGCGTTGGTGACCGGTTGCAGAAGGTGGTCCTGGGGACGCTGCGTCCGCGCCGGCTGCGAGATCTGCTGCACGGGGTGACGCTCGGGCATCCGCTGCACCCGGCGATGGTGCAGGTGCCGGTCGGCGCGTGGATCAGCGCTGCGGTGCTGGACCTGATGCCCGGGCAGCGCCGCCCCGCGACCGTGCTGGTCGGTCTGGGCACCGTCAGCGCGTTGCCGGCGGCGGTCGCCGGCCTGAACGACTGGGCGGCGCTCGCCCGGGACCAGCGCCGGGTCGGCCTTGTGCACGCCGCCGCCAACACGGTCGGCATGGCGATCTACGCCGGCTCGCTGGCCGCGCGGCTCTCCGGCCGGCACGGGATGGGCCGTGCCCTCGGCTTCCTCGGGCTCTCCACCGTGAGCCTCGGGGCGTACATCGGGGGTCACCTGGCGTACAAGCAGGGGGCGCAGGTCAACCAGAGCGTCTCCGAGCTGCACCGGATGACCGACGGCTGGCACTCGCTGGCCGACATGGCGACGTTGCCGCAGCGCACCCTGATCACCCGGGAGGTGGACGACGACATCTCGGTGATCCTCTACCGGCACGGTGACGAGGTGACCGTGATGTTGGAGCGCTGCCCGCACCAGAGCGGGCCGCTCGGCGAGGGCGAGGTGCAGGAGATCGACGGCCACGCCTGTGTGGTCTGCCCGTGGCACGGCAGCGCGTTCCGACTCAACGGCGGCGAGGTCATGCAGGGGCCGTCTGGCAACGACCAACAGATCCTGCCCACCCGGATCCAGAACGGCGTGCTCCAGACCCGCCTGCCCTGACCCGCTGGCGGACCTGAGACATCACGCTCTCTGGAGTCCTGGCCCCGGGAGCCATCGCACTGCCGCTCCGCTCAGCTGCGTCGGTGACGGCCGACCGGCGGACCGTCCGGTACGGAGTCCAGCCCGTGCCCGCCGTCGAACAACCCGCCTTCGGCGTTGCCGTCGGCCCAGTCGTCGTCACCACTCCAGCCCCCCGCGCCGGGGATCGCCATGGCACCGCCGGGGAACGCCGTGCTACCGGGGAGTGCCATTCCGCTACCGGCCGGCGCCACCCCACTGCCACCGGGTGCCCATCCGCTTCCGGCGGGGGCCACACCATTGCCGCCAGGCGCCATGCCGTCGCCGCTGGGCACGGTGCCGCCGATCGGCGCGGCGGGGGCTTCGATGGCCGCCGCCGCCCGGCTGGCAGCCCACGCGGCACCGCTCCCGGCCGCCGCAGCGCTGGTCCGACGGGTGGCACTGGTGGTTCGGCCCGAGCCACCGCTGCTGCGGGCCGCGCCACCCCGAGGTCTGCGAGAGGACGTGGCCAACCGGGGAGCCGCCCCTGCGGTGGCCGGGCGTCGGCGCAGCCCCAGAACCGCGCCGATCTGAGCGCCGACGATGCTCGCCACGGCCAGTACGGCGGAGACCGCCAGCGGTCGATTCACCCGGTCGGCGGCACCAACTCCGGCTGCACCGACCGTCATCGCGGGTGGTTGGCCCGCTGACTCCGTACCGCTGGGTGGTGCCGGGGCCACCCGCGGCGGTGCCGCCCGCTCGGGCGTCGGCCGGGGCGTGGGCGGCTTCGGCGCCGCGGCCCGGTCGACGAGTCGCCCGGTGGCGTGCTTGCGGGCCCCCTGGTCGGCGGCCTCGGTGGGCAGTCGCAGCAGTTGACCGGGGCGGATCCGGTCCGGGTCGTCGAGCTTGTTCAGCTTGGCGAGTTGTCGGTAGTCGCCGAACTCGTTCAGGTACCGCTCGGCCACCTCCCCGAGGTAGTCGCCCCGCGCCACCCGGTACACCGGCGCGGCCTCGTCGTTCGCCGCAGCGCCACCGGGGGCAGCGAGCCCTGTCCCGGCCATGCCGAGCAGTCCGCCCCGGGCCACCGGCGCGGCCGTGTCCGGTGTCGTCGCCGCCCGGGTCGGCGCGGCCAGGGCGGTGACGGCCGGGCTCGCGTACGCCGGGGGCCCGTAGACCGCTGCGGCGCTGGCGGCGGCCGGGCTGGCGACCAGGATCAGCGCGACCGAGCCGACCAGCGCGGCGGCGGCCTTCTGCTGGCGGCCCATCCCGGGCAACTTCGGCGCCGGCCGGCGCAGGGTCTGTGCACCCAACTCGACGAGGACGGAGAAGGCGAACGTGGCCCAGCCGAACCAACCAGCGACGGCCAGTGCCCGCAGGAAGAGCTGACCGTCGTCCCGGCTGGTCAGGGCAGTGCCCACCTCGCTGATCGTGGGGAGGTGATCAGGCAGGGGATTGCCGGCGAAGGCCAGCAGCGCGATCGGCGCACCGACCAGCAGCACCAGGAGCACGGCCAGCGCGCCGATGCCGGTGAGGATCCGTCCGGTCCGCCGTACGACGGACCCACCCGATACGGGCATGGCTGCCTTCCTTCCTACGGTGCTGCGGTGATGGCACGCGCGGTCGCCTCGCCGGTGACGGTGACCGTCTTGTTCTGGACGAACGGTCCGAGCATCGAGCGGTTGTAGGTGATGTTGACGGTTACCCGGATCAGGATTTCCCCGTCGACCTCGGGGAAGCTCACGGTGTGGCCGGCGGTGTCCACGGCAGATAGGTAGTTGGCGACCGCCACGAGCGCATCCGGCTTGCTGATCCGCTTCGGCCCGCCTTCGATGGCGGTGGCCCGGTCGATGGCCTGGCCACCGGCCCGGGCCGCCTCGGCGGCCAGGTTCTGGGCGCGTTGCAGGGTGCGTAGTTGCCCGGCGCCGTCGAAGGAGAGGCCGATGATGGCCAGTACGCCGATCATCGTCACCGCGAGGAAGATGCTCACCCGGCCGTGCTCGCCGGCCGGCGGGGGCCGGACAGCCGAAGTGGCGGCCGTCATTGCCGGCTCCGGTAACGGTCCAGCGGCGAGGTGAAGCTCGCGGTGATCTCCTTCTGGCTCTGCGTCCCGGGCAGAATGTCGAGTGCGATGTCCTGGAAGGACACCATGCAGGTGATCGTCACCGTCACTGTGGCGTCCGTACCGACCTGGCTGCCGAAGGCGCCGTCGAAGCTCGATGGCGTGCCGGTGAACGTCGGGGCCAGGTTGTTCGCGCAGGCCAGGCCGTGCCAGTCCAGCTGCTGCTGGGCAGCATCCAGGGCGGCTGCTCGGGCGGTGTCCGCGTTCCGGGAGATCGAGGCGGCACGGGCGGCGTCGTGCGCGGCTGCATCGAGGGCCTCCGCTGCCAGCGCGGTACGCCCGACCACACCGGCCAGCACCATCAGCGCGATGAACGCCGGCGCGAGCACCGCCACCTCGATGGAGACCGAGCCTCGCTCGGCGGTGCGGGTCATGGCAGTGTCACCCTCTCCACAGTTCCGTGGGCGGTCTGCTGTACCGCGAAGTCCACGCCTGGCACCACCGACAGGGACCGGCCACTTACCGTGCAGGTCACGTGGATGTCGTCGACGGTGACGCAGCTCGGGCCGGGAGTGTTCCAGCCCACCAGCCAGCCACCGGCGGCGTTCAGGAACTGGGTGGCGCTGGCCACTCCGGCGCCGTCCCCCGCCTGGTACGACCGCTGAGCATTGACCCCGCCCTGCGCCGCGTTCAACGCGGTCGAGCGGGCGAGGAAGACGGCCGCGACCTGGATCGAGGCGAAGAGCAGCACCAGGATCAGCGGCATCATCACGGCCAACTCCACCGGGTTGGCACCCCGCTCCCGGTCGCCAGCCACGAGGCGGTGCCGAGCGGCGGTGACCGCTCGGCTCCACCTCGAGAACGTGGCTCGGCGCATCCCGGCTACTGGCCCGCGCCGGTGCCTGTGCCCGGGTTGTTTGGGATGCCGGTCATCCAGTTGTTGGCCTTGGTCAGGGCCAGAGCGGTGACGGCCACGGCGACGGCGACCAGGCCGAAGATGATCACTGCGGTGGGCACCGGGCTGTCGCCGCGCTCACCGTCACGGCGCAGCTCGGCCAGGCGCGTCGTCAGCACGACGTGCAGGTAGCTGAGGATGGACATGGCGTTCTCCTTCAGGGGGATGGGGTCAGATACGGGCGAGGAACGGATAGAGGACGAACCCGAGCAGCACGAAGACGAGCAGCGCACCCGGGATGTCGAGTCGGCTTGTCACACCCTCGGCACGAGCGAGGTTGTCGGTGCGGATCTGGTCGCGCAGCGAGTCAGCCCGGCTGCGCAGGGTCTCGTGCACCTGCGCACCCTCGCTGCCCGAGGAGCGCATGATCGCGCCAACGTCGCCCAGCTCCGGAATGCCGATCTTGTCGGCGAGCTCGCGCAGCTCGTCCCAGGGTGCGTGCATCTGCATCTGGGCGATCCGCAGCGACTCCTGAAGCCGGTCGAATACCCAGCCGTCGCAGACCGCCGCTGCCCGCTCCAGCGACTGCACCGGCCCGTGCGCCGCGGAGAGCTGCAACGCCACCAGATCGAGGTAGGTGCAGACCGCCTGTCGAAACTCGTCGCGGGCGGCCTCGGCCTTGGTCAGCACGGCACGGTGTGCCAGCAGGCCGCTCATCAGCGCCAGCCCGAGACTGCCGAGCACCGGTATGACGAGCGGAATCGAGATGCCGACCGCCAACAGCGCCACCCCGAGCAGGGTCGGCGTGGCCAGCCCGATCAGTGCGGAGAGCAGCACCGACAGCGCGTACTGCTCGGAGGTCTGACCGATCAGGGCCAGCTGTCGGTGTGGCGGACGCAGCCAGCGGGACATCCCGCTCAGCCAGTCGAGTCGCCGGGACGCGGGAGTGGCGAGGCGGCCAGTGCCAGGTGGCTGGTGCAGCCGGCGCAGCGCCGGCCCGAGCGCCGGAGTCGCCGGCACCAACTCGCGAACCACCAGGAACACGCCCAACCCGACCCCGGCACCACCACAGACCGCCATGGCCAACTGCCAGTTAACGATCATGAGACCACCTCGGCTGGGTCGGGCGCCGGCAGGAACCGGGCCGGCCGCCGCGGCTGACTCATCGACCGAACCCAGGCCAGCAGGCCGATGAAGGCGGCGCCGAGAACGGCCATCACCACCTGACCCACCGGCGTTCCGTACGGCTTGATGTACTCGGTGTTGACCAGCCCGTACGCGAGGGTCGCCAGCGTCATCCCGGTGAGGAAGCGGACCGCGAACCGGGGCTGGGTGCGTTTGGCCTCGATCTCGCGGCGGGTGGCCACCTCAGCGGACGCCGCACCGGCGATCGAACCGAGCACGTCGCCCAGCCGCTCACCCCGGTCCGAGAGGTGCAGGATCAGCGCCGCGACGACCTGGTCGCAGACCGGGTCGGCGATCTCGTCGGCGAATGCCAGCAGTGCGGAGCGGGCCATCCAGCCGGCCTGTAGACGGGCGGCGAGCAGCCGTACCTCGTCCTCGATGCCGGGTGGCACGCTGCCGATCGTGCCGATGATCGACTGTTGGAGGCCCTGCCCGGTGCCGGAGACGTCCTTGAGTCGGCGGGTCCACTCGCCGACCGCCTCGATCCGGGCGATCGCCTTCTGCTCGGCCTTGCCGACCCCGAACAGCCACGGGGTGCCGGGCACCGCCACCGCCACCAGCAGGCCGACCACCGGCAACCCGGTCAGCAGGAAGGCCAACGCGCCGGCGATCAGCGCGGCGACCAGCAGCATCTGGTGGGCCCGTTGCTCGGCCGGGGTGGCGCCCGGCCCACGCCACAGTCGACTCAGCCCCGGCCCGCCACCCGGGCGTGGCCCGGGCGGCTGACGCGTCCCGACCAGCGCGACCACGGCCAGCAGCAGCCCGGCCACACAGGCGGCCCCGGAGACCACCGCGATCAACTCCAGGCTGCCGAGCATCAAGTCACCGCCGGGCCAGTCGGGTTTGTCGAGGCCGCCGCCAGGCCCCGGCACCGGCCTCGACCCACCGGGTCAGCAGCCGCGAGTCGTACCCCACCCGCAGCAACTGGTCACGAACCCGCTCCGGCAGGTGCCGGGGGACCGCCCGACCGTCCGGGCCAGGCCCGAAGACCGTGGTGGTGGTGATCCGCCCGGCCTCACCGGCCCCGATCACCTCCTCCACGTGCGAGACGAACCGGTGTTTCCGCCCGCCGATCGCGGTCTCGTCCTCGACGGTGACGTAGACGATCAGGTCGAGAGCGTTGCCGGCCATCCGGCGGGCCTGGTCGACGGTCATTTCGCGGCCGTGCGCCAACGCCAGCTCGACGATCCGTTCACCCACACCGGCGGCGCTGCGCGCGTGGATGGTGCACATCGACCCCCGGCTGGTGGTCATCGCCTGGAGCATCGGCACGATCTCCCGGGACCGCACCTCGCCCACGATGATCCGCAGGACGCCCATCCGCAGCGACAGCGGGATCAGGTCGGCGATGGTCACCTCACCGGCGGGGCGGCCGTCGAAGCCGCGCTCGCCGTGGCCCTCCCTGGCCTCGAAGCTCATCACCGCCCGGTGCCGCTCCCGGCGGCGGGCCGGGAGCAACTCCCGGCTCTCCTCCAGCAGCACGTACGGCTCGTCGGGCGGGATCTCGCTCATCAACGCCCGGATGATCGTGGTCTTTCCGGCACCGGCCAACCCGGCGACCATGATGTTCAGACCGGCGCGCATCGCCGCACGGAGGAAGTCGCGCAGCAGCGGGTCGATCATCTCGTCCAGGTCACCTCGGGCGCCCGCGAGGTCGTCGAGGCTCACGTCCAGGGTGTTGTGCTTGCGGATCACCGCGTACGGGCGGTGGCTGACCAGGAACACCGCCGCCAGCCGGCTGCCGTCGGGCAGTTGCAGGTCGAGGGTGGGCTTCACGGTGGACAGGGACCGTTCGGTCGCCCCCGCCCGCCGGGCCGCCGCCTGGAGGATCTCCACCAACTCGGCGTCGCTGTCGGCGATCGGTTCGGCCCAGTCCACCCCACCGCCGTGCCGGGCGATGCGTACCTGGTCGCAGCCGAGGATGTGCACCTCCTCGATGGTGTCGTCGACCAGCAGGGTCTGTAGCCGGCCGAGCCCGACCAACTCGGCGGTCACCTGGTCGAGCAGCAGGCGTTCCTCGCCAGCGGCCATCGGTGTGCCGGCCCGACGCACCGAGTCCGCGTACGCGGCGACCACCGTGACGGCGAGCCGGGCCCGCTCGGTGTCCTCCTCGTCGACGGTGAATTCCCGGCCGCGCTGCCAGAGGGTGAGCCGTTCGGTGAGTTCCCGGCGCAGCTCCCGGACCACGTGGAAATCCATCCGGGGCCGTGGCGGCGACTCCGGCGGCGGTGTGGCCGCAGACGTCGGCGGCATCGGCACCGACGGGTGGTGCCGGCCGTTCGGCCCGGCCAGGGGCGGCACGGTGGAGGTCACGTCCGGTGGCGGTTGGCGGGGATCTGCGGAGACCGGCTCAAACCGCATCCGGCACCCCCTGCTGCACGGGCCACGCCAATCGGGCCCGCCGTCGCTCCAGGAGCGCCCCGACCGGCACCTCAAGCGCGGCCGCCGCGCGCATCAGCGGCCGTCCGGCCCGCACCGTCCCGCCCAGGGCGAGCACCCCGGCGGTACGCGGATCGTGCGGCAGCCGCGCGATGACCGGCAGTTTCAGGGCGCGGCTGATCTCGGCGCGCCCGTGCCCGGCACCGACCAGCAACAACCGCAGCGTGCCCGGCGGCACCCGATGCTCGGCGAAGTCCCGTTCGATGGTGGTGACCACCGCCCGGGTGCCGGAGAGGTCCGGCAGGTGCGCCCGGGTCACCAACAGCACCACCGAGGCGGCACGCAGCACCGGCCACGGCGGCCCGGTCACGTGCAGTCGGCCACAGTCGACCAGGACGTCGTAGCCGGGGGTGCCGCGGTCGAGGGCGTCGAAGTAGTCGGCGAAGCGCTGCCAGAGCGGGGTGACGCTACCGCTCTGGGCCGGGTCGACGAGGCCGGGCAGCAGCAGCCGTTCCCGGCGGGGTGCGTCCAGGTCGACCAGCTGCGACCAGAACGCGGTCTCCAGGTTGCCGTCGCGCAACTCCCCGACGGCCAGCTCTCCGATGCCGCGCGGGCCGTCCAGTTGGCCGCCGAGGTACCCGGCGAGGATCGAGCCGCCGGCCGGATCGCACTCGGCGACCACCAGCCGCCGGTGCCAGGCCAGCGCGCAGGCCAGCGCCGAGGTCGTGACGCCGGGTGAACCCTTCGCGGAGACCAGCGCGATGATCGCCATACTCAGGCCGCCTCGGTCAGCACGACGGCGAGCCGTTGCTGTGCGGCGAGCGCCACCACCGCCGGCACGTCGCGGGTGAGCAGCGCCAGATAGAGGACTTTGTTGTCGTTGGCCGGGCTGACCATGTCGATGACGGTGGCCGAGAAGCGTGTGCCGGCGGCAGCCGCGTCACCGTTGGCGTTGTTGTCCGGAGTGCTGACCAGCAGGACCTTGTCACCAGGGTGTAGCTCGCGGGCCGGCACCTGGGCGGTCTTCAGGCCGAGCGCGATCTGCTGCTGGCCCGGGCCGAGCAGCGGATCGGCGGTGATCTGTCCCAGGGTGAGCAGCGTGCCCGGGACCAGCGCGACGGCGGCCCGTTTGCCGACCACCTCGTCGAGCCGCCCGGCGGGCACCGGGCGCAGCCCCTGGCCGCCGGCGACCTGCACGGTGATCAGGTCGGCGGCGCTGATCTCCCGGCCCACCTCCACCGGTCGTGCCACCGCCAGATAGCTGCCGGTGGCCCGTACCGAGGTGACCGCGAACGCCGCGCCCAGCCCGCCCAGGGCGATCAGGAGGACGGCAAGGCCGAGCAGCCCGGGGCGCACCCGGCGCTGTCGGACCACGGTGGGCGGGTTGACGGGCGCGTCCACCGACCCGGTCCCATTGCGCGTAGCGAGGCTCATCTGGTGACCACCTGGAGTTCGTTGATCTGGATCTGCACGATGCCGCTGGATCGGGTCACCAGGATTTCTCCGCTCTGGCCGCCGCCGCTCCAGGTCACCGTCCAGTAGGTGGTGGCGCTGACCTCGTAGGTGTCGGCCTTCGAGTAGCCCTTGTCGTAGCCGCAGTCCGGGGAGGTGCCGCCGGCGCGATCACCCTTCGGGTCGTACGGCGTGCCGGCCTTTTCGCAGGGGACCTTGTCCCCGTTGCCCATGTCCCAGACGGTCCGGGTGACCTTCGCCTCGATGGAGACGGTCACGTCCCGGTCGGTCGCGGACGCGGTCAGCGGGCCGAAGTAGCTGGTGCTCGGCGCCGCCCACATCCAGACGGGCAGGCCGACCAGGCCGGGGCCGATGCTCTTGCGGGGTGCCACCCTCAGCGGTGCCGGCAGCAGCTTGATCGACGCCAGGGCACGACGGGCCAACTCCTCCGGGTTGGGTGGCGCGCCGAAGCCGGCTGGCGGATCATCCAGCGGCACCACGGTCTGATTGCCCACGTCGGCGCCGCCGTTGCACGTCTTCACGTACCACTGCTGGCCCTCGGGTGCCTCGGGCTGCGGCGTGGCGAGCTTGTAGTAGCAGCCGTCGCTACTGCTGAACCAGCCCAGGAACTCGTCGTAGCAGGGGATGGTCCGCCCGTCCCACCGACAGGTGCTGCTGCCACCGCCGCTGCCACCGTCGTCGTCCCCGCCACCGCCGTCGTTCCCGCCACCGCCCGGGTTGCCGGGCTCGTCGTCCCAGACACTGCAGTCGGGCTGGTCGGGCGGGCAACCAGCCCCCGGGTCGGCGCGTCGGGCGGCGGCCGGCATGGTCGCGCCGACCACCAACACGAGCGCGAGGCCGATCCCGGCGAGCACCCGCCCTCCCCGGGTCAGCACGGCTGGTCCCGGTGCGTCGTACCGGAGTTGATCAGCCAACGGCCGTCGGGATAGCGGGTCGCAGTGGCGGTGGAGAGGTGTCTGCCGCCCCCACTGCCCGGGACCGGGCGCTTGTCCTTGGCGTAGACCAGCCGGTAGCCGGTTGTGTCCAGGCAGTCCTGGATCTCCACGGTGGCTGGCTTCGCGTCCAGGCTGACGGCGGTCACGGTCGGGTCGGACTTCAACGTCCCGGTACGCATAGCGCCGTGCTCCTTAGCGTCGCGAATGGACAATCGGACCCGGGTGAGAAGTGGATCAGCGAGGAACCGGGACAGTTCCGGCGCGCGCGGATCGCTGCGCGCGCCTGCGGTGCGCGAGGCCGCGAGATAACCGGAGTACGCGTCGAGTGCCGCTTTCTCGGCAGCTTGCCGTTCGACGTCGGGATCGATCCGGTGTCCGTCGTCGCGGGCTGCGGTCGGCCGTTCGACCGCCTCCCGTCCGCTGGCGCAGGCGGTGACTGGCACCGCTGTCACGACCGCCAGCAGGCAGATTGCCGCTCGTCTGAGCTGCCGTCCGCGCACCGTCGAGCCTCCTCGTGGTCGCCCGACGCGGTGATCGTGCACCGCCGTCGGGCATGCGGAAGCGCGCCCGGATCAGCACATCCGGAGCCGATCATTGCGCTTCTGCATTCACCGTTACGGATCTTCTACAAATGCAGGTCCTGTGTCGTCCGGTTGTGAAGGTGAGGCTTGCATCACACTCAAGGGGCGAGCATAGGCTGACGCTCGCCGATGCAACAGAGGCAATTCAAGTGAACACTCTGCGTGATGACAGGTGGTGGTGGTGGGTGTCCACGCTGTCCCTGGGGCAATGGTCGAGCGAAAGGTCGTTATTGATGGGGCGTCGCCGAGTCGGATGGGCTCACCGAGATCTCGCTGGCGGTCGCCGGAGTGGGACATCGCAGCCTTATCCCGGCATTCGAACGGTGTTGCCGACCGATCGGCGAGCCGCGTCGTCCGACGGGGCGCTCGACTCGGAAGTGGTCGAAAGCACCCTCGCGGGGTCGGAGCGGGAGGTCGCTTTCTGCGCCATCCGCTACACCACAGCGCGTGCTCAATCACGATCCGTGTTCACCATTGCGGGGGAACGTCCGGCCGTAATGGAGGCGACATGGCACTGACCGGCCCCCCAGCGGCCGTCCCCGGCCGAGAAAACCCACCCGATCGGAGGCCGGCACCCCCGCCGGCCGGTGAGGCGACGCCGGAAGGCAACCGCCCTAGCCGACCTGGCCGTAGCGCCCACGGGGCGACGGCGGAACCCGCCCGCCCGGCAGTGCCCCCGGCGGTGGCGCGCACCCGGGTCTCGACCGTGTTGGCGATCCTCGCGATCAGCCCCTTGATGCGGATGGCAGCGCTGCGCTACGCCGTACCCCCGGGTCTGCCCAGCCGGACCGGCTGTGACGCCTGCGGCGCGCCGATCGGCCTGACCCGGCCCTGGCCGGCGCTCGGCCCGGCGGCCCGGTGCGGTCGCTGCCGCGCCCGGGTCGGCCCACCGCCGGGCACTGTCGAGTTGGCCGTGCTCGCGGCGGCGGTGCTGCTGGTGTTCGCCGGTCCGTCCGGCGGGGCGCTGCCGGCGCTGATCTGGTGGCTCGGCTGGACGATCCCGGCGGTCCTCGTCGACCTGGCCGTGCACCGGTTGCCGGATCGGCTCACCCTGCCCGCAGCGGCCGGGACCTGGCTGCTGCTCGGCGTGGCCGCACTCGACGCCGACCCGGGGCATTGGCTACGGGCCGTCATCGCCGGTGCGGGACTGGCGCTCTTCTTCGCCAGCACCACGCTGCTGCTCGGCCGGCGCGGCTTCGGGCTGGGCGACGCCAAGCTGGCGCTGAGCGTGGGGGCGCTGCTCGGCTGGTACGGCTGGCCGGTGCTGCTGCTCGGCCTACTAGTCGCATTCGGGCTGTCCGCCCTGGTGAGCCTGGGCCTGCTGGCCGCGCGCCGAGCCCGCTGGAGCACCCACCTGCCGTTCGGCCCGTTCCTACTGCTCGGCACCACAGCCACCCTCCTGCTGCCGACCTGACCCGCCGCCCGCCAGCCTGCCGCCCGGCCGGGCGGCAGGCGGGGTGGCGGGTGCGGCCAGCCGGCGGGTGCGGGGTGTCTCGCTGGTCAGGGGCGGGAGCGGCTGGCCAGTTTGGGGACCGGGCTGTCGGAACGGTCGGCCCGGCGGCGGAGCACCTCGGTGGTCGGGCGGGCCAGCAACGGGGTTGCCACCACGGCGACCAGGGCACCGAACAGCACGCCCGCGATCACGTCGTGTGGGTAGTGCACGCCCACGAAGACCCGGGAGAAGGCGCCGAGCGCGGCCAGGGGCAGTGCGATCAGACCGAGTCGGCGGGACAGCAGCAACGTGGTGACGGCCAGCGCGCCGGCCACGGTGGCGTGGTTGCTGGGGAACGACCAGTCGCCCGGGGGTGGGCACGCGCCCGCGATGATCGCCCGGCCGATCGTCCGGCAGGGGCGATCCTCGTCCACCACGGTCTTGAACCATTCGCTGCCCGCGTACGCCAGGAGAGGTGGCACTGGCGCGAGCAGGGCGAGTGCCCGGTCGTGTGGGCCGCCGGACCGGCGGCTCAGCGCGGCCATCAGCAGCAGCGCGCCGAGCAGCAGGACCACCCCCTCGGTGGCGTGCCCGACGAACCACTGCACCGGCTCGGGGCTGGCGGCGGCGGCGTCGACGACGTCGCTGTACCACTCGGCGCTGATCTCCGGAACGTCCATGCTGCCGATGTCGACCATGCATCACCTCACCCCACGTTCATACCCCGTTCACCCTGCGTACACCCGCGGAACGCGGCAGGAGGCACCGCTGCTGTCTTCACGCGAGACCGCCGGTCATCCGCTCGCGGACGGCCTCCAGCGCCTCGAAGGCGTACGCCCAGTTGTGGCACTTGAAGCTGCGCAGACCGTCGATCGCGGTGTGGCAGTCGGAGCAGCGCACCCCGGCGATGGCATCCGGGATCTCGGTGTTGACGTACTTGCGCTCGCCCAGGATGACCGTGGCGATCATGGTCTTGTCGTGCAGGCCGGAGAGCGCCGACGAGACGATGTCGTACCAGGTGATCCGCCTGCGGCACTTCGGGCAGTCGGGTTCGTCGCCGCTGACCCAGAGCGGGGCGCCGATGCTGCGTGCCGGCATGCCCAACAGTTTCTCCAGCCGCCGGACGTCCGACTCCGGGGTGGTCCAGCGGTGTCGGCCGGGCAGTGATGCGGGCGAGTCGTACACGGCGCGGAACAGGTCGTGGTCGACCTGCACGGTCTCGCGCTGAGCGGTCATCGGCGTCCCTCCTCGTTGAGTCGGTGCCCCCACCGTGGTCAGCGGTGACCATGGGCGCAGCCGGATCAACGACACGAGGGGTCAGCGGGTCGTCGCCGCGAGTGCTAGACATCGAGATCCGCTTCCGCCGCCGAAGGGATCTCACATGACCGAGCAGCCGGCACCCGACGTCACCACCAAGCCCAACGTCGCCCGCATGTACGACTACTTCCTCGGGGGCAGTCACAACTTCCCCGCCGATCGGGCTGCCGCCGACCGGGTGCTGGAGATCTTTCCGGAGACCGGGGTCGCCGCTCAGACCAACCGGCACTTCCTGCGCCGAGCCGTCCGGTACGCCGCTGAGCAGGGCGTCCGCCAGTTCCTGGACATCGGAGCCGGGTTGCCCACCCAGGACGCTGTGCACGAGGTGGTGCGGGCGGTGGCGCCCGACGCGCGAGTGGTCTACGTCGACTACGACGAGGTGGCCGTCACGTACGCCCGGCAGTTGCTGACCGACGTACCCGGGACCGCGGTTGTCCAGGGTGACCTGCGACGGCCGGACGAGCTACTGGCCCACCCGGACGTGCGGGCCACCCTCGACCTGGACCAGCCGGTGGCGGTGCTGCTCCTTGCGGTGTTGCACTTCGTGCCGGACCACGACGACCCGTGGGCGGCGATCGCCGAGCTGCGCGACGCCACCGCGTCCGGTAGTCACCTGGTGCTGTCCCACCTGACGTTGGACGGCATCCCGCCGGAGTTGGCCGAGCGTGGCCAGGCCGTCTACCGCAACAGCAGCGCCCCACTGGTGCCCCGCACGCACGCCGAGACGTCGCGCTTCTTCACCGGGTACGACCTGCTGGAACCCGGCCTGGTCGCCACCACCCGGTGGCGACCGGACGGCGAGCCGGAGACCGTGGACGCACACGGGTACGCGGGGGTCGGTGTCCGCCGCTGACCTTGCTTTCGCTCCGGTGGCCGGCTCCAGGTGGTACGACGGAGGCAGGGCGTGCGCCACCGGGAGGAGCGCCGATGGCGAGCAGACCCGAACGGCTGCTGCGGGGAAGTGACTCGCCGCTGAACGCCTCGTTCCTGGAGCTCTTCTTCGACCTGGCCTTCGTGCTCGCCCTCAGTCAGCTGGGCGAGCACCTACTGCACGACCTCACGACGGTCGGCGCGCTGCGTACCGCCCTGCTGTTGACCGGGGTGTGGTGGATCTGGGTGACCACCACCTGGTTCGCCGACTGGTACGACCCGGCGAGCCCAGCGGTCCGTTGGCTGCTGATCGGCGCTGCGCTGGGCAGCCTGCTGGCCGGGGTGGCGATCCCGCACGCGCTGAACGGGCGGGGCCTGCTCTTCGCTGGCGCGTACGTCGCGGTCCACATCGCCCGGGGTACGGTCACCGCCTTCAGCCTGCGCGGTCACCCGCGGCAGCGGCGGGCGCTGCGGATCCTCTGCTGGTTCAGCGTCTCTGCCGTGCCGTGGCTGGTCGGCGGGCTCCTGCCGGAGTGGCGAGTACCGCTCTGGCTGCTCGCCCTCGCCATCGACCTCACCGGCCCGCGGTTCGGCTGGCCCACACCGAGGCTGGGTCGGACCGGGCGGCGGGAGCTGCATCTTGCTGGCGAGCATTTCGCCGAGCGCTACCAACAGATCATGATCATTGCGCTCGGTGAACTCGTCCTGGTCTCCGGCCTCACCTACGCCGACACCGACCTCGCCCTGCCGCAGACCGCCGCGTTCCTACTGGTCTTCGCCACCGCCGTGCTGATCGGTCTGCTCTACGTCACGCCCGCCGGTCAGCGCCTCGGCCCGGCCATCGAGCACGCCGACCCGACCCGGCTCGGGGTCATCACCGGATACCTGCACCTGGTGATGATCGGCGGGCTGGTGGTCACCGCCGTCGGTGCCGAACTGAGCATCGCCCACCCCACGAGGACGGGCGACACGGCCGCAGTCGTCGTCGTCCTGGGCGGCCCGATGCTGTTCCTCGCTGGGCGGATCCTCTTCTCGCTGGCGATCCACCGGCGCTTCTCCTGGTCACGAGTGGTCGCCCTGCTCGTGCTGGCGGGTGCCGCGACCGTCCTGCGGCTGCCACTGCTGGCGGTCTCCGCGGTCGCCACCGGGGTGGTGCTCGTGGTGGTCGTCCTGGACCACGCGGGCCTCCTCTCCTACCGCCGCCCATCCAACGCGTAGGTCCCGCGCTATGCCAGGGGGTGATCCGGGCGGATTCGTCGGGTGTTCGCCGCACTCTCGACCGGCTGACGAACCAGGGGATGGGCGTGTAGGTCGGAGGGGACCAGGTCCGGAGAGCGGGTGCTGCCGAGTTCGGCCAGGTCAAGGGCACCCAGCAGGTCGGCCGGCAGGATCCGGGCGACGAAGCAGGTCAGGTCCTGCAGCCGCATGCCGCCGAGTTGCATGGTGCTCGACAGGGCGTACAGCTTGCTGAATTGTTCGTCGAACTTCAGTTGACGTTCGGTGATCAAGCGATAATGGAAGTTCAATTCGTCGTACGACTGGGGAACCTGCCCCTTGGGTGCGAGCGCCGCGCGAATGCCGTGCGTCGCCTGGCGGCAATAATCCTGCCGCTCGTGGTCGCTCAGCCGCCGATAGAGCATTTCCTGAACGCGCAACAAGCTGTGTACGACGATTGTGTACACGGCCGTCGAATGCAGCGGGTCATCCTGCTGAAAGGTCGACGCGTCGGGGCGGCTGCCGAACCCGAACCTCCGCTTGGCCTTCGGAGCCTGCTCCATGCGCAACAGGTCCTCAGGGCCGCCGAACACACCGGTCATCGTCCGTTCGAACAGTTCCCGGACCACGTTCGTCCCAGGTTCGCGCCGAAGCCGGCCGCTCATCGACCGGGCAACTGGGGCATATGCGAACGAGGTCACTGCTGCAGCCCAGATTCCCGCCACTGCGGGGAGTTGCGGCGAGTTCAACTCTCGAAGCACCGCAGGTGCGGTCGAAACCGTCAAAGTATGCAAATCTTCCATACCAGTCATATGGGTCGCGTATTGGTGTTGCACGGCTTCCTCCCTGGTGCATCCGGACGCTTCTGTCGACGGGAGGAGTCGGCATAAAGTTCAGCGTGCGGGGACGTTGGGATAATCACGCCACCGACTCGGAGTGCTCGTGGTCTTCGGCGTACCCAATGGCCCGGCGGAAACGACTGTGGGGCGGTCGACGCGATTCGCGACGCTCGTGGATCGCGGATGATCCGCTGCCGCTCGCCACACGAATCTCCCCCCGCCCGACCCGATCCGGCTCTTGACGCGCGTCCCCGAGAGCGAGATCGTCGGTGCGCCGACGTTGAGGCCGACTCGCACCTGTGCCGCTCCGGGGGGCAGGAGGCCGTCGGCAGAGGCCGGCGCCTGGTGCCACGCTCATCCATGTCTTCGACGCCTGCCGACTCTGTGGCAGGGCGCAAATAACAGAAATTCCCCGAATCCACCCGAGCGGGCAGGCGATTTATCCGACCGGGTTGATGATCTTTACGTCAGCCTTATTGCTGGTCGGAGCCGGTTGAAGAGTGCCGTCGGGGTTGGCAGAGTGGGCCCGTCGTCGCCGCGACCCCATTTGCCCAGGAGGCACCTTAATGTTCCATGCAAGAGCCCGTCGATGGCGCCGCTCGGCCCTGTCCGTCAGCGTCACGGCCGTCGCCGTGCTGGCGGCCGGCTGCGGACCGAAGGCACCTGTCACCGCTCAGCCGACGCCACCGGCGCAATCCGCCGCTCCGGTTGACGGCCAGCCCTCGGCCCCGGGTCAGTCGCCGACCCCCTCGGGCGTGCCGAGTGGCACCCCGAGCACGGTTCCGTCGGGTGCGCCGTCCACCTCCGCGTCGTCGTCGACGCCGGCGACCGGGCAGGGTGGCTGGATCAAGGCCCCCAACCCGGTGACCAACGTCAAGCCGTCGCACGCGGTCCCGCCGAACAAGGGCGGCTTCCACGAGTTCCAGGCGAACTGCACGGTCAGCCGGACCAACATCGGTGACGACCCGATCGTCTTCCCGAACCTGCCGGCCGCGTCGCACTCCCACACGTTCATGGGCAACACCACCACGAACGCGGCCACGACGGTGGAGTCGCTGAAGGCTGGCAAGACCACCTGCAAGACCAAGGGCGACCTCTCCGCGTACTGGATGCCGACGCTGTACAACGGCGACACCGCGGTCAACCCCGAGGGCATGCAGACGATCTACTACAAGGCCGGCGTGACCGACTACCGGAGCGTTCGTCCGTTCCCGACCGGCCTGCGGTACGTCGTCGGCAACGCGAAGAACACCGACGCGGACAAGTTCCTCGACGCCACCGAAGAGGGCTTCGAGTGCGGGGACAGCTACAAGAACAAGAACATCCCGCTGACCTGCCCGACTGAGCGCAGCGTCAAGCTGAACATCCGCTACCAGGCACCGAGCTGCTGGGACGGGCTGCACCTGGACTCGCCCGACCACCAGCGGCACATGGCGTACCCGGTCGACAGCCACACCGCCTCCGGCTGGGTCTGCCCGGACTCCCACCCGGTCGCCGTGCCGAAGCTCGAGTTCAAGATGGCCTGGCCGGTGAACGGCGACATGTCGAAGGTGCGGTTCGCCAGCGGCAACGGCCCGACCTTCCACTACGACTTCTTCAACGCGTGGGACGAGCGGACCCTGGCCGCGATGATCAATGGCTGCATCGTGGCTGCCCGGCAGTGCGACCCCCAGGGCCACGACGGTCGGGACGACCAGCAGCCCGCGCCGTACGTGCTGAACTCGGACTACCTGCTGCCCTGACGTACTACTTGCCGTGACACGAGGGGTGGGGCGAAAGCCCCACCCCTCGTTGCTGTCGCGGTAGCGCCAGATCAGCCCTTCACCGCGCCTGCGGTGAGCCCTTCGGTCAGGAAGCGCTGGCCGAGGGCGTACATGATCACCACGGGGATGCTGACGAGCAGCGACGCCGCGGCCAGTTGCCCTTGCGGCACGACGTCTCCGGCGATCATCGATTGCATCCCCACCGGGAGCGTCTTGTACTCGTCCTTCGTGATGAACACGAAGGCGAAGAGGAATTCGTTCCAGGCGTTGGTCAGGGTGAAGAGCGCGACCGCCAGCAGTCCTGGTTTGGCCAGCGGCAGCACCACCCGGCCGAAAGCCTGGACCCGGGTGCAGCCGTCGACAAGCGCGGCCTCCTCCAGCTCAATGGGGATCGACGAGAAGTACCCCACCAGCAGCCAGGTGGCGAACGGAAGCGTGAAGGTCGGGTACGTCACCACCAGCGACCACAACGAGTCGGTGAGCCGTGCGCCGATGAGCATCTGGTACAGCGGGATGAACAGCAGTGCGCCCGGCATCACGTACGTGAGCAGCACCGTGACGGTGAAGCCCTGCGCCCCACGGAACCGCAGCCGGGCCAGCGCGTAGCCCGCCAGGGCGGCGCAGACCAGTGCCACCGCCGTGGACGCCGCGGACACCAGCAGAGTGTTGAGGTACCAGCGGCCGAACGGCTGGTTGGCGAAGAGGGCGCCGAACTGCTCCATGGTCCACGGCGTTGGCCACAGGTCGTCGGTGCGCATGACGACCTGGCCCTCGGACTTGAAGGCCGTGACGGCGATCCAGTACAGCGGGCCCAGCACGAAGAAGAGCAACCCGGCCAGCGCGACCCAGGACCCCAGGCCCGACACCACTGACGACGACCGCCGGCCGCCGCGCGACTGGAGGGTCGAGACCACCCGGCCGACCGCCGCCGCGATCAGCAGGATCACCCCGAGGACCACCGCCGCCTTCCAGAAGATCTGTGGCGAGGCCCAGGCCAGCACACCGGTGACCACCGCGGTGACGACCCACGGCAGCGCCCTGCGTGCCGTCGGGGCCCATCGCTGCATTCCGGTCCACCGCGCTGCCCGGCGTCGCCGGGGCAGTTTGATGTTGGTGTCCTGGCGCAACAGCCGGACCAGGACGAACACCAACCCGCCGATGATCGGCAGCATGACGAGCGTGACCGCCGCCCCCGCGCCGTACTGCAACTGCAGGATGGCCTTGGAGTAGGCGACGAGCACGTACGGAGCGGTCACGTCACCCGGGCCGCCCTGGGTCAGCAACCAGACGAGGTCGAAGTTGTTGAACGTCCAGATCGACGACAGGGTCACCGTCACGGTGATCACGTGACGCAGTCCGGGCAGCGTCACGTTGGCGAACCGCTGCCACGACGAGGCGCCGTCGATGGTCGCCGCCTCGTACAGATCCGCCGGGATGGCCTTCAGCCCCGCCAGGAAACACACGGTGAAGAACGGCACCCCCTTCCAGACGTTCACGAGGATCACCGAGGGCATGGCCAGCTCCGGGTCGGAGAGCCAGCCCGCGGGCCAGCTGTCGACCAGGTGCGCGCTGGCCAGCAGCGGCCCGATCCCGGAAGCGGTGAGCAGGTTGTTGACGCTGCCGAAGATGGGGTCGAGCAGCGCGCGCCAACTGAACGCCGTCACCACCGTCGGCACCACCCACGGCACCAGGAGCAACCCGGCCAGCACGGCCCGCCCGCGACGCCGGTGGTGCAGCAGCAGGGCTGCGGCCAGCCCCAGCACGACCTTGAAAACCTCGGCGTACGCGGTGAAGACGAACGAGTTCACGACGCCCGTGTGGAACTGCTCGTCGCCGACGAGCGCGAGGTAGTTGTCCAGGCCGACGAATACGGTGTCCTGCCCGTGCCGTTCCGTGGTGCTGGTGATGATCGACCGGGCGATCGGCACGAGAACGAGACCGCCGACCAGCACCGCCATGGGCGCCAGGAACAACGCCGCCAGTCGCCAGTCACGCCCCAGCCGCCGCTGGATCGCGGTGAGAGAGCCGGGCCCCGACGGCGGGGAATTCCTCGCCGTCGGGACCCGCGCAGGACGGACTGACCTCACTGCCGCAGCCCCTGCTGGTTGAAGATCTGCACCATCTTCGCGTGAGCAGCCGTCACGGCCGCCGCTGGCGCCGTCCCCTGGACGACCTGCTGCATCATGTCGGTCAGGACGTAGGCCGAACCGACGGCCTGCTGGCCCGCGCTGGCCTTCTGCGGGAAGGCCAGGCCGTTCTTCGTGTTCAGCGGCAGCTTCAGCTCAGTGATCTTGCGCAGCATGGGGAACGCGGGGTCGCCGCTGGTGAAGAACGGGTCGGCGTCCCAGACCTTCTCCCAGGCGGGCATCACCAGGCCGGGCGCCTCCTTGGCCACCCCGAGCAGCGCGGGGGCGCTGACCAGGTACTGCGCCAGGAGCTTGGCGAGCGCGGGGTTCTTGGCGCCCTTGAAGACGACGAAGCCTTGCGACTGGCCGAGCAGCAGCGGGTTGTCGGTCGCCGGCCCGATGCAGTCGGAGAACACGTGGGTGTTCGCGTGCACCGGGTTCTTCTTGGTCCGGGAGTCCGCGTAGACGCTGAACTGGTTGCGGGTGTAGCCGAGGATCCCCGCGAGCCAGTTCTCGTTGTTGCTGGTGTCGGTCCAGCTGGCGATCCCCGGCGGCAACATCGGCTTGTACTTGGGGTTGGTGTAGATGTCGCCGAGGAAGGTCACCGCCTGCACCGTCTCGGGGGAGTTGAACGTGACCTTCCGGCCGTCGTTGGAGGCGATCGATCCGCCGTACGCGTTGATCAGCGCCTCGATCATGCCGTTGCCGTCGCCGGAGCGGTTCACCGTCATGCCCCAGCCGAACCGGCGCTTGGCCGGGTCGGAGATCTCCAGGCAGAGATCCCGCAGCTCCTCCCAGCTGTAGATGTCCTTGGGCGTGATGCCCTTGTCCTGCATCCAGTCCTTGCGCAGGAACGACCCGATCCCGATGAAGTGGTAGGGGATCGCGAACCACTTGCCGTCGAAGACGCAGAAGTTCTTGGCCTCGGCGCACGGTTCGCCGTACTTGGCGGTCAGCGCCTGGACGACGTCCGTCACGTCTTCCAGGTCGCCGAGCGCCTGGAACTGCGCGACGAACCGTGAGTCGGTCATGAACGCCAGGTCACGCGCCACCCCGCCCTTGACCTCGGCGTCGATCTTGGCCACCACATCGCCGGCGTCGGCCTGGACCAGGCTGTTCTCGATCTTCGTTCCGGTGGTGTCGGCGAACTTCTTGATCGAGCTGTCGAGGGCTTCGTTGGCCGCCGTCGAGTACAGCTTCTGCGACAGCATCCCCATCGAGGAGCCCTTCATCGCCGCCGCGGCGTCGATGAGCTCCTGCGGAACTTCCGGCTGGACCTTGGAGGGGGATTCGGAGGTGTCCCCGCACGCAGCCAGACCGGCTGCGCCGAGCACACCCACCCCCATCCCCAGAAAGCCGCGCCGGGACCACATCGATTTGTCCTGCATGGACACCCGCCTCCTCTATCTCCCGGCACCGCTGCACGCCGAGGGCGTACGTGGCGAAAGCCGCGATGCTCGTGCTTCAGGTGTGTGTCGATATGGCGGTGGTGGGAAGCGCACGAGATCGGTCGGCGCGTCCGAAACTTTCGAGATCTCGCGTGTCGCTCGCTGGGTGTCGCGAGGAGCACGAGGCAGTCGACAACCGGCCGCGAGAGCGGCGCCGACGTGCCGGTTCGGTCGGGTCACGGAGGACCACCGCCGTTCGAGATTTCGAACCGAGTTCGAGATACCGTATCGAGTGGACGCGACGCTAGAGCAACGCTACGAGCGATGTCAATGTTTCGATGCGGTTTCCGGTAGAAAACGACAAGTCGGCTAGCGCGGCTGGGCCCGGTAGCCCATCCGCGCGGAGAGTGCGGCAGCGCCCTCGCGAACCAGCCCGGTCCACTTCACCTGCACCTGCGGGGTCCAGCGAATGATCGGCGCCGACAGGCTCATCGCCGCGATGGTCGCGCCGGAATGATCCCGGATCGCCGCAGCGACGCAGCGCATGGCGGTGTCGGACTCGCCGACGTCGACCGCGACGCTCTCCGCCCGGACGCGGTCAAGATGTGCCCGCAGGCGGTCCGGGTCGGTGATGCTGGCCGGCGTCATGCCGGGCAGGCTGCCCTTCGTCAGGACGGTGTCCAGCGCCGCCTGATCCAGGCTCGATAGCAGGACCTTGCCGACCGCCGTGCAGTGCGCCGGCAGCCGCCGCCCGACCGCGGAGACCATCCGGACGGGGTGCGTGCTGTCGAACTTTACGAGGTAGATGACATCGGCGCCGTCGAGCACCGCCACGTGGACCGCCTCGTCGCACGCGGCAGCCACGTCCCGCGCGACGCACTGCGCCTCGCGGACCAGGTCAAGCCGGCCGGCGAACGCCGTACCGAGCTGAAATAGCGGCATGCCGAGCCGATACTGCACCGGCTGGCCCGGGACGGAGATCAGGTAAGAGCGAGCCTCGAGCGTGACGAGCAGCTCGTGGACGGTGGTGCGGGGCAGGTCGAGCCGCTCCATCACCTGACGGGCCGATAATTGGGGGTTGTCCAGGAACAGTTCGAGCACGTCGAGCGCGCGGATGACCGCCGGTACCACACGGGGCATGTCGATAGTCCCTTCGAAATGCTGGACCCGTGTCAACGATCTCCACACGGGCCGGCACCTGAAGAGGATAACTAGGTCAGCGCCCGGCGCCAGGTTCCAGACGCCAAGGCGGGCAACCCGGCACCCCTCCGGCCACGACATAGCGGTGTAGGAGACACAGCTACGGAGGGAGTCGAGATGCGGATCGGCGGACGATCACCGTGTGGGTGGTGGCCGGTGGGAGGACAGGTTCGAGGATGCCGTTGAGCCGGGCACTGGCGGCCGATGCCGAGTACACCGAATACGTCCGAGCCGGCCTGCCGCAGTGGCGTCGGACGGCGTACCTGATGTGCGGTGACTGGCACCAGGGCGACGACATCGTGCAGCGGGTGCTCACCGAGCTGTACCGCAACTGGCCCCGGGCCCGGCGGGCCGACAACCTAAACGCGCTGGTCCGGACGATGCTGCTGCGGCGGTTGATCGACGACCGGCGACGCCGCTGGGCCCGAGTGTTACTCACCGACCTGTTACCGGAGCGGGCCGCACCGACCGCCCCCGATGCCACCGAGCGGCTCGATGTGGTGGCGGCGCTGCGGCAGGTCGCGCCGCGGCAGCGGGCGGTGCTGGTGCTGCGGTTCTTTCAGGACCTGACGGTAGAGGAGACGGCGCAGGCGCTGGGCTGCGCTCCCGGCACCGTCAAGAGCCAGACCGCCAAGGGGCTGGCGACGCTGCGAGGACTGCTCGCCCCAATCCGAGATGACGCACCGACCACCAGGCAGACCGGCAGCGCGCCGGCCAGCGTGTGTTAGCCACGGGAGTTGACGATGATCGAGGAAATGAATGTGGCGCGGCTGATGCGCGACGAGGTCGAGTCGGCCGAAGTTCCGTCGACAATTCTGAACGTCGAACAGGCAATGACCACCGGACGACGGCAGCGCTGGTACGCCCGCGGCACGGGTGCCGCACTGGCGGTGGCCGCACTAGCGGTCGGTGCTGCCACGGTGCCGGGTCTGGTCGCGCCGGACCGGCCATCGACGCCGTCGACGCTGGAACTTGTCGGTGCCCTGGCCCCGCTGCAGCCGTACACCGGTCCGGTGTCGTCGCCCGACTCGTCGCGGATCTCAGCCGCGTTGGAGACGGTCGACCCGACCGTTCAGTACGTCCGGTTCGGCTGGCTACCGTCCGGCTTGGATAGCGTGCAGTACCAGGCAGGTCTGCAACTGGACGGCTTGGGAGTCTCCCTGATCGGGCACGCTGCCCGCGACGACTCGTGGAGGGGTGTGTCGGTCAGCCTCTACCCGAAGGGGGTGACGCCGCCCGCGCCGCAGGTCATCGGCATCGACCAACGGGCCCCCACCGTGAGTACGGCGCCCGCACCCGATGTGCGGGGTGAAGCGGCGACGTTCACCCAGTACGACGTCGAGGGCACCGACCGGCTCTGCCTGCGCTGGCAGTACGCCCCCGGCGGCTGGGCCGAGGTCAGCGTTGCGCCCTGGGCCGCGAAGCAGGACGCTCGCGAGATCGCCCTGCAGGTGGCGCAGAAGCTCACGTTCAGCACGACCGAGCGGGTGCAGCTGCCAGCCCAGGTCAAGGGGGTGCCGCAGAATTTGCGGCCGATCCTGACCAACGTCTCCGGGCCGCTGACCTCGGACGGCTGGCGGTGGTACGCCGGCGTCACCTACAGCGCCGAGCCCTCCACCGCGGCTCCCGGAGTGCAGCGGGCGAAGACGCTGGACGTCAGCTTCTCTCCGTACTTCACGATGACCGACAAGATCCGGGCCGAGCTGAACGGCAAGGAGCCCCCGCCGCCGAACACCACCATCGACGGTCATCAGGCGCGCTTCGGTGCTGGCGGCGATCCGGACTGGCTCGAGTCACTGACCGTGTACGACGTACAAGGGTTGACGGTCAGGATCGACGCACACCGCGGGACGCTCACTGAGCAGGGCACCAAGGGTATTTTCGGACAACTCGGCCTCGCCGACGCCGCGCCGAACTGGCGTCCCTCGCTGTAAAGGCGCGTAGTGCACCGCCCCGGAACTCGCCGACGGTCCCGGGGCGGTCTGCGCACGTTCGTCGTCAGTCGCCGTTGGCCACGTAGATGTAGTAGCGGGTGGCATCGGTCTCCGTGCCGTCCGCCTTGTGGCCGGTCACCGACAAGGCGTGCGTCTCGTAGTCCTGCGCCGGCGTGTAAGTGATCAACGCCTTCCCGTTACTGTCGGCCGGCACGTCCGTCGACGGGCCGTCGTCGATCTGCCAGGAGAACGACACGATTCCGGTAGTGCCGCCGCTGAACTCGAAGGTGCCGGGCACACCGCCACCGCCCGACCAGGCGCTGTCCGGATATTGAGCGCTCACGACGTAGGGAGCGTTGCCGACCGTGAAGTCGTAGTCCGTCACCGGCGAGAGTTCGCCGCCCGCCGTCAGGCTCCGTACGTGCAGGGTGTTCGTGCCGTTGCGTTCGAACGGCACCGCGACCATCGTTGACGTGCCGTCGGTGCTGGCCGGCAGCACCTGCTCCGGGCCGTCGTTGACCCGGTAGTGGTACTCGGTCACCTCGCCGAACAGCTGGGTGTAGAAGTAGAAGTATCCGGTCCAGCCGATCCCCCTGCGCGACCAGTCGTAGAGGCTGTACACGTCGACCCTGTTGTCCCGGACATCGAAGGGTTGTATCCGCAGGTCCGATTCGGTGCCGTCCGCACCAATGCTCGTCACCCGCACCTCGTGGTAGCCCCACGAACTCGGCGTGTAGGTGACCGTCGCGGTGCCGTCGGGACCGGCCGCGATCGTCTCCTCGTCGGCGCCGTTCAACGAGTAGCGGTAGGAGGCGACATCCGGCAGCCCCGGGTGGAAGGTGAACGTCGCGGGCCGACCGACGGTGCCGCTGCCCTCGGGCGTGTGCGTGACCACGGGGCCGGACCAGATGCTGAACGTGTGGGTGGCAGCGGGCGATCGCGTACCGTCCGACAACAGCGCCTGGAGGACCACGGCATTGTCACCGGCGTGCTTCGGCGTGACCGTGATGAGAGCGTATTGGTTGCCCTCGTTGGACACGGTCTGCTCAGCGCCGCCGTCGAATCGGTAGACGAAACCGGTTAGGTTCGGCAGTTGGCTCACCAACTCGATGCTCAGCGGCACACCGACCCCGTCCCGGCGCGGCCAGCTGGTCAGCTCGTGGGCGTACGCCATCGGATGTGGGTCGATGATGTTGAACTGATAGTCCGCCTCCATCGACTTGGCGCCATCCGACCGCACCGACCGTACGGTCATCGAATGCCAGCCCGGCGTCGCCGTCCACGTCAGTACGGCGGTGTCGTCCGCCGCCGCCGGAATGCTCTTCCACTCGTTGTCGAGGTTGTACTCGTAGGCCACGACGTCGTTGCTGTGCGGGGTGAACCGGAACGAGCCGGTCTTGCCGGTGATCTGGTCGGTGTCCAGGTTGAACTCCGCCGACTCCACACCGGGGGCGTCGGTGACCCAGACCTGCAGGGTGTCCTGCCCGATCAGCACGTTCTTGGCGTAGCTCCGGACGGCCACCTCGGCTGTGCCGGCGGCGGTGAACGTGATGGGCCCGGTCGCCTTGCCATCGACAGCCGGGAGGCGGACCTCCGCGCCGTCCTTGAGCTGATACCCGAACGCGGTGGTTTCGGGCTTCGACGCGATCAACGTGATCGTGCTCGGCAAGCCGACGCCGTTCACGGTGACGACGGCGTTCGGCGCCGTCTCGGCGACCCGGAACTGGTAGTTCTTCTCGGGCCCGCGGTTGCCCGCCGCGTCGACGGACGCGACAAAGAGGTCAGTGATGAACCGTAGCTTCGGGGTGTACTTCAGGATCGCCGTGCCGCCCGGGCGCTTGGCCGGAACCTGCCCGGAATACCCCATGGAGTCACGCCAGGCGAACGCGACCACGTCGCGGTCGCCAGCCCCGTCGAAGCGGAACGTCCCCTCGATGCCGGTGCCACCGCCCGGGGTTTCGCCCTCGGGATAGGTCCGCGACGACACCTTCGGCGGATTCGCCGGGGCGGTCCGGTCCATGACGAGGTAGCAGGTCGCACTCCACGGACCTGGGTCGTAGTAGTCGCTGGCCTGTGCCTGCCAGGCGAGGACCGTGCCGTCGGCGTACTGGCTCAGGTCGGTGCCGCCGTAGTCATTGAACTCGCGACGCTGATCGGGGTGGCCCACCGGCCAGATCGCGTACAGCACGGTCGGGTGGTCGCCCTCGTCCGCATCGCGGGCGGTAGCCGCGAACACCACGTTCCGCGCCGCCGGCGACGGCTTGGCCAGGGTGCCGCACGGCCGGTCCGGGTACGCCAGGTGGAGGTTCGTGACGGTGGGCGGATGGTTCCTGGTCGCACTGAGCACCGGCTTGTCAAAGGTACGACCGGTCCGCGTGTCAGCTTCCTGACTGGCGGTCACCCGATACTCCAGGGTGATGCTCTTCTCGTGCCGGCCCAGCGCCGCGTTGAGCGTGGCCACCATGTCGATGCCCAGGTAGCCCGGGCAGTAGACAGCGCCGCCGCCCCGGTTGGTGGACACCAGCTTCTCAAGCTCGGCCGGTGGGCGCAGCCAGGTCGTGTTGCTCTTGACTGGGCTGGTCCGCCACACCTCGATGGTTGCCGGGGCGGAGCAGTCGGTGACCGTGTTCTCGTACGTCCACAGGTACGAGTTGTGGACGACCGTACCCTTCAACTTGGTCAGGTCGTACGTGAAGTAGGAGCGGTAGGTGTGCGGCCGACCGGCGTCGTCGCGGGACGTGCCGACCGGCGGCGTCACCGCTGCATTGACGACCTTCGCATGCGGTTTCTGCGAGTCGAGATAGGCCCAGCTCGTCAGAGGTAAATTGGACGAGTCGGCGGCCGAGGCCGGAGAGCTGGTGGTCAGCAATGCGGCTGTGACGGCGACGACTGTCAACGGGACGGCCGCTCTGAGGCGTCTCATATGGATCTTTCCTCCCCCGTGGCGGCACCCCCATCGATGCCGGCGGGCGTCATCGTAGCCAGGCGGTGCCATACCGTAAGGGGAATTTCGATGCCTCCGGCGGGCTGCTCATCCCGGCTTCAGGCAGTGGTGTTCTCGTACGTGGCTCGGTTGACGAACACCTCGTCCATGTGGGTCTCGGCCCAGGCCTTCAGGCCGCGCATCATCTGGTGCAGGGAGAGACCCAGATCGGTGAGTTCGTAGGAGACCGTTACGGGTACGGTCGGCGTCACAGTGCGGCTGACCAGGCCGTCGCGCTCGAGCGAACGCAGTGTCTGCGTGAGCATTTTCTGACTGATGCCGGCCAGCAGGCGGGACAGTTCGGAGTAGCGCATCGGGCGGGGATCGCCAGCGCAGTCCGGGCCGCTGCCCAGTGCGGCCAGGATCAGCGCGACCCACTTTCCCGAGATCCGGTCGAGCAGCTTCTGACTCGGGCATATTGCCATGAATGCGTCATAGCCTGCCGTGGCCACAGCCGTTCTCTGAGTCGCTGTCGTTGCTGTCATCGACCACCCTCCACGATCAAGGTGCGTTACGCACTTTCAGGTGCCTACTTCCCGTTAGGGAGTAGCCCCTTCAGGATGAAGCAAGTGTCCGTTGGGCGGCAAAGTTGCCCAACCCACATTCGTAAGCAGGAGGTACGAGCATGTCGTCGAACTCCCTTCCCGGCGGCACCTGGCCGCTGGGGGATCTGACTGTCACGCGGTTCGGCTACGGGGCGATGCAGCTCGCCGGCCCGTGGGTCATGGGGCCGCCCGCCGACCCCGTCGGCGCCGTCGCCGTCTTGCGCGAGGCCGTCGAACAGGGCATCACCCACATCGACACCAGCGAGGCGTACGGGCCACACGTCACCAACCGGCTGATCCGCGAAGCGCTGCACCCGTACCCGGAATCGCTGCATATCGTGACCAAGGTCGGCGCGAACCGGGACCAGCAGGGCGGCTGGCCCACTGCCCGGGACCCGCAGAGCCTGCGCCGGCAGGTCCACGAAAACCTGGAGACCCTTGGCCTCGACGTGCTTGACCTGGTCAACCTGCGGCTTGGCAACGCCGAGGGACCGGTCCCCGGCTCGCTCGCCGAGGCGCTCGAGACCCTCGTGGACCTGCAGAAGCAAGGCCTGATCCGGCACCTCGGCGTCAGCAACGCGACGGCGGAACAGGTCACCGAGGCCCAGGCGATCGCGCCGATCGCGTGCGTGCAAAACATGTACAACCTTGCTCACCGCCACGACGACGACCTGATCGACACACTCGCCCACCAAGGCATCGCCTACGTGCCGTTCTTCCCGCTCGGCGGCTTCAGTCCACTGCAATCATCGGTACTTTCGGATGTGGCCATCCGGCGGGAAACGACGCCAATGTCCATCGCGCTGGCATGGTTGCTGCACCGCTCACCGAACATCCTGCTGATCCCCGGCACCTCGTCCACGACACACCTGCGGGAGAACATCGCCGGTGCGGGACTCCCGCTCTCCGCCGACGACCTGGCCGCACTGGATAAGATCGGCCACTGAGAGTTCGATCTGAGCTACCGCAGTTCAGAGGGGGTCTGTGGTGGGCCGCCAGGGACTCGAACCCTGAACCTATGGATTAAAAGTCCACAGCTCTGCCATTGAGCTAGCGGCCCGCGCGCTCAGGTTACCCGACCGTCCGGGCCCCGGCTGATGTCCGCCCCCGGTCTGGTGGAGCGATGTCGATCTACGCCCGCGACGACAGGCGAGCGGTGGATGACCGCCGTTGACGTTGCAGGGTTGAATCGTCCGTCGAGACGACTAACTGCGGCGGAATTCCTCAACGCTTCGTGACCGGTATAGCTTCGTCACCGATATATTGAGGGCATGACCACGCCCACGCCGCTTCGGGAACCCACCTTCCTGATCCTCACCGCGCTCGCGCGGGAGCCCATGCACGGCTACGGCATCATCAGCGACGTCGCTGCCCTCTCCGGTGGGCGGCTGGCGTTGCGGCCCGGCACCCTCTACGGCGCACTCGACCGCCTCACTGACGAGGGGCTGGTCGAGCGGGACCACGAGGAGGTCGTCGAGGGGCGGCTGCGCCGCTACTACCGGCTCACCGAAGCAGGCCGATCCGTGCTCACCGCCGAGACCGAACGGCTACGCCGCAACGTCGAGGCCGCCAGCCAGCGGCTACAGGCCCGGCCCGCCGTCGGTGGCACCGCACGTAGCCCTGCCAACACCCCGGGGGCGGCCGCCCGCCCCATCCTTCGACCGACCGGAGGCCAGGCATGAACCAGCCCAACCCTGCGCCGGAACACGCCGGGTCGCCGTTGGAGTCCCGCTACCGGCGGCTGCTGCGGGCCTACCCGGGTGCCTATCAGGCCGAGCGGGGCGACGAGATCGTCGGGACGTACCTCGACACGGTCGAACCGGGGCGGCGCTGGCCCTCCCCACACGACGCCGTCGACCTGCTCGGCGCCGGGCTCCGGGAGCGACTGCGCGGGTACGGCGCGCTCGGGCTGGCCGCCGCTCTCCCGCTGGCTGCGACCGCCGCGCTGAACACCCTCGTCGCGGTCGCGATCTTCCTGCTCCTGCAGGTCGAGTTCGAAGACCCCAGCTTCGCCCGACTGGACCCGGTTGGCCCGTTCCAGACCCTTGGTGCTGTCATCTGGCTGGGCTGGTTGTTCGTCGGCCTCGCCGCCACCGTGCTGCCGGGGGCCTGGGCCCGCTCTGTCGCGGCCGGTGGCCTCCTGCTGACCGTCGCACTGCCACTCGTGGCCGCCCTCCTCGGACAACCTGGGCCGCCGCTGTTCGTGCTGCTCCCCACTGTCGCGCTCGGCCTGGCCACCCTCGCGCTGCCTTCTCATCCCGGCTGGGTTGCGCGTAGCCTGCCGCCGCTCACAGCCGGCTGCCTAGCAGCCGCGTCCGTAGCGGTCAGCGTGGCCGAACACGGCGGGGCCATGTTCACCTCGTACAGCTCGACTCCCGAACTGCTGGCGATGGCCGGTGGGCTGATGTTCGCACTGGTCCTGCTGGTCGGGCTCGGCCGGGCGCTGCGGGCCGACGACGCCGGCCTCTGGGCGGCCCTCTTGCTCGCCACACCGGCCAGCCTGTTCGGCGCCAACATGCTCAGCCAGGGGATCTGGGGAAGCCGTGGCGGCGGACCCACCCCGGCGGCCTTCGCCATCACCGCCGGGTCGATCCTTCTCGCAGGCGCGGCGCTGCTGACTGTCGCCGTCGCTGGTCAGGCCGCGCGACACCGCACCGTCCGGCGACGCGCGCTCAACAGCACCTGCCCGACCTGCGGACACCGGCGGAAGGTGACAGCAGAGGCGTGACCCTCCCGCAGCCCTGCTACCTCCGGTGCCCAACCGGCCGGCTGCTGTCGACCTCAGCGTTCCAGAAACCGTCAGTACCGGCGACGCGTTCCTTGATCGACTCGGGATTCTGGAACTCGGGCTGTCTTGGTCGCTCGGATGCCCCGACTTTCAGGAAGTCGAGTGGATCAAGCCGAACGCGCCGCGCGGCCGGCGCGCGCTGGTTGGTGGTTGAGAGGCTGCTGGGCGGGTACGGGGTCGGGCATGCGGATCGTGGTGGTGGGGGCGAGCGGCAACGTCGGTACGGCGGTGCTGCGCCGGCTGCGCCGGGAGCGGGGCGTGGAGCTGGCCGGGGTCGCCCGACGGCTGCCCGGCCCGGAAGCTGGCGAGCCGTACGACCGGGTGGAGTGGCACTCCTGCGACATCGGCGCGCCGGGGGCGGCAGGGCAACTCGCCGAGGTGTTCGCGGGTGCGGACGCGGTGGTGCACCTGGCTTGGCAGATCCAGCCCAGCCACGACCAGCGGGTGCTGCGTCGGACCAACGTCGACGGCAGCCGGGCCGTGATCGACGCGGTGATCCGGGCCGGTGTGCCGGCCCTGGTGTACGCCTCGTCGGTCGGCACCTACGCGCCGGGCCCGAAGGACCACCCGATCAGCGAGCGGTGGCCGGCGACCGGTGTGCCCGGTTCGTCGTACAGCGAGCACAAGGCGGAGGTCGAGGCGCTGCTGGACGGGGTCGAGCGGGATCATCCGACGTTGCGGGTGGTACGGATGCGGCCCGGGTTGATCTTCCAGCGGGCCGCCGGTGCGGAGATCACCCGCTACTTCCTCGGCCCGCTGGCCCCGGTGCGGCTGCTGCGTTTCGGTCGGATCCCGCTGGTGCCGACGAACCGTCGGTTGCGGATGCAGGCGGTGCACGCCGATGACGTGGCTGACGCGTACACCCGGGCGGTGTTGGGTGATGCGCGCGGCGCCTTCAACCTCGCCGCGGACCCGGTGCTCACGCCGGAGCTGGTGGCCCGGCACTTCCATGGTTGGACGGTGCCGGTCGCCGCGCCGGTGCTGCGGTCGGCGGCGGCGCTGAGCTGGCGGGCGCGGCTGCAACCGGTCGACGCGGGCTGGGTGGAGCTGGGGCTGAACGCCCCGCTGATGTCCAGCGAGCGCGCGGAGACCGAGCTGGGTTGGCAGCCCAAGATCAGTGCGCTCACCGCGCTCAAGGAACTCTTCGCCGGCATGGCCGACGGTGACCACACGGGTAGCCCGCCGATGTCCGGTGCGCCCAACCTGCCCGGCCGCCCCGCCGCCCTACTCCAAGCCCGACCGCCGGGCCAGGGCAACCCCTACTGAGGTACGGGCTGAGGTCAGCTCAGCTTGGAGTTGGTCACCGTGGGGTTGCGGGCGCCGAGGAAGAAGATGCCGGGGAAGCCCCGGGTCTCGAACTTGCCGCTGGGGTTGCGGCGCACTGTCGAGTTTTCGATGCTCATCGTGCCGGTGCGATTGTTGCTCACGAAGAAGACCGCGCCGCCGCCCTCGTTGGCCTTGTTGTTCTCGATGATCGTGCCGGCGATCCGTACGGTGAACTCGTTGCCGTCGCAGTAGATCGCTCCGCCGCTGCCGCCGCCGGGCGTGCCGGACTTGGCCGGGTTGGCACCGCTGCCGATCGCCTCGTTGTTCCTGAGCAGGCTGTTCAGCACCACCCACGACACGCCGATGCTGCTCAGCGCCCCTCCGTTGGAGCAGGAACCGCCGTCGAAGGTGCTGCCTACGACGTACACCGGCTTGTTCTCGTATTGACTCAGCACCCGGATGGCCGCGCCACCCAGGTCGGGTCCGGTGCGGTCGCAGCGGTTGCGGACGAAGCGTGAGTTGACCACCTTCAACCGCCCGCCGCGTACGAAGATCGCCCCACCGCCGCCGCCCTCGGCCTTCTCGCCCGTGGAGTTGCCGTCGGCGAAGGTCAGGTTCTGCACGGTGAGCTGCGGGTGATCCTGGTTCTGGCAGTGCGAGGTGGTGAAGCCCTGGACCTCGTCGCAGGTGTTCATGTAGAGGATGCGGCGCTGCCCCTGGCCGCTCAACGTGACAGTGCCGCCACCGTCCAGCACGATCTTCGGCCCGTTGGCGTTGCGGACCTTCGCGGTGGCGGTCATCTTGATCGTCACCGGGGCCGGTCCACAGTTGAACCTGTTGACACCGCCGGCCGCGACAGCCTTCACGACCGCCGCTGAGGTGCAGCTCGCCGGGGTGCCCGTCCCGATGGTCCGGGTCGGCTTCGACGTGTCCACCGCCCGCGCCTCGGCCGGCACGGTGGCCCTGCCGTTCGGGTTGCCGGCCGCCAGCACCTTGTCGGCGGGCTTCGGGCTCGCGCTGGTCGTCGGGCCGCCGAGGCCGTCCCGGGCCCCTGGCGTTCCGGCCCCCGGCGCTCCGGTCTGACCGGCCGTCGGCGAAACGGACGAGCCGGACTGGAAGGTGGGCGCCGGGTCGTTGGGCGCACAGCCGGGCAGGGCCGCGGTGGCGACACCGAGGACGAGCAGAGCAGCAAGCGACGTCATGCGCACCCCGTGATGCTAGGGCGTGTGTCGCGACGAATCCGCCGGGCCGGCTCGATCCGCGGCTGAGGAGGGCTCAGAAGTCGGCGACGAGGTACGGCACCCGGCGGGGAAAGATGCCGCGCAGCTGCGCGGCGGCGTCCACCGGCACCTCACCCAGGCCGCGCAGCGGCAACTCGGCCGGATCCAGCACCCCGTACGCGAGGGCGGAGAGACCGGCGGCGGTGAGGGTGGCGGTTGGCGCACTGCCGGCGCTGTCGTCGACCAACTCCAGCGCACCGGTCGTGCCGTCGAGCAGGTGGCTGCCGGCCAACCAGCGATCCCCGGTCAGCTCGACCCGTACCCGACCGGGGCCGGCGGGCAGCCCACTCAACGCGTCCAGCGACAGCAGCCGGGCCATCGGGGCGGACGAGCCCGGCACGGCCGTGCGTGCCTCGACGTGCACGTCCAGGTCGGTAAGCCACAGCTCCGGCAACTCGTCGGGTGGGACCTGGACGGTGATCCGCTCGATCTGGTCGACGTGCCGGGCGAAGAACTGCAACAGCAGCGCCCGCGCGAGCGGGTCGGTGACCAGCAGTTCGTTGCCGTGCAGCGTGCCGCCGTGCTCGTCGATCCGGTACGTCACCGCGCCGGTGACCTCCCCGGCCACCCGGGCGGTGAGCAACCAGTGCTCGTCCCGGTCGCGCATCCCGACCGCCCGGTAGTCCGGGAAGATCGAGAATCCGTGTCGTTCCTGGAGGTTGCGCTCGGTGAACGCCCGCCACGCCGGATAGCCGGCGGCGATACGCTCCCAGCCCACCTCGCCGGGCAGGTCCACCCGGAGCAGCGCGGCCAGGTTGGCCGGAGTGAAGGTGACCCGGCGCGGCTTGGGTAGCCCGACGTAGCCGAACCGGGCGTAGAAGCTCGGCCGGAACGGATAGAGCGCGCTGACCAGATGCCCCTCGTCGCGCATCTCGTCGAGGAGTTGGTGCAGCAACGTCCGGACGTGCCCCTGCCGGCGGGCCAGCGGATGGGTTGCCACCCCGGCGACGCCGGCCATCGGCAGCACCACTCCGCGCAGGTTCTGCCGCATCGGGATGGCCGAGACGGCAGCCACGGTGTTGCTGCCGTCCTCGGCGATCAGCGTCCGGTTGCCCTGGTTGTAGGGCAGGTAGTCGCGGAACTCCGCGATCCGGGTGGCGCTGAGCGGCGAGGACTCGAAGGCGTACGCGGCCAGCGGGAAGCTGGTGGTGAGCCGGTCGTCGTCGGTCACCCGGCGGATGGTCATTTGCCCATCTCAACCCGCCGCGGGGGTCGCAGCAACCGGATTGGCCCGATCCGTGGATCACCGACCGGGCCGTACGGGTCAGCGGGCGACGACGTCGGAGACCACGACTGTGACGTTGTCCGGTGCGCCGGCGTGATGGGCCAGCTTCACCAACTGCTCGCCGCATTGCTGGCGGTCGGCGTACATGCCCAGGGCCGTCGCGATGGCCTCGTCCTCGACGTAGTCGGAGAGCCCGTCGCTGCACAGCAACAGCCGGTCGCCGGGGACCACGGTGAGCACACCGACCGCGGGTGGAGTGTCGGCGCCCTGCACCGCCCGGGTCACCAGGGACCGCTGCGGGTGGTAGCGGGCCTGCTCGGGAGCGAGGGTGCCCTGGTCGACAAGCGCCTGCACGAACGTGTCGTCCCGGGTGAGTTGGGTCAGCTCGCCGTCGCGCAGCAGGTAGCAGCGGGAGTCGCCCACCTGGGCCAGCACCAGCGTCTCCCCGGCCAGCAGCGCCGCGGTGAGCGTCGTGCCCATGCCGTCCCGGCTCGGGTCGACGGTGATGGCGGCGTGGATGCGCTGGTTGGCGGTGCTGACCACGGCACGTAGGGCGTCGGCGGCGCCGTCGGGGTCGGTGGGCGGAGCCAGCTCGTCCAGGATCCGGATCACGATCTCGCTCGCCACCTCGCCCGCAGGGAGCCCACCCATGCCGTCGGCGACGGCGATCAGGCGGTCACCGGCGAGGGCAGAGTCCTCGTTGTTGGTGCGCACCAAGCCGATGTCGTTGAGGATGACCGAGCGGAGGATCAGCGTCATGGGGTCAAGCTTGCCAAGAACAACCCGCGTTCGTCTCTACGGCTCCTACCTAGGCCGAGAAATGATTGCGATTTTCGTCGACGGTGCCACGATCCGCGCCTGATCGGCCGCGCTTCAGCGGCGCGGGTAACGCAGTAGCAAGCTCGCGGCAACCTCCTCGTCACCTACCGCCGCGTAGCTGTGTGGCACATCCGACACCCAGCGGAGGTGGCCACCGGCCGGTGCGGTCAGCGGCGCGTCCGCCGGCCCGGCGCGCAGCACCCCGGCGAAGACCGTGACGTGCTCGGTGACCCCCGGCGGGTGAGCGGGCGAGAGTTGCCCGGGGCCCGGCGCGACGCGCATCCGGTACAGCTCGTAGGTCGCGTCGGTGTCGGTGAACACCTCCAGCAGGGTGGCGGTGACCGCGGTGCCGTGCACGGTGGGCCCGGCGGCCGGCTCCGCCAGCACAGCCGTCAGCGGTACGCCGAGCTGCGCGGTGACCGCCCAGAGCGTCTCCAGGGTGGGGTTGCGGGTGCCGTGCTCCAGGCCGGAGAGGGTGGCCTTTCCGACACCGGCGAGCCGGGCCAGTGTGGACAGCGAGATCCCCCGCTCCTCGCGCAGGGCACGGACCCGACGCCCGACGACGGCGGGATCCACGTCGAGGCCCGGGCGCGGGGCTGGTGGTGGGTGCGGCACTTGGCTATCGTGCTACACGCTGCCGTTCCGTAAACGGAACAGTCGGGAGGGTGGAGTGGCTGGACTCGTGCAACCCGTGCTGGCGGGTGCGGTGACCGCGCTGGTGGGCTTCGCCAGCTCGTTCACCGTCGTGCTGGCCGGGCTCCGCGCGGCCGGCGCGTCGGACGCGCAGGCCGCCTCCGGCCTGCTCGCTCTCTGCGTGGCGAGCGGGCTCGTCGCCGCCTGGCTGGGCTTGCGGTACCGGATACCGATGAGCGCGGCCTGGTCCACTCCGGGCGCGGCGCTACTGGTGGCGACCGGGCCCCCGCCGGGCGGATGGCGGGTGGCGGTCGGTGCCTTCCTCGTCTCCGGTGTGTTGATCGTCGCGGCCGGGCTGTTCCCGCCACTCGGCCGTGCGGTGGCCGCCATCCCCAAGCCGGTGGCCGGCGCGATGCTCGCCGGGGTGCTGCTGCCGCTGTGCACCGCCCCGGTCCGCGCGTTGGTCGAGCTGCCGGTGGTGGCCGGGCCGGTGGTGCTCGGCTGGCTGCTGCTGCACCGCTTCGCCCGCCGCTGGGCGGTGCCCGGTGCGCTGGTGGTGGCGGTGGTGGCGATCGCACTGACCACTCCGCCGGCCGGCCTGACCGGTGCCACGCTGATCCCGTCGGTCACGCTGACCGCGCCGGCCTGGAACGCGTCCGCCCTGGTCGGGCTCGCCCTGCCGCTGTTCCTGGTCACCATGGCCGCGCAGAACGTACCCGGCATGGCGGTGCTGGTCGGCTACGGCTACCGTCCCCCGTTCGGTGCCGCGCTGCGGACCACCGGACTGGCCAGTCTGCTCGCCGCCCCGGCTGGCGGGCACGCCGTGAACCTCGCGGCGATCACCGCCGCGCTGGCAGCCGGCCCCGACGCGCATCCGGACCCGGAGCGCCGCTGGGTCGCCTCGGTCACCGCCGGCGCGGGGTTGGCCCTGCTCGGACTGGGCGCCGGCGTGGCCACCACGCTGGTCGCGGTCGCACCGCCGATCCTCATCGAGGCGGTCGCCGGGCTGGCGCTACTGGGCGCCCTCGCCACCGCGCTCGCCTCGGCGGTGACCGATCCGGCGACTCGGGAGGCCGCCGTGGTCACCTTCGTGGTGACCGCCTCCGGAGTGACGCTGATCGGCGTGGGCGGCGCGTTCTGGGGCCTGGTCGCGGGCTGCCTGATGCTGCTGCTCTTCCACCGCCGCCCACCCGCCCCTGCCGCGCCGGACCAGCCCGCCCCCGCCCCCGCGACGCCGGACCAGCCCGCCCCTGCGGCGCCGGAAAGATCCACTCGGGTTTCATGAAGTCGGGCTGTCCCAAGGCTCCGGACGCCACGATTTCCTTGAACCCGAGTCCATCAGGGCGGTGGGGCTACTCCTCGGGCGGCAGGTCGGCCACGCCGACGGCCAGCAAAACCCGGCCGTCGGCCACCGACCCGATCCGGTCGGCCGGTACGTAGACCGCGCCGGTGCGGGTCAGCTCGGTCGAGACCTTCAGGTAGCCGCTGTGCAGCAGCCGCGCCGCCAGGTCGGCCGGGACGTCCGGTTCCTCGACGGCGGTCGCCTCGATCAGCTCGTCGAGGCTGCTGCCCGGGTCGGCGGTCGGTGTCTGGACGGTCACCGCGTTCGGGTCGCCCCGCTGGACGAGGTCCACGGTCCCGACCTCGGTGCCGGCTGAGTCGATCACCGGCATCCCAGTGGTGATCCGCGAGATGGTCGCCTGCTGCTCGTCCTGCTGGTCCATCCCGCTGCGGTTCCCGGGGCGGTACGCCGCTAAACGCCGTCGCTCGCAGACACTGTCGCTTCGCTGGCGCGCGCCCGTTCAGCTGTTCGGGAGGGTCCAGCCGCCGGGCGGGCGGGGGGACAGCTCCCGCCAGGTGTCCGGGCCGTCGAGCAGTGCCCGGACGGTGTCCTCGGCCTCGTCCGCACTGCCGTACTCGTAGAAACGGGAGATGCCCTCGGCACCGCCGGCCCGCTGCTCGACGTGCCACCGGTCGGCGTCCACCCGCAGGAAGACGTCCCGTCGGGCCAGCCGCCCCCACTTCCCGTTCCACCAGTGCTTGCGCTGCTCCATGGCGGGACTCTATCGAACACACGTACGAGAAGGTGCGGCCCCTGCGGGAATCCCACAGGGGCCGATGTGCATCCGCTCGGGTCAGCGCGGCGTCGGCGGATCGGTGCGACGACCCAGCGCGTCGTCCAGCGCCCCGCGCTGCTGACCGGGGGTGGTGTGGCCGGCGGCGACCAGGGCGTCCCGGATCTCGGTGAGCAGCTTGACCTCCTCGCTCGGCGCGGCCGGCGGCGGCTCCTCGCCCCGCTTGCGCCGCTCGGCCAGCCGGTTCATCGGGTAGACGACCAGGAAGTAGAGAGCCAGCGCGGTCAGCAGGAAAGTGATCGTCGCGTTGACGAACGCCACCCAGTCGAACGGGATCTCCCGGAACATGGGTGTCGAGCCGCTGAGGCCGTTCTTGTTTCCGGTGATCAACACGATGATCACGCGGACGAGTGGTTCGAGGAACGACTTGGTGAGCTGGGTGACCACGCCGGTGAACGCGGCGCCGATGACGACACCGACCGCCAGGTCGACGACGTTGCCGCGCATGATGAAGTCTTTGAAGCCCTTGAGCATTCGTACTCCCGAGGTGTCCGCTTTTCTGTCCGGCACAACCTATGCCCGTTCGGCGGGTTCCAGAAAAGCGCCGGCTTCGAGCGCCGCCCGGCCGGGATCGCCGGCCCGGATCGCCTCGACCAGTCGGGTGTGGTCGACGTAGCGCTCGGGGGTGAGCGCCCCGCCCATGGCCTGGGCGACCGTGCTGCGCAGGGCGGTGCCGAACGAGGCGTACAGCTCGGCGAGCATGCCGTTGTGCGCGGCGGCGACCACCGCCGTGTGCAGTGCGGCGTCGGCCTCGACGAACGCGTCGACCCGGCCGCCGCGCCAGGTGGCCTCGCGCTGGGCGAGCGCGCCGTCGAGCGCCGCCAGGTCCTCCGGGGTACGCCTCAGCGCGGCGAGACGGGCGGCCTCCACCTCGAAGGCGCGGCGTACCTCGATGACCTCGGTCATCCGATCGTCGCCGAGCCGGCGGGCGACCACCGGTGCCAGTTCGTCGGTGGAGACCACGTAGGTGCCGGAGCCCTGCCGGCACTCCAGCACCCCGGCGTGCACCAGGGCGCGGACCGCCTCGCGGACCGTGTTGCGCCCGACGCCCAGCGCGGCGACCAGTTGGGGCTCGGTGGGGATGCGCGCGCCGACGGGCCATTCGCCGCCGAGGATGCGGGCGCGGAGCTGCTCGGTGGTCTGCCGGACCCGGTGACCGCGGGGCGGCACGGCGGGCTGGCCGCGGGGCGGCTCTGGCGGCGCGGAGGCGGAATCGACCGACGGTGGCACTGGTTACATCACCGGTCCCAAATTCATCCCATGATTGTAGGTTAGAGGTCATGACCCCGCCACCGACCGCCGCTCCGGCGCTGCCCGCTCCTGTCGCCGTCGACCCCCGCCCGACGCGGGACCCCGGTGCCGGCCGGCGGACGCACCCGGCGACCGGTGGCGCGTTGGTGCTGGTCGGGATGCTGCTGGTCGCGCTCAACCTGCGTGCCGTGGTGACGAGCCTCGGCGCGCTGCTCGACGAGGTCCGCGACGGGCTGGGCCTCTCCGGCGTCACCGCCGGCCTGGTCACCACCCTGCCGACCATCGCGTTCGCCGGTCTCGGCGCGCTCACCCCGTGGCTGGTCCGTCGGGTGGCGCCGGCCCGGGTGCTGGTGGTCGCCATGCTCGCCCTCGCCGTCGGCCAGGTGCTCCGGGTCGCCACCGACTCGGCCCTGATCTTCGTGCTCACCAGCGCGTTGGCGCTGTCCGGTATCGCGGTCGCCAACATCCTGCTGCCGATGCTGGTCAAGCAGCACTTCCCGCACCGCACCGGCCTGGTCACCGGGGCGTACACGATGGCGTTGACAGTGGGCACGACGGTGGCCGCCGCCTCCGCGGTGCCGATCGCGCACGCCTTCGGCTCGTGGCGGGCCGGGCTCGGCGTCTGGGCCGCGATGGCCGCGGTGGCCGTACTCCCGTGGGTGCCGCTGGCGCTGCGGGCCCGCGCCGCCGCGCGGCGGGCGACCCCGACGGCGGCCGTCGCCACGCCGACGCGGGTCCGGCCGGCGCGGACCCGGCTCGGCTGGGCGATGGCCGTCTACTTCGGGGCGCAGTCGCTCAGCGGGTACGCGATCATGGGCTGGCTGGCCCAGCTGTTCCGTGACGCCGGTTACCACCCGGAGTCGGCCGGGCTGCTGCTCGCCGGGGTGACCGCGCTCGGCGTGCCGATCGCGCTGCTGATGCCCACCCTGGCCGGTCGGCTGGGCAGCCTGCGTCCGCTGGTGCTCGGGCTGACCACCGCGTCGGCGCTGGCCTACCTGGGGTTGGCGCTCGCACCGCACGGTGCCGCGCTGCTCTGGGTCGCCCTGCTGGCGATCGGTCAGGGCGCGTTCCCGATGATCCTGACCGCCATCGGTCTGCGGGCCCGCACCGCTGAGGGGACCGTCGCGCTCTCCGCGTTCGCGCAGAGCACCGGGTACGTGATCGCCGCCCTCGGCCCGCTGATGGTCGGCATCCTCTACGAGGCCACCGGCGGCTGGAAAGCGCCGATCGGGTTCCTGCTGGGCGCCCTCGCCGTGCAGACGACGGCGGGCATGGCGATCGCTCGTCCCCGGTACGTCGAGGACGAGTGACGATCGCTAGCTAGCGGTCAGGAGGAGGCCGGCGCTGCTTCGCCGGCGACTGCCTCATCCACCGTGGGGTAGGTGTGCAGCACCTCGACCAGCCCGCTCACCTCGAGGATGCGCAGCACGCCGCGCTGCGGGGCGGCCAGCCGGACCACGCCGCCGGCCTCGTCGCAGCTGTTCTTGGCGCGAACGAAGACCGACAGACCGGTCGAGTCGCAGAACGAGACGTCCGCCAAGTCGAACACCAGCCGGTTACGGCCCTTGTCGAGCAGGTCGGTGATCTGGTCCTGCAGCTGCGGTGCGGTGGCCATGTCCAGCTCGCCCGCGACCGACACGACGACCACGTCGCCGCGTTGTTCCGTGTGCACCGTCAACGACATTCGCCAGACCTCCTGTTATCGGGGGAACGGTATCCCACCACCGGGGTCGGACGCAGAACGGGAGCCGTGATCCGGTGGCCATCATCATTCCGTTGCCGTGGGGCAAGTAGTTGGTCGGCCCCCGGTGATAGAGTCCGCCCGGTCCAGGTCAAGGGGGTTCGAAATGGCGTTGAGCACCGAAGAAAGTGGTCGGCTCGCTGCGCTGCTCGGCGAGCAGGACGAACGGGTCACGACTCGGTGGACCGAGATCGTCACCAGTTCGTTGCGCGGCCGATTGAGCCAGGCCGAGCTGCGCCGGCAGGTCCAGGATCTGCACCGCGCCATCGTCACCACCAGCGAGCAGGGCGTCATCGACCTGTCCGCCGACAGCGCCGCCGAGCTGCGCGCCGCGCTATCCGAACTGTCCCGGGGCCGGGCCCGGCAGGGCTTCTCCGCCACCGAGACCACGATCAGCATCTTCGCGCTGAAGGACGTGCTGGCCGAGCTGGTGCAGGAGGCCGGCGGCCCGAACGCGCTGCACGACTACGTCGCCTTCTCGAAGCTGGTCGACGAGATGGGCCTCTTCACCTTCGAGAGCTTCGTCCGCACCCGGGAGAGCCTGATCGCCGACCAGGCCGAGCAGCTGCTCGAACTCTCCACCCCGGTGGTCAAGCTCTGGGAGGGCGTCGTCGCCGTGCCGCTGGTCGGCACCCTGGACTCGGCCCGGGCCCAGGTCGTCATGGAACGGCTGTTGCAGACCCTCGTCGACACCAGCTCGCCGTACGCGATCATCGACATCACCGGCGTACCGGCGGTGGACACCCAGGTCGCCCAGCACATCCTGAAGACCGTGGTGGCCGCCCGGCTGATGGGCGCCGACTGCATCATCTCCGGCATCCGGCCGCAGATCGCGCAGACCATCGTGGCGCTCGGCATCGAGTTCGGCGACATCGCCACCAAGGCGAGCCTCGCCGACGCGCTGCGCCACGTGCTGCGACTCACCGGGGTGGAGACCGCCCGCCGCCAGCCGCGCCGGGGCATCTGATGGAACGCGTACCGATCCTCAAGATCGGCGACATCCTGCTCGTCTCCATCCAGCTCGACATGTCCGATCAGACCGCGGTCCAGCTCCAGGAGGATCTCGCCGAGCGGATCGTGGACACCGGCTGCCACGGCGTCATCATCGATATCACGGCACTGGACATCGTCGACTCCTTCGTCGGGCGGATGCTCTCCACCATCGCGTCGATCTCCAAGGTGCTCGACGCGGAGACGGTAGTGGTCGGAATGCGTCCGGCCGTCGCCATCACCCTTGTCGAACTGGGGTTGTCGCTGAACGGCATCCGTACCGCTCTGAACGTCGAGCGCGGCATGGAGCTGATCGCGGCGGCCCACGCCGATGAGCTCGAATTCCAGCTCGACGACGATCCGGACGAGACGGCCACGACGTGACCGCGGACATCGACCTGGGCCAGCCGCAGGCACAGGCGGTCCAGAGCGACGAGGACGTGGTGCGCGTCCGACAGTTGGTCCGCGCCGTGGCGGTGGCCGTCAAGCTGTCCCTCGTCGACCAGACCAAGGTGGTCACCGCGGCGAGCGAGCTGGCCCGCAACACCCTGGTGTACGGCGGAGGTGGCTCGGTCGAGGTGGCGACCGTGGACAACGGCCGACGTAAGGGGGTCCGGATCGTCTTCTCCGACTCCGGACCGGGCATCGCCGACCTCGATCTGGCCCTGACCGACGGCTACACCACCGGCGGCGGCCTCGGCCTCGGGCTCAGTGGCTCGCGCCGACTGGTCGACGAGTTCGACATCGAAACGTCCACGGAGACCGGCACGCGAATCACGGTCACCAAGTGGTCAAGGTGAACGCCGATGCGGTCACCGACAGTGGCATCTGGTTCCGGGTGGAGGCCAGCAGCGCGGCGAGCGCCGTCCGGCGTGCCGCCGAGCGCCTCGGCGCACAGGTGGAGATGGGCGCGACGCGCATCGCCGACCTCGCCATCGTCGCGGCCGAGCTGACCAGCAACCTGGTCAAGCACGCCGACGAAGGTGTCCTACTGCTTCGGCCGGTACGCCGCGCCGGGCAGGCCGGCGTGGAGCTGATTGCCATCGACTCCGGGCCTGGCATGGCCGACCTGACCGTTTCGTCCCAGGACGGGCACTCCACCACCGGCACGCTCGGTATCGGTCTGGGTGCCATCGTCCGGCAGGCCAGCTGGTTCGACGGATACTCGCTGCCCGGCCGGGGCACCGTCCTCGCCGTACAGGTCTGGCCGGCGGAGCCGGCACGGCCGTCCTGGGCTGGCGCCCTCGCTCGACCGATCACCGGCGAGACGGTCAGCGGCGACGGTTACGCCGTCCGGGTCGCCGACGGGCGGCACCAGGTGCTGGTCAGCGACGGGCTGGGGCACGGCCCGCTGGCCAACGCCGCCACCGAGGCGGCGCTGGCCGCGTTCCGTGACGCTCCGGCCGGCCCGCCAGCGGTGGTGGTCGGCCACCTGCATCGGAGCATGTCGCACACCCGTGGCGCCGCGCTCGCGGTCGCCGAGTTGGTGCCGGAGGCGGGTGTGCTGCACTACGCCGGCCTGGGCAACATCTCCGGCGTCGTCGTCGAGGGCGACGGCCACCGCCGAGGGCTGGTGTCGCTGCCCGGCATTGCCGGCCACCAACGGCCGGCAATCCGGGAGTACGACTACCCGTTCGGCCCGGGTGCCCGGCTGGTGATGCACAGTGACGGAGTAGTCGACCGGTGGCGGATGGCCGACTACCCGGGCCTGGCGCAGCGTTCCCCACTGGTCATGGCGTCGACTCTCCTGCGCGACGCCGGCGTACGGCGGGACGACGCCTGCGTACTGGTCGCGAGGTCCTGGGCATGACCGGCCAGCCGGCCGCGCTGCCGCTGCTGCAGATAGCGCTGCGGGTCGAGCAGGACATTTTCGTGATCCGTCAGCGCGGGCGGGAGGTGGCCGCCGTGGTCGGTCTCGAACACCAGGACCAGGTACGGATCGCCACCGCGCTCAGCGAGGTGGCCCGGGATCTGCTGCGCACGACCGGCGGCGCCGACGTCTCCTTCCACCTCGACGAGAGCGCCGACAACCGGTTTCACCTGCGCGCGGACCTGGCCCCGGTGTCCCCGCTGCCGGACGGCCGCTACGAGCCGCAGTCCGGCGCGGTGTCCCGACTGGTCGACACACTGAGCGTGTCGACCGTCGAGGGGGTTACGGTCGTACGGATGTCCCGACGAGTTCCGGCCAACGCGCCGACGCCCACCCCGGAGCGGCTCGCCGAGTTCCGTACCGAACTCGGCCGGACCGCGCCGGCCAGTGCCCTGGACGAGCTGACCGTGCAGAACGGGCAGCTCATCGCCGCCCTCGACGAGGTGCGCAGCCAGCGCGACGAGCTGGCCGTGCTGAACGAGGAGCTGGCCGAGACCAACCGCGGCGTGCTGGCCCTCTACAACCAGCTCACCGAGGAGCTGGAGGAGACCAACCGCGGCGTCGTGGCGCTCTACGCCGAGTTGGACGAGAAGTCGGCTCAACTCCGTGCGGCTAGTGAGTCGAAGAGCCGCTTCCTGGCCAACGTGAGCCACGAACTGCGCGCCCCGGTCACCGCGATCATCGGCCTGGGGCGGCTGCTCACCGACTCCGCCTCCGACCCGCTCACCGACGAGCAGGGCCGCCAGGTCGATCTGATCCGCTCGTCCGCTGCGGACCTGCTCGGCCTGGTCAACGAACTCCTCGACCTGGCCAAGGCGGAGTCCGGCCGGATCGAGCCGGACCTGGCCGACGTCGACCTGCGCCCAGTCTTCGGTCAACTGCGCGGCACGCTGCGCGCACTGGCGACCCGCCCGGACGTGGAGCTGGTCGTCGAGGAGCCGAGCGCGCCCGCCCTGCTGCGCACCGACGAGGTGCTGCTCGGCCAGGTGCTACGCAACCTGCTGCACAACGGGTTGAAGTTCACCGAGCGCGGCGAGGTGCGACTGCGAGCCCGCCAGCACGGCGACCGTTGGCAGTTCGAGGTCAGCGACACCGGGCCAGGCATCGCTCCCGAGCTGCACGATCGGATCTTCGAGGAGTTCTACCAGGTGCCCGGAGCCACCCGGGTCGGCGGCACCGGCCTCGGTCTGCCGTACGCCCGGCGGTTGGTGACGCTGCTCGGCGGGGTGCTGGAGCTGACCAGTGAGCCGGGTGGAGGCAGCACGTTCACAGTCTCCCTGCCCACCAGCGGGGCGTGACGGTGTGGACGGCATGCCGGCGACCATCCTGGTGGTCGATGACAGTCGTACCAAGCGTTACCTGCTGGTCAGCTGGCTGACCCGGGCCGGCTTCACCGTGCTTGAGGCCGAGAACGGCGCCGAGGCGCTGGCTCGGGTCGAGGTGGACCGGATCGACCTGGTGGTCCTCGACGTCCGGCTGCCCGACCTGAGCGGCTACGAGGTCTGCGAACAGATCAAGGGGAGGCATCCGGCGTTGCCGGTGATCCACGTTTCGGCGCACGCCGTGGACGTGGCCGACCGCGCCCAGGGGCTGACCCGCGGCGCGGACGCGTACCTCACCGAGCCCATCGAGCCGGAGGAGCTGATCGCCACCACCCGGGCGGTGCTGCGCTACTACCAGGCACGGCAGCGCGCCGAACTGCTCGCCGAGCGGCTGCTCGGGTTGGCCGACACGACCGTGGCGGTGCACGCCGCGCCGACCTTCGCGCGCCTGCTGGAGGCCGCCGCCGAGGGTGCCGCCGAGATCTTCAAGAGCCCGGCCGCGGTGATCGCCGAGACCTTCGACGGTGACTGTCTGGCCGGGATCTGTGCCGGGCCCGGCGCGGTGGCCGCCGTGGTGCCGTGGGTAGTCGACGACACCGGTGTGCCGACCGGCGCCACGGTCCGAGTGGAGCCCCCGGCGAGCTGGGCGCTCGTCGACTGGCCGGCCGACGACACGGTCACCGTCGCCGCCGCCAAGCTGCGCGAGGACCGGGCCCCGCTGTACGTGGTGGTCCCGACCGCCACCCAGACCGCACGGACCCCGGTGCTCAAGCAGCTCGCCCAGGCGGTGGCGGCGGCGGTGGAGGCCCAACGCTCGTTCGACGAGGAGCACCGGATCGCGGTCACCCTGCAACGCAGCCTGCTCCCGCGCGGGCTGCCCACCGTGGCCGGCCTGGACCTCGCGGTGCGCTACGAGCCGGCCAGCGCGCAGACCGAGGTGGGCGGCGACTTCTACGAACTGGTGATGCTCGACGGGCACCTGCTGCTGGCGATCGGAGACGTCGCCGGCCACTCGCTGCACGCGGCGACCGTGATGGCCGAGCTGCGGCACGCGGTCCGGGCGTACGCGGTCGAGGGCCACCAACCCGGCGAGATCCTGCACCGGGTCAACGAGCTGATGCGGACACTGCTGCCGAACGAGATCGCCACACTCTGCGTACTGCTGCTGCACCCGCCGACCGGACGGGTCCGGCTGGCCAGTGCCGGGCACCTTCCGCCGCTGCTCGTCATGGACGGCAAGGTCGAGTTCGTGCAGCACTCCGCGCCGCTGCTCGGCGTCCGCGCTCCGCGCCCGGCCGACCTGGAGTTCGTGGTGCCGGCCGGGGCCACGCTGGTGTTCTACACCGACGGGCTGATCGAGCGTCGGGACGCCACCATCGACGAAGGGCTGGCCGCGCTGGCCGCGAGCGCCGCGACAGTCGACGGCGACCTGGACCAGTTCTGTGCCCGACTGCTGGTCGAGCTGGCCCCACCGGAGATCCAGGACGACGTCGCCGTGGTCGTCCTGCGCCGCCGCTGACTTTTTACCGCACCGAGCGGGCGTACGCGGCGGGTGACACCCCGGCCACGGCGGTGAAGTCGCGGACCAGGTGGGCCTGGTCGCTGTAGCCGAGGTCGGCGGCGAGATCAGCCCAGCTCAGCGGCCCACCGGCGGCCTGTTCGACCGCCTCCTGAAGCCGGTAGCGGCGGATCACCCACTTCGGCCCGACTCCCACGTACTCCATGAAGAGCCGCTGCAACCGACGCACCGGCAGGTCGTGCCGCGCGGCGAAGTCGTCGACGCGCAGCACCGTCCGGTCGGTACGGATCGCCTCGGCCAGCCGGACGGCCTCCCCGGCCATCGGGTCGGGCTCCGGTGACCAGCCCGTGAGTAGGGCGTCCAGCGCCCCGCAGCGCTCGTCGTCGGTGCCCGCGCACACCACTTCCTGAGGTGCCGCCAGCCGGCCAGCGGGCAGCGGCGGCCGGTCAGCTCCGAGACCGGCCGCCGCCAGAACGCGTGGAATCCGCCGGGGCGGAACTGCACCCCGCACACCCGGCCGGTGCCGCTGAGCGTGATCCGGAACAGGTCGAGGCCCACCCCGGCCACCTCGCCGGACTCAAGCCGGTCGCTGCCGTCGCCGTTGCTGCTGCCGTCACGTTGGAACACCACGTTGACCGCCGGGTGCGGCACGATCCGCTGCTCGAACGGTCTGCTCAACGCCCAGTCGATCAACCAGTAGTGCTCGACCCACGGGCGTATCGACTCCGCCGGCAGGTGTCGACGGAAGCGCACCTCGCGCAGCATCCGCCCGGGATCGAGAATCCCCCGGCTGTCGCCACGCGGTCGCTGTCGCATTTGTTCAAGACCACCCTCATACGCTGGCCCTATGTCCACTCAGACTAGCGATCTGCTGGCGGCTGCCGCGCCGCGAACCGTCGATGTGGTGCGTGGCATCTCCGACGACCAGCTCGACCTGCCCACGCCGTGCAGCGACTACGTGGTCCGTGATCTGCTCAACCACCTCTTCCAAGTGGTGGTCAACTTTCAGGAGCTGGCCGAGAAGCGCCAGGTGGAGTGGGCCGAGAAGCCCGACTACCTGGGCGAAGGCTGGCGGGACCGCTTCGAGGTGGAGACCGGCCGGTTGATCGCGGCGTGGTCGGACCCGTCCACGGTGGAGGGCATGTCGCCGCGTATGCCCATGCCGCAGACCGCCATCGGCGGCATGGCCCTGCTGGATTTGACCGTGCACGGTTGGGACCTCGCGGTCGCCACCGGCCAGCCGTACCACCCGGCCTCGGAGGTGGTGGCCGAGCTGCGCGACCTGGTGGAGCAGTTGGGCCCCACCGCCCGCAAGATGGGTGTCTTCGCCGACCCAGCTCCCACGCCCACTCAAACCCCCACCGACCTGGCCCACCTCCTGACCCAAACCGGCCGCACCCCCACCTGGCCCCAAACCCCCTAACCCCGCCTACCCCACCCCCCATCTCCCCAGGTTGATCATGAAGTTATTGCCATGACACGCCGCTGCGGAGGGCGATAACTTCATGATCAACCGAGGTCGGGGTGGAGTGGGCGGGGCGGTTGTTGACTTAGGTATTCGCTCGGTGAATAGTGGCGGCTGTGTCTACGCCGCATGTCTTGCTTGGTTTGCTGGCCGGGGGCAGCCGGCACGGCTATGAGCTGAAGCGTGCGCACGACGAGCGGCTGCCGCGGGCTCGGCCGCTGGCCTTCGGGCAGGTCTACGCCACTCTCGGCCGCCTCGAACGGGACGGGCTGGTGGCGGCCGCCGGGCAGGACCGCGTGGCCGGGCCGGATCGCACGGCGTACGCGCTGACCGACCAGGGTCGGGACACGCTGGACCAGTGGTTGACCACCGTGGAACCGCCCATGCCGTATGTGGCCAGCACGCTCTTCGCCAAGGTCGTGGTGGCGCTGCTGGTCGCCGATGTCGATCGGGCCCGGTCCTACCTGATCGCCCAACGTGCCGCGCACGCCGCACGGCTGCGGGAGCTGACCGCAGTCAAGGCTGACACGGCCGCCACCCTCAGTGATGTGGTCGCGGCCGATTTCGCGATCGCCCACCTCGACGCGGATCTCCGGTGGCTGCAGACCACCCTGGGCCGGGTCGCCGACTGGCACCGGGAGGTGCATCCGTGACGCAACTCCAGGCTCGCGGCGTGGTTCGGGCGTACGGCCCGACGCCCGCGCTGCGCGGCGTGACACTCGACGTGGCCGAGGGCGAGATCGTCGCCGTCACCGGGCCGAGTGGCTGCGGCAAGTCGACCCTGCTGCACTGCCTGTCCGGGATCCTCCGGCCGGACGCCGGCGAGGTCACCTGGGGCGGGCACCGCATCGACACCTGGTCGGAGGCGGCCCGGTCCCGGCTGCGGCGTACCGAGTTCGGGGTGCTGTTCCAGTTCGGGCAACTGGTCGCCGAGTTGACCGCCGCCGAGAACGTCGCCCTGCCCCTGCTCCTCGCCGGCACGGGGCGGCGAGAGGCGCGGACGGCGGCGCTCACCTGGCTGGAACGGTTCGGGGTGATCGAGGTGGCCGATGTGCGGCCGGGTGAGATGTCCGGCGGTCAGCAGCAACGCTGCGCCACGGCACGGGCGCTGGTCACCGAGCCTCGGGTGCTCTTCGCCGACGAGCCGACCGGTGCGTTGGACACGCTCACCGGCGAGCAGGTCCTCACCCAACTGGTCCGGCTCGCCCGTGAGCAGCGCACTACGGTCGTGCTGGTCACCCACGAGCCGCGGATTGCCGCGTACGCCGATCGGGAGATCGTGCTGCGCGACGGCCTCGTGGACCACACCGGCCTGGGGCTCGACGTGCCGCTGGCCGGCGGTGCTCGGTGAGACCGACGACGCTGGTCCGCCTCGCGCTCGCCGGCACCCGCACCGACACCGCTCGGGTGGTGCTCACCGCGCTCAGTGCCCTGCTGGCGACCCTGGCCGGGCTCGCGGCGCTCACCGTGTTGGCCATCCCCACGCCGGCGGCGACGGATGAGAACCAGACCAGGTGGTCGGAGCAGTACCACAACGCTCTGCTGGCGGAGCCTGGGTTGCGCGGCGGTACGGCGTTCGCGCTGCTGATGCTGATGATCCCGGTGCTGGCGCTGGCCGGTCAGTGCGCCCGGCTCGGCGCACCGGCACGGGACCGCCGGTTGGTCGCGCTCCGGCTGGCCGGTGCCACTCCGGGCCAGGTCACCCGGCTGGTGGTGCTGGAGACCGGCGTGGCCGCCCTGCTCGGCACGCTCGTCGGGCTGGGTGTCTACCTGATTGGCCGCGATCTGCTGCACCGCCCGGACGCGCGAGGTCAACTGATCCTGCCCACCGATGTGCTGCCGTCGCCCGGCGCGCTGGCCTGCGTGGTGCTCGGTCTGCCGGTCGTCGCGGCGCTGGCCACCGCCCTGATGCTGCGTACGGTCACCACCAGCCCGCTCGGGGTGAGCGGCAAGGCCGCCCGTGAGCGCGGTCCGGGCCCATGGGCCGGGCTCCTGATCGGGTTCGGCGTGGCCTCGTTCGCGCTGGTCCGCCCGGCGGTAGATCGGTTCGACGACAGTGAAGAGTTGGCCTGGCTGGCGCCGCTGTTGTTCGCGGTGGGTGCGTTCGCGGCGATGATCGGGGTGGTGATCGGCACCGGCTGGATCTCGTACCACTGCGGGCGGCTGCTGCGTCGGCACGCCCGCCGTGCGCCGGGCCTGCTCGCGGCGGGCCGGCTGATGGCCGATCCGTGGGCGGGCAGCCGTACGTTCGCGGCGCTGCTCGCCGCCCTGATCTTCGGTGCGGGTGCGGCAGCCCAGCGCGCCTACTTCGCCGCCAAGGACCAGCTCGAGCGGGAGCAGAGCCGACTCGTCGGGGTGGACGGTGGCGGCGACAACCCCTTCTATCTGTCGACGATGGATCTTGTCGATAGCGCGGTCGCCGTGGCCATCCTGATCGCGACGGGCGGGCTGATCGTCGCGCTGGTCGAGGGGATCGTTGCCCGTCGACGCGCTTACGCCGCGTTGGTCGCCACCGGGGTGCCCCGCGCCACGCTGAGTCGTTCGGTGGCCTGGCAGGCGTTGACGCCGGCCGTGCCGGCGATCCTGCTCGCGCTCGGCGTGGGCACGCTGCTCGGCCGGGGGCTCGCGGCGGAGGTGTCGGCGGGCGGCGGGTCGACGTCGACCTGCGAGGCCACGGCTGCGCTCTGCGCCGACCCTGCGACCCAGGAGCAGTACACCCGGATCGTGCACATTCCCGTGGTGCAGCGAGCCGTTCCCGTACCTCTGGAGCACCTGGCGTGGCTCGGGGCCGGCGCGTTGGCGGCGGTGCTGGTGACGGTCGGTGTCGGCCTGCTCTTCCTGCGCGCCAGTACCGCCCTGGACGAGCTGCGGACGACCTGAACCGGGCCGGCGTGACCCGCTCGGCCAGGTCAGGCGCTGAGCAGACCGGAGGAGAGTGCGACAAGCGTGCCGACCACGGCCGAGCAACAGCAGACCAGGAGGCCGGCGACAATCGCGAGGATCAGCCAGACGCGGCGGTCCCGCGCCACCGCGGCCACGCTCGGTCGGCGGACGTCCTCGGCGGCCCTGCCGTCACCATCCGTAGCCTCGGTCACCCCGGAAGTCTAGGCTCCGGCATCCCCTGCGACCCGGAAAGGCCAGGCCGTGCGGCGCGGAACGCCCGCGCATACGGGACTTGGCCATGATCGCGCCCGATCAGGGAAGTAGTGGTCTCCCCGAGCTGCCGAGGGGACTACTTCCACGATCGAGCGCGATCATGCCGGCCCGACGGGTCAGGCGTGACCGATGCGGTCCAGGATCCAGGCGTTGATGAACGCCTCTTCGCGCCAGGAGTCGTAGCGACCGCTCGGGCCGCCGTGCCCGGCACCCATCTCGGTCTTCAGCAGATAGTCACCGCCCGGGGCGACCGCCCGCAGCCGGGCGATCCACTTCGCCGGCTCCGAGTAGAGCACCCGCGTGTCGTTGAGGCTGGTCACCGCGAGGATCGCGGGATAGTCCACGGCGGTCACGTTCTCGTACGGCGTGTAGGACTTCATGTACGCGTACACCTCGGGGTCGTCGAGTGGGTTACCCCACTCCTCCCACTCGGTGACGGTCAGCGGCAGCGACGGGTCGAGGATCGACGTGAGCGCGTCCACGAACGGCACCTGCGCCACGATCCCGGTGAACGCGTCCGGCGCGAGATTGGCCACCGCACCCATCAGCAGGCCACCAGCCGAGGCGCCCCGGGCGACCAGCCGGTCGCTGGCCGTCCAGCCGGCCTTGACGAGGTGCCGGGCACAGGCGACGAAGTCGGTGAAGGTGTTCTTCTTGGCCAGCAGCTTGCCCTGGTCGTACCAGCGGCGGCCCAACTCGCCGCCGCCCCGGATGTGCGCCACGGCGAAGACCACGCCCCGGTCCAGCAGGGACAGTCGGGCCACCGAGAACCACGGGTCCATGCTGGCCTCGTACGAACCGTAGCCGTACAGCTCGGCGGGTGCCGAGCCGTCCCGGGGGGTGCCGACGCGGCAGACCACCGAGATCGGCACCCGGGTGCCGTCGTCGGCCAGTGCCCAGTCCCGGTGCTGCTCGTACTCGGCCGGGTCGTACGGCCGCCCGTCCGGCCCGGGCAGTACGGGCTTCTGCTTGAGCAGCACCATCTGCCGGGTGACCAGGTCGTAGTCGTACACCGAGTCGGGGGTGATCAGTGAGGAGTAGCGCAGGCGGACCTGCCCGGTGCGGTACTCCGGGTTGGCGTCCAACCCGACGCTGTACAGCGGCTCGGGGAAGTCGATGTCGTGCGAGTCGTCGCTGCCCACCGGCAGCACCCGCAGCCCGGTGAGCCCGTCGGTGCGCAGCGACACCACGAGGTGGTTGGCGAAGGCGTCGACGGACTCCAGCCGGGTGCCGGGGGTGTGCTCGATCAGCGGCACCCAGTCGCCCGGCGCGTCCGCCGAGGTGAACGCCAGCGCGAAGTCCTCCGCGCCGTCGTTGTGCAGGATCAGGAAACGGTGGCCGTGGTGCTCCACCGCGTATTCGACGCCCTGTCGGCGAGCAGCGATCACGGCCGGCACGCCGGTCGGGTTGCCGGCGGGGATGACCAGCACCTCGCTGGTCACCTTGCTGTGCACGTCGATGAGGATGAACCTCTCCGACCGGGTCAGCTCCACGCCCACCCAGAACCGCTCGTCGTCCTCCTGGTGGACGACGACGTCCTCGGCGGCAGCGGAGCCGACGGTGTGCCGCCAGACCCGGTTCGGCCGCCAGGCGTCGTCCACGGTCACGTAGAACAGCACCGAGGCGTCGGCCGACCAGGCAGTGCCGTAGAACGTGTCAGGTACCTCGTCCGGCAGCAGCTCGCCGGTGGTCAGGTCCTTCACGCGCAGGGTGAACCGCTCGTCGCCGGAGAAGTCGGTGGAGTAGGCCAGCCAGCGACCGTCCGGGCTGACGTCGAACGCGCCCAGCGAGAAGAAGTCGTGCCCCTCGGCCAGCAGGTTGCCGTCGAGCAGCACCTCCTCGCCGTCGAGCGGGGCGCCGTCCGTGCTGACCGGCGGGTCGGTCTCACCGTCGCGGACCGCCCGCCGGCACTGCACCCCGTACTGCTGCCCTTCGACCGTCCGGGTGTAGTACCAGTGCCCGCCCTTGCGGGTCGGCACGGACAGGTCGGTCTCCTGGGTGCGTCGGCGAGTCTCCTCGAACAGGTCGGCGCGCAGTTCGGCCAGGTGCGCCGTACGCGCGTCGGTGTAGTCGTTCTCGGCGGTCAGGTAGGCAATCGTCTCCGGGTCGTCCTTGGCGGCGAGCCAGGCGTACTCGTCGACGACGGTGTCGCCGTGGTGGGTGCGCTCGCTGGGCACCCGCTTCGCCGCGGGCGGGGCAATCTCGGTGGTCACGGCGGCCACGTTACCGGCCGGCAGTCGCACCGCGCCGGACCAGCGCCATCCCGATAGTCGCCACCACGACTTTCGAACACATGTACGATAGCCGGCATGGCGGCAGCAGCGAGTTCCCTCGGCCGGTCCGGAGCCCTTGAGATCACCCGGCGGTTGGCGGCGATCTGCGGTCCACCGTTCTCCCGGCTGGCCGGGCCCGCTGACGAGGTGGCGGGGCGGCCGGCGCGCTGGGTGGCCGTCCCGGGCGGCCCGCATGCCGCCGCCGAGGTGCTGCGACTGGCTGCCGCGCACGACCTGGCCGTGGTGCCCCGAGGTGCGGGCACGAAGATCGACTGGGGTGCCACACCCGTTCAGGTCGACATCCTGCTCGACACTGGCCGGCTGGCCGGCATTGGTCACGAGCCGGCCCACGCGCCGGTGGTCGACGTGGGAGCAGGCACCCCGCTGCGGGCGGTGCAAGCCACACTGGAGCGCACCGGGCAGCGGCTCGCGATGGACGCCCCATCACCCGGCGCGACCCTGGGTGGTGTGCTCGCCGCCGGCGAGGCCGGCCCGTTGCGCCACCGCCACGGCAGCCCCTGCGACCAACTGCTCGGTGTGCGCTACCTCGCCGCTGACGGCGAGCTGATCAGCGTCGACGGTGGCGCTCCCGGGCTCGACCTGGCCCGCCTGCTCTGCGGCTCCCAGGGCGCGCTCGGCGTGCTGGTGTCGGCGAGTCTGCGGGTGCAGCCGATGCCGGCGAGCAGGCTCTGGGTGTCCCGCCCGGTGTGGACACCGCTGGAGGTGCACGACCTGGTCCGGACGATTCTCGCCGCTCGGCTGGAGCCGTCGGCCATCGAGCTGGACCTGCCCGGAGGCACCCCCCGGCCACGTACGCCGTACCCGCCCGGTCATCCGTCGGCCACCGCTCGAGAACGCCACCCGTCGATGTCCGGTCGGGTCGGCGCACCGTCGCGGGCCGGGAGCCTGGTGGTGCTGCTGGAGGGCGGCCCCGCCGATGTCAATGAGCGTGCCGAGCGGTTGGTCGGTCTGCTGCACGGGGAGGCGACGATCGCCCACTCCGCGCCGACGTGGTGGCGCCGCTATCCGTTCGCGCCCGGCGACACGGCGCTGCGGCTGGAGGTGCCGATCGGCGACCTGCACGCCGCCGTCTACGCGCTGCGCGACGCGGCCGGCGCGCCGGTGCCGGTGCGCGGGTCCGCCGGGCTGGGCATGGTGCACGCGGCACTGCCCGGAGCGCTGGCACCCGACCGGGTGGCGTCCATCCTGGCCGCCGTTCGAGGAGTGCTGGTGGCTCGGCAGGGCCGCTGCGTGGTGATCTCCGCTCCCACGGCGGTCCGCCAGGCCGTCGACCTCTGGGGTGAGCTTGCCGGTCTGGCCCAACTGCGAGCCGCGAAGAGGCACCTGGATCCGGAGCACCGGCTCGCCCCCGGGCGGCTCCCCGGCGGGCTGTGAGCCAGCCCGGTCAGTCCATCCACCACCGGTGTATGTCCAACAGCGGCGGGGTCAGCCGAGCAACCAGCACCAACACGCTGCCCGCCGCGCTGACCAGCAGCAGTGTCCGGGTTGCCCTGGGCATGTCCGCGCCCTCCCGGGCGGCCAGCGCCACCGCGACGATCGCCAACGGCAACCCGAGCACCGCACCCGCCAGGTAGAGCAGGGCCACCACAATGTGGAACACCCCGAACACGGCCATGTCCTTGGGGTCGTACGCGCCGGTCAGCATCTCGGCCGGGCCGACGCCAGCGGTCGCCATCCGACCGACGTAGAGCAGCACCACGGCGAGGAACGCGCCGATGGTCGCGAACTGCGCGACGAGCAGGGCACGAACCATCGGCCGCGAGTACGACGAGACCTGCGCGACGCTCGACATGGCCGCCAATCTACCGAGCGGACCCGAATCCCGAGGCCCTGCGCAGGGTCAGGTCGCGTCGTTGCGGAGCACCAGGATGGCGATGTCGTCCCGGGGTGGCTCGACCGAGAAGTTGATCGCCGCAGCGCGCAGCCGGGCGGCCACCACGTCGGCTGAATAGCCGGCCAGGGGTGCGGCGGCGTCCCGCAGCCGGTCGGTGCCGAACAGTTCCCGGCCCCGCCGCCGCTCGGTGACGCCATCGGTGTAGAAGATCAACGAGTCGCCCGGCCCGAGCGTGATCTCCGCCGTCGGCGAGGTGATCGTGTCGAGCAGGCCTAGCGCGGTGCCGCTGGTGCCGACGAACTCGGCGCCGCCCGACCCCGCCAGCAGCACCGGCCGGTCGTGTCCGGCGAGGTGCAGCGACACGTCCAACTGGTCGCCCTCGCCCGGCCCGACCGCCGCCAGCGCCAGCGTGCAGTAGCGACCGCCACCGCGCTCCACAAGCGTCTCGTTGAGCCGAGCCAACGCCTCCGGCAGCGGTTTGCCGTCGCCGACCAGCACCCGGATCACGTCCCGGACCAGCCCGGTCACCGCTGCGGCCTGGACGCCCTTGCCCGAGACATCACCGATCACCACCAGCCAGCGCCCGTCGGGCAGTGGCACCACGTCGTAGAAGTCGCCCCCCACCTCGGCGTCGTCGCCGGTCGGGACGTACTCGGCGGCGAAACCGATCCCGTCCACCACCGGCAGCACCGGCGGCAGCAGGGACTGCTGGAGCGTCTGCGCCACGCGGCGGCGCTCGGCGTGGATCCGGGCGTTCTCGATGGCCAGCGCGGCCCGCCGAGCCACGTCCTCCAACACGGCCACCTCGTCGGGGTCATGCCGGTGCCGCTGGTGTCGCCCCACCGCCAAGGTCCCGAGTCGCTGCCCGCGCGCGATCAGCGGGACCGCGAAACCCTCCATCGGCCCGCCCAGGGGGATCTGCGCCGCGCTGCGGGACGCCTCGCGCAGGCGGGCCTGGATCGAATCCGGCCCGGTCTCCGCCAGCACCTTGTGCAACTGCGGAAGCATCGACTCGTCGGCGTGGCTGGCCGCCGCCAGCCGGAGCCGGCCCCACTCGTCGGTGGTGTGCACCGCGCACCACTGACCGAGCCGCGGCACCACCAACTGCGGCACCAGCGCCATGGTCAGGTCGACGTCCAACGACTGGGCCAGCAACTCGCTCGCCTCGGCCAGGAACGTCAGCCACACCTGCCGGCGTACATCGGCCCTGCGCAGCCGGTCGTTCTCGAGATGCAGCGACAGCCGCTCGGCGGTGAGCACCGCCAACGGTTGGGCGTACGCCGACGGCGCGGCGTCCAACTCCAACTCCCCGGCGTACGGGCGGTGCACCGTCAGCGGCACCCGGAGCAGCTCGCTGTCGGGGCGGGGCGATCGACCGAAGCGGGCCAGCACCTGGCGGCCCTGCCCGTCGCCCCGGTCCAGGCGGATCGTGCCGCCGGCCGCGCCCACCATCTCGGCGACCCGGCTGAGCAGGCTGGTGGCGAAGTCGGGCAACGGGTCGTCCCCGTACAGGTCGGGGGCGGTCTGCATGAGTTCGCTCATCGCGCTGGCGCTCGGCGTGGACCGGTCGGCGCTCGTTGCAGGGCCGGCGCTGGCGGGTGTCGACTCGCCGATAGTGCCCTCGGCCGGCGGGTCGGCGCCGGGGCGGTCCAGTCGGAACCAGACGCCCTTCCCGGTGGGCAGGTAGGTCGTGCCCCAGCGGCTGGCGAAGTGGTCGACCAGCAGCAGGCCCCGGCCGCGTACGGAGACTTCGTCGATCTCGGTGGAGTCGTTGCGGGCGCCGACGGTCAGCTCGTCGCCCGAGCCGGGGGCGAAGTCGGAGACGGTGACGGTGATCCCGACCTCGTCGGCGACGACCTCGATGTCCAACTCGGTGCGGGCGTGCTCGACGGCGTTTGTGGTCAGCTCGGTGGTGAGCAGCAGGGCCTCGTTGGCCAACTCGTCGAGGTGTGACTCGGTCAACACCGAGCGGACGACGGCGCGGGCGGCGGCCGGCGTACGACGGTCTGCGGGCAGGCGGACACGCCGGACGGCCCCGTCCCGGGCCCCGGCCGTCGCGGCCCCCGCCTCGGCTGACACCCCCGTATCCTCCACCGTCCCCCTGTCAGGTGCCAAGCCGATCACCAATCGTGGGCTGTCGCGTCGGTCAGCGGCACCGCTGGCAGTGCGGGGTCCGCCGCGTCGAAACGACGGGTCCGGGAGCAGGGCGAGGTTTGCGACAGACCGCGTCGATCGGGCGGGTCGACGCGGCGATCGATGCCATCTGGCGGGTCGCGCACCCTGGCACTGCGGCGCGCGCGGGCACAATATGGGGTGCCGGTGTGTCCGCACGGACCGGCGCCCCCGAGTTGAGCGAGGAATGATGACCACGGCGAAGCAGTCGGTGGCGGATCCGTCCGCGCCCGACCACGAGGCGCTCCTCGGTGAGTTGACCGAGGCACTGCGACGGATCGGTCGCGGTGACCTGAAGGTCCGGCTTCCCCGCCGCGCCGGCGCGGCCGGTGAGGTGGCGGACGCCTTCAACGAGGTGGTCTCGCTCCAGGAGCGGCAGTACCTCGACCTGCGGCGGATCAGCCGGATCGTCGGTCGCGACGGCCGGCTTACCGAGCGGCTCGACGACGAGGGGTTGGACGGCTCCTGGGCAGAGGGGCAGCGAGCGATCAACTCGCTGATCGACGACCTGGGTCGGCCGACCACCGAGATCGCCCGGGTCATCGTGGCGGTGGCCGACGGCGACCTGTCCCAGCACATGGCGTTGGAGATCGACGGCCGGCCGCTGCGGGGTGAGTATCTGCGCATCGGGCGCACCGTGAACACGATGGTGGACCAGCTGTCGTCGTTCTCCAACGAGGTGACCCGGGTGGCCCGTGAGGTGGGCACCGAGGGCAAGTTGGGCGGCCAGGCCGACGTGCGGGGTGTCGCCGGCACCTGGAAGGACCTCACCGACTCGGTGAACACCATGGCGTCGAACCTGACCGGCCAGGTGCGGTCGATCTCGCAGGTGGCGACGGCGGTGGCCAAGGGCGATCTGTCGCAGAAGATCACGGTCGGCGCGCGTGGTGAGGTGGCCGAGCTGGCCGCCACGATGAACTACCTCACCGACACGCTGCGGCTCTTCGCCGAGCAGGTGACCCGGGTGGCCCGCGAGGTGGGCACCGAGGGCAAGCTCGGCGGCCAGGCCGAGGTGCCGAACGTGGCGGGCACGTGGAAGGACCTCACCGACAGCGTCAACTCGATGGCGTCGAACCTGACCGCCCAGGTCCGTAACATCGCGCAGGTCTCCACGGCGGTGGCGCGCGGTGACCTGTCGCAGAAGATCACGGTGGCGGCGCAGGGCGAGATCCTGGAGCTGAAGGACACCGTCAACACGATGGTGGACCAGTTGTCGTCGTTCGCCGACGAGGTGACCCGGGTCGCGCGTGAGGTGGGCATCGAGGGCAAGTTGGGTGGTCAGGCGCAGGTACGCGGCGTCTCCGGCACCTGGCGGGACCTCACCGAGAACGTCAACCAGTTGGCCGGCAACCTCACCAGCCAGGTCCGCAACATCTCCCAGGTCTCCACGGCGGTGGCCAAGGGTGACCTGTCGCAGAAGATCACGGTGGACGCCCAGGGCGAGATCCTGGAGCTGAAGAACACCGTCAACACGATGGTCGATCAGTTGTCGTCGTTCGCCGACGAGGTGACCCGGGTGGCCCGCGAGGTGGGCACCGAGGGCAACCTGGGCGGCCAGGCGCAGGTGAAGGGCGTCTCCGGCACCTGGCGTGACCTGACTGACAACGTGAACTCGATGGCGTCGAACCTGACCAGTCAGGTCCGCAACATCGCCTCGGTGACCACCGCCGTGGCGAAGGGTGACCTGTCGCCTGACCGACAACGTGAACTCGATGGCGTCGAACCTGACCGCCCAGGTGCGCAACATCGCCCAGGTCTCCACGGCGGTCGCGAAGGGTGACCTGTCGCAGAAGATCACGGTGGACGCGCGGGGCGAGATCCTGGAGCTGAAGTCGACTGTCAACACGATGGTGGACCAGTTGTCGTCGTTCGCCGACGAGGTGACGCGGGTGGCGCGTGAGGTGGGCACCGAGGGCAAGCTCGGTGGTCAGGCGCAGGTGAAGGGTGTCTCCGGCACCTGGCGGGACCTGACTGACAACGTGAACTCGATGGCGTCGAACCTGACCAGTCAGGTCCGCAACATCGCCTCGGTGACCACCGCCGTGGCGAAGGGTGACCTGTCGGAGGTCGGCATCGAGGGCAAGCTCGGTGGTCAGGCGCAGGTTAAGGGTGTCTCCGGCACCTGGCGCGACCTCACCGAGAACGTCAACCAGCTCGCCTCGACGCTGACCACGCAGTTGCGTGCCATCGCCCAGGTCTCCACCTCGGTGACCCGTGGCGACCTGACCCAACGGATCGCGGTCAAGGCGCAGGGCGAGGTCGCCGAGCTGAAGGACAACATCAACCAGATGATCGTCACCCTCCGGGAGACGACCAAGAAGAACGCCGAGCAGGGCTGGCTGGACTCCAACCTCGCTCGGATCGGCGGTCTGTTGCAGGGTCAGCGCGACCTCGGCGAGGTCTGCCGCATGATCATGACGGAGGTGACCCCGCTGGTCGACGCCCAGCTCGGCGCCTTCTTCCTGGCCGACGACGCCGACGGCAGCATGCGGCTGCGGCTGACCTCCTCGTACGGGTACGTGGCGCGGGGGCACGACGTCACCTTCGGGCCGGGTGAGGGGCTGGTCGGGCAGACCGCGCTCTCCCGTCGCACGATCCGGGTCAGCGCCTCCCCGAACAGCCGGCTCACCCTGCGCTCCGGTCTGGCCGAGACACCCCCGTCCGACCTGGTGGTGCTCCCCGTGCTGTTCGAGGGTGAGCTGCTCGGGGTGATCGAGTTCGCAAGCGTGTCGGCCTTCTCCGAGCTGCACCTGTCGTTCCTGGAGCGGCTGGTGCTCACCATCGGCATCGCGGTCAACACCATCCAGGCCAACCGGCGTACGGAGCAACTGCTGGCCCAGTCGCAGCGGCTGGCGCACGAGATGCAGGAGCAGTCGGCGGAGTTGCAGCGCACCAACGCCGAGTTGGAGGAGAAGGCCACTCTGCTGTCCGAGCAGAAGGGCAACATCGAGACGAAGAACCGGGAGATCGAGCTGGCGCGGCTGGGCCTGGAGGAGAAGGCTCAGCAGCTGACCCGGGCGTCGGCCTACAAGTCGGAGTTCCTGGCCAACATGAGCCACGAGCTGCGTACCCCGCTGAACTCGTTGCTGTTGCTGGCCCGTCTGCTGGCCGAGAACTCGGAGCAGAACCTCAGCCCGAAGCAGATCGAGTTCGCCCGGACCATCCACGGGTCCGGCTCCGACCTGCTGCGTCTGATCGACGACATCCTCGACCTGTCCAAGATCGAGGCGGGTCGGATGGACGTCGAGCCGACCGAGATCCGCTTCTCCGAGCTGCGCGGCTTCGTCGAGCAGGCGTTCGCGCCGCAGGCCGAGGAGAAGAACCTGGACTTCCAGGTACGGGTGAGCAAGGATCTGCCGCCGGCGTTGGTGACCGACGCGCAGCGATTGCAGCAGATCCTGCGCAACCTGCTCTCCAACGCGGTGAAGTTCACCGACAACGGTGCGGTGACACTGCGGATCGCCCCGGCGGCGGAGAACGTGGTCTTCGACGTCCCGGCGCTGACGAACGCTCAGCAGGTGATCGCGTTCACCGTGATCGACACCGGGATCGGCATCTCCGACGACAAGTTGTCGATCATCTTCGAGGCGTTCCAGCAGGCCGACGGCACGACCAGTCGCCGCTATGGCGGCACCGGCCTGGGGCTGTCGATCAGCCGTGATCTGGCCCGACTGATCGGCGGCACCATCACCGTCTCGTCGGCGCCCGGTCAGGGTTCGACCTTCACCCTCTTCGTGCCGCAGGTGTTGGCCCCGGACGCCGTGGTCGCGCCTCAGTCACCGTCTCCGCAGCGCGCTGGCCTGCCGTCGTCGCTGCTGATGCCGCCGCTGGAGTTGTTGCCGGAGCGGCCCGAGGCGCCGGTCACCCGCCAACTGGATGGCGCCACCGTGCTGATCGTGGATGACGACGTCCGCAACGTCTTCGCCTTGACCAGCGCGTTGGAGTTGCACGGGATGACCGTGCTGTACTCGGACAACGGGGCGGACGGTGTCCGCCTGCTGGCCGAGCACCCGGAGGTGGACATCGTGCTGATGGACGCCATGATGCCCGACCAGGACGGTTACGAGACCACCCGCCAGATTCGCCGCAACCACCGGTTCGCCGACCTGCCGGTGGTCTTCCTGACCGCGAAGGCGATGCCGGGTGACCGCGAGTCGGCGCTCGCCGCTGGCGGCAGCGACTACATCACCAAGCCGGTCGACCTGGACGACCTGATCGAGTTGATGTCGTCCTGGATCAACGGCAGCCGGACCGAGGAGACTTCGTGACCCAGATGGCCAAGGCGCTGCTCGTGGACGACCGGCGGCAGAATCTGACGGCCCTGGAGGCGATCCTTCAGGGCCTGCCGGTCCAGTCCGTTGCGGTGGAGAGCGGCGAGGCGGCGCTCAAGCAGCTGCTGGTGGACGACTTCGCGGTGATCCTCTTGGACGCGCAGATGCCGGACATGGACGGCTTCGAGACGGCGAGCCACATCAAGCGCCGCGAGCGGACCCGGCATGTGCCGATCATCTTCCTCACCGCCGCCGACCGGGACGCCCAGCTCGCCCTTCGGGGTTACCAGGTGGGTGCGGTGGACTACCTGACCAAGCCGTTCGACCCGTGGGTGCTTCGGGCCAAGGTGTCGGTCTTCGTCGAGCTGTGGGTGAAGACCCGCCAGTTGGCCACCCAGTCGGACCTGGTTCGGGAACGCGACATGCAGTGGCGGCGGCTCACCGACGCGGTCGACGAGGCGACGGCCCTGCTGCGCTCCGACGATCCGGAGGTCCGCGACCGGGCGGTACGACTGCTCGAACAGGCCCGCTGGGGCAACAACTCCTAAGCTCAGCCCTCGCCGGGTCTGACGTGGCCGGTGGCGGCCCGCCGCTCCCGCCAGCGCTGACCCATCGAGTCGATCTCCTCCTGGACGAAGATGAAGAAGTCGCGCATCTCGGCCACCCGTTCGCCGGCCGGCGTGTTGGGGCCGTCGAGGGCGCTAACGCCGCCATCTGCGACGTCGATGAACGTCTTGTAGAGCACGGTCTTCGTGATGGTGGCCTCGTACCAGGGGTTGTCTGGCATCCGGTAGCGGTCCCGGCGGGACCGGGGGACCGGCTCGCGGATCAGCATCCCGAACTGGGTGAGGTAGCGGACGGCACCGCTGACCGCCGCCGCGCTCACTCCGAGCCGATCGCCGATCTCGGCGGCGGTCAGTGGGTCGTCCGCGCTCATCACCGTGAACAGCACCCGGGCGGCCATCCGCGGGAACCCGACCTCCGCGAAGGCCAACGCCATCCGTTCGACGAAGAGATGCACCGGGTCGTGGCTGTCAGTGGCTGCCATGGCGGTCCCTCCATCGTCACGAGCACCCGATGGTGCCCTGGCTCTCGCAATCTTCACAACTTTGTGAAACAAGTGTAGCTTCCGATATATGGAAACTCCGATTGAGGTTTCCGGCCTGGTCAAGACCTTCGGCCGGACCCGGGCGCTCGACGGTCTCGACCTGACCGTCCGCACCGGCGAGGTGCACGGCTTCCTCGGCCCGAACGGCGCCGGCAAGTCGACCACCATCCGGGCACTGCTCGGCCTGTTGCGGACGGACGCGGGGGTCGTCCGCCTGCTTGGTGGCGACCCGTGGCGCGACGCGGTGGCTCTGCACCGTCGGCTGGCGTACGTGCCGGGCGACGTGACGCTCTGGCCCAACCTCTCCGGCGGTGAGGTCATCGATCTGCTCGGCCGGATGCGCGGCGGCCTCGATCCGGCCCGCCGAGCCGAGCTGCTCGACTCCTTCGAGTTGGACCCGCGCAAGAAGGGCCGGGCCTACTCCAAGGGCAACCGGCAGAAGGTCGGCCTGGTGGCCGCCCTCGCCTCCGACGCCGAGCTGCTCATCCTGGACGAGCCGACCTCCGGCCTGGACCCGCTGATGGAGGAGGTCTTCCAGAGCTGGGTCCGCCGGGCCAAGGCGGACGGCCGCACCGTGCTGCTCTCCAGCCACATCCTGGCCGAGGTGGAAGCGCTCTGCGACCGGGTGACGATCATCCGCAACGGGCGGGACGTGGAGACTGGCACCCTCACCGAGCTGCGCCACCTGCGGCGGACCTCGATCGAGGCGGAGCTGACCGGCCCGGCGGACGGCCTGGGCCAGCTCGCCGGCGTGCACGACCTGCGGGTGGACGGCCATCGGGTGCGCTTCGACGTGGAGAACGCCGCGCTGGACGCCGCCCTGCGCAAGCTCACCGACATCGGCGTACGGAGTCTGGTCAGCCAGCCCCCGACGTTGGAGCAGTTGTTCCTGCGGCACTACCAGGCCGACCAGGTGCGGTCATGACCGCCTACACCGGCACCCGGCACCTCGTCCGGCTGATCCTGCGCCGGGACCGGGTCGTGTTGCCGATCTGGGTTCTCCTGTTGGCGGTGCTGCCCGCCAGCTATGCCGGCGCGTACGCCGAGCTGTACCCGACCGCCGCCGAACGGGCCGCGTACCTCGCCGGCACGGCCAGCAACCCGTCGATCGTCGCCCTGCTCGGTCCGGTGTACGGCGACAGCATCGGTGCCCTCACCGTCCAGCGCGCCGGTCTGCTGGCCCTGATCGCCGGGCTGGCCAGCGTGCTCACCGTGGTCCGGCACACCCGCACCGAGGAGGAGGCCGGTCGCCGGGAGCTGCTCGGTGCCACTGTGCTGGGCCGGTACGCCGGGCTGACCGCCGCGCTGCTGGTTACGTACGCCGCGAATGTGCTGCTCGGCCTGCTCGTCGCCGCCGGCCTGGTCGCTGCCGGCCTGCCCGGCGCGGGTTCGGTGCTCTTCGGCGCCGGCGTGGCGCTCACCGGCATCGTCTTCGCCACGGTCGGCGGGCTGACCGCGCAACTCACCGAGAGCGCGGCGGGAGCGCGCGGGATCGGCCTGGGTGTGCTCGGGCTGGCCTTCGTGCTGCGGCTGGGCGGCGACGCCGGGGCCTCCGGCGGCACCGGTGGGAGTGCGGAGTGGCTGAGCTGGCTCTCGCCGCTGGGCTGGGCGGCCCGTGGCCGGGCGTACGCCGACGAGCGCTGGTGGGTGCTGCTGCTGCCGGTGCTGTTCAGCGTGCTGGTCGCGCTCGTCGCGTACCCCGTCTCGGTCCGCCGTGACCTCGGCGCGGGAGTGCTCCCGTCCCGGCTCGGCCCGGCCACCGCCGGCGCGGGGCTGGCCGGCCCGATCGGCCTGGCGTGGCGGCTGCACCGGGGCCAACTGCTCGGGTGGACCGTCGGTTTCGGGCTGCTCGGCCTGGTGCTCGGTGGCGCGGCGGACGCCGCTGGCCAAGCCGTCGAGGGCAACCAGCAGCTCGCCGAGATCCTGTCCCGCCTCGGTGGCAGCTCCGCGCTCGCCGAGGCGTACCTCGGTGGGACGTTGAGCCTGACCGGGTTGGCCGCCGCCGGGTACGGCATCCAGGCCGCCCTGCGAGCGCGGGCGGAGGAGGTCGCCGGGCGGGCCGAACCGTTGCTCGCGACGGCGGTGAGCCGGAGCCGCTGGCTGGTCGCGCATCTGATCTTCGCGCTGCTCGGCCCGGCGGTGGTGCTGGCGGTCGCCGGGCTCGCCACCGGGCTGGCCTACGGTCTGAGCGTCGGCGATGTCGGCCGTGAGCTGCCGCGGCTGCTCGGTGCCGGGCTGGCCCAGGTGCCGGCGGCCTGGGTGCTGGCCGGGCTGGCGGCGCTGCTGGTCGGCTGGCTGCCCCGTCTCTCCGGGGTCGCCTGGGCAGTGCTCGCCGCCTGCCTCCTGCTAGGTCAGCTAGGCGCGGTGCTGAAGCTCAACCAGTGGGCGCTGAACCTCTCCCCATTCACCCACACCCCACAGGTCCTCAGCCCAGATTGGTCCGTCACCCCCCTACTAGCCCTGAGCGCCCTAACAGCCGCCCTGCTAGCCCTATCCCTAAAAACCTTCCAAACCCGAAACATCCCCACCCCCTGACCTCGTTGATCATGCTGACCCACGCGCTGATCATGAGGTTGGCGGATCGATCGGGCCCTGAATCGCCCGTCAACCTCATGATCAACCGAGGAGGGAGGGCAGGGCGGGGGTTAGCCGGTGGGTTGGTCGTTGCGGATCATCAGGGCGCTGCGGAGGCCCGTGATGTCCAGGACGCGGATCAGGAAGTCGCCCACGTGGGTCAGCATCAGCAGGCTCTGCGCGTGGCTGGCCTTGCGGCTGAGCACGACCAGGGTGCCCAGACCCTGCGAGTCGCAGAAGGTGACACCGCCGAGGTCGAGCACGATCCGCGGGGGCGGGTCGGCCAGCACCTCGTTGACGACGGTGGAGAGCTGCGCCGCCGTGAGCATGTCGATCTCACCGGCCAGGCGCAGCACTGCTTCGTCGCCCGTCCGGTGTAGCGTGATGGACAGTTCGGCACGATCCACCCGGTCAGCCTAGCGCGATCCGACCGACCCGGCCTGTCGAGACCGCGAGCCGCCGACGCCCCAGGCCCCGAGCCACTGCCGCCGCAGGCCTCGAGCCCCCGCCGTCCAGGCCGCTAGCTCCCCGCTGACGAGCGCTGGCCATGGGTGAGCCGGGTAACCCCACCACGGGGTGGCTGCTGGTTGACCCTTCGGCGCTGTCACAATGGCGGCATCGTGACCGACATCTTTCCCGCCGGATCCGGCCGCTACCCAGCCGATGCGCCGGCCTCCGAGGCCCTGTTCGACCGCGCCCGCGCCATCGTGCCGGGCGGGGTGAACTCCCCTGTGCGTGCCTTCCAGGCGGTCGGCGGCACCCCACGCTTCATGGTCCGTGGTGAGGGCCCGTGGCTGTATGACGCCGACGGTCGCCGCTACGTCGACCTAGTCTGTTCCTGGGGTCCGCTGATCCTCGGGCACGCCCACCCGGAGGTGGTGGACGCCGTCCAGACCGCCGCCGCGCGGGGCACCAGCTTCGGCACGCCCACCCCCGGTGAGGTGGAGTTGGCCGCCGAGATCGTCGCCCGGACCCCGGTCGAGCAGGTCCGCCTGGTCAACTCCGGCACCGAGGCGACCATGTCGGCGATCCGGCTGGCCCGGGGCTTCACCGGCCGCTCGAAGATCGTCAAGTTCGCCGGCTGCTACCACGGCCACGTCGACGCGCTGCTCGCCGCCGCCGGGTCCGGCGTGGCCACCCTGGGCCTGCCCGACTCGCCCGGCGTGACCGGCGCGGCGGCCAGCGAGACGATCGTTCTTCCGTACAACGACATTCGGGCCGTCGAGGAGGTCTTCGCCGCCGAGGGCCAGCACATCGCCGCCGTGATCACCGAGGCCGCCGCCGGCAACATGGGCGTGGTGGCCCCCCGCGACGGCTTCAACCAGCAGCTCGCCCGGATCGCGCACGCACACGGCGCGCTGCTCGTGGTGGACGAGGTGATGACCGGGTTCCGGGTCTCCCGCGCCGGGTGGCACGGCCTCGACGCCTCCGACGCCGACCTGTGGACGTACGGCAAGGTCATGGGTGGTGGCCTGCCCGCCGCGGCGTTCGGCGGGCGTGCGGACATCATGGCGCGACTCGCGCCGGCCGGGCCGGTCTACCAGGCCGGCACGCTCTCCGGTAACCCGCTCGCCTGCGCCGCCGGTCTGGCGACCCTGCGGCTCGCCGACGACGCGCTGTACCAGCGCCTCGACTCCACGGCCGGCGTCGTGGGCAAGCTGGCGTCCGACGCGTTGGCCGCCGCCGGAGTCCCACACCGCTTGTCGTACGCGGGCAGCATGTTCTCGATCTTCTTCACCGACGCCGACGTGGTCGACTACGACAGCGCGCGCACCCAGCAGGTGCCGGCGTTCAAGGCGTTCTTCCACGCGATGCTCGCCGCCGGCGTCTACCTGCCGCCGAGCGCGTTCGAGTCGTGGTTCGTGTCGGCGGCGATCGACGACGCCGCTCTGGAGCACATCGCCGCCGCGCTGCCCACGGCGGCGAACGCGGCGGCAGCGGCTGGTCACGGGGGTTAGCGTGAGCGCGAGGAGTGAGCCGGTCTTGCGAGCCCCGCAGTCGCGAACTAAGGGGGCGCAGCGGTGAGTAAGACGGTGGTGCACGTGCTTCGGCACGGCGAGGTGTACAACCCCGACCAGATCCTCTATGGCCGGCTGCCCGGTTTCCGCCTCTCCGAGCTGGGTGTGCAGATGGCCAAGGCCGCCGCGCAGGGCCTGGCCGAGCGGGAGATCGTGCACGTGGTGGCCAGCCCGCTGGAGCGCGCCCAGCAGACCGCCGAGCCGATCGCCGCCCAGTTCGGGCTGCCGGTCGGGGTGGACGAGCGGCTGATCGAGAGCGCCAACTGGTTCGAGGGCAAGAAGGTGTCCCCGGGTGACGGGTCGTTCCGCGACCCGCGCAACTGGTGGGTGCTGCGCGACCCGGTGACCCCGTCCTGGGGTGAGGCGTACCGGGTGATCGCCGAGCGGATGTTCGCCGCCGTGCACGCCGCGCGGGTGGCCGCCGAGGGACGCGAGGCGGTGCTGGTGTCGCACCAGCTCCCGATCTGGACGCTGCGTCGCCACGTCGAGCGCAAGCGGCTCTGGCACGACCCGCGCAAGCGGCAGTGCGGGCTGGCGAGCCTCACCTCGTTCCACTTCGACGGCGCGAAGGTGGCGGGCATCGGCTACAGCGAGCCGGCCGCGCACCTGATCGCTCTCTCCGCGACAGCCCGGACGGCCAAGGGGGCCTGATGAACGCCCGGAGGTGGACCGCTGGTCTGCTCGCCACCGTAGCCGCGGTGGCGCTGGTCGGCTGTACGTCGTCGAAGGGGCAGGAGAAGACCTGCACGACGACCACCGACGGGATCTTCGAGTGCGCTCCGGACCAACGCTCCAAGCCGCCGAAGCTCGCGGGTGAGCTGCTTCTCGGCGGCAGCTACGACGTGAGCCAGGCCCGCGGCCAGGTGGTGGTGGTCAACTTCTGGGGCTCCTGGTGTGCGCCGTGCCGGGCCGAGGCGGACGACCTGGAAGCCGTCTACCAGGCCACCAAGGGTTCCGGGGTGAACTTCCTCGGCATCAACGTTCAGGATTCGCGCGACAAGGCCAAGGCGTTCGAGCAGGGCCGGGTCACCTATCCGAGCCTCTTCGACCCGTCGAGTAAGACGGCGCTCGCGCTGGACATTCCGCCGAACAGCGTGCCGGCGACGGTGGTGCTGGACCGGGAGGGTCGCATCGCGGCGGTGATCCGGGCCGCCGTCAAGCAGGAGGGCCTGCAACCGATCGTCGAACGGATCGCCGCCGAGAAGCCGGCCCCGAACTGATGGGCGAGACCTTCAGGGAGTTGGCTCTCAGCGGGCCGCTGCTGCTCGCCATCGGCGCGGCGGCGCTCGCCGGCCTGGTCAGCTTCCTATCTCCGTGCGTGCTCCCGCTCGTCCCCGGCTACCTGTCGTACGTGACCGGTCTCGCCGGTGCCGACCTGGAGGGCCGACGGCCGACAGCGGACCCCGCACCGACCACCGGCGGTGTCGCGGTCAAGGAGCGGGTCGCGCGGGTCGGCGCGGTCAAGGGCCGGGTGCTCGCGGGCACGCTCCTCTTCATCGCCGGCTTCACAGTCGTCTTCGTCGCCAGCGCGATCCTCTTCGCCAGCATCGGTCGGGTCTTCTTCGACTACGAGCGGCAGTTGGAGATCGTCGCCGGCGCGCTGATCATCGTGCTCGGTATCGCCTACCTCGGGATGATCCCGGCCCTGCAGCGGGAGTTCCGGATCTCCCGGCTGCCCGCCGCCGGCCTGCTCGGCGCACCGGTCTTCGGGGCGGTCTTCGCGCTCAGCTGGGTGCCCTGCACCGGCCCCACCCTCGGCGCGGTCATGATGATGGCCACCGCCAGCGGTCAGACCGACCGTGCCGTGGTGCTCGCCGTGGCGTACTGCCTCGGGTTGGGGATACCGTTCATCGTCTTCGGGCTGGGCTTCGAGCGCCTGCTCGGGGTCTTCCGCGCCGTCCGGCGCAACAGCCGCTGGGTCACCCGGGTCGGCGGCGCCCTGCTCATCCTGATCGGCCTGGCACTCATCACCGGCGGATGGCAGAGCTTCGTGATCTGGTTGCAGACCACCGTCGGGGTGGGCGAGGTGAGCATCTGATGACGGCCGTCGACGACCGACCGGAGACCGTGGCCCCGGCGCCCCGGCGTCGGCCCAACCGGCTGCTCGCCCTGCTGCGCAACTCGTGGCGGCAGCTCACCAGCATGCGTACGGCGCTGATCCTGCTCTTCCTGCTCGCCATCGCCGCCATCCCCGGCTCGGTGCTGCCGCAGCGCGGGATCAGCCCGGAGAAGGTCAACGAGTACTTCGTCGACCACCCGGACCTGGCCCCCCGGCTGGACCGGATCGGCGCGTTCGAGGTCTTCGGCTCGGTCTGGTTCTCCGCGATCTACCTGCTGCTCTTCACCTCTCTGATCGGCTGCATCACGCCCCGGCTGCGCGACCACTTCCGGGCGTTGCGGTCCCGGCCGCCGGCCGCGCCGAAGCGGATGGCACGGCTGCCGCAGCACACCGTGCTGCCCGCCCCGCCCGGTGGCGTGGCGGCGATCGCCGAGGTGCTGCGCAAGCGCCGCTGGCGCGTCGAGGTGCGCGGCGACGAGGTCTCCGCCGAGAAGGGCTACCTCAAGGAGACCGGCAACCTGCTCTTCCACACCTCGCTGATCGCGGTGCTGATCGGGGTGGCGCTCGGCTCGTGGTACGGCTGGAGCGGCAACCGGCTGCTCGTGGCCGGCGCGGACAACGCGTTCTGCAACACCCGCCAGCAGTACGCCGAGGCGAAGCTCGGCCCCCGGGTGGACAGCGCCGACCTGCCCCGCTTCTGCCTGCGGCTGGACGACTTCCAGGCCCGGTTCCTGCCGTCCGGCCAGCCGGAGTTCTTCAACGCCACGGTCACCGTCGACGGCCCGGACGAGCCGACCCGCAGCGCCGACTTCTCGGTCAACTCGCCGCTGCGTCTCGGCGACGCGAGCGTCTACCTGCTCGGTCACGGGTACGCCCCGGTGATCCGCTACACCGACCGGTTCGGCAACAGCCAGCTCAGTGACGAGCCGTTCCTGACCACCGGCGACATGGGCCTGACCAGCGAAGGGCTGGCCGCTTTCCCGGATGCGAACGTCGACCCGGCCACCGGTGCGCGCGCACCGGATCAGCAGATGGCGTTCACCGGCATCTACCTGCCCACGGCACCCGAGCAGGCACCGTTCGTCCGCTCGCAGTACCCGACCGAGCGCAACCCGGTGCTGAACCTGGTCGCCTACCGGGGCAACCTCGGCCTGGACGCCGGCATCCCCGGCTCGGTCTACCAGCTCGACCAGCGGCAGGTGCGGACCGGCAAGGTCAAGGAGGTCGGCACCAAGCTGCTCCGCAAGGGCGAGACCTGGAAGCTCGACGACGGCTCGACAGTCGAGTTCCTGGGCACCGAGCGGTACGTCACCCTCTCCGTCCGGCACGACCCCGGCGCGACGCCGCTGCTGATCAGCTGTGCTGCCTTGCTGGTCGGGCTGATGGGCTCGCTCTTCGGACGACGCCGCCGGGTCTTCTTCCGGGTGGTGCCGGGCGACCCCGGGGAAGGATCTCCGACAAGCGGTAGTAGCTTGATGGAGGTCGGTGGGCTGCCGCGTACCGACTATCCAGGGTTCGCCGACGAGTTCACCCAACTCGTCGCCGCGGTCAACGGTGCCGAACGGCCTGAAGCTGAGGCCACTGAGCGGGCCGGCGTGCGAGAAGGAGCCGAGTGATGTCCGCACTCTCCGACAATCTGGTGACCTTCGCGATCCTGGCGTACCTGGTTGCCATGATCGGCCATGCCGTCGAGTACGCGCTGGGCAACGCGCGTACCCGGGTCGCCACGGCGGCTCCGGTGCGCGAGTTGGTCGGTGCCGGCGGCGGTGTCGTCCCGACGCCGCCCGCGCCGGTGAAGTCGTCGCCCACGGACGACCGTCCCGCGCGGCGTGCCCGGCTCGCGGGCCTGATCGGGGTGGGTGCCACCGCGGTCGCCGCCCTGCTGCACCTGGCGGCGCTTGTCACCCGGGGGCTCGCGGCCGACCGGATGCCGTGGGGCAACATGTACGAATTCGTGCTCACTGTGACGTTCATCGGTGTCGCCGCCTGGCTGGTGGTGCTCTGGAAGCGACCGTCGCTGCGCAAGCTCGGGCTGTTCCTGACCCTGGTGATGGTGCTGCTGGTCGCCACCGCCGAGCTGGTGCTGTACGTGCCGATCGTGCCGCTGGTGCCGGCCCTGAACTCGTACTGGTTCATCATCCACGTCTCGACGATCGTCTTCGCATCCGGCATCTTCCTGCTCGGTGTGGTGCCGGCGGTCGGCTTCCTGATGCGCAGCGGGTACGAGCAGGGCAAGCGGAGCTTCCCGTACATCCTGGCCAAGCGGTTGCCCGGCGCGGTCGGCCTGGAGCGGCTGACCTTCGCGCTGCACGCCTTCGCGTTCCCGATCTTCACCTTCGCGGTGATCGCCGGTGCCATCTGGGCCGAGGCGGCCTGGGGTCGGCCGTGGGGCTGGGACCCGAAGGAGACCTGGGCGTTCATCTCCTGGGTGGTGTACGCCGGTTACCTGCACGCCCGCGCCACGCCTAGCGTCAAGCGCAACGTGGCCACCTGGATCGCCGTGCTCGGCTTCCTCACCATGCTGATGAACCTGTTCGGCGTGAACATCTTCTTCACCGGCCTGCACTCCTACGGCGGGCTGGACTGACCTGTTCGATGACGCGCGGGCCGGCCACGGGATCCTCCGTGACCGGCCCGCATCGTTCAGCCTCGGTCAGCTCACGGTGACGGGGGCGATGTCGTTGCTCGGGTTGTCGTCCACTCGCGGGTAGCGGCCGTGCGGCTCGACCTGTCCGGCAGCGCCGCCGAGTCGCTCGATCCGCAGGTCGAACGTGACAGTGTGGCTGGTCCCGGCGAGGAACACCGACACCCGCCCGTCGCAGTACCAGGTAGCCGGTGCATCCGCGGTGCCCTCGTCGTCGCCGAACGGCCAGCAGTCCGACGGGTGGCCCACGACGGTGACGCCGACGGGTGGGGTGAAGTAGAACGCGCCGACGACGTCGCCGGAGTTGGTGCCGTCCGGCACGCCCGGCCCGACATTGCGTAGGCCCACGGTGGCCTGGACGGTGTCACCGACGGCTCCGGTAACGGCGGCACCTTCGGCGACGATGTCGAAGGCGCCCCGGATCTGATCCAGGTAGGTCCCGCCGCCGGCGCTGGTCACCTCGACCGGGACGACGTCGAGCGGTGCGCCGACCGGCCGTAGGCGCAGTGCCTGGTCGGCGTCGCGGCTCTTGAACTCCACATTGCTCGGCAGCGGCTCGGCGCTGGCCAGCGGCTCCACGATCTGGTTGATTCGCTTACCGCCCAGGGCGGCCGGACCGACAGCGGTGGGGAAGCCACCGCGCAGTTCGTACCGCTGGCCGGGTGCGAACGTGCCCCGCACGGTGCAGGCGACCCTGGTGCCGAGCGCCTGGTCGGTGCCGTAGCGGCAGTTGCGGTAACTGGCCGGAACCAGGCCAACCGGAAAACGGAAGGTGAGTCGGAGATCCACGGCCGGCTGGTTGCCGGCGTTGACCACGGCCACCGGCATGGCGTAACTCTCACCGACGTCGACGCCGGCGACGTTCTCGTTGACCATGTCGAGCAGTTCGGGCCCGGATCGCACGGTGACGACCGACTGTTGGGTCTGTGGCTCGGTCTGCTCGCCGAATGTCGTGTAGGTGAGGATGCCGGTCGCGCCGTCGGCGGCGCCGGGGGCGGCTCGGAACACCACCGGCACGTCGCCAGTGGTCGAGCCGGACTCGTCGGGGGTAGCGGTCGGGGGCATCGGGCAGGTGACCGAGGTTGCGTCGGTGACGCACCAGGCGGGGAAACTGGTGGTGGCCACCCCGGCCAGGCCGGTCAGGTCGAGGGTCACCCGGGGCTGGGCAGCCCGGTAGCTGTTCAGGGTCAGCGGCATCGTGCGGCCGGGCGAGCCGGAGGTGCCGATCGTGACATCACGGAACCAGCCGCCAACCCAGCCGGGGTCGTCTTCTGCCGCAGCCGGCCCAGCCGCCACGCCGATCCCCGCGACGACCACGACGAGCGCGGTCAGGCCGCGCGTTACGTGCACAGATCTCATCGATCTCCTTGGGAAGGGATGAGCCGGTCGGAAGAAGCCGGGACCGCATCACCCCGACCCGATCGGCATCCATGATCTTAGAGATGGCCTGTGACAGGCTTCGATCAGTCGACCGGCCGGCGAACCCCGTCGAGACGGGCCTCGGTCGGTGGCTGCCGCGCCGGCCGCCAGGCCCACAACGTCCGCTCGACCTGGATCGTGACCTGGTAGGACACCTCCGGCAGATCGGCCAGCTCGATCCGCTCACCGCGCAGCGCGAGTTGGGCGTGCAGCTCCCGGGCGACGGCGTCGCGAAGCTCGACAAGCAGGGGCGACAACCCGTCCGGGTCACCGACGACGTAGGCGTCCGACATGGATCCACCCTGCACCCGCGTCCCGCCGTTCCGCCGTTCCGCCGTTCCGCCACGAACGGTGAGATGTGTTCGCCAGGCTTGACCTGGCCGTCGTCGGCCTTGCTCGGTGTCCCGCACCCGGTCGGCCGTTGATCCACTCGGGTTCCGGGAAGTCGGGGTGTTCTGCGGCCCAGGACGCCCCGACTTCTTGCAAGCCGAGTGGATCTTGTGATGGTGGTCGTTGGGCCGGGTGGTGAGGCGGCGCCTCCGCTCGCGTTACCCCGATATGCCTGTCATGGGGTGACGCAGCGTCGAGCGCTCGCTACCGTGCGACAGGTGGGTTGCGTGACCCACCGTTTGCGGCGGGAGGTGGGGCGCAGTGACCACAGTGGTGTCTACGGCGACGCTGATCAGGGAGCAGCTCCGGCGGTCGCGGCTCGCGGCCGGGCTGACCCAGGAGGAGTACGGCAAACGCGCGCACTACTCGCCGTCCATGGTGTCGGCGGTCGAGCTGGGGCAGACGGCGCCCAACGAGGCGTACCTGATCCGCGCCGACGAGGTGCTCGACACCGGCGGCCTGCTGGTCTCGCTGCGTGAGCTGGGTCGGCGCGACGGCGAGCCGGTCTGGTTCCGCCCCTGGCTGGAGGTCGAACGGGTCGCCACCCAGTTGCGTTGTTTCGAGGCGACGATGGTTCCCGGGCTGTTACAGACCGCCGACTATGCCCGGGCGGTGTTCCGGCTCGACCTGGGGCTGACCGCCGATCGGGTGGAGGAGTTGGTGGCGGCCCGGCTGGAGCGGCAGACGATCCTCGACCGGGAGCACCCGCCGCAGCTCACCGTCGTGATCGACGAGGCCGCGTTGCAGCGCTTCGCGGAGGGCTGCGCCGGGGTGCTGGCCGAGCAGCTCCGGCACCTGGTGGCGTGCGCGCGTCGCCCGCACATCCGCGTGCACGTGCTGCCGCAGGGGGTGGGCCTGCACGCCGGCCTCTTCGGGCCGTTCATCCTCGGCCGCACCGCAGACGGCAGTTGGCTCGGCTTCCTCGACAGTCAGACCGGCGGCACCGCCGTGGACGACGTCAACGAGGTGGCGACCCTGCTCGGAAGGTGGGAGAGTCTGCGCAGCGACGCGCTGCCCCGGCAGCAGTCCATCGACCTGCTCGAGGAGATCGTGAAGCCATGGATCTGACCGGAGCCCGCTGGCGCAAGTCCACCCGGAGCGGCAACAACAGTGGCGCGTGCGTCGAGGTTGCCGACAACCTGCCCGGCCGAGTGCACGTCCGCGATTCCAAGGACCGCGACGGCGGCCTGCTGACCTTCACCCCGGCCGCGTGGCGGGCCTTCGTCGAGCAGGCCCGCACCCACTGACCCCGGGCAATCGGCGCCGGGCGGCCCGGACGGGCCCGGCAACCGCCACGTCGACGGCGGGAGCCCCTGCTCAGGCCGCCTGAAGGAAGTCGCTCAGCAGGGCGAGCATCTCGTCCGGGCGCTCCTCGTACAGCCAGTGCCCGCAGTCCTCGATCACCTCACCGCGCACCGTGTCGGCGTACCGGCGGACCTGCTCGGCGATCTGCCCGCCGAGGCTGGCCGCCGCCCCGACGGCCAGCACCGGCATGGTCAGCTTCGTGGCCCGGTACGCCTTGTTGTCGGCGATGTCCCGCTCGAACGCCCGGAAGTAGGCGAAGCTGGCCCGCAGATGCGCGGGGTCGCGCAGGTGGCTGGCGAACTCCTCGATGTCGGGCGCGGCGATGCTGCCCTTGCGCACCATCAGGGCGTCGGTGAACTTGTCCACCCAGAGCGACTCCCGCCCCTTGACCAGCTCCTCCGGCAGCCCGTTGCCGAGGGAGAAGTAGCCGAAGTTCCACACCCCGGTCCCGGCCGAGGTGAGCGCGGGGAACGTGTAGATGCTCTCGTCGGGGATCGGTGCCTCGGTGAGCGCCAACCGGCTCACCCGCTGCGGATGGGCGGCGGCGTACGCGTACGCCACCATGGTCCCCAGGTCGTGCCCGACCAGCCGGAGGTCACTGGTCAGGCCGAGCTGGTCGAGCAGCCCGTGCAGGTCGGCGGCGACCGTCTTCTTGTCGTAGCCGCCGGCCGGGGCGTCGCTGTCGCCGAAGCCGCGCAGGTCGGGCGCGACCACGTCGAAGGAGCGCCCCAACTCGGGCAGCAGGTGTCGCCACATGTACCAGCACTGCGGATACCCGTGCAGCAACACCAGTGGCGGCCCGGTGCCGCCCCGGACGTAGTTCATGGTGATCTGGTCGACCCGCGCCTGTTGCTCACTGAACCCCGCCGGAACTCGGTCCCCGCCCATTCGCCGCCTCCGCCTGCTGCCCGTCCAGGGCCCGCCGTCCGCCCGCTGCCGGGCTACCCGCTCCACCGCCTGCCATGCGCGAGAAGGCCGTTGATCCACTCGGGTTGCAGGAAGTCGGGCCATCCCAGGCCGCTGGACACCCCGACTTCATGAAACCCGAGTGGATCAAGACGCGCCGCCGCGATGCCGGGTCATCATGAGCGTCACAGCACCCGGCTTGGGTCGTACGGGAGCCGGTGCGGGAGACTTGGCGACATGGCGGCTCGTGGCTTCCCGTACACCGATCTCAAGGACTTCCTCGCGGCGCTGGAGCGCGCGGGGGAGCTGCGCCGGGTCGACGTCCCGGTCGATCCGACGCTGGAGATCAGCGAGGTGGTCACCCGGACGGTGCGGGCCGGCGGCCCGGCGCTGCTCTTCGAGCGTCCGACCCGGGGCGACATGCCGGTGGCGATCAACCTGTTCGGCACCGAGAAGCGGATGGCGATGGCCCTCGGCGTCGACTCGCTTGACGAGATCGGCGCCCGCATCGGCGCGCTGATCAAGCCGGAGCTGCCGGTCGGCTGGTCCGGCATCCGGGAGGGCCTCGGCAAGGTCATGCAGCTCAAGTCGGTGCCGCCGCGCAAGGTGAAGACCGCACCCTGCCAGGAGGTCGTCTACCGAGGCGAGGACGTCGACCTCAACCGGCTGCCGGGGTTGCAGGTCTGGCCCGACGACGGCGGGATCTTCCACAACTACGGGCTGACCCACACCAAGCACCCGGAGACCGGCAAGCGCAACCTCGGCCTGTACCGACTTCAGCAGCACGGCCGCAACACCCTGGGCATGCACTGGCAGATCCACAAGGACTCCACGGCCCACCACGCGGTCGCCGAGCGGCTCGGGCAGCGCCTGCCGGTCGCGATCGCGATCGGCTGCGACCCGGTCGTCTCGTACGCGGCCAGCGCGCCGCTGCCCGGCGACATCGACGAGTACCTGTTCGCAGGGTTCCTGCGCGGCGAGCGGGTGGAGATGGTCGACTGCCTCACCGTGCCGTTGCAGGTGCCAGCGCACGCGCAGATCGTGCTGGAGGGCTACCTGGAGCCGGGTGAGCGGCTGCCCGAGGGGCCGTTCGGCGACCACACCGGCTACTACACGCCGGTCGAGCCGTTCCCCGTGCTGCACATCGAGGCGATGACCATGCAGCGCAAGCCGGTCTACCACTCGATCGTCACCTCGAAGCCGCCGCAGGAGGACCACGGCCTCGGCAAGGCCACCGAGCGGATCTTCCAGCCGCTGCTCAAGCTGATGATCCCGGACATCGTCGACTACGACCTGCCGGCCGCTGGCGTGTTCCACAACTGCGCGATCGTCTCCATCCGCAAGCGCTACCCGAAGCACGCGCAGAAGGTGATGAACGCGATCTGGGGCGCGCACCTGATGTCGCTGACCAAGCTGATCGTGATCGTCGACGAGGACTGCGACGTGCACGACTACAACGAGGTCGCCTTCCGGGCCTTCGGCAACGTCGACTACGCCCGCGACCTGTTGCTCACCGAGGGTCCGGTGGACCACCTCGACCACTCGTCGTACCAGCAGTTCTGGGGCGGCAAGGCGGGCGTCGACGCGACCCGCAAGCTGCCCACCGAGGGCTACACCCGCGGTTGGCCGGAGGAGATGCAGATGAGTCCGGAAGTCACGGCGCTGGTCAACAAGCGCTGGAAGGAGTACGGCATCTGATGGTCGTCCTCGACGCGTCGCCGGCCGAGAAGCCGGGCCGAATCAAGTCCTTCCTGAAGCTCGTCGCGATCGAGCACTCCGTGTTCGCGTTGCCGTTCGCGTTCCTCTCGGCGCTTGCCGCCATGCAGGTCGACGGCGCGCGGGTGCGCTGGCTCGACCTGCTGCTGATCACCGTGGCGATGGTCGGGGCACGGACGTTCGCGATGGCCGCCAACCGGATCCTCGACCGTCAGATCGACGCGCGAAACCCGCGTACCGCCGGGCGGGAACTGGTCACCGGAGCGGTGAGCGTGCGGACGGCCTGGACCGGCGCGGCCGTCGCGCTGGTCGTGTTCCTCGTCGCTGCCGCCCTGCTCAACCCGCTGTGCCTGGTGCTCGCGCCGCTCGCCGTGATTCCGCTGGTCGTCTACCCCTACGCCAAGCGGTTCACCAACTGGCCGCACGCCATCCTCGGGGTCGCCCAGGCGGTCGGCCCGGTCGGCGCCTGGCTGGCGGTCACCGGCACCCTGGCCGGCTCCGGGCCGGCCTGGCTGCTCGGCGCGGCCGTCGGACTGTGGATCGGCGGCTTCGACCTGATCTACGCCTGCCAGGACTCCGAGATCGACCAGGAGATCGGCGTGCACAGCGTGCCGGCCCGCTACGGTCGACGCTTCGCGCTGCACGCCTCCACGGTCGCGCACGTGGTGACCTTCGCGCTGTTCGTCTGGTTCGGCGCGTTGATCGGCCTCGGCTGGCTCTGGTGGATCGGGCTGGCGTTGACCGCGGTGGCGTTCGCCTACCAGCACCTGGTGGTCACCCCGACCGACCTGAGCAAGGTCAACCGGGCGTTCTTCACCGCCAACGGGTTCGTCGGCATCGCGCTCTTCGTCTTCGCCCTGCTCGACCTGGTGATCCGGCTCGGCCTACGGCCCTGAGCTGACTGGTTACGGCCCAGCGGCGGGCGGTGCGGTGCTGACGGGGTAGCGGGCGCTCTCGAAGGTCCAGTCGACGGTCCCGCGTACGGCGTACGCCACCCCGTCTAGATGGTCGGCGACCGCCTCGTCCAACGCCGGGCCGAACGACGGCACTGCGGCGCGCAGTGCGACGAAGCGCCGCATCGCGTCCCGCCAGTGCTCGGCCGCCCGCTCGACCGCCTCCGCCTCGGGCACGGCCAACTCGGCCTGCAGGGCGAGGACCAGGTTGTGCCCGCCAGCGGTCGCCCGGTCCCGCTCCAGCGAGGCCAGGTCGTTGTACCAGGAGAGCAGGTCGTTGCCGGTGCGGCCGATCTGACGCAGCAGCGGGTGGTGGTAGACCGGCTCGGGCAACGGTCGGCCGCTGACGAACTCCACAAGCGGGTACGACACCTCCGCCGCCGAGGTCGACCGGCGCAGCTCGACGTACTCGTCGACGCTCAGGCGGCGGCCGGTCTGCTTGTTGACCGCCTCCTGCCAGGTGCCGTCGAGGTGCCGGGCCACCGCGTCGGCGAAGCGCTGCCGCCACCTGGCCGGCATCCGGCGGCGCGGCTCCCGCCAGGCCAGCACGAGCAGTCGCCGCAGCGGGCCGGTCAGCCCGGGGTGCCGCAGCCGGGGGCCGTCGTGCAGCAGCGCCAACGTGCCGTTGCGCAGCGCCCGGATCTGCTCCGGGGTCAACCGGTTCGGCCCGTCGCAGGCATCATCGATCAGGAAGAACCAGGTGAACAGCGCGGTCAGCACCCGCAGGTCGGCTTCGGTCGCGTCCGGGTAGAGCCGCCCCGCGTACCTGGCGAAAGCCCCCCGGGACAGCCGGCGCAGGGCGGCGTCGTCCAGGGTGAAGCCAAGCTCGGGCAGTAGGCCGAGCAGCCATCCCTGCACACGGTCGGCGTGTGCTGGAAACCGGGACGGGATCGGACATTCGGTACGCAGCGCCCGGAGGGTCTCGCCGGTCGTCACCGATGCCTCCTCTGCGAGATGGTTCCGGTGCGAATCGCCAGCCGCAGCATGTCAGGCCGGCGGGATGCGCACGTACCCGACGGACATGTCGGACCGGACCATCCCGGGGGTGCCCACCAGCGGGCCAGCCGGACCAGGCAGGCTGGGGGCATGCGGGAACCATGGGTGGTCGGGGTCTCCGGTGCCTCCGGTACGCCGTACGCGGCGGCCGTCATCGGAGGGCTGCTCGACGCGGGTGAGTCGGTGGACCTGATCGTGTCCCGGGCGGCACGCCTCACCGTGCTCGACGAGACCGGCCGGCCCTTCCGGGACGGGCACTGGGCCGAGGACCTCGCCGCCTGGCTCGACCGGGACCTGAGCGCAGCGGACCTGCGGCACTGGCCGGCCGGCGACCTGGCCGCCGGGCCGAGCAGCGGCTCCTACCGGGTACGCGGGATGGCAGTGGTCCCGGCCAGCACGGCAGCCTGCGCGGGCGTCGCGATCGGGCTCTCCAAGGATCTGTTGCAGCGCGCCGCCGAGGTCAACCTCAAGGAACGGCGTCCGGTGGTGATGGTTCCCCGGGAGACACCGGTGACCCGCAGCCACCTGGAGCACCTCATCGCGCTGCACGACGCGGGCGCCGTGGTGCTGCCCGCCAGCCCCGGCTTCTACGGTGCCGGCGCGGCGGCCAGCGCCCAGCAGCTTGTCGACTTCGTGGCCGGCAAGGTGCTGGACGCGCTCGGCGTCCCGCACACCCTGTTCCGGCGGTGGTCCGGCCAGCTCGGCGCAGCCCGAAGCTGAGCCGTCACGTTGTGCCGGTGGTTGGCCAAGGCGGGACGCGGACCGGACGGATGCCCGGTCCGCGTAGCGTTGTCCGCACCAGTTCAGTACATGCCGGCGTTGGCCGGACCCGGCCCCGTGGAAGCGGCCGGCCCCACATTTCGTGGCTTTCCGACCTCATCCACCTCGTCCAGCATGCCCTCCCCCTCAAGCAGGGCTCGCACCTCGGATTCCCGAAACCGGCGATGCCCGCCTGGAGTCCGGATGCTTCCTATCCGGCCGGCCGCCGCCCATCTCGTCACAGTTTTCGGGTCTACCCGAAACAGCGCGGCGACCTCACCCGGTGTCAGCAGGCGATCTCCAGTGTCCACAGCCCCCTCCTCGCGTCGACGAAGCCCCCGGCTGAACACACTGCCCCCGGCTGGTGCGTAGCCCAGAGCCGTCATGAGGGACGTATGGCAATTACAGCACCAGGGACATGGCCTGTCCGCCCAAACGCGAAAAATGCACTGAGTGGGGAGTTAGTAATGTTACTGGTGCTACCTAAGCCCTGACCGGCGGTTTCTCAACAGTGACTCACCGCTCAGTCCAACGGATGCCGAAGACCTCACGTGACGCGTGAGCGGTTAAGGTCACTCTCTGTGGATGCCATCGACCTGAGCCTCGTCGACCTGCTGCGCGGCAACGCCCGTCTCTCGTACGCCGAGCTGGCCCGACAGGTGGGCCTCTCGGCCCCGGCCGTGCACGAGCGGGTCGGCAAGCTGGAGAGCAGCGGTGTGGTCCGGGGTTACCGCGCGGACGTGGCCCCGGAGTCGATCGGGCTGGGCGTGACCGCGCTGATCGGCATCGTCGAGGACTCCGGCGCCGACACCGACGACATGCTCGAATCGCTGCGGGTGCTACCCGAGATCGAATCCTGCTACTTCATGGCCGGTGTGGAGTCGTTCCTGCTCAAGGCGCGGGTCGGCACGATCGCCGAGCTGGAGCAGTTGATCGTGCGGCTGAACCGGACTCCCGGGGTCGCCTCCACCCGTACCGCCATCGCCCTCTCCACCAAGTGGGAGAACCGACCCCAGCCGGTCGGCCCGCCGGCGGCCTGACTGCCAAGGACCGGCGTGGACCACCGCTGGCCTGCTGCTAGGTTTCCGAGCGTGACTCATCTTGACCGGTGCGACGAGGCCAGCCGGACCTGGGTGACGCAGGCGATCGCTGCCGTCGAGGCGGACGCGAACCGCTCGGCCGACACCCACCTGCTGGCGTTCCCGCTGCCCCGGGAGTGGGGGATCGACCTCTACCTCAAAGACGAGTCGTCACACCCCACCGGCTCGCTGAAGCACCGGCTGGCCCGCTCGCTGTTCCTCTACGGGCTCTGCAACGGCTGGATCGGCCCGCGCACCACGATCGTCGAGGCCTCGTCCGGCTCCACCGCGGTCTCCGAGGCGTACTTCGCCCGAATGCTCGGCCTGCCGTTCATCGCGGTGATGCCCGCCTCCACCTCGCCGGAGAAGATCGCGCAGATCGAGTTCCAGGGCGGCCGGTGCCACCTGGTCGACGACCCGGCACGCGTGGTGGTCGAGGCCCGCTGGCTCGCGGAGGACTCCGGCGGGCACTTCATGGACCAGTTCACCTACGCCGAGCGGGCGACCGACTGGCGGGGCAACAACAACATCGCCGAGTCGATCTACGCGCAGTTGGAGCTGGAACGGCACCCGATCCCCGCCTGGGTCGTGGTGGGCGCCGGCACCGGCGGCACCAGCGCCACCATCGGCCGGTACGCCCGGTACCGCCGACTCGCCACCAAGCTCTGCGTGGTCGACCCGGAGAACTCGGCGTTCTACCCGGCCTGGCTGGCGGCCGACTGGTCGGTACAGACCGGGAAGGGCTCCCGCATCGAGGGGATCGGCCGTCCCACCGTGGAGGCGTCGTTCCTGCCCTCGGTGGTGGACCGGATGGTCCAGGTGCCGGACGCGGCGTCACTGGCCGCCATGCGGGCCGGATCGGCCCTGCTCGGCCGCCGGGTGGGCGGGTCCACCGGCACCAACCTGTGGGGCGCGTTCGGCCTCATCGCCGCGATGCTCGCCGAGGGGCGGACCGGCTCGGTGGTCACCCTGATCTGCGACCCGGGCGACCGGTACGCCGACACGTACTACGCCGACGACTGGGTGGCCGCCCAGGGTCTCGACCTGACCCCGCACCTGGCCACCATCGACCGCTTCCTGACCAGCGGGGCCTGGCCCGCCTGAGCTGCCCAGCCCAGCCCGAGCCGGTCAGCGCGGGTCGATCCGTTCGGCCAGCCCGGGGTAGCGCACCACGTAGCCGCTGTCGTCCAGATCGATGTCGGCCGTGAAGGTGCCGCTGGCGAAGCGCACCCGACCCGGCCCGAGCCCGGTGTAGATCTGCTCGGCCGCCACCACCTCCAGGCCGGGCAGCAGCACCCAGGCCACGGTTATCCGGTGCGCCAGGTCGGCCGGCTCGGCCGCCAGCCTGAGTCGGTGGACCGGCAGGGTGTTGAACAGTGGCGAACCGCTCAGGTCGACATCGAGCGCGTCGGCCAGCCGGTCCGGGTCATCCGTGCCCGGCAGCCCGGCCCGGGGATGACCGGCCGCGACCAGCGCCGCGTCCAGGTCGCCCTGCTCGGCGGTGGTCACCCGCCACCGGCCTGCCGCCCGCTCCAGATTCACCCGACGCAGCCAGCCGAGACCTTCGGCCTCGACCTCGACCCGGGTGGCGGCCCAGTCCGGCGTGGTCGTCAGCTGGTAGCGGGCGGTCCAGGGGATCGGGTCCACGGCGAGCAGGGTGCCCCGGGCCGACAACCCGTGGCTGTCGTCGAGCAGGACCTGCTCGCTGCCGGCGGTGTCCGTCCGGGACCAGAAGATTGACTTCGGCATGGTCGGCATGAGCCGGACGTTACGCGACCTGGTCGGCGTCGGCAGGGCATGCGCGAACGCCGCCGCGAAGCATGGGCTTCGCGACGGCGTTCGGTGGATCAATCAGTGGGTACGCGCTGGCGGTCGCCCGCCGAAGCCGCGCCGGTCGTCGCGCGGCCGGTCGTCACGGGGCCGGTCATCGCGCGGCCGGTCGTCCCGGACCCGGCTCTCCGGGCGGAAACCACCCCGAGTGTCCCGGTCGCCGAAGCGGCGCTCGCCGGTCGGTCGATCGCCCCGACCATCCCGGTCACCGAACTGCGGCCGGTCGCCGAAGCGCCGCTCGCCCTGCGGCCGGTCGCCGTACCCCCGGGTGTCCCGATCGGCGTAACGCCGCTCGCCAGCCGGCCGGTCACCGTAACCCCGGTCGCCCTGCGGCCGATCGCTCTGCGGGCGGTCGCCGAAGCGGCGCTCGCCTTGCGGGCGGTCGCCGTACTGGCGGTCGCCCTGGGGGCGGTCGCTGTAGCGGCGCTCGCCGGTGGGTCGGTCGCTGTAGCGGCGCTCGCCTTGCGGGCGGTCGCCGTACTGGCGGTCGCCCTGGGGGCGGTCGCCGAAGCGGCGCTCGCCGGTGGGCCGGTCGCCGTAGCGGCGCTCGCCCTGCGGGCGGTCACCGAACCGGCGCGGGCCGCCGGAGCGGTCGCCGTAGCCCCGGGGCTCCGCCTCGATGCGGACCGGAACGCCACTGGGCTCGCGGGCACCGACCAGCTCGGCCAACACCGCGTCCCCGACCCGGACCCGGGTCTCGGCCGGCGCGACGCCGGCCTTCTCCATCATCGCCAGGGTGGTGCGGCGCTGCTTGGGCAGCACCAGCGTGGCAACCGCGCCCGACTCGCCGGCCCGGGCGGTACGCCCCGCGCGGTGCAGGTAGTCCTTGGGGTCCTTCGGCGGGTCGACATGCAGGACCAGGGTGACCCCGTCGACGTGGATGCCCCGGGCCGCCACGTCGGTGGCGACCAGCACGTTCATCCGGCCCTCACGGAACTCGGCAAGCGTCTTGGTGCGCATCCGCTGGGTCTTGCCGCCGTGCAGCCCGCCGGCGCGTACGCCGACGGCTGCGAGTTGCTCGACCAGCCGGTCCACCCCGAGCTGGGTCCGGGCGAAGACCATGGTCCGGCCGTCCCGGGCGGCGATCGAGGCCGCCACCGGGAACTTCTCGTGCGGCGGGATCAACAGCATGTGGTGGTCCATGGTGGACACCGATGCGGTGGAAGGCGCCGTGGAGTGGGTGACCGGGTCGTTCATGAACCGCTTGACCAGCGCGTCGACGTCACCGTCCAGAGTGGCCGAGAAGAGCAGCCGTTGACCGTTCGCGGGCGTCTTCGCCAGCAGGTCGGTCACCTCGGGCAGGAAGCCCATGTCGGCCATCTGGTCGGCCTCGTCGAGCACCGTGACCTCGACGTCGTCGAGCTGGCAGATGCCCCGCTCGATCAGGTCGCCGAGCCGGCCCGGGGTGGCCACGATGATCTCCACGCCGCGGCGCAGCGCGTCGATCTGACGGTCGTACGGAACACCGCCGACGGCGGTCTTGAGGAAGATGCCGACGGCCTTGCCCAGCGGGACCAGGGCGTCGTTGACCTGCATGGCCAGCTCGCGGGTGGGAACCAGGATCAGGGCACGCGGACGCATCGGCCGGGCCCGGTTGCGGTTGGCCAGCCGGGCGATCACCGGCAGACCGAAGGCGAGCGTCTTGCCCGAACCGGTCTGCCCGCGGCCCAGCACATCGCGGCCGGCGAGCGCGTCCGGAACGGTGGCCCGCTGGATCTCGAACGGGCTGGTGATGCCCTGCTGCGCCAGCGCGCGGACCACAGGGTCGGGCAGCCCGAGGGAGGCGAAGCTGATCGGTTCGTCGGTCTCCGTCGGGGCGGGCTCGCCCGGCTGAGCGGCCGTCGCGGCCGGCGCCGTGCCGGCCTCGCTCGGAGCCGCGTCGAGCAGCTCCTGGGCGGTCTCGGTCGCCGGGACTGAGTTGAAAACGGACGTAACGGTGCTGGGGTCAGCAGAGGTGGTCAACAAAAACCTTTCGAGCGGGGCGCATCTTCGCGATGGCCTGCCGCGGCTGTACCGCCGGATCGCCCGCAAGATCGCCCAGGGGCGCACACCACGCGCGCCGGGTCAGTGATCTCAGCCAGTGTACGGCGGTCTGGCCAACCCGCCAGTCGGTTGCCCACCGGTAGTGGGCGGACTCACCATCGCTGCCACTCGCTGGATCACCCGTTGAGCACGCTGCCCACCAGACCGTCCAGGGCGTCGCCGGCCAGCAGGACGACCATGACGCTTATCGCTACCAGCAGCCCCAGAGCGGCGGCCAGAACGATCAGCACCCGGGCGTTACCGGACCGCTCGGTCGGCGTGTCCGCCCAGCCCTGGGCCAGGATGTGCCCGGTCAGCGAGCCGGAGGTCTCGACCGCGTTGGCGGGTATCGCGATCGTGGTGAAACCGGCACCCTCGCCGTTGCCGTAGACAGTGCCGGCCAGGTCGGAGCCGCCGTCGGGCGGCCCACCACGGGTGCCGGTCGCGTCCCGTCCGGCCGGGCTACCCGATGGGCTGCCCGTCGGTGCGGTCATGCGGGAGTTTCCGGTGCTGTTGCTGGTCGACCGAGGAGCCACGGCGGTGGACGGTGGCCAACTCGGCAGCGCAGGCGCGGGCACCACCGGTGGTGCGGCGGCAGCATTCTCGGTCCATCCGCCGCTGGAAGTCGGGCGGTTCGCCCCGGCGGTGGACGGCCACCCGGCCGGCGGCGCGGAGACCGATGCGCTGGCCCGTACGCCGGGCGTGTCGATCATCGCCGGCGGCGGCGGAAACGGCGGGGCCGGCATCGGGCCGGGCGGGGCCGGCGGCGCGGGCACCGGCGGGCCGGGCGGCGGCAGCGGCGGGCTCGGCACGGGCGGCGACGGCGGGCCGGGGATGGGTGGCACCGGCGAGGGCGGTGGGATGGGCGGGCCCGGGACAGGCGGAACCGGGCCGGGCGGCGGCGTGGGTCGGGGGCCCGGCGTCGGCATCGGACCGGGCGGGTACGGACCTGGGGCCGGCGCGGGCTCCGGTTCCGGTGGCGACGGCTGGGTCGGCCCGGGTGGCGTGGGCTCCGGAGTCGGCGGCTTCGGCGGCGTCGGTGGCTGGGCCGGCTCCGGCTCGGAACCCGCCGGCGTGGCTCCGTAGACGGCGGGCGTGTTCCCCCGAGGGGCTGGGGTGCCCAGGGCGCCGGCCGTGCCCCGGCTGCTGCTGGGAACCGTGGCGCTGGCCCGCGCCGACGCGGCCGAGTCGTTCCGCTGCCCCGGCAACGACCCGTCGGCCGGGCTGGCCGAGCCGGTCGCCCGGTAGGTGGTTGCGGTGCCCGGAGCGCTGGCCGGCAGGTCACTGCGGAGCGCCCCGGCGGTCGCGACGCTGGCGCGTGCGCGTACCGGTGCGGCAGCCGCGTCGTCACCGGCGTCGCTGGCGGCCGGGCTGGCGGTGCCCGACCCGGGCGAGCTGGCCTGGTCGACCACCGGGTCGACAGTCTCCGCCGGATCTCTCTGCTCGGCCATTTCCGCCCTCCGCGCCATGCTCGCACCCGGACCCGTGACGTCGGGTCGGATGTGCCTGGTTGTCACGGTGCCACAGATCTTCCCGAGCGGACAGCCGGAGCCGGTCGTGGCGGATCAGCCCGTGGTGCTTGGACTGCCCGTCGCGCTGGCACCGCCCGTCACGCTCGTGCTGGCCTTCGGTGTGGTCGCCGGAGGCTCGCTGGTCGGCGCGATGGTCGGTGCCGAGGGCAGCGTCGTCGGCGTGTTGGTCGGGCTGCCCGACGGGCTCGACGTGGCGCTGCCGGTCGGCGTGGGCGTCGCGCCTCCGGTGGGCTTCGGGGTCGCGGAGCCGGTCGGCGTCGGGGTGAGCGTCGGCTTGCCGGTCGGCGAGGACGTCGGCGAGGACGTCGGCTTGGTGGTCGGCGTCGGCTTCGGGGTGGGCGTCGTGCTCGGCGGCGAGACGGGCGGGGGCGGGGGCGGGGCAGTCACGACCGGTGGCGCCGGCACCGCGCCGATCACGCGGGTGGCGGCGTACAGCCCGGACCAGCGCACGACCGAGATCTTGACCACGTCGCCGGTGGTGGGCGACTGCACCATCTTGCCGTTGCCGATGTACATGGCGACGTGGTGGATCGTCGTCCAACTGCTGCCGGAGGCGAAGAAGAGCAGGTCGCCGGGGAGCAGCGCGCTCTGCGGCACGGTCCGGCCGCGGGTGGCGGCGTACTGGTCCCGGGAGACCCGGGGCAGGTCGTAGTAGTCGGCGCCGGGGGACCGGTACGCCGCCCACATCAGACCGGAGCAGTCGAACTCGTCCGGCCCCTCCTCGGACCACACGTAGTCGTCGCCGAGCTGGGCGAGCGCGTACCGGACCGCGGCCAGCGCCCGGGGGTGCGCGGTCATGCCGCTGATGCTCTGGTTGTTGACGTAGCCGGCGCCGATCTGCTGCTCGGCGGCCTCCTGCTGGCGCTCGATCTCGATCAGCGCGGCGGCGTTGTCCCGGCGCAGCTTGAGCAGGCTCGCCTCGGCGGTGCGCAACGCGGCCTCGCCCGTGGTGAACTCCGTCTCGGCGGCGTCGAGCAGAACCTTTGCTTCGGCGTGCTTCTGGTACGCCTCCTGCTCACCGGCGCGAGCACGGGACAGCTCCCCGGCCACTCCGGCGGTGCCGCCGTCGACCTTCTCGCCCCGGCTGATCCGCTGGAGGCGGCTCAGCCCACGGATGTCCCGGGCGAGGTCGCCGGGTGGCAGCGCAGCGGCTTCCTTGACAGCCGAGGCGGCGGCCTCGTCGGCCGTCTGCTGGGCCCGGAGCAGAGCGTCCTGGGCGGTGGCCAGCGCCTTGCCGGCCGCGTCGAGCCGCGCCTGCGCGTCGACGCGTTTCTGCCGGCTCAGCAGCAACGCCTCGCCGAGCGCACCGACCTGAGTCTCGCCAGCGGAGATCGCGGTGGCCAGTGGGCCGTTGCCGATGTTGACCACCGGCGGCACGGGCACCCCGGAGACCGGTGGGCCACCGGGCAGCTGGACCGCGGTGATGGCCGGTGGGCGCGCGCCGGTGTCCGGCACGGTGGTCGGCACGCCGGGCTCCGCGTACACCGGGGTGGCCAGCACGGCTGCGGCGATCGCGCCGAGCAGGGCGGCCCAGAGCTTCGGACGCAGCACCGGCGAGATCACCGGGCTCCGTCGTCGCTGCCGTCGCCCGCGCCCGCTGTAGACCATGCCGCTCCCCGTCCGACTGCTCGTCGCCGCGCTCGGTGGGCGCGACCGCCGGGACGGTACCAGTGTGTGTGTTCCGCCCCATCTTGTTACTACCGCACCTCGCCACTCATGTCGATGCGTTGCCGGGTTACGGGAGGCTGAGAGTTCGGTGAAGTGAGTCGCTGCCGGCGACCGTGCCGCCGGGCCCGTCAGCCCCGCGACGTACGCTCGATCAGGACCGCAGGTGGAAGGGACGTGCCATGGACGCCGGACTCAAGCGTGAGCTCGAAGCGAAGGTGTACGCCGGTGAGCGGCTGACCCGGGAGGACGGGGTCGCCCTCTACGACAGCGACGACCTGACCTGGTTGGGGCGGCTGGCGCACCACAAGCGCACCGAGTTGAACGGCGAGCGGGTGATGTTCAACGTCAACCGGCACCTCAACCTGACAAACGTCTGCTCGGCCTCCTGTGCGTACTGCTCGTTCCAGCGCAAGCCGGGCGAGAAGGACGCGTACACGATGCGCATCGACGAGGCGGTCCGCAAGGCCAAGGAGATGGAGGATGAGCAGCTCACCGAGTTGCACATCGTCAACGGCCTGCACCCCACGCTGCCCTGGCGTTACTACCCCAAGGTGCTGCGCGAGCTGAAGGCGGCGCTGCCGAACGTCAAGCTCAAGTGCTTCACCGCGACCGAGGTGCAGTGGTTCGAGAAGATCAGCGGTCTGAGCGCCGACGAGATCCTCGACGAGCTGATGGACGCCGGCCTGGAGTCGCTGACCGGCGGTGGCGCGGAGATCTTCGACTGGGAGGTCCGGCAGCACATCGTCGACCACGCCTGCCACTGGGAAGACTGGTCACGCATCCACGCCCTGGCACACAGCAAGGGCATGAAGACCCCGGCGACCATGCTGTACGGCCACATCGAGGAGCCCCGGCACCGCGTCGACCACGTGCTGCGGCTGCGCGAGTTGCAGGACGAGACTGGCGGCTTCGCGGTCTTCATCCCGCTGCGCTACCAGCACGACTTCGTCGACTCGGCGGACGGCAAGATCCGTAACCGGATTCAGGCGCGCACCACGATGGCCTCGCCGGCCGAGTCGCTGAAGACGTTCGCCGTCTCCCGGCTGCTCTTCGACAACGTGCCGCACGTCAAGAACTTCTGGGTGATGCACGGGCTGTCGGTGGCCCAGCTGTCGCTGAACTTCGGCGTGGACGACCTGGACGGCTCCGTCGTCGAATACAAGATCACGCACGACGCCGACTCGTACGGCACCCCGAACACCATGCACCGCGACGACCTGCTGAACCTGATCTGGGACGCCGGCTTCCAGCCGGTCGAGCGGGACACCCGCTACAACGTGGTCCGGGAGTACGACAAGGCCCCGTCGCTGGCGCAGCGGCGCGCCGAGCCGCAGCAGGTCTGGGCCTGAGCCACCACGTACCCTCGCAGTCGATGACCGAGCAACGAGGACCTGAGCAGCAGGGCGGGTTTCCCCGCCGGGACGCCGAAGGGCGCATCCGCACCCTGGGCGATCTGCTCGGGGTGTGTCTGGCTGGCCTGGTCATCGGTGTGCTCGCGTTGGTGCTGTTCGACTGGGCGTTCGCCTCGATCGGGGCCGGTGACTTCGGGCACACCAACGGCTGGCTGGCGGTGATCCTGCCGGCGTGGCTGTTCTGGGACGACTTCCGGGCCTGGGAGTTCGGGGCGGCCCGGGTGGTGGCCGCGGTGGTCGCCGCTGCCGTCGGGGTGTTCGTGGGGCTGCTGATCGCAGGTCTGGGCGCGGGGTTGCCGCCGCTGCTCTCCGGCGCGCTGGCGGCTGGGGCGTTCACGGTGGCGTACGCGGCCCTCTGGTTCCCGGGCGTCCGCTGGCTGGCCCGCCGGACCGGCTGACCGCGACCGCCCGCCGGGCGGCTCGACCCTCCCGCCGACGGTGGCGGGCGACGGAGAGAACGGAGTGGTGCAGGTGAGCGCCGCGCTCAAGTACACGCTGGGCCGGATCGGGCTGTTCGTCGCCGTGCTGGGCGGCCTCTGGCTGATCGACATGAACGTGTTCCTGAAGCTGATGCTGGCGTTGGTGTTCTCCGCCGCGCTCTCCTTCTTCCTGCTGCGCGGTTGGCGGGACGAGATGGCCGGCGAGATCGCCGAAGCATCCGAGCGCCGCCGCACCGAAAAGGAGCGCCTCCGCTCCGCCCTAGCCGGCGAAGACCAACCCACCCCCGAACCCCCCACCCAGGCCCCCGACTCCCAGCGTTGATCAAGAGGTTTGCGTCACCAGGACGGCTTCCGGTGACGCAAACCTCTTGATCAACGCGTATGTGGTCGGCCGGGTGGGTTACCAGTTGGTGGAGCCGGGGACCTTGGGCCAGGGGGTTGAGGTGGGCTTGATCAGGTAGGCGATGCCGCCGGAGCCGCCCGAGACGCCGCCGCTGGCGTTGGTGCGCTTGGTCCGCAGCCAGATCTGCTCGAACTGCGCACGCTTGTAGACGTTGCGCACCACGTCGTTGCTGGACGAGGCGGGGTCGTTGACGATCACGTCGCCGTCGGCGGTGAAACCGACCACCACGAAGAGGTGCCCGGAGGTGCCGTAGTTCGCCCCGTCCAGTTCACTGGCGAGAAAGGACTGGCTGGTCACGACGGGGATGCCGGCGGCGATGAAACGCTCCAGCTCGTCCAGCGAGTGCAGCCGGGTCACCCGACCCTCCAGGCCGGGGAAGCTGGCCGCGTACGCGGTGTTGAACGGCCAGTTGCCGGCGCCGTCGTACGCGTAGTCGAAGGTCATCCGCGCGGCATGGTTGACGGTCGGGTCGGGGTAGGTCGGGTCCACCCAGGAGGTGTCGGCCGCCGAGGGCTTGCGACCCCAGTACTCGAGCACCATCTCCGTCGAGGTGGGCGAGCACCACGCCTCGCCGCCGCCGTCGTACTCGGGGTAGTGCCCGGCGTGCACGTTCTGCGAGTAGCGCGGCACCGGCAGCTCCCGGCCCCAGGCGATGTGCCCGGCGCTCGGCGCCACGGTGAACCGGTCCGGCACGGTGGAGCTCATGGCCCCCAACATTCGGACCACCGGCGCGGCGCTCTGCCCGGGTGCGCGGTAGAGGGTGAGCTTGAGCTGGTACGACCGCAGCAGCACCCCGGCGGTGGCGTCGTCGATGCTGAAGGTGTCGGTCCAGATCGAGGACCAGGGGTCGCCCTGCCCGTCGACGCTTGTCCGCAAGATGTCCGTGTCGCCGGACGCCCAGCGACCCAGCACGTACCACGGGGTCTGGTCGCCGCTTGTGTAGTTGCCCTGCATCTCCACCTGGATCCAGGTGCCGGCGGGGGTCTCCGCGTTCCAGGAGGCGATCAGCTCGGTGGCGTCGAACCCGATCTGGGTCACCGGTGAGGTCCAGGTGCCGTACTCCCAGGTGCGGGTGGCGCCGGTGTGCGGGTCCGCGTACTCGATGGTGCCGGCCGGGCGGGCCAGGGTGACGCCCGCTCGGGCGCCGGGCACGACGCGGGTGCCGGCCCGGCTGCCCCGGTGCCAGTCGGCGGGCCCGGACCAGTCCTGGAAGGTGATCTGTTCGTCGTGGGCGGTGGCGGGCGGGTGGGCCGCCATCGCGGGCACGGCGGTGGCGAGCAGGGTGAGCGTGGTGACGCCGGCGAGGGTGGCCGCGCTCAGGCGGGATCTGGCCATGGGTGCTCCGCGGTGTCGAGGGGGCATCGTCGCTGGCCAGTTTTCCGCTTGGAGAGAAGTTTCGCCAGATGTTGATGAGTGGAAAATCATTGCCGCCGTGATGATCCGCCTGGGATGCATAAGGCAGCGAGCAATATTGATATGACCATGTGACAGGTGGTGAAGTGTCCTTCATCGAGCGGGATCTCCCGCCCATCGAGGAGGTAGTCCATGGCCCTCCGCACGCTCACCCCTCTCCGTCGCGTCCTGGTGCTCGCCGTCGTCACCGGGCTGGGAATCGTCACCGTCGCCGCTGGTCCGGTCGCCGCCCGACCGGCACCGGACCGCACCGCCGAATCGGCCGCTGCTGGCTACCGGGTGCTCGGCCCCCGGACCCTCGCCGACCGCAACGCGGTGGCCCGTACCGGAGCCGCCATCGACTACTCCGAACATGGCGTGCTGCACATCTCGGCCACCGCGGGTGAGGCCGCCGCGATCGGCAAGCTCGGCTTCCGACTCGAACCGCTCGCCCCACCGCCAAACGCCGAGCGCGGCGCCGGCGAGATCGGCACGATGGCCTTCCCACCGGCCGACTCCAACTACCACGACTATGCGGAGCTGACCGCCGTCGTGAACCAGGTCGTCGCCGACCATCCGGCGATCGCCCGCAAGATCAGCATCGGTTCGTCGTACGAGGGCCGCGACCTGATGGCGGTGAAGATCTCCGACAACGTCGGCACCGACGAGAACGAGCCGGAGATCCTGTTCAACTCCCAACAGCACGCCCGTGAGCACCTGACCGTCGAGATGGCGATCTACCTGCTCAACCTCTTCACCGACAGCTACGGCAGCGACTCCCGGATCGCCAACATCGTCAACAGCCGTGAGATCTGGATCGTGCCGACGGTCAACCCGGACGGCAGCGAGTACGACATCGCCACCGGGTCGTACCGGTCCTGGCGCAAGAACCGGCAGCCCAACAGCGGCTCGTCAAACGTCGGCACCGACCTGAACCGCAACTGGTCCTACAACTGGGGATGCTGCGGTGGCTCGTCCGGCACCACCTCGTCGGAGACCTACCGGGGGCCGTCGGCGTTCTCCGCACCCGAGACGCAGGCGCTGCGCAACTTCGTCAACGGCCGGGTGGTCGGCGGTGTGCAGCAGATCAAGGCCAACATCGACTTCCACACGTACTCGCAGCTGGTGCTCTGGCCGTACGGCTACACCACCGCGAACACCGCGACCGGGATGAGCGCGGACCAGTACAACACCTTCGCCACCATCGGGCAGCAGATGGCGGCCACCAACAGCTACACCCCGCAACAGTCCAGCGACCTCTACATCACCGACGGGGACAGCCTCGACTGGATGTGGGCCACCCACAACATCTGGGCGTACACCTTCGAGATGTACCCGGGCTCGTCCGGCGGTGGCGGCTTCTACCCGCCCGACGAGGTGATTCCGGCGCAGACCTCGCGCAACCGGGAGGCGGTGCTGATCCTCAGCGAGTACGCCGACTGCCCGTATCGGGCCATCGGCAAGCAGGCGCAGTACTGCGGTGGCGGTGGTGGCGGCACCACGGTCTGGTCGGACACCTTCGAGACCGCCACCGGCTGGACCATCAACCCGGCCGGCACCGACACCGCCACGGTCGGCGCGTTCGAGCTGGGCGCCGCCCAGGCGACCACGTCCTCCGGAGCCAAGCAGCTCACCCCGTACGCCGGCTCCAACGACCTGGTCACCGGCCGGCTCGCCGGCTCGGCGGCCGGTGACTACGACCTCGACGGCGGCGTGACAAGCGCCCGGTCCCCGGCGGTGACCCTGCCGTCGTCCGGCACGCTGACCCTCTCGCTCGCCTGGTACCTGGCGCACGGCTCGAACGCCTCGTCGGCGGACTACCTGCGGGTGAGCGTGGTGCACAACGGCGGCACCACCGCGCTGCTCACCCAGGCCGGCGCGGCCACCAACCGCAACGGGAGCTGGACGGTCGCGAACCTCAACCTCACCCCGTACGCCGGCCAGTCGGTCCGCGTGCTGGTTGAGGCCGCCGACGCGTCCGGAGCCAGTCTCGTCGAGGCGGCTGTGGACAACGTCACCATCACGTCCTCCTGATCGGGTGGGGCCCCGTCCCGCCCCGGCGGGGCCCCACCACCCGCTCCGATCCAGCCCATCGTGGCGGTGCGCTACCGTCTTACCGACCAGTCCGCAGCGAAGCCGGTGCGAAACCCGGCGCTGTCCCGCAACTGTGATGCCCCACCAGCCGGTGGGGACGAGCCAGGTCGCCTACGGATCGGTCGCGAAACGCGCTCTCGAGGAAGGGCGCCTCGTGGGCGGGCGTACGAAAGTCCCTGTCGGCGAAGCACCACACTCCTCGACCGACAGGAGGCCCCCATGTCCAGACGTACCCCTCGGCTCTTCGCTGCGACCCTCGCGGTCGCCGCGCTCGCCCTCGGCGCCTGCGCCGAGAAGGCCGACGACAAGCCGAGCCCCGGCACCGCGGCCGCCGCCTACCCCGTGACGGTCGGCGCGCTCACCCTCGACAAGCGCCCCGAGAAGATCGTCGTGCTCTCGCCCACCGCCACCGAGATGCTCTTCGCGATCGGTGCCGGCCCGCAGGTGACCGCCGTCGACGACCAGTCGAACTACCCGGCCGACGTGCCCAAGACCGACCTCTCCGCCTTTCAGCCGAACGCCGAGGCGATCGCCGGCAAGAACCCCGACCTCGTGGTGCTCTCCGACGACCGCAACAAGATCGTCGAACAGCTCGGCAAGCTGAAGATCCCGGTCTACCAGACCCCGGCGGCGAAGACGCTCGACGACTCGTACCGGCAGATCACCGAGCTGGGCACGCTCACCGGGCACGCCGACCAGGCCACCGACGTCACCACCCGGATGAAGGACGACATCGCCAAGCTGGTCAAGGACCTGCCGCAGCGCGCCGAGAAGCTCACCTACTTCCACGAGCTGGGCCCGGAGCTGTACAGCGCCACCAGCAAGACCTTCATCGGCTCGCTCTACAGCCAGGTCGGCCTGACCAACATCGCCGACCCGGCCGACGCGGACGGCAAGGACTTCGGCTACCCGCAGCTGTCCCAGGAGTTCATCGTCAAGGCCGATCCGGACTTCGTCTTCCTGGCCGACGCCAAGTGCTGCCAGCAGAGCGCCGACACGGTCAAGGCCCGCAGCGGCTGGGCCGGGCTCACCGCGGTGAAGAACAACCAGGTCGTCGCCTTGGACGACGACATCGCCTCCCGCTGGGGGCCGCGAGTCGTGGACCTGCTCCGGGTGATCATCGACGCGGTCGCCAAGGTGCCGGCGTGACCGTCGTCCGTCGATGACCGGGCCACTGTCGGTGGCCCGGCCTGCGGGTCCGCTGTCGGTGGCCCGGCCCGCGGGGCTGCGGAAGCGTTGGCTGGTCGCGGGGTTGTTCGCGGTGCTCGTGGCGCTCGTCGTCGGGGTGTCGCTCGGCCCGGTGAGCCTGCCCCCGGGCAGCGTCGCCGCCGAGCTGCTCAACCTGTTTCCCGGGGTGCACCTCGACAGCGGGCTGACCGAGCGGGAAATCGCGATCGTCACCGAGCTGCGCCTGCCCCGCGTGGTGCTGGGCCTGCTCGTCGGCGGTCTGCTCGCCCTCGCTGGCGGCTGCTACCAGGGCGTGTTCCGCAATCCGCTGGCCGACCCGTACCTGCTCGGCGTGGCCGCCGGGGCGGGCCTCGCGGTCACCGCGGCGATCGCCCTCGGCGGCGCCGGCCAGCAGGGCTCGCTCTCCGGGCTGCCGATGACCATTCCGCTGGCCGCGTTCGCCGGTTCCCTGCTCGCCGTCACGATGACCTACGTGCTCGGCGCGGCCGGCGGGCGACGCGGGTCACCGGCGATGCTGATCCTGGCCGGGGTGGCGGTCTCCGCGTTCCTCTCCGCCGGGCAGACGTACCTGCTGCAACGACACGCCGACAGCATCCAGCCGGTCTACTCCTGGCTGCTCGGCCGGCTGGCCACCGCCGGCTGGCACGACGTGCTGCTGGTGCTGCCGTACGCCGCGCTGACCACCGTGGTGGTGCTGCTGCACCGCCGCGAGCTGGACGTCCTCGCGGTCGGCGACGACGAGGCGAGGAGTCTGGGCCTGCACCCGCAGCGCACCCGCTATCTGCTGATCGCCGCCGCCTCCCTGGGCACCGCGGCGGCGGTCTCCGCGACCGGGCTGATCGGCTTCGTCGGCATCATCGTGCCGCACACCGTCCGGCTGCTCGCCGGATCGAGCTACCGGGCCATCCTGCCGCTGTCACTGCTGTTCGGCGGTGCGTTCCTGGCGCTGACCGACGTGGTGGCCCGCACCGCCGCCGCCCCGTCCGAAGTGCCGATCGGAGTGGTGACCGCCCTACTGGGTGGCCCGTTCTTCGTTCTCGTGCTGCGAACCGCCCGGCGAGTGCTCACGTGAGCCGCAAGCCCGCCGCCGGCCTGCCCGCCGCCGGCCCGCCTGGAGATCGTTTGGGCGGAGGCGGCGATGGCGGGGTGCCGGCCGTCGAGGTGCGAGGGCTGCATGTCGACCTCGACGGCACGCCGATCCTGACCGGCGTCGACCTCACCGTCGCCGTCGGCGAGTGGGTCACCGTGATCGGCCCGAACGGCGCCGGCAAATCCACCCTGTTGCGCGCCGTCGGCGGCCTCCTGCCCGCGCCGGGTGCGATCACCCTGTTCGGTACGCCGAGTGCGGCGCTACGCCGTCGGGACCGCGCCCGGGTGGTGGCCACGGTGGCACAGTCTCCGGTGGTGCCACCCGGCATGTCGGTGCTGGACTACGTGCTGCTCGGCCGTACCCCGTACATCGCGACGCTGGGCCGGGAGTCGACCGCCGACGTCGACGCCGTGCACGAGGTGCTCGGGCGGTTGGACCTCACCGGCTTCCACCGTCGCGAGCTGGCCACCCTCTCCGGCGGCGAGCGGCAGCGGGTGTTCCTCGCCCGAGCGCTCGCCCAGGGCGCGACGCTGCTGCTGCTCGACGAACCCACCAGCGCACTCGACATCGGCCACCAGCAGGAGGTGCTCGAACTCGTCGACCAGCTACGCCGCGAGCACCGCCTGACCGTCCTGGCCACGATGCACGACCTCTCCCTCGCCGGTGAGTACGCCGACCGGATGGTGATGCTCGCCAGCGGTCAGGTGGTGGCCGCCGGGACCCCGACCGAGGTGCTGACCGAGAATCTGCTCGCCACCCACTACCGGGCCAGCGTCCGGGTGGTCCTCGGAGCCCACGGCCCCCTGGTAGTCCCCATCCGCCCCACCCGCCCCCAATAACGGCTCCCGGGGTGGGTTGGTCAGGGGCCCAGGTCGATGACGGAGAAGAGGGCGCCCTGGGGGTCGCGGAGGGCTGCGAAGCGGCCCGCTGGGATGTCCCGGGGCGGGACCAGGATCGTTCCGCCCAGCTCGGAGGCGCGGGCCGCGGCGGCGTCCGCGTCGGCCACCGCGAAGTACACCGTCCAGTACGCGGGCAGGTCGGCTGGGAAGTCGTCGGCCAGCGGCGGCATCATCCCGGCGACGATCTGCGTCCCGAGCCGCCACCCGGTGTACGTCATCGTGCCCACCGGCTGGTCGTCGGGCTGCCAGCCGAACACCAGCTCGTAGAAGACCTTTGCGCCCTCGGGGTCGGGGGTGACCAGCTCATTCCAGCTCATCGCGCCGGGCACGTTGAAGACTTCGGCGCCGGCCATGGCCAGCGGCTGCCAGACGCTGAACGTGGCGCCGGCCGGGTCGGCGAAGACCGCCATCCAGCCTCGGTCGAAGACTTCGAACGGCGGTACGACGATCTGCCCGCCGGCCCGTTCGACCCGGCCGGCGACGAGTTCGGCGTCGTCGGTGGCGAGGTACGTCGACCAGATCGGCACCTGGTCCGGGATCGCTGGTGGGCCGGCACCGGCCACCGGCTTGCCGTCGAGCAGGAAGACGGTGTAGCCGCCCGCCTCGGGCTCGGGTGTGACCTGGCCGGTCCAGCCGAACAGCTGCGGGTAGAAGCGCCGCGCGTCGGTCAGGTCCGGGGTGGCCAGGTCGGCCCAGCAGGGCGTACCCGGCGGGACGGTGCTCACGTCAAGACCCCTCTCGGCCCGGGCGGCCACGGCGACCCCCTGCCGGAATCCTGGCACCGTCCCGCTGCGGCTCGGGGCGGAAACGGACGAATCGTCAGCTGAACCGGCGACCCTCGTCCCGTCGGTAGGCCCAGGCGGCGAGCGCGGCGAGCAGCACCACCCAGACCCCGAGCATGATCAGTGCGAGCGGCTCGACGCGGTAGTCACCCACCGACGCCCACATCAGTTCGGCCGCGCCTCTGGTCGGTAGGTACGGCGCGATCGTCTCGATGAACCCGGGCGCGTCTCCGGGTGCGGAGAGCAGGCCGCCGCCGAACGCCAGCGGCAGGAAGACCACCTGCGCGACCACGATCGCCGCCTTGCTCGGCAGCGAGTAGCCGATGGCGAGCCCCATCAGCGTGAATGGCACCGAGATGACGGCCACGGTGCCGAGGGCCAGCAGGAACGCCGCCGGGGTGAGCTGGGCCGCGGTCAGTGTCGCGCCGATCACCACGACCGGGATCAGCGACAGGTAGGTCAGCGCCAGGCCGGCCAGCACCCGGCCGGCGAACCGCGGTGCCGGCCCGGCCGGCAAGGTTCGGGTGTACGGGTTCCAGGGCTGGTCGCGGTCCTCGGCGACGCCGACGCCGTACTGGAAGATGTTGGCACTCATCACCGAGAAGGTGACCATCGACGCGGTGGCGTAGGTGGCACCGACCGGGTCGTCACCGGCGAAGGGCACCACGAAAAAGATCATGGCGGCGGCCGGGAAGAAGGCGCTGCCGAAGACGGCCACCGGAATCCGGATGATCTCCAGAAGTTGGTAGCGGGCGTGGACCAGGGCGAGCTGCACGGTCGCCTCCTCAGACGGTGGTGGGTTGGCCGCCGGCAGCGGCGGGGGCGGGCTGGCCGGTGCTGGTGGGTTGGTCCGCGTCGCCGCTGGTGATGGCGAGGAACGCCTCCTCCAGCGACGTCGGCCGTACCTCCAGGTCGGTGAACGGGGTCTGGGCGGTGACCAGCGCTCGGACCAGCTCGTCGGCGTCGGTGGTGAGCAGGTGCAGCCGGCCGTCGACCCGTTCGGTGCGTACGACCCCGGGCAGGTCGGGCAGGTGGTCGGCGATGAGGCTGACCCGGCGTACGCCGACGATGCCGCGCACCGCGTCCACGGTGTCGTCGGCGAGCACCCGGCCCTGCCCGATGACCACCACCCGGTGGGCGAGCGCCTCCACCTCCTCCAGGTAGTGGCTGCTCAACAGCACGGTCCCGCCATCGTCGTGGAATGCCCGGATCGCGTCCCACAGGGTGTGCCGGGCGGCCACGTCCAAGCCCGTGGTGGGTTCGTCGAGCAGCACCAAGCGGGGTCGGCCGACGAAGGCCAACGCCACCGCCAACCGACGGCGCTGCCCACCGGAGAGCCCACCGGTCTGCCGTCGGACAAGGTCGGCGAGGCCGAATCGGTCGAGCAGCTCCGCTCGGGGCACCGGGTCGGGGTAGTGCGCGGAGACGAAGTCGACGACCTCGCCGACGCGCAGCGTGCCGGGCAGGCCGGTCTCCTGTGGGGTGACCCCGATCTGTCGCCGGCTGGCCGGGTCGCGGGGGTCGCCCCCGAACAGCTCGACCCGCCCGGAGCTGGGTCGGCGCAGGCCCACCAGCAGGTTCATCAGGGTGCTCTTGCCGGCGCCGTTCGGCCCGAGCAGGCCGACCAGCTCACCGGCGGAGACTTCCAGGTCGACGCGGTCGAGGGCGAGGACGTCGCCGTACCGGCGGCTGGCCTGTAAGGCACGGGCGAGGGTCATGACTGCTCCTTCGACGGGGTGGGGTCGAGCAGGGTGCGGATCGCTTCGGTGTACTCCTCGAACGCGAGCTGGCCCCGCCGGCTGAGCCGGACCAGAGTCGCCGGGGTGCGGCCCCGGTGGGTCTTGCTGATCTCCACGTAGCCGGCGTCCTCAAGCTTGCGCAGGTGCACGGAGAGGTTGCCGGCGGTCATCGCGAGCAGCTCCTGCAAGCGGGGGAACGCGATCTTGTCGCCGTCGCCGAGGGCGGAGAGGCTGGCGACTACCCGCAGCCGGGCCTGCGCGTGAATGACCGGATCCAACTCGGTCACGGCTGCTGCCGCTGCCGCTGTCGCCGCCGGGCGAGGGCGCCGACGACCAGAATTCCGCCGCCGCCAGCCACCGCGACGACCAGCGCGTGCCAGCCCGGCCCGGCGATCGCACCGATCAGGTTGATCACGCTGATCCAGACGCCCAGCCGGAACAGGTCCCGGTCCAGCCAGATCGCCCCGCCGGCCATCTCCAGCGCGCCGGTGAACCCGACGGCGGTCGCCGACCAGAGCAGCGCCGCCAGGTCGTGCGGCAGGTGCTCGGAGATCCGGCCGAGCCCCGCGTAGACGCCCACGGAACCGAGGGCCCAGGCGTACCCGTACCACCGCCCACGCCGGGCGGAGTCACCGCTCACCTGGCCGTAGGCCCGCTTGCTGGCCACCGCCTGGATCGCTCCGGCAACCGCGAGCAGGACGAAGAGGACGGTCAACGGCAGCCAGTTCGGCAGGTCGACCAGCGCCCGCTCACCGGGGGTGAACCGCAGGAAGAACAGCCCGAAGCCGACCAGCCAGGCGACACCCCACGGCCAGTAGAGCAGGCGGGCATCGGGATTGAGTCGGCGTGCCGTCGCCGACTGCTGGTCCTCGATCAGCCGGAGCGCCGCTGCGGCGTCGGTGGGTGGCGGGTCGTCGTCGAGGTTCACGCAAAGAACTTTACGCCACAAAGTCGAGGTGGGGTGACCCCGTCGTCACGGACAGGCCCCACGGTTGCGGCGAGGAGTGCCTATGGTGGAGCGGCTGATCCGTCGCACAGGACACAGGGGAGGGTCCGTGTCGAGCCCGAGTAGTGCGGACCTCAACTATCAGGAACGGCTGACTCAACTCGTTGAGCCAGGGGAGCAGGTGCTCGCCGTCGCGAATGCGACGATCGCCCAGGGCGTGCTGCCACCCGACCCGCCGGCCGCGCAGCAGCCGGAAACCCCCGGCGAGGCCCCCGGCCCCGGTGGCATCCTGCTCGGCGTGCTGCTCAACCTGCTGTCGCCGCTGATCTCCTTCGCGGCAGGGGACCGGCTCGTCGATCGGGTCACCTACGGTGTGGCCGGCCGGGGCGCCTCCGGCTCGTACGCTTCGACCCTGCAACACGCCCGACGGCCAGTGCCGCCCGCAACGAAGATCGTGAACACCATCCTCGCCGTCACCGACCAGCGCTTCGTCGTCTGCGCGTCCGGGCCGGTGAAGCTCTGGTCGAGCCAGGCCGACGACGAGCGGGCGATAGCCGAAACCCGGGTGGTCTGGTCGGCACCACGGGCTGCGGTGGCCGGCGCTCGGGTGGGCTGGCACCGGCTCAACCCGAAGCGGCTCCGGGTCGAGTTCACCGACGGCTCGTGGTTGGCGTTCACGGTGCCGATCGCCGAGCCCGGCCAGCCACTGCGCGAGATCGCCGCAGCCCTCACTGCCCGCTAGCTCGCCGCGGTCGCTGAGCCCGTCGGCAGTGGCGCGCTCAGCAGGGGTGCGGGCAGCGGCTCGTGGTGCAGCACTGCCAGCCGGGACACCGCCCGGGTGAGCACCACGTACAGCCGGTGCAGCCCGCGTGGCTCGGCCGCGACGATCGCGGCCGGCTCGACCACCACCACGTGGTCGTACTCAAGGCCCTTGACCAGCGTCGCGGGCACCACGGTGACCCGCTCCGCGGCCGCCACGTCGTCGGCGGTCGCGGTCTCGACACCGGCCTCGGCCAGCGCCGCGCGCAGGCCGTCGACCGCGTCGTCCGCGGCGATCACACCGACCGAGCCGTCGTGCGCGAGCGCCGCGCGCACCTCGGCCACCGTCGCCGAGGTCAAATCGGTCACCGTGCGCACGTCCAGGCCACCGTCGTGGCGCAGCGACTCGGCCGGCGGTACGTCCACCGCGAGCGCCGGGAGCAGCAGGTTCGCGAACGCGACAACTTCGGCGGGCACCCGGAAGCCGACGGTCAACGGGACCACCACGGCGTCTGGCTTGCCCAGATGGGCAAGGGACTCCCGCCAGTCCGTCGCCGCCCACGGCGCGGTGCCCTGGGCGAGGTCACCCAGGAGCGTGACCGAGCCGTGCTCACTGCGTCGAGCGATGGCCCGACACTGCATCGGGGAGAGATCCTGCGCCTCGTCCACCACCACGTGCCCGAACCCGGAGGGCCGTTCCAGCAGCCCGGTCGCCTCGTCGATCAGCACCGCGTCGGCGGCGGTCCAGCGGGTCGCCTTCGGGGTACGGGCCGGCTTGGCCCAGGTGAGCTGCGCCTGCTCGACGTCGCTGAGCAGCCCGTCCGCCGCAGCGGCGAGCCGGCCCGGGTCGGAGAGCAGGCCGTGCACCAGCCCTTCCGGGGTGAGCGCCGGCCAGACCGCGTCCAGGAAATCGACCACCGGCCGGCAGCGACTCATCCGACGTAGCCAGGCATCGCTGGGCGACTCGGCGCGTCGCGCCTCAGCCTGCCGTTGCAGCAGGCTCACCACCCGTGCCCGGACGCGTTCCCGGCCCGTGCCGTACGGCAGCCCTTCCCGGCGGGTCTCCTCGACGATCCGGTGCAACGGCTCCAGCCCGATCCGCCAGCGGAACGAGCCGTCCGACACGGTGATCGAGTCGGTCGGCGAGCCGATCTGTGCCTGCACGGCGCGCCGCAGCACGCTCGCCATCCGTACGTCGTGCTTGAGCGCCGCCACCGCGGACGCCTCGACCGCCCGGACCGGCACCCGAGTGATCAACTCCTCGACCGTGGCCTGTTCGACTTCGACCTCACCGAGCGCTGGCAGCACCGCCGCGATGTACGACAGGAATGCCTTGTTCGGTCCGACGATCAGCACGCCCGCCCGCCGCAACCGCTCCCGGTGCAGGTAGAGCAGGTACGCGGCCCGGTGCAGGCCCACCGCCGTCTTTCCGGTGCCCGGTGCCCCCTGCACGCAGATCGAGTCGGCGAGGTCGGCCCGGACCAGCTCGTCCTGCTCCGGCTGGATCGTGGCGACGATGTCCCGCATCGGCCCGACGCGCGGGCGCTCGATCTCGGCGGTGAGGATCCGACTGGTCGTGCCCAGCTCTTCGCCCCGGTCCAGTCGCTCATCCTCGAAGCTGGTCAGCACGCCATTGCTGAACCCGAACCGCCGCCGGACCGCCACCCCCTGCGGATCCCGCGCACTGGCCCGGTAGAACGAGCGGGAGACAGGTGCCCGCCAGTCCAGCACCAACGGCTCGCCCCGCTCGTCGGAGACGTGCCGCCGCCCCACGTGATAGCGCCGACCGTCGTGATCACCGCTGGTGTCGGCCGCGGTCTCGGCAGGCGCGGGCCCGCTGTGCGTGTGTCCGCTGTCGGTGGTCTTGGTGCTCGCGGTCCCGCTGGCGGTGGGCTCGCTGACGGTGGTGCCGCCGAAGTCGAGGCGGCCGAAGAAGAGCGGTGTGGTCGGGTCGTCGGCCAGCTCGGCGACCCGGCGGGCCAGGGTGCGGCCGAGCGTCTCCGCCGCGTACGAGTCGCCGGCCACCTGGTCACCGGTGGCGAAGAGAGACTCGGCCCGCTCCCGCATCCGGCGCAGCGCCGCTCGCGAGGTGGTGAGGTGTGCGCGTTCGGCGGCCAGGTCCGCGTCGAGGTCGCTGTCGAGCGGGCTGTCGAGGTCAAGTGCGGGCATGCTGACGTCCCATCGTTCACATCTGCTGCGCGCTCGCGTGTCCGGGGGCGGATGGCCGGCCGCCCGGCGCGAAGACGTCCGTTCCGGTGCAGCTCACCTCGGCCGTCAAGCGGCCTGCAACCCTACGCTCCTCAACCCGCCGCAGCCAGCGAATTACCGACGCGACCACCCGTTCGAGATGGCGGGTCGCGCTGGTGAGCGCCGCTGCGGGTGCTGCGGTGAGCGGCTTTCGGGTGTTGATCAATGGATGAAGGTGGTTTGCTCCGGGCGGGACGTGGGGGTGTTGGCAGGTTGGGGGAGCCGGCCGAGCCAGCCGGCGAGCAGCCGGGCCAGGTGCGGGCTTGGCCACTCCGAGCCGGCCCGCCGAGCCGGAGCCGGACGCCGGGGATACGGTCGAGCCATGGCTGAGCGCATCGCACGCCCGCGGGTCGGGCACATCCAGTTCCTGAACTGCCTGCCGATCTACTGGGGTCTGATGCGCTCCGGTGCCCTGCTCGACGTCGACCTGCACAAGGACTCGCCGGACCGGTTGAGCGCGGCGCTTGTCGCCGGCGACCTGGACATCGGCCCGATCACCCTGTTGGAGTACCTGAAGCACGCCGACGAGCTGCTGCTCCTGCCGGACCTGGCGGTGGGCAGCGACGGGCCGGTGCTCTCGGTCAACATGGTCTCCACCCGACCCCTCGCCGAGCTGGATGGCGCTCGGGTGGCGCTCGGCTCGACCTCGCGGACCGGGGTCATGCTGGCTCAGCTGCTGCTCGCCGAGCAGTACAACGTGCGGCCCGAATACTTCCGCTGCCCGCCGGATCTGACCCAGATGCTGCTGGAGGCCGACGCCGCGGTGCTGATCGGGGACGTGGCGCTGCGGGCGTACTACGAGGCGCCGCAGAAGGGCCTCACGGTCACCGACCTCGGGCAGGCCTGGCGGGAGTGGACCGGGCTGCCGATGGTCTTCGCCGTCTGGGCGGTCCGCCGCGACTTCGCAGCCGCTCATCCGGGCCTGGTCAAGGAGGTGCACGAGGCGTTCCTGCGCTCGCGGGACCTCTGCCTGGCGGAGCTGGACCAGGTCGCCGAGGCGGCGGCGCGCTGGGAGACGTTCGACGCGGCGACGCTGACCACGTACTTCCGGACCCTGGACTTCTCGCTGGGTGACCGGCAGGTCGCCGGCCTGCGCGAGTGGGCCCGGCGGGCCGCCGCCATCGGCGAGGCCCCGGCACTACCGGACGGCGGCCCGGAGTTCTTCGCCGGCTGAGCTGCCAACCCAGGCTTCGCCGGGCTGGAGCGCGGGCCCGGCTTCGCCGGGCTGGAGCGGGGCTGACGCCGGGCCAGAGTTGCCGGCGTCAGCCTGAGCGGCTCAGGTGCCGGGGCGGAGCAGGGCCTCGGTGATCTTCTGGCACTTGTCCATGCCGTAGTCCCAGCCCAGGTTGAGCGGGTACTTGAGCATCACGCCCATCGTCCAGGTGTCACCGATGGCCATGCAGTTGATGTGCATCTCCTGCCACTCGGGCCGGTCGACCCACCCGTTCTTGATGGCGATCTGCTTGCGCTGGGCGGTCGGGAAGGCCTTGCGGATGCCGAAGTCGCCGACGCCGCGAACCAGTCTCATCTCGTTGAGCAGCCACTTGGTCCACTTCGGCCCGGCGGCCGTGCCGGTGGCGATGCAGTTGCCCATCCGGGCGGCGTCGCGGGGGGAGAGCCTCGTCTCGCTCCAGCCGCGGTCGGGGGCGACCTTGCTGTCGGTCAGCTTGCACATGGAGATCAGCCGCTTGATCGAGGCGTCCCGGCCAACCTGGTTGTAGAACTGCTGGGCCCGGGTGTTGTCGCTGTCCCGGATGATCAGCGTCGCATCGGCGAGCTTCGCGTCGCTCGGCGTCTGGCCGGCCTCGTCCGCGCGCCGCAGGTAGTCGGCGACGACCCAAGCCTTGATCATCGAGGCGGTCGTGCTGGTCTCGCCCATGTTCTTCGAACCGATGATCTTTCCGGTCCGGCGGTCCAGGACGCTCCAGGAGTACCAGCCTTTAATGTCCAGATTGCTGAGGTCCGTGGCCACGAATGGCAGCGGCTCCAGCGAAGGGCTGGGGCTCGGTGCGGGCGAGCGGGCACTGCGGTCGGTGGACGTGCCGCCGGACCGGCCGTTCGCGTCGGAGCCGGCGTCGCCCCACTTGGCCGCGGCGGACGACTCGAACGGTGACCCGGGCAGCAGCCGCAGCGACACCAGCACCAGCCCGATCAGGATGACCGCGATGCCGATGAGCCGAAGCGGGGACGCCTCGCCGCCGCGCCGGTCTACCCGGCGGTTGCCGGCCATCAGAGCTTCCCGACCGGCAGCTGCGGCACCTTGAGCGCGGCGCCCGGCTGCGGGGTGACGAGTTGGGTGGCGACACTGGCGCAGACCTTCGCGCCGTAGTCCAGACCGTTCTTGATTGGGTAGCGCAGCATAACCGCGAGGCTCCACTTGCTGGTGACGGCGAGGCAGTTGACGTGCCAGTTGCCGTCGTACTTGAGGGGGGTCCAGCCGTTCTTGATACTAACCGGCTCCTGGGAGGTGATCGAGCGGGGCAAACCGTCGACTATCCCCCAGTGGCCGCCGCCGGACGTGGCCTTCTGGTCCTTGGCGGCGGTGGTGCCACGTACCTGGTTCATCTCACTAAGCACCCATTTCGTCCACTTCGGCCCGGCGGCCTTACCGTCCGCGATGCAGTCGCCGACCCGGGCGGCGTCACGGGGAGACATCAGGGTGTACGCCCACCAGCCCGCGAACTTTGGAATGTTGCTGGGCCTGGTGTCGGTCAGTCCGCAGATCTTGATCGCCCGTTGGAGGACCGGCCCGAGCACTCTCTGCGCCGCCGACCGGTAGCCCCCCGCAGCGCGGTAGACCTTCTCGGCGGCGGCGTCGTCGCTGTCCCGGATGGCGAGGCTGGCGGCGCTCTTCAGTGCCGCAGGTGGCTCCTTCTTGCCGAGTTGCCGTAGGTAGTCGGCGACGATCCACGCCTTGATCATCGACTCGGTGGAGCTGGTCGCGGCCATGTTCGGCGACCCGGAGATCTTGCCCGTCTTCCGATCCAGCAGAGCCCACGAGAAGAACTGGCCCTTGAAGTCCACCGACACCGGGCCGGCCGCCAGAGTGGGCGGTGGCGGCGGTGGTGGCGGCGGCGACAGTGGGGCGAGCGTGGGCGTGGGTGCGGACGCGGGCGCTGTCGCGGTCGCGGTCGCGGTCGCGGTGACGCTCGACGCGCCGCCCCCGACACCGCTGCTGTCGACACTGCCGAGCCGGGCGTACGCGGCGGGGACCACTAGGACGCCGCCGAGCACGACCGCCACGATGGCGAGCACCAGGGTCACGCGAGATCGCATGAGTTGGGGGAACTCCAGGTGTCAGGGCCGGGGGGCCGGCTTCTTGTCCGGGCGTATCGGCTGATCACCGGGGCCGGGGGAAGGGGCCTCTGGGTCGCGGCAATCGTGGCGAAACCGATCGGTGTGACGGCAAAAGTCTACGTCTGGTCGCGTGATCTGCCAGGGTTCGACACTTGACAACCTGCGTTAAAGGCGGGGTATGGGGCCGGTACGAGGTTTTTGCAGCGGTTCATCTTTGTTTCGTGGCCTAAGTCACTGCGGCGCGGCGGCCGCTGAGGTAGCGCAAAGCGCTCATTTGGTTACGCATGGGATGCTCGGATCTCTGTTACACCCCCTGGTGCGACGCGGCGCAAGCTGTAACACTTAGCCTCATGTATGGCAACGACTTCTCCGCCCCGAATGGCGCTCCGGACGAGACGCCCGGCGGCCTGCTGGGCGAGGTCGAGGCCGCCGAGGCCGAGCTGCGGGCTGCGGCGGCGCGCGGGCGGCGTGGCGGGCCCGCTCCGGACGAGGACCTGGCTGCGTACTTCGCCGAGGTGGTCGACGCCGAGCAGAAGATCGAGCCACGGGACTGGATGCCCGACGCGTACCGCCGGACGCTGATCCGGCAGATCGCCCAGCACGCCCACTCCGAGATCATCGGTATGCAGCCGGAGGGCAACTGGATCAGCCGGGCCCCGTCGCTCAAGCGCAAGGCGATCCTGCTGGCCAAGGTGCAGGACGAGGCGGGCCACGGCCTCTACCTCTACGCCGCCGCCGAGACCCTCGGCATCAGCCGCGACGAGTTGGTCCAGCTGCTGCTCGACGGCCGACAGAAGTACAGCTCGATCTTCAACTACCCCACCCTGAGCTGGGCCGACGTGGGCGCGATCGGCTGGCTGGTGGACGGCGCGGCGATCGTCAACCAGGTGCCGCTCTGCCGCTGCTCCTACGGCCCGTACGCCCGCGCGATGATCCGGGTCTGCAAGGAGGAGTCGTTCCACCAGCGGCAGGGCTACGAGATCCTGCACACCCTGGCCCACGGCACCCCGGCGCAGCACGCGATGGCCCAGGACGCGGTGGACCGCTGGTGGTACCCGTCGCTGGCCATGTTCGGCCCGCCGGACGGCGACTCCACGCACTCCGCCCAGTCGATGGCCTGGAAGATCAAGCGCTTCTCGAACGACGACCTGCGTCAACGTTTCGTCGACATGTGCGTCCAGCAGGCCGAGATCCTCGGGCTGCGCATCCCCGACGCGGACCTGCGCTGGAACGACGAACGCCAGGCGTACGACTACACCCAGCCGGACTACGACGAGCTGATGCGGGTGATCTCCGGCGACGGGCCGTGCAACCGCGAGCGGATAGCCAACCGCCGGGCCGCGCACGCCGACGGAGCATGGGTACGCGAGGCCGCCGTGGCGTACGCCGCGAAGCGGGCGGGACAGAAGGAGACGGTGACCGCGTGAGCGGGCGTAGCGAGCAAGCCGAGCAAGCCAACATGACGAGTCATTCGCCCTTGTGGGAGGTCTTCGTGCGGGCCCGGCGTGGGCTGTCGCACACCCACGTCGGCAGCCTGCACGCCCCCGACGCCGAGCTTGCCCTGCGCAACGCCCGCGACCTCTACACCCGCCGTCAGGAGGGCGTCTCGATCTGGGTGGTGCCGGCTGGCACGATCACCGCGTCCAGCCCGGACGAGAAGGACGCCTTCTTCGATCCGGCCGCCGACAAGGTCTACCGCCATCCCACCTTCTACGACGTGCCGGACGGGGTGGCTCACCTGTGAACGGGCCGTTCGACTTCACCGTGGGCCTCGCTGACGACGCGTTGATCGCGGCCCAGCGGCTGGCCGAGTGGACCACCCGTGCCCCGGAGATGGAAGAGGACATCGCGCTGGCCAACATCGCCCTCGACCAGCTCGGCGCGGCCCGCCTGCTGCTGTCGTACGCGGGCGAGTTGGAGGGCGCCGGCCGCGACGAGGACGCGCTGGCGTACCTGCGCGACAACCGTGAGTTCCGCAATGCGCTCCTGGTCGAGCTGCCCAACGGCGACTTCGCGGTGACGATGGCGAAGTTGTTCTTCCTGGCGGCGTACCAGCTGCCGCTGTACACGGCGCTGGCCGGGTGCGCGGACGAGCGGTTGGCCGCGATCGGCGCGAAGGCGCGCAAGGAGTCGGCGTACCACCTGGACCACGGCGCGCTGTGGGTGAAGCGGCTCGGCGACGGCACCGAGGAGTCGCATCGTCGGATGCAGGCGGCCGTCGACCACGTCTGGCCGTACACCCATGAGCTGTTCGCCGCGGACCCGGCGGCGCCGGTCGACCCGGCCACCCTGCGGCCGGCGTTCGACGAGGTCGTCGGCCCGGTGCTGGCCGAGGCGACGCTGATCCGGCCGGATAGCGGCTGGGCCCCGGCCGGCGGGCGGGCCGGTGTGCACACCGAGCACCTGGCCTTCCTGCTCGCCGAGATGCAGGTGTTGCACCGCGCACACCCCGGAGCGAACTGGTGAGCGCGAGGAGTGCAGCGCAGCGGAGCCCCGCAGTCGCGAACGAAGACGGCTCGGTGAACCCCAGGGATGCGGCCGCGTCGGTGGTGGACCCGGAGATCCGGGTCATCACCATCGACGAGCTGGGCATTCTGCGGGCGGTCGAGGAGGATCCGGCCAGTGGTCGGGTCACCGTCACCATCACCCCGACCTACACCGGCTGCCCGGCGATGGACGTGATCCGGGCCGACATCCGCCGCGCGCTGGCCACTGCCGGCCACCCGGACGCGGAGGTCCAGACCGTCTACAGCCCACCGTGGAGCACCGACTGGATCTCCGAGGGTGGGCTGGCCAAGCTCGCCGCCGCCGGAATCGCCCCGCCGGCCCCGGTGCCCGCCGCCGGCGTCGTGTCGCTGACCCTCGCGGTCCGCTGCCCGCAGTGCGGCTCGCCGGAGACCGAGCAGGTCAGCCGGTTCGGCTCCACCGCGTGTAAGGCGCTGTGGCGATGCCGTTCCTGCTCCGAACCCTTCGACCACCTGAAGGCGCTGTGACTGTCACCATCACCCGCCCGGTTCGCCGTCGGCCGGTCTTCCACCCGCTATCCGTCGCCGCCGTCGACCGGCTCACCGACGACTCCGTGGCGGTGACCTTCGCCGTACCCGAGGATTTGCGGGAAACCTTCGCCTTTCAGGCGGGTCAGCACCTCACCGTGCGTCTCCCCGACGGAGTCGCGCCGGACAGCACGGACGTGCGCCGGTCGTACTCGATCTGCTCCACCCCCGACGACCTGGCCCGGCACGGCCGGTTGCGGATCGGGGTGCGGGAGATCCCCGGCGGCGCCTTCTCGGCGTTCGCCTGCGGGGCGCTGCGCGGTGGCGACACGGTCGAGGTGCTGCCGCCGCTGGGCACCTTCACCACGGCGTTCGCGCCGGACCGGGTGCGGCACTATGGCGCGGTCGTCGCCGGCTCCGGCATCACCCCGGTGCTCGGGCTTGTCGCGACCGCCCTGGCCGTCGAGCCGGCCAGCACCTTCACCCTGGTGTACGGCAACCGCACGGCGAACACGGTGATGTTCGCCGAGGAGTTGGCCGACCTGAAGGACCGCTACCCCACGCGGCTGCACCTGGTGCACGTCCTCTCCCGGGAGCAGGGCGAGTCGGCGCTGCTCTCCGGTCGGATCGACGCCGAGCGGCTGGGCCGGTTGCTGGGCACCATCGTGCCGGGCGACCTGATCGAGGAGTGGTTCCTCTGCGGCCCGTACGCCATGGTGGTCGACGTCCGGGGCGTGCTGACCGAGCGTGGGCTGCCCGAGTCGGCGGTGCGCACCGAGCTGTTCCACGTCGACGCGCCGCCGGAGCCGGTGCGCCGCCCCGTCGACCAGGCGGGCGCCGGGACCGAGGTGACAATCGTGCTGGACGGCCGGTCGTCGAACTTCACCATGGGTCGCGAGGAGCGGGTGCTGGACGCCGCGCTGAAGGTGCGCGGCGAGCTGCCGTACGCCTGCAAGGGCGGTGTCTGCTCGACCTGCAAGGCGAAGGTCGTCGACGGCGCCGTCACGATGGCCCGCAACTACGCCCTGGAGCCCGACGAGCTGGCCGCCGGCTACGTGCTGACCTGCCAGTCCAGCCCGACCACCGACAAGCTCACGGTCGACTACGACGCCTGACGGACTCTCAAGCCTGCAGTAGCTTGATTCGGAGCGCCTGAAGTGGCTCATTGCTCCGGACGTGGGTCCACTGCCCCCAACCGTTGATGTCGTGGCCGACGCACGCTGCTGGTGTTCAGGCCGCGTGCGTCGGCGGAACGAGGAGGTCCAGCACCTCGTGGTCCAGGAAGGGCACGGCACCGTAGCGGCCCTTCAGGTACCTGCCCTCGACGTCGTCGAGGCCGCCGCGTACCCGAAACTCGCTGAGGGGGTAGAGCCGCGTCGCGCCGCCGCTGTCCTTTTCGGTGAGCCAGATCTGGTCCCGGCTGAGTCGGAGATTACGGTGGCGGCCGAGAAGCCCGACATCATGACTGTTGAAGATGAGCTGTGCGCCGTGCGGGTTGGTGTCCGGCGCGTGGAAGAGGCGAATCAGTTCGGTCGTGAGGAGCGGATGCAGCTCACTACCAAGGTCGTCGACGGCCAGTAGCCCACCGACGTCGAGTGCCCGCACCGCCAGTTGCAGAAGATCGAACCAACTGCGGGTGCCGGCTGACTCCCACTGCCAAGGCAAAGCTGCTTTCCCGTCCTCGGTGTGTGCCGAGTGCACAAGCTCGATCTGCGGCTCTGTTGGGCCAGTGCCAGGGTCTGACTCCCGCTGAACGAGCGCCGCGCCAACGATGCCCAGATCCGCGAATCGGAGGAGCGCGAGCATTCGATCATCTGGTAGGACGTGTGGAGGTCGAGCGATCGACACATCGCCCGAGGCGATCATCTGACGAGGACTGAACCAGCGGTAGATCTTGCTCAACTGTGGGTGGTTCAGCGTGGCTGCCGCGGAGAGGAAGAGGCTGTTTGGTCGGACAGTCTCCGCGATCAGCTCGCGCGGACCGGTCAAGTTGTTCCCGAAGTGCAGTGACCCGCCGTCGCGCTCAAGGTAGATCTGTCGCCGGCCCTTCGGGAAGGCATACAGCCACTCCTGTCGGATTGCCTCGTCGTCCAGCGAGAAGCCGAACTCGTACCTGACGTTCTCGACGACGAAGTCGAAGACGAACTCGCTTGGCCGGTTCCCGCTCTCGTGGTCGAGCCGGAACGGCCAGCGCCCTGGGATCGGTTCTTCCGGTAGCCAACGCTGGTGGGACAGTCGCACCGCGTCGCGTGCAAAGCCGAGGGCCTTGACGATGTTGGACTTGCCTGAGGCGTTCGGGCCGAAGATGGCTGCCACGGGCAGAGCGGACAGTTTCTCCCGTGGCACCGGCCGGACGGCGAGGTCCGGGTGCTCGTCGGCGGCGATGAGGCTCAGCTCGGCCTCGTCGCGGAGGGAGGCGAAGTTGGTCACCCGGAAGCGCAGCAGCATCCTCTAGCTCAACTCCTAATCCCCAGAACAGCTATAAAGATACCCCATTCCCAGGCCTCCAGGCGTCAAGAACTGACATTTTGGCCTGTCTGACTGTGCCTGAAGGCGCGTTAGCTGTCGCGAGTCGGCTGAGCTGGTGACCTGGCTACCCCACTCGATCCTGGTTCCAGAGCGATCAACTAGTGCCGAATCACAGCCCCGAGCACCCCTCAGGGCGTAGGCGTGCGGTCGGCGTAGGCTCGGGGGCGTGACGGTGAGCCGGGAGATCGACGACATCCTGCAGCGCGGCGCGGACGGCGGGCGGATCACGCCCGAGGAGGCCCTGCTGCTCTACACCGAGGCGCCCTTCCACGCGTTGGGCGAGGCGGCGGACGCGGTGCGTCGTCGGCGCTACCCGGACAACGTCGTCACCTACCTGATCGATCGCAACATCAACTACACGAACGTCTGCGTGACGGCGTGCAAGTTCTGCGCGTTCTACCGTGCGCCCAAGCACAAGGAAGGGTGGACCCACCCGACCGAGGAGATCCTGCGCCGTTGCGGCGAGGCGGTCGAGCTGGGCGCCACCCAGGTGATGCTCCAGGGCGGGCACCACCCGGACTACGGCGTGGAGTACTACGAGGAGCTGTTCTCCTCGGTCAAGCAGGCGTACCCGCAGTTGGTCATCCACTCGATCGGCCCCAGCGAGATCCTGCACATGGCCAAGGTCTCCGGGGTGAGCCTGGACGAGGCCATCGCCCGGATCAAGACCGCCGGCCTGGACTCGATCGCCGGCGCCGGCGCGGAGATGCTGCCCGAGCGGCCCCGAAAGGCCATCGCGCCGCTCAAGGAGTCGGGCGAGCGCTGGCTGGAGGTCATGGAGCTGGCCCACCGGCAGGGCATCGAGTCGACCGCCACCATGATGATGGGCACCGGCGAGACGCACGCCGAGCGGATCGAGCACCTGCGCATGATCCGGGACGTGCAGGACCGCACCGGCGGTTTCCGGTCCTTCATCCCCTGGACGTACCAGCCGGAGAACAACCACCTCAAGGGCCGCACCCAGGCGACCACGCTGGAATACCTGCGGTTGGTCGCGGTGGCCCGGCTCTTCTTCGAGACCGTGCCGCACCTGCAGGCGTCCTGGCTGACGACCGGCAAGGACGTCGGGCAGCTCGCGCTGCACATGGGCGTGGACGACCTCGGCTCGATCATGCTGGAGGAGAACGTCATCTCCTCCGCCGGTGCGCGACACCGCTCCAACCTGCACGAGCTGATCGGCATGATCCGCTCGGCGGACCGGATCCCCGCGCAGCGCGACACCCTCTACAACCGGCTCGCCGTGCACCACACGCCGGCCGACGACCCGACCGACGAGCGGGTGGTCTCGCACTTCTCCTCGATCGCGCTGCCTGGCGGCGGAGCGGGCCGATCCCTGCCACTGGTCGAGGTCAACTGACCCGGTCGACGTCCGGCCGTTCGGCTGACCGACGCTCATGCTCCCGCCGGGTCGCCCCGGCGGTACGGGTGGTCCCCGCCGCCGCAGCGTCAGGCTGTCCGCTGCGGGGGTGGTGGAGATGATCGTCGGCGGATAGCGTCCCGGCTCGTATCCGTCACCACCACCGAGCGGTGCGGCGGTCCTCCATCGGCCCGTTGAGGGTCGTTCATATAACGCACGGCAATACGGGCGGGATGGGTGACCATCCCGCCCGTACTGTCTGCCCAGCTCGGGCCGGACGGATGAAAACGCGTCCGCGTGCTGGCGTTGAAGATCGGCCTCCGATAGCGTCCGCTCGTTCCGCAACAAACAATTCTTTCTTCCCTACCCTCGGGGGACTGATGACAGCGTTCCACCGCTCGACGCTGGTGCGAGCCAGTGTCGTGGCGCTGCTCGCGGCCGGCGGCGTCGCCGCCGTCGCCGCCCCAGTGCTGGCGGCCGAGGAGGCCGATCTGGCCCTGGTGCCGCTCAGCTACAACCTGGCCAAGGGCGTCACCGAGGCCAAGAGCAAGCCGTTCAAGTTCACCGTCGACAACACCCGCAGCAAGGAAGACGCCAAGGGTGTCAGCTACGTCGTGGACACCAGCAAGCTTGACAGCGGCAAGGTCCGGGTCGTGGTGCCCGACGGCTGCAAGGTGAATGGCGAGAAATTCACCTGCCGCCTCGGCGACCTACCCGCCGGCACCAGCGAGGACTTCGGTATCCCGATCTTCTCCATCGGCGGTCGGGGCGCCGCCGGCGCTCTGGTGGTCAACATCCGCTCGACCACCGATGACCCCAACAAGGAAGACAACAGGGTCAAGCACGACATCACCGTCACCGAGCCCGGCTACGACCTGACCAGTTGGGTGCAGGACGTCAACGCGAACGTCGTGGTGAACGGCGTCAGCGGCGACGACCCCGACCTCCGGCCGGTGCGGCCGGGCGAGACGGTGCCGGTCGACTGGGCGATCTACAACGACGGCAGCCGCAAGGCCACCGGCCTCGCCTACGTGCTCACCCTCCCGGCGGGCGTCACCTTCGACACCCTGCCGGACACCTGCACCGCGCAGACCTTCGGCGTCGCCCAGGCGCTCTGCCAGGACGACGGCGCGGTGATCCGCCCCGGTGACTACTACACGGCGGACATCAAGGTGACCGTCGGCAAGGACGTCAAGGAGCCGGTGCTGCGGGTCGGCGAGCTGGTCGCGCACGGTCTGGATGCGGCCGCCGGCCAGCCCGAGGAGAAGCCCGAGCGGGCCAGCAGCGCTCAGCGGAAGACCTTCACCGAGGTCGACGAGGGTGACAACCAAGCGATCTTCGACGTCTTCGTCGACCAGGCCGTGGACCCGACGCCCACGCCCACGGTGACTCCGACGGGATCCCCGACGCCGACGGTCACCCCAACTCAGTCGCCGACTCCGACGCCGACGCCGACGGTTACTCCGACGGAGACCCCGACGCCGACCCCGACGGTTACTCCGACGGAGACCCCGACGCCGACCCCGACGGTTACTCCGACGGAGACCCCGACGCCCACGCCGACGGTTACTCCGACGGAGACCCCGACGCCCACGCCGACGGTTACTCCGACGGAGAGTACGACGACCCCGGGCACGACCGTCTCGCCGGGTACCGGTGGTGGCTCCGCCGGAGGCGGCTCGGGCGGTGGCGGCCTGCCGGTGACCGGTGTGCAGGTCGGTCTGATCGGCGGCATCGGCGTGATCATCCTGCTCGTGGGTGGAGCGCTGCTGGTGCTCTCCCGCCGCCGCAAGGTCGTCCTGGTCTCCCCGGCCGACGAGAAGTCGACCGACTGACATCTGTGACAGGTACGGCGTGAGGGCGGGGTGGGCGACCACCCCGCCCTTTCGCGTACGAATGCGTGCCACGCCACCCAGCGAGCGTTGGTTGACGGGCGGCTGGCAGAGTGGAGGGGTGAGCCGTACCCCGCAGGGCCAGCGAGCCAGCCTGGACAAGCAGCCGCACGAGGTCGCCGCGATGTTCGACGGCGTGGCGGAGCGTTACGACCTGACCAACACGGTGATTTCGCTGGGCCAGGACCGTTTGTGGCGTCGGGCCACCCGGGCGGCGCTCGGGCTGCGGCCGGGCGAGCGGGTGCTGGACGTGGGCGCGGGCACCGGCGTCTCGACGCGTGAGCTGGCCCAGTCCGGGGCGTACGCGGTCGGGGCCGATCTGTCGCTGGGCATGCTGTACGCGGGCAAGCGGTCCCGGCCGGAGGTGCCGCTGCTGGCGGGAGACGCGCTGCGGCTGCCGTTCGCCGACGCCAGCTTCGACGCGGTGACCATCTCGTTCGCGCTGCGCAACGTCAACGACACCGACGCGGCGCTGCGTGAGCTGGCCCGGGTGACCCGGCCGGGCGGGCGGCTGGTGGTCTGCGAGTTCAGCACCCCGGTCAACCCGGTCTTCCGGACGGTCTACCTGTCGTACCTGATGCGGTCTTTGCCGGCGGTGGCCCGCACGGTGTCGAGCAACCCCGAGGCGTACGTCTATCTCGCCGAGTCGGTTCGGGCCTGGCCGGCGCAGTCCGCGCTTGCCGGCCGGGTGGCCGCGGCGGGGTGGGGGCGAGTGGCGTGGCGCAACCTGACCGGTGGCGTGGTGGCCCTGCACCGGGGGATCCGCGAGTAGCGGACGGCTCGCATCGACGGGCACGGAGATTATTCAGGTTCCGTTAATATCGGCCTTTAGTCCACTTTGCCCCGTACGCTTGATCGCATGACCGGAGCAGACCCGGCGGACCCGGTGGCCGCCACCGACGACGACGCGGCCGAACTCATCGCGCAGTTGCGTGCGCTGGCCGGGGCCGATCCGGTGGAGGTCCGGCAGGTGGTCGCCGAGGTGTTGGCGGCACTGGACCGGGCTGCCGGCGGAGCGCTCCGCGAGCATCTGCCGGAGACCATCCGGGTCGATGCGGGCTTGGACGCTTCCAGCCCGGCCTGACACCTGACCGCTGTGGACGGTCCACGGCTGTCACATCGGCGAGTTAGGCACCCCTGGTCCTGCACAGGTATGACGCCGGTCATACACTCGTCCCGTCTGGCTTGTGAAGCATTTCACGAGCGTGCGGGAGGAGGCGCGAATGACCCCGGTGGAACACGATGCCGACGTCATTGTCGTGGGCGCCGGTCCCGGTGGATCAGCGACTGCGTACCACCTGGCCCGGCACGGCGTACGGGTGCTGTTGTTGGAGAAGACCGAGTTCCCCCGGGAGAAGGTCTGCGGCGACGGGTTGACCCCGCGCGCGGTGCGCCAACTGATCCGGATGGGTGTGGACACCTCACCCGAGGCGGGCTGGCTGCACAACCGTGGCCTGCGGGTCATCGGCGGCGGGGTACGCCTCGAACTGGACTGGCCGGAGCTGGCCAGCTTCCCCAACTACGGTCTGGTGCGAACCCGACTGGACTTCGACGACCTGCTCGCCCAGCGGGCGGTGGGCGCCGGCGCGAAGCTGCGGACCAACGTCAACGTGCTGGGCCCGGTGCTCGACGGCGATGGCCGGGTCACCGGCGTCGAGGCGGAGGTCGGGCCGGGCAAGGAGCCCACCACCTTCCACGCCCCGCTTGTCGTCGCGGCGGATGGCGTCTCCGGCCGGTTCCCGCTCGCGCTCGGGCTGGCCAAGCGGGAGGACCGGCCGATCGGTGTGGCGGTCCGCCGCTACTACCACTCGCCGGCCAAGGCGGACGACAACTACCTGGAGTCCTGGCTGGAGCTGCGCAGCAAGGACAGCGGCGACAACCTGCTGCCCGGGTACGGCTGGATCTTCGGCCTCGGTGACGGGCGGGTCAACGTCGGCCTCGGCGTGCTCAACTCGTCCTCGGCGTTCGGCAAGACCAACTACCGCCGGCTGCTCACCGACTGGCTCGCCAACACCCCGGAGGACTGGGGGATGACCGACGAGACCAACGCCGACGGCCCGATCCTCGGTGCCGCGCTGCCGATGGGCTTCAACCGGGTGCCCCACTACACCCGGGGCGTGCTGTTGGTCGGCGACTCGGGCGGCATGGTCAACCCGTTCAACGGTGAGGGCATCGCGTACGCGATGGAGTCCGGCGAGCTGGCCGCTGAGGTCGTGGTCCAGGCACTCGCCCGGCCGGCCGGCCCGGAGCGGGAGCGCGCGCTGATGGCCTACCCGAACGAGCTGAAGGCCCGGCTCGGCGGCTATTACCGGTTGGGCGGCATCTTCGTCAAGCTGATCGGCCGCCCTGAGATCATGCGGATTGCCACCAAACACGGCATGCCGCACCCGACGCTGATGCGATTCGTGCTCAAGCTGTTGGCCAACCTGACCGACCCGCGCGGCGGGGATGCGATGGACCGGGTCATCAACGCGATGACGAAGGCCGCGCCAGCCGTGTAGAGCAGGGATATGAGCGTGCGGTCCCCGCCGTCGCATCGACGGCGGGGGACCGGGCAAGTAGGACGGCATCGGCGCTGGTCACAGCCCCGGAGCTGACAAAGATCGACCCCCGCCGACTGCCACTGCGAGGGACGTGAATAGTGTGATTTTCGTCAAGCACCGAGGGCAGGGAAGGACGAGCAGGAGAAAACGATGTCGCTCTCGCCTTACGCACCGATCATCGGGCTGTTCGCCCTCGCCGCGGCGTTCTCGCTGTTTTCCGTGGGCGCCGCCCGCTTCGCCGGTCCCCGTCGCTACAACAAGGCCAAACTCGAGGCTTACGAGTGCGGCATCGAGCCCAGCCCGCAGCCGGTCGGCGGCGGACGGTTCCCGATCAAGTTCTACCTGACGGCGATGCTCTTCATCGTCTTCGACATCGAGATCATCTTCCTCTACCCCTGGGCGGTCTCGTTCGACGCCCTGCCGATCTTCGGCTTCGTGGAGATGGTCCTGTTCATCGTCGCGGTCTTCGTTGCGTACGCCTACGTGTGGCGGCGCGGCGGCCTGGACTGGGACTGAGGAAGGAACGTCAGATGGGCATCGAGGAGAAGCTTCCCGCCGGCGTCCTGCTCACCTCGGTGGAGAAGCTGGTCAACTGGTCTCGGAAGTCGTCCGTGTGGGGCGCCACCTTCGGCCTGGCCTGCTGCGCCATCGAGATGATGGCCGCCGGTGGTCCGCACTACGACATGGGCCGCTGGGGCATGGAGGTCTTCCGGGCGTCGCCCCGGCAGGCCGACCTGATGATCGTGGCCGGCCGGGTGAGTCAGAAGATGGCCCCGGTGCTGCGCCAGATCTACGACCAGATGGCCGAGCCGCGCTGGGTGCTCTCGATGGGCGTCTGCGCCAGCAGTGGCGGCATGTTTAACAACTACGCGATCGTGCAGGGTGTCGACCACGTCGTGCCGGTCGACATGTACCTGCCCGGCTGTCCGCCTCGGCCGGAGATGCTCATCGACGCGATCCTCAAGCTCCGCGAGAAGATCATGTATGAGCCGCTCGGCCCGAACGGCCGCAAGATGCTCGCTGCCCGCCAGGAGCGCGGCGACGTTCCGGTCGTGCCCTACGGCTCGATGCCCTCCTCGTACCGCAGCGACAAGGCCCGGCGTGCCGAGTGGACCCGGGCGGTCCGCGAGGGCCGCGAGGAGCAGCTGCGCATCGAGAACTGGATGAACGCTCAGAACCACCTCCACCCGCAGGCAGGCCCCAAATGAGCGACAAGCCCAACGACGGTGGCGTACCGCTGCCGGTGGTACCAGCCGGCGCTACCAGTGGCGCCCCCGCCGAGTTGCCACCGGCCAGCCCGGCCGGTCGCGGAATGTTCGGCAACCAGGGCACCGGCGACGTGTCCGGCTACGGCGGCCTGGTCCGCCAGCGCCAGCCCATCGAGGAAGCGTCCCGGCCGTACGGGGGCTACTTCGACGAGGTCCGCGACGCGCTGGAGGAGGCGTACCCGGCCTTCGGCGACGCCATCGAGAAGGTCGTTGTCGACCGGGGTGAGCTGACCCTGCACGTACGCCCGGAGCGGATCGCCGAGGTCTGCCAGGTGCTGCGCGACGACCTGGCGCTGCGGTTCGAGCTGTGTTCCTCGGTGTCCGGCGTGGACTACCTCGGTGCCGACGAACGCCGGCTGCACGTGGTCTACCTGCTCACCTCGATGACCTACCGGCGGCGGGTCCGGCTGGAGGCCGCAGTCTCCGTCGAGGCTCCGCACCTGCCCAGCGTGACCGCCATCTACCCGACGGCGGACTGGCAGGAGCGCGAGGCGTACGACATGTTCGGCATCGTCTTCGACGGCCACCCGAGCCTGACCCGGATCCTCATGCCGGACGACTGGGAGGGCCACCCGCAGCGCAAGGACTACCCGCTCGGCGGCGTCCCCGTCGAGTACAAGGGCGCGGAGATCCAGCCGCCGGACCAGCGGAGGTCGTACCAGTGACGACGTCGAACTACGCCAGCGAGCACGAGACCGACGAGGGGCGGGTCTTCACCGTCACCGGCGGAGACTGGGACACGATCGTCGCGGGCACCGACCCGATCAACGACGAGCGGATCGTCGTCAACATGGGTCCGCAGCACCCGTCCACGCACGGCGTGCTGCGGCTGATCCTCGAGCTGGAGGGCGAGACGGTCCGCGAGGCCCGCTCGGTCATCGGCTACCTGCACACCGGCATCGAGAAGAACCTCGAATACCGCAACTGGGTCCAGGGCTCGACGTTCGTGACCCGGATGGACTACCTCGCCCCGATCTTCAACGAGACGGCGTACGCGCTGGCCGTCGAGAAGCTGCTCGGCATCACCGACGACATCACCGAGCGCGCCACCACGATCCGCGTGCTGATGATGGAGCTCAACCGGATCTCGTCGCACCTGGTCTGGCTGGCCACCACCGGCATGGAGCTGGGCGCGATCTCGATCATGCTGTACGGCTTCCGCGAGCGGGAGTACATCCTCGACATCTTCGAGACCATCACGGGTCTGCGGATGAACCACGCGTACGTGCGGCCGGGCGGTGTGGCGCAGGACGTGCCGGACGACGCGATCGTCAAGATCCGCGAGTTCCTCAAGATGATGCCGAAGAAGCTCAAGGAGTACGAGGACCTCCTCTCCGGTCAGCCGATCTGGACCGAGCGGACGAAGAACGTCGCGGTGCTGGACGTGACCGGCTGCGTGGCGCTCGGCATCACCGGCCCGGTCCTGCGCTCCGCCGGCCTCGCCTGGGACCTGCGCAAGACCATGCCGTACTGCGGCTACGAGACGTACGAGTTCGACGTGCCGACCCACCCCGACGGTGACGTGTGGGGTCGCTACCAGGTCCGGCTCGCCGAGATCCGGGAGTCGTTGAAGCTTGTCGAGCAGGCGCTGGACCGGCTCCGCCCCGGCCCGGTGATGGTCGCCGATCGCAAGATCGCCTGGCCGGCGCAGCTGGCCATCGGCGTGGACGGCATGGGCAACTCGCTGGAGCACGTCGCGAAGATCATGGGTCAGTCGATGGAGTCGCTGATCCACCACTTCAAGCTGGTGACCGAAGGCTTCCGGGTTCCGCCCGGCCAGGTGTACGTCGCCATCGAGGCGCCCCGCGGCGAGTTGGGCGTGCACGCGGTCTCCGACGGTGGCACCCGACCGTACCGGGTGCACTACCGGGAGCCGAGCTTCGTCAACCTCCAGGCCCTCCCGGCGATGGCCGAGGGCGGTCTGATCGCCGACGTGATCGCCGGCGGTGCCTCGTTGGACCCGGTGATGGGTGGTTGTGACCGATGAGTGTTTTCACTGACGAGATCCGGGAGCGGGCACGCGAGATCATCGCCCGTTACCCGGCGGACCGGTCCCGCTCGGCGTTGCTGCCGCTGCTGCACCTGGTGCAGGCCGAAGAGGGGTACGTCTCCCCGGCCGGGGTCACGTTCTGCGCCGAGGTGCTGGGGCTGAACAAGGCCCAGGTCGGCGCGGTGGCCACCTTCTACACGATGTACAAGCGCAAGCCGACCGGTGACTTCCTGGTCAGCGTCTGCACCAACACGATGTGCAACGTGCTCGGTGGCCAGGAGGTCTACGACACCCTCTCCGAGCACCTGGGCGTCGGGCACGACGAGACCACCGCCGACGGCACGATCACGCTGGAGCACGCCGAGTGCCTGGCGGCGTGCGACTACGGCCCGGTGATGACCGTCAACTACGACTTCTTCGACGGCGTGGACGCCGCCACCGCCGTCGGCGTGGTCGACGAGCTGCGGGCTGGCGGGCGGCCGATGCCGACCCGGGGCGCCCGGCTCTGCACCCTCAAGGAGATGGCGGTGCAACTCGCCGGTTTCGCCGACGAGCGCGACGGCGCGGTCGCCGACGGCGGGCCGGGCGAGCCCACCCTGCGCGGGCTGCGGCTGGCACAGCAGCACGGCGTATCGGTGCCGGGCTTCGACCCGAACACCCCGATCCGGAGCAAGGCGGAGGCGGACAAGGCCGCCGCCGAGGCGAAGGCGAAGGCGGAAGCCGCGAAGCCGGCACCGGTCGAGGCCAGCGCGGCTCCGGTCAAGGGTGGTGATGGGGCGTCCGCCAAGGTTCCGACGGAGACCTCGCCGCCGGCACCGCGCGACGCGCAGAAGGCGCAGGCCGCCGGCGTCGCGGCCAACGAGCCCGCAGGCGACCGCAAGCCCGCCGGTGACTCCACCGGCGCGCAGGAGCGCAACCTCAACGAAGCGTCGGCGAGCGCCGATGGCGCGACCTCAGCCGACGCGAACGAAACGGGGGCCCAGAAGTGACCACTCCCCGCCCGGAGACGCTGGCCAAGCTGACGCCGGTGCTGACCAAGCGCTGGCTGTCGCCGGACGCCTGGCGCATCGGCACCTACGAGCAGCTGGACGGCTACGCGGCGCTGCGCAAGGCGCTCAAGGCCCACCCGGACGACCTGATCCAGCTGATCAAGGACTCCGGGCTGCGGGGCCGAGGCGGCGCGGGCTTCCCCACCGGCCTCAAGTGGGGCTTCATCCCACAGGGCGACGGTAAGCCGCACTACCTGGTGGTCAACGCCGACGAGGGCGAGCCGGGCACCTGCAAGGACCTCCCGCTGATGACCCACGACCCGCACGCGCTGGTCGAGGGCGTGATCATCGCGTCGTACGCGATCCGGGCCAGCCGCGCCTACATCTACATCCGGGGCGAGGCGGTGCACGCCGCACGTCGGCTGCGCAACGCGGTCCAGGAGGCGTACGACAAGGGTTACCTCGGCCGGAACATCCTGCGCAGCGGCTACGACCTGGAGCTGGTGGTGCACTCCGGCGCCGGGGCGTACATCTGCGGCGAGGAGACGGCGCTGCTGGATTCGCTCGAGGGGTTCCGGGGGCAGCCCCGGCTGCGCCCGCCGTTCCCGGCCACCCACGGCCTGTACGCGAGCCCGACGGTGGTGAACAACGTCGGCACCATCGCCAGCGTGCCGCCGATCGTGCTCGGTGGGGCCGACTGGTGGAAGAGCATGGGCACCGAGAAGTCCTCCGGGCCGATGATCTACTCGCTCTCCGGCCGGATCGTCAACCCGGGCCAGTTCGAGTGCTCGATGGGTGTCACGCTGCGCGAGCTGCTGGAGCTGGCCGGTGGGATGCAGCCCGGTCACAACCTGCGGTTCTGGACCCCGGGCGGATCGTCCACCCCGCTGCTCGCCGCCGAGCACCTGGACGTGCCGCTGGATTTCGAGGGGGTGGCGGCGGCCGGCTCGATCCTCGGCACCACGGCCACGCAGATCTTCTCCGACCAGGACTGCCCGGTCTACGCGACCTACCGGTGGCTGGAGTTCTACCACCACGAGTCGTGCGGCAAGTGCACCCCGTGCCGCGAGGGCAACTACTGGATGGTGCGGGTCTACCGGCGGATCCTCGCCGGCCAGGGCACCCACGAAGACCTGGACACCCTGCTGGACACCTGCGACAACATCCTCGGCCGCTCGTTCTGCGGCCTGGGTGACGGCGCGACCAGCTCAGTGACCTCCTCGCTGAAGTACTTCAAGCAGGACTACCTCGACTACATCGAGGGACGTACCGCACCGAAGCTCTCCGACAAGCAGCTGGTTGGAGCCCACTGATGACGGATGTAGCCAAGCAGACCGAGACCGTCACCCTCACCATCGACGGCGTCGAGGTCACCGCCCCCAAGGGGACGCTGCTGATCCGGGCCGCCGAGCAGATGGGCACCGAGATCCCCCGGTTCTGCGACCACCCGCTGCTGGCCCCGGCCGGCGCGTGCCGGCAGTGCCTGGTCGAGGTGGAGGGGCAGCGCAAGCCGGTCGCCTCCTGCACCCAGACCGTCGCCGACGGCATGGTCGTGCGTACCCAGATCACCTCCCCGGTGGCCAAGAAGGCGCAGGAGGGGGTGATGGAGCTGCTGCTGCTCAACCACCCACTGGACTGCCCGATGTGTGACAAGGGCGGTGAGTGCCCGCTCCAGAACCAGGCGATGTCCACCGGCCGCACCGACTCGCGCTTCCACGAGCACAAGCGGGAGTACGAGAAGCCGATGGCGATCAGCAGCCAGGTGCTGCTGGACCGCGAGCGTTGCGTGCTCTGCCAGCGGTGTACCCGGTTCTCCGAGGAGATCGCCGGCGACAAGTTCATCGACCTGATGGGCCGGTCGTCTGCCGAGGAGATCAACATCTACCGGGACGACGCGTACGGCGAGGAGGGCGACGCCGGGGATGTCCCGTTCAACTCCTACTTCTCCGGCAACACCGTGCAGATCTGCCCGGTGGGTGCGCTGACCGGTGCCCAGTACCGCTTCCGGGCCCGCCCGTTCGACCTGGTCTCCAGCCCGAGCGTCTGCGAGCACTGCTCGGCCGGCTGCGGGCAGCGCACCGACTGGCGACGCGGCAAGGTGCTGCGCCGGCTCGCCGGCGACGAGCCGGCGGTGAACGAGGAGTGGAACTGCGACAAGGGCCGGTGGGGCTTCCAGTACACCCGGGCCACCGACCGGCTGACCACTCCGCTGGTCCGCGACGAGCACACCGGTGAGCTGCGCGAGGCGTCCTGGAGTGAGGCGCTCACCGTGGCCGCCGAAGGGCTGCACACGGCTCGGGAGAGCGGGCAGGGCACGGCGGTGCTCACCGGCGGTCGGCTGACCGTCGAGGACGCGTACGCGTACGCCAAGTTCGCCCGGGTCGCGTTGAACACCAACGACATCGACTTCCGGGCCCGGCCGGTCTCCCGCGAGGAGGCCGACTTCCTGGCCAGCTCGGTCGCCGGGGTCACCGACGTCACCTACACCGACGTGGAGAACGCGCCGGCGGTGGTGCTTGTCGGCCTAGAGCCGGAGGAGGAGTGCCCGATCCTCTTCCTGCGGCTGCGCAAGGCGTACCTGAAGAAGACCCTGACGGTGTACGCGCTGGCGCCCTTCGCCACCCGCGGCCTGGAGAAGCTCGGTGCAAAGCTGGCCCGAGTGGTGCCGGGCGAGGAGGCCAGCGTGCTCGCCGAGCACGCCACGGTCAGCGAGGCGCTGAGCGCACCGGGCGCGATCCTGATCGTCGGCGAGCGGTTGGCCACCGTGCCGGGCGGGCTATCCGCAGCGGCCGACGTGGCTCGGCGTACCGGTGCGAAGCTGGCCTGGGTGCCGCGACGCGCGGGTGACCGCGGCGCGGTCGACGCGGGCTGCCTGCCCAACCTGCTCCCCGGTGGACGCCTGGTCACCGAGCCGGCCGCGCGGGCCGAGCTGGGTGAGGCGTGGGACATCCCGGCCGGGGTGATCCCGAGCCAGGCCGGTCGGGACACCGACGGCATCCTGACCGCGGCCGCCAACGGGCAGCTCGGTGCGCTTGTCGTCGGCGGTGTCGACCCGGCGGACCTGGCCGACCCGCGACTGGCCGAGTCCGCTCTGGACGCGGTGCCGTTCCTGGTCAGCCTGGAGCTGCGCGCGAGCGCGGTGACCCGGCGGGCGAACGTGGTGCTGCCGGTCGCCCCGGTGGTCGAGAAGGCCGGCAGCTTCCTGGACTGGGAGGGCCGGCTGCGCCCGTTCGAGGCGGTGCTGAACACCTCCGCGATGACCGATGGCCGGGTGCTCGACGCGCTGGCCGCGCTGCTCGACGTGCGCCTCGGCACGGCCGACGTGCCGAGCGTACGGCGCGAGCTGGGCACGCTGCCGGCGACGCGGATGTCTCGGCCGGCCGCGCCGTCGGTCGCCCCGGGTCGGGTGCCGCACCCGGGCGCCGGAGAGGCCGTGCTGGCCACCTGGCACCAGTTGGTGGACCTCGGCACCCTGACCGAGGGCGACGAGAACCTCGCCGGAACCGCCCGCCCGCCGGTGGTCCGGCTGGGTAAGGGCACCGCCGAGGCGCTCGGTGTCGCCGACGGTGACGCCGTCACGGTCGGCACCGACCGGGGGGCGCTGACCTTGCCGGCGGAGCTGACCGAGATGCCGGACGGCGTGGTCTGGCTGCCGACCAACTCACCCGGCTCGACCGTGCGGCGCAGCCTCGGGGCGACGTCCGGCGCGGTCGTCCGGATCTCCGTCCCCGCACCGAGCACTGCCATCCCGGCCGGGCGGGTGGCGGCCGACGAGACCGGTCTCCCGCTCCTCAACTCCGGGGGTGCGCAGTGAGCGCGAGGAGTGAACGAGCGCAGCGAGTGAGCCTCGCAGTCGCGAACGAAAGGCGGGCACAGTGACTCCGTCAATCCTGGCCCAGGACCCCACGCTTGCCGACTTCGGTCGGGATCCGTGGTGGCTGGTCCTCGGCAAGATTGTCTTCGCGTTCGCCTTCGGTCTGCTGGCCACCCTGCTCGGTGTCTGGTTCGAACGGCGTGTGGTCGGCTACATGCAGGTGCGGCCCGGCCCCAACCAGGTGGGCCCGTTCGGCCTGCTGCAGACCCTCGCGGACGGCCTGAAGATGGCCTTCAAGGAGGACATCCTGCCGAAGGCGGCTGACAAGGTCGTCTACTTCTTCGCCCCGACCATCTCGGTGATCTGCGCCGTCACCGCCCTGTCGGTGGTGCCGTTCGGCCCGATGGTGAGCATCTTCGGCCACCACACGCCGTTGCAGGTCACCGACGTGCCGGTGGCGGTGCTGCTGCTGCTCGCCTGCTCGTCGATGGGCGTCTACGGCATCGTGCTGGGTGGTTGGGCCTCCGGCTCGACGTACCCGCTGCTGGGTGGTCTCCGGTCGAGCGCCCAGATGATCTCTTACGAGGTCGCGATGGGGCTCAGCATCGTGGCGGTCTTCATGACCGCCGGCACGATGAGCACCAGCGGGATCGTCGCCAAGCAGGCGCACGGGACGCAGTTGAGCATCGGCGGTTTCGACCTGCCCGCCCCCGGTTGGTACGCGATCCTGCTGCTGCCGAGCTTCATCATCTTCTTCATCGCCACCGTGGGTGAGACCAACCGGGCACCGTTCGACCTGCCCGAGGCCGAGTCCGAGCTGGTCGCGGGCTTCATGACGGAATACAGCTCGCTGAAGTTCGCGCTCTTCATGCTCAGCGAGTACGTCGCGATGGTGACCATGTCCGCGGTCACCACCACGCTGTTCCTGGGCGGTTGGCGGGCACCCTGGCCGATCACCATCTGGGAGGGCGCCAACTCCGGTTGGTGGCCGATGCTCTGGTTCTTCGGCAAGGTGATCGCGCTGGTCTTCGTCTTCGTGTGGCTGCGCGGCACGCTGCCCCGGCTGCGCTACGACCAGTTCATGCGCCTCGGCTGGAAGGTGCTGCTGCCGATCAACCTGGTCTGGATCCTGGTCCTGTCGGGCCTGCGCTCCATCGAGGACTGGGACTCGCGCAGCAAGGTGATCGCCGTCGGCATCCCGGCCGGCATCCTGCTGATCGCCACGATCTTCTGGCCGAGCCGGAAGCCGAAGCCGAAGCCGACGACGCAGGAGCAGGTCGACAACCGGCCGTACGGGAGCTTCCCGCTGCCGCCGATGGATCTTCAGGTACCACCGAGCCCGCGTATCACGCGCGTGGTCGCCGAGCGGGAGCCGGCCAACATCGTTGCCGGCTCGGACTCCAGGGAGGTGTGACGTGGGCGCGATCACCGGAACGTTCAAGGGATTCGGTGTCACCTTCTCGCACATGTTCAGGAAGGTCGTCACCACCGACTACCCGTTCAAGCCGCCGGTGTCGGCGCCGCGCTACCACGGGCGGCACATCCTCAACCGGCACCCGGACGGCCTGGAGAAGTGCATCGGCTGCGAGCTGTGCGCCTGGGCCTGCCCGGCGGACGCGATCTACGTCGAGGGTGGCGACAACACCGACGAGCAGCGCTTCTCGCCGGGTGAGCGGTACGCCAGCATCTACCAGATCAACTACGCCCGGTGCATCTTCTGCGGGCTGTGCATCGAGGCCTGCCCGACCCGTTCGCTCACCATGAGCAACGAGTACGAGTTGGCCCGGGACAACCGGCAGGACCTGATCTTCACCAAGGAGCAGTTGCTCGCGCCGCTGCTTGAGGGCATGGAGCAGCCGCCGCACCCGATGCGGCTGGGTGACAGCGAGAAGGACTACTACGTCGGCGCGTTGGACAACCCCGGCACCTCCGCCGGTGCGGAGACGTCCCCGATGGGCCCCGGCCGCTACCAGGTCGAGGAGCACCCCGGCGTGACGTTCCCGGGCGCCGAGCAGGCCGCCCAGCGCGTCGCGGCCGGCAAGGGAGAGAACGCATGACCACGTCTACGGTGCTGGCCGCAGCGGGTGAGGTGTCCGGCGGTGAGGAGGTCACCTTCTGGATCCTCGCTCCGCTCGCGTTGATCGGCGGGATCGGGATGGTGGCCGCGCGCAACGCCGTGCACTCGGCGCTGTGGCTGGTGCTCACCATGCTCTGCCTGGGCGTGTTCTACGTGCTCCAGGCCGGGCCGTTCATCGGCATGGTGCAGATCATCGTCTACACCGGCGCGATCATGATGCTCTTCCTCTTCGTGCTGATGCTTGTCGGTCGCGACTCCACGGACTCGCTGATCGAGACGCTGCGCGGGCAGCGGGTCGCCGCGATCGTGCTGGGGCTGGGCTTCGCCGGTCTGGTTGGCGGCGCGCTCTACCGGGCGCTGGAGGGGACCACCGCGGTCGGCCTGGAGCAGGCCAACGCGGAGGGCAACGTGCAGGGCATCGCCCGACTGCTCTTCACCAAGTACGTCTTCGCGTTCGAGCTGACCTCGGCGCTGCTGATCACCGCAGCGGTCGGCGCCATGGTGCTCGCGCACATCGAGCGCCGCAAGCAGGACAAGGTCGACCAGGTGTCGACGATGCGGGCCCGTTTCGCGCCGGGCAACTACCCCGGCCCCAAGCCGGGCCCCGGCGTCTTCGCGACCTCGTCCTCGGTGGCCACCCCGGCTCGACTTCCGGACGGCCGGCTCTCCGAGCGGAGCACGCCGGACATCCTGCCGGTACGGGAGCTGACCGCGCAGGAGACCACGCTGAAGGGGACGGACCGGTGAGCGCGAGGAGTGCAGCGAAGCGGAGCCCCGCAGTCGCGAACGAAAGCGAGTCCAGCCATGACGCCTGACTACTACCTGGTGTTGGCCGCAGTGCTGTTCACCATCGGCGCCGCCGGGGTGCTCGTCCGGCGCAACGCGATCGTGCTGTTCATGTGCGTGGAGCTGATGCTCAACGCGGCCAACCTGACGCTGGTCACCTTCAGCCGGATCAACGGTGACCTCAACGGCCAGATCATGGCGTTCTTCGTGATGGTGGTGGCGGCGGCCGAGGTCGTGGTCGGGCTCGCGATCATCATGTCCATCTTCCGGACGCGACGCTCGGCGAGTGTCGACGACGCCAACCTGCTCAAGTACTAGAGGGGTCCACCGGTGGAAGAGACTGTGGAATACGCCCAGGCCACGGGGCTGCTCGGGGGCGTCTGGCTGCTGGTGGCGATCCCGCTGGTCAGCGCGGCCATCCTGCTGCTGCTCGGCCGCCGGGCGGACCGCTGGGGGCACTGGTTGGGCGTCGCCGCCATCGGCGTCGCGTTCGTGCTCGGCCTGAGCTTCTTCTTCCAGCTGCGCGGCCTGGAGAACAAGTCGGTCGAGCTGAGCCTCTGGGACTTCATCGCGGTCGGTGATCTGCGCGTCGACTTCGGCCTGCTCTTCGACCCGCTGGCCGCGGTCTTCGTACTGCTGATCACCGGGGTGGGTTTCCTCATCCACCTGTACGCAGTGGAGTACATGTCGCACGACGCGGGCCGTCGTCGGTTCTTCGCGTACTTCAACCTGTTCGTCGCGGCGATGCTGCTGCTGGTGCTCGGCAACAACTACGTGATGTTGTACTTCGGCTGGGAGGGCGTCGGTCTGGCGTCGTACCTGCTGATCTCCTTCTGGACCGAGCGGCCGAGCGCGGCCACCGCCGGCAAGAAGGCGTTCCTGATGAACCGGGTCGGCGACGCCGGCCTGGCCATCGGCATCTTCATCATGTTCGCCAGCCTGGGCACCACTCAGTACGACGAGGTGTTCAACGGTGTCGGCGCGCTGACCGGCACCACCGTGCTGGTCCTCGGCCTGTTGCTGCTGCTCGGCGCGGCCGGCAAGTCTGGTCAGTTCCCGCTGCAGGCATGGTTGCCGGACGCCATGGAGGGCCCGACCCCGGTGTCGGCGCTCATCCACGCGGCCACCATGGTCACCGCGGGCGTCTACCTGATCGCCCGGTCCAACCCGATCTTCTCGGCCAACTCGACGCTGCAACTCGTGGTGGTCAGCGTCGGCGCGCTCACCCTGCTGATCGGCTGCATCATCGGTGCGGCCAAGGACGACATCAAGCGGGTGCTCGCCTGGTCGACGGTGAGCCAGATCGGCTACATGTTCGTCGGCGTCGGCCTGGGCGGTGGCGCGTACGCGTTGGCGATCATCCACCTGCTGGCGCACGGCTTCTTCAAGGCCAACATGTTCCTGGGTGCCGGCTCGGTCATGCACGGCATGAAGGACCAGGTCGACATCCGCCGCTTCGGTGGCCTGTCGAAGCACATGAAGATCACCTGGCTGACCTTCATGATGGGCTGGCTGGCCATCATCGGCCTCCCGCCGCTCTCCGGCTACTTCTCGAAGGAGCCGATCATCGCGAGCGCCTTCGAGCGGGAGGACTGGACCGCCTGGCTCTTCGGCGGGGCGGCGCTGCTCGGGGCGGGGCTGACCGCGTTCTACATGACCCGGCTCTTCGTGCTCACCTTCCACGGCCCGAAGCGGTGGACCGAGGACATCGAGCACCCGCACGAGTCGCCGAAGCTGATGACCATCCCGCTGATCCTGTTGGCCGCCGGGTCGGTCGTGGCCGGCGGGCTGATGGCCTGGAACGACGGTGTCGCCTCCTGGCTCTCGCCGGTGCTCGGCGAGGAGGCCGCCGGTGAGGCTCACGGCGTGCTCTCCCACACGGTGATCACGATCCTGTCGCTGCTGGTCACCGTGCTCGGTGCCGGGCTGGCCTGGTTCCTGTTCCGGGCCGGCACGGCCACCGTGCCGCAGCCGGCCGGGGTGCTGGTCACCGCCGCCCGGCGCAACCTCTACACCGACACGGTCAACGAGGCGGTCTTCGAGAAGCCGGGCATCTTCCTCACCCGGGCGCTGGTGTACCTCGACAACCGGGGCATCGACGGGCTCGTCAACGGGCTCGCCGCCGCGGTCGGCGGTGGCTCGGGTCGCCTCCGCCGGATGCAGACCGGCTTTGTCCGCTCGTACGCCACCTCGATCCTGGCCGGTGCGCTGCTGGTGATGGCGGCGTTCCTGGCGGTGCAGGCGGGGTGGTTGGCGTGATCGACCTCAATACGCCCGCCCCCGCCGGCGGACCACGCATCCACGACGGAGGTAAGGCCGCATAATGTCCAACTTCCCGTTCCTCTCGGTGCTCACCGTGGCGCCACTGGTGGGTGCCCTGGTGGTGGCCTTCCTGCCGCGCCACCGGCCGGAGCTGGCCAAGCAGGTGGCGTTCGCCTGGTCGCTGCTCGTGCTTGTGCTCTCGGTGGTGATGTGGGTCAGCTTCAACGCCGGTGGTGACCGGTTCCAGTTCCGCGAGTCGTACTCGTGGATCCCGAATTGGGGTGTCAGCTTCACCTTCGCCGCCGACGGCATCGCGTTGGTGATGCTGATGCTGATCGCGGTGCTGGTGCCGTTGGTGATCCTGGCCTCCTGGCATGACGCCGAGTCGTCGAAGCGGTCGGTGCCCGTCTACTTCGCGCTGCTGCTGGTCCTCGAATGCACGATGATCGGCGTCTTCGCGGCCGCCGACGTCTTCCTGTTCTACGTGTTCTTCGAGGTCATGCTGGTGCCGATGTACTTCCTCATCGGCAGCTACGGCGGCCACCAGCGGCAGTACGCGGCGGTGAAGTTCTTCCTCTACTCGCTCGTCGGCGGTCTGTTCATGCTGGCCGCGGTGATCGGCCTGTGGGTGGTCGGCGGCAAGACCTTCGACTGGCAGGCGCTCTCGCAGGTCGACATCAGCACCGGCACCGAGCGGTGGCTGTTCCTCGGCTTCTTCCTCGCGTTCGCCATCAAGGCGCCGTTCTTCCCGTTCCACACCTGGCTGCCCGACGCCGGTGGCGCGGCCCCGGCGGGCGCAGCGGCGCTGCTCGTCGGTGTGCTGGACAAGGTCGGCACGTTCGGCATCCTGCGCTACTGCCTGCCGCTGTTCCCCGAGGCGTCGAAGTGGTTCGCGCCGTGGGCGCTGGCGCTGGGCGTGATCGGCATCGTCTACGCCGCGCTGCTGGCGGTCGGCCAGAACGATCTCAAGCGGCTGGTGTCGTACACCTCGATCGCGCACTTCGGCTTCATCGGGGTGGGCATCTTCGCCTTCACCACCCAGGCCGGCACCGGCGCGGTGCTCTACATGCTCAACCACGGGCTGGCCACCGGCCTGCTCTTCCTGGTGGTGGGCATGCTGATCTCCCGGCGCGGCTCGGCGCTGATCAGCGACTTCGGTGGCGCAGGCAAACTGGTCCCGGTGCTCGCCGGGGTGCTCTTCTTCGCCGGTCTCGCCTCGCTCGCGCTGCCCGGTACGGCGCCGTTCATCTCCGAGTTCCTGGTGCTGATCGGCACCTTCACGGTGAACAAGCCGGTCGCGGTCATCGCCACGCTCGGCATCATCCTGGCCGCCGCGTACGTGCTGTGGATGGTGCAGCGCACCACCCAGGGCACTCTCAACCCGGCGCTGACCGAGGTCGACGGCATGCGCCGCGACCTCAACCTGCGTGAGAAGGTCGTGGTCGCCCCCCTGATCGCGCTGATCGTGCTGCTCGGCTTCTTCCCCAAGCCGGTCACTGACGTGATCAACCCGGCCGTCCAGGCGACCATGGACGACATCGGCAGAACCGACCCGGCGCCGGCCGTGGGCGGCACCGTCCAGGAGGCGGCAAAGTGACCGAGTTGAAACTGCCGTCGATCGACTACGCGGCAATCGCTCCGATCCTGATCATGCTGGGCACCGCGCTGCTCGGCGTGCTGGTCGAGGCCTTCGTGCCGCGGCGCTGGCGGCACCTGGTGCAGTTGACGCTTGCGCTGCTCGCGGTGCTCGCAGCGCTGACCATGGTGGTTCTCAGCGCCGACGAGCGCATCATCACCGCCGGCCAGGCCCTCGCGATCGACGGGCCGACGCTCTTCCTCCAGGGCGCGATCCTGGTGCTGGCCGCGATGGCGCTGCTGCTGATCGGTGACCGTTCGGTCGAGCGGGGCGGGGCGTTCGTCGCCCAGGCCGCGGTGACCGCCGAGTCGGCCGACGACCGGCGGCAGGCCGAGGGGCGTAACGGTCTCACCGAGGTCTACCCGCTCACCACGTTCGCGATCGGCGGCATGCTGATCTTCGTGGCGGCGAACGACCTGCTGACCATGTTCATCGCCCTGGAGGTCTTCTCCCTGCCGCTCTACCTGCTCTGCGCGCTGGCCCGTCGCCGGCGTCTGCTGAGCCAGGAGGCGGCGATGAAGTACTTCCTGCTCGGCGCGTACGCCTCCGCGTTCTTCCTGTTCGGCGTGGCCCTGATCTACGGCTTCACGGCCGGCATCCCGGGCCGCTCGGCGGGGGTCGACTTCGCCACCATCCACGCGGCGGTGAGCGATTCCCCGGCCAGCCCGGTGCTGCTCTTCGCCGGCATGGCGCTGCTCGCCATCGGTCTGCTCTTCAAGGCCGCAGCGGCCCCGTTCCACGTCTGGACCCCGGACGTCTACCAGGGCGCCCCGACTCCGGTCACCGGCTTCATGGCGGCCTGCACCAAGGTCGCCGCGTTCGGTGCTCTGCTGCGCGTCTTCCAGGTCGCGTTCGCGGACGCCACCTGGGACTTCACGCCGGTCCTCGGCGCGGTGGCGGTCCTGACCATGCTGGTGGGTGCGGTGCTCGCGGTCACCCAGACCGACATCAAGCGGCTGCTCGCGTACTCCTCGATCGCCAATGCCGGTTACCTGCTGGTCGGTGTGTTGGCGCCGAGCCGCGACGGGCTCGCCGGCACGATGTTCTACCTGGTCGCGTACGGCTTCTCGGTGCTCGCCGCGTTCGCTGTGGTGACCCTGGTCCGGGACAACGACGGCGAGGCCACCCACCTGTCCCGCTGGGCCGGGCTGGGCCGGCGGTCGCCGTTCTTCGCCGCACTGTTCACGTTCATCCTGCTCGCCTTCGCTGGTATCCCGCTGACCAGCGGATTCACCAGCAAGTTCGCCATCTTCGGGCCAGCGCTGGAGGGCGGGCAGGCCTGGCTGGTGATCGCCGGTGTGCTGACCAGCATGGTGCTCGCGTTCCCGTACCTGCGGGTCGTGGTGATGATGTGGCTCTCCGAGCCGGGCGAGTCCACCCCGACCGTCATGGTGCCCGGTGGGCTCACCTCCGCCGCGCTGATGATCGGCGTGCTGGCGACCCTGGTGTTGGGCGTCGCCCCGGCGCCGTTGCTCGATCTGGCAGCCGGAGCCGCCGAATTTGTTCGATGACCGAAGGATCGATCACGGGGGGTCGGCACGTGTTCACGTGCCGGCCCCCCGTGCGTATCCCCGGCCCGGAGCAGGTCGAACGGGTGTGGCATGGTTGATAGCGTGGTGAATCCGGCGGGCGAGCGTTCAGGTGCCTCCGGCTCCGGCGGTCGACGGGGTCGGGCGAGCACGAGTCAGTTCGGCGCGCTCGGCCTCAACCTCGCCGATCCCCGCGTCGAGGCGTCCGTGCTGGGTCTTCTGGACACGGTCGAGGTCGAGTTGCGGTCCAGCGTGTCCAGCGCCGACCCGTTCGTCACCGAGGCTGCCCGGCACCTCGTCGAGGCCGGCGGGAAGCGGTTCCGGCCGCTGCTGGTGGCGCTCGGCGCCCAGTTCGGTGATCCCAGCGGTGCGCAGGTGGTCCCGGCCGCCGTGGTGATGGAGCTCACTCACCTCGCCACCCTCTACCACGACGATGTGATGGATGAGGCCGCCGTCCGTCGGGGTGCGCCGAGCGCGAACTCCCGGTGGACGAACTCGGTCGCCATCCTGGTCGGCGACTATCTCTTCGCCCGCGCGGCGGACATCGCCGCGGACCTGGGCCCCGAGGCGGTCCGGTTGCAGGCGCGCACCTTCGCCCGGCTGGTGCACGGCCAGATCGCGGAGACCGTGGGGCCGCGCGCCGACGACGACCCGGTGGCCCACTACCTGCACGTGATCGCCGAGAAGACCGGCTCGCTGATCGCCACGTCGGCCCGGTTCGGCGGCATGTTCGGTGGCGCTCCCGCCGAGCACGTGGAGGCCCTCGCCGGGTACGGCGAGACGATCGGTGTGGCCTTCCAGCTCTCCGACGACCTGCTGGACATCGCTTCCGAGTCGGTGCAGTCGGGTAAGACCCCCGGCACGGACCTTCGCGAGGGTGTCCCGACGCTCCCGGTGCTCTACGCCCGCGAGGCGGACGACTCGGACGCGTCGTCGGTGCGTCTGCGGGAGATCCTGGCGACCGGCCCGTTGACCGACGACGCGCTGCACGCCGAGGCGCTGGGGCTGCTGCGGGAGAGCCCGGCGCTCAAGCGGGCCCGGGAGACCGTGCGTAGCTACGCCGAGGAGGCCCGCGCGCAGCTTGCCCCGCTGCCGCACGGCCCGTCCCGCAGCGCGCTCGAGTCGCTCTGCGACTACATCGCCGACCGCACCAGCTGATCCACGTCCCGGCCCGCTGCGGCGCCGGCGCGGGTCAACAGTCGGCTGCCGACGAGCATCAGGGCGGCGGCGAGCAGCATCGCCACGGCCGCGATGGCCCACATCACCGGATAGCCGAGGTGGGCGGCGAGTGGCCCCAGGCTCAGTGGGCCGAGGCAGCCGCCCGCGTACACCCCGGTCTGGGTGATCGAGGTGGCGGCGGCCGGTGACTGTGGGTGCAGCCGGACCACCGCGAAGTTCATCAGGCCGGGCCAGGCCCAGCCCAGGCCGAAGCCGAGCACCACACCGACCACAAGCGGCACCGAGCCGGTCAACGCGAGCAGGCCCAGCCCGACCGCGCCGACGACAAGCATCCCGGCGATGAGGGCGACGTGACCGGTGTCGCGGCGATCGGCCAACCAGCCGGCGCCGACCCGGGCTGCCACGCAGACCGCGCTGCCCAGGGTCAGCGTGAGGCCGGCGAGGCCCGGCGACAGGCCCCGGGCCGCAGCGGAGTCCACCAGGAACGTGCCCAGCGAGTTGGCCGCGCCCGAGGCCAACGTCGCCGCCGCGCCGATCACCACGAGCGCCGTCGTGGCCCGCCCAGCGCGCGTGGCGCCGGCCCGTCGGGCCAGGCCGGGCAGTTGCCGGGGTACGGCGGCAAGCGTCGTCAGCGCGGCCACAGCGGCGGCCACGAACGCCCAGCGCCAGCCGGCGGTGAGCGCGATGGCGGGCACTGCCGCTCCGGCCAGCAGGGTGGAGATCGGGATGGCGGCCTGCTTGACGCCGAACGACAGCCCCTGCCGTCGTGCCGGCACGTGCTGGGCCAGCGCGGCGTTGCTGGCCAACTGGCCTAGGGCGTTCGCGGCGGCGCTGAGCGCCAGCAGGCCGACCAGCACCGGGTACGACCGGGCGAAGGCGGCCACGGCCAGCATCGACCCGGCGGCCAGCAGGATGCCGCAGCGGGCGACCACTGCCGGTCCGTACCGCTCGACCAGGCGACCGGAGGGCACTGAGGCCAGCGCGCTGACCCCGAAGTAGACGGAGACGGCCAGGCCCAGGCCGGCCGGCGAGAAGCCGAGGTCCGTGCCCATCTGCACGGCGAGACCACCGAGCAGGAAGACGGGGAGTACGCAGGCCACGGTGGTGACGACCGCACCAGCGCTGGCCCGGACCGGGCGGGGTCGGGCGACGGTCTGATACGGGGTGCCGGAGGTGTTGGTCATCGTTCGGCAAACTTACGCGAGCCCCGCTCAGAGCACTCCTGGTGACTGGCGGGGCACAAGCTGTGGATGGTGATCTGGCATCCTCGACCCGAACAGGCATTTCGCACCGGGCCTGTTTTTCATATGGTGTAAGTCCCCGGCGGCGGAGGTGGTTGTGCGCGACCCCTTGGCAGAACCTTCGGACCTGATTCGCAGCGTGTCCCGAGCGCTACGGGTGCTGGAGTCGGTCGGTCGCGCCCCGAAAGGCCTGACCGTCAAGCAGATCGCCCGGCGCTGCGAGCTGACCGTGGCCACCACCTACCACCTGGTCCGCACCCTCGCCTACGAGGGCTACGTGATCCGTCGCGAGGACGGCACGTACATCGTGGGGTTGGAGGTGGCCGACCGGTACCGGGAGCTGGTGACCGCGTTCCGGGGCCCGCCGGCGGTCGGTGAGACGCTGCGGCGGGCGGCCCTGGACACCGGCTACAGCCACTACCTCGGTCGGTTCGTCGGCGGTCAGGTGGCCCTCACCGCGGTCGCCGAGGGGCACCGCTCGCCCTACCTGGAAGAACTGGTCCCCGGCTTCGACGAGGGTGCGCACGCGACAGCCCTCGGCAAGTCGCTGCTCGCCACCCTCACCGCCGATCAGCGCTACCGCTACCTGCGGGAGTACGGCATGCGCCCGTTCACCACCGCCACGCTTACCACCACCGAGAGTTTCGAGGCCGACCTGGCCGCTGGCGACCGGCGTGGCATGCAGTTGGAGATGGGGCAGTTCCGGCAGGGGGTGGCCTGCGCTGCGGTGCTCGTCACCCCGGACAAGGACATGGAACGCCGCACCGTGCTGGCCTGCGCGTTGCCGGCCAGCGAAATGATGACCTCCGCTCGGGTGGTACGCGCCAAGCTGCTCACCGTGGCCCGCAGCGTGGCCGACGGCATCGCCGCCGACAGCTGACCCGCATCGACGCGGAGAGGCCCTCTCCCAGGCTGGGAGAGGGCCTCTCCGGGCGGTCCAACCCCGGACCGCCGGAACAACGTCAGCGGCTGCTCGGCCGCGGGTGGAACGTCAGCTGCCCACCGGGCCGCCGTCGAGGCGCCAGGTGACCACCACGCCCGGCTTGGCGTAGTCACCGTCGGGCCAGTTCGAGGCCGGGTTCTCCACCGAGGCCCCGGTGATCTCACCCGGGTGCTGCACCGCGACGAAGACCGAGCGGTTGTCGCCGGTGATGAACGGGCCGCAGGTCTCCGCGCCGAGCGGCACGGTCAGGAACTGCTTGAGGTGACCCCGCTCCGGGCCCTCCACGGCGACGGCGAACAGGCCGTCGTTGCTGCCCAGCGCGTTGCCGTCGGTGGAGATCCAGAGGTTGCCGGTGGCGTCGAAGGCGACGTTGTCCGGGCAGGAGATCGGGGAGACCTTGGTCTTGTCGTACCCGGCGAAGAAGGTCGACGCGTCGGTCGGGTCGCCGCAGACGATCGGCAGCGACCAGGCGAAGGTCTCCGAGGCGTTGTCGTTGCGGTCCTCGACCAGCTCCAGGATCTGCCCGTGCTTGTTGGCGTTGCGCGGGTTGGCCTCGTCCGCCGCCGCCTTGCCGGCCTTGCCACGGTCGGTGTTGTTGGTCAGTGCCACGTACACCTTGCCGGTGAGCAGGCTCGGCTCGACGTCCTCGGGGCGGTCCATCTTGGTCGCGCCGACCTTGTCACCGGCGAGCCGGGTGAAGGTGAGCACGTCCGCGGCGGTCATCCCGTCGACGAACGACTTGTTGCCACTGACCAGCTTGATCCAGTGACCCCGGCCGTTGAACGCGCCGTCGGTGGGGAGGTTGCCCGAGCCGTCGATCTCGGCCGCGCTGGTCTGGTCCAGCTTCGCCACGTACAGCGTGCCGGACTCCAGCAGGGTCAGGTTGTGCTTACGGGCAGCCCAGGAGTTGCCCTTCATGAACTTCTTGTCCGAGACGAACTTGTAGAGGTAGTCGAACCGCTCGTCGTCGCCCATGTACGCGACCACGTGGCCGTCCTTCGCGACGATCACGTTGGCGCCCTCGTGCTTGAACCGGCCCATCGCGGTGTGCTTGCGCGGGCGGGCCTCCGGGTCGAACGGGTCGATCTCGACGACCCAACCGAACCGGTGTGCCTCGTTGGGGTGCTTCGCCAGGTCGAAGCGCTCGTCCGCGCGCTCCCACTTGCGGCTGCCGCTGGGGTAGCGGCTGGCGGTGCTGATGCCGTAACGGTCCAGCTTCGGCTTCAGCTCGGCCGGGGCGGCGTCGGCGCCCACGAAGTACTGGTTGAAGTTCTCCTCGCCGGAGAGCACGGTGCCCCACGGGGTCACGCCACCGGAGCAGTTGTTCAGCGTGCCCACGACCGTACGGCCCTTGGGGTCGGCGGCGGTCTTCAGCCAGGCCGAGCCGGCGGCGGGACCGGTCAGGTCGAACTTGGTGCTCAGCGCGGTGACCCGCCGGTTGTACGGCCGAGCACCCTTGTCGACCGGCTTCCACTGCCCGGTTCCCGCGACCCGCTCAAGCTCCACCACGGACATGCCGTGCGCGGCCATGGCGGTGCGCAGCTGCTCCACGGAGAGCCCGTCCAGGCCGGGGAAGCCCGGGAACATCAGGTCCTCGTTCGTGTACTCGTGGTTGACCACGAGCAGCGCCCGCTTGCCCTGCTTGTCCAGCGGCAGCACGCCCACGAAGTCGTTGTTGTAACCGAACTGCTTGGACTGCGCGGCGGCGGTCTGGTGGTGCAGGTTGAACGCCGGCGCGCCCGGCAGCACCGGGTCACCCCACTTGATCACCACGGCGTGGTCGTAGCCGTTCGGCACGACCAGGCTGTCCAGCTTGTTCGGCGGGATCGGCTTGAAGGTCAGCGCGCCGTTGCCGACTCCGGTGCTGGGACGGCCGAAGCCGAAGCCTTCCGGGACGTCCGGGGTGGCCGGGGCCGCCATGGCCGGGGCCGCACCGGCGAGCGCACCGGCTGCCGCGCCGCCGAACCCGAGGACCAGCGCGCCGACCGCGCCAGCCCGGACCACGCCACGCCGGGACACCTCGGCGTTCACCACGTCCCCGAAGTACGGGTTGTCGGAGGTGTTCGGTACCGGGTGGTCACAGGCGTTTCCGCAGCGGTACAGGCAGGTCATGGCGTCACGGGTGCCGTGGCGGTTGCCGGTCAACAGGGGGAGCAGCCGGGGACGGTCGCTCATGGGAAAGCCTCCAGAGAAGTCGGTGGCACGACATGCGGCGTTACCAGCCGGACGCTAGGAGGACGTGGTGAGCGGTCGTCGGCCACGATGTGAACCAGGCATGAACACCCTTCGTGGGCGCTACCGTCACGCAACCGGGCTGACCTCGGGCTGAACCGATCGGCGTGACCGCACGTATTCCCGAGCGGACGCACCGCCGGACGCGCGCTGGAAGCGAGGAGACCGCCATCAGCGACCACGACGCTCAACTGCTGCGCGCGCTGCACGACGAGCACGCGGAGGCGCTCTACGCCCACGCCCTCCGGCTGGTCAACGGGGACCGGCAGCGGGCCGAGGACCTGGTGCAGGAGACGCTGCTGCGGGCCTGGCGACATCCGGAGTCACTCGACCCGCGACGCGGTTCGGTGCGGTCCTGGCTGTTCACCACCGCCCGTAATTTGGCCATCGACGCCTGGCGGCGACGTTCCACCCGGGTCGGCGAGGTGTTCACCGACGACCTGCCCGAGCCGCCTGAGGTGATCGACGAGGCCGAACGGGCGGTGGAGGCGTGGACCGTCGCCGAGGCGCTGAACCGGCTCAGCCCGACCCACCGGGAAGTGCTTGTCGAGTGCTTCTACCAGGGGCGGTCGGTGGCTGAGGCGGCGTCCCGCCTCGGCGTACCGCCGGGGACCGTGAAGTCGCGCACCCACTACGCGCTGCGGTCTCTACGGTTGGTCCTGGCTGAGATGGGGGTGACGGGATGAACCGGTGCGAGTTCGCGTACGACGATGGCGCGTACGTGCTGGGTGCCCTGGCCCCCGCCGAGCGAGCGGCCTACGAGCGGCACCTCGGCGGCTGCGCCTCGTGTCGGGAGGCGGTCGCCGAGGTCGCCGTCCTGCCTGGCCTGCTCGGGCGGCTCGACCCGGTGGGGTTGGAGCAGATCCTGCCGCCGCCGGCCCCGCCCCGGGTGCCCGCGCTGCTCGACGAGGCCCGGCGTCGCCGTCGTCGGGAACGCACCGCGGCCCGGCGACGCTACGCGCTGACCACACTGGCCGCCGCCGGGCTGGCGCTGCTGGTCGGTGTGGGCGCTGCCGTGGTGCTGCCTGGACCGGCCGGCCCACCGGGCACTCCCAGAGCGCAGGGCAGCACGCCCGCCCCGCAGGTGTCGATGGTCGCCATGCGGCCGGTGGCCGCCGCCGGGCCGGTGCACGCCGACATCGGGCTCGCCGGCACCAAGTGGGGCACTGCGGTGACCATGCGCTGCGGGTACGACGCGCGGACCAGCTATGGCAAGGCGTACCCGTTCCGCCTGGTGGCGCGCGGGCCGAACGGCGCCACCGAGCAGATCGGCTCCTGGCTGGCGGCCCCTGGCGATGCTCTGCAGTTCAGCGGTGCCACGAGGTTCACCGACGCTGAGCTGGTCAGCGTAGAACTCCAGAAGTCCGACGGCACCCCTCTCCTCACCTACGCGGTCCCGTGACCCCCCTCGATCTTGCGGGAAGAGGTGGGTCAGGGGGTGGGGAGGGGGATTGCGAGGGTTCGGGTCTGGCGGGTCTGGCGGGAGGTGCGAATGGCATCGGCGGTGAAGACGATCAGGGCTAGCCAGACCAGCGCGAAACCCGCCAGGCGAGCCGGCGGCATCGGCTCGTGGAAGATCAGCACACCACAGCCGAGCTGGAGGATGGGCGCCAGGTACTGGATCATGCCCAGGCTGCTCAGGGGCAGTCGGTTGGCCGCCCCGGCGAACAGGAGCAGCGGGATCGCGGTGGCCGCGCCGGCCAGCACCAGCAGAGCGGTGTGGCCGGCCGAGACGTGCCCGAAGGTCAGGTCGGCTCTCGCCGTCAGCCAGCCGAGGTAGCCCAGAGCGGGCAACGCCAGCACCGCCGACTCGACGAAGAGTCCCTCGGCCGCCGGCAGCCCGAGCCGCTTCTTGACCAGGCCGTAGCCGGCGAAGCTGAACGCCAGGGTCAACGCCAGCCAGGGCAGCCGGCCGTAATCCACGGTGAGCACCACGACCGCCGACGCGCCGATCCCCAGCGCCACCCACTGCGCCGGGCGGAGCCGCTCCCGCAACACCGTCACCCCGAGCAACACCACGACCAGCGGGTTGATGAAGTAGCCGAGCGCGGTCTCCACCACCCGGTCGGAGTTGACCCCGTAGATGTAGGTGCCCCAGTTGACCGCGATCAGCGCGGAGGCCGCGACGATCCCGGCCACCGCCCAGGGGCGGCGCAGCAGCGCCCGCAGGAAGCCGATGTTGCGCAGCGCCGCCAGCAGCAGGGCCACGAAGACCACCGACCAGACGATCCGATGGGCCAGGATCTCCAGCGGGCCGGCTGGTCGCAGCAGCTTGAGGTAGAGCGGAAAGAAACCCCAGAGCAGGTACGCGCCGAGGCCGTAGAGGTATCCCAGACGGAGTGGCGTCACGCCTCTACCGTAAGGGGCGTACCACCGACTTGTTCCTTTCCGGTGAGCGGGGTCACCGGGGGGCGTTGGTCGAGCTGCATCCACCGTTGCGGCCCGTCCAGTGGCGTGAACCCGACCCGCGCGTACACCTGGTGTGCGTCGTTGGTGATCAGGATGATTCGGCGTACGCCCAGCTCGGCCAGGTGGTCGCGGACCGCGCCGGCCAGCCATCCGCCCAGCCCGCGACCCCGGGCGGCGCGGTCGACGTACACGTCGCAGAGCCACGCGAAGGTGGCGCGGTCGGTGACCACCCGGGCCACCGCCACCTGGCGGCCGTCCTCCGGCCGGTAGATCCCGAACGGCAGTGAGCCGGCGAACGCCCGAGCGGTGGTCTCCCGGTCTCGGCCGAGCGCCCAGTACGCGTCGGTGGACAACCAGTGGTGCACCAGGTCCAGATCGATGCGCGCGGGATCGGTGCTGAGCAGGTGGCCGTCGGTGTGGGTCAGTGAGAACATGCCGCGACGCTAGCCGTCGAGATGGGCACCCACGTCGGTCAATTCCCGGATTTTGGTCATCGGCCCGCCCGGCCCCGGCCGAGGTCGGGAACGCCGGGCGGGCCGGGTCGGTGCGGGCTGCTCGCCGGTCAGTCCCGGTCGAGGACGGCGCCGAGGATCCAGGTCACGATGCTCACGAAGAGTGCGCCGAGCACCGCTGCCGGCCAGAAACCGTCCACCGTGAACGGCAGCCCGGCCTGGTCGGCGATCCAGCTGGTGAGCAGGAACAGCAGCCCGTTCACCACCAGCGCGATGAGACCGAGGGTGAGCAGGTAGAAGCCACAGCCGACGGTCTTGATGATCGGCTGGAGCACCGCGTTGACCACGCCGAAGATCACTGCCACCAGGAGCAGCGTGGTCACCGTCTCGGTGGCGGAGTCGGAATCCAGGGAGATGCCGGGGATGAGGAGCGTGGCCAGCCAGAAAGCCAGAGCTGTGCTGGCCAGCCGAATCAGCAGACCTTTCAGAAAACCCATGGCGGGGATCGTGCCACGGACCGCGCACCGACGTAACCCGGCAGACGATCAACCGGGTGAGATCAGCCGCGCGTCGGCGGCCCGATCAGTTGCGCCTCGATCGGGGTGGGGGTGAGCAGTGCCCAGCGCAGCGCTCGGCGGTTGACCACGGCCACCATGTCGTCCCGGATCCGGGTCAACCACTCGGCCGAGCCGCCCAGCCCCAGCGCGGCTCCGGCCAGGGTGGCCTCGGCGTTGTTCAACGGCTGGAGCAACGCCAGGTCGGCCCGGCTCAGGGCGTCCACGTCGGCCGGGGTCAACTCGTCGCGTACCACCAGAGTGGCTCGCCACGGCTGACCCGGCGCGGCCTCGGCCGTCACCGGCCCGACGTCGACGATCAGCAGCAGCGGCCGCAGCGCGGTGCCGACCCCGTCGGCGACCGAACGACCGGGCGGGAGCAGCGGGATCGTGCCGCCCGGTGCGCCAACCCCCCGGACGAACGGCTCCCAGGCGCGCGGCCGTGCGGTCTGCACCACCACCAGGGCACCCAGTGCCAGGGCGCGCAGGGCCACCAGTTGGGCGGCGCGCACCCCACCGACAAGCAGTACGCGGGTGCTCTCCGGCCGGAACAGGCGCACCGTGACGGCACCGCCGTGCCGGTTGGTGCCGACCAGCATCCCCGCGTCGCCCAGGGACAGCTCCCAGTCATCCCCCGATGGGCGGGCGACTGCCGGTGAGCGGGGCTGCGCCCCGGGTGCCGGCAGCGCCAACGGCAGCGTGGCGGCCAGCCCGCTCAGGTGGGCGCCGTCGAGCCGACGCAGCTTGCCGCCCAGGTCGGTCACCAGCCGGTTCAGCGCCTCGGTGGCCGCGGCCAACTCGGCCGTCGTCCCGGCGGCCAGGCGTACGGTCAGCGCGGTCGGCACTCCGGCGGCGTCGGTGGTCGACGCTGGACTGGCCGACCTGGGCGCTGTCGACGCCGGACCGGCCGAGATGGGCCACGTCGGCGCCGGGCCGGCCGACATCGACACCGTCGTCGCGGTCGCCGGCAGGGCGAGCAGTCGCGGCACCAGCCGACGCCCAGCCGTGCCTGCGTCGGGCCACTGGATCAGCTGGAAGGTGGCCTGGAGCAGTGCGCCGGACCGGATCGTCGGCCAGGACTCCCGGACCGGCTCGCCGTCGTGGTGGGCCAACTCGCTCAGGACGCGCAGTGCCGCAGGCACGCCGAGGGGCCGTGCGGGCACCGACCCGAGTCGGCGGACGATCCGGCGTACCGTGCCGGCGAGTGCGCGGCGCAGGTCCTCCGCAGACCAACCGTCGACCCGCAGCACCCGGACCGCCAGCACCGCTCGTTCCCGCCCGACGAGCCGCCCGTCGGTGAGCTGCCGGTACGACGTGCCGACCGTGCCGCCCGCACCCGGCACCGGAGCCGGTGCTCCGGCGAGCAGCAGTTGGACCAGCAGCGGGGGCATGTCCGGCCCGGCCGGGGGCAGCAACGCGGTCGGGGCGGGAATCGCCTGGGACGCGTCGCCGAGCAGGTCGCCGGGGTCACCGAGCTCCAGCAGCGCCACCATGCCCGCGGTGTCCTCCAGGACGGCCGCCGGGCCGGCGGTCAGCTCCGTCGAGCGGACGACGGTGCCCGGAGCCACCAGGTCGAGCAACTCGGCCGCTCCGGTCGGCCCGGCCAGCGCCCGACGACGGGTGAGGTGACCGATGGCGGTGCCCAGCCACTCGAAGAGCCAACGACCCCGAACCGGAACCCAGGCGGCCAGCACCAGCAGCACGGCAACCAGTACGGCCGTCGCGACCACGGGTGCGGGCCGGCCGAGGGCGACGAGGACGAGCGCTGCCGCGACCTGGGCGGCAACCAGTTGACCGGCTCGCACTCCTGTACCCGGGCGCCGGCTGAGGGTGACCCAGTGGCCCACCGGCGATCGGCGGCGAGGTGTGCGGTGATCGGGTGAGCCCAGGGCTCGGTCGGTGGGTCGAACCGGCCCGATCGCCCCGGACCCGGCCGGGATCGCTGGAGGCGGACCTCCGGTGGTGATCGCCGGCACCGTGCCTCCTCGACCAGTGGGGACCGGGTCGGGCGGTCGGCCGCCCTCCGGCGACCCGTCACGCGCCGCGACGTGGCTGCGGCACATCGTAAGCGACCGATGGCTGCCCTGGTTGTCCACAGGGGAGGCGCGGGGGGTAGCAGAACCGCTATGAGGTCGCTACCGTCAGCCACGAAGTCCTTCGCTGACCCGTGTCTCAGTGCTCGACGACCGGGCCAAGCGACGACGCGTCCCCACCGGTGGGCGCGCCGACGGCCAGGTGCGATCGGAGAGACGAGGTGACGTCCGGGTGTCCCAGACCAAGGCAGAAGCCGCGGTGATGCAGCAGACCGCCGCGAAGTTCGAGCAGGTGGACCAGTCGTTGCAGTCCATGTTGACCGGCCTGCTGGCCGAGCTGGAGGTGTTGCAGCAGGCCTGGCGTGGCGCTGGCGGCCGGTCGTTCGAGCAGGTCAAGCAGCAGTGGTCACAGGACCAGGCGGCGCTGCACCGGGCGCTGCGGGAGACCGCCGGTGCGATCCGCACCGCCGGTCGGCAGTACGACGTGTCCGACGACGAGGTCTCCAGCCGGGTGGCCGGCACCAACCGCGGCGGCATCCAGCTGCCGCTCTGATCCCGCTGGGGAGGAAATCCGATGGACCACGGTGTGCTGGTCGTCAACTTCGCCGCGCTGCAACAGGCCGGCGCTGACATTCAGAAGGCGTTGAACACCCTCGACACGCAACTCGGCCAACTCGAACGGGACGCTGCCCCGCTGGTGGCGAGCTGGACGGGTGAGGCTCGGCAGGCCTATGAGCAGCGGCAGGCGCGGTGGCGCTCGGCCTCACAGGACCTCCAGGGGATGCTGCGTGACATCAGGCTGGCGGTGAACGACTCCGCCACCGACTACCTGGACACCGAAAAGAAGAACACCGGGCTGTTCCAGTGAGCGACGTGGGCCGGGAGCGCTGACCGTGTCCGGGTCAGCGCCCCGGCCGCAGCCGGCCCGAGGTTGGGGCCGCGAGCGGGCCGGGTCAGCCAGTGCCGCCAGTGCCGCCAGTGCCGCCGGCGGTGCTAGCCGGACCAGCGGTGCCGGCTGGGGCTGCTGGGCGCCAGCGTCGGCGTACGCCCCGGGGCACCACCAGGGCGAGCAGCGCCACGGTGACCGCCGTCATGCCGACCACCGCGCCGACCAGCAGGGCTCGGTCCCGAGCGGTGGCCCGGCGGGCCTGGCGGGCGAGCTGTGCCGGGTCGGCCCGGTCGTCTGCGAGTGCGGCGACCGGCCGCGACCCGGTCGCCCGGCCGCCGCTGGTCTCGGTGACCGCCCGATAGGGGTTCAACACGCCGGCGCCGTACCCGCCGCCGTGGCCCACTCCCGGAGCTGGATCGGCGGTGGCGATGATTCGTTCCGCCACCTGGGCGGCGGTCAGCTCCGGCCGATACTCCCGCAGCAACGCGGCGGTGGCGGCCACGAAGGGTGCCGCATAACTGGTGCCTTCGACCCGATGATGGCCCGCTCCGGGTGCGGCGGTCAGCACCTCGCTGCCCGGCGCGACCAGGTCGACGTACGGCCCGGTCTGCGAGAAGGTCGCCCGCCCGCCGTCCGCCCCGATCGCCCCCACACCGAGCACCCCGTCGTAGCCGGCAGGGAACGGTCGGGGGTCCCCGCTGTCGTGCAGGTTGCCGGCGGCGGCCACCAGCACCACGTCCCGGTCGACCGCGTACCGCACGGCGGAACGGACTTCCGGGTCGTCCGCGTACAGCACGACGGACAGGTTCACCACGTCGGCGTCATGGTCGACGGCCCATCGGATGGCTCGGGCGAACTCGGCGGCGCTGACCGTACGCCCCGATTCCCGCCCCTGCACCACCTGCTGCTCACTGACCCGTACCGGAAGAATCCGGGCACCCGGCGCCAAGCCGCGGAAGGCGACGTCGGGGCGGGGTGCCGCCGCGATGATGCTCGCCACACCGGTGCCGTGCCCAGCGCAGTCGCGACCACCGTCCCCACCGGGGTCGAGCAGGTCGGTGCCGGCCAGCACCCGCCCAGCCAACTGCGGGTGCACCCGGTCCACCCCGGAGTCGACCACCGCGACGGTCACCCCGACGCCGGTGGCCAGCGGCGCGAGCCGCGCGTGGTCGTACCGTTGCTGTGGCCAAGGCACGGCGGTGACCGGCCGGACGGGGGCGAGCGGGGTGGCGCAGGCCGGCGCCGCCCGGAGCCCGGCGGTGGCGGCGGCGGTCGGAAGGGCCGGTACGGTCAACAGGCTGGCGGCCAGACCTGCGAGGACCGGACGCGTGATCGATCGGGACATCGACACCCTCCGTATCGTGTCGGCTCCGGAACGGGATGTTATCGCCTCGTCCGCGCCCTGGCAGACCGCCGCCGGCCAGCCATTGTGATCTTGTTGCCACCTTGTAGGTTGTACGCGATACCTGTGGCCTGTTCTCGGAAGGGGAGGTGGCCGTGACCGAATGGGAGCCGGCCACGGAGGCCGAGGTGGCGATGCGCGACGCGCTGCGCGCCAACGACCAGGAGCTCTACTTCCGGCTCCTGTCCCGCACCGATGTGTTGTTGCCGGTGTCCGCGCCGGCGCAGCCCGGCCAGCCACCCTCCGGATGGGGCACTTGGACCACTGGCGGCCGGACCCACGTCCTGGCCTTCACCTCCGCCGCCGCACTGCGGGCCTGCCTCGGCGATCACGCCGGCAGCAACCGACGTGTCCCCTTCGCCGACCTCGCGGCCAGTTGGCCCAATCACGAGTGGTGGCTCGCCGTCAACCCGGGCCTGCCGGTCGAGGGCTACCTGCCGGCCTGGTTCGTGTCGCAGCTGTCCCGAGGTGACGTGCGACTGCCCGGCCGTGCCATGGGTGCCCGCGCTCGCCTGGAGCGGGCGGAGACGTTGGCCCGCACCCGGCCCGGCATGCCGCAGCGGGACGCCGCGCCAGCCGCTGGATCGCCCCCGGCGACTGCGGCCTCGCCCGGGCCCGAGTCGACCCCGGCTGCTCCGATCTCACCCCGACGGCCAATGCGGGGCGGGCTGCCCCGAGTCAGTGCCCCACCAGCGCCGGGCCCGGCACCGCAGCCACCCATCCCCGCTGAGCCGTCGCGCCGATCCGGCGAGGAGGACCTGCCCGCCGCCGGTCTGCGGCGCCCGACCGAGCAACCCCGCCCCGCGCCGGGCACCGGAGCCCTGCCCCGCACCGGTCGGCCGTCTCGCTTCATCCCGTTGGCGTCCACCAGCCCCGCTACCGATCAGCCTGGGCCAGGCGTGGGCTGGCCCGCAGCGGCCCGGCCGGCCGACGTCGACGGCCCCGCCGGTAACGGCAACAGCAGCCCCCAGGCGGCACCTCGGCGCTCCTTCTTCGACCCCAGCCCCGCCCGCGACCGAGCGCCTGACCCGATCCGTGACCGGGCGTCTGATCCTGCCCCGAGCGGGGGTCGTTCCGGTGACCGCGCGGCCCCGCCGTCCCGGTTCGGGCGAGGCAGCCAGCCCTTCCCTCGCCGTCGCCCAGTCGATGCGCCGGCCGACGAGACCGCGACACGGGCCTTTCCGCTGGCCGACCCGGACGCCACCCGGCCGATGCGTCGGCCGCCGGGCGGCCCGGGGGCGTCCCGTGGGGTCGGCGCACCGCCGTCCGGCGAGGAAGTCACCCAGCCGCTGCCTCCGCGTCGGCACAACCCGCTGCCCGAGGAGCCCACCCGCGCGTTCCGGATGACCGGTGGGCCGCCGCTGGCCGGGGCACCTGCCCGGCCCGCTCCGACGCCGGAGGAGACTCAGGCGATCCCCCGGGGCCGGTTCGGGCCGGTGCAGGATCTGCCGGCGTCCGTCGCGGAACCGGTCTCCGGCCCGCCCGCGCCGCGCCGTGGCTTCACGCCCATCGTCATCGAGGGCACCATCATCGAGTCCCGTGACCTCGTCGACCCGGTCGAGAGCAGCGGGTCAGTCGATGCCAGCCCGGCTGAACTCGCCCCGCCATTGTTCGGCTCGGCGTCCGCCGACCCGGGGCTGTTCGGCCCGTCGTCGTTCACCCCCGCACCTCCCGGTCCCGGGTTGTTCAGCCCGAGCCAGCCGGCTCCGAGCCCGCATCCCACCAGCCCGGCAGAGGCCGGCCATGCCGACGTCGGCACCGACGACCCGGCCGATGCCCCGGTCAGCGCCGATCGCGCCGACAGCGGCGGTTCGTCGGTCGGCGGGACCGCTACCGACCAGGTCAGCAGCGAGGTCAGCGGCGAGAGCACGATCGCGGGCGATAGTCACGGCCCGCCGGCCGACGAACCGGCGCCGGTCGAGTTCGAGCCGGCCAACACGGTCGAGGAGGACCTGCTCGGCGCCGCCAGTTCCGGCAGCACCGACACGTTCCTGTCCACCCTGCTCCTGGCCCGGGTGCTGCTGCCGGCGGCACCGGATTCGGTGCCGGGGAGCCGCCCGGGGGATGCCGGCTTCGTCTGGCGTACCGGGCAGCTCGACGGCGAGACGTACGTGGTGGTCTACACGTCGCCGGAGCGCCTGGCCGACCACGTCGAAGGCGACGTCGACACGGTCGGGGTGAAGTTCGCCCAACTGATCCGACGCTGGCCCGACGAGGACTGGTCGTTCGCCGTCAACCCGGGCACGCCGGTCGGCGCCAAGTTGCCCGGCGAGCAGATCGTCGCGTTGGCCAACTGGGCCGCCGAGGTGGGGCTCGGGGACGACCTGGAGGTGGACCAGGCAGAGGCACCGGCTGCGGCGGAGCCTGCCGCCCGCCCCCGGTACGCCCCCGCCGCAGTCGACCCGACCCGGCCGACGGTCATGCAGAAGGCGATCGCGCCCAGCCAGCTCGCCTACTACCTGGATCGGGGGTACGACCGGGTCTCCGGGTTCGTGCACCGGGCCGGTGAGCTGTCCCACCTGACCACCCCGGCTCAGCTACACGACGCGCTCGGCCTCAGCTACCCCGGTTCGCCGTTCGCTCCGGACGCCGAGGAGATCTACGTGCTGCGCTGGCCGGCGCACCGGCCGAGCCTCTACCGGATTCCATACGGCGGTCAGAACGAGCCGGCGATGCGGGCCATGGAGGGCTGGGTCATCGAACGCCCGCCGTTTAGGGGCAACGGCTTCGCCCCGGGTGAGAGCAGCGATGTGGTGGCCGAGTTCAAAGTGGACAGCGCCCGCCTTCCGCACGGCGCCCGACTCTGGCGGATCGGCTCGGATGGCACCGAGCGGGTCGTCGCGGAGTTGGACACCGACGCGGTCACCTGGCGACGGGTCGGTGAGGCGTGATGCGCGACGGTTACGTGGCCCGTTGGCAGGGCCGGGAATACCAGGCCAGCCCGGATGGCGACGACATTCGCCTCTACCAGCCCGAGCCGGGCGAAGGCTTCGAGGAGGTCCGCGCGGGCCGCTACGTCCGAGTGCTGCCGGCGAGTGAGATCGAGGATCTGGCGTACGTGCGGACCACCTGCACCTGGCAGGGGCAGCCGTTCATCGTGCTCGGCGAGCACGACGCCTGGCTGCGGGTGGAATACACAGGTGGTCGCTGGCCGGTCGCCGAGGCGATGCGGCTGGAGGTCTTCGACTTCGGCGTCTACCAGGGTTGGGCACCCGCCGCCGAGGTCACCGACCTGCGGGAGCAGCGGGTCTGACCGGTCAGGTCTTGGCCCACCGCAGAATTTCGCCGAGCACCAGCTCCGGTGCCTCCAGGTGCGGAAAGTGCCCCACCCCGTCGAGCAACCGCCACTCGTACGGGGCGACGACGTACCGGCCGGAGCCCAGCGCGGTCCGCGGCAGTGAGGCGGAGTCCAGGGCGCCGTGCAGTTGCAGGGTCGGAGTGGTCAGCGGCTTCTGCATCAGACGGACGAACCGGTAGCCGTGCAGCCGCAGCAGCGAGCGGAACGCCCAGCGGTAACCCTCCAGCGCGCAGAACGCGGCCTGCGGGATGCGCATCGCCTCCCGGCACCGCTCGGCGTACGCCTCGAAGTCCGGCCCGGCCACCCACTGGGGGCCGCCCCAGCGGTGCATGATCTCCCCGACGGCCGCCGCGCCGTCGCGGGTCAGCACGTGCTCGTAGCGGGGTAGCTGGAACTTCAACGCCGGGGTCGAGGCGGTGAACTGCCCGCGCGGGTCGGCGAAGATGGCGGCGCGCAGCCGCAGCGGGTGCGGTGCCCCCAGCACCACGAGCCGGCGGACCAGGGACGGGTGGAACGAGGCCACCGTCCAGGCCACCATGCCGCCGAGGCCGCTGCCGACGATCGTCGCTGATCGTTCTCCGAGCGCGCGGATCAACCCGGCGATGTCGGCGGCGAGGGTGTAACCGTCGTACCCCCGGGGTGGTTTGTCGCTGGCGCCGTAGCCGCGCAGGTCGACGGCGACCGCTCGGAAGCCGGCGTCGGCGACCGCCGGCAGCATCTGGTGCCAGGCCCACCAGTGCTCGGGGAAGCCGTGCAGGAACAGCACCATCGGCCCAGTGCCGGCCTCGACCACGTGGAACCGGCTGCCGTTGGCGCCGACGAAACGATGCGTCCACGGCCCCTCGGTGAGGACACAGGACTCGTCGACGACTCCGCCGCGCTGGTCGGTCATGGCAGACAGCCTAGGACCCGGTTGCCGCCGACGACCCTGGTGGTCGCGTTGAACAGGGGAAAGCCCCGGGTAGTCCCGGACCGGGACCAGGGAGCCGGCTCGGCAAAGGGCGACGCCCGGGCAGGTCACCTGCCCGGGCGTCGCTGGTTGGTGCGGGATCAGTGGTCAGCTGACCCGGATCTTCATCGAGGTGCCGTCCTGCTCCAGAACCTTGATCTTGACACCGGCTGCGGGGAGCTTGACGCCGTGGTTCGGCAGCTCCTCGTAGAAGTACTTCTTGGTGTCGTCGAACAGCGGCTCAGCGGCCTGGCCACGGATGTACTGCGGCTGGCTGTTGAGGTGCAGGGTGAACGAGTCGGCCTTGTTCAGGCTGAACGGTGCGTCGTACACCTGGACGCGAGCGCGCCACGGAGCACCGGTGAGGTTGTAGATCGGGCGCGGGTGCGCGTCGATGTACAGGTTGCGACCCTCACCCGGGTGACCACCCGGGTTGTTCACCGGGTCGTACGGCGCGGTGTTGTTGTCGGAGAAGCGGGTGTTCCAGTACGAGATGAGCAGGCCCTCCTGGTACGCGTAGTGGTCCACCCAGTCCGGGCGGGTGTTCGCGTAGCCGAAGAAGTACGGGCCGGTCTTCAGGTACTTGTCGTACGAGACGTACGACCGGTTGCCGGCGATGTAGTAGTTGTCGAACAGCCGGGTGTAGGTCGCCCCGACCACCTGGAACTTGGCGAGGGTCCAACCCGCGTCGGTCTCCGCACCGTCGCTGAACACGGTCTGACCGTCGGCGGTCACGGTGATCGCGTCACCGAAGAAGCCACCCTCGGAGACACCGCCATCGGTGACGTAGTGCAGGCGGACCTGCGCCGACTTGCCGGCGACCGAGGTCAGCGGAACGTTGATGTCCGCCCAGGCGCCGTTGCTGCTGCCGGCCAGGGCCGGGCGGCCAGCGCCGTCGACGCCGATCGGCCTGCCGTTGACCGTGCCGTCCAGGTCGGTCCAGGTCTGACCGCCGTCCGTCGAGGCCTCAAAGTAGAGGTAGTCGTAACCCGCTTCGATGCTGTACTTGCCCTTGAGGGATAGCGCAGCCGTGGACTTGCCGGTGAGGTCGAACGTCCTCGTCATCTTGCTGTCGAGGTCGTCCTCGTTACCGGAGAAGTACTGCTTGCTGCCCTCGAAGGGCGGGCCGTAGTTGAACGTGTATTCCCGCTGCGGCAGCACGACCACCGCGGCCTGCGCCTTGTCGGAGTTGTACTCCTGCGGGCCGAGCTCCAGCGAGCGCTTCTGCCCGGCCACGACCACCTCGTAGTCGAGCCAGCCGAGCTGGAGCTTGTTCCACGCGCCGAGGTCGCCGCCCCGGTCGCCGATGCCGGCGTCGTTCTTGGCGCCGAGCCGGCTCTGGGCCATCAGGGTCCAGTGCTCGTTGTTGTTGTCCGCGGGGCCGTAGTCGTCCGGCAGGCCCAGGTCGTGGCCGTACTCGTGGTAGAAGACGCTACGACCGCCGTTTTCCGGCTGGATCGTGTAGTCGCGGATCCAGACGCCGGTGTTGCCGATCTGGGTGCCGCCGATCGGGAAGTTCGGCGGGCCCACGGGCGAGCTGTTGAACGCCGACCAACGGTGGCTCCAGATCGCGTCCTCACCCTGCTGCGGGTCACCGTCGGCCTGGTCGCCGCCGGAGTGGACGATCTGGAAGTGGTCGATGTAGCCGTCCGACTCGTTGAAGTCGCCGTCACCGTCGTAGTCGAATCGGTCCCACTGGTCGAAGGACTTCATCTCGGCGGCGATCTGCGCGTCCGTCCGGCCCTTGGCCTTCTGGTCGGCGACCCACTGGTTGGCGGCGTCGCGGATCAGCGCCCAGGTGTTCGAGCAGACGCTGTCCGCGCAGACGGCGGGGTCGTTGGCCGGGTTGTCCGAGTCGTCCGCGATCGGGTCGTCGGAGCGACCGTAGCGAGCCTCGTTGTACGGGACCTTGACCCAGTCGGTCACCTCACCGTCGACGGTGTAGCGACCCGAGGACTGCGCCTCGTAGTACTGCTTGAGCGACTCGTCGCCCGGGTTGGTGCCGAAGTAGACCTGGCGGAAGTACTCCGGGCTGAAGTCCGGCTGCCAGATGGTGGAGTTGTCCACGGCCCGGTTGGGCTCGGGGATCTTGTTGTGCAACGGCCCGTCGAACGTCGCCGGTCCGGCGATGTCCGGGTTCAAGTCCTTGTCCGGGTAGGACGGGTGCCGCTGGTCACCGAACTCGGCCAGGATCACGAAGATCTTGTCGGTCCGCTCACGCTTGAGTTCGACGTACTGATCCTTGGTCTTCGTCGCGCCAGCGGCGGCGCGGGCGTTGGCCCCCGCTCCGCCGGCCTTGCCGACCTCGCCGACCTTGACAACCGTGCTGCCGTTGCGCTCGATCGGCTTGCTGCGCCCACTCAGCACGTCGCTGAGCCCCTGCTCGCGCAGCGCGCGGCGCTTGTCCTCGAGCTTGTCGGGGAGTTCGTCCTTCAACGCCTGCGGTTCGGCAGCGGCCGGTGCTGCTGCCGGCAGTTTGGGCTGAGGCGCCGCCGAGGCGGACGGGCCGAAAGCAAGGCCTGTCGCCGTCAGTGAGAGCCCGAGCAGACCCACTGCGACTTTGCGCACGTGGTACCTCCGGTGTGAGGGAACCGGCCCAACGGGGGTACGGGCCGGTGGGAGATCGATCCCACTAGTGGGACCAATGGTGAACTTAGACACTGGCGGGACGGGTGGGAAGATGAACGCGTCGATTTGTTGCAAGATTTTGTTGGGAATGCTTTTCACCGTCACACACCCGCGCTTCACCAGATGTGCCCTGACCAGCGCGTACCGGACAAACCAATAGCAGCGACATGCGTCGATAAGCATGATCGAAATGCGACAGTGGGGCCGGCAGCGTCTCCGCCACCGGCCCCACCGTCAGTTGTCGATCAGTGAAACCGTTACTTCTTCGCCGGCGTCACGTAGATCGTGGCGGACGAGTTGTCCCCGGCCGCCTTCTTGATCGTCAGCGAGACGCCGTAGTTCACGCCCTGGTCGCCGGGGTTGCCGGTGCCAAGCACGATCGCGCCACCGCCCAGGGTCACGCCGTAGAACTCCGGCGCGGGGCTGCCATCCGGGTTGGTGACCCGGGTGGTGTACGGCGCGTTGTTACGCGACGGCAGGACCACCGACGCGTCGTTGTCCCGGGCGTAGGCAGCGCCATCGCGCATCTCGATGCCCGGGTACCAGCCCTTGGCGTCGGTGAACGCCTTCACCGGCGCCTGACCCTTGAACTTCGTGCAGTACGCGCTGTACGGCTCGTTCGCCGCCTCCAGGCACTCGGTGAACGGGTACGTCCGCTGCAACGAGAAGGCCGCGTTCGACGACTGCGGGCGGCTGGGCAGGTTGTCCGTCACCGACGGGTCCTTCACCGCCGCCTCGCCCGTGCGCCGGTACGGGTCGAAGTGCGAGTCGACGATGAGCAACCCGCCCTTCGCGCCGTAGCTGGGCAGCGCGGTCATCTGCCCGGTGACGTGGTTGACGTCGCCGAGCGCGGTGTCCCGGTACCACACCAGCATGCCCGGAGCGTTGTAGGAGATCCGGTCGACCTTCCACGCCTCGTGCGAGTAGATGGTGTCGTAGGCGTACTGCAGGCCCTTGTCGAAGCCGTCGAAGTTGCGCCACTCCGCCAGGTAGTACTGGGCGTGGACCTCGGTGCCGCTGGAGACCTTCCAGCCCGCGCCGGTGGTGTCGACGAAGGTGCCGCCGGTGGCCGTCCAGCCGTTGTCGCCACCCTCGACGTCGTCACTCCAGGTGGTGGCACCGCCGCCGGTGACCGAGAAGTCGTCGACGAACCAGTTGCGCTCCTCGAACGCCTCGTCGGTGGCGAGGCGCAGCCGCACCTGCACGGTCGTCCCGGCGTACGCCGACAGGTCGACGTAGTCGTGACGCCAGCCGTCGGTGCTGCCGGTCAGGCCGTACTTCTTGCCGCCGAAGTCGTTCATCCGGCCGTTCGGGTCCGGGTAGCCGTCCGGCGTGGTGACTACCGCGCCACCCTCGTCGTACACCTTCTGCTCGGTCCAGGTCGTACCGCCGTCGGTCGAGAGCTCGACGAAGCCGTAGTCCCAGTCCTCCTCGATGATGTAGTTGTTCCACATCCAGAACTTCGAGTCGGCCGCTGCCGGCACGTCCACCGAGCGGCTCAACTTGACGTCGGCCCACTCCTGGTCGTTGTTGCTGTGCCACATCTTCGTGCCGCTGTGCGGGGTGGCCAGCGTCGTCACCTTGTCCGGCAGGTCGACCTTGATGCCGTCCTCGGAGTCGATCGGGGTGCGTGACGTCTGGCCGAGCTTCACCTCGCGGGGGTTCGACCCGGGGCGGATGGTCAGCGGGTCGGCCCAGCCGAGCACCCACTTGTCCCAGATGCCCATGTGCGTCGGCAGCGCCTGGAAGATCTCGCCCGAGTGCGAGCCCGAGGCCATCAGGTCCCAGAAGTCCACGTCGGAGTCGGCGTTGCCGGACGTGTCGTAGAGGTCCGGCAGGCCCAGGTCGTGGCCGAACTCGTGGGCGAAGACACCGACACCGGCGTCCTCCGGCTGCACGATGTAGTTCGACGCCTTGAGGTTGGTGCCCGGGATGGTGTAGCCACCGGCGACCGTGGAGGAGTGCGCCCAGACGGCGTACACGCCCTCGGCGCCACCGCCACGGGACTTGCCCTGACCGGCGTGCACCAGCACGAGGTGGTCGATGACGCCGTCCGGCTCGAAGACGTTGCCGTCACCGTCGCGGTCGGCCTGGTCCTCGATGTCGTAGTCGGCCCACGGGAAGTTCGGGTCCTTCGCGACGAGCGCGTCGATCGCGTCGGTCGCCAGACGGCCCGCGCCGGCCGGGTTGTCCGGGTGGCCGTTCATCGACTGCTCACGGCCGGGCACCCAGGCGCCAGTCTCGTCCTGGAAGCAGCGGTTGGCGGCGTACCAGCCCTCCGAGTGCGGCACGGTGATCCACGGGCTGGCCTGCCCGTCGACCGTGTACGCGTTCTTGGACATCTCCAGGTACATGTTGTGCATGGTGCGACCGGACAGGTCGATGCCCTTCTTGCCGTCCGGGCCCTTCAGGTCGGTGCGGACCCGCTCGGTGATGCCCTTCTTGCTGTAGAGCATCTTGTTGTAGTGCGACGGCGAGAAGTCCGGCACCCACATCGAGTTGTTGTCCTCGTGGGGCAGTCTCGACGGGTCCGGGATCTTGTTGTGCTTCGGGCCGTTCTGGACGCTGCCGGGGACGCAGGTGCGGTCCTCGAACACCGTCTTGGGGACCATCACGTCGGTGAAGTCGTCGTTGGCCTTGTCGTTGAACTCCACCAACAGCGTCAGCAGCTTCGCCGTCTGGGTGGTCGGGGCCTTCTTGAACTTGCGGGGGTTCTGGCCGGTCTTCAGCGACTTGGCCTCGTCCTTGGCCAACTGCCGCGCGGTCACCGGGTTGCCCCGGGCGTGCTTGCGGTCGAACTCGCGCGCGGACTCCGCAGCAGGGGTGTAGACGCCACCCTTGCCCTTCACCTCACGGCCGGTGGTGTCCGGCTGCACCTCGGGCTCGGCGTAGTTGATGTAGTGCTCGTCCGCACCGATCACCGCCCTTGGGGTGCTGGACGAAGGTTGGGCGGCCGCGCTGCCACTCACGGTCAGTGACGTGGCCGCGAGGGCTATGACGGGTAGCGCGACGAGTAGTCGTCGGCGCGACCCCGGACGGGAGTTTCTGTTCATGCCACTCCGTTTCTCGGGCAGAGGACGTCGGCCGGATCCGGTGGGCGTTGAAGCTCATCGAGGGCCGCCCGACGAGCGTGAAACTAAATGACGAACATCCCGCGCGGCGGGATCGTGATCGATGCGTTATCTGCTTAATGAGCGCACCCGGTCGATCTTTCGGTCGTACCTCCACAAAAGACAACGGTGGGTGGCGGTCCGTCCGGACCGCCACCCACCGCTGGGGTACGCCTACCGTCAGTCCTCGTCGGACTTCGCGCCGCTCATCCCCGAGGAGATCAGGTCCATCACCGAGGAGTCCTGCAACGTGGTCACGTCACCCAGTGACCGGTTCTCCGCCACGTCCCGCAGCAGCCGGCGCATGATCTTGCCGGAGCGGGTCTTCGGCAGCTCCGCCACCAGCATGATCTGCCGCGGCTTGGCGATCGGGCCGAGCGTCTTCGCCACGTGGTTGCGCAGGTCGGCGATGAGCTGCTCACCCGCCTCGCCGGCGATGTCCGTGCTGCCGCGCGGAATGGCGAACGCAACGATCGCCTGACCGGTGGTCGGGTCGGTCGCGCCGACGACCGCCGCCTCGGCCACCGACGGGTGCGACACCAACGCCGACTCCACCTCGGTCGTCGAGATGTTGTGCCCGGACACCAACATCACGTCGTCGACCCGGCCGAGCAGCCAGATGTGCCCGTCGTCGTCCTTCTTCGCGCCGTCGCCGGCGAAGTACATGCCCGGGAAACGCGACCAGTACGTGTCGATGAACCGGTCGTCGTCACCCCAGATGGTGCGCAGCATCGACGGCCACGGCTCGCGCAGCACCAGGTAGCCGCCACCACCGTTGGGCACCGACTGGCCCTGGTCGTCCACCACGTCGGCCACGATGCCCGGCAGCGGCGTCATCGCCGAACCCGGCTTGGCCGCGGTCACCCCCGGCAACGGCGAGATCATGATGGCGCCCGTCTCGGTCTGCCACCAGGTGTCCACGACGGGCAGCTCGCCCCGGCCGATGTGCTGCCGGTACCAGATCCACGCCTCCGGGTTGATCGGCTCGCCGACGCTGCCCAGCACGCGCAGCGAGGACAGGTCGAAGCCGGCCGGGATGTCGTCGCCCCACTTCATCATCGTCCGGATCAGGGTGGGGGCGGTGTACAGGATGCTCACCCCGTACTTGTCGATGATCTCCCAGAACCGGCCCTTGTGCGGGGTGTCCGGGGTGCCCTCGTACATGACCTGGGTGGCGCCGTTGGAGAGCGGGCCGTACACGATGTAGGAGTGCCCGGTGACCCAGCCGATGTCGGCGGTGCACCAGTAGACGTCCGTCTCCGGCTTCAGGTCGAACACCGCGTGCGTCGTGTACGACGCCTGGGTGAGGTAACCGCCGGTGGTGTGCAGGATGCCCTTCGGGCGGGCCGTGGTGCCGCTGGTGTAGAGGATGAACAGCGGGTGCTCGGCGTCGAACGGCTGCGCGGTGTGCTCGGCCGACGCGGTCTCCACCGTCTCGTGCCACCAGTGGTCCTTCTCCGACCACGCCACGTCCTCACCGGTGCGGCGGACCACGAGCACGTGCTCCACCGAGGGGCAGCTCGCCACCGCCTCGTCCACCGTCGGCTTCAACGCCGACGGCTTGCCCCGCCGGTAACCACCATCCGCGGTGATCACCACCTTGGCGCTGGCGTCCTGGATGCGGTTGCTCAGCGAGTCGGCGGAGAAGCCACCGAAGACCACGCTGTGCGCGGCACCGATCCGGGCGCACGCCAACATCGCGACCGCCGCCTCCGGGACCATCGGCAGATAGATCGCCACCCGATCGCCGGCGGTCACGCCCAGCTCGGTGAGCGCGTTCGCCGCCCGGCAGGTCAGCGCGTGCAGCTCGGCGTACGTGATGGTGCGGGTGTCGCCCGGCTCGCCCTCCCAGTGGATCGCCACCTTGTCGCCCCGGCCCGCCTCGACGTGCCGGTCCAGGCAGTTGTACGCGACGTTGAGCTGCCCACCCACGAACCACTTCGCGAACGGCGGGTTCGACCAGTCGAGCACCTCATCCCACTTCTTCGACCAGGCCAGCCGATCGGCCTGCTTCGCCCAGAAGGCGAGCCGGTCAGTCTCAGCCTCGGCGTACGCGTCGATGGTGACGTTGGCGTGCGCGGCGAGTTCGGCCGGCGGGGGGAACTGGCGCGTCTCGTTCAGCAGATTGGCCAATGCCTCGCTCATGCCGTGACTCCTCATCCTCGGGGTGACCTGGGTCTCGATGGCACGAGGGTAGTCGCGGGGCCATCGAGGAGCCACGGCTGCCCACTTAGTCGCGCCGAGTGGCCCCCGGCGCGCGCCCGACGGCCCGGCGCGCGCCGGGGGCGTCTTGATCAACACGGGTGCCGGCCTGACAGGGTGCCGGGTGGGGTCGTTAGCGTGGCAGGGTGACCACCGACCCGCTCGCCCCGTTGCTCGCGCTCGCCGACATCGCCGCCGCCGTCGAGCAGGCCCGCGAACAGTTCGACCAGGCGCTCGGGCACCGGGCGCTGCGCCGGCACGGTGGGCAGGTCGCCGCCGAGGTCAGCCTCCGCTCAGCGGTGGCCAGCGCCGCCCTTGAGGGGGCCGTGCACGAGCGCGAGGCGGTCCGGGCCGGCACCGTGACCGACCCGGTGCTCCAGGGGGCGTTGCGGGTCGCCGGAGCGCTGCCCGGCCTCAGCGAGCTGTGGCCGAAGGCGCCCCGCCAGGCGCTCGCGAAGCTGCACGTGCTCGCCGCCCGAGACCTCGTGCCGGAAGCCGAACTGGGCCGCCCGGTGGCCGACCCGGTGGTCGCCACCCGGCTGGACGGGCTGGCCGGGCTGGTCGCCGGCGGCACGAAGGTCTCCCCGCTGGTGCTCGCCGCGGTCGTACACGGGGAGTTGCTGAACCTGCGCCCGTTCGCCGGGCCGTCCGGCGTGGTGGCCCGCGGGGCCGCCCGGCTGGTGCTGCTCGCCAGCGGCCTCGACCCGCGTGGCCTGCTCGCCGTCGACGTCGGGCACCGCGAGCGGGAGCCCGAGTACGTCGGATCGGCCGGTGCCTTCGCCACCGGCACCCCCGACGGGCTGCGCTCCTGGCTACGCCACTACACGGCCGCCGTCGAGGTCGGCGCCGCCCAGCTCACCACCATCGGAGACGAGATCCTCGCCGCCGCCTGAGCCCGCCCCGCCTTCGCGGCGTCGATCATGAAGTTGTGGTGCCCCGCAAAGGGTGCCAATCGCCCGAAAGTGCCCACCACAACTCCATGATCGACCCGAAGGGGTGGGGGTGGGGTGGGGGTGGGGGGTTAGGCGGTGGTGGCGGCTCGGGTGCGGCGGTGTCGGCCGTACCAGGCGATGCCGATCGCCACGCCCACCCCGACACCCAGGGCCGCGGCAGCCACCGGGACCGCCGGCCGCTCTCGCAGACGCCGGCCCAACGGAATCGGGTGCCGGAACTCCAGCACCGGCCACGCGTTCTCCGAGGCCAGCTTGCGTAGCTGCCGGTCCGGGTTGACCACGCTCGGGTGGCCGACGCACTCCAGCAGCGGGCGATCGCTGTACGAGTCGGAGTAGGCGTACGAATCGGCCAGGTCGTAGTCGCGGGCGGCGGCCAACTCGCTGACCGCCTCGACCTTGCTCGGGCCGGCCGCGTAGAACTCGACCTCGCCGCTGTACCGGCCGTCGCGCACCGTCATCCGAGTGGCGATCACATCGGTCACCCCGAGCAGCTCGCCGATCGGTCGGACCATCTCCTCGCCGGACGCCGACACCAGCACCACGTCCCGCCCAGCCGCCTGGTGCTCCTCGATGAGGGCGGCGGCTTCGGCGTACACGTAGGGGTTGATCAGCTCGTGCAGTGTCTCCGCGACGATCTGGCGGACCTGCTCCACCTGCCAGCCCTTGCAGAGCGCAGCCAGGTAGTCCCGTGTTCGGGCCATGGTCTGCTCGTCGGTGCCGCCCAGCCGGAACATCAGCTGCGCGTACGCCGACTTGACCACGTCACGCCGTGTGATCAGCCCGTCCCGGTAGAACGGCCGACCAAACGCCAGGGCGCTCGACTTGGCGATGACGGTCTTGTCTAGATCGAAGAAAGCGGCACTTCGGCCCACGGCGCGAAAGTCTAGCCGGATGGTCTATCGTCGGCGGGTGCCCGGGGTCATACCACCCCTCAGACCTGCGGGCTGGCACCACCATCTCCGCTCCGCGTGATCGCGCTCACACTCTGCGAGGAGATTTTCGCAGTGAGTGGAGACGGCACCACTCGACGTGACGGGCCCGCTCAGGCAGACTTGTCCGTACGACGAGCTTTCACATCCTTGAAACAGGCAGACCCTCAGCGGTTGCACCCCCCGTGGCCGCTGAGTGGTTCGGCTCGACCCCCCCGGAGCCGAACCTCCGACGACCCCCGTCTCCCCCCGACGGGGGTCGTCCCTTTGCCGGGAGCGCTTCCGGCCGGGGGAGGGCGGGTTTCCCGGGCTGGCCAGCCGGTCGAGGCGACGGGGCGAGAAGCCGAAAGCGAGCCCAGTTCACAGCGCGACCAGCACCGCCTGGACGGGTCCCGACACCAGGAGCCCGGCCGACATGCCGAATGGCCTTGGCAGGCCCAGGTGGATCGCAATGATCCCAACTGCGCCCGCCCCCATCAGCGTAAGGACTCGCCTGCGCGCGGCCCGATCGATGCCCATGGCGGTGGCCAGGGTCAGGGCCAGCACGGCCGCGAACGTCAGGCCGCTGACGGCATCGCTGAGCCGTGAGGAGATCGCGAATGCGGGGTAGAACCCCGGATCGATGGAGTCTGCCGGTAGCGGCCCGTAGTAATCCCCGAGCAGAGGGGTCGCCGCTGCGGTCAGCGTGGTGACTGCGGCGGCGGCGGCGAGCAGCCAACGCCCACGGCGCGGCAGCAGGTCCAGGCCGTGGCCGACCGGAGCGGCAACGCTCAACAGCACTGCTGCCGCGACCGCCAGCAGCAGCGGCCATGCCAGCAGGTCAAGCGACACGTCGTAGCGTCGGTCGCCGCTGATGCGGGTCGCCGCCACGACGATTTCGTACAACACGGCCGACCAGGCGCCCAAGGTCGCAGCGGTCTGCCACCCCGCAACGATGGCAAGGCTGATCGCGACCCACACGGCCGCGCGGGGCCAGGTAGCCGACGGTAAGACGGTCACCGTTTCGCCGGTGCGAGCGAGGAAGGCCGCCGCTTCGGCGAGCGGACGTAGCTGGCGAGCGGTCAGGATCAGGGTGAAGATGATGGCGACAACGACGGTCGCGTCCGCCCAACGAACTCGACTGGGCGGTTGATCGAGGCTTTCCACGATTACCTAGACGTGCGAACCCCCGGCCCGGTTGCAGTCCCGTTGCCCCTGTCAAGCGTCGTACCAGCCCGCGCTGTGCGGGTACTCGCCTCGCCGGAAGCAGTGGTGGGCCTGTCACGGGCCAGTAGCCACGGGGCCGCGTGGGCATGCGCGGCAACAGTGCCGGCGGCTGCGAGCAGGCGTTCCGGGCACCACGACCGATCGAACGCACTCCTCCGGACTGCCTGCCGGCGTCCACCGCCTAGTCATGGGCGGCCTGGTCGTTCAATCTGGCTCGTGTAGATGCCGTCCGAGGTCGTGAAGGGTGTCGTAGAACTCGGTCTTCGGCCAAGGCGGTGTTTCGGGTGCGCCTCTCCAGGTGAGGTGGATGAGTGCGCAGCGCCCGGCTGGCAGACCGGCGACGATGTCGTCCGAGACCTCAGACTTGGCGATGACCTCGGCGGGTTGGCCGTGTAGTAGATGGCCTGCGGCCAGCTCGGTGAGAAGTTCAGCTTGCAGGGTCTGCTGTAGTTGGCGTTCGGCGGGGCCGCCTCGACGTAGGTCCCACCATGGATCGGCGAAGGCGGGTTGCTCATCCACAGAGTCATCCTCGCTCAGCTCGTGAGGATTCGGGTTTGTGGACCTTGCATCGGGCGATCGCTTGACGGTGGTGCCGACCGGAGCGCGCAGCCACGAAAGAGAGTGGCTGCTGACGACAGCGCGAGGCACGATGACTCGGTGCGGATCCCGGCGTACCGGCCTTGACCCTCACGACCTTCACTGACGTGCCGTGGAACGCTCCGTACTACATCCGCTGCGGATTCCTGACCCTCGACGACAGCGACCTCACACCGGGTCTGCGGGCTGTTCGCCAACGCGAGGCCGCGCACGGGTTGGATCGCTGCCCCGCGTCTGCATGCGCCGAGATCTGTAACCGCCCACAGGCCGTACGTCGTCGGCGCGGTAATCCTCGGGCCCTCAGCGACACAAGCCACTGTGAGAGTCGCCGAGGCAATGGGGGTTCGGGTGGGTCCACCGAAGAAGCGGGACGAGGGCTGGTTCACCAGTCTCTACGCCGCCGAGTACGAGCGCATAGTCCGATACGGCCTGCGCCGGCTCGCTGACCGGGATGCCTCGGCTGAGCTTGCCCAGGAGGTCTTCGTCGTCGCCTGGCGTCGCCGCGCCGAGGTGCCGGAGCGCAGCCTGCCCTGGCTGTACGGGGTGGCCCGGCGCCTGCTGGCGAACCAGTGGCGGTCACGGCGCAGTGCCCCGGACCTCCTCCCGATCACCGATGTCGACCTCGCACGGCTGGCCGGATCGTCGGGTGCCGACACGACCGTCGGGGTCGCCGACATCTGGGCTGCTCTGACCACCCTCAACGACCTCGACCAGGAAATCCTCCGGCTGGTCGGCTGGGAGGAGCTGACGGTGTCCGAGGCGGCCAAGGTTCTCGGCTGCACCGGGGCGACCGCTGCGGTGCGCCTGCATCGCGCCCGTCGGCGTCTTGCTGAAGCAATGTCGGACCGGCCCGCGCAGACCCGGCGTAACCCGGTGTTGGTGACCATTCGAGAGGATCTGTGATGTTCGGAGCAGAGCGCACCCGTACTCTTCTCGGCCCGGCCGACCCGGCCCGAACCGCCGCCGTCGAGCCACCGCTGGTCTCGGCGCGCGAGCTGATCGACCGCGCCGACGCTACCGAGTTGGTCGCCGGGCGTCGTCGCGTACACCCGACCCGCCGGCTGGTCCTGGCGGCCGGGACGCTGGCGGTCGCGGTCGGTGCCGTGGCGGTGCTCCAGCCGTTCGGCGAGGGAGCACCGGACATGCCGGGCGAGCCGCCGGCGGCCGCGGGGTTGGTGCTCGTGCCGGTCGCGTACCAGTTCGACGCGGATCCACCGGCCGCTGGCCCGCAGCTACGCATGCTGGCCAACAAGATCAAAGACGCGGCGTACGACCACCAGAGCGGGCGCTACATGTATCACCACACCAAGCTGTGGGGCGATCCGGTGATGACGTCTGCCGACGGCCGCCACCACGTGGCCTTCGCCAGCGAGACGAAGCTCTGGCAGGCCCTCGACGGGACCGGTAACCAGGCCAGCACCCAACTGGAGCCGCAGTACCCCGACCAGGAGTCTCGGGACTACTGGCAGCGCGAGAGCATTGGGCGACCAGCAGCCACCGGCACCCCGGCACCGGACGTCATGCCGCTGCCGCCCGAGGAGCTCAGGCCGCTGTCGGCCGACCCGCCCGAGCTGCGGGAGCGGCTGAAGGTCGAGCACGGCGCGGGGGCGGCGAGCAAGTGGGTCGGCACGCTCTACGGGCAGTACGTCGTACCGCGTGCGACCCGAGCGGCGGTCCTGCGGGTCCTGGCCGACGTGCCCGGCTTCCGCTGGCGGGGGCAGGTCACGGACCGCGTCGGCCGGCACGGAGTGGCCGTCACCTTCGACGACCGCGAGCATGACCAGCAATCACTTCTGATCTTCGATCCGAAGACGGGCGAGTTGCTCGCCGATGAGCTGTTGACGCTGTCGCCCATGCGGATCAGCTCGTACAAGGTGATCCTCGATGTTGCCTGGACGAATCAGCCCGGCTGACCACCGACTTGCGGGGCCGCTCCTTTCGGGAGCGGCCCCGCTGTTATTGGCTCAGCGGCGCTAGCTGCGGATTTGTCCGTGCCCGTAGCAGATCAACTGCCTTGGCGGGCGTTATCCACAGGCCATCAAGTTGTCCACAGGCGACGACATTGGGGCGGCCCTCGGGGCGGATTCCGAGCAGGGTCGGCGGCATACAGAGCCCGACCGCTGGAGGCCGCGATGCCATCCCGTACCTCGGTTCCGCCGATCCGCCGGCTTCCGCTGGTCGTCACAGCCGACGACGATCTGCTCGATGATGTGCTCCGGCTCGCCGCCGTCGGCGGGACCGAGGTGGAGCTTGCCCGCGACCCGGCGGCTGCCCGTACCCGCTGGTCTCCTGCGCCGTTGGTGCTGCTCGGCGCCGATCAGGCGCAGGCGTGTCTGCGGGCCCGGTTGCCGCAGCGGCCCCGGCTGGTGTTGGTGGGCCGGGCTGGTCAGCTCGACCCCGGTTGGCAGATCGCCGAGCTGATCGGTGCCGAGCACGTCGCCATGTTGCCGGCTGCGGAGCCGTGGCTGGTGGATCGGTTCGCCGAGCATGACCCGGATCGTCCGGCCGGCGTCGGTGCTCGGGTCGTCGCGGTTCTCGGTGGTCGGGGTGGTGCCGGCGCGAGTGTGCTCGCCGGTGGCCTTGCGGTGACCGCCGCGCGGGCCCGGCTGCGCACTCTCCTGGTCGACGCCGATCCGCTCGGTGGTGGCCTCGACCTCGTGCTGGGCTGGGAGCAGTTGGAGGGTCTGCGCTGGCCGTCGCTCACCGACGCCGACGGACGGGTCGATGCCCCAGCGCTGGTGCAGGCACTGCCCAGCCGTGGTGATCTCGTGGTGCTCTCCTGGGACCGGGGCGAGATGCTGGCGTTGCCGGCGGCGGCGATGGCGGCGACTGTCGACGCGGCCCGGCGTGGGCGGGACTTCGTGGTGATCGACCTACCCCGACAGCTGGACGATGCGGCCGTGGTGGCGTTGCAAGCCGCCGACCAGGCGTTCGTCGTCGTGCCGGCCGAGTTGCGTGCCACCGCGGCGGCCACTCGGGTGGTGGCCGCAGCCGCCCCGCACTGCGCCGCGCTTTCGGTGGTGGTGCGTGGGCCCGCCCCGGGGCGGCTGCGGGCGACCGAGGTGGCACGCGCGCTGGGGCTGCCGCTGGCCGGCACGCTGCGCCCCGAGCCGGGGCTGTGCCGTGGGTTGGAACGAGGCGAAGCGCCGGCCGCCGGGGGCAAGGGTCCACTGGCCGCACTCTGCCAACGGATCGTCACCGACCTCACCGGCGTGCCGGCCACGGGTGCGGCATGACCGGCCAGCCGAACGACGGCACGCTCGCCGCCCGGGTACGGCAGCGGATCGCCGCGGCCAGCACCCCGGTCACCTCGGCGGCGATCGTCTCGGCGGTACGGGCCGAGCCCACCGCTGCGGTGCTCGGTGACACCGCCATGCTGCGGATCGCCGACCGGGTGCGTGACGACCTCGTCGGCGCCGGGCCGCTGGCGCCACTGCTCGCCGACCCGGAGGTCACCGACGTCCTCGTCAACGGTGCCCGGGTCTGGGTCGATCGCGGGTCGGGGCTGCACCAGGTCGCTGTCCCGATGGGCTCGGTGGAGGACGTCCGCCGTTTGGCGCAGCGACTGATCGCCAGTGCAGGGCGGCGGCTCGACGACGGCTCCCCGTACGCGGACGCGCGGCTTCCCGACGGCACCCGCCTGCACGCCGTGCTGCCGCCGGTGGCGACCGAAGGTCCCTACCTGTCCCTGCGGACCTTCCGGCACCGGCCGTTCACCCTCGACGAGTTGGTGCGCCAGGGGACCGTGCCGCGACCGCTGGCACCGCTGCTCGCCGCCGTCGTCGCGGCCCGGCTGGCGTACCTGGTGACCGGGGGCACGGGGTCGGGCAAGACGACCCTGCTCAACACGCTGCTGGGGATGGTGCCGGCCACCGAACGGATCGTGCTGGTGGAGGACGCCGCCGAGCTGCGTCCGGGGCATCCGCACGTGGTGGGGCTCCAGGCGCGTACCGCCAATGTGGAGGGCACGGGCGTGGTCAACCTCGCGGACCTGGTCCGGCAGGCGTTGCGGATGCGCCCGGACCGGCTGGTGGTCGGCGAGTGCCGGGGCGGTGAGGTGGTCGATCTGCTGGCCGCGCTCAACACCGGCCACGACGGGGGCGCCGGCACGCTGCACGCCAACACACCGTCCGACGTGCCGGCCCGGTTGGAGGCCCTGGGCATGTTGGGTGGGCTGCCCCGCGCCGCGCTGCACGCCCAGGTGGCCGCCGCGTTGCAAGTGCTGTTCCAGGTGCGACGTGGCGACCAGGGCCGTGTCCTGGAGTCGGTCTGCCTACTGCTGCCCGAGGGGCCCGAACGGTTGGTGACCGTGGTGCCCGCCTGGGTACGCGGCAGTGGGCTCGGGCTCGCCGCCCGTGCCCTCGGGGCACTACTGCGGGAGCGTGGGGTGGCGGTGCCGCCGATCCTCAGCGAGCCTTGGCCCGGGTCGACGGGTCCGGCATGACCGGCGAGACGATGCTGGTGGCGGCGCTGCTCCTGGTCGCCGCAGCCCTGGTGGCGTGGCCCGTGCAGAGCACCCGGGCCCGTCGACGGCGCGTGCTGACGCCGGGACGAGTCGATCCGGATGACGCCCTGGTGCAGTGGATCAGGGACCTCGGTCGCACGCCGGACGGGCCGGTCGGCGGCACCGGAGCTGCCCCGACCTTCGGTCATCCGGTCGGCGTTGCCTATCAGCCGGGGACCACTGCGGGTTCCACCGGAAGGCCGACGGCGCTCGGCTGGCCCAGTCGAGACGTCACCGCCAGCCCGAGGTGGCTCGGGGCGACAGACGGGTTCACGCGTCCGGCAGGCCCGACCCGTCCGCCGGCCCGTCGGGATCCCCGACGTCCGGCCAGCATCGCCTGGCCGGAAGAGGCTGCCACGCTCGCCACCGAACAGCGGCCCGGCGCGTCGGCGACTGATGAAGGGCGAGTGGACGCCGATCGCCGCGATCACCAGCCCGCTGAGCCGGCCAACAAACGGCGAGGCTTTGCGTCCTTGCTTATCCCGCGATCGGCGACTCGTGTGCTGCTATTGGTCGGCCTGCTGGGCGGCGGTGTGGGTGCCGTGGTCGGCGGCCCGGTGGCGGCGGTCGCGGTGGCTGGGTACGGCGCGCTGGCCGTTCGCGCCGTGCTGCGCTGGCGTGTGAACCGGAGCGCCGAGCGGACCCGACGACGGGGTCTGGACCAGCTCTGCGGCCTCGCGGCGGACCTTCGGGCCGGCCTGCCCGTCCCGCAGGCGCTTGAATTCGCCGCCGTCGAGCGCGACGGGTCGGGCCGGCTACGTCAGCTGACCTCGGCGGCGGTGCGGTTGGCCGACCGGACCGGCGCGCCGTTGGCGGAGCTTGTCGAGCGGATCGAGGCGGACGCTCGGGCGACCGATCGGGGTCTGGCCGCAGCGGCGGCACAGGCAGCCGGCGCCCGCGCGACAGCCTGGCTACTGGCGGCGCTGCCGATCGGCGGGATCGGGCTTGGGTACGGCATCGGTGTCAACCCCATGGCGGTGCTCCTGCACAGCACAGTCGGCGGGGCCTGCGCGGTTGCCGCGGTCGTCCTACAGGTCGTGGGCCTCCTCTGGGCAGAACGGCTGGGCGCGACACCGGGGCGACCCGCATGACGCCCCCGCGCCAAACCGGCCGACGCAGCCCCGCGAGCCAGCCCAGCCCCGCGAGCCAGCCCAGCTCCGTGAGACAACGCAGCTCAGGGAGCCAGTCCGGCTCGGCCCGTCGGCGGCCGGACGCGATCCGGCTCGCGGCGGCGCTGGGCGGGCTCGCCGTGGCCGTCGTGGTCGAGGGCTGGCTTGGGCTGCTGGGTGCTCTCCCGGTCGCGGTCCTGCTCGATTTCCTGCTACGCCGGATCGAGTCGCCCGCTGTGCGCAAGCGGCGGCAGCAGGAGGTCGCCGACCTGCCGCTCGCCGCCGATCTCCTGGCCGCGGCGATGCGGGCGGGCGCACCGGTGGACCGTTCGGTGCTGGCCGTCGCCGAGGCGCTGGACGGGCCGCTCGCCGGCCGGTTGGCCCGGGTGGGCCGCACGTTGCTGCTCGGCGGTGGCCCAGCGGAGGCGTGGTCGGCACTGGACGGAGTGCCCGGCGCGGAGCGCCTGACCGCCGCGGCGCTGCGCTCGGCGAACAGCGGTGCCGCCCTGGCCGGCGCACTGACCCGGCTCGCCGACGACCTGCGCGCCGACCGGGCCACCGCTGCCGAGGCATCGGCCCGCCGGGCGGGTGTGCTCATCGTCCTGCCGCTGGGGCTCTGCTTCCTGCCGGCGTTCATTCTCGCCGGACTGGTGCCGGTGATCGTCGCCGTTCTCGGCGATGTGCTCTGACCCATCGAGAAGGGAAACAACAATGCGCAAACTCATCGCTCGCCTGCGCGGCGATGCCGGGATGAACACGGCCGAGTACGCCGTTGGCACGCTCGCCGCAGTCGCCTTCGCCGGGATCCTGTTGAAGGTGCTGACCTCCGGAAACGTCCAGTCGGCGCTGACCGCCGTCATCGACCGGGCGTTGAAGTGATCGAGCGCCGGCGGGCCGGCCGCGATTCACGGCCGAGCGGCGAGCGGAGGCTTCGCGTCGTCGAACGGGCCGTCGGCGGGGACCGTGGGTCCTTCACCGCCGAGTTGGCGGCTGGCCTGCCGGCGCTGCTGCTACTGCTGCTGGCCGGCCTGACTGCGGTCAACGCCGTGAGCGCACAGGCGAGCTGCCTGCACGCGGCCCGGGAGGCGGCGCTTGCCGCCGCCCGGGGCGCGGACGGCAGCGCGGAAGGTGGTGGTGGTGCGGCGCCGCCAGGAGCGGCGGTGTCGGTCTCCGTCGACGGCGACCGGGTGCAGGCGACGGTACGCGCGCCGGTCCGGGCGCTGGGCGGGCGACTACCGCGAATCACAGTGGTCGCCACCGCCGTGGCAGCCGTCGAACCAGGCGCGCACGAGGGGAGTTGGTGATGCGACGAAGTGGTCGCGAACCGACTGCCGGGGGCCTAGATGCTGGTCGGCCGGACCCGGATCGAGGTGGTGCGACGGTCCTGCTGCTGGCGGTTGGGCTCGTCTTCGTGCTGTTCGGGACGTTCGGCGCCGCCATCGTCGCCGCTGGAATGGCGGCACAGCGGGCGGCGGTAGCGGCTGATCTCGGCGCGCTGGCCGGTGCCGCCCGGGCGCTCGACGGCGACGCCATGGCGTGCGCGTCCGCCTCCGACATCGCCGGCCGCAACGCTGGTCGGCTGGTCGGTTGTCACCTCGACGGGCTGGACGTGCTGGTGACGGTCGAGGTGGCGTTCACCCCGCTTCCCGGTCTGACCCGGGTGGCTGCGGCGAGCGCCCGTGCCGGCCCGGTAAGCGGTTGAGTATGGCGTGGTCAGTGGGCTGCCAGGCCGGGCCGGCGTCGATGCGCCGAGTGAAGGTACCGGCCGGCAGCCCGCCGGGAGCCGACAGCCTGTCGGCCGGGACTGGTCGAGGTCCAGGTCCCGGCCGGCGGCCGAGGAGTGTGCGGCTGGGCGTGTCAGCGGGCCTGGAGCGCGTCGAGGGCAACGGCCATCGCGATGACCAGGCGACGGTCGATCTGCGGGTTCTGCACCTCGACGATGTACTTGTCGCGCAGGCCCCACTTCTTGACCACGGTGAAGACCGGCTGGCCGCCAGCGGTGAAGTCGAAGTGGTACGGCAGCCAGGACAGCGAGTCGACGAATCGACGCAGCAGCGCCACCGGCATGCTGCGCTCCTGGCCGGTCACCTGCGGTAGGCCGGCCTGCTCGACGTGCCAGGTGGAACGCAGCAGCGACTGGGCGAAGTCCTTGCGGAACAGGCCGATCGCGTTACCAGCCGCGTCGGTGACGTCGTACGTGGCACCGAGGTCGATGCGCTGGCGGGCCTTGAAGCCGAGCAGGGGCTGCTGCTTGGAGTCATCCGTGTAGATCGTCACCTGCTCCTTGAAGGCGAGCCGCTTCTGCTGCGCGAACGCCAGCAGCTCACCCTCGGTGCCGTCCGGGGCGACCGCCCGGACCTCGTACTGGTTGACCATCATGCGCAGGCGCTGGCGAATGTGGAACTGGTGCTGGCCCTGCAAGTTGTCGAGCTGCATGAAAACTCCTTTGGGGGTTGGTGCGCCGGAGTCTTGCACAGCCCGACGACAACCGTCGCGCTGCTGGGTAGTCGTCGGGGCCGTCGGACGACTACCCAGCCTGGAGTGATCACTGGTGCCCAGGCAGGATCACGCCAGGAGACGTCAGCGACTGTCGACGGAGGTCGCGGAGCGCAGCGCCCAGGTGTTGAGAACCTGGTGGATGCCGCGTAGCCGCTCGTTGATCTGTTCCAGCCGTTCCGCCTGAGCCAGGGCGGCCAACGCCGACCCCAGCGCGATCTGCTGGTCGAGGGTGAGATTGTCCTGGTCGATGGTGTAAAGCAGGTCGACGGTCTCGGCGATGGTGTCGGCCACGGCTTCTCCTCGGGCACGGGGGGCGATCAGCAACAAGGGCATCGATGGAAGCGCTCCCACATTGTGCCCCGTGCCATGCCGATTCATGCAAGCCGCTCAGTCCGGCAGGTTCGTTAGCACCACGTCGAGCACCCGGATCGCGTCCGGCTTGGAGAGCGGGTTGTTGCCGTTGCCGCACTTCGGGGACTGCACGCAGGACGGGCAGCCGGTCTCGCAGCCGCACTCGGCGATCGCGTCCCGGGTGGCCCGCAGCCACGCTGCCGCCGTCCCGTACGCCCGCTCGGCGAACCCAGCGCCGCCCGGGTGCCCGTCGTAGACGAAGACGGTCGGCGCATCGGTGTCCTGGTGTAGTGCGGTGGAGAGCCCGCCGATGTCCCACCGGTCGCAGGTTGCCATCAACGGCAGCAGGCCGATCGCGGCGTGTTCGGCGGCGTGCAGCGCCCCTGGCACGTCGGCCGGCTGGACCCCGGCGAGGGTCAACGACTGCGGTGACAGGGTGAACCAGACCGCCACCGTGCGCAGCTCCCGGGTGGGCAGGTCGAGTGGCCGGGTGTCGATGACCTCGCCGGTGGCGATTCGCCGCCGCTGGTACGACACCACCTGGCTGGTCACGTCCACCTCGCCGAGGAACATGCCGACCGGCCCGGCGTCCACGTAGGAGCGCACCGACACCACGGACAGGTCGGTGACGTCGCGGGCGTGGGTGGACCAGTCCGGCTCCTCGGCGTGCACCAGCGCGCAACCGTCGACGAGGTCGAGCTGGTCGACCACGTACGAGATGCCCTGGTGTAGGTAGACCGCGCCGGGGTGCAGCAGGAAGTGCGAGGAGCCGCCGTCGACGGTGCCGAGCAACCGACCGGTCGACGACTCCACCACGACGACCGGTGCGCCGCCCTCGCCGCGCAGGTCAACCTCGGGCCGCTCCCGGTGCCGCCAGTACCAACCGGTGGGCCGTTGCCGCAACGCACCGGCCGCGACCAACTCGTCGACCGCCTCCTTCGCCCCTTCGCCGAAGAGGGCGAGGTCGGCCGGGGTGAGCGGCGCCTCCACCGCGGCACAGGCGAGCTGTGGTGCCAGCACGTACGGGTTGGCCGGGTCGAGCACCGTCGCCTCGACCGGCGCACCGAAGATCGCCTCCGGGTGGTGCACCAGGTAGGTGTCCAGGGGGTCGTCCCGGGCCACCAGCACCGCGAGGGCCTCCTGCCCGGAACGCCCGGCTCGGCCCGCCTGCTGCCACAACGACGCCCGGGTGCCCGGGTAACCGCAGATCAGCACCGCGTCGAGCCCGACCAGGTCCACGCCCAGCTCCAGCGCGTTCGTGGAGGCCAGGCCGAGCAGGTCGCCGTGCAGCAGCGCCCGTTCCAGCTCACGCCGCTCCTCCCGCAGGTAGCCGCCTCGGTACGCGGCCACCCGGTCGCCGAGCCCCGGCACCGCGTCGTCAAGCGCTCGGCGCGCGTTCGCGGCCACCACCTCGGCGCCCTTGCGGGAACGGACGAACGCGAGGGTGCGTACCCCCTCGGCGACCGTGTCGGCGAGCAGGTCCGCGGTCTCGCGCAGCGCCGACCGGCGGACCTGGTGGAGGTCGTCGTGGTCGCCTGTCGGCTGCGGGGGCACCGGCGAAGAGGCGCCCGAGTCGGGTGGCAGCAGCGGCGGCTCCCAGAGCGCGAAGGTCACCCCGCCGCGCGGGGAGGCGTCCTCGGTGACCGCCGTCACCGGCAGGCCGGTCAGCCGCCCGGCCCCGGTCGCCGGGTCGCCGGAGGTCGCCGAGGCGAGCAGGAACACCGGGGTGGCCCCGAACCGGGCGCACTGCCGACGCAGCCGACGCAGCACGTGCGCGACGTGCGAGCCGAACACCCCTCGGTAGGTGTGGCACTCGTCGATCACCACGTACGCGAGGCGGCGCAGGAAGCCGGACCACTGGGCGTGCCCGGGCAGGATGCCGTGGTGCAGCATGTCGGGGTTGGTCAGCACGAACCGGGAGTGCCGGCGGATCCATTCCCGCTCGGCGCGTGGAGTGTCCCCGTCGTAGCAGGAGGGGCGTACCCCCTCCAGCTCCAGCGCGGCGACGGCGCGCAACTGGTCCGCGGCGAGAGCCTTGGTCGGCGCCAGGTAGAGCACGGTGGCCCGGGGGTCGGCGAGCAGGGTGGCCAGGGCGGGCAGCTGGTACGCCAGGGACTTGCCGGACGCGGTGCCGGTGGCGACGACCACGTGCTGGCCCTCGTACGCCAGGTTGGCGGCGTCGGCCTGGTGCTGCCAGGGCGCGACCACGCCGCGCCGGGCGAACGCCGCGCGCAGCTCCGCCGACGCCCACGACGGCCACGGCGCGGGCACCCCGGCGCGGGCCGGCACCCGCTCGACGTGGGTGACCGGGTCGGCGGCGCCCCGGGCGCGCAGCCGGCGCAGCAGATCGACCGGCGCTGGCCCAGGGCCGGGACCAGCGGATACGGTGGCCGCTGGCGACGACTCCAGGTCGCGGCGCGGCGTGCGGCGCGACGAGCTGGAGTCGTTGGAGGTCACGCCCTGCACTCTCGCACTGGTGTTCGGAGATGAAAAGTCGGACACGGGGGTAAGGGGAAGCCTCCGCTGGCGTCCGCAGGCCGTCCCGGCGGTAGTGGTTAGATGCCCACGAGAGTTTACGGCTCTGGCGAGGAGGACCGATGGAGCTGTCGCTGGTGACCCGCACTGTGGGCGAGCACACGGTGCTTGAGGTCGGTGGTGAGGTGGACGTCTACACCGCGCCCCGGCTCCGTGAACGACTCCTTGAGTTGATCGACGGTGGTGCCCGGCACGTGGTGGTCGACCTCGGGCGGGTGGATTTCCTCGACTCCACCGGGTTGGGCGTGCTGGTCGGCGCGCTCAAGCGGCTCCGCGCGGCCGGCGGTTCGTTCGCCCTGGTCTGCGACAAGGAGCCACTGCTCAAGATCTTCCGGATCACCGCGCTGGACCAGGTCTTTCCGCTGCACTCGACGGTCGACGCGGCGATCAGCGCCGACTCGGCGGGCGCCGGCGCGTGATGGCGACAGTCAAGCTCTCGTTCTCGCCCGCCCCGGTGCACGTGCGCACCGCCCGCCTGGTCGGCGTCGCCGTCGCCCGGCGGGCCGGGGTCCGGGAGGACCTGCTGGACGAGGTACGCCTGGCCATCGGCGAGGCGTGCACGCGCGCGGTGGCCCTGCACCGGCAGTACGGCCTGGCCGACCCGGTGCTGGTGGAGATGTCCGACGGGGGCTCCTATGCCGTGCGGGTGGTGGACCGGGCGCCGATCGAGGCGGGTATCGGTCTGACCGCGCTGCCGCCGGACGAGCTGGCCAACGAGTCGCTCACCGACGAGGCGCTGACCACCGGCGTCGGCTTCGCGCTGCTCGCCGGCTTCGTCGAGGACCTTCAGGTGCGCCCGGTCGACGAGGGCATCGGCACCGAGGTGCGGATGGTGTGGCCGGTCGGCCGCTGACCCGTTCCGCTGCGTAGGCCGCGTCCCCTGCTGGGGATGCGGCCTTCTTTGCATGGACCGTGCCCTATATCAGATTTCGTTTCATAACACAGCGACGAAGATCATCGCGACACGGTGGCACCTGCGTGTGACCTCCGACACTGCGGAGGGCTACAGTACCCGGGTTGTCAGCAAGTGACCCGGCCCGCAGCCAGCGGGTATGGGTGTTCATCGCTGGTCCGCTGGGGTGGGTTGGCGCGCGCTTGCGAGTCCGCATCCAGGCGTCGGTCGGTGCGTCTCCACTCACCGGCGCGAGTGTTCGGTAACAGGAGGACACAAATGTCCGAGACCTTGGCCGCCGACGGCGGCGGGCTTTCCCTTACCGGAAGCAATGTCACCTACGTCGTCATCGCTGCGGTAATCGCGCTGGTGGCGCTCGTCTTCGCCGCTGCCCTCACAAAAACGGTGCTAGCCGCTGGTAAGGGCACCAACAAGATGCAGGAGATCTCGGGGGCGGTCCAGGAGGGCGCCTCGGCCTACCTGCTTCGCCAATTCCGTACCCTGGCGATCTTCGTCGTCATCGCCGTCGTACTGCTCTTCCTGCTGCCGGTGCACGACACCGACGGCAGCGAACTCGCGGTGAAGATCGGCCGCTCACTCTTCTTCGTGGTGGGTGCCCTGTTCAGCGCGTTCATCGGCGGCGCCGGCATGTGGCTGGCCACCCGCGCCAACCTGCGCGTGGCCGCCGCCGCGAGGGAGCGAGTAGGTGGCCGCGAGGCGGCCATGAAGATCGCTTTCCGGACCGGCGGCGTCGTCGGCTTCCTCACCGTCGGCCTCGGCCTCTTCGGTGCGGCGCTTGTCGTCCTCGTCTACCGGGGCGACGCGCCCACCGTGCTGGAGGGCTTCGGCTTCGGCGCCGCACTGCTCGCGATGTTCATGCGGGTCGGCGGTGGCATCTTCACCAAGGCCGCCGACGTCGGCGCCGACCTGGTCGGCAAGGTCGAGCAGGGCATCCCCGAGGACGACCCGCGCAACGCCGCCACCATCGCGGACAACGTGGGCGACAACGTCGGTGACTGCGCCGGCATGGCCGCCGACCTGTTCGAGTCGTACGCGGTCACGCTTGTCGCCGCGCTCATCCTCGGTCGCGCCGCGTTCGGCGAGGACGGCCTGGTCTTCCCGCTGATCATCTCCACCATCGGCGTGCTGGTCGCGATCATCGGTGTCTTCATCACCCGGCTGCGCACGTCCGACCGCAATGGTCTGACCGCGATCAACCGGGCCTTCTACCTCTCCGCCGTCATCTCGGCGGTGCTGGTGGCGATCGCCGCCTTCGCGTACCTGCCGGCGACCTTCGGCGAGTTCGACGGTGGCCTCACCGACGCCACCGGCAACCCACGGCTGGTGGCCATCGGCGCGGTCGTGATCGGCATCGTGCTGGCCGCCGCGATCCAGGCGCTGACCGGCTACTTCACCGAGACCAACCGGCGACCGGTGCAGGACATCGGCAAGAGCTCGCAGACCGGTGCGGCGACGGTGATCCTGGCCGGCATCAGCATCGGTCTGGAGTCGGCGGTCTACTCGGCGCTGCTGATCGGCGCTGGCGTCTTCGGCGCCTTCCTGCTCGGCGGCAGCTCCATCACGCTGTCGCTGTTCGCGGTGGCGCTGGCCGGCACCGGCCTGCTCACCACGGTCGGCGTGATCGTCGCGATGGACACCTTCGGGCCGATCTCCGACAACGCCCAGGGCATCGCCGAGATGTCCGGTGACATCGACGAGCACGGTGCTCGCACGCTTACCGAGCTGGACGCGGTCGGCAACACCACCAAGGCGATCACCAAGGGCATCGCGATCGCCACGGCGGTGCTCGCCGCGACCGCGCTGTTCGGCTCGTACACCGACACGCTCACCAGCGCGTACGCGACGGCTGGCGTGAACGACGTCGGCAACGAGATCCTCAACGCGCTGAACGTGGCGAACCCGCGCAACCTGGTCGGCCTGATCATCGGCGCGGCGGTGGTCTTCCTCTTCTCGGGGCTGGCCATCAACGCGGTGTCCCGCTCGGCCGGTGCCGTGGTGATGGAGGTCCGCCGGCAGTTCCGTGAGCTGCCCGGCATCATGGACGGCACCCAGCGCCCGGAGTACGGCAAGGTCGTCGACATCTGCACCCGGGACGCGCAGCGCGAGCTGATGACCCCCGGCCTGCTCGCCATCCTGGCGCCGATCGCTGTCGGCTTCGGCCTCGGGCCCGGCGCGCTGGCGGCGTACCTGGCCGGTGCGATCGGTGCCGGCACGCTGATGGCGGTGTTCCTGTCCAACTCCGGTGGGGCCTGGGACAACGCCAAGAAGCTGGTCGAGGACGGCGCATACGGCGGCAAGGGCTCCGACTCGCACGCCGCCACGGTCATCGGTGACACCGTCGGTGACCCGTTCAAGGACACCGCCGGTCCGGCGATCAACCCGCTGATCAAGGTGATGAACCTGGTCTCGCTGCTGATCGCTCCCGCCGTGGTGGCGTGGAGCGTCGGCGACGAGCGCAACGTCGGCCTGCGGATCGGCATCGCCCTGGTCGCGACGCTGATCATCGTGGCGTCGGTGGTGTTCAGCAAGCGCAAGGGCATCGCGATGTCCGACTCCGATGCCGACGGCGACCGCGGTGCCGGCAGCACCGATCACCGTCCGGAGACGGTCAACGCCTGACCCGTCAACTCCCCGGGGTCCCCGGTCGACGTCCGCGTCGACCGGGGACCCCGGCCGTCCGGCCCGGTGCCACACCTGGCCAAAGGCCGTACGCTGCAACGCATGCGTACGTGCCGGGCGTCTGCCGCCGGAAAGTTCACGGTGGTCCTGGCCACGATCGTCGTCTTGACCGCCGGCTGCGGCGGAGGTCCCAGCCCACGGGCCTGGGCGGCCTCGGTCTGCGGCGCGCTCACCCCGTGGCGTTCCGAGATCAGCAAGCTGACCAGCAGCACCGACGAGCAGATGACCGCGCAGACCACGCCGGCGCAGGCCAAGGAGAACCTGGTGCGGCTCTTCGGCGGGGCGGAGCGGGCCAGCGAGACCGCGCGCCGCAAGGTGGAGCAGGCGGGCGTGCCGGAGACCGACAACGGCGAGGCCATCTCCGCCGGTTTCCGCAGCTCACTGGGGAAGATGCGGGACGCCTACGGCCGCGCCCGGGACACCATCGACGGGCTGGGCACCGGCGAGCCGACCGAGTTCTACGACGGGGTGCGGGCCGCGGTGGAGACCCTCAACACGGAGTACGACGCCAGTGCGCTGGACACCAGCAAGCTCAACTCCGAGGAGTTGAAACAGGCATTCGACGAGGTGCCGGAGTGTCGCTGAGCGGGCTCGGTGACACCGGGAAGACACCGTCGCCCCCGGCACTGTTTCCCGCGCCCGAATCCGACGCGCCCGTCCCCGCGCGCCGTCGCGGCGGCGCGTCGCAGAACGGCCCGATCCAGAGCGGCGCATCGCGGAGCGGCCCGACGTCTGGTGACGATGCGGGCCGGCAGCTCGTCTTCTTCGGCGCGGATGCGGCTGAACCGACGGTCGCCGACCTGGCCGGGCTGCTCGCCGGGCCGGGCGAGGTGGTTCGGATGGGCGGCACCGCCCGTCTCGTGGTGCAGGTGGACGCCGCCTGGCGGGTGCACGTGCTCGTCGCCGAGCTGGCAGCACGGGGGCTGGCGGCGAGCTGGGAGCCGACCGAGGGCGAGCGACACGCCGTCCGTACGTCGTACACCCGGGTGTTGAAGCCGCTCGCGGTCGCCTGGCTGCACGGCCCGACGAAACGCCCGCCGGCCGCCTTTCATCTGACCGGTCGGCGGCTGCGGCTGTGGCTCGCCGCCGCCGGCACGCCGGAGCCGCCCGACGGCTTTCTGCTGCGGCTCGGCGCGGGCGACCAGGAGTGCTGGGAACCGATCGGAGTGGCGCTCGCCGCCGCCGGGCTCGCCGGCACGCTGCTGAGCCCGGGCGAGGGCGGCCCGTCGTACCGAATCACCGGCCGCCGCCGACTGACCCGCCTGGCCGAGCTGGTCGGCGAACCACCCCGCGCGGCACCCCCCAACGCCTGGCCAACCTGACCCCGTCCGGCTGTCCGGTGCCGGACAGCTGGCGGGTCGATCCAGGCGGAAAACGGGCGGGTCAGACCTCGGTCGTGGGCCCGCCATCGTCACAGTGACCCGCTTTGAGCCCTACCCACGGTGTACGGTGGCGCCGTCCGGCAGTGCCGAGCGCGGCGGGGTGGTGTCGACCGCCGGGTCGAAGCGGTTTGCGGCCCGCGAAACCCGAAACGCGGGCGGCGCGTTACGTTGGACATCCGGACCGCCGGTGCGACGGCGGGGTCGAACGCGGTCGCTGTCTGGGCGCCGGCAGGCCACGAGCAGGAGTGAGGTCGGGGAGAGACGTGCCAAGCAACGCTGGAACCACCCGTCTGGTCATCGTCGAGTCACCGGCGAAGGCCAAGACGATCTCGGGCTACCTTGGCCCGGGGTACGTCGTGGAGGCCAGCTTCGGTCACGTCCGCGACCTGCCGCGCAACGCCGCCGATGTGCCGGCCAAATACAAGAAGGAGCCCTGGGCCCGGCTCGGGGTGGACGTCGACAACGGCTTCCAGGCGCTCTATGTCGTCTCCGCCGACCGCAAGCAGCAGATCAGCAAGCTGGTGAAGCTGGCCAAGGAGGTCGACGAGATCTTCCTGGCGACGGATGAGGACCGCGAGGGCGAGGCGATCGCCTGGCACCTGGTCGAGACCCTCAAGCCGAAGGTCCCGGTCAAGCGGATGGTCTTCCACGAGATCACCAAGCCGGCGATCCAGGCGGCGGTGGCCAACCCCCGGGAGATCGACCGCGACCTGGTCGACGCCCAGGAGGCTCGCCGGATCCTCGACCGCCTCTACGGCTACGAGGTCTCCCCGGTGCTGTGGAAGAAGGTCATGCCGCGGCTCTCGGCTGGCCGGGTGCAGTCCGTGGCGACCCGCATCGTGGTCGAGCGGGAGCGGCAGCGGATGGCCTTCCGCACCGCTGAATATTGGGACATCCTGGCCACCCTCGCCGTGGCCAACGCCGGCGAGGGCCCCCGCGCGTTCAACGCCACGCTGATCGCGTTGAACGGCGACCGGATCGCCACCGGCAAGGACTTCGAGCCGACCACCGGTCGAGTGAAGCCCGGCGCTGGTGTCGTGCACCTCGACGAGAGTGGCGCCCGAGGGCTGGCCGCTCGGCTGGAGGGACGGCCGTTCACCGTCACCCGGGTCGAGGAGAAGCCCTACCGTCGTCGCCCGTACGCGCCGTTCATCACCTCGACCCTCCAGCAGGAGGCGGCCCGCAAGCTGCGCCTGTCCTCGCAGCAGACGATGCGCACCGCGCAGCGCCTGTACGAGAACGGCTACATCACCTATATGCGTACCGACTCGGTGAACCTGTCGGAGACCGCCATCTCGGCAGCCCGTCGGCAGATCGTCGAGCTGTACGGCGAGCGCAGCGTTCCGCCGGAGCCGCGCCGCTACACCGGCAAGGTGAAGAACGCGCAGGAGGCGCACGAGGCGATCCGCCCGGCGGGGGACAACTTCCGCACCCCGGGCGAGGTGGCCAAGGAGCTGTCCGCCGAGGAGTTCAAGCTCTACGAGCTGATCTGGCGGCGCACTATCGCCTCGCAGATGACCGACGCGGTCGGCTCCAGCGTGTCGGTGCGTATCCGCGCGGTCTCCACCTCGCAGGAGGAAGCCGACTTCGGCGCGACCGGCAAGACCATCACCGACCCGGGCTTCCTGCGCGCGTACGTCGAGTCCAGCGACGACGAGAACGCCGAGGCCGAGGACGCCGAGCGCCGGCTGCCCACCCTGGTCAAGGACCAGCCGTTGACCGCCGACCAGTTGGCTGCGCAGGGCCACCACACCCAGCCGCCGTCGCGCTACACCGAAGCGTCGCTGGTCAAGGCCCTGGAAGAGCTGGGCATCGGCCGCCCGTCCACCTACGCGTCGATCATGCAGACGATCCAGGACCGGGGGTACGTCACCAAGCGCGGCCAGGCGATGATCCCGACCTTCCTGGCCTTCGCGGTGATCGGGCTGATGGAGCGGCACTACCCCCGCCTGATCGACTACGACTTCACCGCCACGATGGAGAACGAGCTGGACGAGATCGCCGGTGGCGACCACGCCGCCGTCGACTTCCTCACGGCGTTCTACTTCGGCAGCTCCAACGGCGCCGGTGACCAGGACATCGCCCGTTCCGGCGGGCTCAAGAAGCTGGTCACCGAGAACCTCAGCGACATCGACGCCCGTAGCGTCAACTCCATCCCGCTCTTCACCGACGACGACGGCCGCGAGGTCGTCGTGCGGGTCGGCAGGTACGGGCCGTACCTGCAACGGGAGCTGCCCGGCGGCGAGCAGCCGGCACCGGCCGCCGACGGCGAGGAGGGCGGCACCCAGGGCGACCGGGCACCGATCCCGGAGGGCCTTGCCCCGGACGAGCTGACCCCGGAGAAGGTCCACGAGCTGTTCCTCGGCGGCAGCGGTGAGCGCAAGCTCGGCGACGACCCCGCCACCGGCGAGCCGATCGTGCTCAAGTCCGGCCGGTTCGGCCCGTACGTGTCCAGCGGTGAGCGGAAGTCGTCGCTGCTGCGTACGCAGACACCGGACTCGCTGACCCTGGAGGAGGCGCTCAAGCTGCTCAGCCTTCCCCGGCTGATCGGTGTCGCGCCGGACGGCGTCGAGGTCTTCGCGAACAACGGTCGCTACGGCCCGTACGTCAAGCGGGGCGAGGAGTTCCGTTCGCTCGAGTCCGAGGACCAGATGTTCACGGTCGGCCTGGACGAGGCGCTGGCTCTGCTGGCTGCCCCGAAGGCCCGTGGACGGCGCGCTGCGGCACCGCCGCTGCGCGAGATGGGCGTGGACCCGGCGACCGAGAAGCCGTTGGTGATCAAGGACGGCCGGTTCGGTCCGTACGTGACCGACGGGGAGTTCAACGCGTCGCTGCGGCGCGGGCAGACTCCGGAGGAGCTGAGCCTCGCGGAAGCGTCCGAGATGCTGGCCGAGAAGCGGGCGAAGGGTCCGGCGCCGCGGAAGAAGGCGGCGGCGAAGAAGGCGCCCGCGAAGAAGGCCACGGCCACCAAGAAGACGGCTGCCGCCAGCAAGTCCACGGCCGCGAAGAAGACCACGACCGCCAAGGCGACCAAGGCGACCGCAACAGCCAAGGCGACCACGGCGAAGAAGGCCCCGGCGAAGAAGGCCGCCCCCCGCAAGGCCGCGTCGAGCACCGAGTAACCCCGGATCGACGAGATCTTGGAAGGGAACGGCCCCTCCAGGGGCGCATTCCTTCCAAGATCTTCAGGCCCAGCCGTCAGGCGCCGAGGACGTGGGTTAGGTGGGGGCTGGTGAAGACGTTGTTGGGGTCTAACTGGGCTCGGAGGGCCTGGAAGTCCGCGAAGCGGGGGTAGGCCGTGGCCAGCGAGGCGGCGTCGCGGTAGTGCAGCTTGCCCCAGTGCGGGCGACCGCCCAGCCCGGCCGCCACCTCCTCGAAGGCCCGGAAGTACGGCTCGTACGGCATGCCGACGTACTGGTGCACGGCGATGTAGGCGTTGTCCCGGCCGTAGCCGTGCGACAGCCAGATGTCGTCGGCGGCGGTGAATCGCACCTCCACCGGGAAGAGCACCTTGAACGGCAGGCCGTCGACGATCCGTTGGAGCGCGGCGAGCGCCTCGGGCAATGCCTCGCGAGGCAGGCCGTACTCCATCTCCACGAAGCGGACCCGGCGCGGGGTGCAGAAGACCCGGTCGGAGCGGCCGGTGTACCGGCGTTCGGTGAGGGCGCGGGCGGAGACCGCACTGATCCCCGGGGCCAGCGCGGGCACGGCTCGGCCGAGTCGGCAGGCGCCGGCGAAGACCGTGTTGGACAGGAAGTCGTCGTCCAGCCAGCCGCGCCAGCGGGGCAGTGGCCGGTCGTTGGTGGGCACCCGGTCGTTGGTCTTGACCTGGACCCGAGACGTGTACGGGAACCAGTAGAACTCGGCGTGGTCGTGCCCGCCGATCAGCGTGGGCAGGTCGCCGAGCACGTCGGCCAGTTCGGCTGGGCGTTCGTGGGCGTGCAGTACGAAGGCGTCCACGCAGCGCAGGGTCACCTCGACCAGGACGCCGAGCGCGCCGAGTGACACCCGGGCGGCGGCGAGGACGTCGGGATGCTCGTCGGCGGAGCAGCGCAGCACCTCGCCAGTGCCGGTGACCAGGGTGATCGCCTCGACGAAGGTGGACAGGCACCCGTAGCCGGCACCGGTGCCGTGGGTGCCGGTGGAGATCGCCCCGGCGACGGTCTGCTCGTCGATGTCGCCGAGGTTTGGCAGCGCGAGGCCGTGCCGGGCGAGCAGGCCGTTGAGCGCGTGCAGGGTCATTCCCGCCGGCACGGTGACCAGTCGATGTGCGACGTCCACGCTGACCATGGTGTCCAGTTCGGACAGGTCCATCCGGCGGTCGTCGGCGAGCGCGACGGCGGTGAACGAGTGGCCGCTGCCGGTCACCCGGATCCGACCGCCGTCGGCCGCGGCCGATCGGACGGCTTCTACGACGTCGGTCGGCGAGCCGGGGCGCAGGATCGCGCTGGCGCTGCCACGCTGGTTCCCGGCCCAGTTGGACCATCCAGCGGTGAGCGATGCGGTGCGGACCATGCGCGCTCCTCATTCATGAATATGAACTGACTTCATATCAGGAACGTTCTAGCTGGTAAATACCGCAATTGCGATCCGCTCGTTGTACCGGTAGTCACGGACTCGTGACTTGGAGATATGTTCATCCGTCGAAGGGGGGTGGCGCAGAGTGTCCACACCAGCCGCCACGACCGGGCCGCTGCGCCGCGTACCGGTGCAAGGTCGAAGTGTCGCGCGGGTACAGCGCATGTTGGATGCCTGCGCCGAGCTCGTCGACGAGGTGGGGTACGAAGGGCTGACCACGACCCTGCTCGCCGAGCGGGCCGAGGTGGCGATCGGGTCGGTCTACCAGTTCTTTCCGGACAAGCGGGCGATCGTGCAGGCGTTGACCCTGCGGACGATGGAGTCCTACCTCCAGCGCCTCGACGAGCGGTTCGCCTCCGACGAGATGACCCACTGGTGGGACGGCGTCGACGCGGGGATCGACGAGTACATCACGATGCACCGCACCGTTCCCGGCTTCCGTACCCTGCACTTCGGCGACGTGGTCGACCTGCACCTGCTCGACGAGCAGCGGGACAACAACGGCGTGATCGCCGACCAGTTGGCCCGGGTGCTCACCGAGCGTTTCGGGCTTACCGATGTGCCCAAGCTGCGCTTCGTGCTGGAGATCGCGGTCGAGGCGGCGGACGCGCTGATCAAGCTCGCGTTCCGGCGCAGCTCCGACGGCGACGAGCGGGTGCTGCTGGAGGCGAAGGCGCTGATCCGGGAGTACCTGCACCGCCAGGTCGACGGCCCGGACAACGGCCGGTCCACGGCCGGGAAGCAGGCCGAGGCGGCCCAACCCGTCTGAGTCGGCGCGAGGCGCGGGCCTCAGAGGAAGGCCTGCCCCTCGCCTCGGTAGGTGGGGACGGTCGCCACGACCGTGCCCCCCTCGATCAGGTGCAGCTCGTTGACCCGTTCACACAGCTCACCAGCCTTGGCGTGGCGGAACCACACCCGGTCGCCGACGCGCAGATCGGCCGCTGCCGCTCCGGACAACGGGGTCTGCACCTCGCCGGCGCCCTCGGTTCCGACCAGCTTCAGCCCCGCCGGTAGCCACGGCCGGGGCAGTCGACTGTCGGCGGCCGGGCCGGAGGCGATCCAGCCGCCGCCGAGCACCGTCGCCAGCTCCGGCGTCGGTCGGCGGACCACCGCGCACGCGAAGAACGCCGCCGGGGTGGGCCGCCAGGCGCGGTACGCGTCGAACAGCGTCGGCCCGTACAGGCCCGATCCCGCGGTGACCTCGGTGACCGCGGGATCGGCGCTGGTCGCGGCCACGCTGCCGGTGCCGCCGCCGTTGACGAACTCCAGGTCGGCGTGCTCGCGTACCGCGGCGACCGCCGCACCACGGCGGGCCAGCAGCTCGCGGTACGACCCGCGCTGGGCCAGCCTGATCGCGCCGGCCAGCAGCGTCTGCCCCGGCGGCGCGTCGCCCAGGCCGGCAATCTGCGCCTCGTACGACATGAGCCCGACCAGCCGGAAGCCGGGCCGACCGGCGACGGCGGCGGCGAGCGCGCCGGCCGCCCGCGCGCTGTGCACCGGTGAGCGGCGGACGCCGACGTGCACCCGCCCGCGCAGCGGTCGCCAGGAGGCGTCCAGATCCAGGCAGAGTCGCAGCTTGGCGCGCTGCCCCGCGGGCGCTACGGCGTCGATGAAGTCGAGTTGGCCGGTGCCGTCGATCATCAGGGTGATCGCGGCGGCGAGCGTCGGGTCGGCGCTCAGCTCGGCGAGGGCGGCCCGGTTCGCGCTCGGGTACGCGACCAGCACGTCGTCGCTGACGCCAGCGCGGACCAGCCAGATCGCCTCGGGCAGGGTGAACGCCATCACGCCCCGCCAGCCGGGTCGCGCGAGGGCTCGGCTGATCAACTCACGGCTGCGGACCGACTTGCTGGCGAGGCGGACCGGCTTTCCGGCGGCCCGATCGGCCAGAGCGACCGAATTGGCGTCGAAGGCAGTGAGGTCGACCACCGCGTACGGGGGGTCGAGGTGGGCAGTCGCCCGATCCAGGCGCTCGCGAAGTTTGTCGCTTTCGATGGCCACGTGTGCACGCTAACTGTCTGACGGCGAATGCGAAATACCCTCGCGTACGTCCGGGCTGCGGCCGGCACCTTCGGCGGCCTAGGCTCAGCGAGCAGGAGAATGTCGCCCGAGGGGTGGCCCCCCACCGGGTCTAGAGTGTTGCACCGGAGGTGCCCAGCGATGGGCCGGCACGTGGAGGTACGGCCATCGAAAGCCAGAACAGCGGCGAGTCGCCCGGCGTGTCGCGCTCAAGCGATAAGTCGGGCAGCGCCGCCAACGCGTCCAGCGGTGGCCAGGTAGATCCATCCGGTTATGCCGCAATCCGGTCCGTGCTGCGCATCCAGCCGTTCCGCCGGCTCTGGATCGTGCTCGGCGCGGCCTCCTTCGGCGACTGGCTCGGCCTGCTGGCCACCTCGGTCTTCGCCGCCTCCCAGGTGCAGGGCAGCACCGCGCAGGGCGCGGTCTTCGGTGGCGTCATCGCGATCCGTCTGCTCCCCGCGCTGGTGCTCGGGCCGATCGCCGGCGTGCTCGCCGACCGGTTCGACCGCCGCTGGACGATGGTCATCTGCGACCTGCTCCGGTTCGTGCTCTTCGCCTCGATCCCGATGGTGGCGCTCTCCGGCGCGCGCGGCGCGGTGGTGGTCCTCTGGGCGACCGTCGCGACCTTCCTGATCGAGTCGATCACCCTGATCTGGATTCCGGCCAAGGAGGCCGCGGTCCCCAACCTGATCCCGCGCGCCCGACTGGAAGCAGCCAACCAGCTCACGCTGATCACCACGTACGGCCTGACCCCGGTGCTCGCCGCGGCCGTCAGCGCCGGCCTGGACCGCAGCGTCCGGGGCATCACCGGGGGCGAGTTCCCGAACTGGGCCGAGCCGGCCCAGTTGGCGCTCTGGTTCAACGCCCTCTCCCGGCTGGCCACCGCCCTGGTCGTCGCGTTCGGCATCAAGGAGATCAGCCAGGGGAAGACCGCCGAGGGTGACCGCCACGAGCAGAGCATGCTGCGCCAGTTCAAGGAGGGCTGGCAGTTCATCGGCCAGACCCCGCTGGTACGCGGGCTGGTCCTCGGCATCCTGGGCGCGTTCGCCGGCGGCGGCATCGTCATCGGCACCGCGAAGTTCTTCGCCAGCTCGCTGGGGGCCGGCGATGCCGCGTTCTCACTGCTCTTCGGCGCCATCTTCGTCGGCCTTGCGCTCGGCATCGGGCTCGGCCCGATGATCGTCAAGGAGATGTCCCGGCGTCGCTGGTTCGGCATGAGCATCGTGCTGGCCAGCGCCGCCGTGATGACCCTCGCCTTCGCCATCCACCTGTCCATGGCGATCGTCGGCGCGGTGTTGGTCGGCGCCGGCGCCGGCATGGCCTTCCTGGCCGGCACCACCCTGCTCGGCGGCGAGATCAAGGACGAGGTACGCGGCCGGGTCTTCGCCGTCGTGCAGATCGGCACCCGACTGGTGCTGATCCTGGCCATCGCGCTGAGCAGCCTGCTCGCCGGTGCCGGCGGCTCCCGCAAGCTGGCGATCGCCGACCTTGGGGTGTCCATCTCGTCGACCCGACTGCTGCTGCTCGCCGCCGGTGCCGCCGGCATCTTCGCCGGGATCAGCGCGTTCGGCCAGATGGACGACAAGAAGGGCGTCCCCGTCCTCGCCGACCTCTGGGGCTCGATCCGGGGCCGGCCGCTGATGCCGGCCGAGCCGTTCGTCTCCGCCGGGCTGTTCGTGGTGTTCGAGGGTGGCGAGGGTGCTGGCAAGTCCACCCAGCTCGCCGCGCTCGCCGAGCGGCTGCGCGGTCAGGGGCGTGACGTCGTGGTCACCCGTGAGCCGGGGGCCACCGAGGTCGGTAAGCGGATCCGGTCGTTGGTTCTGGACACCTCCGGTGACGAGGCGCCCTCCCCCCGGGCCGAGGCGCTGCTCTACGCCGCCGACCGGGCGCACCACGTCTCCGCCGTGGTCCGGCCCGCGCTGGTCCGGGGCGGTGTGGTGATCAGCGACAGGTATGTCGACTCGTCCCTGGCATACCAGGGCGCCGGCCGGACGCTCCCCGTCGACGAGGTCTCCTGGCTCTCCTCCTGGGCCACCGGTGGGCTCAAGCCCGACCTGGTGGTGCTGCTCGACGTCGAGCCGCACACCGGCCTGTCCCGGGTGGCCTCGCGCAACACCGGCACCGACCGGCTGGAAGCCGAGTCGATCGCCTTCCACGAGCGCGTCCGGTACGCCTTCCTCGACCTCGCCGCCGCCGACCCGAAGCGCTACCTGGTGCTCGACGCGTCCCGACCGGCCGACGAGATCACCGGGCGGGTGGTCCGGCGCGTCGAGGAGATGCTCGGCAAGCCGGGCGGCATCGTGCACCCCCGTCCGGCGCAGGGCCCGGACACCTCGGTGCAGCCTGAGTTATCCGACGCGGAGCTGGTGACGATGGAGCACAAGACCTGATGTCGGGCGTCTTCGCCGACCTGGTCGGTCAGGACGAGGCGGTGGTCGAGCTGCGTCGGGCCGCCGCAGCGGCCGCCGCCGTGCTGCGAGCTGGCGCGGCCGACCGGGCACCCGCGCTGGTCGCCGCCGGCCCGGCCAGCGATGCGGAATCCGCGGTCGCGGCCGACGATGCCGCGACCGGCGCGATGGACCCTTCGGCCGGGATGACGCACGCGTGGATCTTCACCGGGCCGCCCGGCTCCGGCCGCTCGGTCGCCGCCCGGGCGTTCGCCGCCGCACTCCAGTGCGTGCACGGCACCGGCTGCGGTGAGTGCCCCGGCTGCCGCACCACGATGGGCGGCACCCACGCCGACGTCCGACTGGTCGTGCCGGAAGGGCTCTCCATCGGCGTCGGCGAGATGCGCGCGCTGGTGCTCCGTGCGGCCAGCACCCCGTCCGGCGGGCGCTGGCAGGTGGTGGTCATCGAGGACGCCGACCGGCTCACCGAGGCCGCCGGCAACGCGCTGCTCAAGGCGATCGAGGAGCCCCCACCGCGTACGGTCTTCCTGCTCTGCGCCCCGTCCACCCACCCGGACGACATCTCGGTGACCATCCGGTCGCGCTGTCGGGTCGTACCCCTGCGGCAGCCGCCGGCCACCGCGGTGGCCGAGGTGCTGGTTCGTCGCGACGGCATCGCGCCCGACGTGGCGCAGTGGGCGGCGGCCGCCGCGCAGGGTCACGTGGGTCGGGCCCGCCGGTTGGCCCGCGACCCGGAGGCCCGCAAGCGGCGCGAGGCGGTGCTCGCGGTGCCACGCCGGTTGACAGGTGTCGGCGCGGCGTTCGACGCGGCGTCCGCGCTGATCGAGGCGGCCGAGGCGGAGGCCGAGGCGTCGGTCACCGAGGCCGACACGACCGAGCGGGCGGCACTGGAGACCGCGCTCGGCGCGGGCGGCACCGGCCGAGGCGCGGCCGGCGCGATGCGAGGTGCCGCCGGGCAGCTCAAGGAGCTGGAGAAGCGGCAGAAGTCCCGGGCCACCCGGGCCCAGCGAGACGCCCTGGACCGAGCGCTTGTCGACCTGGCGGGCTTCTACCGGGACGCGCTCACCATGGCGCTGCGCGCACCCGTCGCCCCGGTGCACACCGACACGGCCGCGCTGGCCGGCGCCGGCGCGCAGAAGTGGGACGCCGAGGGGTCGCTGCGCAGGCTGGAGGCCGTGCTCGCCTGCCGTGCGGCGATCGAGGCGAACGTCAAGCCGCGCATCGCGGTCGAGGCGATGATGCTCGCCCTCTGGAAGGGCTGACCCGCACCTCCCGGCCGTTGTCCACAGGCATCGACAGGCCCGATTGCTGTGCGGTACGGTCCGGTGTGCCGTGGTAACGGCGACAGCACACTGAGTGAGGGATCACCCGGGAGGAGTCGGCCGATGCCGCGGGGCGAGATCGACGAAGCCTGGATCGAGGAGGCGGTGCGACGCTACCGCCGGATCGAGACCCTCCAGGCCGAGTTCGACCAGGCGGTGTCGACCGTCGAGGTGACCGTCCGGTCGCCGGACGGCCTGGTCGAGGTGGTGGTCACCGCCGGTGGACGGATCACCGACGTCCGGTTCCTCGGGCCGTTGCACACCCGCAGCCCGCGCGACGTGGCCGGTTCGGTGCAGGCTGCGGTCACCGCAGCGGCCGACGCCGCCGAGTGGGCCCGGGAGAAGCTGCACAACGAGACGTTCGCCGCCTACCGACCGCTCGCGGGGGCCTGAGATGGACACACTGCGCGCGCTCTCCGCCCGGCTCGACGAGGTGAGCGCCACGCTCACCGTCGTCTCGCACACCGTCACCGCCACCGACCCGGCCCAGGCCGCGTTCGGCGCCGACGCGCCGGGCCGTCTGGGCGAGATCGGTCGGGCGCTGCACCGGCAGTGGACCACCGCCACCGACGACCGGGCCCGGGAGGCCCGCGCCGCCGCCGGTCGACTGGCCGCCGCCGCGGCGGCGGTGCGGGAGGCCGCCGACCGCTATGCCGAGGTCGACCGGGCAGCCCGCCGCCGGCTCGCCGGGGAGCCGTGATGGACGCGCTGGACCGGCTCGCCGAGCCCGGCCTCGACCTGTTGCGCCGGGTGGACACGCTGATCGCGGCCGGCGTCCCCGAGGGGCACCGGGTCTGGCCGCTGCTGCGCCGCATGCAGGTTCTGCCGGGCGACGCGGTCCGCAGCTTCCTCGACCTGCACCCCGTGCCGCTCGCCAGCGCCGGGCACGCGGTGCGCCGGCTCGTCCGAGGGTACGACGACGTCTCCGCCGCGCTCACCGACTCGGTGCTCTGGTCCGGCCCGGCTGCCACTGCGTACGGGCAACAGCGGGCGGCGCTGCTGCGCCACCTCGACGAGGGGCCGGACAGCCTGGTCGGGCGACTTGAATCCACCGCAGGTTACGCCGACGCCCTCGCCGACTGGCTGGAGGGCAGTCGACTCGCGCTGGCCCGCACGTTGGCCGACGTGCTCCGCTCGGCCGAGGCGGTCGCCGTGGTCGCCGCCACTTCCACCGGCACGTCGACGCGCCCCGGGCCGATCGGGCCTGGGGTGGCCGACGCGGCCGAGATTGCCGCGCGGGTGCTGGCGGTGCTCTGCGTCGCGTACGACGGTGCGGAGACGCTGCTGCGGCAGTGGGCGCCGAGCCTGGCCGAGATCGCATGGCGTCCGCCAGCGGACGGGCGACCCCGCTACGACCAGCCCACCCGGGTCGGCTGGTAGCCCGGTCTCGTTCTTCCGGCCATGGCCGCTGTGCCCTCGGACAGGCCACGGCGTCGCTCGCGGTCGCCTGACCTAGGCCGGCGCCCACGGCGACGCCGTGGTCTTCCCCCTGCACCCCCCGCAGGTCTGCCTCCACTCAACGCTGCCAAGGCACGTCTTGTCTCCTGCCCGGCCCGGGATTCAACCGTCCGGGCGAGCAGCAACGGCACGACGGGACGCCCGCAATGGGTCAAGTCGACGGCCATGGATGGCTGCGGGGCGTAGCCGGCCGGTGCGCTCTGCGCGCTGACCCGTCGTAGGGTGGGGGGATGGGCATGCTCTGCGCGGTCAGCTTCAACCGGTACGGGCGCCTCTACTACCTCGACCCGGGTGAGTTGCGTCCGCAGGTGGGCGACCGGGTGCTGGTGCCCACCGATGATGGGCCCGAGGTGGCAGAGTGCGTGTGGGCAGCGCAGTGGGTGACCGAGGACACCGACGGTTTCCCGCGTCTGGTGGGGCTGGCCGGCGACGACGACCTACGCCGGGACGAGGCGCTGCGTCGGCGGAAGGCTGATGCGAAGGTCGCCGCGAAAAGGCTGATCCGCTCGCACGGCCTGCCGATGAAGGTGGTGGCCGTCGACCACGTGCTCGGCACCGCCGAGAACGGCGGTGAGCGCAGCACCGTGTACTTCACCGCCCCGCACCGGGTGGACTTCCGATCCCTGGTCCGTGACCTCGGCGCGACCCTGCACTGCCGGGTGGAGCTGCGCCAGCTCTCCGCACGCGACTCGGCACGGGTGCAGGGCGGCATCGGCTCCTGCGGTCGGGACCTGTGCTGCGCCACGTTCCTCACCGACTTCGAGCCGGTGACCATCCGGATGGCGAAGGACCAGGACCTGCCGCTCAACCCGCTGCGCATCTCCGGCGCGTGCGGCCGACTGATGTGCTGCCTGAAGTATGAGCACCCGCTCTACCAGCGCTTTCAGGAGACCGCCCCGGCGGTCGGCAGTCGGGTCTCCACGCCGGAGGGTGACGGTCGGGTCGTCGGCCACAGCGTCCCGAGAGACGCGGTGACCGTACGCCTGGACGCGGACGGCTCGCGCTCCATGTGCTCCAAAGCCGACGTCTGCGGCTCCCGCCAAGCCCACAACCAGCAATACACCCCCTAACCCCACCCTCCCCACCCGGTCCCGCCCAGTTGATCAAGAGGTTTGCGTCAGGAATCGGGCCCAGCGCGACGCAAACTTCTTGACCAACTCGGCTCTGGGGGGTGGTGTCCCTACCTGATCTACTGTTCCGACGTGGAGATCTTGTCGTTTGATGTCTCGTCAGGGCGGCCGGCGCAGGCCCACGGCAGCGTCGGTGTGACGGCTCAGGCGCTGCTTCGCGGGGATGTAGTCGCTGTCACTGTGCTGCACGTGGCAGCCGGTGGTGAGGTCGGCCGTCATCCCGCACCGGTGGATCAGCTCTTGATGATCACGGCAGGACATGGCGTCGTGCAGGCGGGTAGTGGTGATTGGGAAAGCGTCAGCGCCGGGCAGGCGGTGGTGTGGCGCGCCGGTGAGGAGCACACCACCAGAGCGATTGCCGACATCACTGCTGTGGTGATCGAGATGGTGGCTATGCCGTTGAGGCGGGGGTCGTGATGGGCTTGAGCTGGCAGGGGACCTTCGGACGGCCGTGTCCCTATCAGCGTTTCATCGACGCCACCCGGCCCGACGACAACACCCCCGGAACATGCGTACGACAGGGGCGGTAAGTCACACCGAGCCGGGCGACCGAGCAGTCCCGGCTGGGGACGATCAAAAAGGGTGGGGTTAGTGCAGGACTGTAGGGGGTTCGGTTAGGTGGGGGGTTAGGGGGGATTTGGGGATCAGCCAGCTCTTCGTGGGGGATTGGTCGGGGTTCACCTGCCAGTCGCGGGAGACCCGGTCTATCCCCACCGGGTAGATGGTCAGCGTTCCGTCCGGGTCGATGCGTAGCCGCAGGAACGACTTGGAGTCCTCGATGCCCTGGCCGGCGAAGAGTTCGTTGACGTTCACCCCGAACGAGCTTGCCACCAGCAGATACGCCGCCACCAGCTGGCTGGCGACCAGGCCGATCACCGGGCCGTAGAGCACCGCCGCGGCGGCCGCCGGCAGCGGCCACGGCCAGTCGTAGAACGGCAGCGCCAACCACGCCCACGTGCCGGCTGCCGCCAAGGCCACCTGCGCCACGCCGTGGCCGACGCCGAGGATCCAGTGCCGCGCGTGGCGTTTGCCGCTCGCGCTCGGCGGCTTGGCGAACAGGGCCGCCGCCAGCACCGTCACGAGGACCATCAGCACCAGCGGGACGCTGAACAGTCGCTGGTCGGTGCTGTCGGCCCAGTTGGCCGTCGCGCCCGCCATGGCCAGCATCAGCAGGGTGTGCAGGGTGCCGAGCAGTGTGGTGAAGCCGGGATTGCGGAACGGCAAGCGGGGGAAGATGCCCCAGCCGTAACGGCGGGACCGCGCCGCGTCCGGGTAACGGGCCGCCAGATCGTACGGCTGGGTGGAGCTGGCCCGCCGGGCCAGCGTGTCCCGCGGTGGCACCTCGATGCGCTCCGGCAGCTTGTGCGTGGGGTAGAGGTACGCGCCGCCGCCACCGCACGTGATCAGTTGCCGATCCGGCCCGGAGTAGCGGGCGTAGTGGTGCAGGTCGCCGGAGAGCAACAGCCGCACCCGAGCCCCGGTCGGGTCGATGATCGTTCGGATGAAGTAGTCGATCGAGTCGTACGCCGTGGGATTGTCGGCGGCCTTGACCCAGGTCGGCGCCGGCGCCGCGATGATCACCTTTGACTCCGGCCCGAGCCGCCGGGCCACCTCGTCGAAGTAGGCAAGTTGCGGGTCGTCGAGGTACGAGCCGGACTGGTCGTCCACGCCGAGCAACCACCAGCCGGCCGGCAACTCCACCGCGAAGTACGACCGGGACTGGCCGGTGCCCCAGCCAGCGAAGTTCCGGTCCCGGGAGCGGACGAACAACCGTAGGAACGCGGTGAGGCCGTCGTACCAGTCGTGGTTGCCCGGCACCGCGAAGAGCGTCGGCTTCTCGGGCGGTGCCACCGGCAGCGCGGCCTGGTAGGGGCCCTTGCACCGGTCCTCGTACGACGCGTACGCCGCCGACGGGTAGACCTGGTCGCCGCCCATCACCAGGGTCTGCCCCCGGGGCAGGCGGTGCCCGTCCACGGTCAGCTCCGGCTGCGCCAGCAGGTACGCCACCGAGTAGGTGGCGTTGAAGCCGTCGCCCAGGTCGGCCACGTAGTCGAGCCACAGCCCGCCGTCCGGCGCGACCTGACGGAAGACGTCGTCGCCGAACGCGTTCTGCAACTCGCGCTTGTCGAGGTACGCCCCGAAGAGCACCGCCAGCAGCGTCCGGATGCCGGTGCTGATCAGCAGGAACGGCGCCAGCCACGGCACCGGCTTGCGCGGCGTGAAGCCCAGTTCCAGCGGGTCGGTGCTGCGCGGCCGATGGGCGGCGCGTTCACCGGCCGGCGCACGGTCAGGACGGTCGGTGGCCTCGTCCCGGTGGTCGGGGTGGTCGCGTTCGTCGCTCACCCGCCGCAGCGTAGTCGCGGCCCGGATCATCCGCTGTCTGGTAAGCGTCCAGATGGTGGCCGATGTCCGGTTAGTCGGGCCGCGGCGGCGAGGGGTATCCCGTTCGGGCGGTGGTTGGACGGTGCCGTACACTTGCTGATCGTTGCCGCCTTAGCTCAGTCGGCTAGAGCGACGCACTCGTAATGCGTAGGTCGACGGTTCGATTCCGTCAGGCGGCTCCAGGGTATGAGGCCCTGACCAGCGGAAACGCTGGTCAGGGCCTCATGTTTTTCGATCCGGTCGTAATTCGCCTCCCCGCGCCGCTAGATGAAGGGGAGTTCGCGCAGGTTCGTCTTTGCCAGCTCCACGATCTCGTCGCCGCGGCCGGACAGGATCGTGCGGGTTGCGAAGAGCGTGAATCCCTTGAGCTGTGCGGCGGTGATCTTCGGCGGGATAGACAACTCCTGACGGGCCGTGCGGGCATCCACCACGGCGGGTCCGTCGTGGTCGAGGGCGGCGCGTAGCGCGTCGTCGAGCTGGTCGGCGCGGTCCACCCGTGCCCCGAACAGGCCCGCCGAGCGGGCGATGGCACCAAGGTCGACGTCGTCCAGAGCCGTGCCGTAGTTGACGATGCCCGATGCCTTCATTTCCAACTCCACGAAGGAGAGGGCACTGTTGTTGAAGACAACGACCTTGACGGGCAGGTTCAGCTGACGCAGTGTGACCAGCTCGCCGAGGAGCATGGTCAGACCACCGTCGCCGCACAGGGCGATGACCTGCCGCCCCGGATGTGCGGCCTGCACGCCGATCGCCTGCGGAAGGGCATTCGCCATGCTGCCATGGTTGAACGAGCTCAGCAGCCGGCGGCGTCCATTCATGCCGAGGTAGCGGGCAGCCCACACGATCGGCGTTCCCACGTCGGCGGTGAATACCGCGTCGGCGGCGGCCAACGTGTCGATTCGCGCGGCCACGTACTGCGGGTGTAACGGCGAGTCTGAGGGCTTGGCTTCGGCCAGGCGGTCCAGGCGCTCCCGTACGTGCTGGTAGTGGCCGGTCATCTTGTCCAGGAAGGATCGGTCGCTCTTTGGTCGCAGTAGGGGCAGCAACGCTTGTGCGGTGTCCTTGACGGTGCCGACCAGCGGCACCTCGACGTCCGTGCGCCGCCCGATGTGTTCACCGCGCACGTCGACCTGGATGACGGGGACATCCGGGCCCGGGTAGAACTGGCGGTACGGGAAGTCGGTGCCGAGCATGAGCAGCGCGTCGCAGTGCTCCATCGCGCGGTATCCGGAGCTGTAGCCGATCAGACCCGTCAGCCCGACGGTGTACGGGTTGTCGTACTCCAGGTGTTCCTTGCCGCGCAGGGCGTGCACCATCGGGGCTTTCAGCGCCTCGGCCAGGGCGATCGCCTCGTCGTGCGCGTCGTGGCACCCGGCACCGCCCAGGATGGCCACCCGCTTCGCGTTGTTGAGCACGTCGGCGGCTCGGGCCAGGGCCGCGTCGTCCGGCCGGACGTGCGAAGACGTTCCCAGGACCGGATGCGGGAGCGAGGTGGTGACGGCGTCGGCGAGGAACAACTCGCCCGGGATCACCAGTACGGCGACACCGCGTTGCTCCAGTGCCGCGCGCATCGCCATTCGCAGCAGCCGGGGGACCTGTTCGGCCGTACTGGCCATCTCGCAGTAGACGCTGCACTCGCGGAACAGCTCCTGCGGGTGCGTCTCCTGGAAGTACTCGCTGCCAATCTCTTCGCGTGGAATGTGTGCGGCAATGGCCAGCACGGGCACCCGGTTGCGCTGCGCGTCGAACAGGCCGTTGATCAGATGCAGGTTCCCCGGCCCGCAACTGCCGGCCGTGACGGCGAGATTGCCGGTGATGGCCGCCTCTCCCGCGGCGGCGAAGGCGGCGGCTTCCTCGTGCCGCACATGCGCCCACTCGACGGCGTCGTTGCGGCGCAGGGCGTCGGTGAATCCGTTCAGGGAATCACCGGGTAGACCGTAGACGCGCTGCACACCGGATGCTGACAAGGTCGCGACCATGACGTCTGCGACGGTGGTGCCCATGGATTCTCCTGAGAGGGTCGGCGGTGCGGGGAAGGCTCTACTGCTGGTGTTGCCGCATCCATTCCGCTTCCTGCCCTGGTTCGGGCAGAGTCCGGCCGGCCTCGACAGCGGAACCGGCGGGGCTGTCCAGGATGACCACCAGAACGTGGTCCTGGTGCACCCCGGAGATGCGGGACGCTGCCGCAGCAATGTCAAGGGCCAGGCGGCTCGTCGACTCCTGTGGATGGCCACGTCGTGCCCACCCGTTGATCAGTAGCGGCGCGCCCGGCTTCCCGCCGACGAAGACGCAGTCCGTCGGCAACTCGGAGAAGACCACGTTCACGTACGCGGGCGGCACATGGTTGGTGGCCGAGTGGATTTTGGTGATCTCGGCCGCCAGGGCAGTCCTTGTCTCGGCCGTCAGGGTTCCCTGAGCACTGGTGCAGGTGTAGATGGGCATGTCGGGCTCCTTGCAGAAGTCGCGCGGTGTCAGGAGATGGGCGGCCGGCGAGGCCCCGGCGTCCAGCGGGGCTGGCTGGTGCAGGGGCCTCGCCGGCCATTCGGTTGCCGGACGGGTGCCGGTCAGCTGGAGTAGTCGGTCAGGGTCTTGAGGTCGGTGACGGTGTAGCTGAGGTGGAACCGGAAGCCCGCACCGGTGCGCTGGATCGCCAGGTCAGCCAGCTCCTCACCGGGGGCGGTGGGGAAGGTCAACTCGCTGGTGCCGACCCATGCCTCGTCGACGGCGGGGTTGTCCAGAACAGCCATGACCAGCTCATGAACGGCCGGCTTGTCGTGCTGGCCCTTGGCGAGGCTGGGGAAGTGGCGGAGGTTGACCACCGGCCGGTTCATGAGGGTGGCCGGGTTCTCGACCGGCTGCTGCAGCGTGACTCGGGCTTCGGCGATGCGCTGACCGACTGCCGAGGCGGTGGCACCGAACTGACCGCCGGCGGCGACGGCCGGGGTGGCGGGGGCACCGATCGGGTACGCGCGGGTCTGGTGGACGCTGCCGAGCTTCTTGGGGAAGCCCTGGACCCAGCCGCGCGCCATGGCAGCGTCGTTGTCGACGTAGATGTACGGGCACCACGCCACCGGGGTGTCGTTCCAGCGGGCGTCGAGCGTGACGAAGAACTCCCGGTACTGGGAGCGGGCCGGGTCCAGGTACTCCTTGCCGGTGGAGGAGTACTGCCAGTCGATGAAGAGCGCCACGCCGCGTCCGGGGGTCTCCGGGTCGAGAACGAGCCCCTCGGGCAGCGCTGCCTCGGCAGCGGCCGGGTCGGCGAAGAACTCCACGCCGATGACGGTGCCGGCGTAGTGCCACGGCGGGGTCGGTGCCAGGTTGGCGGTGCCGCGCGGGGAGAGGGGAACGGTGTAGCCCTGCATGACGGTGACTCCTCGTTGTATCGAGCGATACGTATCGCTCCAGGTGGGAGGCGCGGATGCTTGACGCCTCCGCGTTCGCCCGGTCTCGACGAATGAAGTCTGTCGGCGGCGGTGCTGGTGATCATCTGTTGAACGACTGTCGTGGTTGACGGTGTTCGGATTCGCCGGGTCGCGCGGTGGCCCCGGCCACGGGGACCTGTCGCCATTGCCGGCCACCACGCTTCTGCGGCACCTCGGTGCGGCCTGGGCTGCTGGTGGATTCTCGGCGGAAACAGTCATTCGACTGATGTCGCGGCGCGACGGTGCGCCAATACTCGCGGTCCGAGCTGTTCTCCGGATGCTCTGCTGCGGGAGTCGTGATGTCGAAGGTTGTTCTGGTGACCGATGCTGGCAGCGTGGTGGGGTCGGCGCTGGCGCGGGCGCTGGCTGACAGGAGCCACTGGGTGTTCGCCGGCGTCGACCCTCAGCGGCCCGGGTATCAGGCGGCAATGGCCGGGCACGCCGAGTACGCCCAGCGGCACGGGAGGCGTCTGACTGGTGTTGCCCTCTCCCTGGGTGATCAGCGGACGACTCAGCAGGGCGTGGACGCGGTCATCGGCCGGGCGGGGGGCGTTGACGTGGCGGTCCACGTCGTGGAGTTCGATGTGGCGGGCCCGGTGGAGTCTTTCACCGCCTATCAGCTCGCGCAGATGTTCGACTGGATGGTTCTACGGGGTCAGCGAGTCAGCCGCGCCGTACTCCCATCGATGCGGCGTCGGGGTAGCGGCCAGGTGGTGTGGGTGGGGTTGTGGTCTGTTGCCCAGGGGCACGGCGGCGATGGGTTGGACCGCGCGTGGAAGGCGATGAGCGGTCATGCCGTGGCGGGCTATGCCGAGGATCTTTCCGGCCTGGGCGTCGAGGTGTGCGACGTCACGGTGGCTGTCGGTGCGGGTTTGGTGCGGCCCGTACTGCCGGATGACAGAGAGACTGCCGAGGCGTACGGGGCCTGGCCGGGATCCGGCGATGCGGGGCTGCTCGGGCAGCAGGATGAGGCGGAGGCCGCCGCGATCGCGGAGGCCGTGGCGCGGCTCCTGGCCAGCTCCGGCGGATTGCCTCGCCGCGTGCAGCTGGACCCGGCATCGCTGGACATCAGGCCCGGATCGCCAGGTGCGGGGTGAGCACGGAGCCGGTCTGCCCGCCCCGGCACGTTGGCCGCGCCATTGATTGGTGCGACTGCTGCGAGTGGTCGGTGGCCGGCCAGGCGCACCGTCTACAAAGAACCCGCAATCGCTTGTTCATCAACCGCCGATAGGCTTCCGCGTGTGCTGCCTCCCTCGGGAAACGTTCGGGGGCGAAGGCTCGGCACACGGTTGTAGCGGTGCGTGGTCGCCGCGCGGGGGAGAGTCGTGTGGTGAGTGAGGATGGGAGCAGCACCGATGGTGCTGCTCTGCTGGGGCGTGACGACGATCTGGTTCTGATCCGCGGGCTCCTCACTGATGACACAGAGCCGTCCCTGTTGCTTTGCGGGGACGCGGGGGTGGGCAAGACCGCGCTGTTGGAGGCGGCCGCAGCGGCGGCCGTGGGCGCCGGGATGCGGGTCGTACGAGCGTCAGGCGTGGAGTTCGAGGCGGACATCGCCTTCGCGGGGCTGCACCAACTGCTGTTCCCGCTGGCGGGAGACATGGACGGCCTCGCACCCGAGCACCGCGCAGCGCTGCGGGTGGCCCTGGGCTTCGATCGAGGTTCGACACCGGACCGCCTGCTGGTGTCGCACGCGGCGCTGGTGCTGCTGCAACACGGTGCCGCGCAACGGCCGGTGTTGGTGATCATGGATGACTTGCAGTGGGTGGACCGGGCCAGCGCCGACGCGCTGGCGTTCATTGCCCGGCGTCTGACCGGCACAGGCGTGCGCTTCCTCGGGGCCATGCGCGCGCGCAGTGGTGGAGTCTTCGAACATGGTGGTCTGCGCGAGCACCGCCTGGGCCCGCTGGCGGGGCCGGCGGCTCGGCAACTACTCGAAACCCACCATCCGGGGCTGACCGGTGACGTGGTCAGCCGGGTGCTGGCCGGGGCGGAGGGCAACCCGCTGGCGTTGCTGGAGCTGCCTGCGGCCTTGAGCGAGCAGCAGCGAACGGGGATCGCCGGTCTGCCGGCGGTACTTCCACTCGGCGAGCGGCTGGAGTCGCTGTTCGTCTCGCGGATCGCGGGCCTGCCGCAGCCGACTCGGCACCTGCTGTTGCTCGCGACGCTGGACGGCACCGGGGATCTCGGCGTGCTTCAGGCGGCGGCGCGGCAGCTGGCCAACCCAGCGGACCTGGTCGACTTGGCGCCGGCCGAGGAGGATGCGCTCATCTCGGTAGACGAGGTGACCGGCCTGCTGTCGTTCCGTCATCCGCTGACCCGTTCGGCGGTGATGAAGGCGTCCACCAGCAGTGACCGGCGTCGCGCGCACGCCGCACTGGCCGGCGCCGTCGGCGACCATTCGGAGCGTCGAGCCTGGCACCTGGGGCAGGCCACGGTGGGAACGGACGAGGCCGTCGCCGCCCTGCTGGAGAGCGCCGCGCGACAGAAGGCCGCCCGCGGCGACATCAGAGGCGCGGTAGCGGCGCTGCTTCGTGCCGCGGAGCTGAGTCCCGCTGCCGGCCGCGCTCGGCGTCTCGCTGAGGCCGCGTACGTCGACGCGCACGCATCCGGCGATCTGGTCAGCGCCGCGCAGCTACTGGCGTCGGCGCGGCAGGCGCATCCGGGGGCGGGCCTGTCGCTGCACGCGGCGGCTGCGACGGCCCTCATGGTCATCAACCATGGCGGGCACCTACAGACCGCCCATCGCCTGTTGGTGCACGCCATCGAGTCTGGTGACCACGGGTTCGACGCGGGCGTTCCGGCCCTGATCGATGCGCTTCACCTGCTGTTGCTGCTGTGCTTCTTCAGCGGACGATCGGATCGGTGGGAGGACTTCCGTCGGCTGCTGGCCGCGGTCCGGCCGGAGCCCGACCGCCTGCTGGCCATCGCCGGTGCCACCGCCCCCGATCCGGCACGCACCGCGCCGGAACACCTCGCTGAGCTGGATATCCTGATCACCAGCGCACACCAGGAGACCGATCCTGCCCGGATCGTGCGGTTGTGCTTCGCCGCACAGCACGCGGAACGCTACGGCGACATGCGCGGCGCGGTGTGGCGTGTGGTGCGCCAGGGCCGCGACGGCGGCCCGGCCCGCCTGCACATCGGCGCGCTGTTCCAGCTCTGTCAGGACGGCTTCATGATGGGGCTGTGGGCCGAGGTCGAGGAGCTCGCCGCGGAAGGGTCGCAGGTGTGCGAGCAGTCCGGATGCCACTTCTTCACCTGGTACTTCGAGTACTTTGACGCGTTGCTCGCCGCTGTGCGTGGCGACACCGCGACGGCGGTGGCGTTGAGCGACCGGCTGGTCGGCACGAGTGCCCAACGAGGTGTGCACACCGCCGCCCAGTGGGGTCAGTACGTGAGAACGTTGGCCGTGCTCGGCGCCGGCGATTTCGAGCAGGCCTTCACCATTGCGTCGCGCATCAGCCCGCCAGGGGAACTGGTCCCACACGCGCAGGTCGCGATGTGGGTGGCGATCGACCTGGTAGAGGCCGCGATGCGCACCCAGCGGCACGCCGAGGCGGCCGCGCACGCAGCGGCGCTGCGGGAGGCCGATGTGGGTCGAATTTCGCCCCTGTACGCGATCGTCGTCGCAGCGGCCTGCGCCATGACCGAGCCGGACGACGAGCGAGCATGCGTCCTGTACGAGCAGGCCGTGAACGTCGACAACGCAGACCAGTGGCCCTTCCAAACGGCCCGGGTACGCCTGGCGTACGGGGAACGGCTGCGGCGTGCCCGTAACACGACCCAGGCCCGTGGTCCGCTGCTGCAGGCGCTGAAGGCGTTCGAGGAGCTCGGCGCGGGCCCATGGGCCGAGCGGGCCCGGGTCGAGCTGCGGGCCACCCGGTGGGTCGGCGACCAGGGTGACGCGCAACCCGAAACCGTCCTGACGCCCCAGGAGCGCGAGATCGCGCTGCTGGCCGCCTCGGGGATGACCAACCGTCAGATCGGTGAGCGCCTGTTCATCTCCCACCGCACTGTGGGAGCCCACCTTTATCAGATCTTCCCTAAGCTCGGAATCTCGTCGCGCGCAGCGCTCAGAGACGTCCTGACGGAATCGGCTGGCCGTTGAGCGTGCTGCAAGCTCAGCTGGCAGCACCACGCAGCGTCCCGGAGTGGCCGGGGAGCCTATGAGTGGCTGGCCGTCGCGAGCGCGGCGGCCACCCGGGACGCCTCACGGCGGCCCTGGTCGCGGGCTGCCGCCACGAGCGCGGGCACGACTGATCTGTCCATCACGCTGTTCCCCTGCGCCCGCTTGGAGGCTGCGTCGCGCAGCAGCAGCTCTACCCGGCGATCCGCGCGCAGCGCGGCTCGCTGCTTGTCGATGCGCGCCCACGGCCCGATCGCGGCGGTGCTCGGCGCGAGGGCGATGACCGGGCCGTTGCCGGGGGCGAGATCGAGGTTGAGGGTCGATCGCATGCCGCCGTCCATGTAACGGCGATCTCCGATGGCGACCGGAGCGGCGGAGATGGGCATGGCGCAGCTCGCGGCGACGGCGTCGACGAGGGGTACGCCGTCGTGTCGGGTGATGGTGCGGGCGGCGCCCGACTCGAAGTCGACGACGACGATGCGGAGGTCCGCGTCCTGCCAGGTGTGGTCGGGCAGTCGGGCCTCGGCTATCCGGCGGTGCCGGGACGGGTCGTCGATGCGGGTGGTGAGAGCGAGCCGACCGAGGCGGCGCGCGGCCTGCTCCGGGCTGCGCGCGAACAGTTGCGCCCGCGCGAGCCGGAGGAGGTCGAGGAAGCCGAGTGCGGCTGAGGTCTCGTGGGCGACGCCCTCGCGCTGGCGTTCGAAGAGCTCTGGCAGTGGTGTGCCGCTGCTGATCTGGGCACCGACGACGGCGCCGGCGCTCGTGCCGACGAGGATCGCCTCCGGGGCCACCGTCACCCCCTCGTCCGCGAGGCCGGCGAGGATGCCGACCTCCCAGGCGATGCCCGCCACTCCACCGCCACCGAGCATCCAGACGGGCCGCGCGTCGTCCGTCATCAGTCTCCCCACTCGAACGAAATACTGCTAACGCTGTACGCAGTTTAGGCTAGCAGCGGCTATCGAGGGCTGACAACGGCTCTCGTCGTCCGACGATGATCCCGGCGCGCCGGCTCTCCGCCGAGGTGACAGTCGTCTGCGAGTCGACGGTGAACCCGTGCTCGCGCAGCCAGGCCGCCATCTGGGCTGGCTGACGACGATGGACGTGCACGTTCATCGGGTGGCCGCCGTAGCCCTCCGTCTTGAGTGTCGTCTCGTCACCGACGTGGAAGCCGAGCAGCAGGGGGCCGCCGGGACGCACCACCCGCCGGAAGTGCGCGAACACCGCGCCGATCTGGTCGTCCGGGATGTGGATGAGGGAGTACCAGGCGACCAGGCCGGTGACCGAGCCATCAGCCAGATCGAGGTCGGTCATCGAGCCAACCTCGAACCTCAGCTCAGGATGATCACGGCGGGCCACCTCGATCATCCCGGGCGAGAGATCGATCCCGAAGGCATCGACGCCGAGCGTGTGCAGGTGGGCGGTGATTCGCCCCGTCCCGCAGCCCACGTCGGCGACCGGCCCGCCGCCGGCGCTCCGCACGAGATCTGCGAACGACGCCAGAGTGGCTCGTTCGTGCGGTGACTCCGCCAGGAGTTCACGTACCAGGCGCGCGTAGCTGACCGCGACCGTGTCGTAGGAGGTCCGGGTATCTGCCAACCAACCGTCGTCGTCCACGACGGCAACGCTAGAGCAGCGAGTCGACGAGCCTGGCGGTCTGTGCGGGTCGCGGAAGTGTCGGTGGTGGTCGATATGGTTCGGCGGTGACCGTGACCACCGATGCCCCTGGGACGCTGCCCACCCACGCCGACGAGGCCCGGCTGTGGGCACTCATCGAGGCGGCCTGGGCCGACTTGGGCGCCGAGCCCTTGGCGCTGCGCCAGGCCCTCGTCGAGCGTGATCCCGCCGCGTCCGCCGATGGCGATGACGAGGACGGCCCGTCCTACCCGATCGACGCCTGGCTTGACGCCTTCCTGAACCGGATCGGGCAGCTGACCGCCGAGCTGACCGGGCAGGAGCTGACGGATCTCGACCGGGTGGTGGAGCGCAAGCTGCACGACATCGATCGGGAGGACATCCACGGGGTGACCGACGGGTCGGACGACGGTTTCCTCTACGCCCGAGGCTTCATCGTGGCCCTGGGGCAGGCATATTACGAGGCGGTTCGCGCCGACCCCGCCATGGCGCTGTTGGACGCCGACTGCGAAGGCATGTGCTATCTCTTCGCGCATCTGCACAACGATCGGTTCGGCTCGTGGCCGGAGACCGGCTCCGGCATCTCCCGGGAGTCATTCGGCAACCCGGCCGGCTGGTCGGCCTGACCGGAGCCAGAGAATCAGCCCGGGTCGCGCTGCTCGATCCGCCACAAGTAATCGAGCAGAATCTCAGGCCTTTTCAAGCACGATCAAGCGGTATTCCAGCCAACGCCGCAACAATCCAGCCTGCAACGCCGAACCGCCAATCATGTTGGCCCATAGGGGCATCTCAACAAGACGGTTGCGAAGCCGTGGAATTACGGCTGTGGCACCCACGGCCAGCTTGACCACGCGGTCGCGTGGCCGACCGAGGCGCAGTATGAGGTCAGATCCAGGTCCTCGACCATGCGCAAGCCAGCGCGCTCAGACATGGCAACTAGTTCGGCCACAGTATGCAAACTCCCGATACGCCAGCCGGCGCGGAACTGGTCGAGACAGCGCTCGCGAGCGGCAAGCCCGCGATCCTTCTCGGTCATCCAGTCGTCGCACAAGATCAGGCGGCCGCCAGGGCGCAGCCGATCCACCAGGGATGGGAGTAGGTTCTCCAGCGACGGCGAGTGAACTACCGCCTCTACGGCGACCATGGCGTCATAGCGCGGTTCCGCAGGCAGCAGCTCGGCGAAGTCGGCGCAGATCACGTGGCAACGGTCGGTCAGTCCATCGCGGGCGAACCGCTTCGCTGCGATCTCAGCCTGGACTCGGCTGATGGTCACGCCAGAGATGAACCCGTCCACCTCGTGGGCCAGGCGAACCATCGTCGCACCGACGCCACAACCAAGGTCGAGCACCCTTGCGCTTCCCTGAGGCACGTAGTCGCGCAAACGCTCGATCATCAGGCGGTTGACGGTGTCCATGGCCTCCGCGGAATTCGCGACATCCGGAGTCCATACGCCACGGTGGATGGCGTCACTGCCGGGGCTCTCGGCAACCATGAGGAACCGACGCGTGTTGTCGTCGTAGTAGTCAGCGACGCGATCAACGTGGCCAGAAGCGCCCTGCTCAGTTGTCGATCCCATCGATGAAAGCTATCAGGCGACCCCCGGCGCCGTTACTCTCCGCAAAGACAGGTTGACGGAAGGGTGCGAACTTTCTTTGGGTGCAGCGGGATCAGACGTAGATCTTCTGGGCGTACTCCGGGCCGTAGTGCCGTTCCAAGTCTTCCAGGCTCTCCACCGGCGCCTCGACCTCCTTGATCAGGCGTGCTCGGGACGGCAGTGCCTCGGGCCGCCAGGTCTCCGGCTGCCACAGCGCCGACCGCAGGAACGCCTTCGCGCAGTGGTAGAAGATCTGCTCGATCTCCACCACGACGGCGAGCACCGGCCGGTGCCCCTTGACCACCATGTCGTCGAACCAGGGCGCGTCGCTGACCAGGCGGGCCCGCCCGTTGATCCGCAGCGTGTCGGTCCGCCCGGGGATCAGGAAGAGCAACCCGATGTGCGGGTTGTCGAGAATGTTGCGATAGCCGTCGGCCCGCTTGTTGCCCGGCCGCTCGGGCAGCGCGACTGTCGTGTCGTCCAGCACCAGGGCGAACCCGGCCGGGTCGCCCTTGGGTGAGACGTCGCAGCTGCCGTCCGCGCCGGCCGTGGCCATCAGACAGAACGGCGAGGCGCCGAGCCACTCGCGGTCCCGCTCGTGCAGGCGGGTGCGTTCCTTGTTGGCGGCCCGCGCGCTCGGTACACCGAGCAACTCGCGCAACTCGTCGTGCGAGGTGATCTCTACCGTCACGTCGGTCCTCCCTCAGCCGTTGACCCGGTGGCGGGCACCATCGTGGTCAGCCTAGGCCGCCGTGACCAGCGCGAGGTTTGTGCCGGGTGGACGGGGGTACGGCCTGACCCGACGTGCCCACCGCAGGAGACCGTTCCGCAGGACGCCGACCAGTGGAGGCCGGGAGATGGAGAGCCGACTCAAGGTGCTGGGTCACCCAGTCCATCCGATGCTGGTCATGTTCCCGGTGGCGTTGCTGGCCACGGCGGTGCTCTTCGACGTGGTGGACACCGTCGGCGGTCCCGACTTCCTCGGCGAGGTCGCGTACTGGAACATCACCGTCGGTCTGATCGGCGGCCTGCTCGCCGCGGCGGCCGGCTCGTTCGACCTGCTGGCGATCCCGACCGGCACCCGCGCCAAGCGGGTGGGTCTGCTGCACGCGGCCGCCAACGTCGCGGTGATCCTGCTCTTCGCCGCCGTGTGGGCCGTGCGACTCAACGCGGATTCCCGGGCCGCCGGCGGCGCGCTGGTCGCCATCGAGGTGGTCGCGGTGGCGATCCTCGGCATCAGCGCCTGGCTCGGTGGTGAGCTGGTCGACCGGCTCGGTGTGGGCGTCGACAGCGACGCCGGCCTGGACGCGCCCAGCTCACTACGGCCGCCCACGGCCACCCAGCGGATCGGAGAGGTGTGATGAGCGAGCAGCAGTTCGGTGGCTTCGGCCGGGGTTGGCGAGGCAGCCGGCAGCAGGGCTGGGACCCGATGGGGGAGTTGCAGTCGCTGCGCGCCGAGCTGAGCCGCCTGGTCGGCGGTCGCGCCGGGGCGTCCGACGTCGAGTTGACCGAGACCTCGGACGGCTGGGAGGTCATCGTCCGGCTGCCCGGGGTGGCACCGGAGGAGGTGGCGGTCGAGCTGGACGACCGCGAGTTGTGCGTGCGGGCCCGCTCGGAGGCGGAGGTCAACGCCGACCAGGGCATCCCCGGTGGCTTCGAGACGCGCGGCTTCGAATACCGGGTCAACCTGCCGTCGCGGGTCGAGCCGGACGCCATCGACGCGGTCATGGACCATGGCCTGCTCCGGGTCCACCTGCCCAGGGCGACCCGGCCCACGCCGCGCACCATCACCGTGGGCCGCACCGGGCCGCGCTCCGGCGGCCTCTCCACGGGTACGCCGATGCCGGCCGATCCTGCCGCGGACCGGGAGTTGCACCGCCCGGACACCGTCGGCGAGATCGACCGGCAGTAGCGGGCCGCGTGGTCACCGCGTCCGTGCTCGGCCCGACCCCCGAGCGCCTTCCCGACGTACGGCGGATCGCTGTGCTGCGTGCCAACGCGCTCGGCGATTTCATCTTCACCCTGCCGGCGCTGGACGCGCTGCGCTGCGCGTACCCCTCGGCGGAGATCGTGTTGCTCGGTGCGCCGTGGCACGCGAAGCTCTGGCGCGACCGGCCCGGCCCGGTGGACCGGGTGCTGGTGGTGCCGCCGGCGCCCGGCATCCGTACCCCCGACCCGGGTGAGCCGGAGTCGTCGATGGACGACTTCCTGGCCGCTGCCGCGGGTGCGGGGTTCGACGTGGCGGTGCAGATCCACGGTGGCGGGGCCAACTCCAACCCGCTGGTCAGCCGGCTCGGTGCCCGGGTGACGGTCGGCCTGCGCGCCGACGACGCGCCGGCGCTGGACCGGTGGCTGCGCTACGTCTACTACCAGCACGAGGTGATCCGCTACCTGGAGGTGGTGGCGCTGGTGGGAGCGCCGGCCACCACCATCACCCCGACGCTTGCGGTGACCGACGCCGACCGGGCCGAGGCCGCCCGGGTGCTCGGCCCGGCTGACCGTCCCCGGGTGGCGCTGCATCCGGGCGCCACCGACACCCGCCGCCGCTGGCCCGCCGAGCGCTTCGCCGAGGTGGCCCGTGCGCTGCACGAGGACGGCTACGAGGTGCTGGTCACCGGCACGCGCTCCGAGCAGGAGGTGGTGGACCGGGTCGTCGCCGTGGCGCAGGTGCCGGTGCGTCCACAGGTGGGCACGCTCAGCCTGGGCGGGTTGGTGGGCTGTTACGCCGACTGCGCGTTGGTCGTCTCGAACGACACCGGCCCGCTGCACCTGGCCGCTGCGGTGGGTACGCCGACGGTCGGCATCTTCTGGGTCGGCAACCTGATCAACGGGGCCAGCCCGTTGCGGGGCCGGCACCGGCCGATCAGTTCGTGGACGGTGCACTGCCCGGTCTGCGGGGTCGACTGCACACCGGGCATCTATCCGCACCGGCCGGGCGACGGTGATTGCCCACACCGGGATTCGTTCGTCACCGACGTCCCAGTGGTCGAGGTACTGGAAGCCGCCCGGGAGTTGCTCACCCCGTAGTTCTTCAGGCCGGCTGCGGGGTGTCCTCGTCGGCGAGGACGACCTCCCACGCCTCCACGTCCCGGTCGGTGACAGTGGTGGGGGACTCCAGGTGGTACGCCCCGCTGGGCAGGACACCTGCCCCGCCGTACCGGGACAAGACCGCGAGCTGTGCGGCCACGTCCTCGCCCTGGTGCTTCTCCTGCACCCGACGCCAGAAGTCGAAGCCACCGGCGTCGACGAGCTTGGCCCGGTCGTAGAGCACACACCCGCCGATCCAGGAGACCTTGTACGCCCGCCACGCGCCCGGCGGCAGCGCCAACTGCTCGGTGATGTGCAGCAGATTGGCGGCCGAATGGATCCGCGCTCGGTTCCACTGCGGGGTGTCGGGTCGGATCCGCTCCGGTGTGGGCGGGCCGATCCACTCCTCATAGTGGCCGTGCGACTCCGGCCGCAGGTCGTCGGCGTACGAGAGCCCGTGCACACCGTTGCCGACGAACCCGCAGCCCAGCTCACCGATCGCGGTGACCAGCCGGTGCAGCGTCCCCGGTTCCAGCCACACGTCGTCGTCGAGGCTGAGGACGTACCGGGCGGTCGAGGCGGCGAGCAGGTATGCCCGGTGTTCGGCCAACCCTCGTCGGGGCAGCCGGCGGGTCAGCAGCACCGGGTGACCCCGGTGGCGTAGCGCCCGGACCATGGTGGCTGCGGCCGGATGCGCGTACGCCGGATCCCCATCGGACTGATCGCTGACGACCACACCGAAGCCGGGCAGCCCCTCCTGGGCGGCGAGCCCACCCAGGGTGACCGCCAACTCGGCGGGCCGGTTCCGGGTCGGAATCAGCACGTCGACCAGCCGCTCGGCGCGGAACTCCTCCGGGGCGCCGAGGTCGAGGGGGCGGTTCACGACGCCTGGGTGCGCAGCGACGGGTCGGGTGTCGGGTCTACGACCTGCGGCGACGGGTCCTGGCTGTGCGACCGGATCCGTTCGATGATCGCTGAGGTGGACCGGTCCGGCACGTACCCCAGGGTGCGCACCTGGCCGCCCAGCCGGCGCACCAGCGGCCCCTCCGGCACCAGCTCCGGCGGATAGTCGCCACCCTTGACGTACACGTCGGGTCGGACCGCCTCGATCAACGCGGCCGGCGAGTCCTCCTCGAAGACCACCACGTGGTCCACGCAGGCGAGCGCGGCGAGCAGGGCGCCCCGGTCCTCGACCGGGTTGACCGGCCGGTCCGGGCCCTTCAGCCGTCGTACGCTGCCGTCCGAGTTGACCGCCACGATGAGCAGGTCACCCAGCGCGCGGGCCTGTTCCAGGTAGCGCACGTGCCCGCGATGCAGCACGTCGAAGCAGCCGTTGGTGAACACCACCGACCGTCCCGCCTCGCGGTACTCGGCCACGATCGCGTCCAACTCGTCGCCGCCGACAAGCGCGGGGTGGCTCGTGGTCTCGGTCGGCTGGTCGAGCGCGGCGAGCAGGTCGTCCCGCCGGCACACGCAGGTGCCGGTGTCCGAGACGGTGATGGTGGCCGCCAACTGGGCGAGTTGGGCGGCGGTGGGTAGTGGCGCGTCGGCGGCCAGGGCCAACGTCATCGCCGCCAGGTACGCGTCGCCGGCGCCCACGGCATGGCTCGCCGGCACCGGGGTGCTGTGGCTGCGTCGCGGCTCCCCGTCGGCGCCGCCGACCACCGCACCTTCGGTGTCCAGGGTCACCGCGACCACGTCGGCACCGGTGTGCGCGCGCAGTTCGGCCAGGCGCGACTCGGCCAGGACAGCCCGGTCCACGCCCTCGCCGGCCCGGGTGTTCACTGTGACGCCGGTGCCGGTGACGCTGAGCCCGTCGCCGGTGAGGGCGACCCGCCCCTCACCCGGGGTGGGCTCACCGACCGGCCCGGTGCTGTCGGCACCCGCCGGCTCGGCGGTGCCGTCGTCGGCGCGTACCCCGCCCGGGGCCGCCCCTACGGTCATCTCGGAGGGCCCGTCGGCCGGGTCGCTGTCGAGGTGTTCCAGGTGCAGCTCGGTCCCGCCAACCGGTCGGGTCATCCCGCCCGCGCGGGCCAACAGCCGGGTCGCCTCGGCGAAGCTGGGGGTGACCACGGTCGGCGCGAGGCCCCGCCAGTCGGCCAGGTCGTGGGCGTCCAGCGCGACCGTGGCGTACCGCTCGCGTTGCTCGACCAGCCACGCGCGGACCGGCGCGGGCAGCGCGCCCAGGCCGTAGTCGCAGACCACCAGGGTCGGCGCCTCGCCACCGGCGGCGGCGCGCAGCTCCTCGGTGGCGCAGCTCAGGGCGGTGAGCAGCCGGGTCACGCCCTCGTGGTCCAGGGCGTCGTCCGGATCGCCGGAGTCCTCGCGCAGCAGGATCTGGTTGCCAGCAAGCATCCGTCGCTTCACCGGGGTGGGTCGTCCGGGCTGGTTTACCGTGCGATCCCAGACGCCCGCGCGGTCCAGGCAGTCGTGCAGTTCGTCCCCGGCGACGTCCGCGCCGACCGGTGCCACCAGCACTGCCCGGCCGCCGAGGGCGGCGACGTTGACTGCGGTGTTCGCGGCCCCACCGGCGGCGGAGATCCGCCTGCGCAACGTGAGGACCGGGGCGGGTGCCTCCCGGCAGAGCCGGTCGGAGTCGGCGAACCGCCATTCGTCCAACATGGCGTCACCGACGATCAGGACTGGGCGTCCGAGCCAGCTCTCCACGACGGTGGCGAGCCGGCGCTGTTCCGCTGCTGCTCCTGCCATGCCTCCCCGGATCCCCCACGGCCTGCCCGACAAACCTGCGCGACCCTGCCGCCCACCTCGTTGATCATGGAGTTATTGCCATCCGCCTCGGCGTGTCGGGGCAATAACTTCATGATCGACGCAGGGGGAGGGGGGTTGGGCGCATGGTTTGCTGCTTTCCGGATAGAAGGTCGTATGACCACCGAAGCCCCTGACGTGCCGGTGCTGAACCGTCAGCAGATCCGGCTGCTCATGTTCGGCCTGATGACCGGCATGCTGCTGGCCGCACTCGACCAGACCATCGTCGGTACGGCGCTGCCGACCATCGTCGGCGAGCTGGGCGGGATCAACCACTACTCGTGGGTGGTGACCGCGTACCTGCTCGCCTCGACCGCTTCGACGCCGCTCTACGGCAAGATGGCCGACCTGTACGGACGTCGGCCGGTCTTCCTCTTCTCGATCGGCACGTTCCTGGTCGGCTCGCTGCTGGCCGGGCTGTCGCAGAACATGACCCAGCTGATCATCACCCGGGGCATCCAGGGCCTCGGTGCCGGTGGTCTGCTGACGCTCGCGTTCACCATCATCTCGGACGTGGTGTCCCCCCGGGAGCGTGGTCGTTACCAGGGCCTGTTCGGCGCGGTCTTCGGGATCTCGTCGGTGGCCGGGCCGCTGGTCGGTGGTTACTTCGCGGAGACCGACTGGCGCTGGATCTTCTATATCAACGTGCCGCTGGCGGTCCTGGCGATCGTCGTCTGCTACCACGTGATGCGGTTGATCCCGTTCGAACGGCGGGACCACTCGATCGACTGGCTCGGTGCCGGCCTGCTGGTGGCCGGGGTGAGTTCCCTGCTGCTCGCGCTGAGCTGGGGCGGCAACGAGTACGCCTGGGGCTCCGGCCTGATCATCGGGCTCTTCGTCGTCGGTGCGGTGCTGGGGGTGCTCTTCGTCCTTCAGGAGGCCCGGGTGGCCGAGCCGATCCTGCCGCTGCGGTTGTTCCGCAGCGCCAGCTTCGCGCTGGCCAACTCGGCGCTGCTCATCATCGGTCTGGTGATGTTCGGTTCGATCATCTTCATCCCGCTCTACCTGCAGATCGTGAAGGGCGCGTCGCCGACCCGCAGCGGTCTGCTGATGCTGCCGATGATGGCCGGCATCATCATCACCTCGATCCTGACCGGCCGCGCGATGAGCCGGATCGGCCGGTACAAGTGGTTCCCGGTGGCCGGCTCGGTGCTGCTCCTGGTCGGCATGTTCCTCTTCACCCAGTTGGAGGTGAGCACCTCACTGTGGGTCGCTTTCGGCTACATGGTGGTGATCGGTGTCGGGCTGGGTCTGTGTATGCAGTCGCTGATCCTGGCGGTGCAGAACGCGGTCTCCGTACGCGACCTGGGGGCCGGCACCTCCTCCGCGACCTTCTTCCGGTCGCTGGGCGGTTCGTTCGGGGTGGCGATCCTCGGCACGGTGCTCTCGTCCCGGCTGACCAGCGGGCTCGCTGACCGGCTGCCCGACGCGATCGCGCAGCTCCCTCCGCAGGAGCGGGCCGCCGTCGCGGCGAGCGGCGGCAGCAACATCTCGATCAACGATCCGGCCACCATCCTGGCCCTGCCGGGGCCGGTACGCGCGGCCATCCAGAACGCCTTCGTCGACGCGCTGGACATGGTCTTCCTGACTGCCGGCCTGATCGCGATCCTGGCGGTGGTGGTCACCCTGACGCTGCCCAACACGCCCCTGCGGGGCGCCGGCCCGAAGGGCGCCACCGGTGGCGCCGACCCGCTCGGCGGTAAGGCCCCGGCATCGGGCGGCAAGCCGCTGACCCGCGAATCCAAGGAGGAGGCCGCCGCCGACATGGAGGCCAAGTCCCAGACGATGATCTGAGCGCTTCGACCGACCGCCCCGGACCTCTCCGGGGCGGTCGGTGTCATCCGGCCACGAGTCTTAGCGGCTGCGGGTGCTGGCTGTGGAGACCGTCGAGCGCCGCGGAGGTCGCCGCGTCGGCGGGCAGGTGCACGATCAGACGCTGGTCGTCGTCCGCGGGGAGTTCGAGGGTCTCGTAGGCGAGCCGGAGCATGCCCGCCTCGGGATGGGCCAGGCGGAAGATGCCGCTGGCCTTCGGCAGGCTGGGAATCGTGTCGACGCGCCGGGTGAAGGCGTCGCCCGCCGTGATGGTCAGCTCATCCACCAGGGCGGCCATCGGCGGGTAGGCCCGAAACGGACCTTGCTTGAGGGCGGCGACCTGCTCGTCGGCCAGGTGGTCCCAGTCCGGGTACGCACTGCGCGCTCGGGCGTCGGCGAGCAGGAACCGGGCGAGGTTGGGCGGTGTCGCGTCCAGCAGACCGATCGGCCCGACCAGCCGAACGTAGCCGGCGGTGTGGGCCAGGACGTCGCTGAGCTGGTTGAGCAGCACCGCCGGCGTGGGTTCGAGACGGTCGAGCAGCGCCCGCACGGTTGGACGTACCTCGCCGGACGGGGTGATCTGGCCGCGGCAGTTGTAACTGGGATCGGCCGCCTTGGTGAGGCGGTGCAGGTGGGCGCGCTCGTTCCAGTTCAACCGGAGTGCGTTGGCGAGCGCGGCGAGCACCTGCGGGGACGGTCGGCGGTCGCGGCCCTGTTCGAGTCTCGTGACGTACTCCACGCTCACGTCGGCAAGCGCCGCCACCTCGGAGCGGCGCAGCCCGGGGGCCCGGCGGCGCGGCCCGGCGGGCAGCCCCACCTCGGCCGGCGTGACCGCTTCACGGTGGACGCGCAGGAACAGCCCGAGCTCGTTGTCGCTCACCAACCGAACGTAACAACGCCGGCCGACCGGATGGTGTCCCTGCCACTACCAGTCTCTGTCCGGCCTCCCTGACCTCCGGCCAGGTGACGACCGTGGGGGAAGGCGCTCGACAGCGGTCGAGCGGAATTCCCTTGTCGGTTGGAGCGTGAGTCATGAGTCGTACGGTTGCGGTCGTCGGCGGCGGTTACGGGGGTACGGCGGTCGCCAAGGCGCTGGAGTCGGTGGCCGATGTCGTCCTCATCGATCCTCGGGACGCGTTCGTCAACGTGGCGGCGTCGCTGCGGGCCCTGGTCCGGCCCGACTGGGCGGGCAACATGTTCTTCCCCTTCGAGACGGTGCTCTCGCGGGCCACGGTGCTCCGAGATCGAGCCGTCTCGGTGGATCCTGGCGGCGTCACGCTGGCCTCGGGTCAGCGTGTCGAGGCCGACTATCTGGTGCTCGCCACCGGCTCCAGCTACGCCTACCCGGCCCGGCTCAACGCCGACTCCGTGGAGGCGGCGCTCGACGATCTGCGCCAGACCAACAAGGAGTTGGCCAGCGCCGAGCGGGTCCTGATCCTTGGTGCCGGGCCGGTCGGGTTGGAGCTGGCCGGTGAGATCAAGGACGCCTGGCCGGAGAAGCACGTGACCATCGTCGACCCGGCCGAGCGGCTGCTGCCGGGCTTCCAGCCGGAGATGTGCGATGACTTGCACCGGCAGCTCGACGAGTTGGGTATCGAGGTGCGGCTGGGCACCAGACTGGTCGGGCCGTCGACGACCGAGGCCAATCGGGCCGCAACCTTCACGGCCACCACCACCGACGGCGACGAGATCACCGCCGACATCTGGTTCCGTGCCTTTGGTCTGCGGACCAACAGCGACTACCTGGTCGACGGCCGACTGACGACGCTCACCTCGCGGGGGCAGGTAGCCGTCACCGAGACGCTCAACGTGCGGGGGGCCGACGCCATCCTCGGCCACGTCTACGCGATCGGTGACCTGACCGATGTCGCCGAGGAGAAGCTGGCGGCGTACGCGTTGCAGCACGCCGAGGTGGTGGTGCAGAACATCACCGCGCAGCTGCGTGGCGAACGGGCCACCGTCGCGTACCAGCCCCTGCCCGACCCGATGATCCTGCTCCCCCTCGGGCCGCGTCTCGGTGTCGGTCAGATGCCGACGCCCGACGGCCTGGCCGTCGTTCCGGCCGCGACCGTCGCCGAGTACAAGGGCGTCGACCTGTTTACCGGCCGGTTCACCGCACAGTTCGGCCCCACCGCAGCCTGAGGCGCTACCTGCGAAATCTTGATCATGTAACGGAATCGCGGCGTTCGACGTCCTTAAGGGGGAAGCGCCACCGGGCGATTCCCCCGGCCGGCGGTCCGGCCGGGCCCGCTCGTGACCGGCCTCGCAGGCGACGAGCGGCTCACTTCCACTCGGGGACGTGCATTGCATCAGCACCTCAAGAATCGACTGCTCGGCACCACTCTCGCACTGCTCACCACGGCCGGAGCCGGCGTGACGCTGCCGGCCGCTCCGGCCGAAGCGGCCGGGGTTCGGCCCGACCTGCGGATCGACCTGACCATGGTCAGTACCTCTGCAATGATCGCGTCCAACAAGACGGTCGCGGTCGTGCGGGCCGCCGTCGACAACATCGGCGCGGCCAGCGCGGCGGACGCCAGCATCGCCTTCAAGCTGCCGGCTGGCAGCTCGATCATCGGCGATCCGTCCTGGCAGTGCGACTACTCCACGTTCGTCTGCGTCAACACCTATGGGCCAGTGCCTGCGGGTGGGTCGGCGGAGCCGCTGGCCATCTACCTCGGCCTGCCGGCTGGCCCGGCAGGCACGGTCGCCACCATCGGGGCGACGGTCTCGACCAGCGCCCGCGAGGTGACCCGGACCAACAACACCGGCCAGGTCGAGGCCATGTACGCGCTGGCCCCCGAGCTCAGCCTGGTGCCTGGTGCGGATACCGGCGGGTGGACCGAGACCGACGTGCCGAACGAGGGCGGGCCGATCCAGTCGACGTTCACGGTCCGCAACACCGGCACGGCGGCCGCGCAGGATCTCCGCCTGGTCGTCGACCGACCGGCCAACGTGACGCTCGATGGTGAGCCGCTCGGCTCCGGTGTCTGGAGTTGCGATCTGGCATCGACCCCACTGGTCTGCACGGCCGACCCACTGGAGCCGGGGGCCACCGCCAGCATCACCATCCCGATGCGGGCCGCGGCCGGTACGACCGACGAGCGTTTCGCCACGCACGGCCGGGTCACCACGTCCAGCGCGGAGTGGATGGTCAACTTGAACAACGAGGCGGACGTGCTGTACCGCTACGTCGGTCTGACGCCAACGGAGTAGGTCAGGGGCCGGGCTCCGGTCCCCACTCGGGCTCCGGAGCTCGGCCTACTTGAGGATGAGCCGGTTGGTCTGCTCGAAGACGTCCAGGTCGGCCAGGGTCTCGACGACCGAGGTGGAGAGTGGGGCGGGGAGCCGGTCGCGGGGGAAGAAGCCGGCGTCGGTGGTCTCGTCGGTGACCCGGGTCAGCTGCCCGTCCCACTCCTCGACCTTGAACGCGGTCGTGAACACCTGGTACGTGTGCCCGTACATGTTGGTGCTCGTCCGGTCCGGGCCGGTGTAGAGGGCGAACGCGCAGACCCGTAGCGCGCGCAGCCCGGTCTCCTCGCGGACCTCGCGGACCGCGCAGTCGGCGATCGACTCGCCCAGTTCCATCGCGCCGGCCGGCATGGCCCACTGGCCGTTGTCCGAGCGTTTGATCAGCAGAATGCGTCCGGCGTCGTCGTTGACCACGGCACGGGCGCCGACGAACATCAGCGTCCGGTCCCCGGCGAGCGCGCGCAACTGCCCTACGTACGAGTCGGCCCAGGAGATGCTCACCTGCGCCAACTTACGGGGGTTCCCAACGTGTGACCGCCGACACTAGCTTGTTACCCATGCGTAGCACGATGATGGACGCTCCCCTGCAGATCTCCCGGATCCTCGACCACGGGGCAGGGGTGCACGGCACGGCCGAGGTGGTCACCTGGACGGGCGCCGAACCCCGCCGGATGACGTACGCCGAGGTGGGCCGTGCCGCCGCCCGGCTGGCACACGCGCTGCGCGACGAGTGTGGGGTGACCGGCGACGAGCGGGTCGCCACCTTCATGTGGAACAACAACGAGCACCTGGTGGCCTACTTCGCGGTGCCGAGCATGGGTGCGGTGTTGCACACGCTCAACATCCGGCTCTTCCCGGACCAGGTCGTCTACATCGCCAATCACGCGCAGGACCGGGTGGTGCTCGTCGACAGCACGCTCATTCCGCTGCTGGCCCGGGTGATCGGTGAGCTGACCACGGTGCGGCACGTCGTGGTGGTCGGCGGCGGTGACCCGGCGCCGCTGGTGGCGGCTGCCGGCGACCGGATCACTGTGCACCACTGGGACGCGCTGCTCGCCGACCGGCCCGACACGTACGACTGGCCCGAGGTCGACGAGCGCGACGCCGCAGCGCTCTGCTACACCTCGGGCACCACCGGCAACCCGAAGGGCGTGGCCTACTCGCACCGGTCGATCTATCTGCACTCGTTGCAGGTCTGCATGCCGGAGGGTTTCGGTCTCGGACCGACCGACCGGGAGTTGGCCATCGTGCCGATGTTCCACGCCATGTCCTGGGGCCTGCCGTACGCGGCCTTCCTCTCCGGCGCGTCGCTGATCATGCCGGACCGGTTCCTCCAGGCCGCGCCGATCGCCGAGATGATCGCCGCCGAGCGGCCCACCCTGGCCGGGGCGGTGCCGACAATCTGGACCGACCTGCTGGCCTACCTGGACGCCCACGACGTGGACACCTCCTCGCTCGGCGAGGTGATCGTCGGCGGCTCGGCGTGCCCGCCGGCGCTGATGCACGCCTTTGACGAGCGGCACGGGATCGACGTCATCCACGCCTGGGGGATGACCGAGATGTCCCCACTGGGGTCGGTCTCGCGTCCGCCTGCCGGTGCGAGCGGTGCGCAGGCGTGGCGCTACCGCTACACCCAGGGGCGGGTGCCGGCGGGCGTGCAGGCGCGGATCGTCGGCCCGTCGGGCGAGCCGATGCCCGCCGATGGCAAGGCCGTGGGCGAGCTGGAGGTCCGTGGGCCGTGGGTGACCGCTCGGTACGTCGGTGACGACACCCCGGACGAGGAGAAGTTCCGCGACGGCTGGCTGCGTACCGGTGACGTGGGCACCCTCTCGCCGGACGGGTACATCACGCTTACCGACCGCGCCAAGGACGTGATCAAGTCCGGGGGTGAGTGGATCTCGTCGGTGGAGCTGGAGAACGCGCTGATGGCCCACCCGGCGGTGTTGGAGGCGTGCGTGGTGGGTGTCCCGGACGAGCGGTGGGACGAACGGCCGCTGGCGACAGTGGTGGTCCGGGAGGGCGCCGCGGTGACCGCCGAGGAGCTGCGGGACTTCCTGGCCAGCTCGGTGGCGCGCTGGCAGTTGCCCGAGCGCTGGGCGTTCATCGACACGGTGCCGAAGACAAGCGTGGGCAAGTTCGACAAGAAGGTCGTCCGTTCGCGGTACGCAGGGGGCGAGCTGACTGTCCAAGAGCTGACTGCCCCGTAACGTTTTCCCCGGCACTGTCGCCTATTGGGCGGATGAACAACCCTCCCCAGGGGCGGCCCCGGCGTTCGCACCGCGCCGGGGCCGCCCGTTCCACGCGGGGTGACCCGCACTGTCATTGTTGCGAAAGTTGTTCGCTTCTGTCCGGCCGACGGGGAAATCGGGTGGTCAGCGACCCAATCAGGCGTCGCTGGTGGTGACGAGCACCTTGCCCACCGTCGAGTCCTCCACCGCCTGGTGCGCCGCAGCGGCCTCGGCCAGGGGGTAGTAGTGCAGCGGCAGGCCGGCGTCCGCGCCGACCCGGATGCCGCCCTGGCTGGCCGCCGCCGCCACGTCCTTCACGCCCTGCGCCTTTGCCGCCTTCGGCTCCGTGTAGACCAGCACGAATTGCCAGCGGGCGTTCGGCACCATCATCGCCCGGATCGGGATGCTCACCTCACCCCCACCGTCGTCGGCGTACATGCAGACCGCGCCGCCGTGCCGCAGCACCTGTACGTCGACCGAGGCGTTGCGGGCGGGGGAGACCTCGACGATCGTGTGTACGCCGTCGGGGGCGATCTTGCGGACCTCCTCGACCACGTCCTGCTCCCGATAGTTGATCACGTAGGACGCGCCGGCCCACGCCGCGAGCTGCGCCTTCTCCGCGCTGCTCACCGTGGCGATCACCGTGGCGTCGGCCCAACGGGCGAGCTGGATCGCGGCGTTGCCGACCGCGCCAGCGCCGCCCTGCACCAGCACGGTGTGATCCGCCAACGCGCCGGCCCGCAGCGTGTCCGGCATGAACTCGCCAGCGGTCAGACAGCGGTGTGCGGTGAGGAACGGGATGCCCAGGGCGGCGCCCAGCTCGAACGCGGCGTCGCCGAGGCGTACCGCCTGCCGGACCGGCACCAGCGTGTATTCCGCAGTGGTGCCCCACGGTCGCTGCCAGGCGGCCTCCCAGAGCCACACCCGCTCACCGATCAGATCCGGGTCGACCCCCGCGCCGGCCGCCTCCACCACCCCCGCGCCGTCCTGCCCGGGAATCTGCCACCCGTCCGGTGGGGAGTTGCGGCGGGACTTCCAGTCGGTCGGGTTCACCCCCGCGACCGCCATCCGCACCAGAACCTCGCCCGCACCCGGCTCCGGCACCGGCCGGTCGACCAGTCGCAGCACCGAAGGGTCGCCGGTGCGCTCGTACACGATGGCTCTCATCCGTGGTCTCTACCCCGCTCGGCTCTCGTCAACCCAGCTCGTCCACCAGCTCGGGGGTCAGCTCACCGATCGCGTCCAGCGTCACCACTGCGAGCCCGGCGGCGTCCGGATCGAGCGGGTACGAGCCGTGCGGCACCGCCACCACCCGCATCCCCGCCGCCGCCGCGGAGCGCACCCCGTTGGACGAGTCCTCCACTGCCACACAGCGGGTCGGGTCGACCCCGAGGCGCTGCGCGACGCTCAGGTACACGTCCGGTGCGGGCTTGCCCCGCTCGGTCTGCTCGGTGGAGAGGGTCGCGCCGAACGCGTCGGTCAGGCCGGTGGCGGCCAGCGCCGCCTCGATCAGCCGGGTCGGCGACGAACTGGCCAACCCGAGCGGCCACCGCGCGGCCAGCCGGCGGACGACCTGGTCGGCGCCGTCGATGAGGGGTACGTGGTCCCGGTAGCGTCGGGTCATCTCCTCGACCACCTCGACGGCGACCTGCTCGGCGGTGCGGCCGACGCCCAGCTCACCGCTGAGGTAGTGGGCCCACTCGCCGGTGCTCATCCCCATCAGTCGGCGTTGGGTGTCCGGTTGCCACGTTCCGCCGTGCGCCGCCACGTACGCCCGGCGGACCTCCTCCCACACCGGTTCGGAATCCACGATCACGCCGTCCAGGTCGAAGACCACCGCATCCGTCACGGGCCCATCCTGCCCGACCGGTGGGTGCCCAGTCAGCCGGGCAGCGCGGGCAGGCCGAGCGGGCTGTCCGCGGGGAGCAAGGTGTGGCCGGACCGGGCGATCGGCTCCAGCAGCTCCCGGATCCGGTCGGTGTCGTCGGGGCCGAGCGTCTGCCACGGGTGCGCGGCGGCCCGGTCCGTGGCGTCCTCGACGGCCTGGAACGCGGCCCGGGAGTCTTCGGTGACCGCGCCGTCCCCGGTCAGCCAGCCCCGCTGCGTGAGTCGTTCGCGGGCGGCGTGCCACTGCTCCTCGGACCAGCCCCGGCCCAGCACGTACTGCGGCGGCGAAGCGTCCAGCACGGCTCGCCAGGTAAGCGTCTCCACCGGGTCCAGCCCGGCGGCCACCAGCGCCGCCACGTGCCCGTCGCCCCGGTGCTCGCGCAGCGTGGTGGCGGCCTGCCAGAGCCGAGCCAGCGGGTATTCCCCGATCGGGAGCGCCGCGTTGGCCGCGCTGAGCACCCGGCCGGCGGTCTGCGCGGCCGAGGCGGCCCGCTCCAGCAGGGCGGCGGCCTCCGCCAGGTGTGACTCGGGCAGCTCGTAGGTCAGCTCGGCGAGCGCCTGCACGGCACCGGTCAGGCGGGCGCGCAGCGCCTCCTGCGGGGAGGCCAGCTGCCACACCGACGGCAGCGCGCGGGCCACCATCGGCGGCGCGAAGTTGAAGAAGGCGGCGACCACCGGGGCCGCCTCGGTGGCTCCCAGCGGCGCGGCCCGGCCGGCGAAGTAACCACGCCAGTAGCCGCGCAGCCCCACCGCCTCGTACGCGGCACGGGCCCGGGGGTGCAGGTAGGTGACCGCGTGCACCGGCTCGAAGTACGCCCACATCGACCGGGCGGTCCGCCCAGGCTCGTCCAGCGCCGTCACATGCACCTCCGCGTCCCGTTTCGGATGCTCACCCCGGGCGGCGAACCGCCCGGGGTGACGCCGAACCTACTGCCGCTGGGTGACGGGCCGGAAGCCCCATGTGAACAACTCCATCGCGACCCGGCGGCAACCGGGACGACCCGGACAGGTCACTGGGCGGCGAGGACGTCCACCACGAAGCGCAGCGGGCCGGTCGGACGTCCACCGGCGGCGGCCGGGTCGTTGCCGTACCCCAACTCGCCCGGGATGTCGAGCTGCACCCGGCTGCCCACGGTCACGCCGACCAGGCCCTGGTCCCAACCGGGGATGACCTGACCCACGCCGATTGGGAAGGTGGCCGGCTGCCCGCTGCTCCAGGAGGAGTCGAACTCCTTGCCGTCCTTGTAGAACACCCCCACGTAGTTGGTGGTGATGTTCTGGCCCTTCTGCACGGCCGGGCCGGTGCCCTTGATCAGCGGGGTGACGGTGAGCTTCTTGAGCTCACCCGTGCCCGCCTTCACCTCCGGCTTGCTGCCCAGCGCCGGGTCGGCGCCGGCCGGCAGCTGCGGAGCGGGCGGTGCGGCGGCCTCGTCGGGGGCCCCGGCAGAGGCGGACGGGGTGGCGTCGGCCTGGTTCGCGGGCTTGTCCTTACCTCCGCCGATCGTCACGAAGACGGCGATCAGCGTCGCGGCCACGGCGACGGCGGCGAGGCTGCTGATCACCGCGTTGCGCTTCCGCTTCCGGTCGGCGGCCTGCTTCGCCGCCAACTGGGCGGCCAGGCGGCGCCCCGACTTGGTTGCCGGGCTCTGGTCCGGGCCCGTCTGCTGCGTCCGCTCGCTCACGTCGTCGACTCCCTGCTGCGAAGTGTGGCCGGCACCCGGTGCCGGGGGGAAAGCCGACGCACACGGTACCCGCACCGCGGCCTACCGTGCCCGCTGCGTTTGCCTCGGATCGCCCAGCACGACAGTTCGAGGGCTTTCTCGGGCAGTTATTCGGGGACGACCATGAAGTCGGTCACGAACGAGGTGACCCGGCCGTCGGCGGCACGCCCGATCCAGGTGCCGTAGCAGCCGTCGCCCCAACCGGTGGTCACGGTGACGACGTTGGCGCCGCTGGCCTCGTCCAAAACAGCGGTGATCAGCCCCGGGACCGGGGACGAGTGCAGATCGGCGGGGATGAAGACCTCCTCGACCCGCTCCTCGTCCCACCCCTCCAGGATGGCGAGCGCCGTCGGGTCGGCGAGGGTGCCGGTGCCGGCGTCTACCCCGTACCCGAAGTAGTCGTCCGCGCCGAGCGTGGCGACGTCCTGGTCGCCCGCCACGGCCAGCTCCCAGCGGGTGGTCGGCTCGTCGGAGATCACCAGCTGAAACGCGGCCACCCGCCGGTCCACCTCGGCGTCCTCCCGGAGCACCACGGCCACCCAGGCGCGGGCGGCGTACCGCCCCGGCGGCACCGTGACCGTGAACGGCTCGGCCTCCGGGCAGACCAGCGGGTCACACCCGACCACCTGGCCGGTGGGCAGCACGACGTCGCCCGCCGGGTGGGCCTCGATCAGGTACCCGCCGTGCTGGTCGGTGAAACGGGCGCCGGACGTCAACAACCGGTCCAGATCAGGGGTGTACGGCATGAGGGCTCCTCCGGTGGCCAGCGGCCGGCGGAGCGTACCCAACCCGGCGGACACCGCCGTCGCTGCCGTACGGTCAGGCGCTCTTGCGGGGTGCGGTCTTGCGCGCGGCCGTCTTCTTTGCCGGCTCGGCCTTCTTCGCGGGGGTCTTCTTGGCCGCGGTCTTCTTCGCCGGCTCCGCCGCCTTCTTCTCGGCCGTCTTCTTCGCCGCGGTTTTCTTCGCGGGTGCCTTGGCGGCCTTCTTCTCGGCTGCCTTCTGCGCGGACCGGGCCGACGAGATGGGCGTCGGCTCGCCACCACCGCCACCACGGGCGGGCTGCTCGCCCCGAGCCGCCTTGGCGCGTTCCACTGAGGCCTTCAACGCCGCCATCAGGTCTACCGCGGCGGCCGGGGCCTCCTCGATCTCCTCCGGCTGGACGACCTCCCGACCCTCCACCTTGGCGTCGATGACCTCCTGCAACGCCGCCCGGTAGTCGTCGGTGAAGACGTCCGGCTCGAACTCGCCGGTCATCGAGTCGATCAGGGAGCTGGCCATGGCCAGCTCCGGCGGGCGCACCTTGAGGTCCTCGTCGAGGAAACCAAAATCGGGGGTACGGATCTCGTCTGGCCAGAGCATGGTGTTGAGCAGCAGCACCCCCTCGCGGACCCGCAACGTGGCCAACTGCTCCCGCTGGCGCAACGCCACCTTGACGATGGCCACCCGCTCCGAGTCGATAAGCGCGTCGCGCAGCAGCACGTACGGCTTGGTCGCCGCGCCCTCCGGTTCGAGGAAGTACGCCTTGTTGTAGAGGATCGGGTCGACCTGCTCGGCCGGCACGAACTCCAGCACGTCGATGGCACGGGAGCTGGTCAGCGGCAGGTCGGCGAAGTCCTCGTCGGTGAGGATCACCATCTCGCCGCCGCCGATGTCGTAGCCCTTGGCGATGTCGTCGTAGGTGACCTCCTCGCCGCAGACCGAGCAGGTGCGCTTGTAGCGGATCCGGCCGCCGTCCTCGCGGTGCACCTGGTGGAACCGAATGTCCTTCTCCTCGGTCGCGGAGTAGAGCTTCACCCCGATCGAGACGAGCCCGAACGACACGGCTCCCTTCCAGATGGCACGCATCCTGCGGCTCCCTTCCCCGGTATCGACCATGCTCGCATCCGTTAGAACCGGACGCGAGGTGTTCGGCCTGCTACTACAGTCGGGTCGTGCCCGGCGCGCCGCTCAAGCCGATGCTCGCGATGACCGGGCCGCTCCCGGCGGGTGACGGCTGGGCGTACGAGTTCAAGTGGGACGGGGTCCGCGCGCTCGCCGATATTTCCAACGGTGGTCAGCACCTGTATGCCCGCTCCGGCGTCGAGATCACCGCCGCGTACCCGGAGTTGGCCACCCTGCCCGAGCAGGTCGACGACGCGCTGCTCGACGGTGAGGTGGTGCTACTCGGGGAGGGCGGGCAGCCGTCGTTCACGGCGCTGGCCGAGCGGATGCACGTGCGGGACCGGAACAAGGCCGCCCGGTTGGCGGCGGTCATGCCGGTGACGTACATGATCTTCGACCTGCTCCGGCTGAACGGCGACGACCTGACCGGCTGGTCGTACGAGCGCCGCCGCGCGGCCCTGGACGCGCTCGCGCTCGGTGGCCCCCGGTGGGCGGTGCCGCCGATGTTCGCCGACGGGCCGGCCACCTACGAGGCGGCCGGTGAGCATGGCCTGGAGGGCGTGATGGCCAAGCGGGTCGGGGCCGTCTACCGCCCGGGGGTGCGTTCGCCGGACTGGGTGAAGGTCAAGCTGGAGGTGACCGGCGACTTCGTCGTCGGCGGTTGGCGACCGGGAGCCCGCCGGATCGGCGGGCTGCTGGTCGGGGTGCCGGGCCCGGACGGCCGGCTGATCTACCGGGGTCGGGTCGGCGGCGGGATCGGCGCGGCCATCGAGCGACAGCTCCTCGCCGAGCTGGAGCCGCTGCGCTCCGGCGTGTCACCGTTCGCTCCGGGTGTGCCGCGCGAGGATGCCCGAGGTGCCAACTGGGTAACACCGCAGGTGGTGGTGGAGGTGAAGTACGGCCAGCGCACCCCCGACGGCCGGCTGCGCTTCCCCCGGGTGCTGCGGATGCGCCCCGACAAGCCTCCGGAGGAGGTCGAGGATGCCGGCTGAGCGGCTACGGGTGGACGTCGAGGGCCGCGCGCTTGAGCTGTCCAACCTGGACAAGGTGCTCTACCCGGCGGCCGGGTTCACCAAGGGCGAGGTGATCGACTACTACACCCGGATCTCCCCGGTGCTGCTGCCGCACCTGCGGGACCGGCCGGTTACCAGGATCCGCTACCCCAACGGGGTGGACGACAAGTCGTTCTTCGAGAAGAACACGCCGGCCGCGACCCCGGACTGGGTGCGGGTGGAGAATCTGCCCGCCCCCGGGTCGACGAAGGGCCGGGAGACCATCGACTACGTGGTCGCCGACGACCTGCCCACGCTGGTCTGGCTGGCCAACCTGGCCGCGTTGGAGCTGCACACACCGCAGTGGAAGGTGGGCGAGCACCCGGACATGATGGTCGTCGACCTGGACCCAGGCCCGCCGGCCGGGCTCGCCGAGTGTTGCCCGGTGGCGGTGCTGATGCGCGACCGGCTCGCCGACGACGGCATCGAGTCGTACCCGAAGACGTCCGGCAAGAAGGGCATGCAGCTCTGCTGCCCGATCGCCGGCACCCAGTCGTCCGACCTCGTCTCCGACTACGCCCGGCGGATCGCCCAGGAGTTGGAGCAGGCCCACCCGAAGTTGATCGTGTCGAAGATGGCGAAGAACCTTCGGCCGGGCAAGGTCTTCATCGACTGGAGTCAGAACAACGCGGCGAAGACCACCGTTGCGCCGTACTCGCTGCGGGCCCAGTCGGTGCCGTCGGTGTCGACGCCACTGACCTGGGACGAGGTCGAGGCCGGCGCGCGTGGCCGGAAGCCGGCCGTCCGCCAGTTCACCGCCGCCGAGGTCCTGGCCCGGGTCGAGGAGTACGACGACCTGCTCGCCCCGCTGCTCGACGGCGGCCCGGAACTGCCGGGCTGACGCCAGGTGACGTTGGGTGCCCGGGGCCAGGGGCGGTACCCCTGACAGAGCGTCGCGGGCCTCGGGGTCCCGTGCGGGCCGCTCACCACCTTTGCTCTGCTTACCTATACGCACCACCGCGTTTAGCTGGGACTTTGAGACGGCCCGCGCAGTCGAGGGGTGGAAACTTTCCTCACGGGGCGTGTGCGTCGCATATAGGTAAGCAGAGCAAAGGCTCTGAGTTGGGGCCGTGGCCCGTAGCGGGGGCGGGCTCACCTGATGTGATCGGCCGGCGCCCACCGCGAGGGTGGACGCCGGCCGAAGGGGAATTGGCGGTGGATCAGTTGCGGCCGAAGACCTGGCGGCTGGAGCCGAGGCGCAGCAGCACCGTCTCGCCGGTGGCGTCCTTGACCCCGTCGTTGTCGGTGATCGCGTACACCTCGCCGTTGCCGGCCACGGTCAGACCCTCCAACTTCTCCTGCGTCCATCCGTTGGTGGCGCGCAGCGCGGGCAGCACGTCGACGGCGAGCGTCTTCGGCAGCACGGTCAGCGGGCCGGTCGCCGCCGCACCGGGCAGCGGCACCGTGTAGATCCGCTTCACAGTGGCGGCCGGGCCGTTCAGCTTGTCCCGCTCGATCACCGCGAGTCGGTCGCCGACGACGGTGATCTCGGAGAGGCCCATCCAGTCGCCGGGCACGGTGGTGGCCCCCAACTGGTAGCCGAACCAGCTCCAGGTGCCGGCCGTGACGTCGTACCGGCCGAGCCGGACGATGCCGGCCGGGTCGGTGCTCAGCTCCCGCTGCACGGCCACCCAGACGACCTCCCGGCCGTGCCGGTCGGTGGTCGCGGTGACCCCTTCGAAGCCCTGCTTGCCGAGGCCGGCGGCGACCTCGGCGGGCAGCAGAACGGTCTGCCGGGTGACCCCGTCGCCGTCGAGCCGGACCAGCTTGTTCTCCGTGCCCTTGGCACCCTCCACGGCGAGCCAGAAGCCACCCTGCGGGCGGGCGAAGATCCCCTCCGCGTCGTACCCGACCGGAGCGCCTGCCGCATCCTTCACCGGCAGCGCGCCGGTGATCACGGCCGGGGTCCGCTTCGCGTCGATGGTGAGGACGCGGGTCTGGCTGTATGCCGCGTCGGTGACGCTGTAGAGCTGGTCCCGCTTGCCCGGGACCGCGCTCAGTGCGCCGAGTGCGCCCCAACCGATCGGGACGCCCGACTTGTCCGAGGCGGAGACGATGCTCGGAAACGCCGGGGTGCCCTTGCCGAGTTGGAAGAGCGACACCGAGGCGCGAACGTTCACCGAGGCGTCGTCCACCTCGCTGGAGACCGCGAGCAGCCCGCGCGACGGGATCGGCAGCAGCCCTTCCGGCCCGTTGCTTGTCGGCAGGATCTGCTGGAACACCGGCTTGGTGGGGTTGGCCAGGTCGTAGACGGCGACGAAGTTGCTCCGCTCCGAGCCGACGAACGCGTACCGGACGCCGTCGTACTCGGCGACGGCCACCCCCTCGGGCTCGGTGCCCTTCTTGCCGGCCCGGTCCTCGTTGTGCAGCCCGTAGGTGGTGGCGAGTCGCTCGAAGGTGTTGCCGGCGTCCCAGGCGACGCGTCCGCTGCGGCTGTCGAAGACCGACCAGCCTCGGGTGCCGCCGTGCCAGTCGCCTTCGTTGGCCGTGGCGAGGTATCGGTCGTCGACCCAGGCCACCGCGTCCGGCTCACGCGGCACGTCGGTGATGCTGCCGGTCAGGTCGATGACACCGTCCTTCTTGGTGTCGATGCCGCTGATCGTGGCGGTGCCGGCGCTGAACACCTTGGTGATCCGGCCGGTGGGCAGGTCGATGAGGGCGACGCCGTTGTTCTCCTGAAGCGTCACGGCGAGCTGGTTGCGGCTGTTGATCGAGACGTACTCCGGCTCGGGGTCGGTCGGCGCGGCGAGCCCGGCCTGCGCCAGCGCGGGCAGCGCGCTGCCGTCGACGCCGGTCAGCGCCACCGGCCGTAGCCGCCAACCGGCCGGGGACTTACCGGTCAGGTCGACGATCTGCACGAAGCCGGCGGGCGCCTGGGGCAGGTCGCCCTCCTCGCCGCCGGGCGGGGTGGCCTCCTCGTCGCGCTGGTTCTCGATGGCGATCGCGGCGTACCGCTTGTCCTTGCTGATCGCGATCGAGTCGGGCTGACCGCCGAGGTCGAAGCTGGCGACCCGCTTGCGACTGGCCAACTCGATCACGTCGAGCCGGCCGGAGGGCTCGGTGAAGCTGCCGCTGGTGTTGACCACCACCAGCACGTACCTGCCGACCACGGCGACCGAGGTCGGCTCGTCCTCGGCGTTGCCGAGCTGGGCCAGGGAGAGCGTGCCGAGGCCGCGTGGCCGGCCGGCGGGAGATGTCCAGGAAGCCGATGCGCCGGGCCAGCGCGTCGGTGTGGATCAGGGTGCGACCGTCCTCGCTGACCGCCGAGATCTCGGCGACCGTCGCGGTCGCCGGGTCCTCGCCGGCCGGACGGTTCTGGAACACCGGGTACGTGGCGACCCGGTCGAAGGCGAGCGACGTACCCGGGTGGTGGTGTCCACCGGCCGACGCGGGGGTGGCCCCGGCCAGGCTGGCGGCGGCGACACCGGCTGCGGTGAGCGCGGTGAATGCTTTTCTGAGTGTCAAGGACTTCCTCCGTTAGGTCGTACCCGCTCGGAGGCTGACAGTCGTCGGGAAGCATCAGCTTGCGTCGACATGAACAGTCGGCGATGCGCGCAGCCGCCACCCGGCACCCACTATCAGGGCGACCGTGATGACGGTGACCGCGATGTCGCCGGCCAGTGCCGCAGCCGGGCTCGCCGGGGAGTACGGCGGCACCAGGTACGCGAACGCGGCGGCCATGACCAGGCTCGCGGTGCCGGCGGCGAGTACGTGCCGTTGCCCCCAACCGCTGCACGACGACAAATACGCGATCAGCGCACCGACGGCGGCGGCGAGTGAGAGCGCGATGACCACCCCTGGCCAGCCGGGGGCCAGGTCGGCGCCGAAGCGGACGAGGACGACCAGCAGAACCACCCAGAGCGGGTGCGGTGCCCGACGGGCCCGGCGCGGGCGGGGGCGTCGCCAGCGGGGCAGCAGTGCCGTCGCGACGAGGGCGAGGACCAGCGCCGCCGCGAACGCCAGTTGAAGCGGGCTGGCGAGGAAGCCCTTGCGGCCACTGCTGTCCGAGAAGATCAGCAGACTGCCGAGCAGGTAGATCACGCCGACCACGCCGAGCCCGGGCCGGCCCAGCCACGGCCGAAGTCGACGGCCGGCACCGAGAAACGACTCGATGAGCACGATCGGCGCGCAGATGGTCAACACGATGTGGTTGCCCACGAAGTCGTAGGCCTGCCGCAGGCTGAATCCCAGCCCCGGCACCAGCGTCGCCTCGGCGACGGCGCGGGTGTCGGCGTACTGCGTGTCGTCGAGGTAGTCGGGGTTGAACAGCGACTGGTCGACCAGGCCGGCCTGGAGCACGCCGAACGCGGCGGCGAGCAGCACGATCGTCGGCCAACCCGCGCCGAGGTGCCGCGCGGTCTCCCGGATCAGGATCGCCGCGCCGCCGTACATCGGGCCCAGGAAGATCAGCACCGGCAGGAAGTCGTCGATGGCGAAGCCACCCCACGAGCACTCGGCCGCCCACGGCGCGAGCAGCAGCAACGCGATCACCGGCAGCAGCCGCCGACGCAGCGGCGGCCGGTCGGCGGTGGAGGAGGGCTCGGGTCCGGTCGGCATGGGCGCTCCTCGCGACGGTTCAGGGGGTCACCCCCACCGTGCGTGGGCCGACCGGTCACCCGATACGGCCATCGGCCGACGACCGCTGCGACCAAAGTCGTTCAGTAGGGTGGGGGCGACGTCGCACCTGGGGAGCGTGGAGATGCAGCCAACCGTCACGGCCGACCTGGCGGCCCAACCCGTCGAGGTCGAGCCTCCGCTGCTCAGCTACCGCGACGAGGCGACCGGCGAGCGCGTCGACCTGACCGCACAGCAGGTCGGTTCGTGGGCGGCGCGCAGCGCGAGTCTGCTGCGGGACGGCTGCGGTCTCGGCCCCGGCAGCCGCGTAGCGGTGCTACTGCCGCCGCACTGGCGTACCGCCGCGGTGTTGTTGGGCGCCTGGGCCTCCGGCCTGGCGGTGTCGTTCCGACCGCGCGCCACCGCGGGCCTGCCGGTGCTCGAACCCGGCGGCGACCGGCCGTTCGACGCGGTCTTCGTGACGCCGCAGCGGCAGGACGACTGGCTGGAGGACGTGCCGGACGCCCCGCACCGCTATCTCGTCGGCACCGGGCCAGGGCCGTTGGCCGATGTGCCGTTGGGTTGGTTGGACTGGTCCGCCGAGGTGCTTCGCTTCTCCGACGTCACGCCCGACCACACGGCCATCCACCCGTCCGACCCGGCCAGCGCGGACGGCACGACCTACGGCCAGTGGGGTGCGCTCGCCCAGGAGTTCGCCACCATGCTGGGCCTGCGCGCCGGCGACCGGCTGCTGGTCGACGCCGCCGAGACCGAGCAACCGCTGAAGTGGTTGCTCGCGCCGCTCTCGGCCGGCGCGTCCGTGGTGATCAGCGCCAACCTCGACCCGGCGCGACGAGACGCGGTCATCGCCGCCGAACAGGTCACCCGCGTCCTCTGAGCAGCCCGGGGCTTTTGATCAACTAACTGTTCATCCCTACAGCGTCCTTCTCTCATCCGGCTTGGCGGGCGAGTTCGCCCAGAGCCGGCAGGGTCAGCCAACGGTCGCGCCTGCCGGCGTGCCACAGCACCTGTGGACCGGAGCGCTGGCCTGCCCTCCAACCGTTCGTCGGCCCTGCGGTGTCGTGGCGGGTTCTTTCTCGTCGGTGGCGATCATCTTGACCCGTCACTAAGGAGAAACCCCGTCATGACGCACGAAACACGTGCGCGGAGGAAGCGAACACGCGGCGTTCTGTCCGCTGTCGCGCTCATCCTCATCGCCGGACCGGCAACGGCCCTCAACCCCACGCTCGCGGGAGCGCAAGCGGCCCCGACCAGCGGTAACACGCCGCTGATCAACCTGAGCAGCGGGCAGAACGTCGAGGGCAAGCTCCCCGTCGTTGTCGAGCCGGTCACCGAGAACGACTCCGTGACCACCCTCGCGGTCGACGGCGACAAGATCGGCGCCGACAAGACCGCCGGCACCGCCCACTTCGCCTTCGAGATGGGTGGCAACGGCACCGAGGCCCGCTACCGCAACTACCTGACCGTCAACGCCCACACCGCCGAGGCGGACCGGGTCTACCTGCCGGACATCGCCGGCGGGCAGGTCGGCACCCTCGACTTCCCCGGTGACTGGCTGCGCCCCGGGGCGAACACCGTCACCGTCCACGCGGGAGCAAACTGGGTCGACTCGACCACCAAGACCGCCGTCGGCTACGAGGAGTTGCCCAACGGTGAGGGTGGTCGCTGCCCCAACTACGACGACTACGCGCTGAGCAGCATCAGCCTCAGCCTGCTCGGTGTGGTCGCCGACGGTGAGCAGAACCTGTTCAGCTACAACTTCGGTGACGGCACCTGCGGCACCTCGGCGAAGCTGCTCAACCAGGACCTGACGTTCGTCATCTCCGGTGAGCCGGGCAGCACCTCCGGTCTGCGTACCGACCTTGACACCACAAAGCTCACCAACGGTACGCACACCGTCAGCGCGACCACCCAGTCGGGCGCGAAGACGTCCGTGACCGTGGACGTCAACAACGCCCCGGCCGGCGCGGCGGTGGTCACCCCCGGTGACGGTGCCCGCGTACGCGGAACCCGGCCGGTGATCGCGGCGCTGCCCAGTGGCGGCAAGGACCACGTCGAGTCGTTGGCAATCGACGACAAGCCCGCCGAGAACGCGGAGGCGCTGGCCACCGGCACCGCCACCCTCGGGCTCACGGTCGCGGCCGGCAACTCGGTCGAGGCGCGCTACCACAACTACGCGCTTGTCAACGGCCACCGGGTCGACCTCGGCGGTGACTACGGCGCGACCGGCACGGAGGACGTCAAGCTGGCGTTCCCGACCCGGTTCCTGCACCTCGGTGACAACGTCATCGAGATCAGGACCGGCGACTACAACGGCACCCTCAACGGGGCGACCTGCGCCAACCACGACGACTTCACGCTCACCCGGGCGGCGACGAGCCTCACGCTGAGCACGGCGGGCACGGTGACGGCCGGCGCCACGTACATCGTCACCACCGCCGGCACGACCGTGACGAAGGCGGAGACGACAGCTGCAACGCTGGTGCTTGGCGACGGCACCTGCGCCGCCAACAAGGACGCCGAACTCCACTTCACCATCGCGGACGCCCCGACGACGCGTACCGTCGACACCCTCGGCAGCGGCGGCGACGCACACCTGAAGGTGTTCGTCGGTGGCAACGGCAGCGACAACGGGTACGACAACAAGGTGCTGATCAACGGCATCCCGCTGGAGATCGGCATGTGGGAGAAGGAGGTCGCCGACCTCGCCTTCCCGAACGAGTGGCTGGTGCCGGGCGTCAACGCCGTGGAGTTCGTCGCGGGCAACGACCACGGCAGCGCCAAGCCGGGCGGCTGCGACAACTTCGACGACTTCACCCTGCGCGACTTCCAGCTGCTGCCGACCGGCGCGAAGGCCACCCAGCTCACCCGGTCGATCGCGCAGACGACTGTCACCATCGGCTCGGCGAGCTACCCTGCCGGCTCCCAGGTGACCACGTCCATCGGTGACGGCACCTGCGGCAGCAGCTACAACGGTGTGCTGACCAAGATGGTGCTGTTCGACGTCACCGCGCAGGACGGCTCGGCGCTGTCGGCGCTGGGCAAGCGCGCCGACGTGGACACGACGTCGATCGCGGACGGCCCCCACACCATCAAGGCGGTCGTCGGGGACAAGACCTCGACGCGGCGCTTCACCACCGACAACACCGCCCCGGAGATCGAGAGCAGCGTCCCGGCAGCCGGGCAGCGGCTGACCTCGACCGTGGCGCTCAACGTCAAGATCAAGGACGCCACCGGGGTGGTCGGCACGCCGGTCATCACGCTGGACGGCACGGCCGTCAAGCAGGGCGACCAGATCGGCCACGGTCTGCCGGCCGGGCAGCACACCATCGCGCTGACGGCGACCGACGCGCTCGGCAACACCGCCACCCGTGAGGTGCGTTTCAGCAGCGCCAGCATCCCGGACGTCCCGACCGAGCTGAACTCGACGGTCAAGGGCACCGACCCGCTCTCGGCCGAGCTGTCCGCCCGGATCCCCGGTGCCGAGGGCGTCGGGCTGACCGCCACCTTCACCAAGGCGGACGTGGTCCTGCCGACGGCCGGCTACCAGGGTGAGGCGGCCGACGTGCCGACCACGCTCGACGTCCAGCACGACAAGAGCGTTGACGTCACCTCGCTGCGTCCGCTCGACGGCGCGACGATCGACACCCCGTCCACCCGTGGAGTGATCTTCCAGCGCTACGACCTGCCGCTCGGGGCGACCAAGCAGGAGCCGACGCTGCGCTGGTCGGGCACGATCGACCCGGCGCGGATCGTGGCGCTGCGGGCCTGGAACCCGGCCACCGGCAAGTGGGTCGTGCTGACCAGTTCGCGGGGCCAGGCCGGGAACGAGACGGTCCTGACCGCGCCGGTGGAGGCCGGCTACCGCGACGGCGGTGTGGTGCACGTGCTGGTCACCGGCGAGGACCCGTTCGCCGACGACCTGTCCCCGCACGACTCGACGGCGCAGAACGACAAGGACCGCTTCGAGGACCCGGCGTCGTACGACTTCTCGCTGGCGCACTTCACCGATACCCAGTACGTCACCGAGGGTGCGGCTGGCGGCAGCTACGACGACTTCGACGGCAAGGCCGAGCCCACTGACGTCGAAACGGTCGAGGAGCAGGCGATCTGGTCGGCCGCGTACCGCGACCAGATGCAGTGGATCGCGGACAACGCGGCCAGCCGCAAGATCGCGTACGCCGCGCACACCGGCGACGTCATCGAGAACGACTACTACGACCCGCTGGCCACCAACCCGGACGGCTCGCTGAAGCGGCCCGGTCTGCACGAGCAGGTCGAGAAGGAACTGGCCGCCGCCTCCGGCTTCCAGAAGATCCTCGACGACAATGGTGTCGTCAACCAGGTCATCGCGGGTAACCACGACGACCAGTTGGGTGCCGAGACGGGCCCCACCTCCCGGTTCAGCCGGACCTTCAGCTCGGACCGGTACTACCAGACGGCGAACGCCTGGCCGAAGGGGACCGAGTACCACGCGTGGGACGAGGCGACCAAGGCCGACGGCACCGTCACGCCCGGTAAGGACAACCAGAACAACTACCTGCTCTTCTCCGCCGGTGGCCTGGACTTCGTCGCGGTCGGCCTCTCGTACGGGGTCACGCCGGCCGAGGCCAAGTGGGCTGACTCGATCTTCAAGCGGTACAAGGACCGCAACGGGATCCTGCTCTCCCACGACTACCTGAAGCCCTCGGTCAACCCGGACGGACGGGGTGCGGACCTCTCCGCGCCGGACGGCTCGCCGCTCTTCAAGCAGGTCGTCGAGGTCAATCCGAACGTGTTCCTGGTCCTCGCCGGTCACGAGCACGGCGTCGGCACCAACCTGAAGTCGAAGATCGGCGTCACCGTCAGCCACGACGTCGTCGAGCTGCTGGCGGACTACCAGTTCTACACGGTCACCGCCGCCGAACTCTGGCCGAAGCAGGTCGCCGCCGACGGCACCATCGACGTCAACGGTGACGGCACCCCGGACCACAAGGCCACCGACCGGTTGCAGTTCGGGGCGAGCTTCCTGCGCCTGCTGCAGTTCGACGTGGACCGGGCCGAGATGCACATCGACACGTACTCGCCGTTCCTGAAGAACTTCGGGGCGACCGAGTACGACATCCGCCAGGACGGCAGCCAGCCCAAGCCGCGGTACAACGGCTCGGAGGACAACCTGACCCTGCCGGTGGACCTCACCACCCGCAAGACGTCGTTCAGCACCGACTCGCTCGCCGCGTACGTGCCGTCCGGCACGGTCGGCACCGACGAGGTGACCTCGAACGGTGTCGCCACCACGACCTGGGACAAGCTCCTGCCGGGCACCTCGTACGGCTGGATCGTCTCGGCGAAGAGCGCCGACGGTGGCGAGGCGGTGGCCCAGCCGGCCGTGTTCCGCACCGCCAAGCAGGTCCCGACGATGACCGTCACCGCCGCCGGAACCAACTGGGGCACCGCGGCGACGGTAACCGTGAAGGTTGCCGCCGGCAGCACCCCGGTCACCGGCGCGGTGGAGTTGCGCGAGGGCACGACCGTCCGCGGCTCGACCACTGTCACCAACGGGACCGCGACGTTCACCCTCCCGGTGGGCCTTGCGGGCGGCCAGCACCCGCTTACCGCGTCGTACCCGGGCAGTGAGCACCTCACGCCGGTGCAGGCCACCACCGTCCTGACGGTGAACCTGCCAGCGGAGTGGAGTTCGTCGACGGTCTACAACGACGGCGACAAGGTGACCTACCAGGGGCGGGTCTTCCGGGCCTCCTGGTACACCAAGAACCAGAAGCCGGGCGCCGACGCCAACGGCGCATGGCAGGAAATCGCCATGACCGAGGACGGTACGGCGATCTGGACCGCGTCTCGGGTCTTCAACTCGGGTGAGTTCGCCATGTACGACGGCAAGAAGTGGCGGGCCCAGTGGTACACCCGCAACCAGAAGCCGGGCGACCGCAACGGCTCCTGGGAGGAGATCGCCCCCACCCCGCCGGACAACAGCCCGGCGGCCTGGACGCTCACCAAGGTCTACAACGCCGGCGACCGGGTGTCCTTCAAGGGCCACGTGTACGAGGCGAAGTGGTGGACCCGCGGCCAGGAGCCGGGTGACAAGAACGGCCCCTGGAAGCTGATCAAGTAATCAGGTTCGCGTAACGCCGGCCCGGGACCGACTCTGGTCCCGGGCCGGTGCGCACTCCCGGCCCTGCACGTTGATCGGCTCGGCTTTCGTGAAACCGGGGTGTCAACGTGCCTCGGACACCGCGACTTCCAGAAAGCCGAGTCGATCAGAGCCGCGCGGGGGCATCACCCGTCCGGTGGAGGCCATCCGTTCCGCCCGCTCTCACGTTTGCCCTGCTCCTACGCTTCGCCGGAGGCAGGCGCGGGTGGGGTGCCGGCCACTTTCGACACCGGCGGAGGGCAGATGGCGTCGAGGCGTACACCTCGGGTTGTGGTTGCGGCGGTGGCCGGCGGCCTGTTCGCCCTCGGTGTGGTCGCGCCGGGTCCGGCGGCGGCGCCACTGCCCCGCGCGGCCCAGGCCGACGGCCCTACGGCCCCCGACCCGCGTGAGCCGCGCCCGCCGCTGCTACCGCCGGACTTCCAGGGCACCGGCCGGTACATCGTGCGGGACCTCGGCATCGACGTGCCGTTCAGCTGGCAGGGCCGGGACGGCAACAGCCAGATGACCGCCGGCGGCCCGGACCACCCGATCTGGTTCACGAACCTGATCTACGAGAACACGCTCTACACGCTCACCTACAAGTGGCCGAACATCCCGCTCTTCCCGCCCCGCGCGTGCAGCAAGGTCCCCGGTTTCTTCAACCGGCAGATCTTCAACGACAAGCTGAAGACCGCCCGCTACGTGGGGCCGGAGATCCTGCAGGGCGCCAAGGAAAAGGACCGGCACGTCGACCACTGGCGGGTCGGGGTCGTCGGAGGTTCCACCGTGCCGGGCGAGTTCTTCCGGTTCCCGATCGCGCTCGGCGACATCTACGTCGACCAGCACGACCCGAGCCGCTGGTGGCAGGTGTTGCAGTTCGGCCTGCAGAACCTCTTCGACCCGGAGCTGGACGAGTGGTTCACGATGGACACCTTCGACCACCGCCCCGGCGAGGTCACCCTCCCCGACCGCTGCCCACCCCCCACGTCCTGACGTCGGGGCCTCTTGATCGACTCGCTTTTCATGAAACTGGGGTGTCAGCGTGCCCCGGACGTCCCGACTTCCTGAAGGCCGAGTCGATCAACGGCCGTTTGGCCGCGTTCGGCTTGAGCAGGGCGACAGGTGGTCGGCGGGAAGGGCACACCGCGCGCTGCCGGGCAGCGGCCGGTCAGAGAAGACCCAATGTCGTACGCCCTGCTGGTCCTCGGCCGAGACGGTGACCCCGCCGGGCTCGACCCGTGCGCTTAGCCGGACCAACACGCGAGCGGCGGTACGCGCGAAGATCCGAGCGCGCAGCAGATCCGGCGCGGTGATCGGCAGGTGGATCACCCAACGCTCGCTCATCGGTGGCGGCACCGTTCGCGGATCTGCCGGGGCTGCGGCGGCTCTGCCCGCCCTCTCGTCGGCCGGCCCGGTCGCGGGGTTTTCGTCGCGGAGTCCAAGTCCACCCGGCGTTGACCAGGCTCGTCGGTCTTGCGTCAGAATCCGATTCGGGTCTTCTCCGTTGCCTGGAGTGCTCAGCCTTGGAGCCGTTGCGCCCAGTAGACCTGCCCGTCCGGCCCTAGGTAGACCAGGGCCAACAGCAGGTCGGACATCCCCACCGGCGCGGTGGCTATCGTCGGCTTCCGAGCAGCATCAGCCAAGTACGGAAAGCGCGCGACGAATGTCAGTGGCGAGGCCGTCTCGTCGAACACGCCAAGTCTGTTGCCGTTGCTCCGCCACTCGTGGTCTCCGACCTTGACATCGCCCGCACCTCGTAGCCAGGCATAGCGTTCGGCGATCCTGTTCTCGACGCCAGCGCTGCCGAGGCTGACGGCCTCCTGCGGAGCGGAGACGCCGAAGTCGTTCGGCTTGCGGTTGGTGCGCTTGTCGATGAGGAACACCGCGAAGTAGCCACCATCGAGTGGCTCAGGAGGCGGCTGCCAGGCGACCCGGCCCAGCACCAGCTGGTCGCGTTCGTCGGAGGCCAGTGGCGCGTGGGTCTTCTCGCCGAGCGCAGCCTGCGCCTCCGCATGGCTGACGAGGCTGAGCGAGGACGTGATGGCCAAGGCTTCCGGGCCGTATGGCGGGTGGTTGTGAGTCCATCGCCAGGCGGCCAATCCTGCTACCGCCACGACAGCTGTCACGACGACCGCCAGGGGCGACCGAATCCTCCGCCACGACATGCGCGTCAGTGAACCATGCGATGACCACGATCGGCAGGTGCCGCCGGGCCGCCGCCAACGCGGAGCCTCGGCGTCCCTGTGCCACGGACCCGGCCGATTCGTCTACGACATCAGCTCCACAGTGAGCGCGAGAGAAACCACATCCCCGTGCTCACCGCACTGATCAACTCGGCTTTCGGGAAACCGGGGCATCAACCTGCCCCGGACACCGCGACTTCCTGAAAACCGAGTCGATCAACGCACGTGAGCGGGGTCAGTCGAAGGACGGCAGGGATGGGCCGAGGACGTCGTCGGCGTCGATGATCTTGTAGGCGTACCCCTGCTCGGCGAGGAAGCGCTGCCGGTGTGCCGCGTACTCCGTGTCGATCGTGTCCCGGGACACCACGGTGTAGAAGTGCGCCTGCCGGCCGTCGGCCTTCGGGCGCAACACCCGACCCAGCCGCTGCGCCTCCTCCTGGCGTGACCCGAACGTGCCGGACACCTGGATCGCCACCGCCACCTCGGGCAGGTCGATGGAGAAGTTGCCGACCTTGGAGATCACCAGGGTGCGCAGCTCACCGGAGCGGAACGCGTCGAAGAGCCGCTCCCGCTCCTTGTTGGTGGTCGAGCCCTGGATGATCGGCGCGTCGAGGTATTCGCCGAGCTGGTGCAGCTGATCGATGTACGCGCCGATCACCAGCACCTGGTCGTCCGGGTGCTGGTCGACAAGCGCCTTGACCACCGGCAGCTTGGTGCGGGCGGTCGCCGCCATTCGGTAACGCTCCTCCGCCTCCGCGGTGGCGTACGACATCCGCTCCGCGTCGGTAAGCGTCACCCGGACCTCGGTGCAGTCGGCCGGGGCGATCCAGCCCTGCGACTCGATGTCCTTCCACGGCGCGTCGTACCGCTTCGGGCCGATCAGGCTGAACACGTCACCCTCGCGGCCGTCCTCGCGTACCAGAGTCGCAGTGAGGCCCAGCCGGCGGCGGGCCTGGAGGTCCGCGGTGAACCGGAAGATCGGCGCGGGCAGCAGGTGCACCTCGTCGTAGACGACCAGGCCCCAGTCGCGGGCCCCGAACAGGTCCAGGTGGGTGAACGCGCCGCCGCGCCGCGAGGTGAGCACCTGGTACGTGGCGATGGTGACCGGGCGGATCTCCTTGCGCTCGCCGGAGTACTCGCCGATCTCCTCCTCGGTCAGCGACGTGCGCGCGATCAGCTCCCGCTTCCACTGCCGGCCGGCGACCGTGTTGGTGACCAGGATCAGCGTGGTCGCCTTCGCCTCGGCCATCGCCGCCGCGCCGACCATGGTCTTGCCGGCGCCGCAGGGCAGCACCACCACACCAGACCCGCCGGCCCAGAACGCCTCGACGGCCTCCCGCTGGTACGACCGCAGCGTCCACGGCTTGCGCCCGTCCTTGCCGGCCTCGGCCAGCTCGATCGGGTGCGCCTCACCGTCGACGTAACCGGCCAGGTCCTCCGCCGGCCAACCCAGCTTGAGCAGCGCCTGCTTGAGCCGGCCACGCTCGGACGGGTGCACCCGGATGGTGTCGTCGTCGATCTTGTCGCCGAGCATCCCGGCGAGCTTCTTGCTCTTCGCCACCTCGATCAGCACGAGCCGGTCCAGTGCGCGCAGCACCAGCCCGTACGCCGGGTCGTTGGCGAGCTGGAGCCGGCCGTACCGGTCCATCGTCTCGGCCACGTCCACCAGCAGCGCGTGCGGCACCGGGTAGCGGGAGTATTTGATCAGCGAGTCGACGACACCCTCGGCGTCGTGCCCCGCCGCGCGGGCGTTCCACAGACCCAGCGGGGTCAGCCGGTAGGTGTGCACGTGCTCCGGCGAGCGTTCCAGCTCCGCGAACGGCGCGATGGCCATCCGGCAGGCCTGCGCGTCGGGGTGGTCGATCTCCAGCAGCAGGGTCTTGTCCGACTGCACGATCAGTGGTCCACCGCTCACGCCAGCGTCCTCTCCTCGGTTGGCCGACCATCCAGTGTTGCACGATCCGGGATGGCGGAAGAAAGATGCTCACCGGCCGCAACCGTGACGGCACTCACGAACGTCTAGTAAAGGGACGACTGTCAGGGGAGGTCGCATGAAGCAACTCCGGCTCACTTCCCGGCTGGTCGCCCTTGTGGTGGTCGTGCTGGTCGGCGCGGGTGCGTGCGCGTTCGATCCGCAGTCCGGCGGGAGTGGTGGCGGGGGAGCCGCCCCAGCCGGTGCGGCGGAACAGGCAACGGGGGCGAGCGACACGTCCGGGCCCGACCAGCGCGGCCGGCCCACTCCCGCTGCGCCAACCCCGAAACCAACCCCGAAACCCTCCCGCAAACCCACGCCGAAGCCGACCCGCACCGCACCAACCCCGACCCCCAGCACCGGTACGCCGACCGTCGCCGGCTGCCCCCAGGGCCAGCACCAGCGCGCGGTGGAGACCTACCTGGCCCGGTTGGGCGGGTTCGGGGCGGTGACCGTGGACGGTCGCCAGTCCGCCGCCGACTGCGCCGCGATCAAGAAGTTCCAGAAGAGGTACGGCATTCGCCCCGTCGAGGGTCGCGCCGGACCGACCACCCTCGACGTGGCCCAGCGCCTCGCCACCACCGACCCGGGCCGCTGCAAGGCCGGCACGGGCACCACGTTCTGCGTGGACCTGACCCGGCAGACCGTCTGGGCGGTCCGCGGCGGCAAAGTGATCATGGGCCCGACGGTGACCCGCACCGGCATGTCCGGCTACCGCACCCCGGCCGGCACGTACACCATCAACTACCGCAACCCCAAGGAGTGGTCCGACCCGTACGAGGTGTGGCTGCCGTACTGGCAGCACTTCACCCAGGGGATGGGCTTCCACGAGACCACCACCTACCTGCACGACAAGTCGATCGGCTCGCACGGGTGCGTCAACCTCCTGCACGCCGACGCCGTCCGGATGTGGGAGCTGGGAAAGGTCGGCACCCGGGTGGTGCTGATCGGCCGACGCCCCGGCACCTGAGCGACACGGAGCGAATCGCGGCGGTAACCCCCTGTCCGACCGGACTTTCGAGTGTCACGCTGGGAGTCCAGGGCCGGACCGGGCGGGGAGGCTGGGTATGACGGTCGACCGTGACGTGATCGCGGAGCATGAGCAAGCACCACCCGACGAGGTGTCCCGCGCGACCGTGATCGCGTACGCCATCGCGGCGACGCTCCTGGTCGGATGGTTCCTCTTCGGCTGGCTGGTGCTGCAGCAGGGCTTCATCGACTCGGTCGGGGAGTCCGCCGGCGCCGGCTTCGCACTACTGCTGATCATCTCGGTGGTCGGCACCGTACGCCGCAGCCGCAGCCGCAGCCGCAGCCGCAGCCGTCGTCGCTGACCGACCGCACCCGCGCGGCGGCGCTGTCGGTCAGTCCGCCACCACCGCCGCGGTGATCCGGTGCAGCGCGAACGTGTGCAGCATCTCGGTCCGTTCGTCCTCGGCCCGCAGGTAGCCGGCCCCGATCGAGACCGGCTTGAGCAGGCGCGAGGCGGTCGCCCCGTGCGCGTCGACATAACCGACCCAGACCAGCGCCTTGTCCCGGACAGCCTGTTGGAGCACCGCCAGGGCCTCGCTGTGGGTGTGCGCCGGCACCGGGCCACCGCCCAGCCCTGGCGCGCCGCCGCGCACCACCGCAGGCGCCCGTCGGGCTGCCCGCGCCGCCGCTTCACCCCGCCGGATGTGCTCCACCACGCCGAGCAGCCGAGGCATGGGCAGCTTCGGGGCGGCCAGCGGATCGACTGCCCGGGTGGTCACCGACACCCGGGGCGGGGCCCGTCGGATTCGCGGCCGGGCCAGCACGGTGCTGCCGGTGCCGTCCTCCTGCACCGGGGCGTACCCCGCGTCGCGAAGCGCGCCCAGCAGCCGACCAACCTGGTACTGCGTGCACAGCACCGTCGGCGCGAGCCGCCGCAGCGCCAACGACTCCAGCCGCCGGTCGGCCAGCACCTCGCTGATCAGCGTCTCGTCGTCGCTGCGCAGGTACGCCCCGGCCAGGCCGACCCGCAGCCCGCCGTGCTTGCGGGCCACGTCGTCGACCAGGTAGGTGAGCCCCTGCGGCACCGGGGTACGCGACCGGCGTCGGAACACGTCGTGCAGGTCGTCGGCCGTGTAGCCGGAATCCAGTGCTCGCCGCACGCTCGCCGTGGTGACCCGGTGCACGCTGGCCCCGCCGGCCGACTCCAGCTCGGTCATCGCCTCCAACTCGGCGGCCAGCCCCGGATCGGGCGGGCCGGGCACCACCACGGTCAGGTCGGCCTGCACCAGGAAGTGGTCGACCGGGGCGGGCAGCAGCGCGTCAAGCGCCCGCGCGGCATTGGAAGGGTCGCCGCTCTCGACGTCCGCGTGCACGCCCAGCGGGTCGTCGTCGCCCCGCTCGCCGGTCGACGTCAGGTCACCCAGCAGCAGCCGACCGTACGAGGTGAGCGCCCCCAGCCCCGTCACGCCCAACTGCGCGGCCTCGGCCAGCACCTCTCGGTGGGCGGCGTCCCGGCCTCGGCTGCGTCTTGGGGCCCGCCAGTCCAGCAGCGCCTGCACCTCATCCGGGGTGGGCGCGGTCGCCGGCTCCAGGTCGGCGAGGACACCGAGCACCGCCCGTCGGGTGGCCGGCGCGCTGGCCCGCTCGGCCTCGGCCGAGAGCGCGGTGATCGGCCGGTCCCGGTCGTCGCGGCGGCCGACCAGCCCCACCTGCCGGGTCATGCTCAGCCACGCTCGGGCGAGCTGCTCCCAACGTTGGGCCAGCGAGGCGGCCCGCCACACCTCGTACCCGCCGGTCGGCAGCACCTGCTGATCCGCCCCGTACCGGCCGGTGGCCGCGCCGGGCATCTCCAGCTCACCGACGAGCCCCGCCGCGTACGCCACCTCCAGCAGCAGGGCGGCGTTCGGCTCGTCCAGTCCGGCGGTACGCGCCAACCGGCGCAGGTCCCGCACCCCGATGCCCCCCGAACGCAGCACCGGCGCGGGCTCGTCGGCGAGTTGCTCCAGCAGCCCTTCGGTGTGTCGGACCACCTCCATGGTCTGCCCGGCGCCGGCCGAGTCGACCGCCTTTGGCTCGCGCGGCGCGGCGGCCAGCGGCGGTGGGCTGGTGCGCAGGGGCCCGAGCGGGCCGCTGTCGCGGCGCAGCAGCAGGCCGACCTCGCGGGGCAGCTCCACCGTGCCGCCAGCTGTGGACGAGCCGGTCGTCACGGGGACCAGCAGCCGGTTGTCGACGAGCCACCGCACCGGAGAGCCGGTCGGGGCACCCCCGTTGGTTGGGTCGGAGAGCACCGGGTCCGCCGCGCCGAGCGGCGGCGCCTGCAACGCCCCCGGCGGCACGCTGCCCACCGGCGGGCCGGCCGCCAACCGGTCCAGGATCGCCCGGGCCGAAGGCGGGGCGGCGAGCACCGTCCGTCGGAGCTTCGCCGGGTCCGCGCAGAGCGCGGCCGTGCGCGGGTCCAGCTCCGCGGCGGGTCGGCCGAGCCCAGCGGGGTACGGGGCGACTTCGTCGACGGCGGGCACCACCTGGAGCGCGTGCTCCGGGCCGTACAGCAGGAAGAGCGCACGCAGCCGGTCCACGGCGGCCCGGACGGCCGTCGGGGCCGGCGGTTGCGGCCCGCTGGTCGCCATCGCGAGCACGGCGTCGGTGGCCGTGGTGCCGTCGTCCGGATTTCGGGTGAGGCGGGCGGCGTCGAGGATCTGTTGGGTGAACTGGTCCAGCCCGTCCAGCGCGCGGGCCACGGAGACCCGGGACTGGGCCCGGATGGCCAGGGCGGAGACGTCGGCCGGCACGGGCACGACGAGGTCGGGCCGCAGCTGGAGAAGCGCGGCCAGTGACTCATCGGGCAGCGACCGCAGGTGGTCGGCGAGTGAGGTGGTCATCGTCTTTCCACGCTAGCCCGGCACCGGGCTTCCGCGCCCCTCGGACGTCCGGCCGACTGGGAGTGGCCGGTACGTTTCTCGACATGCCCGCACTGACCGTCGGATTCGATCTCGACATGACCCTGGTGGATTCCCGCCCCGGCATCGCCGCGGCCTACCAGGCGCTGACCGCGCGGACCGGCGTGCCGGTCGACGCCGAGCTGGCGGTGTCCCGGCTCGGCCCGCCGCTGCGTACCGAGATCGCACACTGGTTCCCGCCGGAGCAGGTCGAGTCGGCAGTGCTCGCGTTTCGCGAGCTGTACCCGGCGTACGCGATCACCCCGACGCTTCCCCTGCCCGGCGCGCGGGAGGCGATCGACGCGATCCGTGCGCGGGGTGGTCGTGTGTTGGTCGTCACGTCCAAGATCGCCCGGCTGGCCCGGCTGCACCTGGACCACCTCGGTCTCACCGTCGACGAGTTGGCCGGTGACCTGTTCGCCGAGCAGAAGGCGACCGCCCTGCGGGAGCACGGAGCGACCCACTATGTCGGTGATCATGTCGCGGACATGGTGGCGGCGGCAGCGGCCGGGGTGCCCGGCATCGGGGTCGCGACCGGCCCGTGCTCCCGGGCTGAGCTGCGCGCGGCCGGGGCGGACATGGTGCTCGATCAGCTCACCGAATTCCCAGCGGCACTCGACGGCATGATCCAGCTAGCCTTGGAGCAGTAGCGGCTCAAGTGAAGCAGGGGTTTTCAGGTGCCTACGGGTCGAGTGAAGTGGTACGACACGGCCAAGGGATACGGCTTCGTCACGAGTGACGAGGGCGGCGACGTGTTCCTGCCCAAGGGGGCGTTGCCGGCGGGTGTCACCGACCTCAAGGGTGGCCAGCGGGTCGACTTCAGCGTGGTGGACAGCCGCCGGGGCGCACAGGCCATGGGAGTCAAGCTGCTGGACGCCCCGCCGTCGATGGCCGAGCTGCGCCGTCGGCCGGCCGAGGAGCTGCACGGCCTGGTCGAAGACATGATCAAGGTGCTGGAGGCGAAGGTCCAGCCGGACCTGCGCCGGGGTCGGTACCCGGACAAGAAGTCCGCGCAGAAGATCGCTCAGCTGGTCCACGCGGTGGCCCGCGAGCTGGAGGTCTGAGGCACCAGGCCAGCGGTGGCGGCCCGATCGAGCAGTGCCGCCACCGCGGCGAAGCCAGCATCGCCCAGGTCTGCGGTGAACTCGTTGACGTAGAGGCCGATGTGCCGGTCCACCACGTCGGTCTCCATCTCCTGGGCGTGCGCCAGCACGTACTCCCGGCTGGCCGCCGGGTCCGCCCAGGCCTGCCGGACCGACTCGCGGACCCAGCCGGCTGCGGCCTCCGGGTCGACCGCGCCACGGCGGGCCAGGATCGCGCCGAGGGGGATGGGCAGGCCGGTGTCGGCCTCCCACCACTCGCCGAGGTCGACCAGGGCGCTCAGGCCGTGCCGGTGGTAGGTGAACCGGGCCTCGTGGATGACCAGCCCCGCGTCGTAGCGCCCAGCCGCCACGCCCGGCATGATCTCGTGGAACGGAACCACCTCGATCCGGGCCGGCGGTCGCCCGGCCGACCAGAGCCGGAACAGCAGGTACGCGGTGGTCCGGTCGCCCGGCACCGCCACCGTGGCACCGGTGAGGTCGGTGCGGTCCGGGCCGCCGTCGCGGTCGCCCCGGGTGAGCACCAGCGGGCCGCAACCGCGACCGAGCGCCCCGCCGCAGGGCAGCAGGTGGTAGTCGTCGAGCAGCCAGGGCAGCGCCGCGAAGCTCACCTTCACCAGGTCGAACGCGCCCCGCTCGGCCGCCGTGTTGGTGACGTCCACGTCGGCGTACGTCACCTCGACAGGTGGCGCGCCGGGCACCCGCCCGTGCACCAGCGCGTGGAAGACGAACGTGTCGTTGGGGCAGGGCGAGATCGCCAGAGAGAGCGCCACATCCTCACGGTAGCCCCGCCCTCCGCCCGGGTTGCGTGCCCACCCCGCGACTGTGATCCGCGACCGGCGACCGTGACCGCGCCACTCTCCCTGTGGAGCTGGCCGACGCGCGGGCACGGCTACTCGCCCTCGGCATGCCCGCAGGCCGCATCCAGCCCCGCTGCTTCACCCGCTGACGGCTCTCCACGCAACGGTGGGGTCGGCTGGGAGGAATCGCAGCAATGAGCGCGATGACTGTGAGTCATCAAGATGACTACCAGTCATCGCGCTCATCAGGACAAGGCCGTCCGGACGCGAATCGAGCGTCGGTCCTGGCGTCCGGTCTGCCGAGTGGCAACCCGGTCATGGCCAGCGCCGCTGCTACCCGACGAGATGATGGATCCGAAGCGGTCCAGGTCAGCGTGGCTGCCTGCGGGAGTAGGTCATCCACCGCTCGCGGTGGTTGTCCACAGCGTTATCCACAGCCTGACGCAGGGTGTTGATAGCTCGCTGCTTGAGCCTGGCCGGGTCGGCGGAGGCCGTTCAGCGCAGTGCCGGAGCGGCTGCGGTCAGGGCGGTGAGGGCTTCGCGCAGCCGCCAGGCGTCCCGGTCGCGGGGGCCGATCGGGTTGGAGATGGTGCGCAGTTCGGCGAAGGGCACGCCGGCCTGCGCTGCGGCCACTGCCACGCCGTACCCCTCCATGGCCTCGGCGACCGCCTCCGGGTGCCTCCGGCGCAGCTCGTCGGTGCTGGCGGCGGTGCCGGTGACGGTGCTGAGCGTGAGCACCGGGCCGGTCGTGGCCGTCGGGAGGGCGGCCCGCAGCGCCGCCAGCAGGCCCGGGTCCGCCGGCACCCTGCTGCCGGCACCGAGCAGCGCGGGCGGCATGCCCAGCTCGTCGATGGGGAGGAAACCGTCGGGCGATTCGGCGCCCAGGTCGGCGGCGATGCTGACGGTGCCGAGCACCGTGTCGCCGACCTCGGCCCGCCCGGTGAAGCCGCCGGCCACGCCGGCGCTGACCACCGCGCGGTACGGGCTGCCGGCGGCCTCGGCCAGCGCCAGCAACCGGGCGGTGGCGGCACCGGCGACGGCCGGGCCCACCCCGATCGGGGTGACGGTCACGGTGTGGTCGGTCAGCCCGGCGCGGACCGCGTCCGCCTCGGCGGGGACCGCCGTCACCACCAGCAGGCCGGTCACGAGAGTGAGCCGGGAGACTCGCGACGGGTGTCGTCGTCGGCCCCGCCACCCGGGCCGCCGACCGCCGACGACGGGCGGTAGATGTGGTAGCCCGGCGGGGCCAGGCTCGGGTCGTCGTACTGCGGGGAGCTGGCCGGGGCTGGTGCCGGCGAGGTGGGCGTGGGATCCCCGGGCTCGTCCGCCGGCTCCTCCTCGGTCAGCTCGTCGTCGCCGAGCGGCCGGCCGGCCAGCTTCTCGCCGCGCAGCCGGGCGGCGACAAGCACACCCCGGATCGCGGCCAGTACGCCGAACCCGGCGGCGACGGCGATGCCCATCCGGCCATTGAACGGCACCAGCCCGAGCCCACCACCTGCGACGAAGGCGAGCATCAGCACCGTCTCGGAGTGGGCGAACGAGCTGGCCCGCAGCCGTTCCGGGATGCGCTCCTGGATCGAGGCGTCCACGGCCAGCTTCGCTACCCCGCTGACCAGCGCGGCGACCAGGCAGAGCAGGGCGACCATCACCAGCGAGAACTGGATGACGGCGAGCACTGCCACGCCAGCCACGATGATCATGCTGCTGGACTGGATGGCGGTAGGTCGATGTATGCGCAGTCGGGTGCCGATGGCGGTGGCCAGGAAACTGCCGATCGCGAGCGCGCCGCCGACCACGCCCAACGCCCACTCGGCGCCCAGATCCCGGCCGAACACGACGGTGGTCAGGTCGCCCTTCTTTATCGCGAAGGCGAGGAAGAGCAGCAGGAAGCCGTAGAGCGCGCGGAGCGCCGCGGCACCGATCAGAGTCGCGATCACCAGCCGGCCGGACGGTCGACCCCGGCCCAGCGGCCGATCGCCGCGGCGGCGGCCCAGCGCGCGCAGTGGCCGGGGAACCCGCTCCGGTGGCTCCGAGTCGGCCTTTGGCGGCAGCCGCAGGGAGATCACCATGCCGACCAGGAAGATCACCGACGCGACGCGGAGCGGCCACTGCGGCCCGAACCAGAACGCGGCCAACCCGATCGGCGCCACCAGCGCACCCGCGACCGTGCCGTAGACGCTGGCTCGGGCGCCCACCTGGGACAGGCCGAGGCCCTCCGGCAACAACCGGGGCACCGCCGCGGAGCGGGCCACGCCGTACGCCCGGGAGAGCGCGAGCACCCCGAACGCCGCCGGATAGAGCCCGAAGCCGTGGATGTAGTCGGAGATCAACCAGGCCAGGAAGGCGCGGCCGAGCATCGTCGCGGCCAGCGCGTACCGCCGGCCGTGCCGGAAGTGATCCAGCAGCGGGCCCACCACGGGGGCGAGCATCGCGAACGGCACCATGGTCACCAGCAGGTAGAGCGCGACCTTGCTGCGGGCCTCGCCGAGCGGCACGTTGAAGAAGATCGTGCCGGCCAGGCCGATGGCGATCAGAGTGTCACCGGCGCAGGAGAGCGCGTGCAGGTCGAACAGGCGAACCATGCCGACCTCGCCGCCGGCGCCTCGGGCGCGGGCTCGACCGGCCCGACGGGTCACCCAGCGGCCGCTGCCCACCGAACCACGCAACAGCAGACGGATGGCGCGAATGCCGGTGCCGACGGTCCGCCCGAGGACGGATCGCCCGGAGCGGGAGTACGACGGCATGTGCACCATCCTCGCCCATCCGATCCGGGTATGCCGCACCACCGCTGGGAAAGGTTCCCGGGAGTCCCTGTCACCCCTGCGAAGCGCATGGGGAACAATGGTCAGGTGACCAGGCCCGTCTCCACCCGTGCCGCCCGTCTCGACCAGGTCTGCGCCGCTGCCGTCGAGGTGGCGCGCGCTGGCATCACCGAGGTGGACGCCGACGATGTCGGCGACCACCTGCAGGTCGTGGCCGAGGGTGATCGACTGGTTACCCACTACTTCGAATGCCGTCTCGCCGGCTACCGCGGCTGGCGCTGGGCGGTCACCGTCACCCGGGTGCCGCGCAGCAAGACGGTGACCATCTGCGAGACGGTGCTGCTGCCCGGCCCGGACGCGCTGCTCGCGCCGGGCTGGCTGCCCTGGCAGGAGCGGCTCAAGCCGGGCGACCTGGGCCCGGGCGACCTGCTCCCGACCTCGCCGGACGACGATCGACTGGTCCCCGGTTACCTGCTCTCCGACGACCCGGCGGTCGAGGAGACGGCGTGGGAGTTGGGCCTCGGACGCGCGCGTGTGCTGTCCCGGGAGGGCCGCATCGACACCGCGCAGCGCTGGTACGACGGTGACCACGGCCCCGCCGCGGCCATCTCGACCGCCGCGCCGGCCGCCGCACGCTGCGGCACCTGCGGCTTCTACCTGCCGCTGGCCGGTGCGATGCGGCAGTCCTTTGGCGCGTGCGGCAACTTCTACGCCCCCGACGACGGCCGGGTGGTGAGCGCCGACCACGGTTGCGGCGCCCACTCCGAGACGTTGATCGAGGCGGCCGAGACCGCGGTCGACGAGCTTCCCACGGTGTACGACGACAGCGCGGTGGAGGCCATGTCGGTCAGCCGGGCCCCCGGCTCGGTGGAGGCCGCTGAGCCGGCGGAGCCGTACGGGCACTCCTGATCGTCCGCGCCGGAGTGCTCCGGCGCGGTGGCCAGGTCACCTCGCGCGGCGGCGGCGTCGGTTGGCGTCGTGCCGCATCATCACGGCGAGGCCGGGAAAACCCCACAGGAAACCGGCGAGGCAGGTCCAGAGCCAGTTCTGGTGATCGTGCTCGGTCAGCCAGCCCCGGAAGAAGATCAGCAGGACCAGCCCGGCGATCGCCCACGCGATCAACCCGGCGAGGGCGAACGGCACCATCGGCGGATCCAGTGGTGCGGGCCGCGGTGGCTGCTCGTTCGGCATTCGGCAAGCGTACGGGATCTACTTCCCCTGCCCGCCGACGATCTGGGACGATGCGCGCGACAACCGGAAGATCACCTGCGAGGACCTGATGGCAGTAGCGCCGCCCGAGAACGGCACACCTCCCAACCCCGCTCACCCGCGTAACGGCTTCGACCGGTTCTTCGAGATCTCCGCCCGTGGCTCGACGCTGAGTCGTGAGGTACGCGGCGGCCTGGCGACCTTCTTCACGATGGCGTACATCGTGGTGCTCAACCCGCTGATCTTGGGCGGGGCCCTGGACGGTGACGGCAAGAGCCTCCCGATTCCCGCGCTCGCTGCCGCGACGGCGCTGGTCGCTGGCCTGATGACCATCCTGATGGGTGTGGTCGGCCGGTTCCCGCTGGCGCTCGCCGCCGGTCTGGGCGTCAACGCCCTGGTGGCGTACGAGATCGCCCCCGAGATGACCTGGGCCGACGCGATGGGCCTGGTGGTGATCGAGGGTCTGATCATCGCGGTGCTGGTGCTGACCGGTCTGCGGACTGCGGTGTTCCGTTCGGTGCCGACCCAGCTGAAGACCGCGATCGGGGTCGGCATCGGTCTGTTCCTGACCATCATCGGCCTGGTGGACGCCGGTTTCGTCCGGCGCATCCCGGACGCTGCCAACACCACCGTGCCGGTCGGGCTGGGCATCGGCGGCAAGTTGGTGAGTTGGCCGACGCTGGTCTTCGTGGTTGGCCTGCTGATCACGCTGGTGCTTGTGGTCCGTCGGGTGCGTGGCGCGATCCTGATCGGCATCCTCGCCTCGACGGTGCTGGCGGTGATCGTGGAGGCGGTCGGCAACATCGGCCCGTCGTTCGTCGACGGTAAGCCCAACCCGAAGGGTTGGTCGCTGAACGTGCCGGAGTTGCCGACGACGGTGGTCGACCTGCCGGACCTGTCGCTGCTCGGCAAGTTCAACGTGCTCGACTCGTGGGGCCGGGCCGGTTGGCTGGTCGTGCTGATGTTCATCTTCACGCTGTTGATCACGGACTTCTTCGACACCATGGGCACGATGGTCGCGGTCGGTCAGGAGGGCGGCCTGCTCGACGAGCAGGGCACCCCGCCGAAGGCCAAGGAGATCCTGCTTGTCGACTCGATCGCCGCTGCGGCCGGCGGTGCGGCGAGCACCTCCAGCAACACGTCGTACATCGAGAGCGCCGCCGGTGTCGCGGAGGGTGCGCGGACCGGGGTGGCCAACCTGGTCACCGGCGCGCTCTTCCTGCTCGCGATGTTCCTGGCGCCGCTGGTCGTGATCGTGCCGTTCGAGGCGGCGTCGACGGCCCTGGTGGTGGTCGGTTTCCTGATGATGACCGCGGTGCGGACGATCGACTGGTCCGACTACGAGATCGCCATTCCGGCGTTTCTCACGATCGTGCTGATGCCGTTCACCTACTCGATCTCCAACGGGATCGGGGCCGGTCTGATCACCTTCGTGGTGGTGAAGCTGGCGCGGGGCAAGGCCCGGGAGGTCCATCCGTTGCTGTACGGAGTGGCCGCGCTGTTCGTGCTGTACTTCCTGCGTGGGCCGATCGAGTCCCTGGTGCTCTGACGCAGGTCCGGGCGGGGAGTCGATCGGGATTCCCCGCCCGTACCATCATGATCCCCCTCGTGAGCCTGGTCATAACGGATGTCGTTAGCCATGCTCATTAGTTAAGCTAACTACTGTGACGGAGCGGACGGTGACGGCGGAACGCGTGCCACCGGCGCAGCTGGCTCCCCAGCTGCGTGATGCGATCACCCGACTCAACCGGCGGGTCCGACAGGCCCGACCGGTCGGCGACCTCACGGTCACCCAGGTCTCCGCGCTCACCAGCCTGCGGCTGGCGGGTGCGATGACACCCCGGGAGCTGGCCGATGTGGAGCGGGTGCAGCCGCCGACGATGACCAAGATCGTCGGGAAGTTGGAGGACCGCGGCCTCGTGCGGCGGACACCCCATCCGACCGACGGGCGGCAGGTCATCCTCGCGGCGACCGAGGGAGGGCAGGCCGTGCTCGACCAGTTCGAGCGGGCCCGCGACGAGTGGCTGGCGCACCGGCTGGCCGCGCTCGACGAGGACGAACGGGAGACCCTGCAGAGGGCCGCCGAGATTCTCCAGCAGCTCGCTCGCGCCTGAGCCGCACCCGCGCCACCGGGTCCGTGCCGTCACCTGTCGATGACGCGTACGGCCAGAGGAGGCGCACCAAGAGTGCAGGCGAAGCTGAGCACGATGTTCCAGTCCCTACAGGTCCGCAACTACCGCCTCTTCGCATCCGGGCAGCTGATCAAGTTGATCGGCGTCTGGATGATGTTCATCGCCCAGGACTGGCTCGTCCTCGAGCTCTCCAACAACTCGGCCACCGCGCTCGGCGTGGTCACCGCCTGTCAGTTCACTCCGGTGCTGCTGCTCACCCTGCTCTCCGGGCGACTCGCGGACCGGTACGACAAGCGGGTGCTGCTGTTCGCCGCCAACACCTTCTGGAGCCTGCTGGCGCTGGGCATGGCCCTGCTGGTCCTCACCGACCTGGTGCAGCTCTGGCACGTCTTCGCCTTCGCCGCGCTGCTCGGCACGGCCAACGCCGTGGAGACCCCGGTCCGGCAGGCGTTCGTCTCCGAACTCGTCGGCACGTCACTGCTGCCCAACGCGCTGTCGCTGAACGCCGCCGTGTTCAACTCCGCCCGGATCGTCGGCCCGGCCGTCGCCGGCCTGGCCATCGCCGCGTTCGACGTCGGCCCGGTCTTCCTCTTCACCGCCCTCAGCTCGGTTGCGCCTTTGGTCAACGTGGTCCGTATGCGTACGACCGAACTGCACCGCGACGCCCTCCTACCGCGCGACGAGCGGGCGTCCGCCCGGGTCGTCGACGGTCTGCGGTACGTGTGGCGGCGCCCCGATCTGCTGATGCCGATGGCGATGATGTCGGTGATCGGCATGTCGCTGTTCAACTTCCAGCTCACCCTGGCCGCGTTGGCGAAGACGGTCTTCAACACCGGTGCTGCCTCGTTCGGCCTGTTCAGCACGGCGCTGGCCGTCGGCGCGCTCGGCGGCGCGCTGAGCGGCACCGGCCGGCGTAGCCGCCCGTCGGTCTGGCTGGTCCTCGGCGCGGCGATCGCCTGTGCCAGCTTCGGCACCCTGGTCGGCCTCTCCTCGGCGTACTGGCTGGTCGTGGTGTTGCTGGTACCGACCGGCTTCTGCATGGTCTTCTTCGCCCAGGCCGCCAACCAGCGGATCCAGATGGGCGTGGACGCGGCCTTCCGGGGCCGGGTGATGGCCCTGTGGGTGCTGGTCTTCCTGGGCACCAACCCGGTCGGCGCGCCGCTGATCGGTTGGGTCGCGGAGCACTACGGCGCCGGGGCCAGCATCTGGATGGGTGGGCTCATCTCGCTGGCTGCCGCGCTGGTCGCGCTCACCTGGCAGCTGCGCCACTCCGGTGCCCGGCTGCGCTTCCGGGTGCTGCCGATGCCCCGTTTCTACGTCACCTCCACCGACTGCTGAGGTTTACCGCCGGAGCCGGGCCGCGTCCCGTTGCGCGGATGCGGCCAAATCGCTGGCGGGGTGGCACGGTGGGGCTTAGCGTCGATGTGTGGGAGTCGGACGCGCGCTGATGCTGGCCCTGGCGTTCCTCGCCATGGCCACTCTGCCGGCGGCGTTCGCCCTGCTCTTCTGCTACGACGAGATCCTCGACCGAGTGGTCTGCGGGTGGTCCGAGTGGCGTGAGCGTCGACGGGAGAGACGCACGATCGCGCGTCTCGACCGGGCCATCGAGGCCGACGCGCTGACCCGGGACATCGATTTCAGCGACTTCGACCGCACCGACCGTCGACCCCTGGAGCAGCTCGCCGCCGACCTGCGCCGTCTCGGCGGTCAGCGGCTCGGCGGCACCGGCCGGTCGATGGTCTGGCACAGTGCGCTGCTCCAGGCGTACGACGATCGGCTACGCCTTGCCTGCCGGGCGCTCGGCATCACCGAGCACCTCGCCGAGTTGGAGGGCGTCGATCAGGAGATCGAGCGGGTCCGGGTGGAGGGTGTGCTGCACGCGGCGGGCCTGTCCCTGCCGGCCGCTCGGGCCGGGCACCGGCAACGGCACCGCTGACCACACCCGAGTGGCTAGCTGCGATCTGGCTCTGGCTGCGCGGTGTCCTGGGTGGTTGCCTGAGATCTGGTGTGCAGCACTTCGCGGGCCTGCTCGGCGGCGCGGACGATGCTCTCGCTGATGAAGTCGAGGAAGCGGGCGATGTTCTCCAGGCGGGCGGCGGCGGGGGTCTGCGGGCCGAGCAGGGCGACGCCCTTCCTCGCGGTCTCAACGAGCTGGTCGTTGGCCCGGGCGCTGGCGATCGTCGCCTGGTAGAAGAGTTCGTCGTCGACGACGTAGCGGTCGCGGCGGCGTTCGTCGCGTTCGCGGCGGACGAGGCTCTGGCCCTCCAGGAAGGTGATCGCCTTGGAGATGGACGCCGGACTGACCTGGAGGCGCTGGGCGAGCTGGGACGCGGTGAGGCTGCCCGAGTCGGTGGTGAACAGGCAGGTCAACACCCGGGCCGCCATCTTGGTCAGACCCGATGCCATGAGGACGGTGGTGAACGTCTCCTCGTACTCGGCCACGGCCTCGGCGTCTCGCCCGTGCTCCTGAGGGAGTGCGACCGCCCCCCGGGTGGCGGGCCTGCGCCGGTGGGCGCGGCGTTCGGTGGCGCGGTGGGCCAGATCCGCGCGGCAGGAAGTCGGAGCGCTCAGCCGACTACTCGTTCGAGGCGGCCGTCCGGGACGTCGACGCCGTCCTCGCGGCCCGGCACGTCGACCGAGCGCTGGTGGTGGGCTGGTCCTACGGGGCGGTCGTCGGAGCGCACTGGGCTGGCCGCAACCCGAAGCGTGCCCTCGGCGCGGTCCTGGTCGACGGCGCGTTCCCGCACGACTGGCTCGACGAGGCCATGGAGCAACGGATTCGGAAGATGTTCCGACGGATGAACCTGTTCATGCCGCTGCTGCGCCCGACCGGTCTGACCCCACGGATGAATGCCGAACAGATGGCGGACAGCAACATCGAGCTGGGCAGACTCTCCCGCGAGCGCGAGTTGGGCCCCGTGCTGGACGGCATCACCGTCCCGGTGCGCTACGTCGTCGCCTCCGGCACGTCCCTCGGCAGTCGCGGTGACGAGCAGGAGAAGATCCGTGCCAGCCTCGACGCGGTGACCGTCCGCAACCCGCAGATCCAGATCGCCGCGAAGGTTGCCAGCAACCATGGTGCGATCCTCAAGAAGGACTTCCGCGCCATCGCCGACGCCGTACGCGAGGTCGCCGCCCCTCATCACGAGGGCGCTGAAAACAATCGGTGAGGCCCTCGCGCTCGCGATGACGGGTGGCGGAAAGGTCACCCGTCAACGCGAAGCGTCAGGAGGATTCGCGTGCGGCCGGGCCGCTGCCGAAGAGCACGTCGTCCCAGCTCGGGAGCCGCTTGCGTGGCTTGCCGTTGGCATCGGTGGACTCGCCGGACGCCGCCGCGGCGGCCGTCCGTCGCGGTCGCAGCACCGCCAGCGACGGCACGGCCGGCACCTCCTTGGGTGCGTCCGAGTCGTCGTCGAAGGCCGACCCCTGGCCACCGCCGAGCAGCGCGGCGGCACCGCCGCCGACCGGCCGCTGCCGAGGCGCGTCCGACCCGGCAAGAGCAGCCGGGGTACGCGGCTCAAGGCTGCGACCCGACGAGCCGCCGAGCGGGCGGTCCAGTGAGGCGAGCAGCGCATCCCGCCCAGCCCGGATCGGATCGCGGCCGGGACGCGGGTGCTCGGACGCGGCAGGCAACCCGTGCCCACCACGGCTCGGCTCGCCCCGCGACGGCCCAGGCAGGGCGTGCCCGGTCCGTTCCGGTGCCGGCTCCTGGCCGAGGATCGGCGTGGGCCGCTCAGCGCACAGGTACTGCGCCATGTCGTCGTGCGGCGTGACCACCTGCCGGGCCTTGTCCATGTCCCAGATGGCCTGCGCGGTGGCCTTGCCGGACGGCCAGGTGGCGATGATCCGCCAGGTGCCGTCGTCGCGGCGGTAGGCGTCCCAGGAGATCTTCTCGGTGTCGATGCCGTGCTGGCTCAGCCGGCCGTTGACCACCTCGGCGAGGGGGGTGGGCTTCTCCGCACCCTTGAGGCGGGTGCGACGGGCGTGCTGGGCGAGCATCGCCCGCTCCTGAAGCACCGGGCCGGCATAGCGCAGCACCCGGTCGACCGGAACCCCGGCGATGCGGGCGACGTCCTCGGCGGACTCACCGGAGCGGATGCGGGCCTGGATGTCCCGAGGGGACAGTGAGGGAATCGGATCGACGGTGCTCGGTGCCACCGCGAGCGGCGGGGCACCCGGCTCGGGGTGCATCACGCCGGCGATGCGTTCGTCGATCGGCAGGGCGAGAAGTCGCCCCACCTCGTCGGCGAGCACCAGGGCCTGGCCGTCCTCGGAGAGGGCGACGAAGCGTACTGGGCGCATAGCGTTGCCTCCGTCCCGCTTCGCTGGCCGCACGCCACGAGTCGGCCACCCAGGCGTCTCGGACCACCGTACGCGCATCTGCCTCGGGGTGGGGGAAGCGACACCCCGCATGTCGTGACTGAGCTGCGGCGATGATCACGGTCGGTGTCCGTGGAGGCCCCAACGGACACCGACCGTGACGAAGCTCAGAGTCGCTCGACCACGTAGTCGATGGACGCGGTCAGCGCCTCGACGTCGGCCGGCTCGACGGCCGGGAAGAGCGCCACCCGCAACTGGTTGCGACCGAGCTTGCGGTAGGGCTCGGTGTCCACGATGCCGTTGGCGCGCAGCGCCTTGGCGATCGCCGTGGCGTCGACCCCGTCGGCGAAGTCGATGGTGGCGACCACGTTGGAGCGCAGCGCCGGGTCGGTGACGAACGGGGTGGCGATGCTGGACCGCTCGGCCCAGCCGTACACCGCGGCGGCGCTCTCGGCGGTGCGCTTGGCCGCCCAGGCCAGGCCGCCCTGCGCGTTCATCCAGTCGGTCTGCTCGGCGGCCAGGAAGATGGTCGCCAGCGCCGGGGTGTTGTAGGTCTGCTCCAGCCGCGAGTTGTCGATCGCGGTGACCAGGTCGAGGAAGGCGGGGATGTAGCGCCCGGACGCCTTGATCTCGGCGGCCCGGTCCAGTGCGGCCGGTGACATCAGAGCCAGCCAGAGGCCACCGTCGGAGCCGAAGCACTTCTGCGGGGCGAAGTAGTAGACGTCGGTCTCGCCGACGTTGACCTCCAGGCCACCCGCGCCGGAGGTCGCGTCGACAAGCAGCAGCGCGCCCTCGTCGGCCCCGGCCACCCGGCTGATTCCGACGGCCACACCGGTCGAGGTCTCGTTCTGCGGCGTCGCGTACGCGTCCACGCCGGACTCGGCGACCAGGGTCGGCGCGCTGCCCGCGTCGGCCTTGCGGACGGTCGGCTCACCCAGGAACGGGGCGTCCTTGACCGACTTGGCGAACTTGGCGCCGAACTCGCCGAAGCTGGCGAACTGGGCCCGGTCGCGAATCAGGCCGAAGGTGGCGACCTCCCAGAACGCGGTGGTGCCACCGTTGCCGATCACGACCTCGTACCCCTCGGGCAGCGAGAAGAACTCGGCGATGCCGGAGCGCAGCCGGGCCACCTGGTCACGGACCGTCTTCTGCCGGTGCGAGGTGCCGAGGTAGGTGGTTGCGACCTCGGCGAGAGCGGACACCGCCGCCGGGCGGACCTTGGACGGGCCGCAGCCGAAGCGTCCGTCGGCGGGCTTGATCTCATCGGGAATCCGGATGATCGGTGCGTCAGCCACGGTCTTGAAGATCCTTCCGCAAGGGCGAGGGCGGGCCCGGCGACACTGCCGACCCTCATCCTCGCACCCGGGCCGGACGGCGATGGGCGGGGTCCCGACGGTCAGTCTGAGTCCTTCGCCACACCGGCGCGATCAGCTCGGTCGACATGCGGAAGGGCCCCTCCTCGATGCCAGGCATCGAGAAGGGGCCCCCTCGTGTAGATCAGACGCCGTGCGGGATGGCGGCCCAGCCCTCGACGTCGGACGGCTTGCGGGTCTCCGGGCCCAGGTAGCGGGCGGACGGGCGGACCAGCCGCTGGAGGCGCTTCTGCTCCAGGATGTGCGCGCTCCAGCCGCCCATCCGGGCGCAGGTGAACATCGAGGTGAACATGTGTGCCGGCACCTCGGCGAAGTCCAGGACCACGGCCGACCAGAACTCGACGTTCGTGGCCAGCACCCGGTCCGGGCGGCGAGCCTGCAACTCGGCGAGGGCGGCCTTCTCCAATGCCTCGGCGATCTCGAAGCGCGGCGCGCCCAGCTCCTTGGCGGTGCGCCGGAGCACACGGGCGCGCGGGTCCTCGGCACGGTAGACCCGGTGGCCGAAGCCCATCAGCCGCTCGCCGCGGTCGAGGACGCCCTTGACGTAGCCCTCGGCGTCGCCGCTGCGCTCCACCGCCTCCAGCATGGTGAGCACCCGGGACGGGGCACCGCCGTGCAGCGGGCCGGAGAGGGCGCCGATGCCGGAGGAGATGCAGGCAGCCGCGTCCGCACCGGTGGAGGCGACGATGCGCGCGGTGAAGGTGGACGCGTTCAGGCCGTGCTCGGCGGCCGAGATGAAGTACGCGTCGACGGCCTTGACGTGCCGTGGGTCGGGCTCGCCACGCCAGCGCTTCATGAAGCGCTCGACGATGGTCTGCGCCTTGTCGATCTCCTTCTGCGGCACCGCCGGCAGGCCGAGACCGCGAGCGGACTGGGCGACGAACGAGAGCGCGGTCACCGAGACCCGGGCGAGATCCTCACGAGCCTGCTCGTCGGAGATGTCCAACAGTTGGTTGAGACCCCAGTACGGGGCCAGCATGGCGACCGCGGACTGCACGTCGACGCGGATGTCACCCGAGTGCACCGGCACCGGGAACGGCTCCGCCGGCGGCAGGCCCGGCCCGAACCGGCCGTCGACCAGCAGCGCCCAGACGTTGCCGAACGACACCTGGCCGATCAGATCCTCGATGTCGACTCCGCGATAGCGCAGCGCGCCGCCCTCACGGTCAGGTTCGGCGATCTCGGTCTCGAAGGCGACGACGCCCTCCAGCCCGGGTTTGAAATCGGCCATGTCGCTCTCCTGGATCTGGTCGGTGCGCCCGATCGCTCATCCGGCCCGATCAGCCGAGCGCTTAGGCGACCCTCAGGGATGTGTTCGGAACATACTGCCTGCTGAGTAAGGGATCCGCGACCCGCTGCGACTGTGCTGCACACGACATCCCCGGACGCGCATTCTCCGCCCCGCTCGGTGAGACTGGGCAGGGCGGGCTGGCCAGCGCGAAAGGGTGTTGGCGGGGACGCCGAAAAGGAGTGGGGACGTGACGGGCGACACACCAGCCCCGGCCGCGATGCGTAACGAGTACGCCGCGGACCTGGGCCTGACCGAGGCTGACCTGGCCGCCGATTGGCACACCCAGTTCGACAGGTGGTTCGCCGACGCGGTGGCTTTCGGGCTACCCGAACCGAATGCCATGGTGGTCGGCACCGCCGACGCGGCCGGCCGGCCGAGCGGGCGGACGGTGCTGCTGAAGGCGTACGACCCGGAGGGCTTCGTCTTCTTCACCAACCACCTGTCGCGCAAGGGCGTTGAGGCTTCCGCCAACCCGTACGCCAGTCTGGTCTTTCCGTGGTTTCCCATGCAGCGCCAGGTGGTGGTCGCCGGGCGGGTCACGCACGTCGACCGCGCGACGAGCGAGGCGTACTTCGCCAGCCGGCCGCGCGGCTCCCAACTGGGTGCCTGGGCCAGCCCGCAGTCCCAGGTCGTATCGGGTCGGGCGGTGCTGGAAGAGCGGTACCAGGAGGCGGTCGAACGATTCGCCGACCAGGCCGAGATCCCGACCCCGCCGCACTGGGGTGGGCTGCGGGTCCAACCCGAGTCGGTGGAGTTCTGGCAGGGCCGGGCCGGCCGGTTGCACGACCGGCTCCGCTACCGCCGCCTCGACGAGGGTGGCTGGATCGTCGAGCAGTTGGCACCATGACGAGTGTTCAGGAGGCCCGGCCGCGCGGAGCGCGCCGCTGGGCGATCGACGTACGCCCGCTGGGGGTTCCGGCGTACCGGCGGCTCTGGCTCGGCAACACCGTGGGGATGTTCGGCTTCCAGTTCACCGCCGTGGCGGTGCCGGTGGAGATGTACGCCCTGACCCGGGACTCGTTCTGGGTGGGCCTGCTGGGCGTGGCTGCCTTCGTACCGTTGCTGGTCTTCGGGCTCTGGGGCGGTGCGGTCGCCGACGCCCGTGACCGCCGTGCGGTGCTGCTCGGCGGGTCCGTCCTGCTCTGGGCTTCCACCCTCGGGCTGCTGGTCCAGGCGTTGCTGAACGTGGGCAACCCGGTGCTGCTGCTGGCGTTGATGGCGGTGCAGTCGGTGGCCTTCGCGATCAGCTCGCCGGCCCGCAGCGCCATGCTGCCCCGGCTGGTGCCGGAAGGCCTGGTGGCGTCCGCCACCACCCTGAACTACACGACCGCCACCGCAGCCTCGGTCGCCGGTCCGCTCGCCGCCGGCCTGATCCTCTCCGCGTCGCCGGACACCACGGTGGTCCTGCCGATCGCGTACGGGGTGGACGCGGTGCTGTTCACCGCGATGCTCTGGGCCGCGCTGCGCCTGCCGTCACTCCCGCCCGAGCCGACCGCCGACGGTCAGGCCCGGCGTGCCGGCCTGGCCAGCGTCGTCGACGGGATCCGCTACCTGGCCACCACTCCGGTACTGCTGCTGTCCTTCGGTGCGGACCTGATCGCGATGATCCTCGCCATGCCCCGGGCCCTCTTTCCGGAGATCGCACACGAGCGGTTCGGCGGCGGTGGAGCGGTCGGCCTGCTCTACAGCGCCATCGCGATCGGCTCGATGATCGGTGGGCTGACCTCCGGCTGGATCAGCCGGCTCCGCCGGCAGGGGCTTGGCCTGGTGCTCGCGGTGGTCGGTTGGGGCCTGGCGATCGCCGCGGCGGGGTTGGCCCACCAGCTCTGGCTGATGGTCGTGCTGCTCGCTGTGGCCGGCGCTGCCGATCTGATCAGCGCGGTGCTGCGTCAGTCGATGCTGCTGGTCTACGCACCGGATCGGATGCGCGGCCGGCTTCAGGGCGTCAACACGGTCGTGGTGGCGGGTGGCCCACGCCTCGGCGACCTGCGCGCCGGCACGATGGCCGCCGGGTTCGGCGGCGGGGTCGCCTGGGTGGCTGGTGGGATCGCCTCCGCGGTGCTCGTGGTGGTGCTCGCGATCGCGTTCCCGGCGCTGCTGCGCTACCGGGCGGCGACGGCGTCGAGCGACGGACGGGCCTGACCGGTTAGGGTCGCCGGCATGGAAAGCCCCGATCCGCGCCCGTTCTCCGGCGCCCAGTGGACCATCTCCGCCGCCGGCCATGAGGCCGTCATCGTGGAGGTCGGCGGTGGGCTCCGGACGTACCGGCACGACGGTGTCGACCTGGTCGACGGCTACCAGACCGATGAGGTCTGTCCTGGTTGCACCGGGCAGGTGCTGGCACCCTGGCCGAACCGGATCCGCGATGGCCGCTACCCGTTCGGCGGGCGGACGCACCAGCTCCCGCTGACCGAGCCGGAGCGGCACGTGGCCATTCACGGGCTGGTCAACTGGGTGCCGTGGCGGCTGTTGGAGCAGTCGGAGGCCGCCGTGACGCTCGGCTACGACCTGCCGCCGCAGCTCGGCTACCCGTGGCCGCTGCGGCTGCTCAGCCGGTGGAGCGTCGACGCGGACGGGCTGCGCGCCGAGCACGAGGTGACGAACATCGGTGCGGAGTTGGCGCCGTTCGGCTTCTCCGTGCACCCGTACCTGCAACTGCCGGGTGTCGCGGTGGACGACCTGGTGATGCGGCTGCCCACCCGTAGCCGGGTGCTGGTGGACGGTCGGCTGCTGCCGGTGGGGGTGACCCCGGTGGCCGGCACCGAGTACGACTGGACCAGCCCCCGCCGCATCGGCGCGGCCGTTCTGGACTCCTGCTTCGGCGAGGTGATCTCCGACGCCGACGGCGGTTCGTCGGTGAGCCTCTCCGCGCCGGACGGTTCGACCGGGGTGAGCGTCTGGGCGGATGCCGAGTTCGGCTGGTGGCAGGTGTTCACCGGGGACACTCTCACCGGCGACCGGCACCGCCGCTCGGTGGCGATCGAGCCGATGACCTGCCCACCGGACGCGTTCCGGTCGGGCAAGGATCTGCTCACGCTCAAGCCCGGCACGACCTGGCGGGGTGCCTGGGGCATCCGCCCCGGAGCCTGATGGAGTTCGCCGAGGTCGTCCGCCGTCGGCGGATGGTGCGCAACTACGACCCGGACCGTCCGGTCCCGCCCGACGTGGTGGACCGGCTGCTCGACCACGCGGTCCGAGCCCCGTCGGCCGGGTTCGCCCAGGGCTGGGGTTTCCTGGTGTTGGAGGAGCCGGCCGATCGGGAACGGTTCTGGGCCGCCACCACCCCCGATGGCGGTGGACGGGAGCGGTGGCTCGCGGGAATGCGTCGGGCACCCCTGATCGTGGTGCCGCACGCCAACGAGTCGGCGTACCTGCGGCGATACGCGGAGCCGGACAAGGGCTGGACGGATCAGTCCACGGACCGGTGGCCGGTGCCGTACTGGCACGTGGACACCGGATTCGCGGCGCTGCTGATGCTGCTCACCGCCGTGGACGAGGGGCTGGGGGCGTGCTTCTTCGGCATTCCGCCGCAGCGGCTCGCCTCCTACCGGGACGCGTTCGGCGTGCCGCCGGAGTATCAGCCCATCGGTGCCGTCACAATCGGTTACCGGGCAGCCGACCATCGGTCACCATCGTTGCGCCGTGGACGTCGCCCGATCGACGAGGTCGTGCGGCGTGGCCGGTGGAACTGAGGTCGGCGTCCTGATCGTCCGGTTGAGAATCGGACGGGCGATAGCGAAACTGACATCGGGCAGCAGAACGTAGCGTGCGCTGGGCGGCTAGGCTGGCACGGTCATCGGTGCCGCGCCGCGCGGTGCCCGCCGCGGCCCGGCTCGGCGCCGTCGGTCGGCCCGGCCACGGGGAGGGGAGCGTGCCGTCGTGATCTTCAGAGCGGTCCGGGACGGGCGTCCCTATCCGGAGCACAATCTGACGCTCAAGCAGTGGGCGGAGATTCCGCCGCGGCCACTGCGCCTGGATCAGATGATCACCACCAAGCGCGAGTTGGCGCTGGACAAGCTCCTCGCCGAGGACTCAACCTTCTACGGTGACCTCTTTCCACACGTCGTGCAGTGGAACGGTGGGCTCTATCTGGAGGATGGGCTGCACCGGGCGCTGCGCGCCGCCCTTCAGCAGCGCAACCAGATCCACGCGCGGGTGCTGGTGCTCTCCGAGCCGATCGAGTGACGAGCCCTTCTTCCATGCGCTGAACCTTCGTTAGGGTGGCGACCATGACCGCTCCGCTGGACCTCCTCGACCTGGACTCGTCGCTCAGCGAGGAGGAGCGGCAGATCCGCGACGTCGTCCGCCAACTCGTCGACGACCGGGTGCGGCCACACGTCGCCGACTGGTACGAGGACGGCCGGGTGCCAGCCCGGGAGTTGGCCCGCGAGTTCGGCAAGCTCGGCCTGCTCGGCATGCACCTGACCGGCTACGGCTGCGCCGGTGCCTCCGCGGTCGCCTACGGGCTGGCCTGCCAGGAGCTGGAAGCCAGCGACTCCGGCGTCCGCTCCCTGGTCTCCGTGCAGGGATCGCTCGCCATGTACGCCATCTGGCGCTACGGCAGCGAGGAGCAGAAGCAACGCTGGCTGCCGTCGATGGCCACCGGGGAGGCGATCGGTTGCTTCGGCCTGACCGAACCGGACCACGGCTCCGACCCCGCCTCGATGACCACCCGGGCCCGCCGCGACGGCGACGACTGGGTGCTCACCGGCGGAAAGATGTGGATCACCAACGCTCCGATCGCGGACGTCGCGGTGATCTGGGCGCGCACCGACGAGGGTGTACGGGGTTTCGTCGTACCCATGGACACGCCCGGTGTCACGGCCCGGGAGATCCGCCGCAAGATGTCGCTGCGCGCGTCGGTGACCGGCGAGATCGTGCTCGACGACGTCCGCCTCCCGGCCGACGCCCGACTGCCCGAGGCGGTCGGGCTCAAGGCGCCGCTGAGCTGCCTCACCGAGGCCCGCTACGGCATCGTCTGGGGGGCGGTCGGCGCGGCCCGCGACTGCCTGGAGACCACCCTGGCGTACGCCACCACCCGCACCCAGTTCGGTCGCCCGCTGGCCGGCTTCCAGCTCACCCAGGCGAAGCTCGCCGACATGGCCGTCGAGCTGGTGAAGGGGCAACTGCTCGCGTTGCACCTGGGTCGGCTCGCCGACGCCCACCGGCTGCGGCCCGAGCAGGTCAGCGTGGGCAAGTTGAACAACGTGCGGGAGGCCCTGGGCATCGCCCGGCAGTGCCGCACCATCCTCGGCGCCAACGGCGTCTCCGGTGAATACCCGGTGCTGCGGCACGCCAACAACCTGGAGAGCGTGCTGACCTACGAGGGCACCTCGGAAATCCACCAACTGATCGTCGGGCAGCGCCTCACCGGGCTGTCAGCGTTCGCCTGACCTGCCCGTCCGCACCTTCCGGACGCTCGACGCGCGAGTGTCGTAGTGGGGCCGTACCGTCATTGGCAGACGACGTGTCTGACGAGGACGGTGAACGTGATGGCCCGCGACGATGGCAGCAACGAGCCCACGAGGGAGTTCCCCGGTTACCCGACCGGTGACGACCTCAAGGCGCGGTCGACCGCGACACCCGAGTCGACCACTGATGCACCGGGTGGGCCTGGTGGCCCCGGCGGTCCCGGTGGGCCCGGCGGCCCGACGACCGGTGGCGATGGCTCCGGCGGTGGCGGTGGGGCGGCCCGAGGTCTGCTCCTGCTGCTCGGCGCCGCCGCGCTCGCCGTGGTCGTGCTGCTCGGCATTCAGGCGACCGGCATCCTGCCGGAGTTCCGCAACCCGTTCGCCAAGGAGCAGACCGACCGCAGCCAGCCACCGCTGCTGAAGTCGATCCAGGACCTCAGCCGCTACGTGGCCGCCGAAGGCAACTTCCAGGTCGTGGTCGACACGCAGAACGACCGGCGCAACGTTCCGGACTTCCTGCTCAACGAGCGCACCCTGTTCGTGGGCGCCGGCAGCGTCGAGGCGTACGTCGACTTCACCAAGATCGGTGAGGGTGCCGTCGTCCAATCCGCCGACGGCAAGTCCGTCGAGATCAAGCTCCCCGCGCCGCAGCTCGGTGAGACCAACCTCGACATGGAGAAGAGCTACGTCTTCGCCGAGCAGCGCGGTCTGCTCAACCGACTCGGTGACCTGGTCGGCAACGACCCCAACCGGCAGCAGCAGGTCTACCAGCTCGCCGAGGACCGGATCACCGCCGCCGCCCGGGACAGCGGGCTCTCCGCCCGAGCCGAGGAGAACACCCGCAAGATGCTGGAGGGGCTGCTCCGCTCCCTCGGCTACCAGCAGATCACGGTCACCTACGTGGCTCCCTGACCCGCCCCCGTACGCCGAAGCGCCCGCCCCGACTCTCGTCGCAGCGGGCGCTTTCGTGTGCTTGCCTGGGGGTGCGCGGGGCGGGTCAGTGGCCGGTGGAGGCGAGGTAGCGGTCCTCGTTCGGCATCAGCACCCACAGGATCAGGTAGACGATCACCTGCGTGCCGGGCAGCAGCAGCGACAGCAGGAACAGCAGCCGGACCATTCCGGCCGACATGCCGAACCGCCGTCCGAGGCCGGCGCAGACACCGGCGATCATGCGCCCCTCGCGGGGCCGGACCAGTTTGCGACTCATCGTCGTACTCCCACTCTGCGGCGGTGCGCCGCGTCTGCAATCCACGGTAGAAAGGGAAGGCCACCTCGCCCTCGGTCCCGAGGAGGAGCGGCAACCCGTGGACCCGTAGGTGCATTACCCGGGCAGCCCTCCGCTGACGCCTCCCGGGCAGGGGGCGGTGGTTGGGTGTTCACGTCCCGGACCGGGTGTGCGTTGAGCTGGGCGGGTAGGCTGGCTGATCGGCCTTCCACACCCCGGGAGGCCGGCACCCCATACCCCGGGCGGTCACCAGCGGGGCCGCCAGACCGGTGGCCACGACCCCGCCCGGGTCCCGTACGCCGGGACGACGGCGAGGAAGCGCAGCCATGATCAGTGTTTTCGACCTCTTCAGCGTCGGTATCGGGCCGTCCAGCTCGCACACGGTGGGGCCGATGCGGGCCGCGCGGACGTTCGTTGGCGGGCTCAAGGCCGACGGGCTGCTCACCCACACGGCGCGGGTGAAGGCCGAGCTGTTCGGCTCGCTGGGTGCCACCGGGCACGGCCACGGCAGTGACCGGGCGGTGCTGCTCGGGTTGGCCGGTGAGTCGCCGGAGACTGTCGACACGGACACCGTCGGTCCTCGGGTCGAGCGGATCCGGGCCGAGCGGCGGATCAACATCCTGGACGCGCACGAGATCGACTTTGACCCGGATCGGGATCTGACGCTGCACCGTCGCCGGTCACTGCCGTACCACCCGAATGGGATGACCTTCGTGGCGTACGACGGGGTCGGTGCCGAGCTGCGCAGCCGCACCTACTACTCCGTCGGTGGCGGGTTCGTGGTGGACGAGGCCGCCGCTGGCGCGGACCGGATCAAGCCGGACAGCACCGTGGTGCGGTACCCCTTCCTGACCGGGGCGCAGCTCCTCGACGTCACCACCTCCACCGGCCTGTCGATCAGCGAGGTGATGCTGGCCAACGAGCGGTCCTGGCGCAGCGAGGCGGACATCCGTGCTGGTCTGCTGGAGATCTGGCGGGTGATGCAGGAGTGCGTGCAGCGCGGCTGCGAGCGGGACGGCGTACTCCCTGGGGGTTTGCAGGTGCGGCGGCGCGCGGCGGAGCTGCGGCGCGGCCTGGAGGCGGACGCCGGGACGCCGGACCCGCTGCACGCGATGGACTGGGTGACGCTCTTCGCGCTCGCGGTCAACGAGGAGAACGCCGCGGGCGGTCGGGTGGTCACCGCGCCGACCAACGGCGCGGCCGGGATCATCCCGGCGGTGCTGCACTACTACACCCGGTTCGTGCCCGGTGCCGATGACGACGGTGTGGTGCGGTTCCTGCTGGCGGCGGGCGCTATCGGCGTGCTGTTCAAGGAGAACGCCTCGATCTCCGGCGCGGAGGTCGGCTGCCAGGGCGAGGTCGGCTCGGCGTGCTCGATGGCGGCCGGAGGGTTGGCCGAGGCGCTCGGTGGCACTCCGGAGCAGGTGGAGAACGCGGCCGAGATCGGGATGGAGCACAACCTCGGGTTGACCTGTGACCCGGTGGGTGGCCTGGTGCAGATCCCCTGCATCGAGCGGAACGCGGTGGCTAGCATCAAGGCGATCACGGCCGCCCGGCTGGCGCTGCGCGGCGACGGTGTGCACAAGGTGTCGCTGGACAAGGTCATCAAGACCATGCGGGAGACGGGCGCCGACATGAAGGTCAAGTACAAGGAGACGGCGCGTGGCGGTCTGGCCGTCAACGTGATCGAGTGCTGAACCCGGCCGATTCGGGGCATTCGTTCACCGACTGCTAACCTGGCGTCCGTTTCAGGAGGCGGGAGGCTGCGGTGACCTCTGGCGTCGCGGCTCTGTGGTCGCACCGCAACTCGCTGCGCATCCTGGTCAGGCGGGATCTGGCGGTCAAGTACCAGCAGTCGGTGCTGGGCTACTTCTGGTCGTTGATCGAGCCGCTCGGCATGGGGGCCATCTACTGGTTCGTCTTCGGGGTGCTCTACTCCTCCGACACCGGTCGGCACCTGGGTGAAGCGGCCGGGTCGTACCCGCTGTTCCTGATCACCGGCATCTTCGCCTGGATGTGGACCAGCTCGGCGCTGAGCGAGGCGACGAACGCGCTGACCGGTCAGTCCCGGCTGATCACCACGATGAACGTGCCGCGTCAGGTCTTTCCGATCGGCCGCGTCACCGGCCGGTTCGCCGAGTACGCGGCCGGCCTGCCGATCCTGATCGCCATCGCGGTGATCTACGCGGCGCACGGTCGGATCCATCCCGGCTGGTCGCTGCTCTCGCTGCCGCTGGCGGTCGCCGTGCAGGCCGTCCTGTTGATCGGGCTCGCCCTGCTGCTGTCCGCGTGGAACGTGCTGATGCGCGACGTGGAACGGTTGATGCGGCTGATCATCCGCGTGCTCTTCTACGCCACGCCGATCATCTACCCGCTCAGCCTGGTCCGGGAGTCCGGCCTGCCCGGCTGGTTGAAGGTGGTGTACGAGCTGAACCCGCTGGTCGGGATCTTCCAGCTGCACCACGCGGTCTGGTACCCGGACGAGTTCCCGGATGCCCGGCTGCTCGCCACCACTGTCGTCGGCAGCCTGCTGGTGCTGGCCGCCGGATGGTGGTCGTTCCGCCGGTTGGAACCCGCCGTGCTCAAGGAACTCTGACGTGGCCGCGCCGATCATCGAGGCGGACGGCCTGGGCATCCGGTTCGTCCGTAATCGTCGCCGTCAACTGCGGCTGCGCGAGTTGTTCATCCACCGGGGTGGCCGTGGTGCGCTGCCCGGCCAGTTCTGGCCGCTACGGGACGTGTCGTTCACCGTCGAGCCCGGCGAGACCGTCGGGGTGATCGGGCGCAACGGCACCGGCAAGAGCACCCTGCTGCGGCTGATCGCCGGGGTGCTCATCCCGGACGAGGGTGGCATCCGGGTGCACGGCGCGGTGGCGCCGCTGCTGGAGCTGTCCGCTGGTTTCTCCAACGACCTGACCGGCCGGGAGAACCTGCACCTGGTCGGTGGGCTGCACGGGCTGTCGACGAGCTACCTGAAGACGCACTTCGACGAGATCGTCGAGTTCGCCGGTGAGCAGGTGGAACGGGCCATCGACACGTCGGTGCGGCACTACTCGTCCGGGATGAAGGTGCGGCTGGGCTTCGCGATCATCTCGCACCTGCCGCACCCGATCCTGCTGATGGACGAGGTGACCGCGGTCGGGGACGCGGAGTTCCGCAAGAAGTGTTACGCGACGATTGATCGTCTGCTCGGGGAGGGGCGCACGCTGGTGCTGGTGTCACACAACGAAAAGGACCTGACCCGGTTCTGCCGTCGGGGGTTGTACCTCGACGCGGGCCGGTTGACGCTCGACGGCACCATTGCCGAGGCGCTCGACGCGTACCACGCCGCGGTCCCGCGGTGACGCTCGCGATCGTGCTCGCCGCCGGGACGTCCGCGGCGGGCCTGACCACCGCGACCGGCGAGCCGCTGGCCGACCGCCTGGCCGCCCAGTTGCGCCAGGCCGGGGCGGACGAGGTGCGATTCGCCGCCCACCTCGACGAGCTGACCGAGCTGGTGGCCACCGCCACCGCCCCAGTGCTGATCACCGGCACCGACCTGGTCGCGCACACCGCCGTACTGCGGCACCTGGCCACCAGCCCGGTGGGCCCCACGGTGGCGCTGGTGCTCGGTGACCCGCCGGTGCCTGGTCGGACTGCCGTGCGGGAGGAGCGCGGCCAGGTGGTCGACGCCGCTGCGTTGGACGCCCTCGACGGGGACGCCACAGGCGTGTTCGGCGGCGCGCTGCGGGTCGGCGTGGACGACCTGCCGACCCTCGCCGCCGCTGCCCGCGCCGCCGCGTCTGGGATGCTCCCGGTGGCCACCCCGATCGGCCCGGCCGGCGACGTGGCGCCGCTGCCCGCAGCCGGTGGGGTCGGATCCGGGGGGGCCGTCGCGGCCGGTGGCCCCGGGTCCGCCGTGGACCGGCTCTTCGCGGGTCTCGCGGCGCTCGGCACCCTGATCTTCGCCCAACGGGTACGCCTGCTCGTCGCCCACCGGGTCGAGGACGCGGCCGGGCTGACCGCTGCCGAGGCGGCGGTCACCGCGGTCGACGAGGACCGGGCCGAGCTGCGGCTGTCGGTGAAGGAGAAGGACGACTTCTTCTCCACCTACTTCGTCAGCACCTGGTCGCCGTACGTGGTCCGGCTGTCGGCCCGGCTCCGGCTCACCCCGACCGGGGTGACGGTGATCTCGGTGCTCTTCGCGCTGGCTGCGGCGGTGCTGTTCGGGGTCGGTGGCCGACCCGCGCTGGTCGGTGGCGCGGTGCTGCTCTACCTCGGCTTCATGCTGGACTGCGTGGACGGCCAGTTGGCCCGCTACACCCGGCACTTCAGCGCCTGGGGTGGCTGGCTGGACACGATGGCGGACCGGGCCAAGGAATACCTGGTCTACGCCGGGCTTGGCTTCGGGGTGAGCCACGCCGGGCTGGGCAATGGCTGGGCGCTCGCGATCGCCGCGATGACGTTGCAGACCGTCCGGCACATGACCGACACCTGGTACGGGGTGCTGCACGACGAGGCGGCCCGCCGACCCCGCACGGCGACGGGCGCCAGCGGCGGGATCGGTGACCGGCTCAACGCGGCCTCGACCCGGGTGCAGGCGGACACCGGTTCGGTGTCGTACTGGCTGAAGCGGACCGTCGTCTTCCCGATCGGTGAGCGCTGGGCGCTCATCGCGTTGACCGTGGCGCTGTTCAACCCGCTGGTCAGCCTGATCGCCGTGCTGGTCTGGGGGGTGCTGGCGTTCGCGTACACCGGGGCTCTGCGGACGTTGCGGGCCCGCTGGATGTGGGTGCCGGTGCTGGACACGGTCGATGCCACCCTGCACCGCGACGACGGGCCGTTGGCCCGCTGGTTGCCGGTGTTCCGCCCGATGGGGCCGCTGACCCTGGCGGTGATCGCCGCGCTCGGCCCGGCGGTGCTGCTGGTCGGGGCGCTGCTCAGTGACTCGCCCGAGGGGTTGTGGTGGGCGGTGCCGGTGGCGCTGCTGGTGCTGCTGATCGGTGCCCTGGGCGCTGGGGCGGCGCACAACGGTCCGCTGGACTGGCTGGTGCCTGCGGCGTTGCGGGCCGCCGAGTACCTGTTCGCGATCGCGGTCGGGGTGATCGGTGCGGCACCCGGCTGGCTGATCTTCGGGTACGTCTTCGTGCTCACCGTGCACCACTACGACCTGACCGCCCGGCTGGAGAAGCGGCAGGCGGCACCGCCGCTGCACACCGCGACGCTGGGCTGGGAGGGGCGTTCGGTGCTGCTGGCCCTCGCGGCGATTGCCGGCATTGCGGGTATCGGTCTGGCTACACTCGGTGCGTACCTTCTCGTGGTTTTCGTGGTGAGCGTCGTCCTGGCCTGGTTCGTGCGACCGGCCCGTAGCGCGCGGGCGTCGGTCGCGCCGGCGGGCGCTGGAGGTGCCGCGCCGCGCTGACGGAGGGACGGCCGGATGACCCTGATCAGCTTCGTGGTGCCGGCCTTCCGGGTGCAGGGTTACCTGCGGGAATGCCTGGACTCCATCCTCGGTCAGCCGGAGACCGACATCGAGGTGATCGCCGTCGACGACTGCTCGCCGGACGCCAGCGGCGACATCATCGACGAGTACGCGGCCCGCGACCAGCGGGTCCGCTCGGTCCGGCTGCCGGAGAACGTCGGCCTCGGTCCGGCCCGCAACATCGGGCTGGACCGGGCCGTCGGCGAGTACGTGTGGTTCCTCGACGGCGACGACTGGCTGGCTCCGGAGTGCCTGACCGAGGTCGCCGAGCGGCTGCGGGCCACCCACCCCGACGTCCTGCTTGTCGACCACGTCCGCACCCACTGGAACGACACCGCCACCCGCAGCGCGATGGCCGAGGTGTTTCCGGAGTCGCCGGGCCCGGGCACCTTCCGGTTGCGGGAGAAGCCGCAGGCGATGCACCTGCTGCACACCGCGTGGAATCGGCTGGTCCGCCGGGAGTTCCTCGTCGACCTGGGGCTGCGCTTCGCGCCTGGCTGGTACGAGGACGTCTCGTTCAGCTACCCGGTGCTGATGGCCGCGCAGCGGATCGGCGTCCTGGATCGGGTCTGTGTGAACTACCGGCAACGCCGCGCCGGCGCGATCACCCGGACCCGGGGTGACCGGCACTTCGAGGTCTTTCCGCAGTGGCACCGGGTCTTCCACCTGATGGATTCATGGGGGTCGGCGGCCCAGGCCCTGCGGCCGGTGGTCTTCGAACGGATGATCTGGCACTACCTGACCGTGCTCGGAAACGGTCAGCGGATCGCCCCGGAGTTGCGGCCGGCGTTCTTCGCGCAGATCACCGCCGACTACGAGCGTTGGCTGCCGCCCGGCGGCTATCCGGTGCCGGACGGGGTCGAGGGGATCAAACACCGCCTCGTCGCCGCTGGCCGCTGGCGCACCTTCAGCGCGTTGCGGGCGGCCAGCCGGGCCCGCGACGCCGCCCGCCGGAAGGCTCGGACCGCTCGGCGCAGGGTCGGCCCGGTCGCCCGGCGCGGTGCCCGGCTGACCCGCGACGGGCTGCTGCGGGAGTACTACCGGGCTGAGTTGCGGCGGCCGGTCGATCCGACGCTCGCGGTGTACGCCGCGTACTGGTACCGGGGGTACTCCTGCAACCCGGCGGCGATCTACGAGGTCGCCCGCCGGTTGGCGCCGGGGGTGCGCGGGGTGTGGGTCGTGCGCCGGGACCGGGTGGACACCGTGCCGGCCGGAGTGGAGTACGTGGTGGCTGGTACCCCGGCGTACTACCGGGTGCTCGCCCGCGCGCGGTGGCTGGTCAACAACGTCAACTTTCCGGACTTCGTCCGCAAGCGACCGGAGCAGGTGCACCTACAGACCCACCACGGCACGCCGGTCAAGGTGATGGGGCTGGATCAGCAGCGCTACCCGATCGGAGCGGGCCGGATGGACTTCGCCGGGCTGCTTCGCCGGGTGGACCGCTGGGACTACAGCGTCAGCGCCAACAGCTTCTCCACCCAGATGTGGGACCGGGCCTACCCGGCCACGTACACCACCCTGGAGGTGGGTTACCCGCGCAACGACCGCCTGGTCACGGCCGGCCCGGAGGAGGTGCGCCGACTGCGCGCGGAGTTCGGCCTCGACCCCGACGAGCAGGTCGTCCTGTACGCCCCGACGCACCGCGAGCACCTGCCCGGCTATCGGCCGCCGTTCGACCCGGACCGGTTCGTGCAGGCGCTTGGTGACTCGGGCCGGTTGCTGATGCGCAGTCACTACTTCCACGACCGTGATCGACGCCCGGGCCAGCCGAGGGACTGGGAGCGGGTTCGCGACGTCAGCGGCTACCAGCGGGTGGAGGATCTCTACCTGGTAGCCGACGTGCTGGTCACCGACTACTCGTCGGCCATGTTCGACTATGCGGTGCTGGACCGGCCGATCGTGCTCTACACCCCGGACTGGGAGGCGTACCGGTTGGCTCGGGGAGTCTACTTCGACGTGACGGCCGAACCGCCGGGTGCGGTGGCGGCGACCTTCGCCGATCTGCTCGACCTGTTCCGCTCCGGCGCGGTGCGCTCGGACGCGGCGGCCAAGGCCCGTGAGCGTTTCCGGGCCCGATTCAGCACGTTGGACGACGGGCATGCGGCGGAGCGGGTGGTGCGCCAGGTGTTCCTCGGAGATCCGGGCGAGCGGTCCCAGCGCTGCTGATCGGGCTTCTGTCGTGTAATAGCCGCGTCATCGAGCGAACATGAGACGTTTACCCGATGCCCTAAGCCCATGATCCTGGTCACAGTCTTCTGGGGTTCGGCCAACGCGCTGGGGGGGAAGACGGTGAGCACCGTCACGCTCAAGGATGTGAGCAAGGTTTTCCGGGACGGCACGCTGGCCGTCGACAGCATCAATCTCGATGTGAACGACGGCGAGTTCATGGTGCTGCTCGGGCCGTCCGGGTGCGGCAAGTCGACTGTGTTGCGGATGATCGCCGGGTTGGAAGATCCGACCACTGGTGCGGTCATGCTGGACGGGGAGTTGGCGAACGACCTGCCCCCACGCGACCGCAAGATCGCCATGGTGTTCCAGGACTTCGCGCTCTACCCGCACATGACCGTCGGCGACAACATCGCGTTTCCGCTGCGGCTGGCCGGGATCGAGCCCGTGCCGAGGGGCGAGCGGGTCAGCGACGTGGCGAGCGCGCTGGGCATCGGTGACGTGCTGGCCCGCAAGCCGGGTCAGCTCTCCGGCGGGCAGCGGCAGCGGGTGGCGATGGGCCGGGCGATCGTCCGCCGGCCCGGCCTGTTCCTGATGGACGAGCCGCTCTCCAACCTGGACAGCGGCCTCCGCGCCGAGCTGCGCGCGGAGATCTCGGGCCTGACCCGGGAGCTGGGCGTCACCACCGTCTACGTCACCCACGACCAGGCCGAGGCGCTCACCATGGCCGACCGGGTGGCCATCATGCGCCGCGGCGTGCTCCAGGACGTGGGCACACCCACCCAGGTGTACGGCCGGCCGGCGACGCTCTACGTGGCGGCGTTCCTGGGCAGCCCACGGATGAACCTGCTGGAGGCGTCGGTCTACGTCCACCTCGACCGGTACGTCACGCTCAACCTCGGCGACCAGTCGCTCTACCTGCCCTGGACCGACATCCGCAGTCGGGCGGTGGCGCACTACCACGGTGAGCGGATCGTGGTCGGCATGCGGGCCGAGGCGCTCACCCCGGTCTCCCCGGACAGCCCCGGCGACGTGCTGCGCGGGCGGATCCGCTATCTGGAGCACCACGGGCACGAGTCGTTGGCGTTCCTCGACATCGGCGCGACCGCGATCATGGTCGACGAGATGGGCACGCCGCTCGACCCACCGCCGGTCGGCCAGCGCGGTCTGCGTCGGTTCGGCTCGGTGATGCAGCGGCTCACCGGCAAGCCGGTGGAGGCACCGGCCGCCCCGGTCAGTGGCGTGCAGACCAGCGTGCTCCCCGACCCCGGCCGGCATCACCGACGCCCGGCGGAGCTGGCGGTGCGGTTGGCGCCGTACCCGGCGGTCAGCGCCGGCCACGCGCTCGCCGTCTCGGTGCGGATGGACGCGTTGCACTTCTTCGACGAGCGTGGCGACCGGATCGACGTGGGTTGGCGCTGACAATTGTTGGAGCGGGGTGGCGGCGTGCCGCCCGGTGTCCTACCGTCTGCCCACCCAGTCCACAGTGACATCACCACCGAGAGGGGTGCGCCCGTGTCGGGTGACCTTCCCAGCCCGCTCGTCATCGAGCGCATCCTGCGCGACCGCGAGGGCATCTGGCAGCAGATCGTGGCCGACCATGACCTCAACGCGCTGACCACCCGGATGTTGGCCAGCTCGGCCATCGCCCTGGCCTGTTACGGGGCGGTGCTGGGCTTCTTCCACAGCCCGCTGATGGCGCTGACCTCGGCGCTGAAGCTGCCACTGCTGTTCCTCGTCACGCTGGCCATCTGCCTGCCCACGCTCTACCTGTTCAATCTGGTCTTCGGCGCCCGGCTCTCGGTGCGGCAGTCGTTGGCGCTGGTGATGGTGGCGATCACGGTCACCTCGATGCTCGCCGTGGCGTTCGCGCCGATCAGCCTCTTCTTCCTGATCACCGCAAATGACTACGGGTTCTTCAAGCTGCTCAACGTGGCGATCCTGACCCTGTCGGCGCTTGTCGGGCTGCGCTTCCTGACCGGCGGGATGCAGGTGCTCAACGATCACGGCCTGCTCGCGCCGGAAGCCGCGAAAGCCCAGGCTGTGCCGGCTGGCTCGGCTCCGGCGGCCGTGCCTGCCGTACCTGCCGGCTCGCCTCCGGTCGCCGAGCCGGTCGCCGTGCCGGTCGGCGCTGCGGTGGCCGAGTCGACCTCGAACGGTGCCGCGACCACCGCGCCGGCACCGGCGCAGGTTCCGGCGCAGTGGACCGGGCAGCCGGCCGGCGCCCCGATCCCACCCGGCGCACAGCTTCCCGGGCACCCGGTGCAACGCCCGTGGGAGAGCCGCCCCCAGGTGCGGCGCGGCGAGCCGACGCAGCGGCCGGCGAGCATGACCCTGCTCTACATCTGGATCCTGCTCTTCGGCTTCGTCGGCACCCAACTGGCGTGGACGCTGCGCCCGTTCTTCGGCGACCCGGGTCAGGACTTCGCCTTCTTCCGCAGCATCGACGGCAACTTCTACGCGGAGATCCTGCGGACGATCGCCAACCTCTGAGCGTGCCCCGTCGGCGAAAGTCGCTGATTGCCGGCGTGGTTACCGACTAGTAACGTCAGGTCATGACCATCGACTCCCGCCAGGTGGCGGCCGGCATGCTGGACGCGGTGCCCTTCGCCCGTACGCTCGGCCTCGAATTCGTCGAGGTGGCGCCCGAGGCGGAGGGCGGGGTACGGGCAGTCGTCCGGCTGCCCGACTCGCCAGCCACCCACAACCACATCGGCGGCCCCCACGCGGGCGCCATGTTCACCCTCGGTGAGACGGCCTCCGGCGCGGTCGTGCTGGCCGCCTTCGGGCAGCTGCTCGACCGGGCCGTGCCGCTCGCCGTCCGAGCCGAGATCGCCTACCGCAAGCTCGCCATGGGCCCGGTCCTGGCCACCGCGCGGCTCGGCCGACCGGCGCTCGAGGTGATCGAGGAGTTGGAGTCCGGCCGGCGGCCGGAGTTCCCGGTGCAGGTGGAGATCGCCACCGAGGAGGGCAAGCCCACCGCGGCGATGACCGTGATCTGGACGCTGCGACCGAACTGAAATGCCCCAGGGCGGCGGAAATGGGTTTGCCGGCCCAGCAGGGTGGATAGATTCTTACCGTGCTGGGCCTACCTGCTCACGTGACCGCCTGTCTCTTCGATCTGGACGGTGTGCTGACGCAGACCGCCCGCGTACACAACGCCGCCTGGACGCAGACCTTCGACGAGTTTCTCCACCAGCGCGCCGCGGCCACCGGTGAACCGTTCCAACCGTTCGATCCGGGCCCGGACTACAACCGCTACGTCGACGGTCGCCCCCGTGCCGACGGCGTCCGGTCGTTCCTCGCCTCCCGTGGGATCGTGCTGCCCGAGGGCGCCCCGGAAGACCCGCCGGACGCCGACACCGTCAACGGCGTGGGCAACCGCAAGAACGTCCTGCTGTTGCAACGTCTGCGCAGCTCCGGTGTCGAGGTCTACCCGGGCTCGGTGCGGTACCTGAAGGCGGCGACCGCCGCCGGGCTACGTCGAGCCGTGGTGACCGCGAGCGCGAACGGGGGTGAGGTGGTCGCCGCCGCCGGGCTGGAGTCGCTGCTGGAGGCCCGGGTCGACGGGCTGGTCGCCCGCGCTCAGGGGCTGCGCGGCAAACCAGAACCCGACACCTTCCTCGCCGGGGCCAGGCTGCTCGGGGTCGACCCGACGCAGGCCGCCGTCTTCGAGGACGCGCTCTCCGGGGTGGCCGCCGGCCGCGCCGGTGGCTTCGGCTACGTGGTCGGCGTCGACCGGGTCGGGCAGACCGACGAACTGCTCGCCCACGGCGCTGACATCGTGGTGACGGACCTCGCCGACCTGCTCGACGGCGGTGACCGCGCCGTGTCGGCCCGCTCCGCGGACGCCCACCACCCGAATGCCGGACGAGGCCCCGCGTGATCCGGGAGCGCGCCTATCCGGTCGAGCCCTGGCACGTCCGGGAGACCCGGCTCGACATGGACGTGCTGGCCCAGTCGGAGTCGGTCTTCGCACTCTCCAACGGGCACGTCGGCCTGCGCGGCAACCTCGACGAGGGCGAGCCGCACGGCCTGCCCGGCACCTACCTCAACTCGTTCTACGAGCTGCGACCGCTGCCGTACGCGGAGGCGGGCTACGGCTTCCCCGAGTCCGGGCAGACCATCGTCAACGTCACCAACGGCAAACTGATCCGACTGCTCGTCGACGACGAACCGCTCGACGTGCGCTACGGAGAGCTGCTCGCCCACGAACGGATCCTCGACCTGCGGGCCGGCACCCTGCACCGGGAGCTGCACTGGCGCTCGCCCGCCGGCCGGGAGGTCAAGGTCCGCAGCACCCGCCTCGTCTCGTTCACCCAGCGGTCGGTGGCCGCCATCAGCTACGAGGTGGAGGCCGTCGACGGCCCGCTGCGCCTGATCGTGCAGTCCGAGTTGGTGGCCAACGAGTCGCTGCCCGCGCAGAGCAAGGACCCCCGGGTCGCGGCGGTGCTGGAGTCGCCGCTGCAGGCCGAGGAGGAGCTGACCACCCCTGACGGCGGGCAGTTGATCCACCGCACCAAGGTCTCCGGTCTGCGGGTCGCCGCCGCCATGGAGCACGAGGTGCACGGCCCGGACCACACCACCATCGAATCCGAGGGCTACCAGGACTGGGTACGCACCACGATCGCCTGCGTGCTCCAGCCCGGCGAGAAGCTGCGGGTGATCAAGTATCTGACGTACAGCTGGTCGAGCCGCCGCTCGCTGCCCGCGCTGCGCGACCAGGTCGGTGCGGCGTTGGCCGGCGCCCGGCTCGACGGGTGGGACGGGCTGCACCGAGAGCAGCGCAACTACCTCGACGCGTTCTGGGACGCCTCCGACGTGCTGGTCGAGGGCGACCCGGAGGTGCAGCAGGCGGTCCGGTTCGGTCTTTTCCACGTCTTGCAGGCCGGTGCGCGGGCCGAGCAGCGGCCGATCTCGGCCAAGGGGCTCACCGGCCCCGGTTACGACGGTCACGCATTCTGGGACACCGAGATGTTCGTCCTGCCGGTGCTCACATACACCCAGCCGAGCGCGGTGCGCAGCGCGTTGCAGTGGCGGCACAGCACACTCGACTCGGCGCGGGAGCGCGCCGAGACGCTCAACCTCCGGGGCGCCGCCTTCCCCTGGCGCACCATCGAGGGCCCGGAGTCATCCGGATACTGGCCGGCCGGCACGGCGGCCTTCCACATCGCCGCCGACATCGCCGACGCCATGCGCCGCTACGTGATGGTCACCGGGGACACCCAGTTGGAACGGGAGATCGGGCTGGAGTTGCTGGTGGAGACCGCCCGCCTCTGGCGCTCGATCGGGCACCACGACCGGCACGGGCAGTTCCACATCGACGGTGTCACCGGCCCGGACGAGTACACCGCCGTGAAGAACGACAACATCTACACCAACCTGATGGCGCAGCGGAATCTGCTCACCGCCGCCGACGTGGTCATGCGCTATCGGAACGAGGCATTCCACCTCGGGGTCACCGACGAGGAGGCCGCGAGCTGGCGGGACGCCGCCACCTCCATGCACGTCCCGTACGACGAGGAGCTCGACGTCCACCAGCAGGTGGAGGGCTTCACCCGCCTCCAGGAATGGGACTTCACGCACACCCCGGCGGAGAAATACCCGTTGCTGCTGCACTACCCGTACTTCGAGCTGTACCGCAAGCAGGTGGTGAAGCAGGCTGACCTGGTCCTTGCCATGCACTGGCGGGGGGACGCCTTCACCCCCGAGGAGAAGGTGCGCAACTTCCTCTACTACGAGCGCCGCACCGTACGCGACTCGTCGTTGTCGGCCTGCACCCAGGCGGTGCTCGCCGCCGAGGTGGGCCACCCGGAGCTGGCGCACACCTACCTGCGCGAGGCCGCGCTCATGGACCTGCACGACCTCAACGAGAACACCCGTGACGGCGTGCACATGGCGTCGCTGGCCGGCGCGTGGCTCGCCCTGGTGAGCGGGTTCGGCGGTCTGCGAGACCATGACGGCGAGTTGTCCTTCGCCCCCCGGCTCTCCAGCCGACTCAGCCGCTTGGAGTTCTCGTTGCAGTGGCGAGGGCTGGCGCTGCGGGTGGATGTCCGGCCGCACCAGACGACGTACTCGCTGCGCCACGGTGGCCCGGACGACGTGGTGGTGCTGCGCCACCACGACCAGGTGCTGCGGGTGACCTGCGACGAGCCGGTGACGGTGCCGGTGCCGCCGGCCGAGCCGTCCGGCCCTCCGCCGGAGCAGCCACCGGGCCGGTCTCCGCTGCTGCGGTTGCCCGAGCGCGAGCAGTGACGGGCGGGGCGGGAAGTATCCCCGCCCCACCCGCCGCGCCGTTAGGTCAGACCGGCTCGCCGGCCTGCTGGATCAGACCGGCTCGCCGGTTGACGGACGCCCGATCGCGTCTCGGGGTGCCGCTGCCTTGGGATCGTCGGGTAGCCGGGCCGAAGCGGCCTGATCCCCGAAGTCCTGATTGCGCTCGGCGTCCTGTTCACGCCGAGTCCGCTCGGTCAACTGCTGCTGCCGGGAAATCTGCTGCTTGGCCATGGCGATCCTCGCGATCCGTCGGGGCGCGGTTGCGCCGACACGGTCTGCGGTCGCTCGTCGCGTACCCGACGCCCCAGCGGGCAAACGCGGCCCGACGCCGCCGCCGTCGGCGTGCGTGCCGCGCGGCGGGCGGGGTACCCGGACCAGCGACGAGCACGCGGAGGTGGGGCATGGACGAGCAGCGCAGCACGGTGACGATTCCGATCGGGGACGCTCAGCTCCCCGCCGACCTGACGCTGCCCGCCCAGCCGGTCGGCGTGGTGCTCTTCGCGCACGGCAGTGGCAGTTCCCGGCACAGCCCGCGCAACGTGGCGGTGGCCCGGACGCTGAACGACCGTGGGCTCGGCACGGTGCTGGCGGATCTGCTCACCCCGGCGGAGGACGAGGTGGACGCGCGCACCGCCGAACTGCGGTTCGACATCGGGTTGCTGGCCAGCCGGCTGACCGGGATCGTCGACTGGCTGGCGACCGAGCGCCCCGCCGGTGCGGTGCCGATCGGCCTGTTCGGGGCCAGCACGGGTGCTGCCGCCGCCCTGGTCGCGGCGGCGTCCCGCGCGGATCGGGTGGCTGCCGTGGTGAGCCGAGGTGGTCGGCCGGACCTGGCCGAAGGCGCGTTGGCCCAGGTGCGTACCCCGACTTTGCTGCTGGTCGGCGGCTTGGACGAGGAAGTGATCACGCTCAACGAGCAGGCGCTGGCCGAGCTGGGTGAGGTCGGCCAGCTGCGGGTGATCCCCGGTGCCACCCATCTCTTCGAGGAGCCCGGCACCCTTGAGCAGGTCGCCGATCAGGCGGGCACCTGGTTCACCACGCACCTCGGCCGATGATCAATCCGCTGGCAGGAGGTTAGCGGCCGAACGGCGCTGCTGGACGGTGTCGATGACGCGCCACAGGACGGCGGTGATCGGGACGCTGACGAAGGCGCCGGCGATCCCCGCGATCAGTGTGCCCGCGGTGACCGCCACCAGGATCACCGCCGGGTGCAGTCTGACCTGCCGCTTCATCACCAGCGGCTCCAGCAGGTTGCCCTCGATCTGCTGCACGGCGATCACCGCCGCGAGGGTGAGCAGCGCGGTGGTGGGACCGTTCGCGGCCAGCGCCACCAGCACCGCCACCGCGCCGGCCACCGTCGCCCCGATGATCGGCACGAACCCGCCGAGGAACGTGATCAACGCCAGTGGCAGGGCGAGCGGCACCCGCAGCACCACCAGAGCCAGCCCGATGCCCAGCGCGTCGATCGCGGCGATGAACATGGTGCCCCGGCTGTACGCACCCAACGTCTGCCAACCAGCGCGGCCGGCCTCGGCCAGCACGGGCTGGTTCGGGCCGGACACCCGCGACAGCACCCAGTGCCACATCGACCGGCCGTCCTTGAGCAGGAAGAAGAGCAGCACCAGAGCGAGCAGCGCGGAGCCGAGCACCTCGGTGGCGGTCCGGGCGCCGGCCACCGGGTCCGGCGAGCTGCCACCGAGCCCCTGCCGAGCCTGGTCGACCAGCTTGTCCAGCTGCGCGTCGGTGACCGGCAGCGTGGATGTCACGAAGTCCCGGCTGCGCTCGACCCCCTGCGTCAGCTCCTGGCTGAGCTGATCGAACTGGCTGGCGGTCAGGTTCCACACCAGGGCGCCGACGCCGACCAGGATGCCGAGCAGCAGCAGCACGGTGCAGAGCGCGGCCAGTGCCGCCGGAAGGCGCAGCCGGCGCAGCAGGAGCAGAACCGGGTCGAGCAGAGCGGTCAGGAAGATGGTGGCGGCCAGCGCGATGGCCAGCGGCGCCAGCAGGACGGCGATCCGGCCCAGCAGGTAGAGCCCGGCGGCGATCACCACCAGGCAGGCGCTCCACAACACCGCGGTTCGGACCAGCCAGGGCAGCGCCGCCCACGTCTGGCGCGGCCCGGAGCCGCCTGTCGGTCCGGAATCCTCTGCGGCCATGTCGGTCCTCCTCGATCTCGACGAGGTCGGTACCCGATCGGTCGTCCGCCGACACCCGTATCGCTGGCCGTCGCCCGCGCGGATCGTACGTCGGCCGGAACGTCGCGGGTGGGTGTTCGACGGTGTCGGTGGTGCCCGCGGTAGCACCAGCCCGGCACGATTGCTCCGCCGCCGTCGGGGTAACCGCCGCCATGGCCGCCGACCGCCCACCCGCCGACCGCGGTCAGTCGCGGCTCGATGAGACCGCCGAGCGGGCGGTCCGGCAGGTGCGGGACCGTAGTGGGCAGGCCGGCCGGATTCGGGCCCGGCAGTGGGAGATCATCGTGGTGATCTCCGTCCAGGCCGGGTTGGCCGCGGCGATCTCCGCCCTGCTCGCCAAGCAGTGGCTCGGCCCCGGATCGCACGTCTTCGCTCCGGCTGCCGCCGTCGGTACGATCGCCACCGCCATCGGGCAGCGGGCTCGGCGCACGTTCGAGCTGTTGGGCGGCGTGGCCCTGGGCATCATCATCGGCGACACGCTGCGATTCCTGCTCGGCTCGGGGCCGTGGCAGAGCGGCGTGGTGGTCGCGCTGGCCATCGCCGCCGCGTTGCTGGTCGCGGGGAAGGGCGGCCCGCTGGTCGGTCAGGCGGGCGGTACCGCCGTGCTGATCGCCACGCTGGCCCCGATGGAAGGTGGCCTGCAGGTACCCCGGATCTTCGACGCGCTCCTCGGCGGCGCGGTCGGCCTGGTGGTGGTCGCGCTGCTGTTGCCAATCAACCCGATGCGAGTGCTGGACCGTGCTGCGACCCCGATCTTCGCGATCCTCTGCGAGCAGCTCGGCGAGCTTGCGCGGGCGATGCGCGCGCGCGACAGCGACCGGACCATGCGCGTGCTGGAGCGGCTTCGCGGCACCGATGACGACCTGGGGCGGCTGCACGACGCGCTGAGCGGAGCGGAGGAGGTGGTGACGATCGCACCGGCGCGCTGGCACCGTCGGCAGCAGTTCCACCGCTACGCCCGTAGCGCGGGTCACCTGGAGCGGTTGCTGCTGGACAGCCGTGCCCTGGCCCGCTGGTCGACGACCGCGTTGCAGTACGGCGAGCCGCTACCGCCAGAGCTGGCGGACGCGCTGGACCGAATGGGTCGGGCGGTGGCGGAGATGCGTACGGAGTGCAGGGCCGGTAAAGACCCCCAGCGCACCCGCCAGTTGGTCCAGGAATGCGCCGAGTTGGCCGGGCGGGCTGGCGCGAGCCATGTCCGCTCGTTCGGCGAGTCCCTCGTCACCGGAGTGCGCACCGCAGCCAGTGACCTGCTCCGGGCGGCCGGTTGTGAACCCGACGACGCCAACCAGGTCGTGCGCAGGTCGGCGAATGCCGGCCAGGCGAAGGTCCGCCCGCCGGTACGGCGACGACTGCGCCGGGCCCTACCAACGCGAGCCGCCCGAGCCCGTCGACGTGCGCACCTCGCCGCCCGGACCCATAACGACGGTCGGGCCGGCCGCCCCGCACGGGAGAGGCCGGCCCGATGAGCCGTCAGGGTCAGGAGGAGTAACCGCGCTCGGCGATCCAGTTGGCGACCTTCGGCAGGCTCACCCAGTACTCGCCCACCGCCGGGTCGGCCGGGTCGGCGATCCGGATCGTGTCGCCACCGTCGCGGTAGCCGACGAGGGTCAGGTAGTGCCCGCCCTCGTACGAGTGTGGGTTGCCGTCGGTGTCCACGGTCGTGCCCTTGATGTTGGCCACCACCGGTCGGCCGGCGTCCACCGCGGCCAGTACGTCGCGGCGCAGCTGCTCGACCTGGTCCGGGCGGGCCACCGAGTCACGAATCTCGGTGGTCCGGTACTTGCCGCCGGTCAGCTCGTTCAGCACGCGAGTGGTGTCCAGGGCCGAGGGAGTCCCCGCCTCGGTGGTGCCCAGCAGGGTGGCCACCTCGTCCTGGGAGAGCATCTTGCCCTGGGCGGACAACGCCATCCGGGTCGCGGCCGGGCCGCAGTAGTAGAAGTTCGGCTGGGCCTGGTAGTCGATCGTGAGGATTCGCTCGGCGTGCTGGTCGCTCTGGCTCGACGAGGCCGGGGCGGCGGCCTGCACCGGGGCGGCCTGCGCGGCCACCGCCGGGCCGAGGGCGCAACCGCCGGCGACCAGCATGCCGACGACGGACAGACCGCTCTTCTGGACGATCGGATTCATTGTCGAGTCTCCGTTCGGGGGGTTGGCGCCTCCGGCCAGCGGAGGGCGGCAGCACCGGGAATGGCGCTCGGCGCAGAGAGGGGGGCGACCACCATCAGCGGTCTCGCCCCTGGGCGTACCGAGGACGTAACCGATCTGGTCCGGTGAGAATTCCGCGAGCTGGCGGGCATCCGGGGGCCGCCGCCGTCAGGTCAGAGGCTCCCCAGCAGCCCGGTCACGGTGATCTCGATGACCACCCGCTCCGGATTCGGGCGTGGTGTCCGATACCGCTCGGCGTAACGGCGCTCCGCCTCCGCCACGGAGGCCGGATCCGACCGCAGCACCGCGCGGCCCTCGATGGTCAACCAGCGGCGGCCATCCACGTGACAGACGGCCACCACCGCGCCTGCCGCGCCGGCTGACGCCACGTGGCGGGCCTTGCGGGACGCGCCGGAGGTGATGACCCGGGCCAGTCCGGCCGCCGGGTCGAGGGTCACCCCGACCGGTACGACGTGCGGGGTGCCGTCCGTACGCAGCGTGGTCAGCGTCGCGAGGTGACGTTCTGCGCAGAAGGCGACAACACGCTCATCGTGCACAGTCAGCCGATGATCGCCCGTCATGCCCGTCCCCTGTCCGCCGAACCGACACCGATCATGGCACGCGGCGGCGCACCCGGTCCCGATCTGGCGGGGCGTCCGACTGACCGGACAGCTGACGACCCGCCGCCCGACGCTTGTGCACCAGCCGGGTGAGGTAGATCAGCGCGGCGGCCAGGACACCCATGTCATCCAGGTAGATCGGGTCCGGCAGCACGTCGACCGGGAAGATCGTGTAGATCAGTGCCCCGTAGAAGGCGACCTTGCCGCCCGCGCCGAGCCCGGTCAGCATCCGTCGCGTACGCACCACCCGCACCGCCAGCACCACGGCACCGGCCAGTGTGGCGAGCGCGAGGATGCCGGCGATCACCACGAGGACCCACGCCTGTCGGGACATGCCGTCACGCTAACCCACCCGACGTCGCACGGCTCAGCAGCCGGGCACCGTCGCGCGGCTCACGGCTTCAGAACGCGGGCACCGTCGCGCGGCCACGAGCGGCCACCTTGTTCTCCCGGGTCTGCTCGACGTTCTCCCGGGTCTGCGCGACCGACGGTCGGCCGACCTCGCTGAGCGGCAGCACCGACGCCGACTCGGCGACCCGTCGTCCGGTGGCAGCGTGCGCCTCCTCGCGCAGACTGCGGGCCGCCGCCACGGCCAACTCCGCCGCCCGCCACGCGACCTGCTCCTGCTCACGGGCGGCGACGTGCTTGGCCGCCAGATTTGCCCGGATCGCCCGCTGGAGCACCAGCTCCTGCTCGACCGGGTGCAGTCGCGGGTCCCAGCCGTCGCGGTGCCCGAACACGTCACTGAGCTGCTCCACCGACAGCTCCCGCCGCCAGTACGCATCCAGCGCCGCCCGGTGCAGGTAGCGCTCGCGGTCCGCGTACTCGGCGGGGGTCTGTGCGGTGTGCGGCAGCGGCATCGCGGCTGCCGCGTCGAGCCGACGGACGGCCGCCTCGGCCGCCTCGTACGTCTGCCAGGCCGCCTCGACCGCCTCCTGCGCGGCCACCCACTCTGCCCGGCGGCGCTGCGCGGTGGTGGTCGCCCGCTCCGCAGCCACCGCGACCTCCTGCGCGTAGCGGCTCTGCTCCCGTTCCTCCTGCGCCTGCTCCAGTTGGCTCGGCATGGCCGCGCGGCGGATCCGGGCGCCCGGGTCGAGGCGGAGTCGGCCGGGACGCAGCAGGAGAGCGGAGACGGCGACTCCGATCACCGCGAGCAGGCTCAGCCAGATGGCGGCTGCCCGGGAGAGGTCTGGCAGGGCGGCGGAGAGGAGGGTTTGCATGATCAGCACCTCGCGGTCGAAGCGGGTATCGACGGGCGGCAGGAGGGCGCGGCAGCACCGGTCGGCCGGGGGTGGGGTCGTCCCGTCGACGGCGTCTCAGGTGCCGTGCGGGACTACCCGGACCGGGCCCCGGGATTTGCCGGGCCTGGCTCAGCGCTCGGGCGGGCCGCGTCGCGTAGGGGTGCCACGGCCGGGATCGATGGCCGGCGCGTGCACCAGAACCGCCGCGACCGGGCCGGTCGCCGCGGTGGTAGCGACAGTGCCAGCCGGCGGGGCGACAGCGGGCTGGCTGGCCCGATCGATGGCCGGGCCGGCGTCGGGGCGGACACTGGCCACCCGACTGCTCACGGCGCTGGGCCGTAGCTGCGTGGGGGCGGGCGGCGGGGTCGCGGCGAGAGCGGCACCGAGGCCGGCCGCGAGCACCAGCGCGGTGATCGCCAGGCGGGTCAGCTCCCGCAGTGACCGCAGCACAGCCCATCGGGCTGGGCGGACGGACGCTGCGGACGACACCAGACCAACCTATCGCCCGTCCTGGCATAGCGCAGCACGGCGACCGACCGCTCCGGCGTGACCGCTACCACCATGCGCACTGTGGACGCCGCCGATCGACACCCGAAAACGGTGGCGCCCCCGACCGGATCGGCTCCGATCGGGGGCACCGCGCATCGTCCGTGTGGCACCGACGGCGGTGGAGGCTTGCCGACGGCGGATCGTGGTCAGTCGCCGGTGCCGAGCACCGGGGGTGCGGGCCTCTCGCTGTCTTGCCACACCATCTCGTCCTCGGTCAACCAGGTCAGCCGCTCGTCGGAGTCGTCGTCCTGCGGTCGACCTTGCCCGCCGAGCACACCGGGACGGCCGCCGCTGGCGGCCGGCCGAGCGTTGCCGCCGCTCCCGCCGCGCTGACCGTCGATGCTGCGCCCGATCCCGTTGGCGGCGCGGCTCTCGGCCGGGGCCGCACCACCGCCGGTCGGTCGAGCCGACGTGGCGGGTGCACTGCCCGAGCCCGCGAGCGCGCCGCCGCGCAACACTCCGCCGGCCGGCGCCCCGCCCTGCGCTCCGTAGAGCAGGCCGGGGCCGGTGCTCGGCCCCGCGGGCACGCTGGTCGGCCCAGACAGGCCGACCAGCCCGACCGCACCGCCGCCGAGCAGCGCGCCACCGACCAGTTGGTCCGCCCCGGCGAGGGAGGTGCCGGTGGGGGCGGTGCCGCTGCCCGCCCCGATCGGGCCGGCGGCGACAGCCGGGCTGTCACCGATGCCCGAGCCGATCTGAGCCGGAACCGTGCCGTCGCCGGTGCCCGGCGGTTGGGCCACGTGCTCGGGCGTCGAGATGGTCGCATCGCCCGTGCGCCCGGTGTCAGTGCCGGTGTGGGGGCCGCCGGTCACCTTGGCGATGGCCGAGACACTCTGCGGCGTCGTCTTGTCCTTGTTGGTGGTGCTGGGAGTGTCGGGATCGGGCGGGGGCGGGTCGACCACCCGGTCGTAGGCGGAGATCTCGTAACTGTTGGCCAGACCGGCCACCAGGTTCACCATCCGCTGATGGGCCTTCTCCTGCTCGGCCTTGTCCTGCTGGTGACCCGCGATGCCCCCGACGATCGCACCGGTCAGACCGAAGATTGCGGCACCCTTGACCGCACCGCTGATCGTCTGGTCGTTGTCGTCGGTCTCCTCGGGGCTCTCGGCCTGCTTGTGGGCGGCACGCAGATGGTCGGCCATCATGGTCAACCCCTGCTTGATGCCGGCCATCCCTTCGCCCAACGCGTCGGTGTGGGCGACGATCAGGCTGAGCCGCCGATGGAACTCATGACCGGCCGAGCCCGTCCAGGTGTTGCCGAGCTTGTCGAGGTCGCCGCTCAGCTCCCGGCCGAGACCGTCGAGGATGCCCTTGAGCTCGGCCCACTGGGTGGCCACGCCCTCGATCTGCTCCGGCTTGCCCGCCATCAGGCCGTCGTACAGCTGCTGGTGGCTGCTGCCCTGGTAGCGCTGGGTGTATTCAGACACGCCCGTCCTCCTTCGGCTGCAACGCCCGGTCGACCGGGGTCAGCGCGGCGGTGACGTCGTTGGCGTTGGCCGCGTTACGCGCCTCGGCGGTGCGGTAGTTGTTGAGGATCGTGCTGGTCGCCTGCTGTGCCGCCAGCACTGCCTGCCGGATCCGTTCGGCCTGGTCGACGTAGGACTGGTGGACCTCGCTGTAGCGACGCGCCTTGTCAGTGGCGTCGAAGAACGAGCCCAGCGCCGGAGGACGGCACTGCATCTCAGTGTTGAGCTTTCGCAGCACCGACTCGGCCTGGGCCAACCGCGACGCCAGGTGTTCGTGGAAGTCCTCAAGGGACAACAGGTCGACTTCCGTACGCCCGGCCATGGCAACATCCCCGTCGTTCTGGTTGACAACCGTCAGCGACATCCAGGTTAGTCCACCAGTGCGACTCCCGGCGACCCGTCGAAGCTGGTCAGCCGTCGGCTTCGATCGATCCCACGGGCAGGCCCCCGCCGGCCCCGCCGCTCGGCGGGGCGCCGCTGGCCGGGGTCGACGGCGGCGCGGAGGTCGGTGAGCCCGACGGTGGCGTGGCGGTCGGTGAGCCCGACGGTGGCGTGGCGGTTGGCGAGCCCGACGGTGGCGTGGCGGTTGGCGAGCCTGACCTCGGTGCGGCGCTCGGCGGTGCGGCCGGTGCCGGTCCGTCGGGGGCGAAGACCGCGAAAGCGTCCTCGTGGTCCAGGGTCGGCCCGGTCGGGATCAGCGCGAGCAACGAGCCGGGCACCGCCAGAGGGGTGATCCCGCCGTAGCCGAGCACGTCCAGAGTGTCCGCCGAGCCGAGCGGATACCGGATGCCCTGCGGGCTGATCAGGTAGATCGTCGACCCGGCGGCACCAGACCCGCTGGTCCCGGAGCCGGGCGAGGCCTGCGCGATGACACCCTTGCCGCCGGGCAACAGCACCGCCTCGGCGGTGCGTACGGCGTCCCGGCTGGTCTGGCGCACCGGCATCAGGCCCGGATCGCTCTCGGTCAGCTCCGTCGGCACCCGGTCGAAGACCTCCAGCGTGGTGGTCGGCGGGCCACCCGCGCTGCCCGTCCGGTACGTCGCGCAGAGCGTGGTCTGACCGGGCTGGGCCGGGTAGGTGTCGGGCATCGTCGGAGGCATTCCCTCTTCCTCGATGCGCCGCTCGACGAACACGTCGCTGACTTGATTCGGGGTGATGTCGGTGATCCGGGCACCGTTGCTGACGATCAGCAGAGCGGTGATCTCACTTACCGACACGAGACCGTCCCGGGTCAGCACGTAGTGCCGCCCGGCCGCCTTGAAGACCGAACCAACGGCGTACGGCCGCCCTGCCACGTCGCGGCTGCTGGGCTCACCCTCGCCGGGCAGCGACGGCCGGCGCAGCGGTGGCCCGGCCGGCACGGCGTTGAGCAGTTGCTGCCCGACCTGGAGTCGCTCGGTGCCAGCCATCCGCAGCGCCGTGGTCGTCCGGGACGGGTCGAGCAGTTGGAGCCGGGCGTTGTTGGTAAGCAGGTACCGCTGGTCGCCCGCCGCGACCAGCACCGCACGGTCGCCCAACGGCGTACCGCCGGGCAGCGGCCGGTCGATCACGAGCCGGGTGCTGGACCGCTGCCGGTCGATCGGGTTGGGTACGTCGCAGACCGACCAGGGCAGCCCGGTCAGCGACTTGCGGTCCGGCAGGGCGTCCGGCGCCCCGACGATGCCGAGGGTGACCCCGCGGGGCCGGTCCCGCAGCGACGCCTGGGACATCGTCCGCACCTGGGCATTTCCATCGTTCACGATCAGGCGCGCGGAGGTGTAGTTGAGCGTCGGGTGCAACTTGCCCTGCATGAACACGTACGTCGCGCCGGTCTCCCGTTCGATGACCAGAGTCTGGTCGTCCAGCGGCGCCGCGTTTCCGGTCAACTGGCCGTAGGCACCCACCCCGCCGAGCACGATGGCCGCGGCGAGAACACTGCCGAAGACGGCCATGCCGAGCCGGCGCATCGGCAGATTGGTGGTCTCCGGGTCGCCCGACAGCAAGGCGGAGACTATGCGGCGGGTGACGAAGCGGTACGCCTGCACCTGATCGCGGCGGGTCCGCATGACTTACCTCCGGCGGGGTGGATCCGCGACGATCAGGTCGGGGTGCCGTCGCGGGCTTCCCTACGATAAGGGGCCGACCCTGGTTCCTTGGGACCACCGTTCGTGGCCGGCACCGGAGAAGACCCGGCGCAGAGCCGTACCGTGCAGGAGGGACAGTCAGCGATGACGCAGGTTCAGGCGCGACCCGCCCGAGCGGTCACGGACCCGTCCGACATTCCGACCAGGCCGGTGCCTGCCGCGAAGCGGCCCGGCCGTGGACGGGTCGGTCCCGTTTTGGTCGGGCAGCTCGTCGTGCTGGAGTTGTGCGTGGTGGCGGTGTGGGCCGCCACGGCCGGCCCGAGCTGGGCGATCGCCGCAGTGGGCGCGGTGGCGGCGTTGATCGTCCTGGCGGTCTTCGCCCGTCGTGGTGGTCGCTGGTGGTTCGAGGATCTGCTGCTGCGTCGGCGGCTGCGGCGACGCGGTGAGCGCGCGTCGGCGGCGTTGGCCAACGGTACGGCGACCGACCCGCGGTTGGCGGCGCTCGCCCCCGATCTGAGCGTCATCGAGCTGACCGACCGAGGCACCCGGCTCGGCATCGGACGCGACGATCAGGGCTGGTTCGCCGCGGTCGCCCTGCAGTCCGCCAGCGGCACGGCGGTCGGCTCCGTCGACGCCTCAGCGGTGGACCGCGCGCTGCGAGTGCTCGCGGACTTCAGCGCCCCGGTCTCCCGGGCCCAGATCGTCGCGCACACGCTGGTCTGGTACCCGGCGCCCGGCGCGCCGCCGGCGGCACACCGGACCGTCTGGGTGGCGCTGCGACTCACTGTCCGGGACGCCCGGGTCGAGGCGGTGAGCCGGGGTGGTGGGCTGACCGGCGTGCACCGCACGGTGGCTGCCGGAATCGGGCGGCTCGGCAAGGCGCTGACCTCGGAGGGTCTGGCCCATCGGCCTCTGGGCCGGGAGGAGCTGCGGGCGGCCATCGTCTCGGCCGCCGGCTTGGACCTGGTGCCAGAGGCGCCGGCGGAGACCTGGCGTGGGTTGCGCGGCGGCGGCTGGACGCACCGTTGCATGACTCTGCGGGGCCGCTCGGACGCACCGCTCGGCCCACTCGTGGACGCGATCACCGCGACCTCGGCGCCGTCGCACACGGTGGCCGTGACCGTCTCGGCCGACGGTCGGGTGGCGGCGCCGCTGCTGCGGGTCGCGGCGATGGACAACCACGTCGAGGCCCTGGTCAAGGTGGTCCGCGAGGTCGCCGACCGGGTGGGCGCGACCACCCGACCGATGGACGGGCAGCACGCGCCGGGCGTCTACGCCACCGCTCCGGTCGCGTCGGCGCTGGGCATCCCCAGCGGCCCGCAGTCGCGCTGATCGGCGGGGCGACGAGACCTGGTCAGGGCCGGAGGTTGACGATCCAGCCGTAGAGGCCGCAGACCCAGAAGGCGAGCGGCACCAGCGAAATGATCAGCAGGATCTCGGCGATGTCGAGCAGTCGACCCCAGACCGGCGAGATGCGCTTGCCGGCGACGGTCAGACCGTAGATCAGGCTGATCACGGCGGTCAGCACGAGCCCGCCCAGGATCAGGCCGAGCCGGACCGGCAGTGATCCGTCGGCGAAGGTGGTCGCGGCGGCCAGGCCGAGACCGATGGTGCCGGCCAGCAGCACCGGGGTGCGCTGGGCTCGGCCCAGCAGCGGTCGGGCCCTCAGCAGCGCCAGCAGGGCCAGCACCAGGCACAGCAGCACCGCCGGCAGGCGCCCATCCAGGGCCAGCACCAGTTGCGCGCCCAGCACCAACAGCGCGACGGTCCACAGCAGACCGGTCAGGAACTGGTCGGCGCGCTCACTGCGCGCAAGCACCTGCCGGCCGTCCACCGTCTCGCTGTCGGTCTTCAGGTCCTCCGGACCGGTCGGGATCGACGGCACCGGCAGTCGGGCCAACCGGTAGGCCATCATCGGCAGCGCCGGCACCACGCCGAACGCCACCGCCGCCACCACCGCAGCGGAGGCCGCCGCGTCGAGGCCGATGACCAGGCAGAGCAACGCGCCGAGGCCGGTCGCGGCAGCGACCCCGATCGCGGCGAAGAAGAGCGGGTACCGGTCGCCCACCGCCAACACGGCCACCGCGCCGGCCACCACCGCGGCGGTCGCCGCGAGCAGGACGTTCGGACTGGACAGATCAGTCAGCGACCGATCACCGGCGAGCAGCAGCAGACCGCCGGTGGCCGCGTACCCCAGGCCGACCAGGGCCAGCACCGCGCCGATGCCGCTGTCACCGGCGGCCCTGGACAGCACCGCCGCGCCGACCAGCAGCGCCACCGCGACCAGCAGGGCGGCCAACGCACCGGGCAGGTGCGGCGGGCCGGCGAAGAGCGCGGCCAGGGCGCCGGCGCCGAGCGCCGACGCCGCGAAGACCACCGCGAAAGACCTGGTCGCGCCGACCTGCCAGGCACCGGGGCGTTGGTTGGTCGCGGTCGCGACCGCGTCCACCACGTCGTCGAAGACGATCTCCGGTGCGGCCGCCGACCGGGGGTTGAAGTAGAGCACCTCACCGTCTCGGACGCTGAGCTGCGCGGCGGTACGACCACCGTCCAGGGGTGCACCGCCCAACCGGGACAGAGCCCAGCCGCCGTGCCGGGCACCCTCGTCGGCCATGTCCTCGCCGGCGTAGCGCAGCAGCGTGGGGAGCAGGTCGGCCATCGGCACGTCCGACGGCAACGCCAGATCCATCCGGGTACGCGGAGCCACGATGGTGATCCGGCTCAGACCACCGGTCGCCGTCTTCGTCGCCACAGTGGCCTCCAGGTGTGCGTCTGTGATCGGCTGGCTGCGATGCTGCGGTCCGGGTCCACCGCGCACACGGCAGATTACCTACGATGACGAGCACGTACGATGCCCACCCGCGGGCTGTGTTTCGCGCCGGCACGTCATCAGGGCCGCTTCTGGGGAGGAGACAGCCGTGAGCACGGTGGTGTTCCGCCGGCTCCCGCGTCAGCCGGGACCGGCCTTACCGCGCGGCGAGGTGCTGCTGGAGTCGCCTCCCGAGCTGCCCGAGCCGACACCGCGCGGGATGGGTCAGCTGCTCATGATCCTGCCGATGTTCTGCGGGGTCGGTGCCATGGCGTTCCTCTACGCCGGCAAGGGCGGCGGCATGATGACGTACGTCGCCGGTGGTCTGTTCGGTGTCTCGATGCTCGGCATGGCGATCGGCTCGCTGGCCAACAGCGGTGGCAAGGACAAGGCCGAGCTGAACGCCGATCGCCGCGACTACATGCGTTACCTGGCGCAGATGCGCAAGCGCACCCGGCGCGCCGCCGAGCAGCAGCGGGCGGCGATGGCCTGGCGGCACCCGGAGCCCGACGCGCTCTGGTCGATCGCCGCGTCCCGTCGACTCTGGGAACGACGGATCACCGAGGACGACTTCGGTGAGACCCGGATCGCCCTCGGCCCGCAGCGGCTCGCGGTGGAGATCGTCCCACCGGAGACGAAGCCGGTGGAGGACCTGGAGCCGATGAGCGCCATCGCGCTTCGCCGGTTCGTCCGCGCGCACTCCACAGTGCCCGAACTGCCGACGGCGCTGTCGGTGCGCGCGTTCAGCCGGGTGGTGCTGCGCGGCGACCGTGAGCCCGTGCTCGATCTGACCCGGGCGGCGCTCGGGCAGTTGGCCACCTTCCACGCCCCGGACGACCTGGTGATCGCGGTGGTCGCCGCGCCTGATCGGCAGTCCTCCTGGGGCTGGGTGAAGTGGCTGCCACACGCCCACCACAGCGGCCGTACGGATGCGGCCGGCGCGCGTCGGCTGGTCTTCGCCAGCCTGGCCGAGGCCGAGGCGTCGCTCGCCGGTGAGCTGGCCGGGCGGCCTCGGTTCGCCCCGGAGGCCAAGCCGCTGACCACCGCGCCGCACCTGGTCGTGGTGATTGATGGTGGGGAGATCGCACCGACCTGTCAGTTGGTCGGCCCGGGTCTGCTCGGCACCACCGTGATCGACCTCTCCGGGACGGTGCCGCGCGACGCCGGCCGCTGGCTGCTCTGCCTCGACGTCGGTGACGGCAGTTCACTCGAACTGGTCCGGGGCAGCACGTCGTCGACACTGGGTCGGCCCGACCAGCTCAGCGCCGAGGCCGCCGAGGGGCTGGCCCGACAGATCGCCCCCTACCGGCTCTCCCAGCAGCAGACCAGCAACGAGGAACCGCTGGCCCGCAGCACGGAGCTGCCCGACCTCCTCGGTGTGGGTGACGCCGCGGCGGTGGACGTGCAGACCACCTGGCGCCCGCGTGGTCACCGCGATCGGCTGCGCATCCCGCTCGGTGTCGGCCCGGACGGCAACGTGGTCGAGCTCGACTTCAAGGAGTCCGCGCACGAGGGCATGGGCCCGCACGGTCTGGTGATCGGCGCGACCGGCTCCGGTAAGAGCGAGCTGCTTCGTACGGTGGTGGCCGCGCTGGCGGTGACCCACTCGTCGGAGGAGCTGAACTTCGTCCTGGTGGACTTCAAGGGCGGCGCGACCTTCGCCTCGTTGGAGGCGTTGCCGCACACCAGCGCGGTGATCACCAACCTGGCCGACGAGCTGCCGCTTGTCGACCGGATGCGCGACGCGCTCGCCGGCGAGATGGTGCGCCGGCAGGAGCTGCTGCGGGCGGCCGGCAACTACGTCTCCCGCTTCGAGTACGAGAAGGCGCGCGCGGCCGGTGAGCCGCTGGCCCCGATGCCCAGCTTGCTGATCATCTGTGACGAGTTCAGCGAACTGCTCGCCGCGAAGCCGGACTTCATCGACCTGTTCGTGATGATCGGCCGGTTGGGCCGGTCGCTCGGCGTGCACCTGCTGCTGGCCAGCCAGCGCCTCGAAGAGGGCAAGCTGCGTGGCCTCGACACACACCTGTCGTACCGGATCGGTCTGCGGACGTTCTCCGCGGTGGAGAGCCGCATCGTGCTCGGCGTACCGGACGCGTACGAGCTGCCGAACGCCCCGGGCCACGGCTACCTGAAGACCGACACCAGCACCATGCTGCGATTCCGGGCCGCGTACGTGTCGGGGGCGTACCGGGCGCCTGGGCAGCAGGCCTCCGCCTCGCAGGCGTTGGTGCAGCGTCGGATCGTGCCGTACGGCCTGGACTTCGTTCCGGCGCAGGCCCCGCAGATGCCGGTGGTCACCACCCCGGAGCCGGAGCAGCCGGCCGACGGCAAGGCCGTGGCGATGCTCGACGTCCTGATCGACCAGCTCAAAGGCCGAGGCCGCCCGGCCCACCAGGTGTGGCTGCCGCCGCTGGCGGACCCGCCGGGCCTGGGTGAGCTGCTCGGCCCGCTGGCGGTCGACCCGACCTACGGGCTGTGCACCGCGTCCTGGCCCGGGCGTGGGCGGCTGACCGTGCCGGTCGGCGTGGTGGACCGCCCGTACGAGCAGCGCCGGGACCCGATGATGGTCGAGCTGGCCGGGGCCGGCGGCAACGTGGTCATCGTCGGTCGGTCACTGAGCGGCAAGAGCACGATGCTGCGTACGCTGCTCGCCTCGATGGCGCTCACGCACACGCCCCGCGAGGTGCAGTTCTTCTGCCTGGACTTCGGCGGTGGCGCGCTGCGCAGCATGGAGCGGCTGCCGCACATGGCCGGGGTGGCCGGTCGGCGCGACGTCGAGGCGGTACGCCGGACGGTGGCTGAGGTGGTCGCCGTGCTGGACGAACGGGAGACTCGTTTCGCTCAGCACGGCATCGACTCGGTGGCGAGCTACCGCCGTCGCCGTGCCGCTGGTGAGTTCGCGGATGACCCGTTCGGCGACGTGTTCCTGGTGGTGGACGGGTGGAACACGCTGCGCCAGGAGTACGAGGAGCTGGAGCAGACCATCACCACGTTGGCCAACCGGGGCCTCGGCTTCGGTGTGCACGTGGTGCTCACCGCCGTGCGGTGGGCGGAGATCCGGATCAACATGCGGGACCTGCTCGGCACCAAGTTGGAGCTGCGCCTCGGTGACGCATCGGAGTCCGAGATCGACCGCCGCGCGGCGAACAACGTGCCGGAGAAGTCGCCTGGTCGGGGCCTGACCCGGGACAAGCTGCACTTCCTCACCGCCATCTCGCGGATCGACGGTCGTCGCGACATCGACGATCTGAGCGAGGCCTCGCTGTCGCTGGCCGGGCACGTGGCGGCGAACTGGCCGGGCCGTCCGGCGCCGAAGGTGCGGTTGCTGCCGCGCAAGCTGCCGGTGGCGGAGCTGGCCCGGATCATCGACCGGTCGGCGCCCGGCCTGCCGATCGGCGTCAACGAGTCGGCGCTCGCGCCGGTCTACCTGGATCTGGCCAACGAGCCGCACCTGACGGTCTTCGGCGACGCGGAGTGCGGCAAGACCAACCTGCTGCGCCTGATCGCCCGGGGCATCACCGAGCGGTACACGCCGGCGCAGGCCCGGTTGGTGATCGCCGACTATCGGCGTGGCCTGCTGGGGGCGGTGGAGGGTGACCACCTGCTCGACTACGCCCCGTCGAACCAGGCGTTCGCCCAGGGGCTGGGGTCGATCCGCAGCGCGCTGTCGAACCGACTGCCCGGCCCGGATGTGACCACCGCACAGCTGCGCGATCGCAGCTGGTGGAAGGGCCCGGACCTGTACATCCTGGTGGACGACTACGACCTGGTGGCGTCGGGCGGCAGCAACCCGCTCAGCGCCCTGCAGGAGTTGTTGCCGCAGGCCCGCGACATCGGTCTGCACCTGATCATCACGCGGCGAGTGGGTGGTGTGTCCAGGGCGCTCTACGAGCCGGTGCTGCAGCGGCTGCGCGAGTTGGACTCGCCGGGCCTGCTGATGTCCGGCAACCGGGAGGAGGGTGCGGTCTTCGGCACGTTGCGACCGAGCCCGCAGCCGCCGGGACGGGGCACGTTGGTGCGCCGTCGCGACGGCCAGCAGCTGATTCAGACCGCGTGGTCCGAGCCGTCCTGAGCGGGCTCGGCCGTTCGACAGGGTGTGGTGAGCGATCTCGGCCCGATTCACCACCATCCATCGAACGCCGTCGGCCAGGGCTGCGGGGTCTGGACAGGTTCCGCTACGGTCTTCTCAGGAGTGTCCGTCGGTGGGGTGTTGCTGCCTTGCCGCGGGGGAGGGGTGCGGCGAAGCCGCCACCACAACAGACGGAAGGGTGTGAAGCATGGCGTTCGAGGTCGAAGCTGCGACTCTGCATACCGCCGCGAGTGACGTGCGGTCCACGCGCAGCGAGGTCGACGGCGAGCTGAAGAAGCTGTGGAACGTGGTCGACGACCTGGCCATCGCGTGGAAGGGTCAGGCGTCCACGGGCTTCCAGTCGCTGATGACGCGCTGGAACGAGGACACCGTCAAACTGCTGACGGCGATGGACAGCATCGCTGACCTGCTCGACAAGTCGGGTACGACGCACCAGGTCAACGACGAAGAGCAGCAGCAGATGCTGGACAAGTTCCACTCTGCGCTCAACCCGTGATCAGCAGCTGGCAGAGGAGGAAATCGTGACGATCAAAGTTGACTATGCGGTCCTCGAGAGCAGCAACCAGCAGATGCAGGCCATCTCGAAGACCCTCGAGGAAAAGCTTGACACCCTGCGGTCGATGCTGACCAAGCTCCACTGGGACGGCGAGGACCGGGTTGCCTACGAGCAGCACCAGGCCAAGTGGGATGCGGCGGTCCGGGACATCAACCGGATCCTGAACGAGATCGGCGGTGCCGTGGGCATCGCGCGCGAAAACTACCTCACCACGGAGATGAGCAACTCCAAGGTGTGGAGCTGAGGCATTCGCCCGAGCGGCTCCGGTCCGGTTCGCCGGCCCGGAGCCGCTCTGCGTTGGCGCTGGTGTCGGCCTCGTAGGTCGGGGCGCCGGTCAGCCGGCAGCCGGTGCGTCGGTGCGTCGGCCGGGCCGCCAGTCGCGTCGGCGGCCTCGGGCCACGATCGGCCCGGTGATCAGCAGCAGCACGGCGAGCAGCCCGCCGACGGCCGCCGCCCAGATCGCGGCCGGGCGCTGCCAGCTCAGTGGGTCGTCGCGCACGGCGGGTGCCGGGAGCGCGCCGACGGGCGGGTTCGCCCGGGTGCCGAGCAGGCTCGACACCGCCCGGTACGGGTTGACCATGCCATAGCCGATGTCGGCGTTGTGGCCCTCGGGTGGGTTGTCCGCGGTGCGTTCCAGCCGATCCGCGACCTGCTGCGGGTTGAGATCCGGGTAGGCGGCCCGGACCAGCGCGGCCACTCCCGACACGTACGCGGCGGCGTAGCTGGTGCCGCCGTCCGGCACGGTGCGGTAGCCGGCGTTTCCGGGCGCCGGCCCGATGATGTTCATTCCCGGCGCGGCGATGTCGACGTAGTCGCCGCTGATCGAGGTGCCGACGTGGCCGCCCTGCTCGTCCACCCCACCGACCGCGATCACCCCGGGGTACGCGGCCGGGTAGCCCGGACGGTTCTGGGAGTTTTCGTTCCAGTTGCCGGCGGCGGCGACCAGCACCACCCGCTTGGCCAGGGCGCGCTCGACGGCTGCCGTCAACGCGGGGTGGGGAAACGTCGTCAGGGACAGGTTGATCACGTCGGCGCCCTGTGCGACGGCCCAGTCGATGGCCTCGGCGATCTCCACGGGGAGTTGCGGGTTGTTGACCTCCCCGGTCAGCGGCAGGACCCGGATGGGCAGGATGCGGGCGGCCGGGGCGATGCCACTGAACGGGACGCCCGAGCCCTCCCGGCCCGCGATGATGCCGGCGATCAGCGTGCCGTGCCCGGCCTCGTCGCACTGGCCCTGCCGGGCTGGCAGGTCGTTGAAATCTCGCCCCTGGAGCACCTGGCCCTTGAGGAGCGGGTGGGCGGCGGAGACTCCGGAGTCGATCACGGCCACCGTCATCCCGGCGCCCCGGGACAGCGGCCACGCCGAGGACGGCTCAAGCCGGCGCAGCGCCCACGGCGTCTCGGTCAGGCTCGCGGCACCGCCGGGACCGCAGATGGGCGGTGCCGCGGTCGCGGGGGAGGGTGCCACCAGGCCGACGCCGAGCAGGGCCGCCAGCGTTCCACTGAGGACGCCGCGGAGGGCGCGGCGGGACGGGGTCGCGCTCAACGAGGGGCATTCGCGCACCCATGAAGGTTACCGCCGGGACCGCCGGGCAGCGGCCCCCGGTAACGGGGGTCAGGCCCCCGGCGGTGCCTTCGCGGTGGGAGTTTCGGCGAAGAGCGCGAGCAGGTCGCCGACCTGCCGGTCGGCCTCGGCGGGGTGCCGGAACCGGCCGGCCGGGTTGAGGGTGTACTCGTTGCGCCGCCCGACCCGGGTGCGGTGCAGGTAGCCGCCCGCCTCCAGGTCGGCGACGATCGCCTGCGCGGCCCGTTCGGTCACGCCGACCTCGGCGGCGACATCACGCAGCCGGGCGGTCGGATCGCGGGCGATGGCCAGCAGAACGTGCCCGTGATTGGTGAGGAACGTCCAGTTCCGTCCGCCGCCGGTGTCGCCCGTCACGGTGCCCGCCATCGTGTGACCGCCTTTCCGGATGTCCGACTGCCTCGCGAAAGTCTCGCCCGCCCTACCCCGGGAAGATTGCCCAGGGGGGCGACCCGGTCAACGTATGAAATCTAAATCACGCATACCTTGACGCATCTTACGGTGCGTGTGACCGTGGAGCACGAGCCAGCCGCCCGTCGCCCGGCCGGCGGAAAGCCGCTTTGACCAGGTGAGATGCGTCGAGACGAGGTGCGGGATGAGTCATACCGGGAGCGCCGGCGGTCAGCCGGGTTCGCAGCGGACCACCGACCAGGCGTCCGCGCTCAGCAAGCCGGCCCGGGCGTACGCCGAACTGGTCGCCGGCAACCAGCGCTTCGTCGGTGGCGCCCCACGCCACCCCAACCAGGACGCCGGGCACCGGGCCGCTGTGGCCGACGGGCAACACCCGTTCGCGGTGATCGTCGGCTGCTCCGACTCCCGCCTGGCCGCCGAGATCATCTTCGACCGGGGGCTGGGCGACCTGTTCGTGGTCCGCACGGCCGGGCACACCGCCGGCCCAGAGGTGCTCGGCAGCGTGGAGTACGCGGTGACCGTGCTCGGCACTCCGCTGGTGGTGGTGCTCGGCCATGACTCGTGCGGCGCGGTGCAGGCCGCCCGAGAGTCCACCGCGACCGGTACCGCACCCAGTGGTCATCTGCGCGCGGTGGTCGACGCCGTGCTGCCCAGCCTGCGTCGGGCCGAGGCCGAGGGCGTGGACGACATCGACGGCATCGTCGACATCCACATCGCACACACCGTCGAGACGTTGCTCGGGCAGTCCCCCGTGTTGGCCGACGAGGTGGCGCAGGGGCGGTGCGCGGTGGTGGGTGTGTCGTACCGGCTCGCCGCCGGGGTGGTGCGCCCGGTGGCCGCCGTGCCGGCCGACTTCGCGCCGTTGGGCGTCCCGACCGGATCGGCCGAGCCAGCCGCCGCCTGACGCGACGAGGGCCGCTCCGCGTGACGCGGAACGGCCCTCGACCAGGATCGTGCGGGTCAGAGCAGCGACATGTGGACGTGGTCGGTGTGGTTCGACGGCCCGCTGTACGAACTCCAGCCGGTCGCCGGGAACCAGATCTGCCGGTTCCAGATCACGTAGTAGATGCCGAGCCGGTCGGCGTTACGGATCAGGAACGCGGCGACGTTGTTGCCGTACATCCGGGTGTCGTCGTTGTGCCAGGGGGCGAAGCCGCTCTTCTGCAGCGACCAGTCGCAGGCCTTGCCCTTCGGGTGCTCCCACGGCCCACCGGAGCGGTAGCAGCCGACGAACCGGTTGAAGCCGGCCCGCTTGACCTCCTTGTACGCGTGCAGCGTGCGGGGCGTGATGCAGCCCGACGTGGTGGGGTCGTCCTCGCTGCACGACTGAGCCTTCCAGTCACCGTCGGCCGTGCGACCCGGACCGACCTTCGCGACCATCGACGTGGCATCCACCAGACCGCCGGTGAAGCCCTTCCCACCGACGAGGGAGAGCGCCTTGTCGGCCTCGGTCTTGCGCCGCGCCATCACGGCGGTCTGCTTCTGCTGCTCCCGAACCTCCGTGTCGAGGCCCAGCTTGGCCTGCTCGGCGCGGGTCTTCACAGCGTTGACCTCGGCGAGTTTCCTCTCGTTGACCATGTTCATCTCGTCGAGCGCCGCGGCGCGCTCCACGAACGTGTCGGGGCGGTCGCTCTCCAGCAGCATCGCGATCGCGCCGATCCGACCGGTCCGGTACGACTGGGCGGCGATCTGCCCGACCTGTGGTGCCAACGCGTCCAGGTCAGCCTTGGCCCGCGCGACCTCCAGCGCCAACTCTCCCTGCCGCTTCTTGGATTTCTCCAGCTTGGACTTGGCGGCGGAGAAGTCCCGGTTGGCCTGCTCGATGACGTCGGTGAGCAGCTTGGGCTCGCTGTCCTCCTCGTGCCCGGACGGCGTGGGGGTCGTCGGGGCGGCGTGCGCCGGGAGCGGCCCGGCGAGCACGGTCAGTGCGGCGATCACGGCCACCACGGGCGTCAACCAGCGGCGTAGGGGTGCCGTCACAATGTTCCCTTCCGTCGACCGCCGACCGGGTTAGCTGACGGGTTCGGGGCGGAAGTGGCCCCTACCGCTGACGCGGATGCACCCCACGTAACTGGGTCCCCGGCTCGCCGGTTGGCGATTGGGCGGTGGCACCGCAGGCGCCGCTTCGCGCCTTCATCGGTAACCGGCAGCGAGGTTACCCGAGAGTCGACCGGGTGAGCTACGCCTGGAGGCCGACCAAAAGCGTCATTTCGCCATAGCGTTGAGTGACCAGTGACGTGGTTCTCAGGGTGGATGCCCGATCTGGTCACGCTGAGGAGTGTCACCATGCCGTATCCGTGCTCCTGTTCGACTCCGGCCACCGGTCGGTGGCCTCGGATGGGGGTGCGGTCCGCGGACGATCCGGCTCGTCGGAGCCGGCCGTACGCGGTGCGATGAGTGCGGCCAGTGCCTCCGCGCGGTCCGGTTGGGGCCGGGACGCGGAAGCGTCGGCCGAGGGCGTCGCGTCGGTACGCCCGGCAGCGGTCACCACTGCGGCCAGCCCGGTGGTCAGCGGCACGGCGGCGATCAGACCGAGGGTGGCGACCGCGCTGCGGACGATCTCCTGCGCGAGGAACTCACTGGTGAGGATCTGCCCGATCGGCCGCGAGTCGGCGGTGAGCAGGAGCAGCAGGGGTAGCGACGCGCCCGCGTACGCCAGCACGATGGTGTTGACCGTGGAGGCGATGTGCGCGCGGCCGACCCGGGTGGCCGCACGGTACAGCTGCAATCGGCTCAGGCCGGGGTTGGCGTTCGCCAGCTCGGTGACGGTGGCCGCCTGGGTGACCGTCACGTCGTCGAGCACGCCGAGCGATCCGATGATGATTCCGGCGAGCAGTAGACCGTGCAGGTCCACGTCGCCCTGGAACATCGACAGGGTGGTGGCGTCTTCGCTGCCGAAGCCGGTGAGGTGTGTCGCGGCCGTGGCGATGGTGGCGAGCACGCCGGTCAGCACCAGGCTGCCCAGGGTGCCGAGCACCGCGACCGAGGTCTGTGCGGTGACCCCGTGCGTCAGGTAGAGCACCACGAACATGATCAGGGCTGCGCCGACCACCGCCACCAGCAGGGGTGACCTGCCGGCGCCGATGCCCGGCAGCACGAAGGTGAGCAGGATGGCGAAGCTGGCGGCCAGCCCGGCGAGCGCGGCCAGACCCCGCCACCGCCCGAACGCGACGATGGCGGCCGCGAAGACCACCGCCAGCCACACCATCGGGGTGCCGCGTTGATGCTCGGCGATGTTCCAGTTGCTGATGCTGGGATCGGTGGGATCGGTCAGCTCGACCAGGATGACCTCGTCGCCAACCTCGACCCGAGGTGCGCCGGGTCCGTCGGGCACCGGCGTCTGGACCTGCTGGCCGGCGGTCGGCCCGTCGTCCACCCGGACGTCGACAGTGCCGCATCGCCCGTCGCCGACCCTCGGTGTGCCCTCGGGAGCCGACGGCGTCGGCGGGCACGGCTCGGTCACCACCCGGGTCACCGTGCCGGGGTAGCGCGGCACGTCGGCGCCAACGTCGTTCTGCGATGACTCGCCGCGTGGCCAGAGCAGCACCGCGGCGAGCACGGTGGCGACGAAGAGGGGCACCACCGTCACGACGAGGATCCGTCGCACCCGTGGTGAGGCGGACGGAGCAGGGTGGGTGTGGTCGGAACCCAAGCGAGACTCCCAACGATCCGGTGCGGGGTACGGGTCAGCGGGCCGGGCGGTTCACCGTTCGCGGTGGAAACGCGGCGGACGGCGGGGCGGATCGCTGCCTGACGACCGCTTGATCACGGACGGTCAGTGCTCGGCCCGATCGGCCGGAGGCGTCGCCACGTCGAATCGACGCCGGTGCCCGACTGTGCGGCGGCATTCGGAGGACCATCGTTGGAGATGCTAGTCAGCCCGTCCGGGGGTTGCAGGTCGTGCCGGAGTGTCGGGTGGCCGAACCGCCCGCGTGGCGGCACCCGGACCGGCATGTTGGAGCCATGTCCGCTGCATCACCGCCCGACCCCGACCACCCATCGCACGCCGAGCCCGTGCCGCACGACAAGCCCGTGCCGCACGACAAGCACGCGCGGCACGACAAGCACGCGCCGCACGACAAACACGCGCGGCACGACAAACACGCGCGGCACGACAAGCACGCGCCGCACGACAAACACGCCGGGCACGATCCGGCGATGTTCCGTCGCCGGTTCTGGGTCTGCCTGGTGTTGACCGTTCCGGTGGTGCTGACGAGCCACCTCGTGTCGGATCAGCTGGGCCTGGGTGGGGACGTCGTCCCCGGCCGATCCTGGGTGGGCCCGGTGCTCGGCTCGGTGGTTTTCTGGTGGGGTGGTTGGCCGTTCCTGGTCGGTGCGGTCCGGGAGGTGCGGGACCGGGCGCCCGGCATGATGCTGCTGGTCGCGATGGCGATCACGGTCGCGTACACCGCGTCGTTGGCGACCAGCGTCGGCGTCTTCGATCTGGACTTCTGGTGGGAGTTGGCCGCGCTGGTCACCATCATGCTGCTGGGGCACTGGCAGGAGATGAAGGCCATCGGGCAGGCCCGGGGGGCGCTCGCGGCGCTGGCCGCGCTGCTGCCCGACGAGGCCGAACGGGTGACGGCGGACGGGCGGGTCGAGGCGGTGCCGGTGACCGACCTCCGGCTCGGTGACGTGGTGCTGGTCCGGCCGGGGGCTCGGGTGCCGGCGGACGGCCGGGTCGTCGACGGCGGCGCCGAGCTGGACGAATCGATGATCACTGGCGAGTCACGGCCGGTCGGCCGGTCGACCGGCGACCGGGTGGTGGCCGGCACCGTCGCCACCGACTCGGCGATCCGGGTGCGGGTCGAGGCGCTGGGTGAGCAGACCGCCCTCGCCGGCATCCAGCGGATGGTCGCCCAGGCCCAGGGCTCCGGTGGGCGGGCCCAACTCCTGGCCGACCGGTTCGCCGCCGCGCTGTTCTACCTGGCCACCGGCACCGCCGTGCTGACCGTGCTGGTCTGGACCGCGCTCGGTCAGCCGGACGAGGCGGTGGTCCGTGCGGTCACCGTCCTGGTGATCGCCTGCCCGCACGCGCTGGGGCTGGCCATCCCGCTTGTCGTCGCGCTCTCCACCGCGCTCGCCGCACGGTCCGGGATCCTGGTCAAGGACCGGCTGGCGCTGGAACGGATGCGGACCGTCGGCGCGGTGCTCTTCGACAAGACCGGCACGCTGACCCGGGGTGAGCACGGGGTTACCGACCTGGTGACGGCACCTGGCGTCGAGCGGGACGAGGTGCTGCGGATCGCGGCGGGCGTGGAGTCGGACAGCGAACATCCGTTGGCCCGGGCGATCGTGGCGGCGGCCGGGCCCGCCGGCCCGGCCCGGGCCGCCGGGTTCCGGTCGCTGCCGGGCCGCGGTGTGCAGGCGACAATCGACGGTACGGAGTACGCGGTGGGCGGGCCGGCGCTGCTGCGGGAGCTGGGCCTCGCGCCTCCGGCGGAGGTGGAGGCCGCGACCGGGCGGTGGTCGGCGCGGGGTGCCGCGGTGCTGCACCTGGTGCGGCTGCCGGAGACCGTGCTCGGTGCGTTCGCGTTGACCGACGAGGTGCGTCCGGAGGCCCGGCGCGCTGTCGACGAGCTGCGTGCCGAGGGCGTCCGGATCATCGCCATGATCACTGGTGACGCGCGGTCGGTGGCCGAGGCGGTCGCCGCCGACCTCGGCTTCCGGTCCGGCGTCGACGAGGTCTTCGCCGAGGTGCTGCCGGCGGAGAAGGACGATCGGGTGGCCGAGCTCCAGCGCCGGGGGTTGGTCGTGGCGATGGTCGGCGACGGGGTGAACGACGCGCCAGCGCTGGCCCGAGCGGACGTGGGCATCGCGATCGGCGCGGGCACCGATGTGGCGATCGAGTCAGCCGGGGTGGTGCTGGCCTCCTCGGACCCGCGCGGGGTGGGGGCCGTGGTTCGGCTGTCCCGGGCGTCGTACCGGAAGATGCGCCAGAACCTGGCCTGGGCGGCGGGCTACAACATCGTGGCGCTGCCGCTGGCCGCCGGGGTGCTGGCCTGGGCCGGCGTGGCGTTGAGCCCGGCGCTGGCCGCGGTGCTGATGTCGGCGTCCACAATCGTGGTGGCGCTCAACGCGCAGTTGCTGCGCAGGGTCCGTCTCGACCCTGCCCCGGACTGAGTGGCGGTCAGCCGCGCTTCATGAGCCGGCCGACCGCCGCCATCATCTCGGTGGCCATCTCGTCGGCCCGACCCTCGGCGGCGCCCTCGTGCATGCAGTGCCGCGCATGCCCGTCGAGCAGCCCCAGCGCCACCTTGTCGAGGGCGGCCTGGATCGCGGAGATCTGGGTGAGCACGTCGATGCAGTAGCGGTCGTCGTCGACCATCTTCTCGATGCCCCGGACCTGCCCCTCGACGCGGCGGAGCCGCGCGAGCAGTTGGTCCTTGCTGGCGGTGTATCCGCGGATCGGGGTGGGTGCGGTCATGCCGACGAGGATAGCGTACCCCTGGGGGGTATGTTACGGTCGTGTTCTGGTGAGATACCCCCACCGGGTACCGGTACTGAAAGGGAGACGATCCGATGGTCAACACGACGTACCAGGTGCAGGGCATGACCTGCGGGCACTGCGTCAGCGCCGTGAGCGCCGAGGTCGGCGCCATCGCGGGCGTGCGGGACGTCCAGGTCGACCTCGCGGCCGGCCGGGTCACCGTCAGCAGCGAGCAGCCGTTGGACCCGGCGGCTGTCCGCGCCGCCGTCGACGAGGCCGGCTACGACCTCGTCGACGCGTGATCGGCGGGCCGGCGTGCGTACGGTGACGAGACTGGCCGGGTTCGCCGTCGGCCTGGCGGCGGTCTTCGGCGTGACGTACGGGATCGGCCGGGTCGTCGACCCCGCCCCGGTCACCGAGAGCCGGCCCGGCGGTGCCGCCACCCCCGCGACGGACGAGCGGGACGGCCCGGCGGACCTTCTCCCCGGCGGCCTGCTCGTCTCCGAGCGCGGCTACACCCTCGAACCGGTCGACGCCCGGCCCGGCGAGTTCGCCTTCCGGATCGCCGGCCCGGACGGCCGCCCGGTGATCGGCTACGACGTGGCGCACGACAAGAAGATGCACCTGATCGTCGCCCGACGGGACCTCGCCGGCTTCCGCCACGTGCACCCCGACCTGACCCCGGACGGCACCTGGCGGGTCGACACCCCGCTGACCGGCCCCGGGCAGTGGCGGGCGTTCGCCGACTTCACCCCGACCGGGGGCGAGCCGTTGACCCTCGGTGTGGACGTGACCGTCCCCGGCGAGCTGACCGAACGGCCGTTGCCCGCTCCGGCGACCAGCACCACCGTCGACGGCTACACGGTCACCCTGAGCGGTGCGCCGCAGCCCGGCCACACGTCACCGCTGACCCTGACCGTGAGCCGGGACGGGCAGCCGATCACCGACCTGGAGCCCTACCTGGGTGCGTACGGGCATCTGGTGGCGCTGCGGCGGGGTGACCTGGCGTACCTGCACGTGCATCCGGACGGGACGCCCGGTGACGGGCGCACCCGGCCCGGCCCGGCCGTCACCTTCCTCGCCGAGGTGCCCTCGGCCGGCACCTACCGGCTCTACCTCGACTTCCTGCACGGCGGGCGGGTGCACACCGCCGAGTTCACCGTGGTCGTCGGCGCTGCCCCGACCGGGCCTGCCCCCACGCCGAGCGGACCCACCCCGAGCGGACCCGCACCGACCGGCGGCGCTGAGCACGGCGCCCCCGGGCACGGGCACAACTGACGGGACCAGACGATGACCACCACCAGCAGACCGCTGCCCGAGGCGCCGAACCGGATCGAGTTGGCGATCGGCGGGATGACCTGTGCCGCGTGCGCCGCCCGGATCGAGAAGAAGCTCAACCGGATGGACGGGGTGAGCGCCACCGTCAACTACGCCACCGAGAAGGCGACCGTCCGGTACGCCGACGGCGTCACGCCGGACGACCTGATCGAGACCGTCCAGAAGACCGGCTACACGGCCGCGCTGCCGGCCCCGCCCAGCGCGGAACCGCCGGTCGACCCGTTGCGGGGCCCGCGTACCCGACTCTGGATCTCGGCGGCCCTGAGCGTGCCGGTGGTCCTGCTGGCCATGGTCCCGGCCTGGCAGTTCGACTACTGGCAGTGGCTGTCGTTGACCCTGGCCGCTCCGGTGGTGGTCTGGGGTGGCCTGCCGTTCCACCGGGCCGCCTGGACCAACCTGCGGCACGGCGCGGCCACCATGGACACGCTGGTGTCGCTCGGCACCCTGGCCGCGTTCGGCTGGTCGCTCTGGGCGCTCTTCCTCGGTGACGCGGGGATGCCCGGAATGACGCACCCGTTCCGCTTCGACATCACCCGGACCGACGGCGCCGGCAACATCTACCTCGAGGCGGCCGCCGGGGTCACCGTGTTCATCCTGGCCGGTCGCTACTTCGAGGCCCGGTCCAAGCGCACCGCCGGCGCCGCCCTGCGCGCCCTGCTCGACCTGGGCGCCAAGGACGTGGCGGTGCTGCGCGACGGGGTGGAGACGCTGATCCCGGTGGACCGGCTCGCCGTCGGTGATCGGTTCGTGGTCCGCCCCGGGGAGAAGATCGCCACCGACGGGGTGGTCGACGAGGGCACCTCAGCGGTCGACGCCAGCATGCTCACCGGCGAGTCGGTGCCGGTCGAGGTCGCCCCGGGCGCCGCCGTGGTCGGTGCCACGATCAACGCGGGTGGGCGGTTGATCGTCACCGCCACCCGGGTCGGCGCGGACACCCAGCTCGCCCGGATGGCCGACCTGGTCGAGCAGGCACAGAGCGGCAAGGCGGCCGTGCAGCGGCTGGCGGACCGGATCTCCGGAGTCTTCGTGCCGATCGTCATCACCCTCGCTGTCGGCACCCTCGGCTGGTGGCTCGGCACCGGAGCCGGCCCGACTGCCGCGTTCACCGCCGCCGTGGCCGTCCTGATCATCGCCTGCCCGTGCGCGCTCGGCCTGGCCACACCGACGGCGCTGCTGGTCGGCACCGGCCGGGGCGCCCAGCTCGGCGTGCTGATCAAAGGGCCCGAGGTGCTGGAGTCGACCCGGCGGGTGGACACCGTGGTGCTCGACAAGACCGGCACCGTGACGACCGGCCGGATGACCCTGGTGGACGTGGTGCCGGCGAGCGGCGTGGACCGGGCCGAGCTGCTCCGGCTCGCCGGGGCGGTGGAGGCCGCCTCCGAGCACCCGATCGCCCGTGCGGTCGCCGCTGGTGCCGCCGAGGCGGGCGCGCTGCCCCCGGTGACCGCCTTCGGCAACCTCGAAGGGCTGGGTGTGACCGGCACCGTCGACGGGCGGGTGGTGCTGGTCGGCCGGGTCCGGCTGCTGCGCGAGCGCGAGATCGTCGTACCGCCAGAGGTCGAGTGGGCCGTGCGCGATGCGGAGGCCGCCGGCCGTACGGCGATCGTCGCCGGCTGGGACGGGCGGGCCCGCGGCGTGCTCGCGGTCGCCGACGTGGTCCGCCCGAACAGTCGGGCGGCGGTGGCCCGGCTGCGCGCTCTGGGGCTGACTCCGGTCCTGCTGACCGGGGACAACACCACAGTGGCTCGCGCGGTCGCCGCCGAAGTGGGCGTCGACGAGGTGATCGCCGAGGTGCTGCCGGCCGGGAAGGTCGACGTGATCAAACGGCTTCAGGCCGAGGGGCGGTCGGTGGCGATGGTCGGTGACGGGGTCAACGACGCCCCGGCGCTGGCGCAGGCCGACCTGGGGCTGGCCATGGGCACCGGCACCGACGTGGCGATCGAGGCGTCCGACCTCACCCTCGTCCGGGGCGACCTGGCCGCCGCCGTGGACGCCATCCGGTTGGCCCGACGCACGCTCGGCATCATCCGGGGCAATCTGTTCTGGGCGTTCGGCTACAACGTGGCCGCCCTGCCGTTGGCCGCCGCCGGGCTGCTCAACCCGATGATCGCCGGTGCCACGATGGCGCTCTCCTCGGTCTTCGTGGTCGCCAACAGTCTGCGGCTGCGTCGCTTTCGTCCGGCCGCTGGTGTTCTGTGACGGCGGTAATGGTTGGACCGGTGACGGCAGGGGTACCTCTGCGGTTGAAGCGACGCTTGCAATGGAGGTTGGCAATGGGTATCGACGATAAGATCAACAACGCCACCGAGGACGCGACCGGCAAGCTGAAGGAAGGCGCCGGTCGGGCCACCGACAACGAGCAGTTGGAGGCGGAGGGTCGCGCTGACCAGTCCACCGCCAAGCTCAAGCAGGCGGGCGAGAAGATCAAGGACGCCTTCAAGAGCTGACGTACGACGTGATTCGCACGCCGGGCCGGTGATCATCACTGGCCCGGCGTGCGGCCAAAACGGCAAGATGGCACCCCTCAGCGTTGCCCGGCCAGCCGAGCGGCCCGCAACTCCAGGTACCGCTGCTCGGGAAGGCTCGTGGTGCCACGCGCCGCCGTCAGGTACGCCTCCCGCGCCGCACCGACGTCCCCGGCCAGCTCCAGCAGATGAGCCCGGACGGCGGCGAGCCGGTGGTGCCCGGCCGTGCGTTCGTCGGCGTCCAACGGCGTGAGCAGGGCGAGCCCGGCCCGGGGCCCGTCGACCATGGCCACCGCCACCGACTGGTTGAGGGTGACCATCGGGTTCGGCGCGATCCGGGCCAGCAGTCGGTAGAGCGCGACGATCTGCCGCCAGTCCGTCTCCGCCGCCGTCGACGCCTCGGCGTGCACGGCGGCGATCGCCGCCTGGAGCTGGTACGGACCGGGCGGTGACCAGGTCAACGCCTCGGTGATCAGGGCGATCCCCTCCGCGATGGCGGCGGCGTCCCACCGCGAGCGATCCTGCTCGGCCAGTGGCACCAACTCCCCGTCCGGCCCCACCCGGGCCGCCCGGTGCGCGTCGGTCAGCAGCATCAGTGCCAGCAGCCCGGTCACCTCGCCGTCGTCGGGCAGCAGCCCGCGCAGGATGCGCGCCAGCCGGATCGCCTCGCCGGTCAGGTCGGCCCGGCGCAGATCCGGCCCGCTGGAGGCGGTGTAGCCCTCGTTGAAGATCAGATAGAGCACTCGCAGCACCGCCCCCAGCCGCTCGTCCCGCTCAGCCGGCCCCGGCATGCTGAACCGGGCACCGGCCGCCTCGATCCGCTGCTTGGCCCGGCGGATCCGCTGACTCATCGTCGCCTCGGGCACCAGGTGCGCCCGGGCGATCTGAGCGGTGCTGAGACCACCGACCGCCCGCAGGGTGAGCGCCACCTGCGCCGATCCGGTCAGCGCCGGGTGGCAGCAGAGGAACAGCAGCGTGAGGGTGTCGTCGTCGGCCGCGGCGGCGGGCTCCGCGTCCGCCGCCGGCGCCACCTGGGCGTACGCCGGCTCGCGTCTCGCCACCGCCACCTCGCGGTCCCGGCGGGCGCTCTCGCTGCGCCACTCGTCGGTGAGCCGGCGGGTGGCCACGGTGAGCAACCAGGCGCGCGGATTGTCCGGTACGCCCTGCCCGGGCCACTGCGTCGCGGCGGCGAGCAGCGCCTCCTGGACCGCGTCCTCGCACCTGTCGAACTGTCCGTGTCGGCGGACCAGCAGGCCGAGGACCTGCGGCGCGAACGTCCGCAGCAGGTCCTCGACCGTCCGGTCCTCGGTCACATCTCCGTCCCGGCCTCGTCCATGATCGGGCGGACCTCCATCGCGCCGCCGTACCGGACGTCCGGCCAGCGGGCGGCGATCTCGGCGGCCCGCTGCGGGCTGTCGCAGTCGACGGCCAGGTAACCGGCGAACTGCTCCTTGCTCTCCATGAACGGGCCGTCGACAACCTCGGTCTCGCCGTTCACGAGCCGGACCGTCAGCGTCTGCGACGGGTTGGCCAACGCCTGGCCGCCGATCAGCTCACCGGTCTCGGTCAGCTCCTTCATGATCTCGTCGACCTCGCCGAAGAGGGCGGTGCGGTCCTGCTCGCTCAGCCCCTCGGTGAAGCCGGGCCGGTTCCAGATCAGCAGCATGTACTTCACAGTCGATGCTCCTCAGGCTCCTGTCGCACCCCGATCGGGGTGCGGCTCACCGGAGGGTCGGAGCCGTTGCCCCGATCCCTACCGCGTACCGAAGAAAATCGCAGAAACGTCCGCTGGAGGCGGTCCCACGCCGGGTGGTTCAGCGCGGATCGGGTCGACCGCGCACCTGTCGGGGCTGCCGGCCGCCGCCGACGTCCAGCGACGCCCGGTCGGCGGCCGAGGTGCCGGACGACCAACCCTCGGAATCCCGAACGCTGAGCCGGTGCCGGGTGACACCGGGAAAGAGCGTGTCCAGCCGCTCCCGGACCGCCTCGCCCCGCGCCGCGAGCACCGGCAGCAGCCGCTCCGCCCCGGCCGTCTCGGCCGCCGCCTGGTCCGCCGCCTCGGTCGCCGCCTTGGTGGCGTTCTGCAGCCGCTCGCCGATCCGCAGCGCGAACGCGTTGAGGAAGGACTCGTCCCACACCTTCGTCCGCCGCCCCGACCCCGGCCGGCGCTCGGCACGCCCCCGCAGCATCGCCGCCGTGGCCTGGACCAGCAGCGACGTGTAGAGCAACTCCACTGCCACCAGATCGGCCGGCCAGCCCAGCACGGTGGCGAAGCCGAGATCGTCGGACCAGACCGCCTCGCACCGATTCGCCGCCGCCACCTCCTGCACCAGCAGCGCCTTCGCGCCCGCGTACGGGGTGTCGGTGCTCAGGCGTACCCCGCCGGGCACGTCGTCGCGCTCCGCCCCGGCGGCCAGCAGCGCCTCGTCGATGCTGTGTCGGGTGATCAACTCCTGGGCCTTGCCGGTCAGCGCCTCCGCCTCGGCTGGGAAGGTCGTCGACTCGGCCTTGGCCAGCAGCGCCCGTACCCGATCCAGCATCGGCGACCCACTGCGCGACCTGCCGGCGGTCCGGGCGGTCGCCGCGCCGGCCGTGCCCGGCGGTGGGCGCAGCACCGCGATCGGCGGCAGACTCTCCACCAGCGCGAGAGTGTCCACGGCCGCGCGGAGCGCGTCGGCCCGGTCCAGGCCCTCCCGGGTCGCCCAACCGGTCAGCACGTTCTCCTCGGCGCTGCCCGCCAGCTCCCGTAGCTGGTCGTCCCACCAGGCCGGGACCGGCTCTGCCTGCTCGCGCCGCTGGGCGGCCATCGCGTCGCGGACCAACCGAGCCGCGCGGGCGTCGAGCCGCCGGCCGACGAGCCGGTCCACGTCGACCGGCTGCCACCCGCGTGGCCAGAGCCGGCCCAGGCCGCGAACCAGGCGATGCAACAGCGCGACATCCACCGCCGTGGTGCCGTCCGCCGCGCCGGTGCCGACCATCAGTTGGTCCAGTTGCCGTTCGGCCTGTCGTACGTCGGTGCCGCGCACCGCCGCGAGCGCGTTGGCGACTAGTTCGTCCGCGTCCGGCACGGGCACCTCCTTCTCTGGCTGTCGCTGCCCCTCCAGGCTCCATGATCATGCCGCTAGTCGTGCGGGAGTCGCGAAACGGGGATGTCCCGACCCCTCCGGCCTTTCCGCCCTGCTCACCCGATCAAGAGGTTTGCGTCAGCAATTGGCGAATTCTTGACGCAAACCTCTTGATCATCGTGGTGGAGGTGGGGTGTGGGAGGTGGTGGTCAGGGCTGCGGCCAGCCGCTGAGGATCTCCTCGACCGCCACGGCGTCCTGCTCCGGGTCAGGTGCTGAGACTGGCCGGTCGGTCGGGGTGCGGTCGAAGCGGGGTGCTGGCGCCGGTTGGATCTCGCCGCCGACCTCGACGAACGTGCCCCGGGCCGCGTTGTGCGGGTGCTGGTGCGCCTCGCCCGGCGCGAGCACCGGTGCGACACAGGCGTCCAGGTCGGCGAAGACCGCAGTCCACTCGTCCCGGGTGCGCTCGGCGAATCGCTCGGTGAACCGGCGGCGCAGCTCATCCCAGCCGCTCGGGTCGTACTGGGCGGGCAGGTCCGGGTCGTCGGCGAGGCCGAGGCCGGTGAGGAGTACGGCGTAGAAGGCCGGTTCCATCGCGCCGACCGCCATGAATCCACCGTCGGCGGTGGCGTACGTGTCGTAGAACGGTGCCCCGCCGTCGAACATGTTGCGCCCGCGCGGGGCGGCCCACAGGCCGGTGCCGAGCAGCCCGTGCAGGAACGAGGTGAGCAGCGCCGAACCGTCCACCATCGCCGCGTCGACCACCTGGCCGAAGCCGGAGCGCTCCCGCTCCAGCAGCGCGGCCAGCACACCGACGGCGAGCAGCATGCCGCCGCCGCCGAAGTCGCCGAGCAGGTTCATCGGCGCGTACGGGCGTTCGCCAGCCCGCCCCAGCGGCTCCAACGCCCCGGCCACCGCGATGTAGTCGATGTCGTGCCCGGCTCGGGCTGCCAGCGGGCCGTCCTGACCCCAGCCGGTCATCCGCGCGTACACCAGTCGGGGGTTGCGGGCCTGGCACACCTCCGGCCCGAAGCCGAGCCGTTCGGCCACCCCCGGCCGGTACGCCTCGACCAGCACATCCGCGCGCTCGGCGAGGCGCAGCAGGTCCGCCACCCCGGCCGGGGACTTCAGGTCCAGCGCGGTGACCCGCCGTCCGCGCTGCAACGGCCCGCTGGTCGGCGCGGCCAGCCGGCCCGCACCCGGGGCGCCCGGCCGGTCCACCCGCACCACGTCCGCGCCGAGGTCGGCGAGCACCATGCAGCCGAACGGCGCCGGGGCGAGGCTGGCCAGCTCGACCACCCGCAGCCCGGCGAGCGGCCCACCGCGCGCCGACGTCACGCGACGTCCGCAGTCTCGGCGGAACGGATGCCCACCTGTTCGGCGGGCCGGTCGGCCGAGGCGGCGAGTCGGTCGACCAGGTCGGCGGGGGGCGTGAAGCGGTCGCCGTAACGGTCGGCCAGCTCGGTGGCGCGCGCCGCGAAGCCGGCCGGGCCGCCCGCGTACTGCCGGACGTAGCGGATCACCCCTCCCGTCCACGCCGGGAAACCGATGCCGAGGATCGAGCCGATGTTGGCGTCGGTCTCGGTGCGGAGCACCCCCTCGTCGAGGCAGCGCAGCGCGTCCAGCGCCTCGGCGAAGAGCATCCGCTCCTGGAGGTCGGTGAACGGCACCGCTCGACCCGCCTCGGTGATCAGGTCGGCGAGACCGGGCCACAATCGGCCCCGGCTGCCGTCGTCGTACGCGTAGAAGCCGCGTCCGGCGGCACGCCCCGGCCGGTCGTACGCGTCGACCAGCTCGTCGACCAGCCGGTGCGCCGGCAGCGGCAGGAACTCTCCGCTGGCCGCCTCGAACTGGCGGCGGATCCGCTGGATCAGCGTGAGACTGACCTCGTCGGCCAGCGCCAACGGCCCGGTCGGGTAGCCGGCCTGCAGGGCGGCCTGCTCCACCGACGCGGCGGGAACACCCTCGGCGACCATGCCGACCGCCTCGTCGAGAAACCGGCCGATCACCCGGCTGGTGAAGAAGCCCCGGCCGTCGTTCACCACGATCGGGGTCTTGCCGATCCGCCGGCCCAGGTCGAACGCCCGAGCCAGCGCCACGTCCCCGGTCCGCTCGCCCACCACGATCTCCAGCAACGGCATCCGGTCCACCGGGGAGAAGAAGTGCATGCCGATGAAGTCCGCCGGCCGGTCGACCCCGGCGGCCAGCGAGGTGATCGGCAGGGTGGAGGTGTTGGAGGCGAGCAGCGCGTCGGGCGTCAGCACGGGCAGCACCTCGGCGAAGACCGCCTGTTTCAGCGCCGGGTCCTCGAAGACCGCCTCGATCACCGCATCGCAGCCGGTCAGCGCGTCCACCTGGTCGGTGGTGGTGATCCGGTCCAGTACGGCGCGGGCGTCCGCCTCCGTCGCGTGGCCCTTGCGTACCTTGCGGGCCAACAACCGCTCGGCGTGCTCCCGGGCCCGGCCGGCGGCCTCCGGCGTGACGTCCTTGACCACCACGTCCAGCCCGGCGCTGGCGCAGGCGTACGCGATGCCCGCGCCCATCATGCCGGCCCCGAGGACCGCCACCCGGCGTACCGGCGGCGCGTCCACGTCGGCCGGTCGGGCCGCGCCGCCGTTGACGGCCCTCAGGTCGAAGAAGAACGCACCGATCATGTTCTTGGCGACCTGCCCGGTGAGCAGACCGATCAGGTGCCGGGTCTCCACGGTCAGGGCGGTCTCCAGGTCGACCTGGGCACCCTCGACGGCGGCGGCCAGGATCGCCTCGGGCGCGGGAAGCCGGGCACCCTTGAGCTGCTTACGCAGGGTCGCCGGAAAGGCCGGCAGTTGTGCGGCCAGCGACCGGCTGGCCGGGGTGCCGCCGGGCATCCGGTAGTCCGGCCGGTCCCACGGCTGCCTCGGCTGTGGGTTGGCCGCGATCCAGGCCCGGGCCCGGTCCAGCAGCTCCGCCTCGGTGGTGACCACCTCGTCGACCAGCCCGGTGGCCAGGGCCTCGGCCGGGCGCATCCGCCGGCCGGTGAGCAGCACGGTGGTAAGCGCACCGGCCAGGCCGAGCATCCGTACCGTCCGGGTGACACCGCCCGCCCCGGGCAGCAGGCCCAGGGTCACCTCGGGCAGCCCGAGCCGGCTGCCGGGGGCGTCCAGCGCGATCCGGTGGTGGCAGGCGAGCGCGATTTCCAGGCCACCGCCGAGCGCCGAGCCGTTGACCGCGGCGACCACCGGGCGGCCCAGCGTCTCCAGTCGGCGCAGGTCCCGTTTGATGGTGCCGAGCAGGTCCGCCAACGCGGGTGCGTCGGCCCGGGTGGCCCGGATCATCTCGGGCAGGTCGCCACCGGCGAAGAAGGTCGACTTCGCGCTGGTCACGATGACCCCGATGAGATCGGGCTCGGCCTCCAACCGATCCAGCACCGCGCTCATCGAGGCGGCGTACGCGCGGTTCATGGTGTTGGCCGACTGCGTCGGGTCGTCCAGGGTGAGCGTGACGATGCCGTCGGCGCTGCGGTCGTACCGGATGGTGTTGGTCATTGGTCTCTTCCCCGGGTCAGCAGCGCTCGAGAACTGTGGCGACGCCCATGCCGCCGCCGATGCAGAGGGTCACCACGGCGCGGCGCAGGTCGCGGCGCTCCAACTCGTCCAACGCCGTGCCGAGCAGCATCGCTCCGGTCGCGCCGAGCGGGTGGCCGAGAGCGATCGCGCCGCCGTTGACGTTCACCTGGTCCGGGTCGAGGCCCAGGTCGCGGATGTACTTCAGCACCACGGCGGCGAAGGCCTCGTTGATCTCGAAGAGGTCGATGTCGTCGAGGGTCAGCCCGGCGACGGCGAGCGCCTTGTGGGTGGCCGGGATCGGACCGGTCAACATCAACGTCGGGTCGGCGCCACTGACCGCCGCGCCGACGATCCTGGCACGCGGGGTGAGGCCGAGGTCCCGACCGACGTCGTCCGAGCCGATCAGCACGAGCGCCGCGCCGTCCACGATGCCGGACGAGTTGCCCGCGTGGTGGACGTGCTCGATCGCCTCCAACCAGTGGAACTTCTGCAGGGCGACCGCGTCGAAGCCGGCCGCCTCGCCCATCGTGGCGAAGGACGGGGTGAGCCGGGCCAGCGCCTCCCGGGTGGTCTGCGGGCGCGGGTGCTCGTCCACGGTGAGGATGTCCAGCCCGTTGCCGTCGCGCACCGGCACCACCGAGCGGGCGAAGTGCCCGCCGGCCCACGCCTTGGCGGCCCGCTCCTGCGACCGCAGCGCATAGCCGTCCACGTCGTCGCGGGTGAACCCCTCCAAGGTCGCGATCAGATCCGCGCTGACGCCCTGCGGTACGAACGACGTGGCCAGCGCGGTCTGCGGATCGGTGGCCCAGGCCGCCCCGTCGGAGCCCATCGGCACCCGGGACATCGACTCGACCCCGCCTGCGAGCAGCAGATGCTCCCAGCCGGAGCGGATCCGCGCGGCGGCGGAGTTGACCGCCTCCAGCCCGGAGGCGCAGAACCGGTTGAGCTGCACCCCAGCCACCTGATCCGAAAGCCCGGCCAGCAGGGCCGCCGCCCGTGCCAGGTCGCCGCCCTGCTCGCCAACCGGGGTCACGATGCCGAGCAGCAGGTCCTCCAGCCGACCGACGTCCAGGCCGGGGTTGCGCTCACGCAACGCGTCGATCAGGCCGACCACCAGGGAAATCGGCTTGACCCCGTGCAGCGCGCCGGTGTCCCGGCCGCGTCCGCGCGGGGTGCGGACCGCGTCATAGACGTACGCCTCAGAGGGCACGGGCGATCAACTCCTTCATGATCTCGTTGGTGCCGCCGTAGATCTTCTGGACGCGGGCGTCGGCGTACATCCGGGCGATCGGGTACTCCGTCGTGTAGCCGTAGCCGCCGAAGATCTGAAGGCACCGGTCGATGACCTCGCACTGCCCGTCGGTGAGCCACGACTTCGCCATCGCCGCGGTGGCCACGTCCAGATCGCCGCTGGTGTGCCGGACGATGCAGTCGTCCAGGAAGACCCGGCTGACCCGGGTACGGGTGGCGCACTCCGCGAGCACCATCCGGGTGTTCTGGTGACCCATCAGGGTCTTGCCGAAGGCGGTGCGCTCCTTGGCGTACGCGACGGTCAGCGCGACCGCCCGTTCCATTGCCGCGACCGCGCCGACGCCGATGACCAGCCGTTCCTGCGGAAGCTGCTGCATGAGCTGGATGAATCCCAACCCTTCGGCGTCACCGAGCAGGTTGGCCGCCGGTACCCGGAGTTCGTCGAAGAACAGCTCCGCCGTGTCGTTGGCGTGCAGCCCGATCTTGGACAGCAGCCGGCCTCGGCGGAAACCCTCCGGGTCGCCACCCACCTCGCACACCAGCAGCGAGACACCTGCCGCCCGCTGCTCGGGGTCCGTCTTCACGGCCACGATGATCAGATCAGCCAGGCCGCCGTTGGTGATGAACGTCTTCGCGCCGGTGACCAGGTAGTCGTCGCCGTCACGGACCGCCCGGGTACGCATCGCCTGCAGATCGGAGCCGCCGTCCGGCTCGGTCATCGCGATGGCGCCGACCAGCTCACCGCTGCACAGGCCGGGCAGCCAGCGCCGCTTCTGCTCGTCGCTGCCGTACGCCACCAGGTAGCCGGTGACGATGCCACTGTGGACGGCCAACCCGAGGCTGCTCTCCCCGGCGTACGCCTGCTCGTGCAGCAGCACCGCCTCGTGGGTGAACCCGCCGCCCCCACCGCCGTACTCCTGCGGGACCGACAGGCCGAGCAGCCCCAACTCACCGGCGTGCCGATAGTGCTTCCGGTCCGGGTGGCCCTGCGCCAGCAGGCGCTCGGCGTGCGGCAACACCTCCCTGGTGAAGAAGGTGCGGGCCAGTTCGGCCAGGTCGTCGTGCTCCGGCTCGCGCCAGGGTGAGGGGGAGCCGTGGGGCGGGGGCGTCGGCATGTGCACCACCCTCGCGCGCTGTTGGCACCCTGTCAATAAGTCGTGATCAGCAGCCGGACACAAGCTTCTGGGTCGTCCGCGAGGGGCAGATGTCCGCAGCCCGCCAGCGCCGAGCCCGGCGCGTGAACGCGCCGTCCTGAGCAGACCCCCGCGTGCGTGAGCAGCGCCGCGTGAACCACTCGGCCTCGTCGCCGTCCGTCGGGTAGCTCCTGGTAGGACTTCGGAAGCTCGGCCGTATGGATCAATTCGGGCGACTAACTGCGGGTCGACTCACGTCGACCGGAGGCCGCCAACCGCTCAGCGAGTGCGACGACACGGTCGCGGAGTTCGTCGGGGCGTTCGATGACGAACGGCAGGTCGAGCGCGGCGAGCACAGTGGGTAACCAGTCGAGACGCTCTGCCCGGATCTCCACGTCCTGCCAGCCTTCGTCCGCACCCTCTCGCACCTCGGCGATGCTGGCCGGTAGCTGCCTGCGGATCTGCTCACGTGTTCCTTGTATCCGCAGCGACACCGCATGCTGGTACGGCGCCTGTGCCATCGAGGCGAGGAGGTGCCCTGCGGGATCGTGCCCGGCGGGCGGCTCGAACGAGCCGGGCAGCGTTCTCGCGTCCGCGATGCGGTCGAGCCGAAGGGTTCGATCCTCACCGATGTCCGGATCGGCTCCGGTTACATACCACCGGCCCGCATGGTTGACCAGCCCGAACGGATGCAGCGCGCGGACGCTACGCCTGCCGTTGCGCGAGGTGTACTGGAGTGAAATCGGCCGGTGCTGGCGGACCGCCTCAGCGACCGTGAGTAGTACGTCTGTCTGCGGCGCGGGTAAGTCGCCGGGTTCGGTGGTGAAGGCGAGGGATTGGAGTACGGCGTCCAGCCGGTCCGCGATCCGCGACGGCAGGACGCGCCGGATTTTCGCGGCGGCAGTCTCGCCCGCCGTACCTGTAGCCGTCGCCAGCCCGGCACGGCGGCCGGCGACCAGGCCGAGTAGGACGGCCAAGGCTTCGTCGTCGCTGAACATCAGCGGCGGCAGACGATAGCCGGCGGCGAGCCGATACCCGCCGTAGCGACCGCGCACCGACTCCACTGGTACGTCGAGGTCGACCAGGTGACTCACGTAGCGCCGCACTGTGCGCGGTTCGACACCGAGGCGCTCGGCAAGCTCGGCCATTGTCCGGACGCCGCCGGACTGCAAGAGCCCCAGCAGTGCGAGCACCTGGGCTGTCGGTCGTGCCACGGTCTGAACTTAACCCGAATACTGGACCGGATCTGTCCAGTATTCCGGTTAGCGTGCTGACGACAGACCGGTACCGACCGTACTGAGCAGGGAGAAGGCATGGATTTCGTATCGATACGCATCATCACCGGCGACATCAACCGCCTGGTCGGCTTCTACGAAAAGATCACGGGCGTGCAGGCGGCCTGGGGCAACGAGGACTTCGCCGAGTTGCGCACTGCCCACGGCACGCTGGCGATCGGCAGTACCCGCACCGTCCCACTGTTCGCGCCAGGGTCGGCCCGCCCGGCCGACAATCACACCGTGATCATCGAGTTCCTCGTGGCAGACGTGGACGCGCTCTACGAGAAGTTGAAGAACGTGGTGGAGGACTTCGTGAACGAGCCCACGACCATGCCCTGGGGTAACCGAGCCCTGCTCTTCCGCGACCCCGACGGCAACCTGGTCAACTTCTTCACCCCGGTGACCCCCGACGCGATCGAGAAGTTCGGCCGCTGACCAGGTTGGCGCAGCCAGCGCGCGTGAACTACTCGGCCTCGTCGCCGTCGGTGAGGCGAGGTGGGCGGTGCTCGGCGATCCACGCCTCCACATCGGCCCGCAGCCAGACCGTGGTCCCGTGCAGCCGCTGGAACGGCGCGATCAACCCGGTGCTCTACTCCGAGACGCCCAACCTGCGCCACCTCGGCCGGCACGTGGTCCGGCGTCGTGGGAGCGCGCGGTGATCACTTGATGCTGAGTAGTTCAGAGACAGCTCCGACGACTACTGAGCATCAAGTGATCAAGGTGAGGAACGGCGGCTGGTCCCTGAGCTGCCGATAGGGTCGGGCAGGTGAGTGTCGAGACGGCTCCGCGCCGCCGCCGGTTGGAGCCGGACGCCCGGCGCGGGCAGATCCTGGCCTGTGCGGTCCGGCTGTTCGGCGAGCGCCCGTACGCGGACGTGTCGACCACCGACGTCGCCCGCGAGGCAGGCGTCGCTCGTGGCCTGGTCAACCACTACTTCGGTGCGAAGAAGGACCTCTACCTGGAGGTCGTCCGGGTCATGGTGACCATCCCGGAGGTGGCTCTGGAGCGGCTGCCCAAGGGTGATCTACGGACCCGGGTCGACGCCAGCGTCACCTGGTTCCTCGACGTGGTGTCCCGGCACAGCACCTCGTGGCTGGCGGCGGTCACCGCCCGGGGGATGGGCGGCGACGCCGACGTGGAGCGGGTGCTCGCCGAGGCCGAGGAGGTCGCCGCGGACCGCGTGCTGGTGGCCGTCGGGCTGGCTGGCCAGGCCGCGCACTACGAGGAGCTTCGCGGCATGGTCCGGGCGTACTGCGGATTGGTGACGTCGACCGCCCGGGAGTGGCTCCAGCGTGGCGCGCTGACCCGAGCCCAGGTGCACCTGCTGCTCACCACGACCCTGTTGGCCATCGTCGAACAGGTCATTCCGCAGGTCCTTGCCGACGAGGGCCCGGCACGGCCGACACATCCGGCTGAGCCTCCCGCCCAGGGCGTGGCACGGGGGCGGTGACGCAGGCAACGAGCGCGTTGGCGGTGGTGAAATAGGCATAGCGGTTACGGTTATGGAGGCGCTGCTGGTGGACCCGCCGTTCACCCACGAGTAGATCGCGGCGGTGGGCGACTGGATCGCGCGGTCGGGCAAGCGGCTGACGGCCATCTACGCCACCCACGGGCACGGCGACCACTGGTTCGGTGCTCCTGAGCTGGTCAAGCGCTTCCCTGACGCCGTCACCTACGCGACGCCCGGGACCATCGAGGTCATGCACCAGCAGGCCACCGTCGGGCGCCGAGAGGTGTTCGACAAGGTCTTCCCCGGGCTGATCCCGGCGTCGCCTGTCGACGCCGTTCCGGTGCCGTCCGGCGGAATCCTGCTCGAAGGCAACGTCGCCCAGCCGGTCGAGACCGGGCACACCGACGGCGACCACAGCACCGTTCTGCACGTGCCGTCGATCGGCCTCGTGGTGGCCGGCGACGTCGTCTACAACGGGGTCCACCAGTACCTGCTGGAAACCGTCAACGGTGGCCTGCGGGAGTGGCTCAAGGGCCTCGACCGCGTCGAGGCGCTTGCACGGCGGGCGGTCGTTGCCAGTCACAAGAACCGCAACCGCCCCGACGACCAGTCGAGCATCGACGAGACCCGGCGGTATCTGCTGAACGTGGAGCGGCTGCTGGCTGAGAAGTCGACCGCCCTCGAATTCTTCGACGAGATGGTGAAGCTCTACCCGGACTGGGTGAACCCGGGACCGCTGTGGTACGGGGCGCTCGGCCTGATCGGAGAGTGATGTGACAATGCCGTCGTTGTCCACTCCGCCGTGGCCCGCCACCGCGAGATACGACCTCGCCCCCGCACCTGGCGGCCTCGGGCTCGTCCAGGACCTGCTCAACACGATCTCGGCTGGTGCGCCGCGCCAGCCGGATCTCCTCGACGAGCTCGGCAGCGCCACGGAGTGGGCGCACGATGTCGCCGCCCAGTGGTCGGCGGCCACCGGGCGGCCGGCACCCGACGTGACACTCGACCCGGCGGGCCTGCGGGCGCTGCGGATCTTCCGCGAGGAGCTGCGGCACGGGATCGACGCCAGGCTCCACGCCACGCTGGAATCCGGGCCGCCCGAGCGGGCAGCGGCCCCGCATGCCACCGGTGCCACGCTGCGGCTCGACGGGAACGGCTCGGTCCACCTCGATCCCGCCCGAACGGGGGCCGAGCTGTTGGTCTCCCTCGTCCTGGCGGAGCTGTTCGCGGCGCAACTCAGCGACGTCGGCCGGCGCATCAAGACCTGCCGCAACCCCCGGTGCCAGGTGGCGTTCTACGACCGCTCCCGCAACAACAGCGGGGTCTGGCACTCCGTCCGCGTCTGCGGCTTGCCGGCCAACCTGCGGGCCCACCGAGCGCGCCGACGGCAGGCGGACTGAACAGCCCGTATACCGGGCTCAGGCGGCCCGGCGGTCGCCGGCACGCGTGGCCTGGCCGGTGTGCGCCGCTGGGGCGGCGTACCGGTCGGCGGCCTGCGCCGGGTAGGACTCGGGACCTACCACCCGCAACGGCCGGTCCACCTCGTCGGCGCCGAACCGCCAGCGTGTCGGAGTCGGCTGCCGCTGCGGTGCTGGCCCGCCGGGGCGCAGGCCGGGGCGGGACAGCAGCACGGTGATCAGGTAGCCGACCACCAGGAAGCCGTGGCTGATCAGCCGTTCCCCGCCCACCGAGCCGGTCGCCAGGTCGTTGACCGAGAGCAGCAGCAACGTGCCGACGAACGCGCTGAGCATCGGCAGCAGGCCGGCGGGCGGGCTGCGGCGCACCGCCACGAAGAGGAACCCGGCGCCCACCGCCACGTTCCACGCCGCCGACTCGTGCCACAGGTGCTGGCCGGTGGGGTGCAGGTGGTCGGCGCTCGCACCCCGGCCCACCTGGGCCAGGCCGAGCACCAGTTGCACCGCGCCGAGCAGCCCGAGCGCCGACCGTAGGCCGGCGACGAGCGGGCCACGTCCGAGCACCTTCCGCAGGCCAGCGACGAGCGGGCCACGTCCGGTCCCGCGCCGCCACCGTGACCGGCGGGCCGGGGCCGCGCTGGCGGCGGCCAGGATCGCCGCCGTCCGGTCGGGCACCTCAACGACCAATCGGGTACGAATACGACGCGTCACCGCCGCCGCCGCCGTGAACCAGGCCCGGCAATCGGCGCACCCGTCGAGGTGCCCCTGCGCCGCCGTCAGTTCGGCGGCGGTCTCCTCCCCGTCCATCTGCGCGGACAGGACCTCCCGCCACTGCTCACACCCCATGTATCGGTAGTCGCTCCGACAGCCGCTCCGGTTCCCGGCGACCGTGACTGGTTGTGGAATACTCGCCGGATCATGACGCGTTACGGCCTGCTGATCCTGCCCGCCACCAACCGGGTGTACGCCCGCGCCGCCGTGGACCTCACCCGCGCCGAGCTGGAGATCTTCGGCCGCTCGGCGCTCGACGGCCGGCTCGGCGAGCTGGACACCGAGGTCGTCGGAGGGGCGTCCTACGTCACGTTCACCGGCGATGGGCTGACCGAGCGTGACCTGGCCGTCCTGGGCAATCTCTCCGCCGGGTACGCGTTGTTCGAGATCGTCGGTGAGCTGCTGCGGCCGATCGAGTGGAGCCGACTGGACCGCTACGACGACGACCTGCTCACCATCCAGAAGTACCCGGGCAAGACCAACGAGCAGTTCACCAAGCTGCTGCTCAATGTCACCCTGCTCGCCTCGGACTGGGCCACCGAGCTGACCAGCCGGCGGTTTCGGGTGCTCGATCCGCTCTGCGGTCGGGGCACCACCCTCAACCAGGCGCTGATGTACGGCTTCGACGCCGCCGGGATCGAGCGCGACCAGAAGGACGTCGAGGCATACCGGGCGTTCATCACCACCTGGCTGAAGCAGAAGCGGGTCAAGCACCGGGTGCTGGAGTCGGGGCCGGTGCGGCGGGAGCGCAAGGTGGTCGGCCGGCGGGTGCGGATCGAGTTGGCTCCGACCCGCGAGGAGCACAAGGCCGGTCAGACGCAGTTGCTGGACGTGGTCAACGCCGACACCGCCCGCTCGGCGGAGTTCTTTCGCCCGGAGACCGTGGACCTGGTCGTCGCGGACGCGCCGTACGGCGTGCAGCACGGCAGTCGTACCGCTGGGCAGGGGTTGACCCGTGACCCGCTGGCGCTGCTCGCGGACGCCGCGCCGGTCTGGGCGCGGCTGTTGCGCCCCGGCGGGGCGCTCGGTATCTCCTGGAACACCCACGTCGCCAGCCGGGAAGACGCGGCGGCGGCGCTGGCCGACGCTGGCCTGACTGTGGTCGACAGCGAGCCCTACCGCGCGCTGCGGCACCGGGTGGACCAGTCGATCATGCGTGACGTGCTGGTGGCCCGCCGCCCGGCCTGAACGGCCTCGCACCTCCGCTCTCGCTGGCCATGCGCACCCCATCCGGGTCGCGCATGGCCTCTCTCGTGCGTCCCTTTGCTCTGCACCCGCGGAGGCACCAGCTACCGGCCGTGAGTGTCGCCTCCGCGGGTGCAGAGCAAAGGGCGGACAACTGGTCTCGACCTGCCGGACCACCCCGGGTCTGTGCCGCATTTCACCTGCTCAGCGGCGGGTGTGAAAACCGCGTCAAGAAAAGGTGCGCCCCCGTCATGGTCGCGTTATGACCCCTGTCGCCGGGCGGTTCATGGGGCTTTGATTGCCCGGCGCGACCGGAAGGCGGTCGTGACGAGCTTTCCGGTCTGAGGAGTCAGCGTGTCTGACGTGGTGTTCGTGGTCCTGACGGTGGTGCTGTTCGCAGTACTCGCCCTGGTGGTCCGGGCGGTGGAGAAGCTGTGAACGCGGTCAACGCCGTCGGTTTGGTGCTCGCGATCGTCCTAGGCGCGTTCCTGGTGTTCGCCCTGCTGTTTCCGGAGCGCTTCTGATGACCATGACAACAGCGGGCGTCATCTTCGTCCTGACGCTGGTGGCGGCTCTCGTCGCCGCCTACAAGCCATTCGGCGACTACATGTTCCGGGCGGTCGACGGAACCAAGCAGTCGCGAGTCGAACGGGGAATCTTCCGAGTGGTCGGGGTCAACCCGGCCGCCGAGCAGACCTGGGGCGTGTACGCCCGCAGCGTGCTGGCGTTCTCCGCAGTCTCGATCCTGTTCCTGTACCTGTTCCAGCGGGTGCAGAACCACCTGTGGTTGTCCCTGGGGTTCGACCCGGTGGTGCCGCACGGCGCGTGGAACACGGCCGTCTCGTTCGTGACGAACACCAACTGGCAGTCGTACTCGGGTGAGTCGACCATGGGCCACCTGGTGCAGATGGCCGGTCTGACCGTGCAGAACTTCACCTCCGCGGCGGTCGGCGTCGCGGTGGCGGTGGCCCTGGTACGTGGCTTCGCCCGCAGCCGCACCGGGCAGCTCGGCAACTTCTGGGTCGACCTGACCCGAATCGTGCTGCGGATCCTGGTGCCGATCGCGGTGCTCGGCGCCATCGTGCTGATGCTCGGCGGCGTGGTGCAGAACCTCTCCGCGGGCACCGACGTGAGCACGTTGACCGGTGGCACCCAGACCATCACCGGTGGTCCGGTCGCCAGCCAGGAGGTGATCAAGGAGCTGGGCACCAACGGTGGCGGCTTCTACAACGTCAACAGCGCGCATCCGTTCGAGAACCCCACCACCTGGACGAACTGGCTGGAGATCTTCCTGCTCCTGTTGATCCCGTTCAGCCTGCCCCGGGTCTTCGGTCGGATGGTCGGGCAGAACCGGCAGGGCTACGCCATCGCCGCGGTGATGGGCATCCTCGCTTTCCTCAGCGTCGCCATCACCAACATCTTCGAGTTGGCCGGCCACGGCACGGTGCCGCAGGCGGTCGGAGCGGCGATGGAAGGTAAGGAGGTGCGGTTCGACGTGTCGAACTCGGCCACCTTCGCCGCTGCCACCACGCTCACCTCGACCGGTGCGGTCAACTCGTTCCACGACTCGTTCACCTCGCTCGGCGGCATGATGACCATGGTCAACATGATGCTCGGCGAGGTCGCTCCGGGCGGCACCGGTTCCGGCCTCTACGGCCTGCTCATCCTCGCGGTGATCACGGTCTTCGTGGCCGGGCTGATGGTGGGCCGCACCCCCGAGTACCTGGGCAAGAAGATCGGGTCGCGCGAGATCAAGTTCGCCTCGCTCTACTTCCTGATCACACCGATCCTGGTGCTCGTCGGTACGGCGGCCGCGTTCGCCACCGGCAACAACTCCACCGCGCTCAACGTCGGCCCGCACGGCCTCTCCGAGGTGCTCTACGCGTTCACCTCGGCCAGCAACAACAACGGCTCCGCCTTCGGCGGCATCACGGTCAACACCACCTGGTGGGACACCGCGCTCGGGTTGTGCATGCTGCTGGGCCGCTTCCTGCCGATCATCTTCGTGCTCGCGTTGGCCGGCTCGCTGGCCCGCCAGGCACCCACCCCCGCGTCCGAGGGCACCCTGCCGACCCACCGACCGCTGTTCATCGGCATGGTCGTCGGCGTCACGGTGGTCCTCGTCGCACTGACCTTCCTGCCCGCGCTCGCGCTCGGCCCGCTGGCAGAGGGGCTGTGACCACCATGAGGAACGAAGAAATGTCCGTGACATCCGGGCAACTCGCCACCGGGGCCGACCAGGGCAACCGGATCGGCGGGGGCCTGCTCGACCCCAAGCAGCTGATCCGGTCCCTGCCGGACGCGATGCGCAAGCTCAACCCGACCACGCTGTGGCGCAACCCGGTGATGCTGATCGTGGAGGTCGGCGCCGCGTTCACCACCGTCCTGGCGGTGACCGACCCGTCGGTGTTCGCCTGGGCGATCACCGTCTGGCTCTGGCTGACCGTGGTCTTCGCCAACCTGGCCGAAGCGGTCGCCGAGGGTCGGGGCAAGGCCCAGGCCGCGACACTGCGGCAGGCGAAGAAGGACACCATCGCCACCCGGCTGATCGACTGGAAGCCCGGTGCGCGAGCCAACGCCTACTCCGACGAGGCGGTGCCCGCCGCCGAGCTGCGTCAGGGTGACTTCGTGCTCGTCGAGGCCGGCGGCATCATCCCCGGTGACGGCGACATCGTCGAGGGCATTGCCAGCGTCGACGAGTCGGCCATCACCGGCGAGTCGGCCCCGGTCATCCGGGAGTCCGGCGGTGACCGCAGCGCGGTCACCGGTGGCACCAAGGTGCTCTCCGACCGGATCGTCGTGCAGATCACCCAGAAGCCGGGGGAGAGCTTCATCGACCGGATGATCGCCCTGGTCGAGGGCGCCAACCGGCAGAAGACGCCGAACGAGATCGCGCTGAACATCCTGCTCGCCGCGCTCACGATCATCTTCCTGCTGGCCGTGGTCACCCTCCAGCCGATGGCGATCTTTTCCAAGGCGTACCAGGCTGCCGCCTCGAACACCGGTGCGATCACCGACTCCGGTGTCACCGGGGTGGTGCTGATCTCGCTGCTGGTCTGCCTGATCCCCACCACCATCGGCGCGCTGCTCTCCGCCATCGGCATCGCCGGCATGGACCGGCTGGTGCAGCGCAACGTTCTGGCCATGAGCGGCCGGGCCGTCGAGGCGGCCGGCGACGTCAACACCCTGCTGCTGGACAAGACCGGCACCATCACGCTGGGCAACCGGCAGGCCGCCGAGTTCGTACCTGTCGAGGGGGTCGACGCCGCGACAGTGGCCGACGCCGCGCAGCTGTCCAGCCTGGCCGACGAGACCCCGGAGGGGCGCTCGGTGGTCGTACTGGCGAAGAACGAGTTCGGGCTGCGCGAGCGTGAGCCGGGCGTGATGCCGCACGCCACCTTCGTGCCGTTCACCGCGCAGACCCGGATGAGCGGTGTCGACCTGACCCCGGACGCCAGCGTGGACGGCGGCGCGGTGGGCACGGCCCGCCGGGTCCGCAAGGGTGCCGCCGCCGCGGTGATGAAGTGGGTACGGGAGAACGGCGGCCACCCGACCGAGCAGGTCGGCGAGATCGTGGACGGGATCAGCAGCACCGGCGGCACGCCGCTTGTCGTCGCCGAGCACGTCGACGGTGAGCCGGCCCGCGCGCTGGGCGTCATCCACCTCAAGGACGTGGTCAAGTCCGGCATGCGGGAGCGGTTCGACGAGATGCGCCGGATGGGCATCCGGACCGTGATGATCACCGGCGACAACCCGCGTACCGCGAAGGCGATCGCCGACGAGGCCGGGGTGGACGACTTCCTGGCCGAGGCGACGCCGGAGGACAAGCTCGCGCTGATCAAGCGGGAGCAGGAGGGCGGCCGGCTGGTCGCGATGACCGGTGACGGCACCAACGACGCCCCGGCGCTCGCTCAGGCCGACGTCGGGGTGGCCATGAACACCGGCACGTCGGCCGCGAAGGAGGCCGGCAACATGGTCGACCTCGACTCCGACCCGACCAAGCTGATCGAGATCGTGGAGATCGGCAAGCAGTTGCTGATCACCCGTGGCGCGCTGACCACGTTCAGCATCGCCAACGACATCGCGAAGTACTTCGCGATCATCCCGGCCATGTTCGCCGGCCTCTACCCGAGCCTGGACGCGCTGAACATCATGCGGCTGTCCAGCCCGGAGTCGGCGATCCTGTCCGCGGTCATCTTCAACGCCCTGGTGATCATCGCGCTGATCCCGCTCGCCCTGCGCGGCGTGCGGTACCGGCCGGCCGCCGCGTCGAAGCTGCTCAGCCGCAACCTCCTGGTGTACGGGCTGGGCGGCATCATCGTGCCGTTCATCGGGATCAAGCTCATTGACCTGCTTATCCAGTTCATCCCGGGGATTTCGTGATGCGCCTACCCAACTGGCTCGCCCAACACCTCGCCGCCCTGCGCGCCGTGCTCGTCTTCACGGTGCTGCTCGGCCTGGTCTACCCGCTGGCCCTGGTCGCGGTCGGCAAGCTGCCCGGCCTCGACCACAAGGCCGACGGCTCGCTGATCTCCGTAGGTCAGACGACGGTCGGCAGCAAGCTGCTCGGCCAGTCCTTCACCGACGCGGACGGCAACCCCGTCGCCCGGTACTTCCAGTCCCGCCCCTCCGCCGCCGGCGACGGCTACGACCCGACCTCGACCTCGGCCAGCAACCTGGGCCCGGAGAGCGTGGTCGACACCATCGCCACCGACCCGGAGGAGTCCAGCGAGAGCCTGCTCACCCAGGTGTGCGGGCGCAGCAAGTCCGTCGGCGAGCTCAACGGCGTCGACGGCCGGCGTCCGTACTGCACCGACGACGGGGTCGGCGCTGTGCTCGCGATCTTCCGCGCCGACGGTCTGACCGGCCCGGTCACCCGGGTGGTCAGCGTCAACCAGGCCGCCCCGGCCACTCCGTTCGTCACCTCGTACCAGGGGGTCGCGGTGGAGCTGGCCCAGCCCGGCGAGGACTACGTCGCGGCCGGCGGGGTGGTCACCCCGATCCGGGGCGACGCGCCCGCCGACCCGGCAGTGCCCGCCGACGCGGTCACCGCAAGCGCCAGTGGCCTCGACCCGCAGATCAGCCCGGCGTACGCCGAGTTGCAGGTGAACCGGGTCGCGCGAGAGCGCGGCGCGGACCCGGCAGCGGTCCGCAAGCTGATCAAGGAGCACACCGACGGACGCGCTCTCGGCTTCATGGGTGAGCCCGGCGTCAACGTGCTGGAGCTCAACATCGCTCTCGACCGGCAGTTCGCCGCACGCTGAGCACCTTGGCAGGTGGGGCCGCGTCTACCGGGCGCGGCCCCGCCTGCCGATCTGACCAGGGAGGATGGTCCCGTGTCACGCGGAGAACTGCGCATCTATCTCGGGGCCGCACCCGGCGTCGGCAAGACGTACGCCATGTTGGAGGAGGCCCAGCGGCGGGCCGCGCGCGGCACCGACGTGGTGATCGGTTTCGTGGAGACCCACGGCCGCCAACACACCGCCGCGATGCTCGGCGACCTGGAGCAGGTGCCTCGCCGGACCATGGACTACCGCGGCGCGGAGTTCACCGAGATGGACCTGGATGCGGTGCTGGCCCGCCGGCCGGAGGTCGCGGTGATCGACGAGCTGGCGCACAGCAACGTGCCCGGTTCCCGGCACGACAAGCGCTGGCAGGACATCCAGGAGCTGCTCGACGCGGGGATCGACGTGCTGTCCACGGTCAACGTGCAGCACCTGGAGTCGGTAAACGACGTCGTCGCCCAGATCACCGGCACCACCCAGCGGGAGACCGTGCCGGACGAGATCGTCCGCGCGGCCGAGCAGGTCGAGCTGGTCGACATGACCCCCGAGGCGCTGCGTCGGCGGATGGCGCACGGCAACATCTACCGACCCGACAAGATCGATGCCGCGCTGGGCAACTACTTCCGGGTCGGCAACCTCACCGCGCTGCGCGAGTTGGCGCTGCTCTGGCTCGCCGACAAGGTCGACGAGCAGCTCGACAAGTACCGCAACCAGCAGGGCATCGCGGCCACCTGGGAGGCCCGGGAACGGGTCGTGGTCGCGCTGACCGGCGGCCCCGAGGGCGAGACGCTGGTGCGCCGGGCGGCCCGGATCGCCGCCCGCAGCAAGGGCGCCGACCTGCTCGCCGTGCACGTGGCCCGCAGCGACGGCCTGGCCGGCGCCGACCCGGCCCAACTGGCCCGCCAGCGCGTGCTGGTGGAGAGCCTGGGCGGCACGTACCACCAGGTGCTCGGCACCGACGTGCCGGCCGCGCTGCTGGACTTCGCCCAGGGCGTGAACGCCACCCAGTTGGTGTTGGGCGCCAGCCGGCGGGGTCGGTTCGCGCAGATCTTCGCCCGGGGGGTCGGGGTGACCACCACCGCGCTCTCCGGCTCGATCGACGTACACCTGGTCACCCACAAGCAGGCCGGCAAGGGTCGCCGGGCGGCAGCGGTCCCGGCGGCGCTGTCCCGTCGTCGACGGCTGCTCGGCTTCGCCCTGGCCGTGATCGGCGTGCCGCTGCTCACCCTGCTGCTGAAGAGCATGCCCGACCTGACACTGACCAACGACATCCTGCTGTTCCTCGCCGGGGTGGTCGGGGTCGCGCTGGTCGGTGGGGTGTGGCCGGCCCTGGTCGCCGCGCTCGGCGGCTCGATGCTGCTCAACTGGTTCTTCACCCCGCCCTACCACACGCTGACCATCGCCAATCGCGACAACCTGCTCGCCCTGGCCGTCTTTGTCGGTGTGGCGTTGGCGGTGAGCTGGATCGTCGACGTGGCCGCCCGACGTACCCGGGAAGCAGCGCGGGCCGCCGCCGACGCGCAGACCCTCGCCGCCGTCGCCGGCGGTGTGCTGCGCGGCGAACGCCCCCTGCCAGCCCTGCTGGATCAGCTCCGGGAGACCTTCGGGCTACGCGCCGTGAGCGTGCTGGAGCTGGCCGAGGACGCCGGTGGGCGTCCGGAGCGGGCCCGCGAGGAGCACGCCTGGTGTGTCGTGGCCAGCGTCGGCGAACAGCCGGCCTGCACGCCCGACGGCGGCGAGACGGCGGTACCTGTCGACGACCGGATCACCGTCGTGCTCAGCGGCCGACGGCTGGAGGCCGCCGACCGGCGGATCGTCGAGGCGTTCGCGGCCCAGGCCGCCGTCGCGCTGCGTCAGGAACGACTCGCCGAGGAGGCCGCCACCGCCCGGCCCCTCGCCGCAGCGGACCGGATGCGCACCGCGCTGCTCGCCGCGGTCAGCCACGACCTGCGTACGCCACTGGCGTCTGCGAAGGCGGCCGTGACCAGCCTGCGCAGCCACGACATCGAGTTCGACGAGTCCGACCGCGAGGAGTTGTTGGAGACCGCCGAGGAGTCGCTGGACCGCCTCGCCCGATTGGTCGCCAACCTCCTGGACATGAGCCGGCTCCAGGCCGGCGTGCTCGGCATCTCGACGACGGTGATCGGCCTGGAGGACGCCGTACCCCTGGCCTTGGACGAACTTGGCCCGGCTGCCGCGACCGTCGGCACGGACATCCCGGCCGACCTGCCGGCGGCCAACGCCGACCCGGGCCTGCTGGAACGGGTGCTGGTGAACATCGTCGCCAACGCGCTGCGCTTCAGCCCGCCCGACCAGCCGCCCACCATCACCGCCAGCGCACACGCCGGCCAGGTCGAGCTGCGGGTGATCGACCGAGGTCCGGGCATCCCGGAGGACCAGTGGGAGCACGTCTTCCTGCCGTTCCAACGCCTCGGCGACCGGGACAACCAGACCGGCGTCGGTCTCGGTCTTGCCCTGTCCCGGGGGTTGGCCGAGGCGATGGGTGGCAGCATCACCCCGGAGACCACCCCCGGTGGTGGGCTCACCATGGTGTTGCGGCTACCTGCCGCGCAGCAGACCAGCTCGGAAGGACCGCAGGAATGACGCGCATCCTGGTCGTCGACGACGAACCGCAGATCCTGCGTGCCCTGCGGATCAATCTGCGCGCTCGTCGGTACGAGGTGGACATCGCCGCATCCGGGGCCGCCGCGTTGAAGGCCGCCGCCAGCCACCCGCCGGACCTGGTGGTGCTGGATCTCGGCCTGCCCGACATCGACGGGGTCGAGGTGATCCGGGGCCTGCGTGGGTGGACGGCCGTGCCGATCATCGTGCTCTCCGGGCGTGCCGGCAGCGAGGACAAGGTCGCGGCGCTCGACGCCGGTGCCGACGACTACGTCACCAAGCCCTTCGGGGTCGAGGAGCTGCTGGCCCGCATCCGGGCGGTGACCCGCCGCCTCGGCGTGTCCAGCGAAGCGGTGCCGGCACTGCGGATCGGCCAGCACACCGTCGACCTGGCCGATCGGACCGTGCTCAGCGACGACGGCACCGAGGTCAAGCTCACCCCCACCCAGTGGAACGTGCTGGAGAAGCTGCTGCGCCACCCCGGCAAGCTGATCAGCCAGCGTCAACTCCTGCAGGACGTGTGGGGGCCGGAGTACCAGAACGAGACCAACTACCTGCGGCAGTACCTGGCCCAGCTGCGGCGCAAGCTGGAGGACGACCCGGCCCGCCCCCGGCACCTCATCACCGAACCGGGAATGGGCTACCGCTACCGGCCGTGACCCCGTTGACACCCGCCGGCAGAGATTGAAGAATCTCGTTCGCAGTGGCAGCGGCGTGCTTCTGTAACCGTCCCCATCCGGTTACCCCTCGGGAGCCCGCCGTGTCCCTGTCCCTGTCCCGCCGTCGGCTGCTGACCGCCGGTGGCGCCGGCCTCGTCCTGGCCGGTCTCACCGACCCGTTCCGCGCCAGCCCCGCCCGAGCCGCCGTCACCACCGCCGACCTGGTCGTCTATGGCGCCACCTCCGGCGGGCTGGCCGCCGCGATCACCATGCGCCGGCTCGGCCGCACCGCCGTGGTGGTGGAGCCCACCAGCCACGTCGGGGGGTTGAGCACCGCCGGGCTGGGCGCCACCGACACCGGCGTCCAGGCTTCCATCGGCGGGTTGGCCGCCGAGTTCTACCGCCGGGTGTACGTGAAGTACCACGGTGGAACCCTCACGCCGACCTCGCCACTGCGGATGACCTTCGAGCCGCACGTCGCCACCGAGGTCTTCGCGGAGCTGCTGGCCGAGGCGGGTGTGCCGGTGATCGTCGATGCGCGGCTGGCCGGCGTCGGCCGCAGCGGCGACCGGATCACCGAGCTGCGCACCGAGGACGGGTCGATCTATCGGGGCGGTGTGTTCGTCGACGCCACCTACGAGGGCGACCTGCTGGCGATGGCCGGGGTGGGGTTCACCGTCGGGCGGGAGTCCAACGACACCTACGGCGAGACGATCAACGGGGTGCAGTCGCGCAACACCCACCAGTTCGCCTACCCGATCGACCCGTACGTGACGGCCGGCTCGCCCGCCAGCGGCCTGCTGCCGGGCATCTCCACGACCCCGCTCGCCCCGCAGGGCAGCGGCGACGACCGCATCCAGGCGTACTGCTTCCGGATGTGCCTGACCCAGGCGACCAACCGGATCCCGTTCGGCAAGCCGTCCGGCTACGACCCGATCCGCTACGAGCTGCTGCTGCGGCACATCCAGGCCGGATACGCCGGGCCATACTTCACCACCCACTCGGTCGGCGGCGGGAAGACCGACTCCAACAACAACGGTGCCGTCTCCACCGACAACATCGGCTTCAACTACGCGTACCCGACGGCGAGTTGGGCCACGCGGGAGAGCATCATCGCCGAGCACCGCACCTACCAGCAGGGGCTGATGTGGTTCCTGGCCAACGACCCCCGGCTGCCCGCCTCGGTACGCGACTCGACCGCCCGGTGGGGTCTGCCGGTCGACGAGTTCACCAGCACGGGCGGCTGGCCGCCGCTGCTCTACATCCGCGAGGCCCGCCGGATGGTCTCCGCGTACGTGATGACCGAGCACGACTGCCGGGGCCGGGTACGCGCCACCGACTCGGTGGGGCTGGCCAGCTACACAATGGACTCGCACAACTGCCAGCGGGTCGTGGTCGACGGGAAGGTCCGCAACGAGGGCGACGTGCAGATCAGCGTGCCCGCGCCGTACCCGGTGAGCTACCGCGCGATCGTGCCGCACCAGGCGCAGTGCGCCAACCTGCTGGTGCCGGTCTGCCTCTCGGCGAGCCACATCGCGTACGGGTCGATCCGGATGGAGCCGGTGTTCATGATCCTCGGGCAGGCGGCGGCCACCGCGGCGTCGCTGGCGCTGGCCGGGAACCTCGCCGTGCAGGCGGTCTCCGTGCCTACCCTCCAGGCCCGGCTACGCCAGGACGGCGCGGTGCTCCAGTGGGGCTCCACAAGCGAGGTGATCCTGGACAACGCTGCGTCCAGCGGGATCACCCGGGCCGGCACCTGGCTGCGCAGCACCAGCATCGGCGGCTACCACGGCCCGGACTACGAGCACGACGGCAACACCGCCAAGGGCGTCAACCGGCTGCGGTTCCGCCCGACACTGCCCGACTCCGGGTCGTGGACGGTGCAGTTGCGCTGGACCGCCGACCCGAACCGCGCGACGAACGTGCCGGTCGACATCGCGTACTCCGGTGGGTTGGTCACTCGGACGGTCGACCAGCGGCAGGCTGGCGGTCAGTGGGTGGCGCTGGGCACCTACCCGTTCACCGCCGGCAGCGACGGGAGCGTGCTGATCCGCACCGAGGACACCAACGGCTACGTGGTCGCCGACGCGGTCCGCTTCGTCCGCGCCTGAGCGGCGGCGGGTGCGGGGCGGGCGACCACGATCCGGGTCGGCGCGGTCGGCGCGGCCCGGTCCCCGCTGGTCGGGGCGATCGGCGGCGCCACCAGCAACGGGTCGACCTGGATCACGTCGATGCCGAGCGGGCGAAGCATGCCGCGCAGCACTGGCTCGCACACCTCTTCCCACTGCTGGTCGGCGCCCATCGCGGCGGCCAGCAGCTCCGGCCGGGTGAAGGCGATGCCCAGTCGCTGACCCTGCGGCGAACGGCCGGTCCGCACCGTCCGCACCAGCCGTCCCGGCAGGTCACGCACCGGAACGGCGTAAATTATCGGGGCCTCGTCCATGGTGGTGCTGATCCTTCCCATTCGCGCCGCTGTCGCGGCGGTTGCTGGCTGTGCCGCTGTCGCGGCGGTTGCTCGCTGTGCCGCTGTCGCGGCGGTCATCGGCTGAAGTGTTCGAGGTCGCGGGCGAAGCGGCGGATCGTCGCGGCCCGCGCCCAGGACGGCGCGGGCACCGTGACGACAGGTACGTCCGCCCTGGTCACGCAGTAGCGGGTGACGTGGCCGCGGGACCGGCCGAACCGGCCGCGATCCGGGCTGCCGACGACGAGCAGGTCGGACTCCCGGTGGGCGTGGTCGACGAGCACCTGACCGGCGTACCCCTGGGTCGTCACCAGCCGCACGGCCACGTCCCGAGGGATGCCACCGAGCGCCGCGTCGAACACACCACGCAGGTAGACCAGGGCGGCCCGGTCGCACTCGTCCTGCCAGCGCCAGGTCAGCGTGCCGGGCCGCCACGTCGGCGCGAAGACCCAGGCACGCACCGCGTCCAGCTGCGCGCCTTCGCGGCGGGCCAGCTGAATGGCCCGGCGCAGCGCCTGCATCCCGGCGAACGAGCGGTCGACTCCCACCACGACCCGGTGGGCAACTGTTGGGCGGCTCATGCGGCGGACACCACCCAGGTCGGGGCGTCCTTCGCGGTACGCGGGTCCGCCGACGTGCCCAGGTCGAGCGCGCGGAGGATGTAGTTGGCCACCGCCACCTCCACTCCGGCGCGGCGGCTCAGGTCGGCGACGGCCCGGTGCAGCACGGTCATGCTCTCGGCGGAGAGCCGCACCACGGCGTCGACGTCGGCGGCGATCCACCACGCGGCGACGGCGCACGGCTCATGCCGTAGGTACTCCACCAGGTGACTGCCTGGCGCGGACGGGCCGAGCCGGACGCTTACCAGCGCCTCGTGTCGCCGCTGTGGCTCGTCCGCCCGGATCGCGGGCTCACCGGGGTCGCTGTCCGCGTCGGTGCCGGGTGGCAGGTCTCCGCGTTCCCAGCGTGTCATCCGCCAAGGACTCATGGGCCCATCGTCACCACCGGGCGACGCCGAAGCGCCCGTGGATACGCCGTTTCGACGGGCCGCCGCCATTTCTTGACGCCGCGTTCACGCGGCTGCCGGCCGGCCCGCCGACACGCCGGGTAGCGTTTCGGACAGACCAAGATCGGTGTACGAGGAGGCGCGGTGCAGACGACGACGGTGGACATCCCGACCGGCGACGGGGTCGCGGACGCGTCCCTCACCCGGCCGGACGGGGACGGCCCGTTCCCTGCGGTGCTGCTCTTCATGGACGCCTTCGGCCCGCGTCCCCGCCTGGTCGAGATGGCGGAGAGGATCGCCGCCCGGGGCTACCTCGTGCTGACACCCCACCTGTTCTACCGGGCCGGGCGGGCGCCGCTGTTCGACCTGTCCCGTCTCGGCGAACCGGACCAGCGCGGCGCGCTCTTCGAGAAGATCATGCCGCTGATCGGCGCGTTGACCCCCGAGGTGATCAGCCGGGACACCGCCGCGTACCTCGACTTCCTGGCCGCTCGGGACGACGTCCGGCCGGGACCGGTCGCGATCACCGGCTACTGCATGGGCGGCACGAACGCGCTGCGGGCCATCGAGGCGTACCCGGACCGGATCGCGGCGGTCGCCAGCTTCCACGGCGGGCGGATCGTCACCGACGCGCCGGACAGCCCACACCTGGGCGTCGACTCGATCACCGGTGAGGTGTACTTCGGGCACGCCGACGCCGACCAGTCGATGACGCCCGAGCAGATCGCCACGCTGGAGAAGGCGCTCGACGCCGCCGGCGTGCGCTACCGCTCCGAGGTGTACGCGGGCGCGCACCACGGCTTCACCATGGCCGACACCCCGATGTACGACGAGCAGGCCACCGAGCGCCACTGGGCAGCCCTGTTCGACCTCCTGGACCGCACCCTGCCCATCAAGTGATCATGAGACGAGCGGCGGCTGCCAGCCACCCGCCGTCCGATGTGCCTGCGGTCAGCTCGGGGCGGCGGCGTGGGCGGTGGGTAGGCCGGGGACCTCGACGTCCACCGCGAGCAGCGCGCCGTCCGCCGGGCCTGGCGTGTCCAGCCCCACCCGGGCGGTGCCGATGAAGAGTCGGCGTAGGTCCGGGCCGCCCAGGCAGATGCCGGCCGGCTGCGTGGCCGGTAGCCGGATCTCCCGGTCGAGGGTGCCGTCGGGCCGGTAGCGGCGTACCGCGGAGCCGCCCCAGAACGCGATCCAGAGGTGGCCGGCGGCGTCGACGGTCATCCCGTCCGGGCCGCCGTCGGCGGGGGTGAGCCGCAGGAACGGCTCCCGCCCGCGCAGGTCTCCGGTGGTGGGGTCGACGGTGAACCTGTCGATCTCGCCGCGCGGGGTGTCGGCCAGATACATGGTGGTGCCGGCCGCGTCGAACGCCGGCCCGTTCGGGATGGTCAGCCCGGTCACCGCGGGGACCGGCTCGGCGCCCGGGGTGAGGCGGAACAGCGTGCCCCCGCCAGGCGTCATCGCGTACGTCATGCTGCCGGCCCAGAAGCGGCCGTGCGGGTCGGCGACCGCGTCGTTCATCCGGGTCGGCTCGGGGGCGTCGGCGACCAGCTCGGCGACCGGTCGGGGGTCACCGGTGGCGGGCAGCAGGGTGACGCCGGTCCCGGCGGCGGCCAGCCACTCGCCGGCTCGGTCGAGCACCGGGGCGACCGCGCCGAGCGGAACGTCGAGGCGGCGCAGCTCCCGCAGCGGGGTCGGGGCGTCGCCGTCGGTCTCCAACAGCCGCCCGGCGAGCAGGTCGACGAGGACCAGCCGGTCGTCGACCCAGCGCAGGCCCTCGCCCAGCTCAAGCCGGTCGGTGCTCCAGACGGTCGGCTCGGTCAGCTCCATGGTGCTCCTCCAAAGGATCGTCAGCGGACCGTACCGCCAGGCCCGTGGTCGAGCAGCATCAGCTCGGGACGAGTTCCCGGCATCGGCGCAGGGCGGCCAGGGCCAGCGGCGCGTCCCGGCCCGCGATCCCGGTCTCCAACTCGGCGACCGCTCCCGCCGCCCGCGCCGGATCACCCGCTGCGGCTGCCGCCTCGGCCAGCACCAACACGGCCTCGGCGGCCCACGCCAGGATGCCCTTTCCGCGTACCAGCGACAGCGCGTCGGCCGCATGCCGCACGGCCTCGTCCGGCCGCTCGGCCAGGGCCAGCCGGGCCAGCGCCGAGAGCGCCTGCACCAGCGGCCAGACCGCACCGACCCGCCGGGCGTCGGCCACCACTTCCCGCAGCGCCCGTTCGGCCGATTCCACCTGGTCGGGCCGCCCGCTTTCGATGCCGGCGGTACGGGCCAGCACGGTCGCCAGTTCGGCCCGCGCGTCCAGCAGGGTGACCGGCATCCGCTCGGCGCTGGCGACCAGCCGACTGAGCCGTTCGGTGAGCCCGTCCAGCCGGCCGGCGGCCCGGTCCAGCGACAGTTCGGTCGCCTCCACCAGGGCCGCCAACCGCTCGTACCCGGTCTCGTCGACAAGCGCCCGACCGGCGGCCAGGAGCGCCTCGGCCTGCTCCGGGTGACCGGCGTGCAGCGCGCCCTGCGCCCAGTTCAGGCAGGCCCGCGCATGCTCGCGGGGCCGGTCGGCCAACTCGGCGGACGCGCGCAGCTCGGTGATGATCGCCCAGGCCGCCGGGTCGCCCAGCTCCAGCAGCAGCGAGGCTCGGGCGATGCGGACCGCGAGGTGCGCCGCCGGATCCCCGCTGGCCGCCGCGGCGCTCTCCGCCTCCGCGCAACGCGCCAGGTGGTCGTTCACGTGCCGGCCGACGACGGTGTCGGGGGCCGCCAGCACCGCGAGCGCCGGGGCCTTGCGGCGCGGCGCACGCAGGTACGGCACGGCACGCTCGATCTCGGTGTACCCGCGCAACGCCTCGCCCTGCTGCCGCAGCATCCGCCCGAGCACCAGACCCAGCTCACCTCGCGCACCGGGCGGCAGCCGGCGGTCGGCGAGCAGCCGTTCCAGCACCGGGATCGCCTCGGCCTGGCTGAGCCCGTCGATGGCCGACCGCCCCAGCTTGGCGGCGAGCCGGACCCGTACCGGTCGGGGAAGCTCGGCGATGTCCATCGTCTGGAGCAGGAAGCTGGCGGCGGTCGCGTCATCGCCGCGCTCGGTGGCCAGGTCGGCGGCCGCCTCGGCGTTGCGGACGAAGTCAGCTCCGCTGCCGGCCCGGCGGTAGTGGTGCGCCAACTGGGCTACCGGCCTCGGCAGTTCCCGCTCCAGCACCCGCGCGACACGCAGGTGCAGCCACTCCCGGCTCTCCCGGGGCACCAGGTCGTAGACCACCTGTCGGGCCAGGTCGTGGCGGAACCGCAGGCCGTCCCCGGCGTCGTGCAGCAGGCCCGCCCGGTGCGCGTTGGTCAACGCCGCGCCGATCGCCGCCCGGTCCAGGCTGAGCACCGCGGCGAGGATGCGCTGATCGGGTGCCATCCCCAGGACTGCTGCCGCGCCGAGCACCTCCCGGGTGGCCTCATCGAGCGGGCGTAGCCGCCAGAGCAGCACGTCGCGCAGCACGAATGGGACGCTGTCGTCCGCCAACGGGTCGCCGCCCCGCTCGGCGAGCGTACGCAGCACCTCCTCGACCACGAACGGGATGCCGGCGGTGCGGTCGAGCAGGGTGGCGGTGAGCTGCGGCGGCGGATCATCGAGCCGCAGCGTGCGGGCCGCCAGCCGGCGTACGTCATCGGCGTCCAGCGGGCTGAGCGCGACGCGGGTGACACTCCACGGAGGCGTGCGCGCCAGGGCGTCGTGGATCGGCGTACTGCCCCCCGGCGTCGGCGTACGCGCGGTCAGCACCACGGCCAGCCCCGCCACCGGGTGGGTGCTGAGGTAACCGAGGAGTTCGCAGGTCGCCGGGTCCGCCCAGTGCAGATCCTCAAGCAGCAGCGTGGCGGGGCTCAGCGCGGCGAGCACCGCCGCGACGGCGCGGAGCAGGCGGTGTCGTTCGGCGGCCGGGTCGGTCAACGGGGGTGGCGCGTCCGGCAGCGCGTCGGCCAGCTCGGGCAGCAGCGGCGCGAGCGCGCCGGCCACCGGGCTGAGCGGGCCGAGTCGGTCGGCGCTGCCCCGAATCGCGTCCAGCAACACGCCGAGCGGGAAGGGCTCCGGCACGTCGTCGCACTCGCCGACCAGGTGCCGTCCGGGGAGATCGGCGAGCAGTTCGGCGACGAGTCGGCTCTTGCCGATCCCGGGCTCGCCCTCCAGCAGGATCAGGCACGGTGGGGCTGCGACGAGCCGGCGTAGCTGGGCCAGCTCCGCCGCTCGTCCGACGAACTCGACGGGCCCGCGCAGACGTTCGGGGCGGACGGGAGATGCGCTCCCGCCGCCCCGTGTCTTGTCCTCGTCGCCGCCGATCACCGTGGGCCGAGCAGATCACCTTTGCCCGCAGAGATGACCGGCCGGCGGACCGACGGTGACCTGGGTCACACGTCGGCTCGCCGGCCAGTTGGCCCGATCAGGACTGGACGGTCACCGGCATGGTCTTCAGCGAGCCGTCACCGTTGCGGAATTCCAGCACCCCGAGGTAGCGCTGACCACGGGCCAGGCCGGACCAGCGCAGGGTCAGGTTCGCCTTCGTGCCCGGCAGCACGCTGCGCTGCTTCGGGTCGATGGTGACCTTGCCGCTGGAGGTGCCCGGCGCCCCCGGCAGGTAGCTGGTCACGGTGTACGCGTTCGCGCCGTCCTTGATGTTCTCGGTGAACTCCTGCTCGACGACGACGATGTAGTCCCCGGCGCCGTCCGGCAGCGTCACCTTGGCACCGTTACGACCGCTGGCCGTGGCGGTGACGAACTTCCCGAACTTGTCGTAGACGTCGACGCTGAACTCCGTGCACTCCATCACCCCCTCCTCGTCGTCCCAGTCGATGTGGGAGCAGGTGGGCCGCTCTGACGTCACCTGGACGATTGGGCTGCGGGTCCCGGCCGGCACGTGCAGGGTGGTCCGGCTGATCGACGCGGGCAGCGGCACCGGCAGGTTGTTCGACGAGCTCCAGTCCCAGCTCGGCCCGTCGCCCTTGAGCGTTACCACGCTGCTGGTGCCCGAGGTCAGGCCGGCGAGGTTAGCGATCAGCCGACCCTTGTAGCCGACCTCGGTGGCGATCCGGACGCTGCCGGAGGTGCCCTTGCCGTCGATCGCGTCGGGGGCGACCAACCCGGAGTTGTGCACGACCAGCGGGCTGCGCACCTTGTGCTTGTACTGGTCGCGCCAGGTCAGCGAGCCGTCGGCCCAGGTGTCGAACGCGCCGCTGGCGTTGGTGACCTCGACGGTGAAGCGGGCGCTCTTGCCCGGACGGATCTGCAGCGTGGCCGGCGTGACCTTGACCTTGTAGCCCGGCGGGGCCTGCACCGACGAGGTGTAGGTGCTGGTCTTGTCGCTGACGTTGGTGACGGTACGGGTGACCTTCTGCTTGCCCACCATCTGGCCCAGCGAGATCGACGGGTAGTTGAGCTGTGCCGTCTCGATCGCGTCGACCGTCTCGCAGCCGGACATGTCGCCGATGCCGTATTCGCTGCCCCGCGCGGCGGACACCCCGCAGAGGTACTTGATCCAGTCCTGCTGGTTGGAGTCGTAGACCAGGCCCGGGTCGAAGGCGCTGCCCGGCTCGACCTGGCCGGCGCCGTAGTTGAGCGGCGTCGCGTCGTACGTGCCGATCTTGATCGGGTTGCCCTTGTCGGTCTTGTCCAGCGCGCTGGTCATCAGCGCCGAGCGGACTGCCGCCGGCGACCAGCCGGGGTGCTTGGCCAGCAGCAGGGCCGCGATACCGGCGATGTGCGGCGCCGCCATCGACGTGCCCGACTCGACTGCGAAGTCGTTGCCGCCGATCGACGGGGAGAACGCGGCAACGATGTCCTGACCGGGTGCGCTGATGTCCGGCTTGAGCAGCTCACCGCCGTTCAGGTTCGACGGGCCGGCCGAGGAGAACGCGGCGACCGCGGGAGCCTCGACGATCTCCAGCTTGCTCGGCGAGATGGTCGCCGTGGCGTTGCCCTTGGCGACGTACGCGGTGACCGTGGCCAGGTCGACCTCGTTGATGTGCACGGTCGGCACGGTCTGCACGTCGGCGTTCAACGAGTTCAGTTCGTCGTTGTAGAGCACCATGCCGATGCCGCCGGCCCGTGCCACCTCGATGCTCTTGTCGGTACGCGGGATCTCGCCGCGCAGGCAGAGCACGATCGCGCCTTTGACCTTGGCCGGGTCCAGCGTGTCGTCGGCGCAGAGGCTCGCGCCGTAGGCACCGTCCGGGTCGATCGCGCTGTCCTTCGCGAAGACCAGTCGAGCCGGCCCGACGCCGGTCTCGCCCACGCCCACACCGGCGATGGTGGTGCCGTTGCCGAGGGTGAGCGTCCGGGTGTTCTGCCGGTCGGTGGTGCTCGCGGCCACCGTGGTGAGCCACGGCGTCGAGTTGTCGACGGTGTTGGCGGAGGGGCCGGAGTTGCCAGCGGCAGCGGCGACGAACACCCCGGCTGCGGCAGCGTTGAAGAACGTCGCGTCGACCGCCCCGAACTGCTCGGAGTCGTCACCGATCGAGTAGTTGATCACATCGACGCCGTCCGCGACCGCGTCGTCGATGGCGTGCACGATGTCGACGTCGCTACCGCTCGCGCCGCCCGCACCGTTGTCGTACAGCGCCTTGTAGATCGCCAGCCGCGCGGCCGGCGCCATGCCGGAGATCATGCCCAGGTCCTGGGTGCCCGACGTCGCCCGTACGCCGTGGATACCGGCTGCGGTGCTGGCCGTGTGGGTGCCGTGGCCGTTGCGGTCGCGCGGCGAGGAGTAGTCGTCCGTGTACGCGTCGGCGATGCCGCTGTCGTTGTACCAGCGTGCCCCGATCACCTTGTTGTTGCAGGTGACCGGCGCTTCGACACCAACGTCGCAGGTGCCCTTCCACTTGGCGTCGATGATGGCCTGGTCGGGGCGAGGGCTGGGCAGCGGCGCGAAGCTCGCGCTCTCCGGCCAGTAGCCACTGTCGATGACCCCGATGATCACGCCCTCACCGGCGCGGGAGTCTCCACCGAACTCCTTCTTCCACACCCCGCCCTTGCCGGTCAGGCCCAGGTAGTCCGGGGTGTGCGAGGTGGTGGCGTGTACCTCGCGGCTCTCGTACACCGCGCGGACACCGCTCGTGACGCGCAGCCGGGCGGCCTGCGGCCCGGTCAGGTCGGCGGCGAAGCCGTTGAACGCGGTCTCCATGGTCACGCGGGTGCGGTCGGCCGGCACGCCGACTCGGTCCAGCACCGACTTACGCTTCTGGCGCAGGTGCTCCCGGTACGCGTTGGCGCTGCTGGACGCGCGGTTCAGCTTGGCCCCGCCGGTCGGCTTCGTCGCCGCGATCCCCGGAACACCGCCGGTGTACGTGGCCAGCGGCTCCTCATCGAGCTGGACGAGGTAGCGGGCGGTCGGTCCACTGCTGGTCGGCGCGGCGGTGGCGCTGCCGGGCAGGCTGGTCAGGCCGGCCGCGGTCAGCGCAACGGCGGCCAGCATGCTGACCCCGCGCCTGGCCCGTCCGGTCCGATGTGTGTTCGGTTGTGGCACGTCGTTGCCTCCACGTTCGGTGCCGGCCGCCACGACTGATGACGGTGGCCGAAACCTAGGATCGGTACCGATCATCGAGAAGCACTCGTAACCTCGTTGTCATCTTGGAAACAAGCTCGTAACACAACGGGCACTTTGCGCGTCATTTACGGACGGCGGACCGAGATGATCCACGCTATTCATCGCCTGGAGATCGTCCGTCTACTTAGTAGGGACATTCCTGTCCGGCCGGTCTGACACCCGCCCACCTGTGCCGTCAGATCCGAGATGGCGGCAAGGCGGCTGCTCCCGCCGTCGAGCGGGTCGAGCGGGTCGCGCGGATCGCGCGTATCGGGCGTATCGGGCGTATCGGGCGTATCGGGCGGCCAAGCGGATTGGGCAGGTCGGGCTGGTCTAGCGGGTCGGGCGGGTCGCTCGTGCTGTTGCTTGGTTGCCGGTCAGGCAGGCAGGGCGAGCGCTGTTTGCGTCCGGCCGAGCAGGACGAGCCGTTGAGATGGTCGGTCTCGTGTCGCAGGGAACCCGGATAGAAGCCGGTGCCCCGGTTGCTGCTGGCCAGGCCCTCAACTGGCGGAGCAAGTCATATACGCGGCTAGAGCCTCGCCTCCAGTCGCACAGCCGGGCGGCGGCCGACCTGTCCGCGCCAGGAGGCGCCAGGGGTGCGACCACCCTTGGATAAAGCCGCCATTCCGGAAGCACATGCGGATTCGCCTCCGGGCGTCAGGCGTTGCAGGGCGTGGGGTTGCGGGGCGTGCGGGGTTGCGGGGGCGTGCGGGGTTGCGGGGCGTGAGGGGTTGCGGGGCGTGAGGGGTCGCAGGGTGTGAGGGGTTGCCCGGCGTAGGGGCCGGTCGGCGTGGGCTGACTGCTCCTATGTTCGCCGGTGGTAGTGGTTGCGGCGGGGGAGTTGGTCGGGGTCGAGCCAGGCGGGTGGGATGAACTCGGGGTGTCCGTCCCCATTGAGCTGGACGGTCCAGTCGCTGTGGTGCAGGTGTCGGTGGTGGTGGCCGCAGAGTAGGACGGCGTTGGTGAGGGTGGTGGGGCCGCCGTCGGCCCAGTGGTGGATGTGGTGGGCGTCGCACCAGCGGGGTGGTCGGTCGCATCCGGGAAGGCGCAGCCGCGGTCGCGTAGGACGAGGGCGCGGCGCAGTGGGCCGGTGATGAGCCGGCGTTGTCGGCCGACGTCGAGTGGTTGGCCGGTGCTGCCCAGGACGGCGGGTAGGACGGCGGCGTCGCAGGCCAAACGGCGGACGGTCGCCGGGGTGAGGTGGAGGCCGGTGTCGAGGGTGCCGGCGTTGAGTTGCCCGGCGAGGGTGTCGTAGCTGGTGGTGACGACGATCTGCGCGGGGTCGCCGCCGTTCTCGGGTAGTTCGCCGGTGCGCAGAGCGAGCCGGCACACCTCGGCGAGGGCGTCGTGGCGGCGTTGTCCAGGCGACCGTTGATCGTCCGGGCCGGTGGGTGTGGTGAGGGGGTCGATGGCGGTGCGCAGGAGGCCGGCGGTTTCGGTGTCGAGGGTGCCGGTGAGGCGCAGCCGGCCGTCGGTCTGCTCGGAGAGGGTGAGGTGCCGGTCGCGGGTGGCGCGGCGGTCTTCGGCGTCGAGTGCGGCTCGGGCGGCGGCGTCGGCGATGTCGGGGGCGACGTGGTCGAGGATGCGGGTGCCGAGTGTGCGTAGTTGGGTGGGGTCGAACTGGGTTGCCCAGTCGGTGAGCACACCCACGGCTTTGTCGGCAGCTTCGGTGCCGGCGGTGGTGTGCACGGTGCTGACGGTGTCGGCGATGACTCGGGCTTGGTCGAGGGTGATGTGCCCGTCGGCGAGTGCTTGGCGGATGCCGGGGTGGCTGGTGTCGAGGGTGGTGGCGAGGTCGACGAGTCGGCGGGCGGCGGGGATGGTGAGGCGCAGGCGTTCACGCAGCCAGACCGCCGTGGAGGAGGCGCCCTGCGCCTCGGGTGTGCCGCAGCCGTCGATCTCGCGGATGAGGGTGAGGGTGACCGCAGCGAGGCGTTGTTGAAGGTGGTGTGCGGCGTCGAGCGCGGCGATCAGGTCGGGTTCCGGGAGGGACCAGGCGGGTGCATCGACGCAGGCGGCGACCGCGTCGTCTGCCAGCGCCAACTCCTCGACCATGACCCGACATTAGAACATGCGTACGACAATTTTAATGGTCATGATCGATTGTTTCGGCGGCTTCGGTGTCGAGCTGGCAGGAGTCCGCTAGGGGTGCGAGCGCGGCGGGGCGTGCACTGAGGGGTGCCGCGGTGGGGCGTGCACTGAGTGGTACAGCGTGGCCCGGATGGTGCAGGGGTGCGCGGGGGTCGGATGGTGCAGGGGTGCGCGTGGCCTGGGTGGTGACGGGTGCGCGCGGCCGGATGGTGCAGGGGTGCCGCGCGGCCCGGATGGCGCAGGGATGCTGCTCTGGTCGACCCAGGCTGTCAGGCGCGCCGGACGAGGCCCGGGCCGGCGGTGATGTCGATGTCGCCGTCCGCTATGTCGTGGCCGGCGGTGCAGCGGAGCACTGCGCGGATCGGTTCGCCGCAGTTGTGATGGGTGGCGACGATGGATGGACCAGTGTCGGTGGCGGCCCAGGTGTCGCCCCAGTTGCGTAGTGCGGTGATGACGGGCAGGAGTTCGCGGCCCTTGCGGGTGAGTTGGTATTCGTGGCGGGTGCGCTGCCCCGGCTCGCGGTAGGGAATCCGTTCGAGCAGTTCGGCGGCGACCATCTCCTTGAGGCGGGCGGCCATGGCGGGTTCGCCGACGCCGACGCGGCGGACGAAGTCGTCGAAGCGGCGCGTGCCGAGCAGGGCCTCGCGCATGATCAGGACCGTCGACCTGCTGCCCACGATGTCCATGGCCCGGGCCACCGAGCAGTTCTCGCTCGACCAGGAATCGCGATCGTCTCGTAGGTCCTCCATGCCGCCCAGCTTACCTGACTTGCGTCAGGGCTAGTCAGGTGCTTCACTGGGTCGCGCTGACTTTAGCGAACGCAAGTCAGACCATCGTCCTGAGGGATCTTCAGTGACCACCAGCACCGCAGCCCCGACCCCACCCGGAGCGGACGCGACACCACCCGGCCCAGCAACACCCAGCCCGGCAGCACCTGGACCGGCCGCCACCGCCCGCTCAGCCTTCCGCGGTTCCCGCCCGGTGACCCTGGTCGCCATGTGCCTGGGCGCAATGATCACGTTCCTGCAGATCACCGCGACGGTCTCCGCACTGACCACCATCCAGCGGGACCTGCGGGTCGACCCGACCACCCTGGTCTGGATCCCCAGCGCCTACACCCTGATGGTGGCGAGCGTCGTGCTGTCCGCCGCCACCCTGGGCAACCGCTACGGGCGCAAGCGCGTGTTCGGTGTCGGCGTCATCGCGATGATCGTTGGCGCAGCCGTCGTTGCCAGCGCCCCGACCGTCGGGTGGGTGATCGCCGGGCAGTTGGTCGCCGGCCTCGGTGGAGCGCTGATCCTGCCGAACAGCCTGGCGATCCTCGGCGCGACCTTCACCGACCCGCACCGACGGACCGAGGTCATCACCGCGTGGTCGGCAGCCTCCGGCATCGGGCTCGCGGTCGGCCCGCTCATCGCTGGCGCCCTGCTGCGGCACCACCAGTGGCACAGCGTCTACCTGTCGACGATCGCGCTGGGCGTGGTCACCCTCGTTGTCGCCGTTCTCGGGGTGGCGGAGTCCCGGCCGAGCGCCGCCCGCCTCGACGTGCCTGGTCTGTTGCTCGGCACCGTCGCCATCGCGGCCGCCGTCTACGCGTTGATCCAGGGCGGCAAGGACGGCTACACCAGCCCGGTCGTGATGGCGGCCTGGATCGTCGCGGTCGTCGCACTTGTCGGGTTCGTGCTGGTCGAGCTGCGGGCCAGCGCGCCAATGCTCGACGTACGGCTGTTCCGGTCGGCGTCGTTCAGCGCGGTCATGGTCGTCGGTGCGGTGTCGCTGTTCGGGTTCACCGGCGTGGCGATCCTGCTGGTCCTCTTCCACGAACGTGCCCAGGCGCTCAGCCCGCTGGATACCGGCTGGCGGATGCTGGTGCTCTTCGGCGCGTACGTGCTTGTCGCTTTCGGTGCCGGGCGGGCGATTCGTCGTACCGGATTCAAGGCGCCGTTGACCCTCGGCCTGGTCCTCGGTGCGGTGGCGAGCTTCGCGCTGGCGGCCCAGGGGCCGACCACGTCGTTCGGTCACCGCTGGGCGCTGTTCGCGCTGTTCGGCGCGGCCAGCGCTCTGGTGGTGGCCCCGGCGACGGCGGCGGCGCTGGCCAGCGTCGCGCCTGCCCAGGCCGGCATGGCCTCCGGGGCGGTCAACGCCGCCCGGCAGGTCGGCTCGGTGCTCGGCTCGTCCCTGCTCGGCACGCTCCTCACCACCACGATGGTGGCCGACCTGCCGGGCCGGCTCGCCGCGCACCAGGTCGGCGAACCCACCCGTAGCGCCGTGCAGGCGGCTGTTGCCGCCGGTGCCAGCGGCGGCCAGCCACTGCCCGACCCGGTCCGGGCGGCGCTCGCCGAGGCACTTACCTCGGGTGTCCAGGCCGGGCTGCGGATCAACGGCGTCGTCTTCCTCGTCACCGCCGTGCTCGCGCTCACCCTCATCCGCAACCGGCCGCACCAGCACTAGGAGGCAAGCGCGTCCAACTCTTCGATCGCGTCGGCCGGCAGCCTAAGGGCCCGCCACGAGGTGCGTCGACGGGAGGGCGTGGTCAGCCGGCTGCGCCATCCCGAGGTGGGTGACCTCGACCTGTACTGCGACAAGCTCGCGGACGCGGACGCCGACGGGCCCGGACAGCCTCCGGCCCGGTGACCCGGCCCGCCTGTATCCGCTGGAGTGAGCCGTCAGGGCCGTTGCGGAGTCGCCTGGGTGGGGATGTGTTCGTAGCGCTTGCGCATGGTCTCGCTGGCGGCCGGACCGGCGGCGAAGACGAAGTCGGCGTCGTCGAGTGGGCGGCCGGTGTTGCGGTCCACGAGCACCGGGTCGGCCTCCACCCCGGTGCTCCGGTCGACCAGGATCATGCTGCGCTCGCTCGGGTCGAGGCGTGAGTTGCCCCAGGCGGCGAGGGCGACCACGACGGGACGCAGGCTGCGGCCGAGGTCGGTGAGGACGTACTCGTAGCGGTCCGGCCTGGTCTGGTAGCGGCGACGTTCGAGCAGCCCCTGGCCGGTGAGGGTCTTGAGTCGGCTGGTCAGGATGCTGGACGAGACGCCCAGGTTGGCCTGGAACTGATCGAACCGGGTGTAGCCGTCGAAGGCGTCGTGCAGGATCAGGAGCGTCCACCACTCGCCCACGTGGCCCAGCGCGCTGGACAGCGGGCATTCGCGGTCCTCCAAGCGGATCTTCCCGGCCACAGCTGTGCCCTTCCCCGAGTAGGTGCTAGTGTCGAAGTTAGTAGGTGCTATTTCAGCAGTAACTATACGACGTCCGGGTGGACGTCTGTTTCATGCTGCCCAGACAGGAGTAACAGATGTCCCAGCGGGACTCACTGCACGGCCGGCGCGCACTGGTGACCGGGGGCACGAAGGGGGCCGGCGCGGCGATCGCCGCCCGGCTGCGCGAGCTCGGCGCGGACGTGTGGGTCAGCGCCCGTGGTGAGCCAGCGGGGTTCGAGCTCGCCGATCGGTTCATCGCCGCCGACACGTCGAGCGTCGACGGCGCGGAAACGGTGGCCGAGCGCCTCCTCGCCGAAGGTGGCGCGGACATCGTCGTGCACGTCGTCGGCGGGTCGCACGCTCCGGCCGGTGGCTTCGCCGCACTGACCGAACAGACCTGGATGGAAGAGCTGAACCTCAACCTCCTCGGTGCGGTACGCCTGGACCGTCGCCTCGTCCCGTCCATGATCGAAAAGCGCGCCGGCGCGATCGTGCATCTCTCCTCGATCCAGCGGCGCAAGCCGATGTACCAGGCCACCCTGGGGTACGCGGCGGCCAAGGCGGCGCTGACCGCGTACAGCAAGGGTCTGGCCAACGAGCTCGCACCGCACGGTATCCGGGTGAACACCGTGGCACCCGGCTTCATCCAGACCACCGCCGCCGACGCGCTCGTCGATCGCCTCGCCGAGGGCAGTGGTGTCGACCGCGACACCGCCCTGGGGCAGTTGATGGACTCGTTGGGTGGGATCCCGCTCGGCCGTCCGGCACGGCCGGAGGAGGTTGCCGACCTGGTGGCCTTCCTGGTCTCCGACCGCGCCTCGGCGATCGTCGGCGCCGAACACGTCATCGACGGCGGCACCATCCCGACCGTCTGACCCGATCGTCAACAACCTGCAGAAGGGCCGCTAATCATGACCACAGCCCAGGCCGTCCCGGCCATCATTCGCCGCTACTTCGAGCTTGCCGGCCAGCCCGACTCCGAGGACTACTTCGCTCTCTTCGCCGAGGACGTTGTGGTCGAGGACGAGTCGACCGAGCACCGGGGCATCGAGGCCATCCGCCAGTGGCGTCGCGCCGTGCCGCTGGTGTCGTACGAGGTCACCGACGTCGAGGACACGCCCGCCGGCACCGTGGTAACCGCGACGATCACCGGTGACTTTCCCGGCAGTCCCTTCGCCGGCCTCCGGTACCGCTTCAGCGACTACGACGACACGGTGATCCGGGCGTTGCGCATCGCGCCCTGACGTCAGGGACTTGACGGCAAATGTTTGTGAGTGCACACTTACAAACATGCGATCCACCGCCGAGGCCCGCCGGGTCACCGTCCTGAACGCCGCAGTGTCGGTGTTCGCGCGCGCTGGCTTCCACGCCACCCCGGTCACCGCCGTGGCCGCCGCCGCCGGCATCTCCGAGGCGTACGTCTTCCGGCTCTTCTCCGGAAAGCTCGGGCTGTTCGTGGCGGCGGCCGGAGCGTGTTTCGACCGGATCGCCGCCGCGATCGAGGCGGGTGCGGAGCGTGCCACGGGCGGCAGTCCGGAAGAGGTCCTCGACGCCATGGGCGGTGCCTACGCGGAGCTGATCGCCGATCGCGATCTCCTGCTCTTCCAGGTGCAGGCGCAGGCCGTCACGGACATCCCGGAGATCGCCGAGGCGGTGCGGGCCGGCTATCGGCAGGTCGCGACCTTCGTGCAGAGTCGGGCCGGTGCCAGCGACGCGCAGGTGCAGCAGTTCTTCGCGTACGGCCAGTTGTGCCACCTGATCGTGACCGCCGGCCTGGAGCAGGTCCCGGAGCCGTGGGCCCGTGCCCTCACTTCCGGCATTCGTCACCCCTGACCGACCCCCGATGCTGGGCCGCTGTGGCGGCCCACTTTTTCAGCCACGGAAGTGTGTGAGTGCACACTTACAAACTAGGGAGATCCTGATGACGACCGACACGATGATCACCGAAGTGGTGCTGCCCGGCGTGGTGGAGCCCGACGGCCTCCGTCTGCACCGACGCGCGATGCCCGTCCCCGCCCGGGGGCAGGCGCTCGTCCAGGTCGAGGCCACCGGCATCTCGTTCGCCGAGCAGCAGATGCGCCGGGCTCTCTACCCCGGCCAGCCGAAGTTCCCGTTCGTGCCCGGCTACGACCTGGTCGGCACGGTCCGGGCGGTCGGTCCCGGCGGCGACGGCGCGCTGGTCGGTACCCGGGTGGCTGCGGTCACCAAGACCGGCGCCTGGGCCACGTACGCGCTCGTCGACATCGACGCCCTGGCCCCCGTACCCGCGGATCTGGACCCCGCCGCGGCCGAGACCGTCGTCGTCAACGGGGTGACCGCCTGGCAGATGCTGCGGGACGCCGACCTGAAGGCCGGGCAGACCATCCTTGTGCACGGCGCGAACGGCGGCGTCGGATCGGTCCTCGTCCAACTCGGCCGCCACCTCGGCCTGCGGGTCATCGGCACCGCCGCCGCACGGCACCACGCCGGGCTGAGCGAACTCGGCGTCGAGCCGCTCGACTACCGCGACCCGGATCTGGCCGCGCGCGTCCGCGAGCTGTCGCCGGGTGGTGTCGACGCCGTCTTCGACCCGGTCGCCGGCCCGGGGGTACGCACCTCGTACGCCCTGCTCGCCCCCGGCGGCAAGCTGACCGTCTACGGCAACGCCGCCGCCGTGGGCACCGGACAGTCGATCGTTTGGGTCTTCGTGAAGCTGCTGGCCCGCCTCTACACCTGGAACGCGCTGCCGAACGGCCACCGGGCCGGCTTCTACAACTTCTGGGCCGGTCAGCTCACCCGTCGCGCCGCCTTCCGCCGTCGCCTGCGGACCGACCTCGGCATCGTGCTCGACCTGCTGCGGCAGAAAGTGATCGTGCCGCAGATCGCCGCGCGCTACCCGCTCAGCGAGGTCTCTGCCGCGCTGGTGTTTGCCGAGACCCGCAGCCGGGCAGGCAAGGTGGTGCTGGAGCCCTGACGTCCGGCACCTTCAGGCGCTGGTGCGGCAGGCAGACGCAAGGGCGTACGGTGAACATGTCGCCCAGGACCCCGGTGGCCGCCAGACGCCGTCGCCACCAGCCCGCCAGGGGCGTTATCGCTCATCTTCTCCATCGCCGCGACGTACCGGTCGTGTCGGCTCATCGCGCACCGCATCCCGACCGACCGGTCACCGCATCGTCGGCATCCGGCGGTCGCCCGCACGCGCACGCAGCTTCGCCCTCCGCGCGAATTGTTCCGAACGCCTTGATTAGGGAGTACCAGATGAGGATCGACAGGGACCGGATCGTCACCGCACTTCGCGACCGGGGTCAGCAGGCCCGGGCCGACTGGGTCCAGCGCGAGCTGCCGGAGCACGTGGACCCGGCCAAGCACTCCGGGCTGCTCGCCACCCTGAACCTCAACCCAGCTGATCTCGCCGACGCGTCATCCCCTTGAGGGTTGCGCTGCTCGGCCCGGTCGCCTGGCGTACGCCCCCGCACCACTACGGCCCGTGGGAGCAGGTGACCGGCCTGCTCGCCGAAGGGCTGGTCAGCCGTGGCGTCGACGTGACGCTCTTCGCCACGCTGGACTCCGTCACCTCCGCCCAGCTCGACGGAGTCTGCCCACGGGGGTACGCGGACGACCCGGACGTGGACGGTCGCGTGTGGGAGGCGATGCACGTCTCGCACGCGATGGCCCGCTCGGCAGAGTTCGACGTGGTGCACAGCCACCTGGACTGGCTGCCGCTGGCGTTCGCGGAGCACTGCCGCGCGCCGCTGGTGACCACGGTGCACGGCTTCTCCGGCCCGGGGATCCTCCCCGCCTACGGCCGGGCCCGCTCGTCGTACGTGTCGATCTCCGACGCCGACCGGGCACCGGAGCTCGACTACGTCGCCACGGTGTACCACGGCGTCGACATCGATGGGCTGCCGTTCAGCGGTGCGGCCGGCCCTGGACTGGCCGCCTTCGGTCGGATCCACCCGGACAAGGGCACCCACACCGCGATCGAGATCGCCCGCCGGGCCGGCCGACCCCTGACGATCTGCGGAATCGTGCAGGACGAGCGGTACTTCGCCGAACAGGTGGCCCCGCACATCGACGGCGACCAGGTGGTCTTCCTCGGGTCGGTGGGCCCGCGACGACGTGCCGAGGTGCTGGGTGGCAGCACCGCGCTGCTGCATCCGATCGCCTTCGACGAGCCGTTCGGACTGTCGGTTGTGGAATCGATGGTCTGCGGTACCCCGGTCGTCGCCTACCAGCGGGGGTCCATGCCCGAGGTCGTCGACGAGGGGGTGACGGGCTTCCTCGTCTCCACCGTCGAGCAGGCAGTCGACGCGGTCGCCCGGGTCGCCAGCCTCGATCGGGTGGAGTGTCGGGCGCGGGCTCGTAAGCGCTTCAGCGCAGACCGGATGGTCACCGACTATCTCGCCGTCTACGACCAGCTCGTCCACGCCTGAACTAACCGGAAGGCCCGACGTTCATGCCCAGCTACGGATTTCTCAGTACCCACCCACCAACCCGGTGCGGCCTGGCCACGTTCAACGCCGCCCTCGCCGCCCAGTTGACCGCCGATGGCACCCACGGCGGCATCGTCCGGGTCACCGATCATGGCGACGACCAGCGGCCGACGCCCGGGGTGGTGCACACCTGGTCGGCGCGTGACCCGGCCGGCTGGCGGGAGGCGGCGGCTGCCCTGAACGCGTACGACGTGGCGATCGTCCAGCACGAGTACGGCATCTATCCCGGCGCCGACGGCGAGGAGGTCCTGCCGTTGCTGCGGCGGCTCAGCGTGCCGAGCATCGTTGTCCTGCACACCGTGCTGCGCCAGCCCTCGGCCCGGCAGAAATCCCTGTTGGCGCAGATCGCGGCGATCGCCGGGGCGGTCGTCACGATGACCGACACCGCGCGCGACCGGCTGCTCGTCGACTACGCCGTGCCAGCGGGCAAGGTGACGGTCATTCCGCACGGCGCGGCCGAGCTTGCCGGCGTGCCCGTCGACAGGCGTACCCGCCCGCACCTGCTGACCTGGGGGCTCCTCGGTCCCGGCAAGGGTGTCGAGTGGTCGCTGCGGGCGCTCGCGCGGTTGCAGGATCTGGAGCCGACCCCGACCTACACGGTTGCGGGGCGGACCCACCCGAAGGTGATCGAGCACCACGGTGAGGCGTACCGGGCCGGGCTGCACCAGCTCGGCGCTCAGCTAGGCATCGCGCACACCGTCGACTACCAGGACGCCTACCTCGACCAGGAAGCACTGGGCCGGCTGATCCGCTCTGCCGACGTGGTCGTCCTGCCCTACGACTCCCGTGAACAGGTCACCTCCGGCGTCCTCATCGAAGCGGTGGCCGCCGGGGTGCCGGTCGTGGCGACGGCGTTCCCGCACGCCGTCGAGCTGTTGACCGGCGGGCCGGGTCTCGTCGTACCCCACCAGAACCCGGCGGCGCTGGCCAAGGCCATCCGGCGGATCCTCACCGAGCCGGGCCTGGCCGCCCGGCTGGCCGGGCGGGTTCGCCCGCTGGCCGCGCACCTGAGTTGGCCGGCGGTGGCGGCCCGCTACGGCACCCTCGCCGAAGAGCTCACCGATGCCCGCTCACCCGCGGTCAGTGTCGTGCCGGCGTGACGGCGACCACCGGCCATCCCTGGACGTCGACGGGTGGGCGCTGGGTGGCGGCACCCGCGCCGAGCTTCGCGCACCTGGCTCGACTGAGCGACGACACCGGTCTGTTCGAGCACGCGCGACACGCCATCGTCCGGCGTGAGCACGGTTACTGCACCGACGATGTAGCGCGTGGCCTGGTCGTCGTCAGCCGCGAACCGGAGCCGACCGGGGAGCTGCTCCGGCTCGCCGAGCGCTACCTGGCCTTCCTGACCCACGCGCAGGACGCCGACGGCGCGTTCCACAACCGACTCGGCTACGACCGGCGCTGGGCCGACGAACCGGGGCTCGGCGACTGGTGGGGTCGGGCGCTGTGGGGCCTGGGCACGGCCGTCGCCCGCAGCCCAGCCCCATGGGTACGGGAGGAGGCGCTTGTCGCCTTCAGCCGGGGCGCCACCCGGCGCGCCAAGACCCCGCACACGATGGCCTTCGCCGGTCTTGGCGCGGCCGAGGTGCTTCGTCGTCACCCCGGCCACGTCGCCGCCGCGTCCCTGCTGGCGGACGCGGCCAGCACGATCGGCCCGCCGGCCTCCGATCGGGGGTGGCCGTGGCCACGGCAGGAGCTCACCTACGCCAACGCCGCCCTCGCTGAAGTGGTCATCGCCGCGAGTCAGCTTCGCGAGGGTGGCCCACCTCTCGACGACGGCCTGCGCATGTTGGCCTGGCTGCGCGAGGTCCAGCTCCGCGATGGGCGGTTGTCGGTCGTACCCGCCGGGGGTTGGCGGCGTGGCGCTCTGCGGCCGCACCACGACCAGCAACCGATCGAGGTCGCCGCCTTCGCCGATGCCTGCGCCACGGCGGCCACGGTCACCGGGAATCCCGAGTGGGACAGCGGGGTGCGACAGGCGGTCGGGTGGTTCCTCGGCGACAACGACCTCGGTACGCCGATGTGGGATCCGGCGACCGGCGGCGGCTACGACGGGCTTACCGCGCACGGGCCCAACCTCAACCAGGGCGCCGAGTCGACCCTCGCCCTCATCTCCACCCTGCAGCACGCCCGGCGGTGGTCGTGACCCGGAGTCTGGCCGTCCGGCAGGACGTCACCCTCACCCCGGATCCACGCCGCGTCATCGTCAAGCTCTTCGTTCCGGGTGAGGACGCCGCGGTGGTACGGAACCGCGCGCAGGCGCTCATCGACCGGGTCGCGCGCCTCGACGACGAGGAGACGGGTCGGCTGCTGCGGGACACCTTCGACCGGTTCGGTGCTCGGCACCGCGACCTGGCCGGCACCTTCCACCACCACTACGACCTGGTCCGGCACCGGGCCGCGCGGGCCCGGGACCTCTCGCCGAGCAGTCGGCTGCTGGTCGGCGCGTACTTCAGCCACGAGTACGCCGTCGAGGCCGCCGCCCTGTGCAACCCGTCGATGGTGGCCCACCCCGACCAGGCGGATCTCGGCCCCGGGCAGCTGCGCGTCGCGGTCAGCCTGCGCCAGGTCGGGGAGGGCCACGTGTCCTCGATCGGTTTCGCCGCCGCGATCGTCGGCCCCGGGGGACAGCTCACGGTCGCCGACCGGGCCGGCCCGCTGACCGTCGGGCAGCGGATGGGCGTACGGCACCGTCGGGACCTGCTCGTTGCCGGCCTGGCCGAGGGGGACTGCGACAACGAGGTCACGGCGACGGTGCTGGACGCGTTGCCCGAGTGGTACGACGAGGCCGCCTTCGAGCGGGTGCTCGGCAACCTGCCACCCGATCTGCTCTCCCGCAGCACCGGCTTGGGGACCGTCGAGCAGCTGCGTCGTACCAACGCCGGTAGCTACGCCACGGAATTCCCCACCGACACGGAGCTGCACCAACGGGTGCTCTGGCCGGCCACCCCGGCGGAGAGCAACGGCATGGAAGACGCCCGTTTCGTTCGCTTCGTCGATGAGTCCGGGCCGGTTTACCGGGCCACCTATACCGCCTACGACGGCCGGAACATCGCCACCCGTGCGCTGGTCAGCGGTGACCTGCGTCGGTTCGAGATGACCCCGATGCGCGGGCCGGGCGCTCGGAACAAGGGGCTCGCGCTGTTTCCGCGTACCGTCGGAGGCCGGCACCTGGCACTCTGTCGCGCCGACGGCGAGACCATCGGCCTGACCGCCCTGGACGGCGAGCACCGCTGGCAGACCCCGACGCCGTTGCACGCACCGGGCGAGAGCTGGGAGTTGATCCAGGTCGGCAACTGCGGATCACCGATCGAGACCGACGTCGGCTGGCTCGTGCTCACCCACGGTGTCGGACCGATGCGTCGGTACGCGATCGGTGCGCTCCTGCTCGACCTGCACACGCCGGAGCGGGTCGTCGCGCACCTGCCCGGTGCGCTCCTCGCACCCGACGAAAGCGACCGGGACGGGTACGTGCCGAACGTCGTCTACTCCTGTGGTGCCCTCATCCACGACGGTGAGCTGTGGTTGCCGTACGGGGCGAGTGACGCGCGGGTGGGATTCGCCACCGTGCCGCTGCCCACGCTCCTCAGCGCGCTGGTCGAGGCCCCGCCGTCGGGCAACCCGGGTGGTGTCGGCCGGGTGGCTTGCTGATTACGACACGCCCTTGGGCGGAGGTGACTCGGTGGACGCCGAGTGCGCGGCGGGGGCAAGGTAGCCTCACCGCTCGCGCTAGTGCTTCTGCGAACGGGGAGAGGCAGGGGGAGGTACGGCGTGGGCGACGTTGGCGAGATGGTGCGTTGGTTGCAGCTCAACGCACCACGCGGTGGGCCGGACGAGGTGTCGCAGTTGGTGGCCCGTGCGGCTCCCGCGATCAATGCCAGCGAGATCGTGATCTATCTGGCCGACTACACGCAGTCCCTCCTCGTGCCACTGCTCGGCGCGGGTCTCGCCCGGGACGAGCTGCCGATCGAGACGACCCTCGCCGGCCGGGCCTTCACCACCCTCGACATCCAGCGTGCCCCCGACAACCCGGATCGGGTGTGGGTGCCACTGCTGCTCGGGTGTGAGCGGATGGGCGTACTGGAGATCGTCTCGCCGGCCGCCGCCGACGAAACGATGGACGGTCCGGCCTGGGAGGTGGCGGTCAACGTCGCCCAGATCCTGGTCAACCGCCGGCTCTACGGTGACCTGGTCGAGCGGATGCGGCGGCGGATGCCGATGCAGGTCGCGGCCGAGATCGTGTGGGGCCTGCTTCCACCGCTGACCTTCGCCACCGACGACCTGGTGGTCACCGCCATCCTCGAACCGTGCTACGACGTCGGTGGCGACATCTTCGACTACGCGTTGAACGACGACGTGCTCAGCGTCGGGCTCTTCGACACCTGCGGGCACGGCATCAAGGCGAGCACCCTGGCCTCGCTGGTGGTCAGCGCGTACCGCAACGCCCGCCGGTGCGGCCTCGACCTGGTCGACACGGCGATCAGCATCGACCGGTGGGTGCGTTCCGAGCACCCGAACTTCTTCGCCACCGGGCTGCTGATCGAGTTGGACCGCCGGACCGGCCGGCTCAGCATGATCAACGCGGGTCACCCCGGTGCGATGTTGCTGCGCGACGGCAAGGCCATTCGGGAGTTCCCGGGGCCGACCGTGTTGCCGTTCGGCCTGGGCCACATGTCCCCGCGCCGACCGCGGGTGCACACCGAGGAGCTGCATCCGGGCGATCGCATCCTCGCCTACACCGACGGCATCACCGACGCCCGTAGCGCCCAGGGGGAGCAGTTCGGGCTGGACCGGCTCGTCGACTTCGTCAACCGTGCCCTGAACGAGGGGTTGCCCAGCCCGGAGACCATGCGTCGCCTGGTCCGCGCAGTCGTGGGCTACCAGGACGACCAGCTTGAGGACGACGCGACGGCACTCTTCGTGGAGTGGCAGCCGCCGCACCTGCCGCTCGCGCACCTGCGCGACCTCGCCGCGAGTGGACCCTGACCCCGCACAGTGGGATTTTGCACTCGCAGTGCACTTGTCTCCGATTGCGGTGCTGTCTAGCGTCACCTCATGGCTGACTCATGGACCTTCGCCGTGGCGCGTGACGACCTCGGGCAGACCACGCTCGTCGATGGCGCCACCCCCGCCGTGGCCGACGGCGAGGCGCTGCTGCGGGTGGACCGCGTCGGTATCACCGCCAACAACGTGACCTACGCGGTGCTCGGTGACTCGATGCGCTACTGGCAGTTCTTTCCGCCGCAGGCCCAGGGGCTCGGGCCGCAGTGGGGCCTCCCGCCGCTCTGGGGCTTCGCCGAGGTGGTCGCCTCGGCGGTGGCGGGGGTCGAGGTGGGGCAACGGATCTACGGTTACCTCCCGGCCGCCGGTCACCTCCTGGTGCGCCCGGACCGGGTGGACGTGTCCGGGTTCCGCGACGCGAGCCCGCACCGGGCCGAGTTGCCGTCGCCGTACAACGCGTACCGGTCGACCATCGGCGACCCGGCGTACCAGCGCGATCAGGAGGACCTGCTGATCCTGTTCCGGCCGCTGTTCTTCACCTCGTTCATGCTGGCCGACCAGGTCGTCGACAACGACTTCTACGGTGCCGAGGCGCTGCTGGTGTCGTCGGCGTCGAGCAAGACCGCGTACGCCGCCGCGTTCGAGCTGCACCGGCGCGGGCCGCGCCTGGTCGGGCTCACCTCACCCGGCAACCTGGCCTTCACCCGGTCGCTCGGCTGCTACGACGAGGTCGTCTCGTACGACGACATCGACGCCCTCGACGTGGTCCCGAGCGGCTACCTCGATCTGTCCGGTGCGCCGTCGACCCGCGCCGCCCTGCGTCGGCGACTTGGTGACCGGCTCGTCCGGGACATCGCGGTCGGGCTCACCAACCAGACGCCGAACGCCGACGCGGCGGAGGAGGTGTTCTTCGCGCCGACGCAGATGCGCAAGCGCAGCCACGACTGGGGCCGCGATGGGCTCGACGAGCGGTTCACCGCGGCCTGGCAACGCTTCGCCGCCGTCGTGAGCGGGTGGCTCGACGTCCAGGTGGGTGCCGGGCCGGCGGCGCTGAAAGACGCGTGGCTCGACGTTCTCGCCGGTCGTACGCCGCCCCGGGTGGGCCACGTCGTCCAACTGTGAAGGCTCAGGCGGCGATGTCGGTGAGCTGGTGGCGCAGCGCCGCCAGCGAGCGGGTGATCAGCCGGGACACGTGCATCTGCGAGACGCCGATCCGGTCGGCGATCTGGGCCTGGGTCAGGTTGCCGTGGAAGCGCAGGCTCAGGATCTGGCGTTCGCGTTCCGGCAGCGTGGCGAGGGCCGGGCCGAGGGCGACCCGGATCTCGACGAGATCGAACGCGTGGTCGTCGACGCCGATGGTGTCCCCGAGTTCCCGGCTGCCGTCGACCCCGGTCGGGGTGGACAGCGATGTGGCCCGGTAGGCGCGGGCGCCCTCCAGCCCTTCCAGGACGGTCTCCTCGGACACGTCGAGGTAGGACGCGACGTCGGCCACGGTCGGCGAGCGACCCAGGTCCTGGGTCAGGGCGCTGTTGGCGGCGCTGATCGACAGACGCAGCTCCTGGAGGCGGCGGGGCACGCGCACTGCCCACGTGCGGTCCCGGAAGTACCGCTTGATCTCGCCGATGATTGTGGGAATGGCGTACCCGCTGAAGTCGACGCCCCGGCTGTGGTCGAAGTTGTCCACGGCCTTGATGAGCCCGACGAAGGCGGTCTGGGCCAGGTCGTCGTCGGGTGCGCCGCGTCCGCCGTAGCGGCGCGCGAGATGCCGGGCGAGCGGCAGCCACGCCTCGATGGCGCGGTCTCGCAGTGCCGGGCGGTGGGGGTTGTCTTCCGGGGTCGCCGCCAGGGCGGCGAGGAGGTCTTCCGGGGTCTGGTCGCTGCTCCGCTGGCCGCCGCGGGTGCGTGTCGCGTTGTCGACGATGATGGCCATGGGATGGTCCCTCCCGCACGTGCCCGTCGATCGAGTCGACCGGAAAGGGTCTCCGAACCGGCTGCCGCCGGGGCGCACGTACGGGCGAAGGTGCGCTGTCGCAAGGCCACGATCACGGGCCTCGCCACCGCGTCATGTCGTTCATTTGCTGACCCGGACACTACCTGAAAGATTGATTATTTACTAGCCGAAAGTATGAACCAGCGCAGGTGTGCGTGTTGGAGAGTGCGCTCGGATCAGCCGCGCTGATCCGGGGTGTCGGCGGCGGGCGGGGCCGGCTGGGCAGGCGTCACCGCGAACGGATGGCGCAGCCGCCGCATCGACTCCTCACTGCTGTCGAAGGTCACCGCCGACCCGTCGAGCCCGTCGCCGTTCGACGTGGCGAGGAACAGGGCAGGTTGACCGTTGTCGTTCGATGTCATGCAGGAATCCTGTCTGTGCTCGGGGGTGCGTCTGCGGCCTAGGCATCGTCCGCCCTGCGACCTGGTGACGCGTCGGCGCACACGCTGGCGCCGATCGGGGTGTCCGGCGCACGGGCGAGCGCCCGGCGATACCGACACCCCGCACCATACCCGGCACGGTCGCGTCGCATGCGCCGCCGACGGGCACCCGCTTGGCTGCCGGCCGACCGGACGCCCGAGAATTCTTGTAATCCAACCCGCTGCCGCCGGTCTCCGATCTTGAGGGCGGTCAGCGCACCAGCGTGGGCACCACGCAGTCGAGCACCCAAGGAGTGAGCCCCATGTCGTCAGCCGGTCGAGCACTACCCGATGTCGGGTTGGTCGTCGCGGCCCGGCAGGGCGACCAGCGCGCTCTCGACGACGTCGTGGCGGCCTCGCTTCCGCTGGTCTACAACATCGTCGGGCGTGCGCTGCGCGGTCACGCCGACGTCGACGACGTGGTCCAGGAGACGTTGGTACGGGTGATCCGGCACCTGCCCGCGCTCAACGACCCGGCGGCATACCGGTCCTGGCTGGTGGCGATCACCATTCGCCAGGTGCGTGACTGGGAGACGCGCCGACGAGCCGCGCTCAACCGCGACGCCGGGCTCGACGCGATCCACAACGTGCCCGACCCCGCCTCCGACTTCGCGGGGATGACAATCCTCCGGCTCGGCCTCACCGACCAACGACGAGAGGTCGCCGAGGCGACCCGCTGGCTCGACCCGGACGACCAGGAGCTGCTCTCGCTGTGGTGGCTTGAGGAGACCGGCGAGATCGACCGGAACGAGGTCGCCGACGCGCTCGGGTTGTCGCCCGGGCACGTCGCGGTGCGGGTGCACCGGATGAAGGAGCAGATCCAGAGCGCCCGCGGCGTCGTACGCGCGCTCCGCGCCCGCCCCGGTTGCCCGGATCTGCGTGCCGTGACCGTCGAGTGGGACGGCAACCCCAGCTCGCTGTGGCGCAAGCGACTGGCCCGACACGTCCGCGACTGCGCGTCCTGCGGACGGCTGGGCAGCACGCTTCTGCCGATCGACCGGCTGCTCGCCGGTCTGCCGATGTTGCCGTTGCCGGCGGGTCTCAGCGCCCACCTGCCGAGCGCGGCCGCGCCCGCAGCCGCCGCGCAGGCCGCCGTGCCTGCGAGCCCGACGGTCGGACCCACCGATGCGGGCGGCGGCCCGAGCGTCGTCGACCTCGCGGTGAACCGGCCCCGTGGCCTCGTGCCATCCCTCGCTGCCGGCGTGGCCGCCGCCGTCCTGGCCATCACCATGGCGGTGGTGATCCTGCCGGACGAGCCGTCCGCACCCTCGTGGGCGGCGCCACCGTCCGCGGCCCCCAGCACCGTAGCCACCCCGAGCGTCGTGCCCTCACCCAGCGCACGGCCCTCGTCGAGGGCTCCGGTCGCGCCGGCGGTCAACTCCGCGCGTAAGGGCGTCGGGGTGTGGAACTTCGCCGGGGCCAGCCAGGCATTGGCGAACTCCAAGGCCGGCTGGTACTACACCTGGAACACCCACCACCAGGGGATCAGCACGCCACGAGGCGCGACGTTCGTGCCCATGATCCGCAGCGCGGAGAACGTCACCGCCGCGGAGTTGGCGCGGGCCAAGGCAGCGGGGCCGGACCTGCTCACCTTCAACGAGCCGGACCTGCGCGAGCAGGCCAACATGACCGTCGAGCAGGCGTTGGACCTGTGGCCGCAGTTGATGGCGACGGGCAGCAGGCTGGGCAGCCCGGCGGTCGCCTGGGGCGCACCGGACGCGCAGGGTTGGCTAGACCGGTTCATGACCGGCGCCCAGGCACGCGGCTACCGGGTGGACTTCATCACGCTGCACTGGTTCGGCGCCGACTTCACGACCGCGACGGCGGTGGCCCAACTTCGGCAGTACCTCCAAGCCGTCCACCAGCGGTACCACAAGCCGATCTGGCTGACCGAGTTCGCGCTGATCCGCTTCGACGGGGGCGGTTCGCAGTTTCCGAGCCAGGCGCAGCAGGCCGCGTTCCTCACGGCGGCCACCGCCATGCTCGGCCAACTCTCCTACCTGCAGCGCTACGCCTGGTTCGGTCTGCCCGCCACGGAGAAGGATCGGTCCGGGTTGTTCAGCGACGGGGCCGAGGCGACCCTGGTCGGCCGCGCGTTCCAAGCCGCCCGTTGAGCCGGGGCGGACGGATGGACGAGCAGAACACCGCGGCGAGCCCCGGGCGTCGCGTCCGCGCGGGGCGGATGGTCGGCGTCGTCGCGACCCTGGTCGCCACCGCGCTGGCCGTCGGTCTCACCCAGGGTTGGGGCCGCACCGACCAGGCGCCGCCGGCCTCGCCGGCCGCGGCCTCGTCGGCCGCTGCGGTGCCGAGGGCACCCGTGGTGCTCAACAGCACCGACGACGCCTTCATCCAACTGCTCATCCCGATGAACGAGGGTGTGCTCGCGTTGATCGACCAGCTCGACACCCGACCGGCGGACGCGGATCCGTCGCTACGGGCCCTGCTGGGCGAGGTTCGGCAGGCTCACCAGGCGGAGTTGCGCGACCTGCGCGGGCTGTTGGCCGCGGGGAACGTGCCGGAGTTGAACATCCACGAGGGGCATCAGATGCCCGGCATGGTCACCGATGCCAACCTCGCCGAGTTGCGCGCCGCGTCCGACGCCGAGGCGCCGGCCCGAGCGGCTGCCCTGATCCGGGCACACCTCGCGCAGACCATGGTGCTGTGTCGGGGTGAGCAGACCGCCGGGGGTAGCCCGGAGCTGAAGGCGCTCGCCGGCCGGATCCAGCAGGCGAGGGCCGCCGAGCTGAGCACCCTGGACAGCCGACCCGGCGCGACCACCGCCGCACCGGTCGGCTGAGCATGCCTATCAGGAGACCGGTCGATGCGGGCGTCTGACCTGCACACCGACGTCCGCCATCCGGCCCGGGTGCCCCGTCCCGCGCACCGTGGCGCCACGTCGGACGCCGTCCACCCCGTCCGCCCTGCCCCGCGGGCGACGCACCGCACCCGGAGCACGTCGCCGCCCGACGCGGTCGCCTCGGCACCGACGCCAGGTTGGCGCGGTGGCCATCGTCGCCCCGCCGGCCGCCCCGCCGTCGTCGCCTCGATCCTGCTGGTGAGCGTCGGGTGGCTGCTCGCGATCCTCGTCGCGCCGCACGTCACCCTCTCCCCGGCTGGTCGGATGGTCGCCCTCTTCTGCCACCTGACCTGCCTCGTGGTGGGCTTCGGGGCGGTGTTGACGGTGGACTGGTTCAGTCTCCGCTGGCTGCTGCGCCGGGAACCGCTCGGCACCGTGCTGACCGCCGCCCGCGGCGCGCACCTGCTCATCTGGCTGGGCCTGGTAGGTCTCTTCGCCAGTGGGGCCGCCCTGGGGCCGGACACGTCCTCCGGGCTGGTCTGGGTCAAGCTGCTCGCGGTGCTTGTGGTCGGCGTCAACGGGCTGTTCCTCGGCCGGGTCCGGGATCGACTCGTGGCCGTGCAGGGTCGCCCACCCTGGTCCGCCCTGCTCCCCGGTGTCGCCGCCGCCACGATCTCGCAGATCGGCTGGTGGACCGCGACCCTCATCGGCTTCTGGAACTCCAACAGCTGACCGTCGGTGGTCAGGCCGAGGTGGGGTGTCGCTGCGCGAATCGGGCCCGGGTCAGGAACGCGAGTTGAGCCCGCTTGTCCGGCATGTCGATCTCTGAGTCGAGGGTGAAGCCCTCGATCTCCAGTCGGCGCAGGGCGAGGTGGTTTCGGACGTCCGGCTCGACCACGATCCGCTGCGCGGCCGGGTCGCGGAACAGGAAACGGGCGACGGCCGGGCCGACCACGTTGGTGAGGCTGCGGGCGAGGCGTCGGTCGGGGCTGAGCAGCAGGTGCATCCCCACGTCACCGGGCTGGACGGGGTAGCGCTCGCCGACCGGATCCGCCTCGGGCTGGTAGCTCTGGAACAGGCCGACCGGCTCCCCGTCCACCCTGATCAGGTACGCGTGGTGGGTCGGCAGGCTGTCCACGAAGGCGTAGATCTCGCGTACCTCGTCGAGGGTGTGTGAACCCATGCCCCAGAAGGAGTTGCGGGGGAGGGTCACCCAGCCGTGCAGGAGCGCGGCGTCCCGGTCGGGATCAACTGTCACCAACGACAACTCGCCGAGACCGGCGATCTTCTCCTGGTAGGTCATCGGGCGCTGTCCTCTGTTCCATCCGGGGCGTAGGTTAGGTTAACCTCCCCTAACCAAGGATGACCTTACCTGGAGGGGTGCGTGAAACGGAACTGGGAGGCCCTGGTCCTCAAGGCCATGGGAGGCCGGGACTTTCGGTTGACCGTGCTGAGCACCGAGTCAATCGACGGGCACTACCAGCGGCTCCTCCTGGACGGGGGCGGTCTGCTGGAGACGTGCGGGGTGCACCCCACGATGTGGATCCGGCTGTGGTTCGACAACGACGGCCGGGCCCACCAGCGCGCGTACACGCTTGTGGATCCAGACCCGGCCACCGGCCGCTTCACCCTCGAATTCGCCATCCACGACGGCTGTGCCGCCCGCTGGGCCACCGCGGCCAAGGTTGGCGACACCATCAGCGCGACGGTTCAGGGCAGCGCGTTCGAGCTGCCCGACCCCGCGCCGGAGCACCTCTACCTCGTCGGCGACGCGGCCTCCCTGCCCGCGGTGAACAGCCTGCTCGACGCCGGGGCCGACATTCCGGCGACGGTCTGGCTGGAGTTCGCCCACGAGGGCGAGAAGGCACTCGCACTGCGGGCCCGTGCGCACCACGACGTCACCTGGGTGCCGCGCCGCGACGCGGGTCAACACCTCGTCGACACGGTCTGCGCCGCCCTGCCAACCAGCGGCTCGGGCCACTACTGGGTGGCCTGCGAGGCGGCCACCACCCGGGGCATCACCCGACACCTCCGAAAGACGCTTGGCGTCGACAAGGACCGGTTGACCTCCCTCGGCTACTGGAAAGCGGCATGAAGGGCCGGCTCGGCACCCTGACGGCGCTGTACGTCACCCAGTACCTCGGCGTCGGCTTCATCACCGTCGGGCTCACCGCCATCCTGCGCGACGGCGGCACCTCGCTGGACACGCTGGCGCTGTTGCAGATCGTCGGCCTGATCTGGCCCATCAAGTTCCTCTGGGCGCCGATCCTCGACCGGTACGGCTCCCGACATCGTGGCCACTACCGCTCCTGGTTGCTCGTGCTCCAGAGCGCCCTGGTGCTGGCCCTGCTGGCGCTGCTGCCCTTCTCCAGCCCGGCCGACGCGCTCGGCCCGATCATCGCGATCTGCGCCGCGTACGTGTTCTTCTCGGCCACTCAGGACATCGCCGTGGACGCCGTCGCCGTCCGAATGCTCGCCGAATCGGCCCGGGGGACCGGCAACGGCATCCAGGTCGCGGCGAGCTACCTCGGCAACCTGCTCGGCGGCGGAGCCTGCGTCCTGGTCTACGACCAGTTCGGCTGGGTGCCGGCGATCGGCCTGCTGGCCGCGATGACGGCGGTCGGCCTGCTCGTGGTGTGGCGGTTCCGGGAGCCTCCCCGTACCGATCGGGTGGAACGGGTCGGTGCGGCCTACCGGGCGCTGCTGTCGGTGTTCGGCCAGCCGGGGTGCCGGTGGTGGACGTTCGGCGTGGTGCCGCTGGTCTACGTCGGCGCGGGGATGGCGTACGCCCTGGTGACTCCGGCTCTGGTCGACGCCGGCTGGTCGTTGGGCCGGATCGGCGTCGTCACGGGCGTGGTGACCAGCGCGCCGGCCATCGTGGCGGGCCTGGTCGCGGGGCTCGGGATCGGGCGGTTCGGGCGTAGCGGCGTGCTCGTGGTCGGCGGCGTCGCCCTCACGGTGTCGACGCTGCTACTGCTGCCGCTGATGAACGGGCGTGCGCCGCTGGGTGCGACGGTCGCCGCGCTCTGCCTCTTCATGGTGGCCTACACCGTGGCCAACGTCGTGCTCTACACGGTCAACATGGACTACTCGCGGCCCGACACCGGCGGCACCGACTTCACCGTCCTGTCGTCGTTCGGCCTGGTCTGCTCGTTCGTGGCGGCGTCCATCGGTCTCGCGGCGGCCGACCGGGTCGGCTACCCGGCGGTCGCCATCGCGGCCATCGTGCTGGTGGCCGCAGGTGTCGTCCTCGGCCTCGCCCACCAGCGGCGATTCCCGCACCGGCCCGGCCCCGTCGCCGGCCCGACGGCGGAGCAGCCCGCGGTGGACGGTGTGCGGGCGGTGGCGTGACCGCTGGGCTCTACCTGACCGCGCTCAACCCGACCGACGCCGTCCTGGAGGGGTTCCTTCCGGCGGCGGCGTCGCTCGGGCTGCCGGTCACCGTGCTGACCGACCGGCCCGAGCAATGGCCGGCGGACGTGCCGGTGGCGCGCTGCGCGGTCCGCAACGCGGCCGCTGTGGTGGCGGCGACGGCACCGAACCGGCCGGTGGCGCTACTGTCCAATAGCGACCACCTCCAGGAGGCCACCGCGATCGCCGCCCGAAAGCTCGGTCTGCCCGGCAAGGACCCGGACGCCGCCCGTCTCTGCAAGGACAAGGCCGCTGCCCGCCGGGCGATCGCGGCTGCGGGCCTCGATCTGGTACGCACCGTCACCGTCGACCCCGGCGCCGCGCTCCAGGTGCACGCCGGGATGTTTCCGGCGGTGGTCAAACCCCGCGAGGGGGTGGCCAGTGAGGACGCGTACCTGGTGGTCGACCAGGCCGAGCTGGTCGCCCGGGTCGCCGAGATCAGAGGCCGGCGGCCGGACGTGGCCCTGGTGGTCGAGGAGTATCTCGACGGGGAGTTGCGGACCTTCGAGACCCTCGGCGACGGCGCGGATCTCGCCTCCCTCGGCGGGTGGCGCACCCGTCTCGGCCCGCCACCGACCTTCACCGAGGAGAGCCTGGCCTGGTCACCGCCGACCGAGCAGACGAGCACCCAGCTGCGAGCACGGCTCGACGCGCTCGGGGTCGGCTTCGGTGCCTGCCACACCGAGTACGTCGTCTCCGACGGCCGGGTCCGGCTCATCGAGGTGAACTACCGTCTGATCGGCGACCGGATGGATCTGATCCTCGCCGAGCTGTTCGGTGTGCCGTTGTTCGAGCACGTCATCCGGCTGTACCTCGGTGAACCGCTGGCCGCCCTCGGCCTGCCCGCCGCCGTCGACAGGTACGCCCAGGTCGAGTATGTCTGCGCGGACCGCTCCGGCCGTCTCGTCGCCGCACCGGGCCGGCTGGACACCACCCACGGCGATGTGCGGCTGGGCTGCCATCCGCTGCGCGAGCTGGGCCGCACCGCCGAGCACACCGGCACGAACCGCGACTACCTCGCCGTGCTGCACGCCATCGGCCCCGACGAGGGCAGCGTCCGGCAGTCGCTGGCCGCCCTCCGCAGCGACCTCCAGTGGACCATCGTCGAGTGAGCGACGACTGCGAGCGGGAGGTCTTCACCCGGGTGCTCGACGCTCTGCTGCGCGAGGATCATCTCGGTCTGCTCAGCACCGGGCGAGCGGACGGGCCCGACTGGTGGCAGTCGCCGCACCCCGCTGGCCTGCTGCGCATTCCGGTCCGGGCGGACGGGTTCCAGCAGGCCCTGTGCAGCGCCGCGCCGATGGTCCTGCTGGTGGTCGGCGTCGGCGACCCACAGCGTACGGAGACGGTGGACGGGCTGTTGACGCTGCTCGCGCCGCACGACAACGCCGAGGCGGAGGCCGGTTGGCGGGACTTCGCCGCCGAGTGCCGCGCCGACCTGCGGGCCCGGCGGCTCGCCGCCCGCAACCGCCCACGGGTGCTCACCGAGGTGGCGGCCGAGCGCGCGAGCACCCCGACCGGCCTGCCGGCGGCGCTCCTGGACGACGTGCTCGCCGCTCACCACGGCCACCCCGTCTACCCCACCGACCGGTGCCGGCACGGTCTGCGCGACGACGAACTGCTCAGGTACGCCCCGGAGCACGCCCCACGTTTCGCGCTGCGCTGGTACGCCGCCCCCGCCGAGGACGTCCGGCTCGCGGGTGAACTTCCGTCGTGGTGGCCCCGCGCACCGCGACCGGACCAACTGTTGCTGCCGGCGCATCCGATCACCGTGGCACGCCATGCGCTTCCGGTGGCCGACCTGCCGGTGACCCCGGTACGGCCCACCCTCTCCATGCGGACGGTGGCGCTCGATCACGACCCGTACCTGCATCTCAAGCTGCCACTACCGACCGCGAGCCTCGGCGTGCGCAACCGGCGCACGCTGCAACCGGGCTCGCTCGCCGACGGCGCGGCGGTCGCCGCCCTGCTCGACCGGATCGCCACCGCCGAACCCGCCTTCGCCGGCCGGATCCGGCACGCCGACGAGGGCACCTGGGCGCACGTCGACGGCGACGAGCGGCGCGGCTTCCTGCTGCGCCGGTTTCCGCGCGACCTGGCCGGAGTCCAGGTGGTGCCGGTCGCGGCCCTCGCTGCCGTCGACCCGGTGGCGGGCACGGTCCTGGAACGGATCAGCCCGCGGCGTCCCGTCGCGCTGCTGGAGTCCTACCTGGACCTGCTGCTCGACTGGCACGTCTTCCTCTGGCTACGCCACGGGATCGCGCTGGAGGCGCACCCGCAGAACATCCACCTGCTGGTGCACCCGGACGGCGCGGTCGGCCTGCTCTACAAGGACAACGACGGCGCTCGGCTCGACGCCCGGCACGACGGCCCGAGCGGGCTCGCCCTGCACGACGACCGGATGTGGGCGCGCGACCCGCAGGAGCTGGCCGACGTGTTCATCACCATCACCCTGCACCTGGCAGCGGCCGCACCCCTGGTCGCGCTGGCCTCCCGAGGGCTGCCCGTGCCGTCGCCCGCCGAAGCGCTGACGCCCCGGCTCGCCGCCGCTCGGGATCGGTGGGGCGACGGGCCGCTGGCGCGAACCTTCACCGAGCAGGTCCTGCGCACCGCCCACCTGCCCATCAAGGCCATGCTCACCGCTGGCACCCTGCTGCCAAAACAGCGGCTGGGCTGCGCCGACATCAACAAGTACTACCTGCGCACCGGCCCGAACTACCTGCGGGAGACACGATGACGAGCGCGCAGTTGCGCTCCCGGCCGGCCACCAACCCCGGTCAGCTCGCCGACCTGGCCGCCGCCCACGCCGTCTTCGGCTGCCTGCTGCGTGAGCTGGCCCCGCCGAACGGCACCCCGAGCGTTGTCGACGGCACCGCGCGCCTGCTGCTGCGGCACCTCGACGTCGCCCTGCGCTGCGAGGTCGGGCGGGCCTCGCCGCTCGGCGCGCACCGCTACACCGGCCCGGTGCAACGGATGACCGACGGCGGGCGGTGGGAAGACCTGGACGCGGACGGGCTGGCCGCTCTGGTCGCGACCGAACTCACCACAGGCACCGGCCTGGTGAACGACGAGTTCGTCGAGCAGGTCCGGGCCAGCCGGGACACCGTGGCCCGGCTGCTGGCCGACCGACCTGCCGAGGATCCGAGCCCCACCGGTGAGCCGGCCATCGACGCGTACGTGGACTCCGAGCAGTCGCTGGTCTTCGGGCACCCACACCACCCCACCCCGAAGTGGCGCAGCGGTGACCCGGGCAGCTGGCGGGCGTACGCGCCGGAGCTGCGCACCGCGTTCCGGCTGCACTGGCTCGCCGTACCGGACGACCTGATCGCCGACGCCGGGCCGTTCGATCCGCTGGTGTCCGCCCTCGACCCGCCGCGGCCCCCGGCCGGGCACCGCGTCCTGCCGGTGCACCCCTGGCAGCTGTCGCTGATCCCGCCGACGCACCCACGGCTGCGCGTCCTGGGGGCGGCCGGTGTGCCGGTCCGGCCGACGGCGAGCGTCCGCACCCTCTACGCCCCCGAGGCCGACCTGTTCGTCAAGGCCAGCCTGCACGTACGGATCACCAACTGCCTGCGCAAGAACGCCCGCTACGAACTCACCGGCGCGGTGGCGTTGACCGACCTGCTGGCCCGGGTGCCGATGCCGGACGGGGTCGGGCTGCTCGCCGAGCCCGCGTACCGCACGGTCGACGTCCCCGGGCCGGATGAGGCGTACGGGACGATCCTGCGCAGTGGTCTGCGCCCGCACCTGCGTCCCGGGGACACCCCGGTGCTGGCTGCCGCGCTGGCCGCCGCGCCGCTTATCACACCGGACCCGGTGGCCTGGTGGCGGGCGTACGTCGGGCTGCTGGTGCCGGCGGTGCTGGGCAGCTGGCTCAGCCACGGCGTCGTACACGAGGCGCACCTGCAGAACGTGGTCGTCGTGCTCGACCGGGACCGTCGTCCGGTACGCATGCTGCTGCGCGACCTGGAGGGGGTGAAGCTGGACGCCGATCGGTGGAGCGCCTGGCCGGACGGCGTTCCGGCGCAGGTCCGCTATGGTCCCGGGGCCGCATACCGCCGGGTCGTCTACTGCCTGTTCGTCAACCACCTCGGTGGCATCAGCGGAGCCCTCGCCGACGCACTGCCGGGGATCGAACGGCGGTTGTGGCAGGAGCTGCGGGCCGTCGTCGAGGCGGTGGCCGCCGACCTCGGTGAGCCACCTGAGCTGCGTGCGCTGCTACGCGGAGAGCCGCTGCTGGCCAAGGCGAACCTGCTGGTCCGGTGGCGGCGCGACGCCGACCGGGCGGCACCGTTCGTGTCGGTGCCGAACCCGATGGGTGGCCCACGGTGACCCGACCGGTCTACGTCCACGATCTCGATGCGCTGGCCGGGCAGGCCCGAGCCATCCGGGCGGCGCTGCCCCGGCCGGTCGAGCTGCTCTACGCGGTCAAGGCCAACCCGGACCCGGGGGTGCTGCGAACCCTCGCCCCGATCGTCGACGGGTTCGAGGCCGCGAGCCGAGGCGAGCTGCGCAGGCTGGACGAGGTGCTGCCGGGACAGGCGCCGGCCGCGTACGCCGGGCCGGGCAAGACCGACGCGGACCTCGCCGCCGCCCTCGCCGCCGGGGTGCGCCGCATCCACGTCGAGTCGCCATGCGAGCTTGCCCGACTCGGCGCGTTGGCCACCGCCGCCGGTAGGTCGGCCCAGGTGCTGCTGCGCGTGAACCTGCCGGTCGACGCACCGGGCGCGAGCCTGGTCATGGGCGGTGGACCCAGCCCGTTCGGCATGGACCCGGCCGACGCGGTCGCGTGCGCCCGCCGCCCGCCCGCCGGCATCGACATACGCGGAATCCACGCCCACCTGGCCAGTGGGCTGGACGCACCGCTCGCCGCGACGGTCGCCGCCGGCGTGGTCCGCTGGGCGGTCGCCGCCCTCGACGCCGCCGAGGTCGACGTCGGCGGCGGCATGACCGTCGACTACACCGACCCGGCGGCGCGATTCGACTGGGAGGGCTACGGCCGGGCACTTGCGGGCGTCCTCGACCGGCACCCGGGAGTGCGGCTGCGCATCGAGCCGGGCCGGTCGGTCACCGCCCACTGCGGGGCGTACCTCACCGAGGTCATCGACGTGAAGCGCTCCTACGGCGAGTGGTTCGTGGTGGTGGCCGGCGGAACGCACCACCTGCGGACGCCGGCGGCGAAGGGGCACGCGCAGCCCTTCACCGTGTACCGGCGGCGCGGCGCAGCCGGCCCCCGTACCGACGGCGGGCCGGTCACCGTGGTCGGGCAGCTCTGCACCCCGAAGGACGTGCTGTCCTTCTCGGCCACCGCCGGGCCGATCGGCGTGGGTGACGTGCTGGCCTTCGCCATGGCCGGGGCGTACGCCTGGAACATCAGCCACCGCGACTTTCTGCTGCACGAGCCGCCGCTGTTCCGCACCGGTGATCCGGAAGAGGTGGCCGCCGAATGGGCGGACCGGGAGCTGCGGCCCTGAATCTCGTTGCAAAAGCGTGGCATTCACCGAGGCATTCCATGCAGGACAGTCGACGGAAAATTGCTGTCGCTCGTCGTTACGATGACGCAGAACGGAGTCGATCAAGGCGCCGTCAAGTGGAGGTAACTGTTCACATGAAGCGCATCGGTTCAGCGATGCTGGCAACCGTGGTGGGTGCCGCGGCCGTCGTCCTGGCCACCAGCCAGCCGGCCCTCGCCGCCGCCTCGGTCAATCTCCCTCTGTCGAGCTGGGCCTATCTCGATTCGCAGAGCCCTAAGACAAAGTTCGTCAACCCCGCGGTCGCGCCGCCTGTCGGGACGATTCTCGACGACGCGAACAAGGCGCACACCTACCGCTCCTACTTCACTTACGACCTGACCCAGCTCAAAGGCGCGGTGGTGCACAACTCGTACCTTTACACGTACGAGGAGACCGTCACCGACTGCTCCACCGCCGCGACGATCGAGTTGTGGCGGACCGCCCCGGTCAAGACCGGCACGACTTGGAGCAACCCGCCCGCGGAGCTCGAAAAGCTGATCTCCGTCAACCGCGGGCAAGGTGCGTACTACTGCCCCAGCTACCTCGGCATCGACATGGTGTCGACGCTAAACGCGGCGCTCGCTCGGCACGAGAAGTCGATCACCATCGAGTATCGGATCACGGCGGCTCAAGAGGCGGACCCGCGCGCCGGCCGAACCTTTCAGCAGCCGACGCTCAGCTCCACGTCCAACCACCCGCCAACCGTGACCGAACTGCGCCTCGAGAGCCCGACCCGACCGTGCGGCACTGTCACCAAGCCGTCGCCCGCAGCGGCGACGACGCTGTTCAGGGCCACGGCGAACGACCCCGACGAGGGCGACTCGCCGTCGATCCTCTACGCGATCTGGCCGGTCGACCATCCGGACCAGCGCCGCGAGTTCAACAGCTACAACTACGGTACGGACCTCAACCAGTACGCCGATGGTGAGCTCCTTGCCTGGCAGGCACAGGCCAGTGATCACTATGACGTTGGTCCGTGGAGCAAGCTCTGCTATCTCGTGATGGACAAGACGGCACCGGCGAACCCGCCTGCGGTGGCCTCGAAGCGCTACCCCGAGGGCACCACGCCCGGCGGGGGCACCGGCCTCAAGGGGAAGTTCCGCCTCGACGCGGGCGGCGACCTCGACGTGGTCGCGTTCCGGTGGCGTGACTCGACCGGTTACTCCGGTCAGGTAAAGGCGCGGGAGCCGGGCGGCACGGCGGTCCTCGAATACACCCCGAAGCGGGGCTGGTTCGAGGAGCTGACCATCAGCTCGGTCGACGCGGTCGGTAACCAGGGGCCGGAGCGGCGCTACAGCTTCAACGTCGCCGAGACCGCGCCGAGCGTGCAGATCGAAATGGGCGGGGTCGGACTTGCGAGCACGCTCGCCTTCACCGCGCGGAAGCCCGAGACGACCGCTTTCGGTTATCAGATCAAGGGTGGCCCGGAAACCCGGGTGCCGGCCGTCGACGGTGGCGCCACCGGGCAGCTGACGTTCACCGAGACCGGCGAGGTCGAGGTTGTCGTCAGCAGCTACGTGAAGAACAAGCTCATCGGCCAGGACACCCTGCGGACCTATGTCACCGACGCTCCCGGGGTCGAGTCGGCCGAGTTCAACTTCGACACCGACCAGATCGCGGGCAAGACCGGCTCATTCACGTTCACGCCGCGCAACCGTGACGTCGTCGCCTACGAGTACGTCCTGGACGGCGTCGCGCAGACCGTCCAGGCGGCTGCGGACGACACCGCGGTCGTACCGTGGACGGCGACCGCGGGATGGCACGACATGGTCGTGCGGTCGGTACGGGCCGACGGCGAGAAGTCGATGGAGACCTATCACCAGTTCAACGTCATCGACCCGGTGCCACACCTGTACTCGGAGACGCTCCAACATCTCAACCGGATCGACGGTGTCGGCCTGCCGGTGGAGTTCTACGTGAGCAGCCGGCTGCCGGACGTGACCGGGTTCGTCTACCGGTTCGACGGCGGACCGGAGGTGGCGATCGACGGCGGTGGAGGCAGCACGGAGTTCGCCGTGACGCCGGTGCACACCGGCGACAACACGCTGGTCGTCCAGGCTCTGCTGGCCGATGGCACCCGGTCGCCCGAGAAGACCTTCACCTGGCAACCGTTCGAGGCGCCGGTGGTCACCACCGACCCGGCAAACGGCGGTGCGGGCGGTCAACCGATGACGCTGACGTTCCGCTCGGTGCTGCCAGACACCAAGGAGTTCCGCTACTCACTGGACTTCGGCGAGTATCAGAGCGTCACGGCGCGGCCGGACGGCACGGCGACCGTGTCGTTCACGCCGCAGTCAGGCAGCGGCTGGTTCTCGGCCAGGGTCACCGGTGTCGCTCAGGACGGTACGACGTCGCCGGAGCGCGACATGACGGTCCCGGTCCGCGACACCCGCGTCTCGGTCTGGAGCGAATTCTCCGATTGGAGCCCGAGGGGTGGCATCGGTGTGCCCGGTGACTTCAGCTTCAGCACCTCGTGGACTCCTGAGGTGGTGGAGTACCGCTACCGGCTCAACGACGGCCCGGAACTGACCGTGCCCATGGGGGACAGCTGGAACACCCTGGTCACGGTCGTGCCGGACCGGAACGGGCTCAACATGCTCACCGTGCAGGGCCGCACCGAGGACGGCCGGCTCTCGCCGATCACCGAATACCCGTTCCAGGTCGGCACCGCGCCGTACGTCTTCTCCGAGGAGTATCCGCAGAGCACTCCCGGCGGCGGAGTGGGCATCGAGGGCCGGTTCGAGTTCAGCGGCGGGACGGCCGGAATCACGTCGTTCGAATACACCATCGGCGGCGTCCCCGGGACGGTCGAGGCCAACGCCGAGGGCCGCGCGTCGATCACCTGGACGCCGACCGAGGCAATCGGCACCTACCTGGTCGTCAAGGGCCGTAAGGCCGACGGCAGCACCACCGACGAGGTCTGGTACTTCGTCGTGGTGCAGTCGGACTGATCGGCCCATTCAGTAGCTGTCGAGTGACGCCCCGCAGGCCGATGAGCGCCTGCGGGGCGTCGCTGACTCGACGCACGATCGCCCAGCCGGACAGTCGATCTGGATCAGCTTGTTATCGATAACATGCTATCTTTCATCCGGGAGTGAAGGGCACGCTCCCGGTCACCTGAGCCAGCCGGCGAAGACCTGCCGAGGGGGCACGCCCCTTCCGCCGCCTTCTCGGTCGGTGACCAGTCCGGGCCCCGTCGATGCCAGGCGACCGTGGTTGGTCGCCGGACGACAGCGCTCCGGCCGCATGCCCAGCTCCGACGCCCCATCGCAGGCAGCCCCGGCGCCGACGGGTGGCAGCCGCACGCCCTGTGCCGCTGCCAAGCCACGTGCACCAGACGCCGAACGGCAAGGAGCCCAAGCAATGCTGAGACGTAGGTTCTTCCTCCCATCCATCGCGGCTGCGGCGCTTCTCCTCGCGGCCACCACCGGCGGCGTGCTGAGCGGCGGCTTCGGTGCGACCGCGGTGGCCGCCACCAACGGCACCCTCGCGGCGACCGCTGGCTGCGGCAAGGCCCCCACACTCGCCAGCGGGACGCGGACGATTCAGAGCAGCGGACAGAGTCGGACGTACAACCTGCGGATCCCGGACGGGTACGACCGGAACCGCCCCTACCGACTGATCTTCGGCTTCCACTGGTTGAACGGCTCGGCCAACAACGTCACCTCGGCCGGCTACTACGGGCTTCAGCCGCTGTCGAACAACAGCGCGATCTTCGTGGCTCCGCAGGGTCTCAACGCCGGCTGGGCCAACACCAACGGTCGGGACCTGACCCTCTTCGACGACATCTCCCGGCAGATCGAGAACGACCTCTGCGTGGACACCACCCAGCGCTTCGCCCTGGGCTGGAGCTACGGCGGGGCCATGAGCTACGCGGTGGCCTGTGCCCGGCCCACGATCATCCGCGCGGTCACCGTCCTGTCCGGTGCCAACCTCAGCGGATGCAACGGTGGCACCCAGCCCGTCGCCTACTTCGGCATCCACGGCATCTACGACAGCGTGCTGAACATCTCCCAGGGTCGGCAACTGCGCGACACCTTCGTGCGGAACAACGGCTGTACCGCGCAGAGCCCGCGCGAGCCGAGCCGAGGCAGCCTCACCCACATCACCACCGCCTACGCGGGTTGCCGAGCCGGCTACCCCGTGCAGTGGGCGGCGTTCGACGGGGACCACACCCCGAGCCCCGTCGACGGGTCGGGCAGCCCCAACGACTCGCGGACCTGGACCTCGGGTGAGATCTGGCGGTTCTTCAGCCAGTTCGAGTCGACCACGCCTCCGACCACCCCGCCGCCCACCACCCCGCCGCCGACCGATCCGCCTACCGATCCGCCGACCACGCCGCCGCCGACCGGCGGACCGGGCACCTGCGCCGCCACCTACCGGACGCTCAACACCTGGCCCGGCGGCTTCCAGGCTGAGGTGACAGTGGCCAACAACTCCGCCGCGTCCCTGAACGGCTGGACCGTGGGCCTGACCCTGGCCAGTGGTCAGGCCATCAGCAGCCTCTGGAACGGCACCAACACCGGCAGCACCGGCAGCGTCACCGTCAAGAACGCCGCCTACAACGGCACGGTGGGCCCGAACGCGTCGACCACGTTCGGTTTCACCGCCACCGGCGACGGCGCCACCGCACCCAGCAACGTCACCTGCACCAGCCCCTGACAGGGCAGAAGGTGGGGCCCGGAGCCGGTTGGCTCCGGGCCCCACAGGTGATGCGGGTGATCACGACCGGGTCGTCGGGGACCGGGGACGTCACGCGTCATGGATGCGGACGGGCCGCGTCGTGTGTTAGAGATGACCGGTGGCTGCACCGAGCAGGCCGTTGCGGCACGGCGGGCAATGAGCGCCACTGGTGGCGGCAAGGAGGCGGTAAGGCGGATGGCCTGCGAGTTGAGCCGACCCGGCCCGTTGACCGCTCACGAAGGTCTTCACCTGCGATGATTCAAGCTCTCGGATTGACGAAGTCCTACGGCCGCGTACCCGCGGTGGACCGGGTCAGCTTTGCGGCGCGGCCCGGTCGGGTCACCGGCTTCCTCGGGCTCAACGGGTCGGGGAAGACGACGACCCTCCGGATGCTGCTCGGGCTGACGCGTCCGACATCCGGTGAGGCGCTCATCAACAACCGACGGTTCCGGGACCTGAAGCACCCGTCGAGGGAGGTCGGTGCCGTCCTCGAACAGGGGATCAGCCATCCCGGTCAGTCCGGTCGAGCGCATCTGGTCTCGCAAGCGCTCATCGTGGGTGCGAGCCGGTCACGGGTCGACACACTGCTCGACGACGTCGATCTCACGGACGCCGCCGATCAGCGCACCGGTCAGTATTCGCTGGGCATGCGGCAGCGGCTGGCGGTCGCCACCGCGCTGCTGTGTGACCCGCCAGTGTTGGTGCTGGACGAGCCTGCGAACGGCCTCGACCCCGAGGGGGTGGCGTGGATCCGTGCTCTGCTGCGTAACCACGCCAACCGTGGCGGCACGGTCCTCCTGTCGAGCCACCTGCTCGCCGAGTTGGCCCATCTCATCGACGACGTCGTGATCATCGTCAAGGGGCGGGTCACCTGTCAGGCGCCGCTCGCCAGCCTGTACGACAACGTGGACTCCCGTCTGCGGGTCCGGAGCCGTGATCAGCGGCGGCTGTGGCAGGTGTTGGAGAGCGCCGGTGGGCGGGTGACCAGGAACGGCGACGTCCTGGAGGTGGTGGGCCTGGCATCCGAGGATGTCGGCGAGATCGCCTTCCAGGCGCGGGTGCCGCTGCACGAACTGACCGTCGACCCACCCGACCTGGAGCAGATCTTCCTCACCATGGCGGGCAGTCGATGATCTCCATCCTCCGCAGTGAGCTCTACCGGACCGCAACCATCCGGTCCAGCTTAGTTTCGCTGACCGTACTCATCCTGCTGGGCCTGCTCCTCGGAGCGGTGAACATCGACGCCTGGGCCCTGATGGCCGGCATGGGAGCCTTCGGGTTCGCCGCGATGATCGTGGCGCAGCACTACCAGCACCGCACAGCCTTCCTCCTCTACCTCTCGCAACCCAGGCGGATGGTGGTGCTCGGTGGACAGTTGGTGGCGGCCATCGTCGTAGCCACGGCCTTCGTCGCGACAAGTGGCCTCGCCGTGCTGATCAGGGGTGAGTCAGGGCCGTACAAGGACCTGTTGACGATGGTGCCGATCGCGGCGATCCTCGCTGGCTCCTGCGCGTCCATAGTTCGACGGTCGACGTGGCTCCTGCTCGGTTGCGCGGGCTGGTTCGTCTTCGTCGAGGGTCTGATCGGCAGGCTGAAGCTGCCACTGCCGTTTACCGCACTTATCAGCGCCGGCGCCGGCGAAACGCGTGGCCTGGTGATCGCCGCCCTGTGGGCCGCCGTGGCCTTCGCCGTGGCGAGCCTCAGCATCGGTCGCGACCTGACCGGCGACTAGCCCTAGGCTTCCCCCTCCAACAGGTCGCGCAGGGCGTCGAGGGCGGCGATCTCCTCTTCGAACGTCTTGCCGACGACCGGGCCGAGGAAGCGGGACAACCCACTCGGCTGCCACGCCAGCCTCAGTGTGAGCTGGGTCCCGCCATCGTCGGCCGGTTCTAGTGTGTACTCGCCCTGGGTACGCACCACGCTGCCGGTGGCCTGGAACGCCAACCGCCGGCCCGGCTCGTATCCGGTCACCTCGTAGTCGGCCGGGATGCGGCTCCCGCCAGGGCCCTTGAGTCCCTGGCGGTAGCGGGTGCCGACGCCCTCGCCCGAGACGCGCGCGACGTCGAGTACGTTGGGGCGCCAGCGCGCGTCGTTCTCGCCGTGGGCGAGGAAGGCGAAGACGACCTCAGGGGTCCGTCCGATCTGCACAGTCTTCTCTGCCGAGGGCACGACAAACCTTTCTCAGGGGTCAGGGAACGATCTTCATCTGTGCCATCATTCCACTCGCGGAATGGTCGATCATGTGGCAATGGTAGACATACCGACCAAGGTACGGCCCGAACGTCGCTTGGAGTCTGACCGTCTCGCCGGGCCCCACCGAGATGGTGTCCTTCACCCCGGCCTCGCTCGGTGCCGGCGGCTGGCCGTTGCGGGCGAGCACCCGGAACTGCACCAGGTGTGGATGGAAGTTGTGCGGGATGCCGAAGAGCGTGTCGCCGTTGGTCACCGTCCACACCTCGGTCGTGTTGCGCTTGATCTCGGTGTCGACCCGGTCGGCGTCGAACTGCTGCCCGTTGATGAGGAACTGGCCGGTCGCCGGGTTGAAGTTGAGGCTGAACGCCCGCTCCTTGGTGGCTGCCGGCAGCGCGGGGATGGTGCTCAGCCGATCGGGCACCCGGCTGGTGTCAGCGGCGGTTCGGTTGACGTCGAAGCGCAACACCGGCCCGGCCACGGCGTCGTCGAGGAAGACCTGGCTGCCGACCGGGAACGCGCCGAAGTCGACGACGATCTCGACCCGCTCGCCGGGCGTCAGGCTCCACGAGCGGATCGGCGTCGGCCCAGCGAGCAGCCCGCCGTCGCTGGCGATCTGGGCGACCTCGGTGTCGTTGCCGAGCCGCAGAGTGAACGTACGCAGGTTGGACGCGTTGACGAAGCGCAGCCGGTACTTGCGGGCGGCCACCGGGAAGTAGGGCTGCGGCTTGCCGTTGACGAGGATCGTGTTGCGGAACTGGAAGTCGTCGTGTTCGAAGAGCAGGCTTGCGTCGTCGTTGAACCGTGCGTCGCGCAGCATGATCGGGATGTCGTAGTTGCCGGACGGCAACCGGAGGTCGGCCTGGGCCGGGTCGTCGATCAGGAAGAAGCCGGCGAGCCCGCGGAACACGTGCTCGGCCTCCATGTGGTGGGCATGGTCGTGATACCAGAGCGTGGCGGCCCGCTGCTTGTTGGGATAGCTGTAGAGCCTGCTCCTGCCCGGGTCGAGCACGTCGGTGGGGAACCCGTCGCTGCTCGACGGTGTGTGGCCGCCGTGCACGTGGACCGCGGTCGGCATGTCGAGGTGGTTGCTGTGGGCGATGACTGCGAGCCGGCCCGTCTTGACCCGGAACGTCGGGCCGGGAAACAGCCCGTCATAGGTCAAGACCTCGGTGCGCGTCCCGGGCAGGATCTCCACTTGCGCTTTACGGGTGGAAACGACGTAGAAGTCGGTGTTGGCTACCGAGGCGATCGGCTGCTGCACGGGCGGTATCGGCATCCGGACACCGAAAGGGGTGGCGGCAGCCGCGACGTGCGCCGTCGCCGCATGGCCGGTATGGGTGCCGTGGGCCGGTGCGGCGGGCGGCGTGGATCCGCGCGCCGAGGCCGCCGCGGTGGCCGTGACCAGCGCGGCCGCTCCCGCAGTGGCACTGGCCTTCATGACGTTGCGTCTGCTCACCATTGGTCGCTCCACTCCTGACGGTCGAGGTCTCGGGTGAACTGTCGCGGAGGTCCCTCGACGCGCCGTCGAAAGCTGATAGCGGCCTAATGTGGATTTCACCTTAAGTTTTGGTGTGACTACCAAAAGCTAAGCTTCGATGCTTCCAACGGCGCGCGGTGAGACCGTAGACTCGTGCGAGTACTCGGCCGTGACAACTCGTAGAAGGCCGATCCGATCTGAGTGCTTTGTCGCCCGCGCTCGGGGAGTCGGCGACGCGGCGGGCAGCCGGGGCTGGGGAGAGCCGGTCGCGCCCGCACCTGGGGAGCAATAGGGCGTACACCGGGGGATCTGCGATGGTTGTTGGAAACGATGCGCTGCGGCGGACCGCTGCCGAGGTTCTCGAACGCAGGCGTCAACCGATTCTCGCCGCCTACCGTCAGCGTCTCGCCGCTGCGAGTGACAACCTCGCCGGGGCCGCTGACCTGATCGACAGCTACACCGCACAGGCTGACGAACTTGTCCGCGAAACGGCGGCCGAGATTCGTCGCGAGACGACCGACCCGCTGTCGACACCGCCGCCGGCAGCGCCCGTCGAGGGCGTCGACCTTCACCCGCGTGAGTGCTTCCGCGCGGTTGTCGCACTGGCCGACATCGTGGTGGTCGACGTGCTGGAGCAGCTGTGCGGCCGACCCGACCAGAGCGCGATCCTGGCGTTGGTCGCCGACGCGCTCACGCGTACGACACTGATCCGGCTGCTCGACGCTAGCTCGCGCTATGCCGCGGGCCTGATGAACGAGGTCCATCAGGCGCAGATCGCAGAGCGTTCGCTGATCGCGCGCGAGCTTCATGATCGGCTGGGCCACAGCCTGAGCGCGGCCTACCGCAACCTGGAGGCCCACGAGCTCGCCCAGGAGCGGCGCAGCGAGGCCATCGACCGCCGGGTGATCATCGCCCGCGAGTCGCTCCACGACGCGGTCGGCTATCTGCGCGTGCTCATCGCCGACCTTCGGCTCTCTCAACCACTCGGGTCGCTCGACGAGGCGCTGGCCAACTTCCTGTCGACGGTCGAGACCGGCGACACGCGACTGCACACCGAGATCAACGGCGACGAGTCGTGGGTGCCGCCCGAGGTGCTCGACGAGGTGTTCCTGGTCGTCCGCGAAGCGCTGCGCAACGCGGTGGCCCACGCCGGCGCTCGGGTGATCCACGCGGTCGTCGACATCACGCCGCACGAGCTGCGGGCGACAGTTGCCGACGACGGGGTGGGCTTCGACCCCGCCGAGGTGCGGGGCAGCTCCGGCCTGCGCGCGATGGCCGAGCGCGCGGCGGCCGTCGGCGGTCGCCTCGCGGTGCACGCGGCGGGACACCAGGGCACCTCGGTCGAGCTCGTCGTGCCGCTGCTCGCGGTCAGGGCGGGGGTCGGCCGGTGACCGCCACGACGATCGAGCCGACCCGGATAGTGCTTGTCGACGACCACGTCGTGGTCCGCGACGGCCTACGGGAGATCCTCGACGCCCAGCGTGACCTTGTGGTGGTCGGCGAGGCCGGCGACAGCTGTGCCGCGGTCAACGAGATCCGGGCCCGCCAGCCCGACATCGTGCTGCTCGACGTGCAGATCCCCGGCGACGGGGTGACCACGACGGTCCGCCGGATCCGGGACGTCGCGCCGGCCAGCCGGGTCATCATCCTCAGCATGTTCGACGGCCCGACGCTGCTCCGCGAGCTGTTGACCCTCGGCATCTGCGGCTACCTGCTGAAGAATTCGACGCGCCAGGAGTTGGTGGCGGCAATCCGCGGCGCCTGCGCCGACGACGCGCCGGTGATGCTGGCCGTGTCGCGCGAGAGCCTGACCCAGGTGCAAGGGCCGGTGCACAGCACGTTGTCGGACCGTGAGCGCGAGGTCTTGCAGTTGGTCGGTCAAGCGATGAGTAACGCCCAGATCGCCGGTCGGCTCTGCCTCTCGGAGGCGACGGTCAAGCGCCACCTGCGCAACATCTTCGCCAAGCTCGGAGCGGTGTCGCGGATCGACGCGGTCAACCGGGCCATCGCGGCTTCGCTGATCGTCCTGCCGCGGCTCTGCGTCGATCCCACGTTTCACGGATAGCAGGGCGCTCAAGGATTGCTATGGGTGGCTTGCCCGCAAACGGGCACTCGTGTAGGACTAATGCCGTGAATAGCACTCGCCTGTTCGTACTCGGCGCGCTTGCGCGTGGAGGCCCGATGCACGGGCACCAGATCCGCCGGGCGGCGCAGGTCGACCGTACCGAGCTGTGGAGCGACGTCAAGCCGGGGTCGCTCTACGGCGCGCTTCACCGGATGCAGGTCGAGGGCGTGATCGAGGCGGTCCGCACCGAGCAGGAGGGCAACCGGCCCGCCCGCACGATCTACGCGCTCACCTCGGCCGGCGCGGCGGAGCTGATCGACCATCGCGACGAGGCGCTGCGCGACACCAAGCTCCGCCACGACCCGGTCGATCTGGCCCTGCAGAACGTCATCGATCTCGGAGAGGAGGCGCTCCGCGCGATCATCGTCGCGCGTCGGGCGGCTCTCGCCGCTCAGCTCGACTCGTGGCTCGCTCTCCGGGAGGTGGCGGCGCCACACATCCGTGGTCTGGAGTGGACGACCTTCCGTCATACCGAGCTCCGACTCCGTACCGAGCTCGCCTGGCACGACGAGTTGCTCGACCAGCTGCCCGAGCTGATGGCCAACCAGCCGACATCGATGACCACGTCGTGACCGCGCCAGCCCTGGCCCCGAGGGCATATCCGTGGCCAGGGCTGGCGGATGTCACTGAGCGGGCTCGGGCTCGGTGGTCACGTTCCAATCGGGTCTGCTCGCCTCGGCCCAGGGCTCTTCGGGGCGGCGGGGCAGCAGGTAGACGAGAAGGAATGTGAGGATCACGCCGACCAGGACGGCGCCGACCGTCCACTGGACCGCGCGGTTGAAGTTGGTCTCCAACGCCGACGAGGCCGCTGAGTCGAAGGCCGCGCCGACCGCACCCGGTCCGGAGTCCTCGCAGCCGGGCGGCGTGGCGGTCGGATCGGACGCGCGCGACTGGCGGATGAAACAATCGGCGAACGTGGTGGTCGCCCTGCTCGCCTCCGCTGGCGGCAGGCCTGCGGCCACGAGCGATGCTTGCAGCTCCGGGCTCGCCTTCTCCGCAGCCGTCGCCGAGTAGGAGCCGAGCGTCCCGAAGAGGACCACGCCCGCCACGGCGACGCCGATCGCCTGACCGAGGCGCTGGGCGGTGCCGAGCACGCCGCTGGCCGCGCCCGCGTCCTGCCAGGGCACGCCGGCCAGCACGATCTCGACGCTCGGCGCGATCACCAGGCCCGAGCCGAAGCCGGCGAAGAGCAGGGCCGGGAGTAGCTCCAGGCCGGAGCCCCACCAGTGGATCGTCGCGATGATGCCCACCATGCCCACGATCACGATGCCCGCGCCGAGCATCAGGACGCCGCGGCCGAGCGCACGGGCGACGTTGTCGGAGATGGCCGCGCCGACAAGCGTGCCGAACGAGAACGGCAGCAGGATCAGGCCCGTGGTCAGGGCGGACTTCTCCAGGCCGATCTGTAGGTGGAGCGAGAGTGCGAAGAGCAGGCCGATGAAGCCGGCGAAGTAGCAGAGGCTGATGCCGACGCCGGCGGAGAACGAGCGGTGGGCGAACAGCCGCATGCTCACCAGTGGAACCTGGGCGCGGCGGGCGCGGCGCAACTCCCACACCGCGAAGACGGCCAGCGCGGGTAGTGCCGCTGCCATCGAGACGAACGTCCACGCCGGCCAACCCAGGCGCTGACCCTCGACCAGTGGGATGGCCAACAGCAGGACGGCGACCGAGACGAGCAGCATGCCGACCACGTCGAGCCCGCCGCGACGGCCCCGCGACTCGGGCACCAGGATCAGCGCGGCGACGAACGTGGCCAGGCCGATCGGCACGTTGAGCAGGAACACCGGCCGCCAGTCCCAACCGCCGAGATCCCACGCGATCAGCAGGCCGCCGAGGAGCGGGCCACTCGCGGTCGCGATGCCGCCGATCGCGCCGTAGATCCCGTAGGCCTTGCCGGTCTCCTTCGCCGGAAAGGTGGTCTGGATCAGCGCGAGCACCGGCGGGTTGAGGATGCCGGCCATCATGCCCTGCACCACCTGGAACGCGATCAGCTGGTTGGGGGTGGCCGCGAGCGCCGACGCCGCCGACGCGAGCGTGAAGCCCGCGACGCCGATGAGGAACAGCTTGCGGTGGCCGAAGCGGTCGCCGATCCGCCCGGCGGGGATGAGTAGCAGGCCGTAGCCGAGCGCGTAGCCGGCGATGACCCACTCCATGGCCGTGTAGGTCGACTGGAGGTCGCGCTGGATCGGCGCGATCGCCACATTGACGATCGTCGTCGCCAGCAGGATCATGAACGCTCCGGCCAGGATGACGGCCAAGATCAACCATCGACGCGGGTTGGGTGGTGCCGTGCTGCGTTCGTCGGTCCAGCTCTCCGTCATCGCGTTCCTCCTGAGGTCGCACGTGGGTCGATAGCGAACCCACCCTTTCGACTACACGCCGCCGCGTACGATTAGTCAAGTACGGCTATTTGCGTATGACCTGTACGGCACGTGAAGAGGGCCCGGGTCAGGAGCTGACCCGGGCCCGGTGACGCAGCGCGGTTACGACCAGTCGGAGGAGCCCGCACCCCACTCGGACGTCTCTGGCCAGGCCAGCTCGAAGGGGAAGTCGTTGGCGCGAAGCTCCAGCGTGCTCTCCAGCACGGCGTCGGTCAGCCGGTCGACGTCGGCGTCGCTGTGCGCGCCGCCGGCGAAGAGCATCGGCATGCCGAGCGTGTAGATGCCGCGTTTGCGCAGCAGCAGCGTGAGGATGAACGTCGCGGGGTTGAGCGCCCGCGAGTAGACCCGGTAGTCGGTGTAGGAGTCTTCCGGGAGGAACTGGAAGCACCCGATGTAGTCGCCGAACCCCACCATGCGCAGCGGGATCCCCTCGGCCGCCCGGAACGTGGCCAGCCGCGCCTGGACCCGGTCGACCCTGGCCCGCAGGTCGGTGTAGTAGGCGGGCCCCTTGTCGCGCAGCAGTTGGAGCGTGGCCAGCGACGCCGCCACCGACAGGTAGTTGCCGGTGTGGCTGCCCTGCAGACCGGTCTTCTGGCCGAAGTCGGTCCAGGACTGCCCGCTGGTCTGCGTGATGTCGAGGATGTCGGCCCGACCACCGATCGCCGACAGCGGCAGCCCGAGCCCCGTGATCACCTTGCCGTAGGTGACGAGGTCGGTCGGGATGTCGAACTTCTGCGCGGCGCCGCCGATCCCCGAACGGAAGCCCGTCAGCACCTCGTCGAGGATGAACGGCACCCCGAGCCGCCGGGCGGCCACCGCCACCTCGCGGATCATCGGGATCGTCGTCTCCTCGAACGGGAACGACGAGGCCGCAGGCTCGGCCAGGATGCAGGCCAACTCGCCCGCATGGCGCTCGATCAACTCGACCGCGAGCGCGGTGTCGTTGGGCAGGATCAGCAGGTCACGCGACTCGGCGGGCGTGACGCCGGCGAACGCCGAGACCAGCGGGATGCCGTCCTTGCCGATCTCCGGGAACGGCACCGCGGGATGCCCGTGATACCAGGGCGCGGTGTTGTGGACGGCCAGGTCGTGTGACCCGTGCAGAGTGCCCTCGAACTTGGCGACCATCCGTCGTCCGGTGAACGCACGGCAGAGCCGGATCGCCGACTGCGTGGCACCCGTACCCGAATGTTGGAAGGCGAATTTCTCGTTGTGCGGGAGGATCTCCCGCAACAGCGTCGCGAGCTCCAGCTCCAGCGCGTTGGTGTAGCCGTTGCCGGTGCCCTTGCCGAGGTGCTCGCGGACGAAGTCGACGACCGGAGCGGGGTTGTGACCGTGCAGCGCCTGCGCGCCGTACCCCATGTGGCAGTCGAGGTAGGTGTTGCCGTCGATGTCGGTCAACGTCGATCCGCTCGCGGTGGCCGCGATGATCGGAAACGGCGGCGCCTGGAACGGCCAGAACACGTGCGCGGCGGCGTCGACCGCCCTCAGTTGCTCGACGTGCGCGGCCGAGGCACCCTGGCGCGCGCCGATCTCGCCGAACAGCTCGTAGACCCACTTCTGCTGCATGAGGTCTTGAATGACCTCGATAGCTCCGCGCTCCTGGTGGCTGGCGCCCATCGTGTCCCCTTCGCATGGCGGCCGTGACAGGCGCAGCCTGCGCCCGACCGCTCGAACCCGGCTGGAGAACGGGTCGATCGACGCGGCTTCGAGCAGGTCTCGAGCGCCGTCGTCGAAGCTCGCCGCCATGACGGAAAATCGGGTCAATCTCTACTCGCTGACCGACACGATCACGCCGTGGGCAGTGCGGGCCGCGGCAACGCTCGGCCTCGCCGACCTGATCGCCGCGGGCACCACCACGCTCGACGAGCTCGCCGCGGCGACGAAGGCCAATCCCGACGCGCTGCACCGGCTGCTGCGCTATCTCACGGTCCGCGGCGTGTTCAGGGAGACCGAGCCGCGGGTGTACGCCCTGACCGAAGCGGCCGAGTTCCTCAAGACCGACCACCCCGCGGCCCAGCGCCCCTGGCTCGACGTCGACTCGATGGCTGGCCGGATCGAGGGCACGTTCAGCTCGCTGACCCACTCGATCCGCACTGGCGACGCGGCGTACCCCGTGCGCTACGGCATCGAGTTCTGGGACGATCTGGCCACCAACCCCGACCGGGCCACGTCGTTCGGCGCGCTGATGGCCACCCACGCCAGCTACTTCGACCAGGTCGTCCAGGGCTACGACTGGAGCACCGTCAACCACGTCATCGACGTGGGCGGTGGCACCGGCGCCCTGCTCACCGAGATCCTCAAGGCCCAGCCGCACCTGCGCGGCACCGTGGTCGACCTGCCGGGCGTCGTCGAGCAGGGCCGGGCCCGGTTCGAGGCGGCGGGCATCGCCGACCGCGCCGAGGTCGTCAGCGGGAGCATCTTCGACCCGCTCCCGGCCGGCGCTGACGTCTACATCCTGTCGAATGTCCTGCACGACTGGAACGACAGCGCCGCCGAGAAGATCCTCCAGCGGGCGGCCGACGCGGTCGGCACGACCGGAAAGGTGCTGATCGTACAGATCCTCGTGAAGGACGAGAACGACAACTTCCCGGACGACCCGGCCCGGCTGATGTTCATCACCCAGATGGACCTGCGCCTGCTCTCGCTCATGGCCGGCAAGGCGAGGACCTGGCGCGAGTACGCCGAGCTGGGCGAGAAGGCCGGGCTTCAGGTGGACGGCAGCACGGTGATCCCCACCGGGCAGACCCTCCTCGCTCTCCGTCGCGGGTGATGGGGAAGGGCCCCTTGCTGACGGCTTCCGGATAGGAAGGGGCCCTCGTTAACGGACAGTGCGCGCGTCGTACCGTTGCGGACATGAGTCTGGCCGTCCGACGGATCGCGATCGATGCCCTCATCGCGATCGTCGTCGCGGCCGTCGTAGCGGTGGCGATCCGAGTCGCCGACGAGCCCGGCGCCCGGCCGCCGGACGCCCGCGCGTACGCGATCGGCGCGGTGATCGGGCTCCTGCTGGTCTTCCGGCGACGCTGGCCGCTGCTGGTGCTCGTCGGCTCGGTCACCGCGCTGATGATCTACTACGCGCTCGAATATCCGGGCATTCCGCCCGCCCTCCCGCTGGCCGCCGCCCTCTTCTCCGTCGCGGCTGCCGGCCGGTTCACCTGGGCGCTCGTCGTCGCCGGGTTCTTCGTCCTGCTTGAGCTGGTCATCCGTAACACCCTGCTCGGCGAGGGCTTCTTCCCTGCCCTCGCGGCCACCCTCGAAGAGGGCTCGCTGCTGGCGGCCGTGGTGCTGCTCGCCGAGACGATCCGCACCCGCCGGATCCGGCTGGCCGAGGCGCAGCAGCGTCTCGCCGTGATGCGCCAGGAACGTCTACACGAGGTCGCCCAGGAGCGGCTCCGCATCGCCCGCGAGGTCCACGACGTGCTCGGTCACACGATCACCGCGATCAGTGTGCAGGCGAGCCTCGCCGACGACATCTTCGACAGCAAGCCGGCCGAGGCGCGAGCCGCGCTGCGGAGCATCCGGGGTGCGGCGCGCGACGCGATGCACGAGGTCCGCTCGGCGATCGGCATGCTCCGCGACGGCGGCGAGGCGCCCGATCTGGCTCGCGTCTACGCGGTTGCCGAGCAGGCCGGCGTGAAGGTGCGGCCGGCGGTCACCGGCACCCCGCGTCCGATCCCGCCGGAGGTGGCGCTCTCGGTCTACCGGATCGTGCAGGAGTCGCTCACCAACACGGTCAAACACGCCGCAGCGACGACCGTCGACGTCACCATCACCTATGGGGCTCGCGCGGTCACGGTCGAGGTCGTCGACGACGGGGTCGGCGCCGGGGCGAACTGGCGGGGGCACGGGGTGGCCGGCATGCGGGAACGGGCCACGGCTGCGGGCGGATCGCTCGAGGCCGGGCCGCGGCCGGAGGGCGGGGGTTTCCGAGTGGCCGCACGGCTGCCGGTCGAGGTGGAGGAGACAGCGTGACGATCCGGATGGTGCTGGCGGACGACCAGACACTCGTACGGGCCGGCTTCCGCGGCCTGCTCGACCACAGCGACGACCTGGAGGTGGTCGGTGAGGCATCCAACGGTGCCCAGGCGATCGACATGGTCGCCGCGACCCGACCCGACATCGTGTTGATGGACGTGCGGATGCCGGTGCTCGACGGTGTCAAGGCCACGGCCGCGATCGTCGAGCGGTTCCCGGCCGTACGGGTCATCGTCCTGACCACCTTCGAGCTCGACGAGTACGTCTTCGAGGCGCTGCGTGCCGGCGCGAGCGGCTTCCTGCTGAAGGACATCGAGCCCGACGAGCTGCGTCAGGCCGTGCGAGTGGTGGCCGGCGGCGACATGTTGATCTCGCCGCGGGTGACGAGCCGGCTGGTGAGCGCGTTCGTCAGCAAGGTCGCGCCGACGCCTGTCGACGGCGGCCGGCTGACCGTGTTGACCGACCGTGAGCGCGAGGTGATGAGCCTGGTGGCCAGCGGGCTGACCAACGAGGAGATCGGGCGTCGGCTGTCGATGAGCCCCGCCACGGCCCGCACCCACGTCCACCGGGCGATGGTCAAGCTCCGCGTCCGCGACCGCGCGCAACTCGTCGTGCTCGCCTACCAGACGGGGCTCGTCGCGCCCGGCAGCTAGCTACGGCCCTTGTTTCGCAGGGGATCCGGGCTACGGCGATCGCCGTACACCCTGGCCGGTCGTCACCGGATGCCACGTGTCGCACACCTTCCGTATGTTGACGTCATGTTTGAGGTCGGAGAGAACGCCGATGGGATCCTGGCCGGGGTCCTCTTCCTGATCTGGCTGTCCGCAGCGATCCTCGCCACCCGGTTGGCCTGGCGGCCGACGCCCGTGGCGCTGCGAAAGAGCGCCCGCCGGCTATGGCGGTTGCTCGTCGCCGCGCTCGTGGTGCTGGTCGTCAAGTGCGTCGCGATCGGGCTGATGCTCGCCGTCGACTGGATCTTCGCCGATAACCGTGTGATCGTGCAGATGCCGCTCCTGCTGCTGCCGATGCTGGCCGTCGCCGTCTGGACCGTGCCGGGCCTGCGCGCCTTGGCCAACCGCGACGACGCGCCGGTCGAGGTCGAGACGCGCTCCGCCGCCGCCGATCCCAAGTTCGTCGTGCCGGTGCAGGTGACGGCCGTGGCGACGGTCATCGGGGTCTACTTCGCGTACGTGTCGCGTCCGGTCCCGTCCTACCTCGACGACATCGCGACCCACGCGGCGCCGATCGTCGCGTCGGTGTTGGTGCTGTGGCTCTGGCAGCAGCATCGCCTGCGGGTCGTCAGCGCGACCGACTTCGCCCGCCGTGGCCGGCGTGCCACCGCCCTGCGCGCCACCGCGCAGACCGCCGTCGTGGTGCTGGTCGTCGCCGCTGGCGTCACCTACGTCGCGCAGAGCAGCAGGCTGCCCGACCGCATGTCCATGACGTCGCACGACAACGTCGACTACGGCGGTGGCCCTTCGTTCGAGCACGGTGCCGGTGGTCACGGCGGCCGCGGGGTCTCCGTCGACGACCTGCGCGGGCCGCAGACCGGCAAGCCCAACAAGGCCTTCACCCTGACTGCGAAGACCGCCACGGTACGTCTGTCGTCGGGCACCGAGATCAAGGCCCTGACCTACAACGGTCAGTCCCCTGGGCCGGAGCTTCGGGTGCGCGAGGGCGACCTCGTCGAGGTGACTCTGCACAACGAGATTCCCGACGAGAACGTGACGCTGCACTGGCACGGTCTCGACGTGCCCAACGGTGAGGACGGTGTGGCCGGCGCGACGCAGAACGCGGTGGAGATGGGCGGCAGCTTCACCTACCGGTTCATCGCCGAGCAGGTCGGCACATTCTGGTACCACACTCACCAGAATCCGCTCGAGGCAATCCGCCGGGGCCTGTTCGGCGCGCTGATCGTCGAGCCGCGCGACGGCCCACCGCCCGGCGAGCGTGACGTCGTCGTGATGGCACACGAGTGGCGTACACCGGACGAGAACATCGTCTCGTTCGGCACCAACGACACGTTGCAACGCCAGGAAATCGCGCCGGGCACGCCGGTGCGGCTGCGCCTGATCAACACCGACAACAACCCGTCCACCGACAGCCGCCCGCGGTCCCTGACGGTCAACGGCACGCCGGTGCGGGTCGCGGCGATCGACGGCGTCGACGTCAACGGCCCGACTCCGCTGACCGACCCGCGGTTCGGGTTGGCGACCGGTGGACGCTACGACGTGACCTTCACGATGCCGGCGGGCCCGGTGCGCCTGACCGACCTCGCCAACCGCGACGCCGGGCTGGTCCTGGCGCCACCGGGTGACACCTCGACGCCGAAGATCGTCGACGACGGTGACCACTTCGACCCGCTCTCGTACGGCTCAGGCGGCTCCCGGCCCTTCGACGTCGGCTCGTCGTTCGACCGATCGTTCACCCAGCTCCTCGACGACCGGCTGTCCTTCTACAACGGGGGACTCCACCTGGTCCCGATCATCAACGGGCACAGCTTCCCCAACACGCCGACGCTCATGGTCCGGATGGACGACGTGGTCAAGGTGCGGATCGTCAACCGCAGCCACCAGAACCACCCGATGCATCTGCACGGCCATCACGCGTTGGTGTTGTCCCGCAACGGGGTCCGCGCGACCGGGTCACCGTGGTGGATCGACAGTCTCGACGTGATCCCTGGCGAGATCTACGAGATCGGCTTCAAGGCGGACAATCCGGGGCTCTGGATGGACCATTGCCACAACCTCGACCACGCGGCCAACGGCATGGTGATGCACCTCGCCTACGAGGGCGTGACATCCCCCTACGAGCTGGGGCGCGGCACTCCCAATCAGCCGGAGTAGGCAGGCCTGTCGAGCCTTCCTCCACCGGGCCTCGAGGCAACGCCGGCAGCGTCGTTCGCGTCCGAACCCGTCTCGCTGAGGAGAACCCATGCTCGACGCGATGCGACGAACGTTGTCGCTGGCCGTGCCGCTGGTACTGGTGGCTGGCATTGCCGCGCCCGCCGCCGCGGCCACCTCGACCACTGGGCGACTGACTGTCGTCGCCCGCAACCTCGACAACCCGCGTGGTGTCGCCATCGACCGCACCGGCACCGTCTACGTCGCCGAGGCTGGGCTCGGCGGCGACGACGTCTGCATCCCCGGCACGTTCGGCACCAACCTCTGCTATGGCTCGACCGGCGCGGTCACGGCGGTCCGCCACGGCTGGCAGAAGCGAGTCGTGACGGGCCTGCCGTCGCTGCGTAGCACCGGCGCCGGCTTCTCCGTCTACGGCGCGCACGACCTGGCCTTCGATCGGCACGGCAAGTTGCTGGTGGCGATGGGCTACAGCACCGACCCGGTCTCGCGCGACCTGCTCGGCCCGGCCGGGGCCGCGATGGGGACGATCCTGCGGGTCGAGGGGAAGCGCCGGTGGTCGATCGTCGGTGACCTCTCCGCCTTTGAGGGACGAAACAACCCCGACGGCGTCATTCCGGAGAGCCAGCCCTACGCGGTCGTCGCCGATGGGCGTGACATCTACGCGCTCGACGCGGCAGCCAACGACGTGCTCCGCATCGACCGTCGCGGAGTGGTCACGGCCGAACACGTCTGGCCGCAGGAGCAGGTTCCGGCGCCGCCGGAGTGGGGTCTGCCGCCCGGCTCGACGACGCCGATCCAATTCGTCCCGGTCACCATCGCCCGCGGGCCCGATGGTGCCCTCTACATCGGCCAGCTGACCGGTCACCCCTTCCCGAACGGTGGCGCCCGGGTCTGGCGGCTGGTGCCGGGGCAGGCACCGACGATCTATGCGACCGGCTTCACCAACATCATCGACCTCGCCTTCGACAAGCGGGGCCGGCTGGTCGTGCTGGAGATCGCGAAGAACGGGCTCAGCTCGGGCGATTCCACCGGTGCGTTGATCCGCGTGGAGCGCGACGGTAGCCACCGGGAGCTGGCGAGCGTCGGTCTCGACTCACCGATGTCGTTCGCCATCGCGGGAGACGGCAGTTTCTACATCGCCAACAAGGGCCTGGGCATCGGCGAGTTGGTCCGTCTGTCCACACGAGACTGACAGAATCGCGCGGCGATCGTGGCGTTCTTCGTGTCGGGAGGACGCCACGATAGCTGCGGCGTCACGCGTCCGCGATACGGTGCCAATCATGCACACGCTGGCGGCGGGGGACGGGGTCTGGGGGTTAGGTTGACGCGGTCCAACGGTGGGTCTCCCGCCGGCGCCACCACCATCCTCATAGTCGACGATCACGCTCTCGTCCGCGAAGGGCTGCGCTGGGTGCTCGAGGTCCACGCCGACCTCGACGTGGTCGACGAGGCGGGCGACTCTGCCACCGCGGTTGCCAAGGCGGCGTCCGAGCGTCCCGACGTGGTGCTGCTCGACGTCGAGATCCCCGGCGACGACCCGGTGGTCACGGTGCGCCGCATCCGGGAGGTGTCGCCCGACAGCGCGGTCGTCATCCTCAGCATGTACGACAGCCCTGACCTGCTGCGCCGTCTGATCGCCGCTGGGGTGCGGGCCTATCTGCTCAAGAGCGTGGGGCGTGCGGAGTTGGTCGCCGCGATCCGCAAGTCGCGCGACGGCAGTGGCTCGGTGTTGCTCTCGGTCTCGGGCCAAAGCCTGGTGCAGGTGCAGAACGCGGAGTCCGCCATTCTGTCCCCCGTCGAGCTGGAGATCCTCCAACTCGCGGCCGAGGCGATGACAAATGCCCAGATCGCCCGCCGGCTCGACCTGACCGAGGCGACGGTGAAGAGCCACCTGCGTCGTATCTTCGCCAAGCTCGGCGCGGTCTCCCGCATCGACGCGGTCAACAAGGCGGTGGCAGCGTCATTGGTGACGCTGCCACACGACAGGTTGGTGCCGCGCCCTCGACGCCCGTCGCCTTAGCGATCGGGGCCGTTGCTCAACAAGCGGCCTTGAGGTCGGCGGCGCGGTCGGTGCGCTCCCAGGTGAGGTCCGGCAGCTCACGGCCGAAATGACCGTAGGCCGCCGTCTGCTGGTAGATCGGGCGCAGAAGGTCCAGATCGCGGATGATCGCTGCGGGACGCAGGTCGAAGACCTCGCCGATCGCCTTCTCGATCCGGTCGAGCGGCACCGTCTCGGTGCCGAACGTCTCCACGAACAGGCTCACCGGGTGGGCCTTGCCGATGGCGTAGGCCACCTGCGCCTCACACCGCTCCGCCAGGCCTGCGGCGACCACGTTCTTCGCCACCCACCGCATCGCGTACGCCGCGGACCGGTCGACCTTCGACGGGTCCTTCCCCGAGAACGCGCCACCACCGTGCCGGGCGTACCCGCCGTAGGTGTCGACGATGATCTTTCGCCCGGTCAGGCCCGCGTCACCCATCGGGCCACCGATCTCGAACCGCCCCGTCGGGTTGACCAGCAGCCGGTAACCCTCGGTGTCGAGGTCGAGCGCCTCCAACTCCGGCGTGATCACGTGGTCGCGTACGTCGGGGGCGAGCAGTTCGTCGAGGGAGATGTGGGCGGCGTGCTGGGAGGAGACCACGACGGTGTCGAGCCGGACCGGGCGCAGACCGTCGTACTCGATGGTGACCTGGGTCTTGCCGTCCGGCCGCAGGTAGGGCACTGTGCCGTCCTTGCGCACGGCGGCCAGGCGACGGGCCAGCCGATGGGCCAGGGCGATCGGCAACGGCATCAGCTCCGGCGTCTCCGAGCAGGCGAAGCCGAACATCATGCCCTGGTCGCCGGCGCCCTGGGCGTCGAGCCCGCCGCCGGACGAGCCGTCGCGCAGCTCGATCGCCGTGTCGACGCCCTGCGCGATGTCGGGCGACTGCGCGCCGATCGAGATGCTGACGCCACAGGAGGCGCCGTCGAAGCCCTTCTTCGACGAGTCGTACCCGATGCCCAGGACCGTTTCCCGCACGATGCGTGGGATGTCGGCGTAGGCCTGCGTGGTGACCTCGCCCGCGACGTGGACCTGGCCGGTGGTGATCAGGCTCTCGACGGCGACCCGGCTGTGCGGGTCCTGCGTTAGTAGCGCGTCGAGGATTCCGTCGCTGATCTGATCGGCGATCTTGTCGGGATGACCTTCGGTGACCGACTCGGAGGTGAAGAGGCGGCGCGACATGTGTGACTCCTAACCCAGGGGGCGTGGGGGCCCGGCGAGTCTTCCCTGCGCTGGTGGAGGTTGCCTGGAGGAAGCATCGAGCGATCGAAGGGGTATCCGCCGTACAACTTTCGACATACATCGATCCTCGGAAGAACCCACGATGTCGCTACCTGTGGTCGTTCCGATACAACCCGCCCATCCATAGCTTGAGAGCGTCTCGACGAGTGCTATGGGGAATGGGGGACCACTGTGGTCAGGTACGAGATCCTCGGGTCGCTGGAAGTGATCCACGAGGGCCGGATCTGCACGCCGACGCCGCCGAAGGTGCGGACCGTGCTGGCGCTGCTGGTGATGCGGGCCAACCGGGTCGTCCTGGTCGACTCGATCATCCGGGAGCTGTGGGGTGACGATCCGGCGCGCAGCGCTGTCACCACAGTGCAGACCTACATCTACCACCTGCGCAAGCTCTTCGCGAAAGAGGGCATCGAGACCCCGGACCGGACCGTGCTGGAGAGCCGGGCCCGCGGCTACCTGCTCAGGGTGGAGCCGGGCCAGCTCGACGCCGAGGTGTTCGAGACGATGCTCGACCAGGGCCGCGCGCACATCGAGATGGGCCGCTCCGAAGAGGGCGCCGAGGTGCTGCGGCGGGCGCTGGCCATGTGGACCGGGCCGGTCGGGGCCAACGTGACGTTCGGGCCGGCGTTGGAGGCGCACGCGATCCACCTGCAGGAGCAGTGGATCCGGGCGTTGGAGCTGCGCATCCAGGCCGACATCACGCTCGGCCGCCACCGCGAACTGATCGGCGAGCTGCGTTATCTCGTGGGCACGTACCCGCTCAACGAGTGGTTCCACCGCCAGCTCATCGTGGCGCTCAGCCGCTCGGGGCGCCGCGGCGAGGCGTTGCAGGCCTACCACCACCTGCGCCGGGTGCTTAGTGAGGAGTTGGGCCTGGACCCTTCGCCTGACCTCCAGCGGCTCCAGCGGGAGGTGTTGGCCGCCGGCGGGCCACTGCGCCCAGGGCTCGCCCGGGCCTCGTGACAGGCCCTCGACCGACGCTCCAGCGCCGTTCGACCGGCCGTCCCTAGCTTTCACACGGACATCGCGGCCAGGAGGTCTTCCATGACGAGCACATCCGACCGTCGGGTGGTCATCACCGGGATTGGCGTCATCGCCCCCGGCGGACTGGGCACCAAGGCGTTCTGGGAACTGTTGACCGCTGGCCGCACGGCCACCCGTACCCTCTCGTTTTTTGATGCCACCCCCTTCCGGTCGCGGGTGGCCGCCGAGGCCGACTTTGACCCGGCCGCCGAGGGCCTGTCGCCGCAGGAGGTCCGCCGGATGGACCGGGCGGCCCAGATGGCCGTGGTCTGCACCCGGGAGGCGCTGGCCGACAGCGGCTTCGAGGTCGCCGACCCGACGCGGGTCGGCGTGAGTGTCGGCACCGCAGTCGGCGCCACGATGAGCCTCGAAGAGGAGTACGTCGTGGTGAGCGACGGCGGCCGCAAGTGGCTGACCGACCACCGGTACGCCACCCCGCACCTCTACGACTACCTGGTGCCGAGCTCGTTCGCCCGTGAGGTGGCGTGGTCGGTCGGCGCGGAGGGCCCGGCGACGGTGGTCTCCACCGGCTGCACCTCCGGCCTCGACTCGGTCGGCCACGCGCGGGAGTTGATCCGCGAGGGTTCGGCCGACGTGATGATCGCCGGCGCGACCGATGCCCCGATTTCGCCGATCACGGTGGCCTGCTTCGACGCGATCAAGGCGACCACCGCCCGCAACGACGACCCGTGGCACGCCTCGCGGCCGTTCGACAACAGCCGCGACGGGTTCGTCCTCGGCGAGGGTTCGGCGATGTTCGTCCTCGAAGAGCTTGAGCACGCCCGTCGGCGAGGCGCGCAGATCTACGCCGAGCTGGTCGGCTTCGCCTCGCGCTCCAACGCGTTCCACATGACCGGCCTGCGGCCCGACGGGCGTGAGATGGCCGAGGCGATCCGGGTCGCGCTCGCCGACGCCCGGCTGCCGGGCGAGGCCGTCGACTACATCAACGCACACGGCTCGGGTACGAAGCAGAACGACCGGCACGAGACGGCGGCGTTCAAACGGAGCCTCGGCGACCACGCGTACCGCACGCCGGTCAGCTCGATCAAGTCGATGATCGGGCACTCGCTCGGTGCCATCGGCTCGATCGAGATCGCGGCGTCGGCCCTGGCGATCAAGCACGGCGTGGTGCCGCCGACGGCCAACCTGCACGAGCGCGACCCGGAGTGCGATCTCGACTATGTGCCGCTCACCGCCCGTGAGCAGCAGACCGACGTGGTGTTGAGCGTGGGCAGCGGGTTCGGCGGCTTCCAGAGCGCGATGCTCCTGGCGCGTGTGGCATGAGCACTGTCGTTACCGGGGTCGGGGTGGCCGCGCCCAACGGACTGGGCCGCGACGCCTTCTGGGCGGCCACCGTCGCCGGGGTGGGTGGCATCGGGCGGATCAGCCGGTTTGATCCCTCGGGTTACCCCGCGCAGCTCGCCGGCGAGGTTCCCGGCTACGAGGCGGCCGAGCACATCCCGAGCCGGTTGATGGCGCAGACCGACCACATGACCCGGCTGGCGCTGACGGCCGCGCAGTGGGCGCTGGCGGACGCGTCGGTCGACCCGGCGGCGCTGCCCGAGTTCGGGATGGGTGTCGTCACGGCCAGCGCGTCCGGCGGCTTCGAGTTCGGCCATCGTGAGCTGGAGAAGCTCTGGAGCAAGGGCTCCGAGCACGTCAGCGCCTACCAGTCGTTCGCCTGGTTCTACGCGGTCAACACCGGCCAGCTCTCGATCCGGCACGGTATGCGCGGGCCGACCGGAGTGCTCGTCACCGAGCAGGCGGGTGGGCTCGACGCGGTGGCGCAAGCCCGACGCCAGGTGCGCAAGGGCGTGCAGCTCGTGATGACCGGCGGCGTCGACGCGTCGCTCTGCCCCTGGGGCTGGACGGCCCAACTCGCCAACGGCCTCCTCAGCACGGGCCGCGACCCGACCACCGCGTTCTTGCCGTTCGACGCCAACGCGTCGGGTTACGTGCCGGGCGAAGGCGGGGCGATCCTCGTGTTGGAGGACGAACAGGCCGCTGCCCGTCGTGGGGCCGCCGTCTACGGCGTGATCGCCGGATACGGCGCGACGTTCGACCCCCGGCCCGGCTCCGGTCGGCCGCCGGGCCTGCGCCGGGCGGCCGAGATGGCCATCTCCGACGCCGGTCTCACGCCGGCCGACATCGACGTCGTCTTCGCCGACGGCGCCGGGGTCGCGCAGCTCGACCGGGACGAGGCCGAGGCGATCACCGCCGTGTTCGGCCCACGCGGAGTGCCGGTGACCGCGCCCAAGACGATGACCGGCCGGCTCTACTCCGGCGGGGCCGCGCTCGACCTCGTCTCGGCACTGCTGTCGATCCGACACGGTGTCATCCCGCCCACCACAAACATCCGCCGGCCGGCCGAGGGCCTGCATCTCGACCTGGTGCGCGACGTCGCGCGGGAGACGCCCGTACGTGCGGCGCTCGTGCTCGCCAGGGGCTACGGCGGGTTCAACGCGGCCATGGTCGTGACCGACGAAAGGAATGGACGATGACCGACGCCAGCCTCGCCGCCGTCGCCAACTTCGACGAACAGCAGGCGCTCGACCTGCGTGAACGCCAGATCGCGGTGCTGGGAAGCGCCAAACAGATCGCCAACGTGATCTACGTGGTCACCGAGCTCGGCGTCGCCGACCTGCTCGTCGGCGGGCCGGTGCCGGTCGCCCAACTGGCGGCGGCGACCGAGTCGCACGAAGACGCGCTGCGGCGGATCCTCCGCGCGGCCTCGGCGGTCGGCATCTTCGACGAGCAGGAGGACGGTTCGTTCGCGCTGACGCCGCTCGGCGAAGGGCTGACGTCGGCCCGGATCGGCGGGTTGCGGCCGATGGTGCAGTTCAGCGGCGCCGACTTCAACCGCCTCCCGTACGCGGAGATCCTGCACAGCGTCCGCACCGGCGAGCCGGCCTTCAACAAGGTCTTCGGCATGGGCTTCTACGACTACCTCCAGGCCCATCCGGAGGCCAACCGGTTCTTCGAGGGCTTCATGGCCCACTGGAGCCGCCGCCTCGCCGACCGGTTCGCGGCGGAGTTGGCACCCGAGCGGTTCGGCCGGATCGCCGACATCGGCGGCAGCAACGGCTACTTCCTGGCCAAGATGCTCCAGCGCCACCCCGAGGGCACCGGCGTCCTCTTCGACCTGCCCGAGGTCGTGGCCGACGCCGAACCGCTGCTCAAGGAGCACGGTGTCACCGATCGGGTGGAGGTGTTGGGCGGCGACTTCTTCACTGACGACCTGCCGGTCGGCGCCGACGCGTACATCTTGAAGTCGATCGTCCACAACTGGCCGGACGACACCTGCGTCACGCTGCTGCGTCGGATCCGCGCGGCGATCGGTGACGCCGACTCCCGGCTCATCGCGATCGACCAGATCGTGCCGCCGCGCAACCAGTGGGACCACGCCAAGATCATCGATATCGACATGCTTGTGCTCTTCGGCGGCAAGGAGCGTGACCTGCGCGAATGGCAGGCGCTGTTCGCCGCGTCCGGCTTCGAGCTGGTCAACACGCCCGCACCCCGTGGCTGGGCCCTGCTCGAAGCGCGTCCGATCTAGGAAAGGAAGCCCGCAATGGCACACATCGGCATCGACCAGCCGGTCGTGACGATGGTCAACGTCTTCACGGTCGAGCCGGCCAACCAGCAGAAGCTCGTCGACATCCTGATCGAGGCGACCGACGCGGTGATGTCCAAGGTCGACGGGTTCGTGTCGGCGAACATCCACGCCAGCCTCGACGGAACCCGGGTCGTCAACTACGCGCAGTGGAAGAGCGAAGAGCACTTCGCCGCGATGCTCAAGAACCCCGAGGTCCACCCCCACTTCGGCGAGGTACGCGCGATCGCCACGCCGGAACGCCACCTCTACAAAGTCGTCTACACGGAGGACGCTCATGTCTGACGGAAGCACCGACGTCCTGATCGTCGGCGGTGGCCCGGTCGGTCTGTCGACCGCGCTCTTCCTGGCCCGCAAGGGGATCCGGCCGATCCTGGTCGAACGCCGGCCCCGGCTCTCGACCATCCCCCGCGCGACCGGTCTGCACGCCCGCACGGTGGAGATCTTCCGCACCGTCGGCCTGGAGCCGGCCGTGCAGCAGGCCGGCATGAAGATCGTCGGGCCGGGCGCCGAACTCGACCTCGTCCGCGCCGGCCGGGCCACGCCACTGGTCATGCTCGGCGCCCAGTCGCTGGCCGACCTCGACAAGTCCTTCGTCATGGAGGCGCACGCCGTCGACTACGACAAGTTCACGCCGAGCTGGCCGATCTGGTGCGGCCAGGACCACTACGAGCCGCTGCTCTTCGACGCCGCCGTCGAAGCGGGTGCGGAGATCCGCTTCCGGACCGAGCTGGTCGGGCTGACCCAGGACCAGGACGGGGTGACCGCGACCGTCGTCGACAACGGCACGACACGCACGATCCGGGCGCGCTACGTCGTCGGGGCCGACGGCGTGAAGAGCCCCGTCCGCGAACTGCTCCAAATCGGCAACCGCAGCAACGGTGTCGCCGGGAACTTCGTCAGCATCATCTTCCGCGCCAAGGTCGACCTGCCCGACACGGCACCACGGTTCACCCTGATCTACCTGATGAATCAGCTGGCCCAGGGCCTGCTGCTCTTCATCGAGCCGGGCCGGTGGATGTTCGGCGTCAACTACTACCCGCAGCGGGGGCAGTCGCCGGCCGACTTCACCCCGGAGCGCTGCGTCGAGCTGGCTCGGATCGCGGCCGGTGACCCCGAGCTGGAGGTCGAGGTCGAGTCGGCCCAGCCCTGGGACGCGCGGCACATGGTGGCCGACGCGTACCAGTCGGGGCGCGTCTTCCTCGCCGGCGACGCCTGTCACGCCCACCCGCCGGCCGGCGGGTTCGGCGTCAACGCCGGCATCCAGGACGCGCACAACCTGGCATGGAAGCTCGCCGAGGTGCTACAGGGGCACGCCGACGAGAGCCTGCTCGACTCCTACGAGGCCGAGCGTCGACCGGTCGGCGCCGCGACCGCCGACCAGGCGTGGATGCTCTTCCGCACCCGGGGTCAGCTCGCCGACGAGGACAAGGCCGCCTACCGGGACTTCGTCATCGTGACGATGGGCTACCGATACACCTCGAACGCGATCGTCGGCGTGCCCGCCGACACCGAACTGCTGCCCCGCGAGCTGACCTTCACCGGTCAGCCCGGATCGCGTGCCCCGCACGGCTGGGTCGACCACCAGGGCCGTCGGGTGTCCACCATCGACGTACTCACCGAGGGCTGGACGCTGGCCACGGCCCCCGGCGACGAGGCGTGGCTCGCGGCGGCCGAGGCGGCCGCGACGGAGACCGGCCTCCCGATCCAGGCACTGACTGCCGGCCCCGGCGGTGACCTCGCCGACGACGGCTCGTGGCTTGCGAGCTGCGGTGTCGGCCCCGGCGGCGCGCTGCTGGTACGCCCCGACGGCATCGTCGCCTGGCGCAGCGCCGGCCCGGTCGACGACCAGACGCAGACCCTGGCCGCTGCCCTGGCCACGATCCTGCGTGGAGCGTGATCATGTCTTACCGCGCACTGATGGTCATGCGGATGGACCCCGGCCACGCCGACGCGGTCGCCGAGCTCTTCACCGAGCACGACAAGGGCGACATGCCCTACGTCGTCGGCATCTCGCGGCGCACGCTCTTCCGCTACCAGGACCTCTACATGCACCTGCTCGAAGCCGACACCGACGTCTTCGACAAGCTGCTCGCAGCCCGAGCCCGCGCAGACTTCCAGCAGGTCAACCGGCGCCTCTCGGCCTACCTGGAGCGCTACGCGCCGGAGAGCATGCGCGAACTGCAGGACTCGGTGGCCACGCCCTTCTACACCTGGAGCCCCGAGACAGGGAGCATCACGTGACGCTGACCCGCCGCGCCATCAACGACATGATGCAGGCCTACAAGAAGACGAGCCTGCTGCGTACCGGCGTCGAGCTGGGCGTCTTCGACGCGCTCGCCGTAGGCCCGGCGACGGCCAGCGGGCTGGCCTCGACGCTCGGCATCCACCCGCGCGGCGCCCGCATCCTGCTCGACGCGCTCACCGCGATCCGCCTCACCGACCGGGCGGGCGAGCAGTTCTCGCTCACCCCGGCGGCGGCCGACCACCTGGTCAGCACCCGTCCCGACTACCTGGGCGGCATGGTCAAGGTGATGTCGAGCGACTGGGAGTGGGACGCGTTGCGCGACCTCAGCGCGGCGGTGCGGGCGGGTGGCACCGTTCTCGACGTGCACGCCGAGACCCCGGAGTACACCTACTGGGAGGACTTCGCCGCGTACGCGACGAAGGTTGCCCAGCCGACCGCCGAGGTGATGGCCGAGGCGCTCGCGCCGTGGACGAAGGAGCGCGCCGAACTCGACATCCTCGACGTCGCCTGCGGCCACGGCGTCTACGGCTACACCCTCGCCCAGCACAATCCGCAGGCCCAGGTGACCTCGCTGGACTGGCCCAACGTGCTCGCCGTGACGGAGAAGCACGCCGAGCGGCTCGGCGTGCGCGACCGGGCGACGTTCCTGCCGGGCGACATGTTCACCACCGATCTCGGCGGCCCCTACGACGTCGTGCTGCTCACAAACGTCACCCACCACTTCTCCGAGGAGCGGGTGCGTGAGCTGGTGACCAGGCTCGGCTCGGTGGTGAAGCCGGGTGGGCGGCTCGTCATCGTCGGCTTCACCACCGGCGACGAGTCGCCAGCGCTGGACCCGGCACCGTACCTCTTCTCGGTCCTGATGTTGGTCTGGACCTTCGAGGGGGAGTCGCACTCCGTCGCCGCCTACAACCGGGCGCTCGCCGCGGCGGGCTTCGGCCCGGCCGCCGTCCACCCGACGGACCTGCCGTTCCGAGTGCTCGTCGCAGAGAAGGAATGACAATGCATCGGCAACCGATCGTGAAGGTCGCCGCCATCGACGTGCCCGGCATCAACCGGATCGGTGGCGAGGTGCGGATTCTGCTCAGCCCGAAGACCGTCGACGCGACGGAGGGCTTCATGGGCACGGTCCGGCTGGAGCCGGGCGAGTTCCTGGCGGAGCAGTACAACCCGTACTCGGACAAGTTCTGCTATCTCGTACGCGGCGAGGTCGTGATCCGGGTCGACGGCACGGAGGTCAAGGTCGCCGCCGACGAGGCTCTCATGGTCCGTCGCGGCCAGCGGCACCGCATCACCAACGCCGGTGGCGAGACCGCGCTGATCGTCTTCCAGATCAGTCCGCTCGCGCCGCGTCCCGAGCTGGGCCACGTCGACACCGAGGAGGTCCCGCACCCCGAGTCGCCGGTGCCGCAGGTCGGCGGCGTGCGCGACGGGTGGCAGCGACCGACGGGAGGAAACTCATGAGCCAACTGACCCTCGACGACCTGCGCCGGATCCTGGAGACCAGTTCCGGTGTGGTCGAGCAGACCAACTGGGCCGACCCGGCGACGCTCGACGCGCCGTTCGAGGACCTCGGCTACGACTCGCTCGCGCTGCTGGAGCTGGCGGCGCGGGTGCAGCAGGAGTACGAGGTGCGCATCCCCGACGACGCCGTTTCGATCATGAAGACGCCGCGGCTCGCCGTCGACTACGTCAACCAACGACTCGCGGATCGGTGAGCTCATGGCCGGACACACGGACAATGCGGTCGTCATCAACGCGCCGCTCGACCTCGTCTGGGACCTGACCAACGACATTCCCAACTGGCCCTCCCTGTTCAGCGAGTACGCCAGCACGGAAGTCCTCTCGACGTCCGCCGAGGGTGCTGTCATCTTCCGGCTGACGATGCACCCCGACCCGGCCGGTCGGGTGTGGAGCTGGGTCTCCGAGCGGGTGCCCGACCGCGCCGACAAGGTGGTGCGGGCACGGCGGCTGGAGACCGGCGCCTTCAAGTACATGAACCTGTTCTGGGAGTACACCGAGATCCCCGGCGGCGGCGTGCGGATGCGGTGGGTTCAGGACTTCGAGATGCGGCCGGGCGGGCACGCCGACGACGAGGGCATGACCGCCCACCTCAACCGGACCACGCGCGAGCAGCAGGCACGCATCCGGGAGATCGTGGAGAAGGTCGCGGCCGAGCGCGGGCAGTCATGACCGCCACCGTCAACACGCCCGTCGGTAAGAGCTGGCTGATCTGCCCCGGCTGCCGGGCGCTGCTCTACCAGCGCCGGGTCGAGCGCAACCTGGGCGTCTGCCCGGAGTGCGACCACCACGACCAGGTCACCGCACACCAGCGGATCGCGCAGCTCTTCGATCTCGACTCGGTCGAGGAGCTGCCACCGGCCGGCGCCTCCGGCGACCCGCTCGGGTTCGTCGACACCGTGCCCTATCCGCAACGGATCGAGGCCGCCCGCCGGCGCACCGGGCTCGACGAGGCAGTCGTCTGCGTCCGGGGCACTGTCGACGGGCAACCGTTGATCGCCGCTGTGATGGACTTCCGGTTCCTCGGCGGCAGCCTCGGCGCGGGTGTCGGTGAGCGGATCACCAGGGCGGCTGAGCTGGCTCTGGAGACCCGTACGCCGCTGCTGATCGTCAGCGCCTCCGGCGGTGCCCGGATGCAGGAGGGCGTCCTGTCGCTCATGCAGATGGCCAAGACGAGCGCGGCGCTCGGGGCCCTCGACGAGGCTGGCGTACTGACGATCTCGCTGGTCAGTGACCCTACGTACGGCGGCGTCGCGGCGTCGTTCGCGACGCTCTGCGACGTCATTCTCGCCGAGCCCGGCGCGCGCCTGGGCTTCGCTGGGCCGCGGGTCATCCAGCAGACGCTGCGCCAGCCACTGCCGGCCGGCTTCCAGACCGCCGAGTACCTCTTCGCGCGCGGCATGCTCGACGACCTGGTGCCCCGGTCGAACCTGCGGCCGACCATCGGTCGGTTGCTGGCCTTCGCGGGGGCCGATCGGTCCGCGCCGGATCCTTACCGGGTACGGGCGGCCACGCCCGCCGAGCGGGAGGAACCGTGGGCCACCGTGGCGCGATCCCGCGATCTCGGTCGACCCTCCACGCTGGATTACATCGGTCACTTCGTCGACGGCTTCGTGGAGCTGCACGGCGACCGACTCGCGAGTGACTGTCCGGCGATCGTCGGCGGCGTCGGCCTGATCGACGGCCGTCCAGCCGTGGTCATCGGGCACCAGAAGGGCCATACGGTCGCTGAGGTGGCGAGCCGCAACTTCGGCATGGCGACACCGGCCGGCTATCGCAAGGCGGTCCGGCTGATGCGTCTGGCCGAGAAGCTCGACACGCCGATCGTGACGCTTATCGACACGCCCGGCGCCTACCACGGCATCTCGGCGGAGGAGAACGGGCAGGCCCTGGCCATCGCCGACGCCATCCGGCTGATGGCCGGGCTGACGGTGCCGGTCGTCGCGGTCGTGACGGGTGAGGGTGGCAGCGGGGGCGCACTCGCCCTCGGCGTCGGCAACCGGGTGTTGATGCTCGCCAACGCGACGTACTCGGTGATCAGCCCGGAGGGCTGCGCCGCGATCCTCTGGAACGACTCCGGTCGAGCCGACGAGGCCGCCGCGCAGCTCAAGCTCCAGGCCGGTGACCTGCTCGCGCTCGGCATCGTCGACGGGGTCATTCCCGAACCGCCCGGCAGGGCGCCGGCCGATCCCGGGGCGACCGCGTCGGCCGTACACCAGGCGGTTGTCGACGCGTTGGCAGAGCTGGCCGGTCTCGACCGCGAGGAGGTGCGGGCCGATCGCCGGGCCCGCTTCCGACAGATGGGAGGTTTGACGGATGCCGGAGGGTAACGCCGACCCGCTGGACGCCGCCGTTCGTAGTCTCGCGCGGCTGATCGGGTCGACGCCAGGACCGGTGCGCCGGGCCCGGCTCCAGCACGGCGACCTGGTCGTCGAGGTGGAGTGGCCGGACGGCGCACCCGCGGTGGCGGCGATCCCGGCGATCCCGCCGGTGGACGCCGATGCCGGTCTGCACTACGTGTGCGCGCCGATGGTCGCGACGCTCTACCTCGCGCCATCGCCCGGCGCTGACCCGTTCGTCCGTGCGGGCGATCAGGTGGTGCCCGGCCAGCAGGTCGCGATCCTCGAGGCGATGAAGATGATGATCCCGGTCGAAGCCGACCGCGCGGGCGAGGTCGTGAAGGTGCTGGTTTCCAACGCGACCCCGGTCGAGTACGGCGAACGGCTGTTCGCCATAGCTGTGTCGGAGGGCTGACAGTGTTCGAGTCGGTGCTGATCGCCAACCGGGGCGAGATCGCGGTCCGGATCGCACGGACCTGCCGGGAGATGGGGCTGCGTAACGTGGCGGTCTACTCGACCGTCGACCGCGACTCGGCAGTGGTGCGGCTGGCCGACGAAGCCGTCCAGATCGGGCCGGGTCCGAGCCGGCGTAGCTACCTGAGCGCGCCGGCCATCATCGAAGCGGCTCGCCGCACGGGGGCCGACGCGATCCATCCGGGTTACGGATTCCTCTCCGAGGACCCGGACTTCGCCGAGATCTGCGAGGCCGACGGGATCACGTTCATCGGGCCGCCGCCCGCCGTGATGGCCGCGCTGGGCGACAAGGCCCGGACGCGGGGCATCATGGCGGGCCTCGGCCTGCCGGTGCTGCCCGGCACGACCGACGCCGTCGAGTCGGCGGCCCACGCCCGTGCGGTGGCCGAGGAGATCGGCTTCCCGCTGATCATCAAGGCGGTCGCGGGCGGCGGTGGCCGGGGCGTACGGGTGGTCCGTGACCAGGCCTCGTTCCTGGGCGAGTTCGCCGCCGCGCGGGCCGAGGCGCAGCTGCTCTTCGGCGACAACCGGGTCTACATCGAGCGTTACCTTGAGTCGGCCCGCCACGTCGAGGTGCAGGTGCTCACCGACCGCTACGGCAACGGCATCCACCTCGGCGAGCGCGACTGCTCGGTGCAGCGGCGGCACCAGAAGCTGATCGAGGAGTCACCCGCGCCGGGGTTGCCGCAGCACATGGTCGACCGGATGACGGCCGCGGCGGTCAAAGGCGCGCTCGGCGTCGGCTACGTCGGCGCGGGCACGTTCGAGTTCCTGGTCGGCGGTGGCGACGACTTCCACCTGATGGAGGTCAACTGCCGACTCCAGGTCGAGCACCCGGTCTCCGAGTTGGTGACCGGCGTCGATCTGGTGCGGCAACAGATCCTCGTCGCGGCCGGCGAACGGCTGGCGCTGACCCAGGCGGACGTGACGCCGCGCGGCACGGCGATCGAGTGCCGTCTCAACGTCGAGGATCCGGCTCGTGGCTTCGTCCCGACGCCGGGCGAGCTGACCCGCTTCGACCTGCCCGGCGGCCCGTTCGTTCGCGTCGACACGCACGGGTACGCCGGCTACCGGGTGCCGGCCGATTACGACTCCCTGCTCGCCAAGGTGGTCGTCTGGGCACCCGACCGCCCACAGGCCCTGGCCCGGATGGCTCGTGCCCTCGACGAGTGCGCCGTCGAAGGGCCAGGTGTGGCCACGACCCGTGACTTCCTCCGAGCGACGCTCGACCACCCGCTGTTCCGCGCCGCCAAACACGACACCTCGCTCGTCGACACCATGCTCACCAGCCTCCAGCCGGACACCACTGAGGCTCCAGGGCGCCACTAACCGAAGGGTTCACACTGCTGCCGGTTCGCGGGTTTGCGGCCCGTGCGTCCACGCGGGCGCCCGCGGACGGAAGGTGGCCGACATGGCAATTGACAACGCTTCTCGAGGTGTCAGCCGGCGGCGGTTGTTGGCCGGAGTCGGCGCGGGGGCGCTCGTCGCCGGCACCGGCGGAGTCCTGCTCGACGCGGCGCCGGCGGCGGCCGCGTTCTCCGACCGGTTCGGGCGGATGTTCCCGTCGCTGCCGGCATTCGGGTCGGCGACGACCCAGATGCGTAACGCGCTGATCGACCTGTCGCGGGTAGGCGGCCCGATGGACGCGCGCGACCCGCTCAGTGTCGGTGCGGAGGCGCTCGCCGACCAGCAGCAGCACAGCATCAACAACCCCGACAACTTCTCGATCCCGCAGGGCATGACGTACTTCGGGCAGTTCATCGACCATGACCTGGCCTTCGAGACGACGGCGCCGCTGGGCACGCCGGTCGACCCGACCACGGTGCCCAATCCTCGGACGCCGGCCCTCGACCTCGACTCGCTCTACGGTGCCGGCCCGACCGGAAGTCCGCAGCTGTACAACTCGGCCGACCCCGCCAAGCTCAAGATCGAGTCGGGCGGGCGCTTCGAAGACCTGCCCCGAGACCCCAACGGCAGGGCGATCATCTTCGACGTCCGCAACGACGAGAACCTGCCGATCGCGCAGATCACGGCCGCGTTCATCCTCTTCCACAACCGCGTGGTCGACCTGGTACGCGCACAGGGCACGGCGGCGACGCAGGTCTTCGCCGCCGCCCGGCAACTCGTCACCTGGCACTACCAGTGGATCGTGCTCAACGAGTTCCTCCCGCTGATCGCCGGCCCGGGCACGGTCTTCACCGTTCTCAACGGAGGCCGCCGCTTCTACAAGCCGGAGCCGAACGCGACGTTCATCCCGGTCGAGTTCACCGCGGCGGCATTCCGCTTCGGTCACAGCCAGCCGCGACCGGCCTACCTGGTCAACCGCACCGGCAACGGCGGCGACGAGTTCTACGCCATGCTCTTCGACTCGGCGCTGGGCGGGGCCGACCCGGCCGACCTGCGCGGCGGGAAGCGGGCCGCGCGCCGCTACCTCGACCACCAGTTCTGGTTCCAGTTCTTCGACGGCCAGGTGCGGTGGAGCAAGTGGATCGACGTCCGCAACTCGACGCCGCTGTTCGGGTTCCCGCTGCCACCGCCGCCGTCCGGCTCACCGACGGCCAACCTGCTCGGACGCGACCTGCTGCGTCAGCTCACGTTCGGCATCCCGTCGGGCCAGCGGATCGCCGCGCACATCGGCGCGCCGGCGCTCGGCAGTTTCAACTTCCCGGAGCTCAGCGGGTACGGCCTCGGCCTGGACGCCAACACCCCGCTCTTCTACTACATCCTCAAGGAGGCACAACTGCAGGCCGGCGGCGGCTCACTGGGCGCCGTGGGTGGGCGAATCGTGGCGGAGGTGCTCATCGGCATCGCCCAGCTCGATCCGGCGGGCTACCTGAAGGTGCAGCCCAACTGGCGTCCGACCCTGCCCGCCCGCTTCTCGGGCCAGTTCACGATGGCCGACCTGCTCACCTACGCCCGGGTCGACCCGGCCAGCCGCAACTCCTGACGGCTCTTGCTCCGCACCCGGGCCCGTGGTGGCCCGGTGTGCAGAGTAGGGGAACGGTTGAACGGGACTCCAACGGTCCTCGACGCGGGTGGGGGAGGGTGCGGGACATGACTGGCAACTTCAGCGATTTCAAGGTGGCGGATCTGTCGTTGGCGGCCTTCGGGCGTAAGGAGATCGAGCTTGCCGAGCACGAGATGCCGGGTTTGATGTCGATCCGGCGGGAGTTCGCCCAGCGGCAGCCGTTGCAGGGCGCACGGATCACCGGCTCGTTGCACATGACGATTCAGACGGCGGTGTTGATCGAGACGCTGGTGGCGCTCGGCGCGCAGGTCCGGTGGGCGTCCTGCAACATCTTCTCCACCCAGGACCACGCGGCGGCGGCGATCGCGGTCGGCCCGACCGGCACCCCGGAGGCCCCGGCGGGTCTCCCGGTCTACGCCTGGAAGGGCGAGTCCCTCGACGAGTACTGGTGGTGCACCGAGCAGGTGCTGCTCTGGCCGGACGGGCAAGGTCCGAACATGATCCTCGACGATGGTGGGGACGCCACGCTGCTTGTGCACAAGGGTGCCGAGTTCGAGGCGATCGGGGCGGTCCCGTCACCCGAGAGCGCGGACTCGGAGGAGTATGCGGTCATCCTCGGTGTGCTGACGCGGTCGCTGCGGGAGGACAACCGCCGCTGGACGCGGGTCGCCGCCGGGATCAAGGGGGTGACCGAGGAGACCACGACGGGCGTGCACCGGCTGTACGAGATGCAGCAGGCGGGGAGCCTGCTGTTCCCGGCGATCAACGTGAACGACTCGGTGACCAAGAGCAAGTTCGACAACAAGTACGGCTGCCGGCACTCGCTGATCGACGGGATCAACCGGGCCACCGATGTGCTGATCGGCGGGAAGGTCGCCGTCGTGTTCGGCTACGGCGACGTCGGCAAGGGCTGCGCCGAGAGTCTGCGTGGTCAGGGTGCGCGGGTCATCGTGACCGAGGTGGACCCGATCTGTGCCCTCCAGGCGGCGATGGACGGCTACCAGGTCGCGACGATCGACGACGTGGTCGAGCAGGCGGACATCTTCATCACCGCCACCGGCTGCTTCAGCGTGATCACCAACGAGCACATGGCCCGGATGAAGCACCAGGCGATCGTGGGGAACATCGGTCACTTCGACAACGAGATCGACATGGCGGGTCTCGCGAAACGCGGGGACGTCGAGAGGATCAACGTGAAGCCGCAGGTGGACGAGTGGCGGTTCGCGGACGGTCACTCGATCATCGTGCTGTCGGAGGGTCGGTTGTTGAACCTGGGTAACGCCACCGGGCATCCGAGCTTCGTGATGTCGAACAGCTTCGCCAACCAGACCATCGCCCAGATCGAGTTGTTCACCAGCACCGACGAGTACCCGGTCGGTGTCTACACCCTCCCCAAACACCTGGACGAGAAGGTCGCCCGACTCCACCTCGCCGCCCTGGGTGTGCGCCTCAGCGAGTTGACCAAGGAACAGGCCAACTACCTCGGCGTCCCGGTCGAGGGGCCCTACAAGCCCGACCACTACCGCTACTGAGAGGGTGCGTCCCGTATGATCGCCGTTTCTGGTTCGATCGCGACCGACCATCTGATGCGCTTTCCGGGGCGGTTCGCCGAGCAACTCATCGCCGGCAGCCTCGACGCCGTCTCGCTCTCGTTCCTCGTCGACGACCTGGTCGTCCGGCGCGGCGGGGTCGCGGCCAACATCGCCTTCGGGCTCGCTCAACTCGGGCACCGGCCGGTGCTGCTCGGCGCGGTCGGCGGCGACTTCGGCGACTACCGTAGCTGGCTGGAGCGTAACGGGGTCGACTGCTCGGAGGTGCAGGTCAGCTCCATCGCACACACCGCACGGTTCATCTGCACCACCGACACCGACCTCTGCCAGATCGCGTCGTTCTACCCCGGGGCGATGGGCGAGCCCGACCGGATCAGCCTCGACGGTGTCGCCGCGCGCGCCGGTGGGCTCGGGCTCGTCATCGTCGCCGCGGAGAACCCGGACACCATGCTGGCCCGTGCCGCCGCCTGCCGCCGACTGGGCCTGCCCTTCGCCGCCGACCCGTCGCAGCAATTGGCCCGGATGCCGTCGGCCGACATCGAGGCGATGATCAGTGGCGCTCGCTACCTGTTGACGAACGAATACGAGGCGGCGCTGCTGGAATCGAAGACCGGGCTGAGCGAAGACGACATCCTGCGCCGCGTGGGCGTGCGGGTCGTGACCCTGGGCGCCAATGGGGTACGGATCACCGGGCCGGACGGCGACTTCCAGGTGCCGGCGGCGCGGGTGGGCCGCATCGTCGACCCGACCGGCGTCGGTGACGGCTTCCGGGCCGGCTTCTTCGCCGCGCTCGCCGCCGACCTGCCCGTCGAGCGCGCGGCACAGGTGGGCTGTGTACTGGCCGCGCACGTGCTGGAGGTCGAAGGCCCGCAGGATTACACAGTCGACGCCGAGGTCTTCGAGCGCCGCCTCGCCGAGTCGTACGGCAGCCATGTCGCGGTCGATGTGCGGGCGTTGGGGCCCGGTCTGCAGGGCACTGCGGCGCAGCGAGCCCGAGCAAGCGCCCGGGGATGATCGGCTAGCCTGCACGGGTGCGTACACCGCTTCCGGCCGCGAGTTCAACTCGCCGAGGACTGATCGCCGCGGCGGCGACGCTGGCGCTGCTGGGGTCGGGGGCGTGCGCTGACGCCGAGCCGAAATCCGAACCGCAGCGAGGGCCCGATCCGGAGGTCCTGATCGACGAACTGGTCGCGGGCCTCTCCCGGGACAAGCCGTACCGCGACCCGGACACGGGGGAACGGGCGGCGGCCCGGCGGGCAGCGCGATCGCTGGTCACCGGTCCGAACGCCGGCACCGACCTGGATCAGGTCTTCAACGACCTCGGCTTCCAGGCGCACCGTGGGGCAGACCCGGCGACCGGCCGGCCGTTCGACCTCTACCTCGCCACGGGCTCCGACGACCGTTCCTGGGGTGCCGTGCTGGTGGACCGGAGTGCGACCCCGCGTGCGGTGATCGAGGTGCCGCACCCCGGCTTCGACATCAACACCGAGAAGCTTGGGCTGGCGTTGCACCGGAAGGTGCCGGCAAGCGTGCTGCTGATCGCCGGGGCCCACCGACAGGCCGCCGACGGCGACGCGGACGTTGCCCACAACGACAAGTCGCTGTTCCACGCCCTGGCGGCCGAGTTCGCCAACAACGGCCTCGATCAGATCCAACTGCACGGCTTTGCCGACCGGAACCTGCCCGCGTCCGACGCGGTGGTGTCGACCGGTTCGGCTTCGGTGACCCCGGTGGCCCGCCGGATCGCGGACGGCCTCTCCGCTGCCGGGCTGGACGCCTGCCGGGCGTGGGTGAAACGGTGCGGCCAACTCGAGGGCAAGACCAACGAGCAGGGCCGCGCCGCAGCGGCACTGGGGTCCGTCTTCATCCATCTGGAGCTGAGCTGGTCGATCCGGCGGGACGCGGAGGCCCGTAACCGTGTCGTGACGGTGCTCGCGGAGCAGCTCGTCGTGGCCTGAGGTCAGATCCGGCGGGCGGTCCGCCAGCGCAGGGCCCAGTAGCCGGTGCCGTCCAGGATGGACTCGCCACCCAGGTCACCCATGGTTGGGCCGTTGGCGGTCGTACGGCTGGAGATGAACCGGTGGTGTCCCCGGTCGTCCACACCGAGGTACATGCCGGAGTGCTCGATGTTTGCGCCCTGCACCGGCCCGGCGTTGAAGAACAGCAGGTCACCGGGGAGCAGCCGATCCAGGTCCCGGGCTCGCTCGCCGGTGTTCGGCATCAGCAGGGCCCCTGGTCCGACCGAGGCCATCGCGGTCGCCCGCCGGGGCAGGCCGGGGCCGGCGGTGTTGGTGCCACGCAACGGATAGCCCATCCGGTAGCCGTAGACCATGCGCAGGAAACCTGAGCAGTCCAGGCTGCGGATGTGCGACGCCGTCGGCTTCTCCTTCTTGTCGGGGAACTCCCAGGACACCCCGAGGTAGTCGTAGAAGTCGGAGTTCTCCGCGCGACCGTCCGGGTCACTGTCGGAGAGCGGCCCGAAGGCAGCGTCGCCGGAATACTGCCGGCCCTTCGCGTCCTTCTTCGGCACGGCGACGTAGGTGTACTCCCGGGCCACCGCCAGCACGTCCGGCGAGCGGTCGGTGCGAGCCTTGGCGAACCAGTCGGTGAACCACTTCTCCTTCTCGGCGCCGGCCCGCCACTCCCGGGGGGCGAGTCGCACCCAGAACTCGGCAGGCACCTTGGCCTTGGTGAACCGCGCCTCGGCAAAGGTCCGCTGCGGGCCGACGATGTGCACCGTACGGGCGCCGTCGGTCATGATCGCGACGGTCTTTCCCTTGGCATCGAGCATCTGCGTCCGGTCCGGCGCGGTAGACCGTCGGTAGCTGTAGCCGGACGCAGTCGGCGCGGCTGCCTGCGCGGCCTGCGTGCCGAGGCTCAGCTCGATCGGGTCCGCCGCGGTGTGCCGGACAACGACGTAGGTGAAGGTGCTGCCACCAGTCAGCAACGCGAAGGCGGCGACGGTCATCAGCAGGGCGCGGCCGCGGGAGTAAGTCCGGTAGTTCATGCCTGTCCCTCGTCGGTCTCTGGACTCAGGTGACCGGCACGAAGCCGGCCACGACGCCGCTGAACGCCACGCCGTAGGTGATGACGGTGACCATGACGGTGGCCAGCACGGTCGCCTTCGGCGGCTGCCGCACGAGCTGGTAGGCGATCAGTCCCGGCGCCACGAAGCCCAGGGTCTGGTGCGCGAAGAGCAGCGGCAGGTCGCGTTGGACGAGCACGAACAGCGTCATCTGGAGGAGGACGCTGAGCAGGACGATCGCGGCGAAGAGGCGCTTGCCGTAGAGGATCACGACGCGCTGCATCAGCCGGGTGAGGGCGTACGTGACGACCGTCATCACCACGATCACTGCGGCCTGGAGCGGGTCCTCGATCAGCGCGAGCGCGATCCAGCCTGGCGTGATCATCCCGCCGGGCGAGAGGTTGGTGGTCAGATAGCAGAGCAGCGCGAAGACAAGACCGATGCCGAGGCATGCGGTGGCGAGCTGGGCACTGAGTTCTCCTCCGAATGTCACCGGTGGGTCCTTCCCAGGAACACGGTCTTGCCGTCCACGTCGAAATTGCGCGCGGTCGGCGGACGGAGCATCGATTCGGCGCGGGTGCGGTCCTGCGGTTCCCAGCTCGGCAGGGCGGCCAGCTCGTGCAGCAGCACCTCGCCCTGCCCGTGGATGTTCCCGACGGCGACGATGGAGGCATCCTCTGCGGTTACCGCCATCACCTCGCTGATCAGCCGTTCCGGCGAGAGCTTGCCACCCAGGTCGACCACCCGGCTCTGTAGCTCGGCGGGCACGTTGACCCGGGCGCTGCGGGTCATCTCACCGATCAGCACGATGCGTTGCGGCTGTACCCGGCCGGCGAGCGTACCCATCTGCCCGTTCCGCTCCATCCGGTCCGGTCGACAGTTGATCACCATGGTCAACGGCTGGCTGATCAGCCGTTGCTTCTCGAGTTGCTCGATGTTCATGTACGTCGACTCCGGGTCGTTGGCGGCGAAGATGTTGGCGAACCGGACCCGCTTGCTGCCGTGCAGGACCCGGGCCACCGAGAGCACTCCCGGATCGGGTGGGGCCGACCACATGCCGGTGAGTGCGCTGTGCCGGTCGACGCCGAGTTGCTCGGCGACGGCGAGCGCGATGGCCACGTTCTCCTTGAAGGTGATCCAGCCGAAGCCCGCCATCTCCTGGTCGGTCACCGACTCGGGGTCGACCGCGATCAGTTCGCACTTCCGCTTGGCTGCCTCCTGCTGCAGGATCGCCAACCGGTCCTTCTCCGCGGTGATGCAGATGCCGCCCTCGGGCATCGACCGGCTCAGCGACCGAGCCACGTCGTCGAGAGTCGGCCCCATCTCCGCGAGGTGGTCCTCACGGACGTTGCAGAGCACCCCGATGGTGGACCGGATGAGCTTGCTCTGGTTGATCTCCTGCAACGCCGGCATGACCGCCATGCACTCGATGACCAGCGCATCCGGGTGGTAGACGGCGGCCCGCCGAACGATGCCGATCTGCTCGACCACATTGGCGATGCCGAACTTGCGGTGCACCGGCTCCTCGCTGGCGTCCGGGAAGATGAATCGTGCGGCGGTGCCGGTGGTCTTGGCCACCACGACCTCGCCGCCGCCGCGCAGCGCGCCCGCGCAGAGTCGGGTGATCGAGCTCTTGCCACGGATGCCGTTGACCAGCACGCGGTGCGGGATGGTGTTGAGGTTGCGGTTGTGATTCCGCTGTTCGATCACGCCGGCTACCACGAGCGCGAGGCAGCAGAGGCTGTAGACGGTGTACAGGTAGAACATGCTCAGCCTTTCGTCGCCCGGCTGCGAGTCTCGGCCGCGTGCCGGACTCGTGCGAGGACGGTGGTCCGGTCGGCTCCCGCGCCGCGCATCCGCAGCGCACCACCGAACCGGGCGGACCCGGTGTGCCGGACCTGGCGACAGATCTCCAGGCACATCGCTATCGCGCCGATGTCGTCGTGACGCTGCGGCGGAACGGGCAGCTCCACGGTCCCATCGCTCATCTGCTCGGCGAAGGAACTCAACCTCCGCAACGGCCGGACGAAGATGTAGAGCTGCCAGACGTGGGTGAGCAGGGCGATGCCCACCACGGCACCGGCCACCAGCAAGGTCCAGCGCCGCTCGACCATCGCCGGTAGGCGCAACCCAGCGACGTCCTGCTCCAGCACGACCGCCCACTCGAGGTGGGCGACAGTCGCCGGCACGGTCAGGCCGGAGGCGGCGACCAGCGCGGGGGCGCCGTCCTCGGTGGTCGACCGGCCAACCGTGCTGCCTGGCAGCACCTCGACGGCGATCTTCCGGGCCACCTCGCCCTGAAGCGGCTGGAATGCCCGGAAGCCCTCTGAATCCAGAATCGTCCGCAGCTCGGCGTCGACGACCCGGACCCGACCTTCGACCCGACGGACCAGTCCGAGCAGACGGTCAGGGTCGAACTCGCCAATCACCGCGTGGCCGTCTGCGAGCTGGTTGAAGGCGTACACCAGGGGCAACCGGTCGGCCGTGTCGTCGAGGTGGATGCCGACCTCGCCGGGCAGTGGCGCGACGGTCCGCAGCGGGTCCCGACCGGCGCCGGCCACCATCTTCCCGTCCCGGTCGACCAGGTACAACGCCCGGAGCCGCTGCTCGTCGGCGAGCTCCCGGCCGAGCGTCCGATCGGCCTGCCCGAGGTCGTTCGCGGTCACCCCCTGCGAGACCCGGGAGACAGTAGCCAAGCCGTCGTCCAGCAGGTGCCCCAGGGCGTTGCTGGCGTCCTCGGCACGGCTCTCCTCGTCCCGCACCAACTGCACGGGAATGACCGGATCGGAGACCTGCAACGCGAGCGCTGCGGCCGCCGCCGGCCAAAGCATCGCGACCACCACGGCGACGGTCAGGCCCTGCAGGACGGTTGGCCGCCAACGCCGGTCCGGCGGGTACTGGTCGCCTGAGGTCAGGGCCAACGCCCGCGCGATCCGGTGCGCCTCGCGGATGCGCATCGGCGCGCGTTGCCGCGTCATCGCGCCACAGGCATCGGCCTTGGCCTGATCCAGCAGCGCCCGGACTGGCCGGACCAGCGACTTTCGCATGAGCAGGAAGCTGAGCAGCGTCACGACCAGCAGACTCAGCCCGAGCAGCGCCCCCTTGGTGCCCGAGGTCCCCGCGCTCATCTCCGCGGCGAGCAGGGAGACGACCACGAGCCCGGTTTCACCCACCGGCGCGGACGACACCACCAACCTGCGGTCCGACCACTCCTTGACCACCACCTCACGGCTCTGCCGCGAGTCGGAGCCGGCCAGGCCGGCAAAGACCGTCGGCAGGTGCACGGTGTCGACCGCATTGACCCCCTGCATCAGGCTGCTCTTGCCGTCGGGGGCGATCATGTGGATGCCCTGCCCGGCGTCCGGGTTGAGTCGTAGGTTCCGCATGGTGACCGGCTGGATCGCGAGCACCGCCCGGGTGTCGTCCAGCGCGACGGAATAGACCAGTTCGGGGCCGTCCGCCGTGGTGACGGCGATCGTCTTGTCCACCACCAGCACCGGCGGCAGCAGGTCGATCGGCAGTGCCGCGCCCTTGGCCGCGAGAGGTCGTCGGGAGGCGGTCTCCACGATGACGGCGCCGGTGAAGCCGGAGTCGGCCGCGACCAGACGGGTCAGCAGGTCGGCGTCGGTCGCGGTGCCGCGGCCCTGCACCGTCCGCTCCAGGTCGGTCGCCCGGCCGCGGGCCTCGACCTGCATGCCGGACGCCAGCTTGGACACGACGTCACGCTGGGAGTCGACGACAGCCGGGAGCACCCCGCGCTGGGCGCTGACCGCGAACCCGAGGATCGCCATGGCAACCACGAACATCGTGGTCCAGAGATAGACAAGTGAGGGTGCGCTCGTCCCGGCCGGGAACGCCGCCGCCGGCAACTGCTGGTCCAGCGCCCGTCGCCGCCACGCCAGCAGTTGTTCCTGCTCGTTCGCCGGCCCGGCCGCCGACTGCCACGGCGCGTACTGCGCTGACCTGCCTGACACGAAACGACTACCTTCCCGGTGGAACTGCTCGCTGGACCGCGACCCATCCAGCGCGCCAGCCAGGCACGGCCGCCGGCCGCCGCGAATGCTAGCAAGGTGCACAACCCGCGAGGTCGGCGTCGGTCTCGACCGTCCGCCGGTCGATGAATGGCCGTTACCGGCGGGGCACCCCGCGCACCACCAGGCCCGCCGTGTCAGCTGCCCTGGTCAACAGGTTGCCCTCGATCCGCTCGACCGCGGCCTCGTAGATCCGGCGTCGCCCGGGGGACAGGGCAGGATCCGCCAACGCCCGCTCTAGATCAACCAGACGGATGTTCGGGTTCAGATCAACGAAGGTGGGGATCGCCTCGATGGCTACCACCTTCCACCTTTTCGGCCCGCCCGCCGGACCGAACGTCACCCGGGTCATCGCGCCGTCACGGTTGGCGTTGATGGGCTCGGCGTGCCGGGCGATCTGATTGCCCATCCCGTAGACGATCCAGGTGTCGCCGATCCGCTCCACCGGCTGCACGACGTGCGCGTGGTGCCCGAAGACGACGTCCACGTCGTCGATCGCGGCGATCTGACGGGCCCAGGTCTGTTGGTCGACGTCCGGCTCGTGCTCGTACTCGGTGCCCCAGTGCAGGCTGACCACCACGATCTCCGCACCCGCCTCCCGAGCTGCTGCCGCATCCCGCCGGATCGCCGGTACGTCGATCAGGCTCGACACCCACTCCTTGCCGGCGGGCGGCCGCAGGCCGTTGAAGCTCTTGGTGAAGCTGATGTGCCCGATCTTCACGCCCTTGGCCTGATAGATCTTGACGGTGGTGGAGTCACGCTTGGTCCGGTAACTGCCGGTGTGCCCCAGACCCGCCTTGTCCATCGCGTCGAGGGTCCGCTTGACGCCGTCGTACCCCTGGTCGATGGTGTGGTTCGAGGCGGTGGAGCAACCGTCGTACCCGATGCTCTTGAGGCCCTTGAGCACCTCCTGCGGCACACTGAACTTCGGGAAGCCGATGTACGGGCCTCCCGGCGGTGCCAGCGGAGTCTCCAGGTGGCACAGGGCCAGATCCGCGCTGGAAACGGTCTCACTCACCGGCGCCAACATCGGGCCGAAGTCCAACTTGCCGCCGCCGTCGATCCGGGCCTGGTCCCACAGCTCGGGGTGCAGCAGGATGTCCCCCGCACCGAGCACGGAAACCGTACGGCCGGTGACCGCCACCGGGGCGCCCACCGGGCGGGGTGGGTCAGCCGGCGCGGGCGAGTCAGCCGACCAGGGGCCGAGGACGTAGATCGCGCCCACCCCGACTGCCAGTGCGACCACGCAACTGAGGATCGCCCGTAGCGTGCCGGAGAGCCCGCCGCTCGGCTGAGAATTACTCGCCATTGCGACAGGCTAGCCCGCCTTGGCCAGCCCTCGCCCGTGGGTCAGCCCACCGTCCCCGGTCAGAGCCGGGCGTATCGGATCCGCCGGCTCAGTCGCTCTCGTCCACGAACTTGTAGTAGCCCATCCGAAAACGTTGCAGCAGGGCACGCATGAATTCCGGACCGGCCTCCGGCGGCACCCGCCCCGCGCCGACCGGCACGCCGTTGTCGTAGAAGTCCTGCGCGAGCGCGCTCCAGTTGGGGTCGAGGATGGTCAGCGACACCGCTTGGCCCGGCTGCCACCGGAACTCGGCAACCCGCCGGTTGGTGTGCTGGGCGAAGTTGTACAGCGCCACCCGGGTCAGCGCCTGTTCGCTCATGCCTGCCTCCTGGCTCACCACTGCTGAACGAAGTGTGAGCTGCAGAATGTCAGACCGGTTGTAGGTCGGGATCACGGCGAACGGTCTCGGGGTTTCGCCTGGTCCTGCGAGCCACCTCGTGGCAGGCGAGCAACGCGAACGCCGTAGCCGTCAGCAGGCCACCGAACAACGGGATGACGCGCACCCCGGCCGTCGCCAGCAGGCCCGCGCCGATGAACGAGCCGGACGCGAGGCCGAAGTTGAACGCGACGCTGAGGCTGGCCGACGCCATGTCGGTGGTCGACGGGGCCACCTGCATGATGCGGTGCTGGATTCCCGCGATCAGCGAACTGAACGACATCCCCGCCACGGCGAGCAACGGGATCGTCAATGCCTTGCTCGTGCCAACCCCATAGAGACCGAGCATCGCGGCGGTAATGAGCCCGAGTAGCCCCAGCACGACACCGAGTGGAAACCGGTCCAGCACCCGGCCGACCGCCCAGGTGCCGGCGACGCCGAACGAGCCTTGGACGAAGAGCAGCATGCCGAGAGATGCTGCGGCGAACCCGCTGACGTCGAGGAGGAAGACGGTCATGTAGGTGAACGCGCCCATGGCGCCGGTGACCGCGAGGACTGTGGCGACGAGGAGCACTACGAAGCGGTGACGATCCGGCATTGGCCCGAGGTCGCCCGTGCTCTGCTGCGGTGTGACGCTCGGCAGGAGCAGGGCGACCGCGATGCAGGCGACGAAGCCGAGGATGGCCATCGCGACGAAGGCGGCCCGCCACCCGGCCTGCCCGCCCAACCAGGTGCCCAGCGGCACGCCGAGGACCGGGCCGAGAGCGTTGCCGATCGACAGTCGAGCCACGATGCGCCCGCGGATGTTAGCGGGGAACATCGAGATCGCCACGGGGAACACCACCGCCCAGAAGACACCGTTGGTGATGGCGGACACCAGTCGCGCGGCGAGCAGCACCTCGTAGGAGGTTGCGAAGGCGGACACCGCCGTCGCCGCGGCGAACACACCGAGGGAGCCGGCGAGCAGCGGGCACCGGGGCACTCGCCGAGTGACCCGGGTCAGCGGGAGCGCCACGATCATGACCACCACGGCGTACCCGGTCACCAGCAGACCGGCCTCGGACCTGGAGCGTCCCAGGTCTGGCGCGATCAGCGTGAGCAACCCGATCGGCAGCACCTCGGTGGTGACGTAACAGAAGGTGGCGGCGGACAACGCGGCGAGGGCATAGACCGCGCGTCGTTGGTGCAGCATTGGCTACCTCCAAGATCCAGGACAAGAGCCGGCACGGTACGCAGTGGGTGTGCGCTACCGGCTAGCCGGGTTTTGACGGTAGCATAGGCAGGCATGGATCTCTCGTCGTGTCTGCAGGAAGCTGCTCTCTCTGCTTCGCCTCTACTGTTGATGACGATCGCGCAGGACGATCGAGTACGCGCAGATCGTGGCTATCTCTGGCGGTTTTGGTGGTAGCTTTTCCGGCATGCCACTCGACGTGTGTCAGCTACCGATGGTGGGCGGGCACCCCGCACTCGACCTGGTCAACACGATCGAGCGAGGGGGCGAGGCGCCGCACGACTTCCTGACCGACGGCTCCGCCGTGCTGCGCTGGGCGACGCAGATCGGCCTGGTCAGCGATGCGGAGGTCGACCAGGTGGGCCGGGCATGGCACGACGAGCCGGCTGCCGCGCATGCGGGACTGGCCGCGGTGCGTGACATCCGCGAAAGCCTGTATCTCGTACTGCTCGCCACGATCACCGACGCGGCCGGCGACCCCCTCGCGGCCGGCGCCGCGCTTGTCGCACTGCATCAGCGCTGGTCCGGCGCGGCCGCCCGAGCACGGTTCGTGCTCGACTCGTCGCGGGTGCGGCTGGCCTACGGCACGGTGCCGGCCATGTTGCTGCCCGACCGGATCGCCGAGGCAGCCCTCGACGTCATGCTGGCCGCCGACCTGACCCGGGTGCGCCGCTGCCCGGTGCTTGAAGGGGGCTGCGGCTGGCTGTTCCTCGACCAGAGCCGCAGCGGCACCCGCCGATGGTGCCGCATGGCCGACTGCGGCAACGTGGTGAAGGCGCGACGGCTCACCGAGCGCCGCCGCGCTGCCCGGGCACCCGGCTCGTAGCTTGCCGACGATGCTGCGTGTCAGCGCAGCCCCGTGACCGCAGAATCGCTGGAGTGGAGTGTGCGCACGAACCCTGGCCGAGCGCGCAGATCGAAATCCAGACGGGGTCAACGCGGTCTTGATGACTCGCGCCTGACGCGGTGCGGCGGTGCCCCAAGTGGCAGCCGGGATGGCCGATCCGATGACCATGATCTCGACGCCGCCGGGTGGTGACACCAGAGTCCGGCCGATCACGGAAGCGGCCATCCACTCTGTGGCCTCGCCTACCTCGAGACGGGCATAAACGTCTGTACGACCTAAGCGGCGATGGCCATACCAAGATGCGCGGTGTCGATTAGGAGTGACTCTGTAAGACTTGCGAGGACGTGACCGGCTTTTCGATCCGCGTCCGATCACGCCAATCGGGCGAGAGTCGCGTGCCTGCTCCCGAATCTAGCCAGCACCGCCGCCTGCTCCCGACCCGGCAGCGCTACCCGCCCGCGCGGGCCTCTCCCCGCACGCGTCGTTCTCCTCCGCATGCGATGCCGTCGGATCACTCGCCGGTGTTGGTCCGCTAGCAGGATCAGCTTCAGCCCGAGATGTCTGAGCCCATCGGACGACCCGCGAAATCGACCACCCCACGACGGCGAAGCCCACGCCCAGCACCAGCCAGCCAGGAGCACCCCAGCCGAGAGTCAAGGCCGTCACCACCAGCGGAGCGAGAAGCTGTCCCAGTTGCCCGCCCATCGAGTACGCACCTTGGTACTGCCCATGCGCGTCGGCCTTGGCGAGGCCGAACGAGATGCTCCAGCCGGCTGCGGAATGCAGCAACTCTGCGAGGAGATGCGCACATGCGGCGGCGATGAGAAGACCCAACGTCAGCTTCCCGTGCGACAGCCCGGAGAGTGAGAAGATTGCGCAGGCGACAAGGAGTGAGAGGCCCGCGCGTCGGGCGGCTCTGCCGGCACCGCTCAACTGGTCGGTGCCGCGGGCGGCCCGAACTTGGAAGAGGATCACACCCACCGTGTTGATGATGAACAGGACCGAGATCGTCCAGTGCGGCGCGTCGGTGCGAAAGGATATCCACAGCGGGAGCGCCACTTCCAGCAAGCCGAGGTGCGTCGCCATCATCCCGTCGAATACCACGAACACCATGAAGGGCCTGTCGCGCAGTGCGAGCAGGCGAGGGCTGTCTGCAGGACGGTGGACCGGCGGAATTGGGGCCAAGAAGCTCAGGACGCCTGCTGCGGCTGCGAATGATGCTGCATTGCCCAGAATGAGGGTCACGTAGGCCGCTCGGGTGTCGAACGCGAGCCCGATGCCGGCCAGCCCAGTGCCCACGGCGAGACCGACATTCGTGACAGAACGCAGGTAGGCCCGAGCGTGTAGCCGCTTGGCCGGATCAACAGCCCTGGCAATGACCGCGCCTCTGGCGGCTCGCTGAGCAGCGTCGACAACCGCCATTGGGACAGCGAGAATCAAGAACGACTGGAACGAGTGAACCATCGTCATCGCCGAAGTCACAATGGCGAGGATTATCAACGCGACGACAAGTACGCGGCGAGGTCCGATTCGGTCAGTAAGATAGCCCGCCGGAGCGCTCGAAGCAAGACATACCAGCGCGGTGATGGAGAAGGCGAGGCCTGTCTGGGTCACGGAAAGACCTACCGAGCGAGTCAGGAACAGCGCGCTCGACGCGATCCACAGCCCGCCACCGATGGTGTTGACAAACGTCGCAGCGGCCAACAGGCGCAGTGGTCCCCGCTCGGGTAATCCTCGCATGATTGACAGTCAACCGCATCCCTGGGCCTGCCGAGGGTGCGGCTAGACAAATCAACATCAACCCCTACGGATCGCGCACGAATCAATCCCGTCCGTCGGCTGGCAGGGAGCGAGCGGCCGCCATGGATGCCGGGGTTCGTCCTGGCAGCTCGGAGGCTTGCGATCATGTTCTGCTGGGGCTGGAGGGAGTCATCCCTGGCAGCATCGAAGGAGCGCCCGGCGAGCAGCGTGAACGGGCGGGTGCCGCCGGCCGGGCCGACTCGCGAGTAGACGGTCGTTTGAGGTCTCGACCTGCCGCTGAGGGCTCATGTCGCAGATCGGCGCCGTTTAAACAAGGCATTGGAGTCAGGGTCACACGCGCTTCCTCGCTAAGGAAGACGCACGGGTGAGCATTCCCGCAGGTAAACCGGCCTCCCGTCGCGTTGCGGATCGACAGGGCCAAACTTTTGGCTGGATTTCCGCCCTGACATGCTTGAAACCGTGGACCCCCTCCACCTATAATTCCTCCCTGCGTAGCGCGACTTTTGTCACTGGCTTCGACGACACGGGGGTTCGTCATCGTGAAAGAAGTGCCTATTCGGGATGTCGTCGTCGAAGAATGGCGCGACGTCCTTGGCGTCGATGATCCAGGCCCGGCGGATGACTTTTTCTCGGTCGGTGGTGATTCGATGCTGGCGCTCGAATTCGTTGACCGTCTCGAGCAGCGGCTCAACATCAGCTTCCCGCTTGACATCCTATTCGTTCACGGCACCCTCGGTGCAGTGGTCGAAGCATGTGAGGAGAGGGTGGGCGGCGTAGTCGCGCTTTGAGCGGACAAGGGCTCGCAGCGTCGCGTCGGCCTTAACCTTCTGCACCAGAAGCGGGGATGAATGTTCTCGGCAAACGTCAGTCTGCGGGAGAGTGCCGCCTTGACGTATCAGCGGGTGATGGAAACTGCAAGTCGTCACCCGGAAAGTGTGGCCTTGGATTTCGGATCGACGGTCACCACGTACGCTCAATTTAGTGCGGAAATTAACGCGGCCGCTCTGAGGTTGGCTCAGCTCCGCTTTCCGCGGCAAAGCCGGATCGGCCTGGTCGGGGACAAGCGACTGCCGACCTATGCCTGGTACGTGGCGTGCTGGCACCAGGCGCAGGTGGTAGTGCCCTTGAGCCCGCACAATCCGGCGGCCTTCAACACGGAAATCAGCAAGAATGCCGAGCTGAGTGCCGTCGTCGTTGATTCCGTGCTGCATCCCGATCTCGTTCGTTCGCTGTTGGACGCGGGCATCGCCGTCATCAACCCGACGGATCTGGTCGCGGCGGTCTCGGTGCCTCCTGAGCAGTTGTCTTCGGATGATCTTGCCTACGTCATGTTCACCTCGGGTTCAACGGGGCGGCCGAAGGGCGTCCGGGTGACGCACGGCAACCTGGCTGCCTTTCTGGACGTGGTCGTCCCGATCGGCGACCTGGGCCCCGGGGCCCGGTTGTCGCATACCTTCGCACTTACTTTCGACCCGTCGGTGTACGACATGTTCGCAGCCTGGACGACCGGTAGCACTCTGGTTGTCCCGCGAAATCGTGAGCTCCTCGGTCCCGCCTCGTACGTGCGCGATCGGGAGATCACCCACTGGTATTCCGTTCCGTCGTTGATCTCGTATGCGATCAGATCCAAAACGTTGTTGCCTGAATCGATGCCGTCGCTCCGGCAGAGTCTTTTTGTCGGTGAAGCTCTGCGGCAGCAGTTGGCGATCGAGTGGTCACGTGCCGCCCCGCGCAGCGTCATCCGCAACGTCTACGGTCCGACCGAGCTGACCGTGACCTGTGTCGAGCACGTCCTGCCGTCCGATCCCCAGGATTGGGCGATCAGTGATCAGGGGGGCATACCGATAGGTACCCCGCATCCCGCGATGGATTGGGTCCTGATTGACGGCGAAGGTCTTTCGAAGAGCTCGGGCGAACTCTGCATGCGAGGCCCTCAGCGCTTTCCAGGCTATCTGGACGCCTCGGACAACCTTAATCGGTTCGTGCGTATAGTCGACGATTCTGTGGTGCCTCCTGAAGATTGCGAAAAGCTGTCTCCGGACCACTACTACCGCACGGGTGACCGGGTTCGCCTAGTCAACGGTCAGATGTTCTATCTCGGCCGATTGGACCGGCAGGTTAAGGTAAGCGGCCATCGCATAGAGCTGGGCGAAGTGGAACACAAGATGACTATGCACCCCGGGATCGTGGCGGCGGCCGCGGTCGCCGTACCCGCCAAGGATGGTGGTCTGCAACTGCGAGCAGCGGCCACCGGCACGCCTTACCCATTTCCTGAGGTGCGTCGTTACCTACTGGGAGTTATGCCCGCCTACATGGTCCCGGCAGATATTCTCTGGCTGGACGCATTTCCGCTCAACGGCAACGGGAAGGTCGATTACCTCTCCTTGAGCAAGGTGTTGGAGGGTGATCGGTGAGTAACCCGACGCTGGTTGTGGTGCACGGCCCGGGATCTGCGGGTCCGCGCGACGCATTGCGCGCCGCACACGGACGGTACGACGTGGTGTTCGCCGTGCAGGACCGGGACGCAGAGTGCACGGCGGGCCTCCCGCTGATCTCACGTCTGGCACCGGTCTACCGATGCAGCGACGAGGCGAGCAGCATGGTCGCGCTGGGGTCTGCTCAACCGGAAGGGATCGTGACCTTCAGCGAGTCGCAACTACCTTTCGCTGCCCGTCTGGCTGACGTACTCGGTCTGCGCTTCCATACTCCACGGACGGTCGATCTCCTCACCAACAAGTACAAGCAGCGATGTGCCATGAATGCTGCCGGGGTCAGCGTTACCAGGATCGAGGAGGTCACTGACCCGAACGCTCTACCCTCGGCCGCCGATCGCATCAACTACCCGGTCGTGATCAAACCGGTCGTCAACAACAGCAGCCGGTGGACGACCCGCTGTGACTCGAAACGCGACGTCCAGGATCTGGTCTCCGCCATCACCGCCAGCCCCGACTCACCATCGCGTTGGGTCGTCGAGGAGATGTTGCAGGCAGGCGCTCACTCGTACGGCGACGTGTTGGCCGACTTCGTCTCGGTGGAGTCCGTCGTGCAGGACGGGAAGGTGTCGCACTTCTGCATCACCGATCGCTTGGCGATGGCGCCACCCTTTCGGGAACGCGGGCTGTTGGTGCCAACACTGCTGCCGCGGGCGGAACGTGCCGCTCTGCTGGACCTGGCCACAGCCGCGCTCAGTGCCCTCGGTGTCCGTTGGGGTGTCACCCATACCGAGATCAAGCTTACTCCTGGAGGACCCCGGGTCATCGAGGTCAACGGGCGGCTGGGCGGCTGGGTTCCCGAACTGGTGCGCCGGGTCTCCAGCATGGATCCCGTTGCGATGGCAGTGGACGTCGCCATGGGGCGGCACGTCGACATCGGAGTCGATGTCCGACACGACGATCTTTCTTCGACGCATGCCGCGGTTCTCCTGGTGCAGCCGCCCGAAGGACGGTTCCGTGTCGCCGAGATGGCCGACCCGAGCGTTCTTCGGCAGCAGGCGGGCGTCTGGCAGGCCTGGAAGCGGGCCGCGCCAGGCGACATCGTCGACTCGCGCGCCGGCTCGTTGCAGGCCCTCTACGCGGCGTACATCGAGGCAGACCGTGAGGCGATGAGCGGCCGGCTTCGGCAGGTCGAGCTTGTCGGGCGTAGCGCGGTCACCCTCCAGGCGCAGCAGTGACCGGTGTCCCCGCCCGTGCGGGGTGTCTGTGCCTGGCCCCAACGATCTGAAGAGACTGCCGCCGCCGCCGGCGCGCGGCGTCAGGTGCCTGGTTGTGGATAGCACAAGCGATCCGAAAGGGATCCACCATGTTGGCTGTCACGTCTGAGCCGCTGTCCTGGAAGATGCTCCATCGCGTCGGGGTCGCTGCCCGGGAGCAGTCGGAGCACGGAACTTTCAACCCGGACCAGGTCACGTATGTCGTTCGCGTCGATGGTCGCCTTGATCTCGACCGGCTCGCCACGGCCTGGACGCAACTCCAGAAGCGTCATCCGGTCCTGGGTAGCCGACTGGACGTGGGAGCGGGCTTGTGGTGTCTCGAAGACCCGGTCGAGTGTTCACTGACCGTGTCCGTCCTGCCCGGGGCCGAACGAAGCGCTGATGCCGCGCTGCACGAGATGACCGCCGCCGTGTTGCGGCCGTTTGACTTCACCCGGGGGCCGCTGCACCGCCTCCATGCCGTAGCGATTTCGGACGTGCAGTCGCTGGTAGGTGTGGCAGTGGACCACCTCATCAGTGATGCATGGAGCATTCAGGTCCTCTTCGCCGAGCTGTGGCAGCTATACGAGTCACCCGATGCGGACTTGCCGGCGGTCGAGACAACCGCTCCCGAACTCGTCGCTCAGGAGCGGGCTTGGCTGGCCACCATCGAGGGGAACGAAGCACTTGACCGGCAGGTCGAACGCCTCTCCTCCGTCGGGGCACAGCCCGCGGTCGTCTTTCCTGGGATGCGGCTGGACGCGGCGAGCCACGAACGGTCACACGGGGCTCGTTTCACACTGGGGCGTGAGGAGCTCGATCGCCTGCGCCAGTGCGGAATCCTGCGAGGGCTCGCATCCGGCACCGTTGCCCACGCCGCGCTCGCTGGTGCTCTGCACCTGTTGACCGGGCAGGAGCAGTTGGGCACCATCATGGCGCTCGCCCACCGGTCCCGCCGGTCATCGCATCGGACCCAGGGGTGGTTGGCGGACAACGCGGTTGTCTTGACCCAGGCGGAGACTGTGAAGTCGGCCCGGTTCCTGGCGCATTTCGGCGATGCGGTCATCCAGGCGCTAGGGCAGTCGAAGCTGCCCCACATGGCGATCGTTGCCAGGGCGGACCCCGGCCTGGTCGGAGCTCCAACCCCCCAGCCGACGGCCGGATTCAACGGCGGCGTCGCGCTGAGTAGTCGGTTCCCCGTCCGGGACCCCAGCGGGCTCAAGTTGACCGAGATCGTGATTCCCGGCGGTTGGGGATACCGCGCAATCATGGCCCATGCCGCCGAATCGGATGACGGACTGCAGATCAAGGTCTCCCTGAAGCAGCGCTGGTTCGAACCGTCCGCGGTCGACCTGCTGAGGGATCAGATGCGCGATCTGCTCGTGCACTGGTCCTCGACTGCGTGAAAGGACAACGATGGGCAGCGCGCTGAGCCCTAACTCGAGAATCCCCTATTTCGACGGACGGCTGTCGTTCGCGGCTGAGTGGGCTACGTTGTCCGGCGAGATCGAGAGAGTCTTCGATCTCGGAAAATTCTCCGACAGTACGGTCACCCGAGAGCTCGAAGATGCCATCGCCGGATACACGGGAGCTCGCTTCGCGGTCGCCGTTGACAACTGCGTCGACGGAATTTACATCATGTTGCGAGCCGCCGGCGTAGGCAGAGACGACGAGGTCATCGTGCCGGCGCTTCATGGTCGAGACGCCGTGTTGGCTGTCGCCAGGGTCGGTGCCGTTCCCGTCGTCGTCGACGTCGAACCGGACTCGTACACGATCGCGGCTGAGGCAGCGCGTCGGGCGATCACCGAGCGTACTCGAGCGCTCCTCACAGCTCACTCGTTCTGCCAGCCGGCGGATCTGCGGAGTCTTCAGGAGATCTCGACCGAATCCGGCCTTCTACTCCTGGAGGTAGCCCCGGAAGGAATCGGTATGCGCTTCGGGGGCCGCCACGTCGGGTGCTCGGGAGCCGCCGGTGTCCTGGCTTTTCCGCCGGCTGGATTACTGGCAGCGCTGGGCCAGGCTGCGGTGATCGTCACGGACGACGCGGCATTGGCAGAGGAATTCGTCTTGCTGCGCCATCACGGCCGTTCACCGGACGTGCCCGGGAGGAAGGCTGCTGTTTCCGGTTCTGCCGCCTGCTCAGGTCTTAACAGCAAGGTCGATGAGATTCAGGCTGCGGTGCTCCGAGCCCGCCTTCCCCGGCTAGCCGCCCTGGTCGAACGCCGTGCGGCGTTGGCAGCGAAATTCACCAGCGGCCTGGCCGGTGTAGCGCAGGTACGAACTCCCACGATCGTGCCGCGCACCGAACCAACGGTAGCCGTCTGGCAGCGGTACGTCATCGAAGTCGACGCTCGCGACGTCGTGGCTGCGGAACTGGCCGGCGTCGGCATCGAAACTGCCGCGCTGACGCTCTCTGCACCGGATGGACCAGCTCCAGACTGTCCGAACGCGGCGGCCGCCGCAGCCCGGGCGCTGGCGCTTCCGTTCTACCCCGATCTCTCCGACGAGCAGGTCGAGCACATCTGCCGGGAAATCGCACGCATCGTTGCAGAGAGGTTGACGTGAAGAGCCTCCCATTCTTTCCACCCCGGCTGTTTGAGGACGATCGGCGCGCGATCCTCGACATCATCCGCGAGGTCGGTGCGGACCCCAGCCAGGAATTTGTCGCAGGTGCTGGTGCGGCCCGGCTTGAGGATGCGGTACGCGCGATCAACGGCGCACGGTATTCCTTCGCCTGTGGCAGTGGCTCGGCTGCCATTGCGGTGGCCCTCGGCGCCATGGGGGTAGGGCGGGGCGACGAGGTGATCGTCCCGGCGTTCGGTTGCCAGCCGGTGGTCGACTCAGTAGTCAACATCGGCGCGGTGCCGGTCTTCGCCGACGTGGAACCGCACACATTCGTTCTTGATCCCGATGCCGCCGCGGCCGCCGTCGGACCCCGAACTAGTGCCTTGCTGCCGGCACACATGTTCTCGGTGATGGCGGACATGCCGGCGTTACGCAGCCTGGCGGAGGGTTGCGGCCTGAAGATCCTGGAGGACGCGGCCACCGCTCTGGGCGCGGAATTGAACGGTGTACCGGCAGGCCGGTGGGGTGATGCTGCGGTGCTGTCGTTTTCCCAGTTCAAGCCCCTCGGAGGTATCGGCGAGGGGGGCCTGGTGCTGACCGATGATCCCGACATCGCGCGTACCCTCCCTGAGGCACACACCGTCGGGATGGACGAGATAGTCGCCCGCGTCGTGCTACTCCGACTTCCCCAGCTGGCGGCCCGCCTCGACCGCAAGATGGAGATCGCCGCTCGATACTCGGACGCTCTCCGGATCTTGGCGGACAAAGGACTTCTACAGTTGCCGCCGGAGGCTCCCCTCGGGCGGCGCTTTCACGTGTATGCAGTTCTGACGGAGGAGCGCGACCAGCTGCGCGAACACCTGCGCCTCAGAGGAGTGACGACGCACGTCTACTACCCGGTGCCCCTGCCCCGGCAGCCGGCGTTCACCGTGTACGCGAAAGGGGCGTTTCCCCATGCGGAGGCTGTGGGACGCACCAACCTGGCGCTGCCCGTCTGGCCGGGCATGACCGATCGCGACGTCGAGTACGTCGCGGACGCGGTACTCGACTACTTCGTCGGCCGCCATTGATACTCAGGTCCATCGACGAAGCTGGACCGGTCCGCCTCCCGACCACCGTGCTTGGATCGACGGACCTCAGCCCCGCTACTTGATGGTCCAGCCGGCATCGACCGGAAGGGCAGCACCGGTGATATAGCGTGCCTCGTCGGAGGCGAGAAACAGCACCGCGTTCGACACGTCGCACGGCTCGATCCATGGCACCGGGAGCAGGTTCAGCGAGCGCATCGCATCGGCGTACTGCTCCGTGGTGGGGTTGTCGATGTCCGGCATGAAGAGCCGCATGTTCGCGGGGTTCTGCACCATCGGGGTGTTCGCTGCGGTCGGATGTACCGAGTTCACCCGGATCGAATGAGGCGCAAGCTCAAGAGCAAGCGTCCGCATCAGGCCCACAACACCGTGCTTTGCCGAAGCATAGTGCGCAAGCCCTACGTTGCCCTTCAGCCCCGCGGTGGAGCTGGTGAACACCAACGCCCCTCCCGCGGTGTTCTCAACGAGATGGGGAATCGCCGCGCGCGCGGTGTTCCAGGCCCCCGTTAGGTTGACATCGATCACGTCCTGCCACATCCGCTCGTCGATCTCCATTGCGGAGCCGTACGAGATGATGCCCGCGTTGGCCGAGACGATGTCGAGCCGTCCGAGTTCCGCCACCCCGTGGCCGACCGCCGCGCGCAGTGACCCGAAATCACGGACATCGACCTCTGCGGTGACCACCCGGCGGCCGAGCGCCTCCACCCGCTCCGCGGTCTCCTTGAGCTGGCCCGGGCCGGCCATTCGATAGGGAACCGACTCGACCTGCCCGCAGATATCCACCGCAATGATGTCGGCGCCCTCCTCGGCGAAGCGAATCGCCTGGTGCAGCCCGAGACCTCGCGCCGCCCCGGTGACGAAGGCGACCTTTCCAGCGACCCTTCCGGCCATTGTCAATCCATCCTCATGACGGTCGGGATGTTCGCTAGGACCTTCCGCACCGCCACGACGTAGAGGTCCATCAACTCAGGATCTTGAACATAAAGCGGATGCCGCATCGTGCCGAGACTGAAACTGGTGTCGCACAGCCGGGAGGCGATCGGGAAATCGGACGGCTCCCAAGGGCGGAGTGGTTCCGCCTCGACTCGGGGATGCCATGCCTGCATGTGCCGTCGAAAAGCGGGTTGCGCAGGAATCGGCTGTGGCTGCCACACGAACGCCTCGACGCCTTCTGCGCTCAGGGCACGAACTATCCGGTCACGTAGCTCGCGGGGATCGCCATCGAAGCCCAGTTCTTCCGGCTGGACCCTCACCGAATACCGCCAGAATGAGCTTTCTCTGTCAGGAGCTATACGCGGCAGGTCGATGCCCGCCAACCCGGCCAGCCCCTTGGTCAGGCGGTCGGCATTTTCTCGGGCCCGCTCGTTGTACGAGTCGAGCCGACGCAGCTGGCTCCGCGCCAGCGCATAGGTCATCTCGTGGCCCCGGTAGTTCCAGCCGAGACCGTGAGACCAGTACTGGCGTGGTTGCCCCATGATCACGTCCTCGCCGTACAGCACCAATCGGCGGGCTGTCAGGGCCAGTACTTCATCGTCGGTGGTGAACAACCCACCTTCGCCGGCCGGCAGGTTCTTGGAGTGGTTCATGCTTGCTCCGGCGGCGTGCGCCAACCCGCCCGCTCGCCTGCCCCGGTACCGAGTGCCGTGAGCCTGGGAGCTGTCCTCGACGACGAGGACCCCGTTGCGGGCCGCGATCGCGTTGATCTCGTCCATGTCCGCCGGCTGGCCGTGAATGTGGACCGCCATGATCGCTCGGGTGCTCCTCGTGATGAGACCCTCGAGCCGGGTGGCGTCCAGGTTGCCCGTCGCCTCGTCGACGTCGCAGAAGACCACCCTGGCACCCTGCTGCGCAACGGCGAACGCGGACGCGACGAACGTGTAGGCCGGCACGATCACCTCGTGCTCAGGCCCGACCCCCGCCGCTGCCAGCGCCGCATGCAGCGCTGAGGTACCCGCGTTCGTCGCGACGCAATGCCGAACTCCTACGTACTGCGCGTACTCCTCCTCCAAGGACCGGATCTCGGGTGCGTTCGGCCCGGCTAGGACGCCACGATCGAGAACGCCGTCGATCGCCTGCCGGTCGGCGAGGGTGATCTCGGGCCATGGCCGGTGCAGGTGACCGGCGACTGCTGCGGTGCCACCAGTCAAGGCCAGTTCCGACATGCGTTTCTCCCTCAGTACCAGCTGGATCGACGGTGTACGTCGAACGGCACGTAGTCGGGCAGATCAGCATGTGGAACGGGAAGCTGCGGCCGACCGTGCTCGGCCGAGGGCAGGAAGACGGTGGCATAGCCGAGACAGTGCACCTCATCCCGCTGGTTCGTACCGACCAGCTCGATGGCGACGGCACCGTACCGCACAATGCGCCCTGACTGATCGGTCCTGTCTGCGACGTACTTGCGGATCACCTTCCCGGAGAAGACGACGGCGTCTCCGTAGAAGACAGGCATTCGCATCGAGGTGTACAAGCGATGGACAAACCCGTGGTCGCCGGCCCAGTTGGTGAGGAGACGAATGGGAAGTTGACTTCGTTGAATGCCGAAGTCGAACGGCATTGGTTCGCACCGGTAGGGGGCCAGGAAACGATCCTCGTGCTCGTCCTCCGGGGCGTACGGCCACCGCGTCACCGGATGGGTGCGGGCAAAATCCGGACTTTCCCTGGCGCGGAGGTAGCCGGGTCTGAAGGCGCGGACCGGCGGTGCCCCGTCGAAGCCGGCGTCGAGACCGTGGTCGAGTGCCGGATAGAGCAGCTCATCGAACATGCTGTACGGCGGCTGGGCTATGGACGGCAGTTCCTGGCCCTCGGTCACGCTTTCCCACAACAGCGGTTCACTGCCGCGTCGCGTCTCCGAGTCGAGACCAGCGAGAAGTTTGTCGACCTCAGCCGGCGTGTAGCGGTACGGCTCATGACGATAGAACAGGGGCTGACCCAGCTGATCGACCGGCATGACACGGGTGTCCAGCATCTCTTTGACGGGCAGGTGCAGCAGACGCCCGTACGCCTTCGCCATGAGGCGCTCCGAGTTGTTCCAGTAGAACGTCTCGGAATGGTGTGAGATGGACGATGACTGCCGTCCCCGACTGGTCACCAGCTCACGTGGCTTCTTGGAGGACGTAAATCGCATACCAGGCCGAAGAACGTCGTAGAACTCCCAGGCGACGCCCGACAGGAAATTGGCGACGGGGTAACCCCGCTCACGCTGTGCTCCGTGATCGCCAGGATAACGGACATGGATCAATACCGTGCCGGGCACCGTCTGGCTACCGAGCCAGGACCGGCGTGCGTACTCGGGATCGACGTAGAGCGGATTGTCATCGCCGATCGCGTGGGCATAGCGTCGTATCAGCTCCGGCGTGAGCATGAACAAGCTTGGAACCGGGGTCTCGTCTTGGTTCAGCGGCCCGGGGTGCGGCACCGGCCGATCTTCCGGGCTCTCCTTGTCCAGCAATTCCTCGCTGCGGGAGATGAACTCGGCGACGGCCTGCTCAAACGTCTGCATCAGCGCTCCACCAACTCGACGCAGGTCAGCGCCTCCCGGACGGGAAGCTCGACCGGCTTCCCTGGCTCTGGCAGCAGGACTACGGCGTCTGCGTTCAACACCTCGCCAGCCAGTTGATTTCGACCAGTAATCCGTAGGGCAACGGCGAAATACTCGGTGCGCCGTTCATCCGTCAGCCGATAGCGGTCCGACACCGACGCGCTCAGCGAGAGACTGTCACCGTAGAGCAGGGGCTCACCAAACCGCACCGCGAGCCGCCGGAGGAATGCGTCGTCTCCCATCCAGTTGGTGACGAATTGTCCCACCAGTGCGGTGAGCAACTCGCCGGGTGCGGAAGGGCCTGCGGGGTCCGTCGCGGCAGAGTCGAGCAGCGTCTCTGTGCGGTCCCACATTGGCCAGTTGGTCACAGGGTTGACGGCGACGCGCCCGGGAAGCCCGGCGAGTCGGCCATGCCGAAGGTTTCCGGCCATCACCGATCGGCCGTGCGCGAAGATCCACACCATCAGGTCGGAGAGGCTCAGCGGAGCCCGCGCCACGCCGGGAACGACCTCTCCTACCGTGACGTCGCTAAAAAATCGCGGGCGGTTGCCCCGCGGTGGTGCTTCGCCGTCAAGGCGGGAGACCAACTCTTCGATCTCATGTGGTTCGTACCGATAGATCGGCCGGCGGTTCGGCTCGCGGTCCGCCCTGAAGACGACTGTGGAGGAGGCGCGGGCGAGGGAGATCCGATTCCTTGTGTACAAGGTCTCGCAACCGAGCACCGCCGCCTCGACGGACGTCCTGGTCAAGTGGGTGATCTCGGCCCGGCCGTCGAGCGTGTCACCAAGCCGGACGGCGTCGTCCCAGGTCAGCGAGAGCGATGACAGGGTGGCGCGGAGCCCGCTCTCGGGCAGATAATCCAGCACGCCTGTGGAGACCGCGGGGCGCACGGCGAGAACGAACGTCGGAGGGGCCAGCATCGTGTGGTACGGGGAAGCCGCTCCGTAGCGGGTGTCGAGGTACAACGGATTCTCGTCGCTGGAAGCCTCGACGAAGCGAGCGATGTTGATCCAACTCGCGACATCCACACCGGGCTCGGTGTCTGGCGGAACGCAGCCGACAACCCTGCTGCCCGCACTCATCAGCCGATCGATGCATCCCTCTGCGTCTACGGCATCAGCTCGGATCGGCGCTTCCGAGGTGAGCGGCTCGCGCTCCCTCTGCCGGCTTGTCGTGCTCATGCGGTGACGGCGGCGCGGGCGGCCAACATGGCGGCTGCTGCGGCGTAGCTGTCGATCCTGAGGACCTCGTCCTCGTCGAGCTCAACGTCGAATGCCTGCTCAATTGCAACGATCAACGACATATGTCCGAGTGAGTCCCAATTGCGATGCCCGCCGTATGAGAGTGACTTGACCGTCGTGTCGTCGGGTAGATCCAGCCCTGCTCGGAATGCCTCCTCGAGAAGCGGATGCAACTTTTCTTCGTTCGGCTCTTGACGTGATGCCATCAACGGCCCCCCGGATCTGATTGGACGACGCGGGCGCATTGCGTGGAATGCGGACCACGCACGAGGTCTTGGCCACTCGTCGAGCAGCTCAGAAAGCGTCTCGGTCGTCCACCGTCAAAACCTGATCATGCTCGTGTCCACCTTGATCACCGAGCGGTCGGACATTAGCAGCGGCCAACTTGCAAAGTCAAGTACACATCGGACTATCGAACAGGGCAGAGGTTCAGTAGAGTCCAGTTCGGCCCTACGCACTGGCTTCTTGCCCATTCGCAGGTCGATGGCAGCTGCAGTCCTTCGTCAGCTGGCTCGATGGTTGAGGGTCGCAGCCCGCAATGCAGGAACGCTATGATGCGACTGCTTACGGAGGGAAAGCCATGCCCACACTTCATCATGTCGCCATCACTGTTCCCGACCTGGACGCGGCGATCGACTGGTACACCGAAACGCTTGGTTTCACCGTGAATCGGCGAGAGGCTGAGACCGACGTCGACGCTGCCGCAATCAACCTGCCCGGGGAAGACGTGCGTCTACGCGGGGTTGAACTCAGCACGGGGAGCGACGGCCACTCATTCCTGGAACTGCACCAGTTCATATCGCCGACGGGGTCCGTCGATCGCCGAGTATGCGACACGGGAATCAGTCATTTTGCGCTCTTAGTCGATGACATTCACGCAGAGTACGAGCGGCTTTCCGCGCTCGGCGTGAGGTTCAGTACGGCGCCGCAATACATCGGTGCCGGCGGGCTGGCCGGCGATTGGTGGGTCTATTTCGTCGACCCTTGGGGGAATCAGCTCCAACTTGTGTCGCAGCCAGCAAGGGCGTCCAATTAGGGCCGCCCCTTTGACAAGAACCGAGAACGGGGGAAATTTAAGATGCGGTTCAATCCAGAAGGGCGATTCGCAATACCTCAAGTGGCGGACTTCGGCAAGCCGGTACGTGGCCCGGATGGCGTGCACGTCCGCCCAGGTGAGGAGTACGAGTGGTGTGTCCGCCATCGCGGTGAAGGTATGCAGTACTCGATCCGTGAGACACCAGATCTGTTCAACCGAGACGACATCGCTCGACTTTCGGCACGCCAGCACCTGATCATCGACTCGGGCGCTCGCCGGCACGGGGAGGCGCTGGCAAGGAGCCTGACCGCCCGAGGCGTGGAGAGCTGGAATTATTTCGTGCCGGGTGGTGAGGGCTGCAAGACGATCGCGGAGCTGCACCGTACGTGTGACGCCATCCAGGCGGCAGCAAAGCGGCGCGACCTTGTCGTAGTGGTGGGCGGCGGCGCGGTTGCCGACCTGGCACGTTGCGTAGCCGCCTGGCTCTGGAAGGGCATGCCCCTGGTCATTGTCCCCACGACGCCGACGGCCTACGTTGATGCGAGTATCGGTGTGAAGGGTGCCCTCAACGGCGAAAATAAGAAGAACAGCATCGGTGTCTACTACGCACCGCTGCTCGTGACGCTCGACTTGGCGCTCATCCGAGGCTGTCCGCCAGATGTTGTGCGGGCCGGCATCATGGAGATCGTCAAGATGGCGGTCGTCGAGGGCGGCCTGCTGTGGAAGTCGCTGGAGCGGGTATCAGCGGACCTGCTGGCTTCCAGCTTCAATAGTTCCCAGTCGCTGGAGATCTCCCGTCTCGCGATTACCGCCATGCTCCGTCACCTGCAGCCGAACCTCCGGGAGCACAGCCTTCGTCGCCCCGTTGACCTCGGCCACCTGCTGGTCACACCGTTGGAGTTACGCGGGGGTCTGCAGCACGGAACCGCGGTGGGCATCGACCTGGCGCTGATGGCGGAGTACGCGACGGTCCTCGGCTGTATGACCGAGGATGACCGCGACCGTGTGCATGGTGCCATTCGATCAGTAGCGTCACCAATCTGTCACGAGATGGTCGACCCCGAGATGGTGTCCGAGGCCATGGAGGCGACGAGTCGGCAACGAGGTGGTGTGCTCAACCTGCCCGTGCCGGAAGGGATCGGCAACGTCCGTGTTCATGCCCAGGTGAACGCGGCCGCGATGCGCGAGGCGGTACTGCGACTTCGGGTGCGAGGGCTCGACGGGGGCATGGCCGAGATCCCGGCGGTAGCCGACGGCCACGAGACTCGACTGTCGGCCGGTGTGCCGCAATCTGCCGGTAGGTAGCGCAGCGCAGACAGGTTCATCGCTCCCATGGGACCGCCCTGTCTGGGCGCAGCCGACACGCGTCTTGAACGGACTTCTACTCGTGATAGATGGACCGACAACGCTGGGATGAGTGGCTACTTGTGGATCTGATGCATCCGGGCGCCCGCGTGATCGATGCGGAGACCGGCGAAGTGCTCAACGAAGAAATGATCTCCTGCGCGGCGGGTGATATTGGCGACGAGGCCATCGTGTTCTTGCCGATGCGGACGACCGTGCAGGCCGTTGCGCGGTATCTCGCCGCCGTCCGCGCCGGCAAGCCGGTCGCGCTTCTGGACCCCGGGCTTGACAATGCGGATCTGATCAAGCGATTCAGAACCGATCAGGTGCACCCCGAACTCGGGCTGTTGCTCACCACGAGCGGTTCGACCGGTAGGCCAAAGCTTGTTCGACTCTCCGCGGCTGCGGTGCTGGCGAACGCCGCGCAGATCGCCGATACCCTGAGCATCACCCGGCGAGACGTGGCAATCACCACACTGCCGCTCTTCTACTCGTACGGAATGTCTGTGCTCCATTCGCATCTGCTGCGCGGAGCCACCGTCGTGCTCCACCGGTCAGGGATCATGAACCGATCCTTCTGGTCCGCAGTGTCAGAGCATTCCGTGACATCGCTGGCCCTGGTGCCGCACCAATATGAGATGTTGCGGCGTCTCCGATTCGACCCGCGAAAGAATCCGACTCTCCGAGCACTCACTCAGGCTGGCGGCCAACTGAGGGCAGAACTGGTGTCTGAGTTCGCGCAACTCATGAATTCGGCCGGCGGCGAGTTCTTCGTGATGTACGGGCAGACCGAGGCGGCCCCACGAATGGCAACGATGCCACCCGGTCGTCTCGTCGGTAAGCTTGGATCGGTAGGTCAGGCGTTGCCGGGGGGCTCCTTCTCGATTGTGGATGGGGAGGTCGTCTATCGCGGTCCCAATGTGATGATGGGATACGCGGACAGCGCCTCCGATCTGATCAGAGGCGACGAAATGGGCGGTGTGCTCCACACTGGCGACCTCGGCCGTCTCGACGAGGAGGGCTTCCTCTTCCTCACCGGCCGGATCAGTCGCATCTGCAAGGTGCATGGTGTCCGGCTCAACCTAGATGGCATCGAGCGAAGCTTTCCCGTCGCCGCGCTGCCGGGCAACGACCGGATCCACGTTTTCGTCGAAATTGCCGGTGCAGCCGAGGTCAAGAAACTCCACGCCCAAATCTGCGAGAAGTTCGGATTGCGCTCCTCGACCGTCTGCATGCGTATTCTCGATGCGATCCCGCTCTTGCCCAATGGCAAGGTCGACTATCGGGCGCTCGCCTCGATCGAGCCGGAATCCCTGGCCGAGTTCGAGTCGGCCGCCGCGTTCGCTGCACCTGGTCGGGGTTCATCGCCGCCTGTACCGCTCGGCGGTTGAGGCGAGGGCCCGCTGGGTTCGTACGCCGGGGTGAATTCGGATCCGCTTGTGAGCGTGCAAGTAGCAAATGGTCAGCTTCACTTCCAGGTCAGCGCCGTAGGCGCACACCTGGGCAACCCGTAAGGACGATACATGTACCGCACGATGATGAAGTCGAAGATCCATCGAGCCACCGTCACTCAGGCCAACCTGAACTACGTAGGATCGCTCACGGTCGACAAGGACCTCATGGAAGCAGCCGACCTGCTCGCCGGCGAGCAGGTCGACGTGGTCGACATCAACAACGGCGCACGCCTGACGACCTATATCATCGAAGGCCCTCGTGGTAGTGGCGTGATCGGCATCAACGGGGCGGCCGCACGGTTGGTCAGCCCAGGCGACCTCGTGATCATCATTTCTTACGCCGGAGTTACCGACGCTGAGGCGCGGGCCCTGAGCCCGGCCGTTGTCTTCGTGGATGTCGACAATCGGGTGATGAAACTCGGTGACGATCCGGCAGACGCCCCGGCGGACACGCTGCTCACCCGGGGTGATGTGGTCGCGCACGGTCGCCTTGCGGCGGCGGACATCCGCCGGGCCGTATCCGACTGACGGGCGGTGCTGTCTAGGCAGTTGGCGTTGACGGCGGCCGACCGGGCCCGGTCGACCGCCGTCAACGCGTCGGTGGTGTCGGTCCGTTGCGCTGGACCGCCGGTCGCAAACTGCGGTGCGTGTGTGCTCCCGGGCGTAGTGTCCTGGGCTGGCGAAACAGGGCCCGGGGGAGGTGGGTGCACGTGGGCCACTCCCTGCCACCCCGGGTGAGGTCCCAAGTCGCTAGACTGTGCGCTCGCGCCCCCGTAGCTCAGGGGATAGAGCATCGGTTTCCTAAACCGTGTGTCGCAGGTTCGAATCCTGCCGGGGGCACCAGGCAATATAGAGATCATCTCTCTGATCTGGAACTTCGCGTGGCCTCACCGCTTCCGCAAGAAGCGACATCTTCTAGCACTTCTCCCCCGGGTACCCGTGGGAGGGCCGGCGCCGCCGGTGGGCCGGACCACTAGCAAGGGCCAGCAGGCGGTGACTGAGCAAGCTTGATCCATCAAGCCCTCGCTAGCCGTTAGCCGCCCTGCCGCCAGAGCTGAGCTGCGGCGGCTGAGGTTCGCCCGCGATGTGGGCGGCCGGCAGTCCGGCGATGACGTCGAGTTCCTAACCAAACGAGGGCGGTTGTAGGTGGGAGGCGCGATGCTCGTTCTGGCTGAAGGTAAGCCGGGGGGAAGCCGCCGCAGGCGTTCGTCTCGGACGAGCTGAGGGCCGGGATTGGCCGCTCTGCCACCTGGACCGCCTTGCCGGCGTCGGTCCCGTGGGGCAGCCCTTCGACGGACCCCAAGCTGCTGTGCAGAGTGCCATCGACGCCAGCCTTGCCGGTCATCGCCTTTGGGTAATCAGCAGCCCGGCAACCGCAACAGTGATCGTTTACCCCCCCAACGGCACCCACGACAACTCAACTGGTGGCTCGTGATGGCCGACGGGGCCTACTGTGGCAGCGGGGTGATCATCCCCGTACCTGGCCGATTGCCGAGGGCGACCCCTTGCCAAGCGTGAGATGAACGGCCATCACGTCCGCGCTGTCGTCGAATACGCTCTCGTTGGCAAGAAACGCTTCAGAGCTCAATGGCTAGAGTCTTGCCATTCACGAATTGACCGGGCTGTTTGCAAGGCCGTTGGCCACCACGGCAACGTCCTGGCTGCCCGTGTCGGCGAACGTAGCCAACCACCTCTTCGATTCCTGAGCTTTAGATCTAAGGTTCGAGACCGCTCGCTTGCCCTCCGCTCCTGCCTGCGAGCCGCAAGGGTGGGCTGTCAGGTTGGACAGATGGCCATGTGATTGGCGGGCACCTTCACGCCTCTCTCATGCGCTGCCATTTCTATTATAAGGTCGTACGCTGCGGGGCATCCAATTTCGCCTTGGGTGAAGGATTCGGCGAGCACTTGCGAGGTGTCTAGAGCAAATATTCCTCGTCTAAGAGCGAAATCCAAGGCGGGTCTGTCATCGGTGATGAATATACCTGAGGGCTCTCGGCGCTGGAGGTGGTAGATAACCTCCGCCTCGCCTAGGTGCTTAAGCGGGTCCGCGCTAGTTCCGCCCATCGCTTGGCGAATTAGCTCGATCTCCCGAAGCGCACGTCGATCTCCCTCCACCTCTACGGGATCACCGAGCCATAACGCCTCTTGGACGTGGCGGAGTCGTGGTTCACCGCGCCGATGCCCCTCGTCGATCTCGAATCTGACTGTCTCTGTCCAACGTGCTCGCCAACCGTACCTAATTTCTAGAAGGTCGAGCCTGTCGACGACGGCGAAGTTCCAGAGCGTGCATGTGTCGAAAAAGACGTTGCCGACTAGTGCATTCACAACGCAGGCTCCAGTGTATCCAGGTCCGCCTCCAAATCGCCTGCCACCGGATCATGCTTTGGCGGTGAAAGCTCGTCCAGCAATTGCTCGGGATCTACTCGCAGAAGTCCGGCCAATGGGCGAACGCTGATCTTGCCACCGACATACGCCTCGGCGGCGCGTACAAGGAGGTTTCCAGGTACGCGCTGGTCGTTGCGCGCCTGCAGGTCGGCAGCTCGCCCGCTTCGTAGCGCGATCCGGCTGGACGACATGGACCGAATTCGCTCGCGGGTCGCGGCATTGACCAGGCTGAGGTTGTGCAACCGGAAAGCAAGAGCATCCAGGCTGACGCCGTATATGCCAAGCATGCTCGCCACCAGCTCCTCGCTTGGGAAGGCGCGTGAAATATGGGCTTGCATGGACGCGGCCGGCATCAGGAACGCCGCCGCAAAGGCATTGGCTCGCCGCTCATCTGGGGTCTTTCGCCCGTAAAGGTTCTCATCCACGAGTAGGTCTTGTGAGTCGCCTGCAATTAGGTGGCCCAGTTCGTGGGCAAGCGTGAATCGCTGACGTGTGGCAGATACTCCACTAGCGACGATCGCCAACCGCAAACTTCCTCGTGCGATGCTTAGGCCATCGAGTCCGGCCGGCAGTGACTCGAAGCCGATGTCAACACCGACTCGCTTTTCTACAAGATCGGCCAGATCGGCTAGATCGTAAGGAAGATCTTCCGCGCCAATCCCAATTGCGTCTCGAAGTCTTTCGGCCAGCCTTTCGCCTTGCTCATGGGGGGTGGGAGCGTCACTAGAGAATGACCCAATCAAGGATCGTGATTCAAATCCTAGGTTATGCAGCAGGTTGTCCAGTTCGAGGATCTGTTGAACTCGGGTTAGCGCCTCTGCCACCGCCGGATTGGAGTTGGGCTGCGCTCGAGCCGCGAGAGCAACGACAGGCGGTTCCTCCTCGGTGAGGAGTGACTCGGCGGATACGCGGAGGGCTCTGGCGATCAGCGCGATCTCGAGGGACTTGAAGTTGCGTTGTCCGGAGAGCGCGCGGGACAACGCCGAGGGGCTGATATTCACGCTTCTGGCCAGGTCGGCCTGACTGATTCCCGCCTGGGCGATGGCCCTGGCCACCCGTTGGACGAGCGTCTCGCGAGTTACTGCCATGAACCAACAGTAGTGGTGCGTTGCGAAAATCGCAACGATACGCGGCACAAGCCGAGTAGGCAAGTAATAAAGTGCAGCCTTGTCGGATTAGTACAGATGTGCGAAGGTGTGAGGTGGTTGCCCATGCCAGCTCTGCCCCCGACAGGCCTCGCGGATGGACGGCGTAGAGGTTCGGAAGTCGGCATGCAGCAGCACTCCAGGTGGGAGCTTGGGCCCGGCCGTCGACGGTTCGATCAGAGTCCCGGTGGATCCGGCGCTAACCCGGATTCGACTTGCAGCCGACCCGATCCCGCCTCGGGCGACCTCGCAGGCCGGCGATGGCATGGATCTGGCGCCGGACAGCAGCTCGGCCTATTTGGCTTTTGTTCGTAACTCCCTGTGACTGGCGGCCGGGCTCTAAGCTCGCCGTGGGTCAGGGTGGGAAGTCGCAACGGCGGCCGCCCCCGGTGAGGCCATGGCCTCACCGGATGCGTCTTCGAGGCCCTTATGCGCTATTCGATGCCTCTGCATCGATAGCGTGTGACCTGCGGTTCCACTCTCACCCCTGGTAGGCGCAGTCTCGCGCCCCCGTAGCTCAGGGGATAGAGCATCGGTTTCCTAAACCGTGTGTCGCAGGTTCGAATCCTGCCGGGGGCACCAGGTCAGAGGCTTGATCAGCGATCACTGTTCCGCCTTGCGGGGCTTGCATGCCCGCTGCGTGCCCGATCGTCTCGCTACCTTGGCCCTCTCGCGTCCAGGTACTGAGCGACCTTAGCGTCCCTGCCGTCGACAGCGCGGGCGTAGTGACGGGTCGTCACGCTGGCGTTGGGGTGGCCGAGCCGGCGAGCGGCCACCAGAACGCCATGCGAGTCCGCCACCCAGCTTGCGTGCGTCGCTCGCAGGTCGTGAGGCCGCGGATCCCCTCGCCCGGCACCACAAGGGCTACCGGCGCTGAGGCTCTGCCCTGAAACCCGACGCTCCGCTGAGGTCCGGCTCAGCATTCACCGGCGATCGTCCAGGATATTGTGCGGTCCCGAAGGCGGGAGATGAGGGAAGTGACGCATGCGGGGACAAGGGCGGAGCAACGCCGGACGGCGCGCGGCGGGGGTGGGTGCCGGAGTCCTCGTGGGCGTGCTGATGGTGAGCGGCTGTTCGCGACCTGCCGACACCGTGGAGCGGACGGCGGAGGCACGGTCGTCGTCCTCACCGGCTGTGGCGATGCGTCTCGACAAGCCGGAGAAGCTGCTGAGCGGCTGGCCCGAGTCGATGAGCCGGAAGTTGCGCGAACAGGCACAGCAAACCTTGGGCGGCTTCAAGGCGCTTCTCGACGGCGAGCCGACTAGCGCGGTCGGCACCGCCTATGCCACTCCAGATGGGCAGTACACGGCCCTCGCCAGCGGAGTCTCCGGAAAGGTGACGAATCCGAAGGCGACCATGGACGAGGTTTTCGCCGCTCTGCCGCGGCTGTCCGATGTCAAGCCCACCCCGCCTGGCCCGATGGGAGGCGAGGCCCGCTGCGGCAAGGGCGAGACCCAGGGCGTTAACGTCGACGTCTGTGCGTGGGCGGACCGCCACAGCATTGGCATGGTGGCCTTCATCGGCTTTCCGAAGTCGGGCGACCCGGACAGCCTCTTCGTGCAGGCGCGTTCCCAACTGGAGCACCCGGTCACCTGACGTCATGAGCACGAGCATGGCGTGCCCAATTCGTGCCGGATCGGGCGGTGCCTGGGGAGTGGTGATGGCTAAGGACGGTCAGGGCGTCCCGCCGTCGCCTCTGCGAAGCGCGGGTGCGGCCGGCGAACATGCAAGGTGCTGCCGTCCATGGACACATATCCTGACGCGATCGTGGTCCACCCAGTCCTTCCGGCGATCACCAAGCCTGCGAAGAGCATGAGAAAGCAGAAGATGACAACGACACCGGTCGCGCTGCTCTCCGGCGGCAGCACGGCCGAAAAACCGATCACACCGACGAAACCGAGCAGCATCAGCCCGATACCGCTGAGCAGGCGGAGCACCCGAAGCCGTCCGCACTTCGCACAGAACGGCCAGTTCGGCACTCTCACCCGCTTCTGAAAGATCGAGGCGACGATCGCGAAGGGCAGCACGGCGAGGAGAATCAGAAGGTACGACCAGGCTGGCGGAAGCGACCGAAACGACACGGGGCGGCGGCGCGTGGCCGGGTCCCCGTGTTTGGCGCAAATCGGTGGAACGCCTTCTCCGTTGGCAACTGTCGAAGCAGGCAGACGGGCGGTCATGAGGAGCCTCCAGCTGAGCGGAGCGGCCGTCCGCGGCAGGGAGTATGCCTTACTCGATCTTGAAAGGAGGAGGCCGGCCTCCGAGTGGGACGACAGGCCCGAGGGCGTGACCAGGTCGAATCGGAGATGATGGCGGGAACATCGGTGCTCCTGGCCGAACGACGACCGGGGCAACGGGGCTACGGAGAGGCCACTCGACGCCGGCTGGAGGCCAGCGCTGCTTGGCGTCGGCTACCTGGTAACAGCCGTGCTGCTGCTCTGGCGCAAGCGCTCAGCTCGGTAGCAACGTCGAGACGCCCGCACGTCGCAGAGCGATAGGTCGGTCAGGCCGCATAGATGAGCTTGACCCCGTCCAGCGCCAGAGTGGCTGCCCGCGACCCGCGGACCCCGCTGTTGAGATTGCGCCAGCCGTTGTTGCTGGCGGCCTCGTGCACCCACCCGTCGACGACGTTGTAAATGTGCTTGACCCCGCCCACACCGAGCGCGGCCAGCGAGGTGCCCTGGGCGCCGTAGATGCCGGTCCACAGGTTGTTCCAGCCGGCGTTGCTGGCAGCCTCGTAGACCCGGCCGCCGTTGAGGGTGTAGAGGATCTTCGTGCTGCCCAGGGTGATCGCCGCTACCGCCGAGGCCGGGATGCCGGTGTTCAGGTTCCGCCAGGCGTTGGCGCTGTGCGCCTCGTGTACGTAACCGCCGACGATGCTGTAGATGTACTTGACGCCGTTCAGCACGATCACCGAGATCGAGGCCGAGCTGGCGCCACCGATGCCGGTGTTGAGGTTGCGCCAACCGTTGTTGCTGGCGGCCTCGTGCACGTACCCGTCGACGACGTTGTAGACCAGCTTTACCCCGTCGAGGTTGACCGCGGCCAGGGCGGTGCCTTGCGCGCCGTGGATGCCGGTCCAGAGGTTGTTCCAGCCGGCGTTGCTGGCGGCTTCGTTGATTCGTCCGCCGTTGAGGGTGTAGAGGATCTTCGTGCTGCCGAGGGTGATCGCGGTGGTCGCGGTGCCGGTCACCGCACCGGTGCTGCCGGATACCGGCAGGGCACGCCAGCCGGCGTTGCTGGCCGCCTCGAACACCTGACGGGGCTGGTCGGCCGGGTTCTGTTGGATGAAGACCAGCGGGCTGATCCGGGTGCCGGACGGGTCGATCATGTGCCAGTGCAGGTGTGGGCCGGTCGAGCTGCCCGAGCCGGGTGCGCCGGCCGCGCCGCCGGAGCGGCCCACTATCGTGCCGGCACCCACGCTGGTGCCGTTGGCGAGCAGGAACTGCGACAGGTGCAGGTACTGGCTGCGGTAGCCGTCCGCGTGCTGGATCGTGACGGTGTGCCCGCCGGTGCCGTTGTTGGGGGTGTTCAGGATGGTGCCGGCGCCGCAGGCCGGCAACGCCGTGCCCACTCCCATCCCGAAGTCGATGCCGCCGAGCGAGCCACGGCTGAGGTGGCCCTCCCAGGTGTCGGTGATCGGGTAGGCGCTGAACGGGTTGTAGATCGCCGGTGCCGCCTGTGCGGCCTCGGGCATCAGCAGGCCACCGGTGCTGATGGCGCCCGCGCCCAGCACCGCCGCGCGCAACATCGCCCGGCGACTCACGCCGGAAGTGGACGTGCCGTCGCCACAGCAGTTGGGTTGGTAGCCGTCAGTCATTCCCACTCCTTCTGCGCCCGCAAGGATATCTACGGAGGCTAATGGGTGGGGTGCTCTGGCGGTACCACGATCACCAGACGTTGATCAGAGCGTCGGCAGTTGTTCGGCTCGGGTGACCACCTGGTCGATGAGGCCGTACTCCCGGGCCTGCTCGGCGGTGAACCAGCGGTCCCGGTCCCAGTCGCGCTGGACCTCGTCGAGGCTACGTCCACTGTGCTGGGAGATCAGCTCCTGCATGGTGCGCTTCACGTGCAGCATGTTCTCCGCCTGGATGGTGATGTCCGAGGCGGTGCCGCCCATCCCGCCGGACGGCTGGTGCATCATGATCCGCGAGTGCGGCAGCGCGTACCGCTTGCCGGCCGCACCCGCACAGAGCAGGAACTGCCCCATCGAGCCGGCGAACCCGAGCGCCAGCGTCGCCACGTCGTTGCGCACGTAGCGCATCGTGTCGTAGACCGCCATCCCCGCGCTCACCGAGCCACCCGGCGAGTTGATGTAGAGGTAGATGTCCCGATCGGCGTCCTCGGCGGCGAGCAGCAGGATCTGCGCGCAGATCTGGTTGGCCGACTCCTCCGTCACCTCGGTGCCGAGGAAGACGATCCGCTCCCGCAACAACCGCTCGAACACATGATCACCGAAGGATGGCTGTCCGCCATCCAGCATCCGCACGCCGTACCCGATCATGTGCCGCCGCCTTCCACAGTGCCGGCGGGCGGTGGGACCGCCCGGTGAGCCGGCCCCCTCAGCGTGCGTGCGGCGGTCATGGTCGGCCCAGGGATTCTGCCGCCGGCAGATCCGCCGTCGGCAGAACCGGCGCGGCCTACGCGGCGGTCAGCCGCCGCGCACCAGCCTGGGCCGCGCCACCGTCAGCCACCGAGGGGGTACGCGGACCGGTGCGCAAGCCACCAGCGGAGGCCACCGTGCCGACACTGAGGGTTGGCTCGCTCGCCCCCGACCCGTGGTGCAGGACGAACCCACTGGTGCGTGGGCCCACCAGCAGGGTGGCGTTGCCGATCTCCCGTCGAGCCGCGTCGACTCGCTCCAGGTGGGTCAGCGCGGCGCGCGGCGCGGCCGGGAGGCGGGGCTCGACCCGGCGCATGTCGTCGCGGGCTTCCCCGAGCAGGTCGGCGAGGCTGATGCCGAGCGCCCGGCAGATCGCCGCGAGCACCTCCGAGGAGGCCTCCTTGCGGCCCCGCTCCACCTCCGACAGGTAGGGCACCGAGACGTCGGCCGCTGCGGCCACGTCACGCAGTGTGCGGCCCTGACGTTGGCGGTGGCGGCGCAGCACCCCGCCGATCACTCGTCGCAGCAACGACATGCGGGCCTCACTCTCGCGGTCGTCGTCGGGTGGCACCCCCATCATGCCCGTTTGCGTACCCGCTATGTTGTGGGCGTGCAGGCGACAGCGGGGGAGCAGGTTCGACGGTGATCCATTTTCCCGCGCAACGGCGGGGCCCACTTAGCGCGCTGAGCCTTCGGCTCGCCGCCGCCCTGGGCCTGGTCTTCGCCGTGGTCGCCGCGGTCTACCTGGGCCGGGACGGCTACCGCGATGTCAACGAGGACGGCCTCACCCTGCTCGACTGCTTCTACTACGCGGTCGTGTCGCTCTCGACCACCGGCTATGGCGACATCACGCCGGCCGCGCAGTCGGCCCGGCTGGTCAACGTCCTCTTCATCACCCCGGCCCGAGTGCTCTTCCTGATCATCCTGGTCGGCACCACCCTGGAAGTTCTGACCGAGCAGTACCGGACTGGCCGTCGCCTGTCGCGGTGGAGGAGAGCCGTGAAGGACCACGTCATCATCTGCGGCTACGGCACCAAGGGGCGCAGCGCTGTCTCCGCCCTGCTGGAGAACGGCCTGGACCGTTCGCGGATCGTGGTGGTGGAGCGCAGCGCCGCCGCCCTGCGGCAGGCCACCTCCGCCGGGCTGGTGGCGATCGAGGGCTCGGCGACCCGCTCGTCGGTGCTGAACGAGGCGCACGTCAAGACCGCCAAGGCCGTGATCATCGCGACCGACAGTGACGACGCGTCGGTGCTTGTCGCGCTGACGGTACGGCAGCTCACCGCCGGGCAGGTCCGCATCATCGCGGCGGCCCGGGAGGCAGAGAACGCCCCGCTGCTCAAGCAGAGTGGCGCACACCACGTGATCGTCTCCTCGGCCACGGCGGGCCGGCTGCTCGGCCTCTCCACCTCGGCTCCGCCGCTGATCGATGTGGTGGAGGACCTGCTCACTCCCGGCCAGGGCATGGCGCTGGCGATGCGCTCGGCAGAGCGGGACGAGGTGGGTCGCTCGCCGCGCGAGCTGGAGTCGCTGGTGATCGCTCTGGTGCGGCGGGGCAAGGTGGTCACCCTGGCCGACCGGGCCGGCGCGGTGATCGAGACCGGCGACATGCTTGTGCACGTACGCGACGACCGCCCCCAGTCGGCCACGACCGCCTGACCTGGGCTGACCGCTCCGCCGCTGTGGCGGCGTCTCAGTAGGGGTCGTCGCCGGCGCAGATCGACTCGGTGCAACTGCCCGGCGTGCCGGTGGAGGCTCGCCGGAGCAGCTCGTAGAGCGTCTCCCGCTCGGTGAGGTCCAGTGCGCTCAGCACCTCGTCCTCGGCACCGGCGAGGGCGCATTCGGCCTCGCTGAGGCGTTTCGCCCCAAATTCGGTGAGCTCGACGACGTGCCGGCGGCGGTCCTCGGGTGAGCGCCGACGCTCGATCAGCTGCTTCGCTTCCAGGTCGTTGAGCAGCCCGACGATGTTGGTGCTGTCCATTTCCAGGATGGTGGCGAGCGCCTGTTGACCGGTGCCGCCGCCGGCGCGCAGCACGGTCAGCGCGACCAGGTGCCGGGGGCGTAGCCCGAGCGGTGCCAGCACCGACTCCGACCGCAGCCGCATCCGCCGGGCCAGATGGTCCAGGAGCGCGCCCGAGCGGTGCTCCGAGGGGTCGAGCGGCGGGGCGGACATGTGACCGAGTCTACCGATCGAAGGGAACATCGTCCTGCTATAAATAGTTGGTGCTGCACAGACGATCCTTGGAGGAGGAATAATGCACCTGCTGCATATTGACTCGAGCATTCGCGGTGACTGGTCGGTCAGCCGGCGGCTCACCGCCCGCGCGGTCGACGCGTGGCGCGCGGCCCACCCCGATGGCACCGTGACCTACCGTGACCTGGGCGCCGAGCCGCTGCCGCACCTGGACTCGGCCGGCGGCCTGGCCCGGATGACGCCGCCCGACCAGCACACCCCGGAGCAGCGCGCATCCTGGGAGCTCAGCGAGCGCCTGGTCGACGAGGTGAAGCAGGCCGACGTGGTGCTGCTCGGCCTCCCGCTCTACAACTACGGCGCTCCCAGCAGCGTCAAGGCGTGGGTCGACCACCTGATCGTGCCCGGCCTCGCGTACGACCCGACGACCCAGGCGGGCCTGCTCGGCGACCGCGAGTTCGTGGTGCTGGCCACCCGGGGTGGCGGCTACGGCGAGGGCACCCCGCGCAACGGCTGGGACCACGCCGAGCCTTGGCTCCCGCACGGTCTGTCCATGACCGGCATGCAACCGCGCTTCATCAGCGCTGAGCTGACCCTGGCGCCCGCCGTCCCCGCGATGGCCGAGCTGATCCCGCTGCACGAGGCGAGCCTCGTGGCAGCCGAGAAGGAGATCGACAACCTCTGGCAGCCGGCCTCCGCCCAGCGCTGAGGCAGCGCCGCTACGACGAGAGCGGCCGTCCCCGATCCGGGGGCGGCCGCTCTCGTCGTTACAGATGGATCAGAGGATGGTCCAGGTGTCGCCGCTGCCCAGCAGGCCGGCGAGCTGCTGCTCGGGGGTCTCGGTGACCTTGGCCTTGGCGGCCGCGAGCTGACTCTGCACCACGCTGTCGTAGGACGGTCGGGCCACCGAGCGGAACACCCCGATCGGAGTGTTGCGCAGGTCCAGGCCGGGCAGCCGGGACAGCGCGAAGGCGTACGCCGGGTCGGTCACCGTCGCGTCGTGCACGACGATCTCCTCCGGGCGAACCGAGCTGGTCTCCCGGACCTCCAGGCCGAAGCCGCCCGGCGGGTGCACCACGCAGAACTGCCCCTCAGCGCCGAAGGTGATCGGCTGGCCGTGCTCCAGGCGGATCAGGTAGTCGTCCCGCGTGGACGGGTCCTTGAGCTGCTCGAACGCCCCATCGTTGAAGATGTTGCAGTTCTGGTAGATCTCCACGAAGGCCGAACCCTCGTGCTCGGCGGCGGCCCGCAGCACCGACTGCAGGTGCTTGCGGTCGGAGTCGATGGTCCGGCCGACGAAGCTGGCCTCCGCGCCGAGCGCGAGCGAGAGCGGGTTGAACGGGGCGTCCGCCGAGCCGGCCGGGGTCGACTTGGTGACCTTGCCGACCTCGGAGGTGGGCGAGTACTGACCCTTGGTCAGACCGTAGATCCGGTTGTTGAACAGCAGGATCTTGAGGTTGACGTTGCGCCGCAGCGCGTGGATCAGGTGGTTGCCACCGATCGAGAGCGCGTCACCGTCGCCGGTCACCACCCAGACCGACAGGTCCGGCCGGGACACCGACAGGCCGGTCGCGATCGCCGGGGCTCGGCCGTGGATCGAGTGCATGCCGTACGTGTTCATGTAGTACGGGAAGCGGGACGAGCAGCCGATCCCGGAGACGAAGACGGTGCGCTCCCGGGGGATGTTCAGCTCCGGCATGAACTGCTGGATGGCCGCCAGGATTGCGTAGTCACCGCAGCCGGGGCACCAGCGCACCTCCTGGTCGGACTTGAAGTCCTTCGCGGTGAGCTTGAGGGCGACGGGCTCAGACATTCTTCAGGACCTCTTCCAGCGTCGTCTCCAGCTCGGCCGACGTGAACGGCAGGCCGCGGACCTGGTTGTAGCTGATCGCGTCGACCAGGTATCGGGCCCGGATGACGTGGGCGAGCTGGCCCAGGTTCATCTCCGGGATGACCACCCTGTCGTACGAGCGCAGCACCTCGCCGAGGTTGGCCGGCATCGGCGCCAGGTGTCGCAGGTGCGCCTGGGCGATGGACAGGCCGCGTTGGCGGACACTGCGGCACGCCGCGCCGATCGGCCCGTACGTCGAGCCCCAGCCGAGGACCAGCACCCGAGCGTCGCCGTCCGGGTCCTCCACCTCGATGTCCGGCACCGGGATCGTCTCGATCCGGGCGGCCCGGGTGCGCACCATGAAGTCGTGGTTGGCCGGGTCGTAGGAGATGTCCCCGGTCTTGTCGGCCTTCTCCAGACCGCCGATCCGGTGCTCCAGGCCCGCCGTGCCGGGGATCGCCCATGGCCGGGCCAGGGTCTCCGGATCACGCAGGTACGGCAGGAAGGTGGTGCCGTCCTCGCCGTTGGGCTCGGTGGCGAACTCGACCCGCAGGTCGGGCAGCGACTCCACGTCGGGCAGCAGCCACGGCTCCGATCCGTTGGCGACGTAGTTGTCGGACAGCAGGATCACCGGGGTGCGGTAGGTCAGCGCGATCCGGGCCGCCTCCAGTGCCGCGAAGAAGCAGTCCGACGGTGACCGAGGCGCGATCACCGCGACCGGCGCCTCGCCGTGCCGACCGTAGAGCGCCATGTTGAGGTCGGCCTGCTCGGTCTTGGTCGGCATGCCGGTCGACGGGCCGGCGCGCTGCACGTCCACGATCACCAGCGGCAGCTCCAGCGCCACCGCGAGCGAGATCGTCTCGCTCTTGAGCGCCACGCCGGGGCCACTGGTGGTGGTGACGCCGAGCGACCCGCCGTAGGAGGCGCCCAACGCCGCGCCGACGGCGGCGATCTCGTCCTCGGCCTGCACGGTGAGAACGCCGAAGCGCTTGTGCTTGCTCAGCTCGTGCAGGATGTCCGAGGCGGGCGTGATCGGGTACGCGCCGAGGAAGACCGGCAGCCCGGAGCGGACCCCGGCGGCGACCAGCCCCAGGGAGAGCGCCGCGTTGCCGGTGATGTTGCGGTACGTGCCCGGCTTCATCTTCGCCGGCTTGACCTCGTAGCGGACCGCGAAGTCCTCGGTGGTCTCGCCGAAGTTCCAGCCGGCCTTGAAGGCGGCGACGTTCGCCGCGACCAACTCCGGGCGTTTCGCGAACTTGGTCTCCAGGAAGCGCAGCGTCGACTCGTAGGGACGCGAGTACATCCAGGAGAGCAGGCCGAGGGCGAACATGTTCTTCGACCGCTCGGCGTCCTTCTTGGACACCTGGTGGGCGGCGAGCGCGCCGACGGTCATCGAGGTCAGCGCCACCGGGTGCACGACGTAGCCGGCCAGCGAGTCGTCGTCCAGCGGGCTGGTCTGGTAACCGACCTTGGCGAGGTTGCGCTTGGTGAACTCGTCGGTGTTGACGATGATGTCCGCGCCGCGCGGCAGATCGGCCAGGTTGGCCTTGAGGGCCGCCGGGTTCATCGCCACCAGCACGTTGGGCGCGTCGCCCGGGGTGAGGATGTCGTAGTCGGCGAAGTGCACCTGGAAGCTCGACACGCCGGGCAGGGTGCCGGCGGGAGCCCGGATCTCGGCGGGAAAGTTTGGCAGCGTGGAGATGTCATTGCCGAGCTGCGCCGTCTCCGAGGTGAACCGGTCGCCGGTCAGCTGCATGCCGTCGCCGGAGTCACCGGCGAACCGGATGACCACCCGGTCGAGTTGACGGATCTGCTTGGTCACTGTGCCACCTTCGTTCGCGACTGCGGGGCTCGCCCGGCCACGGAACCTCCTTGACGCAACGTTTCACCGCACCGCCCCAGGCTGGTCCGGTCGCTGTCGTTCCTCACCTGAGAGCCTACGTCTAAGGGAGCCCTAACCATCCCCGGAGGTCCGCCGACTGGGACCACGTAGGGTCGAGAAACACCCCTTTTTGCGCTGTTACGCCCCGCCCGCCGTAATTCAGATCACCAACAGGCCGTCCGTCGATCAGTCGGTGGGGCGGGGTGCGCGCTTGGGTGCCAGGCCGCTGAACCGGCGACGCAGCGAGGTCGTGGCCAGCGTCAGAGCCAGCACCACAAGCAGCGTGGAGACCACGATCAGGATGACCGCGGTGCGCTGCACCGAGGTCAACCCGCCGTCTCCGGTCGCGGCACCGGCAGGGAGTACGCCCTGCGAGCCGGTCGGCGCGGGCGCGGAGACCACCGGCGTGGCCAGGGCGGCCGCCGCGGTGATCCGGAAGCTCATCTGCACCCGACGGGCCGGGCCGCTGCGGGGATCGAGTTGACCGACCACGGCGCCGGACAACGGCGCTTCCCGCTGGGCCTGCGGCGTCGCCTCCACCGGCAGCTGCACCTCGGCGGCCGTGCCCGCCAGCACCAGGCCGGCGTCACAGCGGGTACGCGTCTCCTCGACCGCCACGCAGCCGAGCGGTGGGGTCGGCACGGTCACCCCGGCGGGCAGGACGACCTCGACCTGGCCAGCGGCGTCCACCGTGCCGGTGTTGCCCAGCCGGAGCGTGAGGGTGCTGGGGCTGCCGCTGATGTCGAAGACCACCTCGTCGGCGGCGAGCGCGATCCCGGGCGCCGGCGGGCCGGGTGGGAAGAGCACCGCGAAGCCCTGGTCGTCGGTCGCCTCCCCGGGCACCCCCGGCGCACCCGCGACGACCTGGACGGAGCCACTGAGCGGCATCTGCTTCCACGCCGTGCCAGCGACTCGCAGGTGGAGCAGAGTGCTGAACCGTACGCCGGCCTCGGCCGTCCAGGCCCCACAGCGGTACGCCCCAGCGCCGACGGCGGCGCAGCCCTTAGTGCCGGCGTCGGTCAGCCCGGCCGGCAGCGTGTACGAGAGTTGGATCCGTTCCGCGGTGGTGCCGGTGTTGTGCACCGTGACCTGCAAGGTGGCGGCCATGCTCGCCGAGTTCCAGTACGCCTCGCTGAGGGTCACGTCTGCGGTGCTGACCTGTACGCCCAGCGGGCTCTGCGGCGGCGCTGCCGAACCCGGTGCCGGCGGGCGGACCGACGTGACCGGCGGAGCCGGAGCGGTCGGCGGGATCGGGCGTACCGTCGGCCCGGGTGGCGCTGGGTTCGACGGTCGGGTGCTGGTGCCCGGTGTGGGAGCGACCGTGGTCGGTGTCGGTGGGACCTCTGGGGCGGTGGTCACCGGTGCCGGTGGCGTCGTCTCCGGTGGTGGCGCGGAGGTCTCCGGTGCCGGGTCGGTCGGCCCCGGCTCGCCGCCCGTCACCTCGGTCGGGGTGGGCTCCGCCGGGCCGGTCGGGGGCTCCTCGCCTCCCGGCCCGTTGGCGGGGTCGGTAAGTGTCACGACCGGGTCCGCGTCCGGTGTGGCCGCGTCGGCCCAGGCCGGCCCCACGGCGAGCGCCGCGACCAGGCCGAGCGCGAACGCCGTCGCCAGCAGGGACGTGGGACGCAGCCCCTCCGCCCGGTTGCCGGGCGATGCCTTGACGCGGGCCATCTGTCCTCCGGTGACATGGGTGGGGTGTCCAATGTTCGGTAACAGTTGCCCTAGCGCACTAGTCCCATCTGGAAACAAATTCGTAACGTGTTTGGGACGGCCCGTCCGGGCAGACGGTAGGCTGCCGACTGTGACCGGATACCTGGGCTCGTACGCGACGCTCGGGCTCCTGCTGCTCGCCAGCGTTCTCTTCTTCGTTACGGCGTTCTCGGCCAATCGGGTGTTACGCCCCGCGCGTCCGGCCGACCCCCCTGGTAAGCGGGCCAGCTACGAGTGCGGGCTCGACCCGGTCGGTGCCGACTGGGCGCAGGTGCAGATCCGCTACTACGTGTACGCCTACCTGTACGTGCTGTTCGCGGTCGAGGCGGTGTTCCTCTTCCCCTGGGCGGTGGTCTTCGACCGACCGGGCTTCGGCCTGGTGACGGTGGTGGAGATGGCGGTCTTCGTGGCGGTGCTCGCGCTCGGCATTCTCTACGCCTGGCGTAGGAACATCCTCCGCTGGACCTGAGCGCGTTCAGGCCAGTCCCCGGCGGGTCGCCGTGGGCGGGCGGTCGCCTCGGATCGAGGCCACCATGTCCAGCACCCGACGGGTCGGGCCGACCTGGTGGGCGCGGAAGACCCGGGCGCCCAGCCAGGCCGAGACCGCCGTCGCGGCGAGCGTCCCCTCCAGCCGTTCGGCCACCGGCAGGCCCAGGGTCTCACCGATGAAGTCCTTGTTGGAGAGCGCCACCAGCACCGGCCAGCCGGTCCCGGTCAGCTCGTCCAGACGTCGAGTGATCTCCAACGAGTGCCGGGTGTTCTTGCCGAAGTCGTGCGCCGGGTCGATGAGGATGCCGTCCCGGCGTACCCCGGCCGCCACCGCGCGCTCGGCGAGCCCGGTCACCGTCGCGACCACGTCGGAGACCACGTCGGCGAAGGCGGCCCGGTGCGGCCTGGTCCGTGGCGTCAGGCCGCCGGCGTGTGAACAGACCAGGCCGGCGCCGGTCTGCGCGGCCACCCGGACCAACGTCGGGTCGGCACCCGACCAGGTGTCGTTGAGCAGGTCCGCTCCGGCCGCCACGGCCTCCGTCGCCACCTCGGCACGCCAGGTGTCGATGGAGATCACCACCTCCGGAAACGCGGCTCGAACGGCGGCGATGGTGTCCACCGTCCGCCGGATCTCCTCGGCCACGTCCACGTCCGCACCGGGGCCGGCCTTGACCCCGCCGATGTCGATGATGGCCGCGCCCTCGTCCACCGCCCGTTCCACCGCACGCAGAGCGCTGTCCGCGGCGTAGGTGGCCCCCCGATCGAAGAACGAGTCCGGTGTGCGGTTGATGATCGCCATCACCACCAGCTCGCCCGGGGCGAACGTGTGCCCACCGAGCCGAAGCGCCCCGGCCATGCCCGCCTCCTGGAAGTTCGCGCCGTCGCCGCCGCGTCGGCCGGTCCCGACGCTAGTCGGTCGTCCGTCCGCGATTCCGGGCGGGCGGCGGCAGCGATCGTGATCGAGGTGGGTGGCGGGGGTCGCTCCGAGCCGGCAGCCATGCCACGATCAGTGCATGGGTCACCTTCTGCTCCTCCTGGTCGTGGCGTTGACCGTCGCGGCGGTGATATTCGGTGTGACGGTGCTGGTCAGCGGCCGTGATCCCGGCCTGGTGCCGGCCGAGCCGGATTCGCAGGCCGTGGCGTTGCCGGGCACCCGCCCGCTGCGCGAACCCGATGTGGGGGCGGTCCGTTTCGACACCGCGCTGCGCGGGTACCGGATGGACCAGGTCGATCAGGCGATGCGTCGCGCCGCCTACGACATCGGATACAAGTCCGAGCTGATCGGCGTACTGGAGTCGGAGGTCATCGCGTTGCGTGAGGGACGCACCGACGACGCGGACGTGCTGCGCCAAGCCCGTGAGCAGTCCGCCAACAAGGTGCCCACCGCGGACACGGCGGAGCCGGGCAAGCCGGCGGAGCCCGGTAAGGACGCGCCGCTGACCGGCGAGGCGGGCTCGGCCCCGGTCGGCTCGACGGCCCCCGGCCCGTTGCCCACCGCCACCTCGTCTCCGGCGGATTCCGACGGCGTGGCGCCTGCCGTCGCCCCCGCCGACGACGAGTCGGCCGATCGTGAGCAGACCGCCGGCGTGCCCGCCGACGGCACCGAGCAGCGCGACGCGGTGGTTCGGTCGGAGTCGGCGTGACCGACCCGGAGGGCGCTGACGATCTTCGGGAGGCGGCCCAACCCGGTGCCGGTGAGGTGACCGCCACGGTGATCGTCAACGCCCCGGCGGAGCGGGTCTTTGCCGCGTTGCTCGCCTGGGAGCGTCAGTCCGACTGGATCCCGTTCACCCAGGTCCGGGTGGTCGAGGGTGACGGACGCGAGGGCAGTCGGATCGAGGCGGTGACCGCGCTCGGCCGGGCGACACTGCGCGACGAGATGCGGGTGGTCCGGGTCGACGAGCCGTACGAGATCGCCGTGGTTCACCACGGCCAGTTGCTGCGCGGCCCGGGGGTGCTGCGCTGCACCCAGCTGGGCCAAGCCCGCACGCAGGTCGTCTGGCACGAGTGGTTCCACCTGCCGGGCGGCCGGGCCGGTCGGCTGGCGTGGCCAGTGCTCTGGCCCGGCTCCAAGCTCGGCCTCACCCAGGCGCTGAAGCGGTTCGCCCGTCTGGTCGAGCAGGGCCAGCTGCCCTGACCGTGCGGCCCGGTGCCGGCGGCTCCGCCGGGCGACCGGCGGCAATGGGGTGTCAGGCCGATGCCCTAGCGTGTACGAGGTGACTGACCTGGTGATCGGCGCCGATGGGCTGGCTCGCTGCGCCTGGGGGTCGAGCACCCCCGACTACGCCATCTACCACGACACCGAGTGGGGGCGGCCGCTACGTGGCGATGACGCGCTCTACGAACGGATGACGCTGGAGGCGTTCCAGTCCGGGTTGTCCTGGCTGACCATCCTGCGCAAGCGTCCGGCGTTCCGGCTGGCCTTCGACGAGTTCCACATCCCGACCGTCGCCCGTTACGACGACGCCGACGTGACCCGGCTGCTCGCCGACGCCGGCATCGTCCGCAACCGGGCCAAGATCGAGGCGGCGATCGCCAACGCCCGCGCCGCGCTGGAGCTGCCGGAGGGGTTGTCCGCGCTGCTCTGGTCCTTCGCGCCGGAGCCCCGGCCAGCTCGCCTCGCCTCGTTCGCCGAGCTGGCGCCGATCACCGCGGAGTCGACGGCGATGGCCAAGGCACTCAAGAAGCGCGGCTTCCGGTTCGTCGGCCCGACCACCGCGTACGCCCTGATGCAGGCCACCGGGATGGTCGACGATCACATCGTCGGCTGTCACGTCACCCGCCCACCCGCGGCGTGATGAGATGGCACGCATGACGACCGAGACCGCGCACCGGGCCGGTGCGGCCGGCAACGCCGATGGGGTGCGTAGCTGGGCGGTGCTACTGCCCGCCGAGCGTTATGAGGCCGAGCGGCTCGTGCACCACGACTCGCTGGAGCTGACCGGGCTGAGCGACATCGCCCGGCCAGGGCCGGGAGACCAGGTGGCGGTGCTGGTCGACGCGCCGCCACGGCTGGTCGCCCTCGGCCGGGTCAGCGCGCCGGGTCGACGCCACCGCGAAGACCCGGACGACCCACAGTCCCCGGCCGAGCCGGGGACGCTCGTCGTCGCGTACACCCGGCGGGCCTTCGACGAGCCGGTGCCGGCCGATCTGCTGACGCTCGACGAGCCGGTGTTCGCACTGGAGCCGGCCGCCTTCCGGGCGCTGGCCGACCAGCTCGGCCCGCCCCCGGCGCGGCGCACCTGGCTGGTCAGCCTCGACCTGCCGATCGAGGCCGGCACGCCCGCCGAGGCGGTTGGGTTGTTCTGGTCCTACGTGCAGGAGCTGGGGCCGCGTGAGCTGCCCGCCTTCGTCTCGCCGGCCGGTGACGAGCTGGCCATGCAGGCCTTCGTGCTGGGCGAGCAGGCCAACCAGGACCCGGAAGAGGACGACTAGAACAGCTTGTCCACTCGTCCCCGCCAGTCGGCGAGGATCGGGCCCGGGTCGGTGTCCAGCACCCGCTCCAGCAGCGTGGCGTAGACGTCCCGGAAGTCGGTGGTGTATTTCAGGTCGCCGTCGTCGAGGTCGGTGAGGCTCGGCGGTGCGCCGTGCCACCCACCCCGGACGCCCGCGCCGAGCAGCAGCACGTCCGAGGCGGTGCCGTGGTCGGTGCCGTCCGAGGCGTTGGCCCGTACCCGACGGCCGAACTCGGAGTAGACCGCCACCACCACCTTCCGGCCCGCCTCGGTGCGACTCATCCGGTCGGCGAATCCGGTCAACGCCCGGTCCAGCTGACCGAGCAGGACGGCCTGCAACTGCAACTCGTCGGCGTGCGTGTCGAAGCCGCCAAGCGACACCGAGAAGACCCGGGTGGACACGCCCGCCTCGACGCACTGCGCTACCAGGTCGAGCTGCGCGTCCAGCGGTGTGCGTGCCCCGCCGGTGGCCGTCGCCGGGGCCTGCTCGCCGTCCGGGTCCGCCGTGTCCGGGTCGGCGGAATCGCGTACCTGGCGGATCATCTCGTCCACCGACCGTAGGTCGGCGAAGCAGGCGGCCGCTCGACGCCGGGCCGCCGACTCGCCCGCCTCCGCGGCGGCGAACGCGCCAAGCGTCTCCGCGGGCAGCCCCTTGGCGGCCTTCCGGTCGGTCACCGGCATGGCCGCGCCGGCGCTCTGGGCCCCGGCCAGCAGCGGCGGAAGCGCCGGCTCGAAGGAGACCGCCAGCCGGGGGTCGCCACCGGCGCGGTCCAGCCACCGCCCGAGCCAGCCGGTGTTACCGGGCCGGTCCGGTTGAGCGGTGTGCCAGATGTCCATCGACCGGAAGTGGCTGCGGTCCGGCTTCGGGTAGCCGACCCCGCGCACGATCGCCAGCCCACCGCCGGACCAGCGCTGGTGCAGGCCGGCCAGCGCCGGGTTGAGGCCGAAGCCGTCGTCCAACCGCCGCACCTCCCCGTCCGGGTACGCCAGCTCGGGGCGAGCCGCCCGGTAGGCCGGGTCGCCATCCGGAATTACCGTGTTGAGCCCGTCATTTCCGCCGTAGAGGGTCACCAGCACCAGCGTGCGGGACTGCGGATCGCGGTCCCCGGTGGTGTCCAGCAGGTCCCGCAGGCTGTATGCGCCGGCCCCGGCGGCCAGCGCGCCCGCGCCGATCACTCCGCTGGTCAGCAGGAACCTGCGTCGGGTCAGGGTGTCCATGTCGACTCCTCCGCTCAGCTGACTGTGTATTCGGGGCTGACCAGACCGGCGGCCAGCAGCTTGCGGGGCTCATCGGCCAGCGGGGCGAGGGCGGCGCGGGTGCGCGGGCCCCAGCCGTCGACCACCAGCACCCGGGCCAGCGCGTCCGGTCGGCCGGCGGTGGGCGCGGCGGCCAGCCGGGCCAGCACCGCTGGTGCCGTGGCGGCGGCGAGCACTCCAGCCGTCCGCAGCCGGGCCTGCAACGAGGAGGTGGTCAGCCAGGCGGCCCCGGCCGGCCAACCACCCACGCTCGGTGGGCGCAACGGCACCTGGTCGAGCGCGTTCAGGCCGGTCAGAAGTTGTCTGCGTTGCTGCTCGGGGAGCGCTGACGGCCGGATGCCAAGCTGCCGCAGCGCACCGACCAGCCACTCCACCGGCTGCTTCACAAGCGTGCCCCGGGTCTGCGCGAAGGCCGGTGCGGAGAAGATCGCGCGCAGGGTCGCGATGGTGTCCGCGCCGGCCAGACCGTCAGGTGCCGGGGTGTCGGTGCCCGCGTAGCGGAACCAGAGCCGCCCGGCCACGAAGGTCGCCGCCGCCGGTTGGGCGGCCAGCAGACCGGCGTACGCCTCAGCGTCGAACCGGCCGCTGTGCCCGAGGATACTCTTCTCGCCGGGGTCGTGCCGGCGGGCCTCGAAGCGGGCGGCACCGGTACGCCTGTCGACCACCCAGCCGGTCAGCGCCCGCGCGCCGGCCTTCACGTCGGCCTCGCTGTAGGCGCCGATGCCGAGGGTGAACAGCTCCATCAGCTCGCGGGCCAGATTCTCGTTAGGTGCCTTGCGGGTGTTCTTCTGCCCGTCCAACCAGACGATCAGGGCGGGGTCGCGCACCATCGCGGCGACCAGCGGGCCGAGCGGCCCACGGCCGTGCCGGCGCAGCGTCTCCAACTGGCCCACCATCAGCCGCGCCGACTTGACCTTCTGCGCGCTGGTGGCCCAGTGCCCGTGCCAGAAGAAGAGCAACTTCTCGGTCGGCCCGTCCTCGGCGGCCACCATCCGGTCCAGCCACCACTCGGTGACCTGCTGGAGTTGCTTGCGGCGCTCCGCGTTGGCCTGCTGCCGTTGCTCGCGGGTGGAATCCTTGGTCAGCTCGGCGTACGGGTCGGGGGGCAGCGCCGGGATCGGCGTGGCCGCCGCACCCCGGTCCGCGCGGGACGCGGCGAGCACCCGGTCCAGGGTCGCCGCCGGCCCGGCCCGCTCGGCCGCGTCCACCTCGTCGGCGGTCGGCCCGAAGGTGGCCCGGCGCAGCAGGTGCGCCACCGCTTCACGATCGCTCATACCGGCCGACGCTAGGCGGCCTCTGTTCGAGGACGGTAAGGGCGGCGTCCGGATCGCGTTCAGCGTCCCTCGAAGACCGGTTTCTGCTTGGCGACGAAGGCGAGCGTGGCCGCTCGGTGGTCGGCGGTGGCGCCGCAGATCGACTGGGCCTGCGCCTCGGCGGCGAGGGCGTCGGCGAGGGTGCCGGCGTCGGCGATGGAGAGTTGCCGCTTGATCGCCCCGTACGCGACGGTCGGGCCGGCGGCGAGGCGGGCGGCCAACTCCTGGGCGACGGGCAGCACCTGCTCGTCGTCGTCGGTCAACCGGTTGAGCAGGCCCAACCGGCAGGCCTCCTCGGCGCGGACCGGCTCGGCCAGCATCAGCAACTCCACCGCCTTGGCGTGCCCGACCAGGCGGGGCAGCGTCCAGGAGGCGCCGGTGTCGGCGGCGAGACCGACCTTGGCGAAGGCCATCAGGAAGCTGGTGGTCGGGCCGCCGATGCGGATGTCGGCGAGGAACGCCAGCGACGCGCCCGCCCCGGCGGCCATCCCGCGGACCGCGGCGATCACCGGCTTGGGCAGGTTGGCGAGCCGGGCGGCGATCGGGTTGTAGTGCGCCCGCACGGTGCCCAGCGGGTCACTTGCGGAGTTTTCCAGGGTGGAGACGTGCTCGCGCAGGTCCTGACCGGCGCTGAACGACCCGCCGGCCCCGGCCAGGACGACCGCGCGGCAGGACCGGTCGGTCTCCAGCTCCGCCAGGGCGTCCCGCAGCGCCTCCTTGAGCGCCACGTCGAGCGCGTTCATCGCGGTCGGCCGGTTCAGCGTGAGGGTGACGACGGCGTCGGTCCGGTCGACCAGCAGCGGCTCGGTCACGTGTCTAACGACCCTTCTGTCGGACGATGCGGTTGCCGGCGTCGAGGCATTGTTCGACGTACCGGTCGGCGGCCGGACGCAGGCGGGCCGCGTGCCGGTCGAAGAAACTGGCCGCGGCGGTGCCAGGCCACCGCTCGGGCAGCAGCGCCGGGGGCAGCTGCGGATCCTGGAAGAGGAACGTACGCCACGCGTGCACGAGCCGGAACCGCGTCGCGTACGCCTCCTCGTCGCTGCTGCGCACGGTGACCGCGGCGAGTAGGGGCCGCTGGTCCGCGACGAACCGTTCGTAGGCGCGGCCGATCTCGGCCAGGTTCCAGGCTCGCCGGACCACGCCCATCGCGCCGGCTGTGCCGGCGAAGTGCGAGGCGGTGAACCGCTCGAAGCGGATGCCGGCCTCGGCGAGGAGCAGGTCGACGTCCTCGCCGGGGCGGGTGGCCACCCAGGTCTGCTCGTCGAGCGTCCCGTAGCCGAGGAAGCTCAGGTTGGCGGCGAGCCGCTGCCGGTCCCGCCGGGAGCCCGGGGCCTCCAACACCAGCAGATCGAACCGCCCGTCCCAGGTGACCCGCCCGGTCCGGTAGATCCGAGCCGCTGCCTCGTCGAGTCGCCGGGCGGCTTTCGGTGTGATCGAATATCCCGGTCCGGAGACCAATCGGAGTGGTTCGAGCCAGCCCTGACGCACCATCCGGGAGACGGCGGTGCGAACTGCTGGCGGCGCGATTCCCAGCGGTGCCAGCAGCTTGACCAGGGCAGCAACCGGTGCCCGGCCACCCCTCGGACGGAGGTGGTCGCCGTACAGGTCGAAGAGTGCCGACCGTGCCTGCATGACCGCACATTGTGACAGGCCTTCTCAAGATAAGCTAGATGCTGTTACATCAATGCTGCTCCGGTTTGGGTCCGGCGGTGTTCATCAGGGAAAATCGTTTATCGACACCCCCGTGACGGTTGCGGGTGGTCGTGACGAAGTGGCTGTGGGGCAACCCACCGACCCTGGTGTAGGTCTGAGGGGAGACAACATGGCGGCGATGAAGCCGCGGACGGGCGACGGTCCGCTGGAAGTCACCAAGGAGGGTCGGGGCATCGTCATGCGGGTCCCGCTGGAGGGCGGTGGCCGGCTCGTCGTCGAGATGACTCCCGACGAGGCCAACGCGCTCGGTGACGCACTGAAGGCAGCGGCCGGCTGAGTAAGGAGTGCTCCGGGCGGCGTGAGCCGCCCGGAACGTTCTTCGGACCCTGAGCCACCGGAATCGCCGGTGGCTCAGGGTCTTCAACGCTGCGGGCAGGTGGGTTCGCTTCCGGTCCGCGACTCTTTCCTGGAGGTGCGGTTCCGCGTGCTCGCCATCAATTTGATCGCCGAGCCCGACCGGCTCGACGTCCTCGTGCTGCCCGTCCGCCCCGCCGATTCGACGGCGGAAGGTGACACCTCGGTCGAGCCCATGTCGACCGCCGTGGCGGCACCGGACGGCACGGCCGACGAGGCCTCCGCGCTGGTGTCAGCGGCCCGGCTGACTGGCCGGGCGGGCGAGATCCACACCCAACTACGCCCCGGGCGTACCCCCGGCCGACTGCTGCTGCTCGGCATCGGTGACGGCGACGAGGCGGCCTGGCGGACGGCCGGCGCGGCCCTGGCCCGCTCTGCTGCGGATGAGACGCATATCACCATCGCGCTGCCAACCGAGGTGACTCCGGCCGCGGTCCGTGGGTTGACCGAGGGGCTGCTGCTCGCCCCGTACCGGTTCCGACTCACCGAGGCCGGCGACCGACCGGCGCTCACCGACGTCGACCTGCTGTTCGACGACCCGACCGGGTACGAGGACGTCGTCGCCACGGCCCGGACCACGGCCGCGATGACCCATCTCGCCCGGGACCTGACCAACACCCCGTCCTCGGTGAAGACCCCGCAGTGGTTCGCCGACCAGGTGGCCTCCGCCGCCGCCGACCTGCCGGACCTGCGGCTGCGGGTCCGTGGCCCGGCCGAGCTGACCACCGAGGGCTTCGGCGGGATCCTCGCCGTGGGCGGCGGTTCGGCCAGCGGACCCCGGCTCGTCGAGCTGGACTGGCACCCCGCCAACGCGCGCACCCACGTCGTGCTGATCGGCAAGGGCATCACCTTCGACACCGGCGGCATCTCGATCAAGCCGGTGGCGTCGATGAAGCTGATGCGCAAGGACATGGCCGGCGCGGCTGCGGTCGTCGCTGCCACCCTGGGTGCGGCCGCCCTGCGGCTGCCGGTCCGGATCACCACGTTGGCCCCGCTGGCCGAGAACATGGTCAGCGGCTCGGCGTTCCGCCCCGGCGACGTCATCCGGCACTACGGCGGCACGACCAGCGAGACGACCAACTCCGACGCCGAGGGCCGGCTGGTCCTCGCCGACGCGCTGGCGTACGCGGTGCAGCAGCTCAAACCGGACCTGCTGCTCGACCTGGCCACGCTCACCGGCGCGAACTCCGTGGCGTTGGGCAAGCGCACCGCCGCCCTGTACAGCGAGAACGACGAACTCGCCGCTGACGTGCTGGCGGCGGTCGAGGCGGCCGGCGAGTCGGCGTGGCGGATGCCGCTGCACACCGACTACGTGGAATACCTCGGCAGCGAGATCGCCGACCTCTACAGCGCACCGAACCAGGGCGCCGGTTCGGTGCTGGCCGCGCTCTACCTGCGCGAGTTCACCGGCGAACTACGGGACCGCTGGCTGCACCTGGACATGTCGGCCCCGTCCTGGGCAGACAGCGACCAGGCTGAGGTCAGCCGCGGCGCCACCGGCTGGGGCGTCCGGTCGTTGCTGCGCTGGCTGGCCAGCGTCGACTGAGCCCGGTCAGCACTTCACGGCGGCGAGCAGCCCCTGCCCGACCGCAAGCAGCGCGGGGATCCAGTGCTCCGACTCCCGGACCGCCTTGATCGTCTCGCGGACCGTCACCGTCTCCGCGTCCCGGGCGGACGGGTCACCGATCCGGTCGCTGGCGAGCACGCCGTTGAGCGCCAGCACGCCCCCCGGGCGCAGCAGCCGCAGCGCCGCCTCCACGCAGGCATGGAAGCCGGTCGCCTCCGCGTCCACGAAGACCAGGTCGTACGCGCCGTCGGCGAGCCGGGGCAGCACGTCGAGCGCGCGGCCGGTGATGATCCGGGTGCGCCCGGCCGCGAAGCCCGCCTCGGCGAAGATCCGCCGGGCGATCCGCTGGTGCTCCACCTCCACGTCGATGGTGGTGAGCACCCCGTCGGCACGCATACCGCGCAGCAACCAGACGCCGCTCACGCCGGTGCCGGTGCCGATCTCCACCACCGCGCGGGCGTTGCCGGCGGCGGCCAGCAGTCGCAGCGCCGCCCCCGCGCCGGGGGTGACGGCGTCGAGGCCCACCTCCCGGGCCAGGCTGCGGGCGGTGCGCAGAACGAGATCCTCGGTTACGTACGACTCGGCGAAATGCTGAGCCTGCGTCATCGAACTGCCGGAACCGGCGACCGTGGCGATGTGGCACCTCCGGGGGCGGTGCGTGGTGTGGGGGCGGGTTGGCACTGTGAGCGTAGAGGCGACCGCCGTGCGGCGCAGCCGCGCCTCCGCCTGAAGCGATCACCGGGGCAACCGCTGACTCCACCGCGTACATCCGTGCAATCCTGGAGGCGGTATCCCGTCAGCCGCGACCAGACCGGCCCGTGGCCGGGCGACGCGGCGCGGGATCCGGGGACGGACTGGGAGGCACCGACGTGACCGACGGCTGGGACTGGCGCCGGGGCGGTGAGACTCCGGCTCCGGCGCGACCGCCCGGGGCAGGAGGCCCGCCGGTGGGTCCGCCGACCATGCCGGGGGCTGACCGTGTGCCCCTCGCGTCGCCCTGGTGGTCGGACGCGCTCGCCGACCCCTGGCGTGACCCGGCGGCGCCGACGGCGGTGGTGGTGCCCGGGGTGGTGGCGGCCGGCACCGAGCCCGAGCCGGTCACCGATCCCGACGCGCCAGGCCGGCCCACGCTGCGCCACCTGCTGCTCATCCCGGTGATCACCGCGCTACTGGCCGGCACCCTCGGCGGTGCGCTGGGCTACGCGTTCGCGGTACGCGGCGGGGCCGGTTCGGCGGTCCTCGGTGGTGCGCCCGCCGAGGTGCCGGCGCTGGCTCAGCGCAGGCCGGAGTCGCTGGCCGGGGTCGCCGAGCGGGTCCTGCCCAGCGTGGTCACCGTACGGGTGAGCAGCCTCGGCGGGACCAACGAGGGTTCCGGGTTCATCGCCACCGCCGACGGCCATGTGATCACCAACGACCACGTGGTGGCCGGCGGCACCGGCAAGGCCTCGGTGGTCTTCAACGACGGCAGCACCGCGCCGGCGACAATCGTCGGTCAGGACCCAGAGTCGGACATCGCCGTGATCAAGGTGAACCGTCCCGGGCTGCGTGCGGTGGAGTTCGGCGACTCCGACGCGCTGGCGGTCGGCGACCCGGTGCTCGCCATCGGTTCACCGCTGTCGCTGGCAAACACGGTCACCGCCGGCATCGTGAGCGCCCTGGACCGCACGATGCAGGCCGGCGAGCCGGGCGGCCCGGTGCGCTACTACGCGGCCATCCAGACCGACGCCGCGGTCAACCACGGCAACTCGGGTGGCCCACTTGTCGACGGCGCCGGCCGGGTGGTCGGGGTGAACTCCACCATCAAGTCACTCGTCGCCGAGGGGCAGGAGGCGGGGAACATCGGGCTCGCCTTCGCCATCCCGATCAACCAGGCCAAGCGGGTGACCCAGGACATCATCGGCACCGGCAAGGCTCGGCGTACGGTGATCGGCGCCCGGACCGACGGCCTGACCGGGGTTGTCGGGGGTGGCCTGCGGCTGGCCGAGGTGGCGCCGTCCGGCCCGGCGGACAGCGCCGGGTTGAAGGTCGGCGACGTGATTCTCAAGATCAATGGGCGGCCGATGACCGAGCCGACTGACCTGACCGCGTTGGTCCGCAAGTACGCGCCGGGCTCGGTGGTGACCGTCGAGTATCGGCGGGGCTCCGCCCGGCAGAACACCTCGGTAACTCTCGCCGCGGACGCTAAGTGAACAGCGACGCACCCCTTGCCAGAAAGCCGTTCGGCGTGCGTAGTCTTGCTGCTGACGCCGAGAGGAGGCCCGCGGGATGCTCGACAACCTGAACTGGTGGGAGATTGGTGCGCTGCTGCTCTTGGCGCTGCTGATCTTCGGTGACCGGCTTCCCGCCGTGATCACCGACGGCCTGCGGTTGGTGCGCAACCTGCGCAACATGGCCCGCAATGCCACTGGCGACCTGAGCCGCGAGCTGGGCACCGACATCCAGCTGGAAGACCTGCACCCGAAGGCGTTCATCCGCAAGCACCTCCTCAGCGAGGAGGACGAGGCGGCGATCCGCAAGCCGTTGCAGGGCGTCTACGACAACCTGCGTGCGGACGTCAGCGGCGTGCACAACGACCTCAAGGACGTGGCCAGCGCCGCTGACCTGCGGTCGACCGGCACGGCCACCAGCAGTCCCTCGGCGCCGGCCCCCCGGGCCAGCTACGACGACGCCACCTGACCAACTCGGGCCCGCGCAACCCGTGCCCGCCCGGGCTCGGCAATCGCTCTGCGCGAACCTACCCACCGACGCGAATCAGCCCGCCGGCCAACAGATGGCCGACGGGCTGACGGTGTTCGGGGTGGTCAGCGACCGGCGGGCTTGAGGCCGAGCGGCTTGCCGAGCAGTGACTCACGGCGCAGCGCGAGCCGGTCGGCGATCGTGCCGAGCGCCTGCGCGGCCGGGGACTCCGGCTCGGCCAGCACGATCGGCTTGCCAGCGTCGCCGGCCTCGCGGACCCGGGTGTCCAGGGGGATCTGCCCGAGCAGCGGCACCTGCGCGCCGATGGTCCGGCTCAGCGACTCGGCGACGGCCTCACCACCGCCGGCGCCGAAGATCTCCATCCGGGAGCCGTCCGGCAGCTCCAGCCAGGACATGTTCTCGATGACGCCGACCACCCGCTGGTGGGTCTGCAGGGCGATCGAACCGGCCCGCTCGGCCACCTCGGCGGCGGCGGTCTGCGGGGTGGTGACGATCAGGATCTCCGAGTTGGGCAGCAGTTGGGCCAGCGAGATGGCCACGTCACCGGTGCCCGGCGGCAGGTCGAGCAGGAGCACGTCCAGGTCGCCCCAGTAGACGTCGGCCAGAAACTGCTGCAACGCCCGGTGCAGCATCGGGCCGCGCCACACGACGGCGGCGTTGCCGGACGTGAACATGCCGATCGAGATCACCTTCACGCCGTGCGACTGCGGCGGCATGATCATGTCTTCGACCCGGGTGGGCCGGGCCTCCGTGCCGAGCATCCGGGGCACCGAGTGGCCGTAGATGTCCGCGTCGACCACGCCGACGGAGAGCCCACGGGCGGCGAGCGCCGCCGCCAGGTTGACCGTCACGCTGGACTTGCCGACGCCGCCCTTGCCGCTGGCCACCGCGTACACCCGGGTGCGGGAGCCGGGCTGGGCGAACGGGATGACCGGCTCCTCGGTGGCGCCGCCGCCGCGCAGCTGCGACTGCAACGACTGCCGCTGCTCGGGGGTCATCACCCCAAAGTCGATCTCCACGCCGGTGACGCCGGGCACTGCGGCGACGGCGGCGGTGATGTCGTTACGCAGCTTGTCCTTCAGCGGGCAGCCGGCGACGGTGAGCAGCAGCTCGACGAGCACGACACCGCTGGCACCGATCGTGGCGGAGCGGACCATGCCCAGCTCGGTGATGGGCCGGCGGATCTCCGGGTCGTTGACGGTGGCCAGGGCGGCCTGGATCGCGTCCTCGACGGTGCTCACGGGTGCTGACATGCCCGCAATGCTACGTCGCGGGGCATCCGCTGCCGCCGCTGCCCGGGGCGGTGTGAGCCAATCGATGACGCGGCGGTCAGCCCTCCGAGCGGCGTGGGCCGGTGCCGTCCGGCCTGTCCGGGGCGAAGTCGCCATCCAGGTCGTCGCGGGGTTCGTCCAGACCCACACCGTCGGTCGGCCGCTGGCCACGCCGCTCCTGCCGGCTGTCCTTCTCCTGTTGGCGGCGCTCCAGTCGCTGCCGGCGCTGCCCCGCCTCGTCCAGCTCCTCGGCCAGCCGGGCCAGCTCGGAGCGGAGGAAGTCACGGGTGGCCACCTCGCCCAACGCGATCCGCAGGGCTGCGATCTCCCGGGCCAGGTACTCGGTGTCCGCCTTCTGCGCGGTGGCGCGCCGCCGGTCCTCCTCCAGGGCCACCCGGTCCCGGTCGGCCTGCCGGTTCTGCGCCAGCAGGATCAGCGGCGCCGCGTAGCTGGCCTGCAATGACAACACCAGGGTCAAGAACGTGAAGGTGTACGGGTCGAAGCGCAGGTCCGCCGGGGCCAACGTGTTCCAGACGAACCAGATCGTGATCACCACCGTCATGACGACGATGAAGTTCGCGGTGCCCATGCCCCGGGCGATGCCCTCGGACCACCGGCCGAACGCCTCCGCGTCGAACCGGGGCAGCTTGATACCCCGAGGCTCGCGTGGCTGGTCCAGGCGCTCCGTCCGCCGCTGCTCAGCCATCCGCGCCGTCCAACACGGTGTCGGTGGTGCCCGGGGCGGCCAGGGCGTCGCGGTCCCGCCAGTCCCGGGGTAGCGAGTGGTCCAGCACGTCGTCCACCGTCACGGCGCCGACCAGCCGGTTGCTCCGGTCGATCACCGGCATGGCGACCAGGTCGTAGGTGGCCATCCGACGGGTGATCTCCGGTAGTGGCGTGGTGGGGCGAAGCGGGTCGATGTCGTTGACCACCACCTTGCCCAGCAGGTCGGCCGGTGGTTCGCGCAGCAACGCCTGGAAGTGCACCATGCCCAGGTAGCGGCCGGTCGGCGTGTTCTGCGGTGCCCGGGTCACGAAGACCTGCGCGGCGACGGCGGGGGAGAGCTGGGGCTCCCGGATCCGGGCCAGCGCCTCGGCGACTGTGGCGTCCGGCGGCAGGATGACCGGCTCCGAGGTCATCACACTGCCCGCCGTGCCGGGGGTGTACTTCAGCAGCTGACGTACCGGGTCGGCCTCGTCCGGCTCCATCAGGTCCAGCAGCACGTCCTGCTCGGGCGGGGGCAGCTCGTTGAGCAGGTCCGCGGCGTCGTCCGGGTCCATCTCCTCCAGGACGTCGGCGGCCCGCTCCCGGTCGAGGGCGGCGAGGATCTCCACCTGGTCGTGCTCCGGCAGCTCGCTCAGCACGTCGGCTAGCCGCTCGTCGTCCAGCGCGGCCGCGACCTCGTTGCGCCGCGCGTCGGGCAGATCCTGCAACGCGTTGGCCAGGTCGGCCGGGCGCATGTCCTCCAGGACGGCGAGCAGGTTCGCCGTACCCCGGTTGTCGGCGATGCCGCTGAGCCCACGCACCCGGTCCCACTCGACCTGGTGCAGGTGGCCGCGGCGGGTGAGCCGACCGGTCTGCTCGCGTACGGCGACGCGGGTCAGCGACCACTCGCCACCCCGGGCGCACTCCATCGCGACGTCCACGACCGCGCCGGGCTGGCCGCCCGGGTCGAGCTGCACCCGCCGGTCCAGCAGTTCCTGGAGCACCAGCAGCTCGTTCGCGCGCTTCTCGAACCGGCGCAGGTTGAGGGTGCCGGAGCCGAGCACGACGGCGTCCGCGTCGATGGAGGTGATCCGGTTGATGGACAGGAAGATCCGCCGACGCATCGGCATCTCGGCGACGAGGCCCACCACCTCCGGCGGACGCTTGGTCGCCCGCAGCCGTGCCACGGCGTCACGAACCCGTCCCACCTGATCACCGTTCGGGTCGAAGACGGCGACTCCGGCGAGACGGGCGATGTAGACCCGGGTCGGCGTGCTCACGGGCACCAGCCTAAGCGCCTAGTGTTTATCAACATGTCGACCTTGTCCTACGAGATCGTGGACGTCTTCACCGATCGCCCTTTCGCCGGCAACCCGCTGGCCGTGGTGTTCGGCGCGGAAGGGCTGGCCACCGAGCAGATGCAGGCGCTCGCGCTGGAGTTCAACCTCTCCGAGACGGTGTTCGTGCTGCCGCCGACCCAGGTCGGCGTCACCTACCGGGCCCGGATCTTCACACCGGTGGAGGAGTTGCCGTTCGCCGGGCACCCGAGCGTCGGCGCCGCGGTCACCGCGTGCCGGCGGGGCATGTTCGCTGTGGGGCAGGTGACCCAGGAGTGCATGGCCGGTGTGCTGCCGATCGAGGTGACCGGGTCCGGTGCGACGTTGACCGGTGGCACCCCGACCCTCGGGCCGGAGTTGGACCCGGAGCCGTTGCTGGAGATCGCAGGGCTGGTCGCCGACGACCACATCGGGCCCGCCCCCCGTGTCGCCGGCTGTGGGCTGGAGTTCCCGTACCTGCCGGTGCGGCCGGAGTCGGTGGCCCGGGCCCGGTTGAACCCGGCGGCGGCGCAGCGTTACGGGGTGTCGCACGTCAGCGTCTTCTCCTGGGACACGGCCGCGCAAACCGCGCACGCCCGGGTCTTCGTTCCGGGGATCGGCGTCCCGGAGGACCCGGCCACCGGCTCGGCGGCGCTCGGCCTCGGTGTCTGGCTGGTGGCGAGTGGTCTGCTGCCCGGCGAGGGGCGGTCGGAGTACGCGGTCCGCCAGGGCGTGGAGATGAACCGCCCATCCGCGTTGGCCTGCACAGTCACCGCAGCGAGCGGCGCGGCGGTCGGCGCGACGGTCGCCGGTCAGGTGATGCCGGTGGCCCGGGGCGAGATCACCGTGCCGCCGTTCGTGGGTTGAGCGGAGGCGCCGATGCGGGAGGATGCGGGAGTGACGGACGAGGACGCCCCCGAGAGCACCCCACTTGTCGACGAGGCGATGAAGAAGGCCGCCGTGGCCTGGGTCAGCGTTGCCGGTGGGCCGGCGCTGGCGCTCTGGTGCGCCCCGCTGGAGGGCTCGCTCCTGGTGGTCAGCGGGCCGGGCGAGCAGGCCGCGCCGGGCCTGGCTGACGCGACCGAGGCGCAGGTAACCCTGCGTGGCGACCACGGCGGTCGGATCGTCACCTGGTCGGCCCGGGTGAGCCGGGTGCAGCCGGGCACCGAGGCGTGGGACATCACCGCGCCGCTGGTGGCGGCGAAGCGCCTCAACGCGCCAGGTCCGACCGCCGACCTGGTGGCCCGGTGGGCCGCCGACGGATGCGCGGTCAACCGGCTCGCCCCGGCCGGTACGCCGCTGGCCGGAGCGGACCTGCCGGCCGACGCGCAGGCCGAGCCGCCCCGGGCCTCTCCGGCGGTCCGGGCCACCCGCAAGCCGTTTCGCCTGCACCGGGTCCGTCGCCGCTGATCAGCGTGCCCGACCGCCGGCACCCACCACTGCGGCGTCGGCGTCGACGAGGGCGAGCACCTCGCCCAGACCGGCGAGCGTGGGGCCGCGCCAGTCGTGGTCGGCGTTGAACACCATGTGCGTGGCCAGATCCGGTGCGGCGAGCCGGACGGCGGTCATCCCGGCCCGCTCGGCGCCGGTCAACTCCTGGCTGCCGCCGTCACCGACGTAGAGGCAGTCGCCGGGCCCGAGCCCCAGCCGCTGGCAGGCGGTCAGGTAGAGCGCCGGATCCGGCTTGCACCGCCCGACCTGCACCGAGAAGACCCGCACGTCGAGCAGCGGGGCGACCGCGAGCTGCGGCAGGAAGGCCGGCAGTTCGTGCGTACAGTCGCTGATCACGCCGGTGCGCAGGCCGCGCTGGCGCAGGGCCGCCAGCACCGGCACCGCGTCGGCCCGCAGCCAGGTGTCGGCGCGGACCGCTCGGTGCCGGGACGCCACCGCCGCCCGCACCGCCTGGTCACTGGGTTGTACGCCGACCTGGGCGCACACCCAGCGCAGGGTCGCCTCCGCGTTGCCGAGCCGGCCGGTGGCCCGCTCGTAGTAGGTGCGGTTCAACACCTCGGCCAACGTGTCGGTGGGACACCCGAGCAGCTCGGCGGTGCCGGCGTGCGCGACACCGCGTTGCACCGAATGGGTCAGGGTGCCGAAGAAGTCGAACAGCACCGCCTGGTAGCTGGGCATGGGGGAACGCCTCCGGGCGGTCGAGGGTCGCCGGCGCGGAACCGCGTGATCGTAACGGAGTGATGACCCACCGTGTCGACCGTCATACGTGTGAGGATTACCTCCCGTGCCCCACCGTCACCCTCGGTCGACCTGTTAGTCGTCCAGACCGACGGCCTTGGCGCTCGCCGTCCAGAGCCGGGCGGCGAGCTGCGGATCGGCAGCCTTCCGGAAGGGTCGACGCAGCCGACGGTCGGCGTAGTAGCCCCCGTCGACCAGCCGGGTGCGCTCCTGGTTGGCCAGCCACACCAGGGTCTCGGCACCCTTGTCCGGGCTGCGGAACGGCATGAACCGCATGCCGAACGCGACAAGCCTGCTGTCGTTGGCGAACCGGGTGCGGACCACCCCGGGGTGGAAGCTGTACGCGGAAATGTCCGGCCAGCGCCGGGCGGCCTCGGCGGTGAACAGGACGTTCGCCTGCTTGCTGGTGCCGTACGCGCCCATCGGCCGGTAGTCACGCAGTGGCTTGTTCAGGTCGTCCGGATCGAGCGCCCCCCAGCGGTGCGCGCCGGAGGCGGTCACCACGACCCGGCCCACCCGGTCGGCGAGCAGGTTGGTCAGCAGGAACGGGGCCAGGTGATTGGCCTGGATCGACATCTCGAAACCGTCGACGGTGCGCAGTGGTTGCAGCGCGATGGCGCCCGCGTTGTTGGCGAGCACGTCGATCCGGTCGTACGCGGCCCGGAGCTGCTCGGCCAGTCGGCGTACGTCGTCGAGGATCGCGAAGTCGGCCCGGAACAACTCCGGGCGCTCGCCGGAGTTTTCCCGCACCCGTTCGGCTGCGGCCTGTAGGCGGGCCGGGTCTCGCCCGACCAGCACCACCCGGTCACCACGGCAGGCCAGCTGCACGGCGGCGGCCAGCCCGATGCCGGAGCTGGCCCCGGTCACCACCACAAGTCGACGCCCAGTGAGATCTTCCACAGGTCCATTCACCCCGGTCATGGCGCGAGGCTACCGTGACGTCACAACGCCCTTTGGGATCGTTAAGTTTCCTCGGAGCCAGGCGGCGTCGGCATCCCCGCCGGCCGCTGGAAGGAGAGCGCATCCATGGCCGCAGTCGGTCGCCCCCGTAGGTCCTGCCTCGCCGTCCCGGGTTCCAGCGTCAAGATGCTCGGCAAGGCCCAGGGGCTCCCGGCCGACCAGGTCTTCCTCGACCTGGAGGACGCCGTCGCCCCACTGGCCAAACCGGACGCGCGCAAGAACATCGTGGCCGTCCTCAACGAGGGTGACTGGGCCGGCAAGACCCGGGTGGTCCGGGTCAACGACCTGACCACCCCGTGGACCTACCGGGACGTCATCGAGGTCGTCGAGGGTGCCGGCGTCAACCTGGACTGCATCATGCTGCCGAAGGTGCAGACCGCCGCGCAGGTGCAGTGGCTGGACCTGACGCTCACCCAGATCGAGAAGACGATCGGCCTGGAGGTCGGTCGGATCGGCATCGAGGCGCAGATCGAGAACGCCGCCGGTCTGGTCAACGTGGACGCGATCGCCGCCGCCTCGCCGCGGGTGGAGACCATCATCTTCGGCCCGGCCGACTTCATGGCATCGATCAACATGAAGTCGATGGTGGTCGGCGGTTTGATCCCCGACTACCCGGGCGACCCGTACCACTACATCCTGATGCGGATCCTGATGGCCGCGCGAATGCACGACAAGCAGGCCATCGACGGCCCTTTCCTGCAGATCCGCGACGTCGAGGCGTTCCGCGAGGTGGCCAAGCGCTCGGCCGCGCTGGGCTTCGACGGCAAGTGGGTGCTGCACCCGGGCCAGATCGACGCCGCCAACGAGGTCTACCAGCCGGCGCAGGCCGACTACGACCACGCCGAGCTGATCCTCGACGCGTACGAGCACTACACGTCGGAGGCCGGCGGCCGGCTCGGCGCCGTGATGCTCGGCGACGAGATGATCGACGAGGCATCCCGCAAGATGGCGCTTGTGGTCGCCGCCAAGGGCCGGGCCGCCGGGATGAGCCGTACCTCGTCGTTCACCCCACCGGAGCAGTGACCGCCCGGCCGGATCGACCGCCGCCGGCTGTCGATCCGGCCCGACAACCGGCGGTACGTCGTCCCGCGCTGGTCAGTAGCTGCTGCTGTCGCTGCCGGCGTTCGTCGTGACCGCGAAGACGATCGCGACGACGTAGAAGGCGATCAGCAGCACGAGCAGCCCGGTGAGGATCCAGCCGACGATGATCGCGGCCTTCGCCATCCCCTCGCCACCCTCGCCGCTGAGCCGGATCTGCTTCTGCGCCACGTGTCCGAGGATCGCGCCGACCGGGGCCGTGATGCAGGTTGCGAAGCCGGAGATCGCCAGCACCAGCGCCGCGATCGCCAGCCCGTTGGTCTTCGCCGGGGGCGGGTAACCGTAGCCGTAGCCGGGGTGCTGCGGCGGGTAGCCGGGCGGGGCGTAACCGGGTGGGGCGTAACCCTGCGGCGGGTAGCCGGGCGGGGCGTGTCCGGGCATCGGCTGGATCGCCGACGGCTGTGCACCGGCGTACGGGTCGACCGGGGCGTACGGGTCGACCGGGCCGGGTTGTGTGGGGACCGGCTGACCGGCCACGAGGGTCGGTTCGGGCGCGGGGCTCGACGGCTGGGCCGACCACGTTGGATCGGTCCAGTTGCCAGGCGGCGGGGGATTGGTCATGCGAACTCTCCGTCACGTCGGGTGCGGAGTCAGGGTAGCCAGCGCCACCCAAACCCGATGCCCCCGCTTCCGGGTGCCGCGTTGCTCGGGCCGGTCGTAACGGGCAGGATCCCTGGCATGGCATTCGACGCGCGCGCCGCGGACCGCTCTGGCAGTCGACCCCGACGGGACGTCAGCCGCCCGGGTGGGGCCCGGCGTGCGCGGACGGCCGCCCCGGCGGGCAGCCCCGGCCCAGACGAGCCGGTCGCGCTTGCCGACCCGGTCACCATGCGCCTCGACGGGCGGGTCGCCCTGGTCACCGGGGCGGGCAGCCCGGACGGCATCGGGTACGCCACCGCCCGGCGACTCGCCGACCTGGGCGCTCGGGTGGCCATCGTCTCCACCACCCGGCGCATCCATGAGCGGGCCGGCGAGTTGGGGGTGACCGGCTTCGTCGCGGACCTGACCGACGAGTCCGAGGTCGGCGCACTGGCCGATGCGGTCGCCGAGCAGTTGGGCGACGTCGAGGTGCTTGTCAACAACGCCGGCCTGGCCAGTCGGGCCAGCCAGGGGGTGCTGCGGCCGGTTGCCCAGCTGACCTACGACGAGTGGCGCGGTGAGATCGACCGCAACCTCTCCACCGCGTTCCTATGCAGCCGGGCGTTCATCGGCGGGATGGCCGAGCGGGGCTGGGGTCGGATCGTCAACCTGGCGGCCACGGCCGGCCCGGTCAACGCCCTGCCCACCGAGGCCGCGTACGCCGCGGCGAAGGCCGGAGTCGTCGGGCTGACCCGTGCCCTGGCCATGGAGATGATCGCCGACGGCGTGACCGTCAACGCGGTGGCGCCGGGCACCATCTACACCGCGGCGTCCACGATGGCCGAGATCAAGCAGGGGCTGGGCACCCCGGTGGGTCGACCGGGCACCCCGGACGAGGTCGCCGCGGCGATCAGCTTCCTCTGCTCGCCGGCCGCCTCGTACATCACCGGGCAGATGCTTGTGGTGGACGGCGGCAACAGCGTCCGCGAGGCTCGGTTCCGCTGACCGGCGCGGCGGGTCAGTAGCCGCTGCTGTCGCCGGTGTTGCCGAACGCCACGAGTGCCAGCCAGCCGCAGCAGGCCAGCACGGTGAGCCCGGTGAAGACGTAACCCAGGATCAGCCCCCAGGTGGCGAGCTGGTCGCCGTCCTCGCCACTGGTGCGGAGCTGCCGCTTGGCCACGTGGCCGAGCACGGCGCCGGCCGGCGGGAACACGAAGGCGAACACCAGCGACAGGATCGCCAGGATGTTGGTGCCCCGACCCGGCCCGGACGGGGGTGGGCCGTACTGCCCGTAGGGGCCCTGCGGAGGATACGGCGGCTGCTGGCTCCAGTGCGCCGACTGCTGCGGCCCCTGGTGGCCGTACGGCGAAGGCTCACCCGCGGTCGGCGCGTACGGCGACTGGTCCCTGGGTGGCTCGTAGGGTGACGGTGGCGGCTCGTCCCCGGGCGGTCCCGACGGCGGCGGGTAGCTCACAGCATTCCTCCTCCTGCCGGTGCCGGAAAAGTCCCTCTTGCCGGACGCTACCCGCAGCGGTGAACCTTTTCACAACGGTTGTGTGGACTGGTCACCTTGGCCTCGTCGGCCGGTGGGGCCGATACTGACCCAGCGTTCAGTTACCCACGAGTAGTGCGCGGATCCCCGGAGGCTGAGATGGCCCGACTCGCCCAGACGCCCGGTCTGACCGATGTGCAACAGTCGATCCTGGAGACCGTTCGGGACTTCGCCGACAAGGAGATCATCCCGCACGCGCAGCGGCTGGAACACGCCGACGAGTACCCAACCGACATCCTCGACGGCATGCGCGAGATGGGGCTGTTCGGCCTCACCATCGACGAGGAGTACGGCGGGCTCGGCGAGTCACTGCTCACCTACGCGCTGGTGGTGGAGCAGCTCTCCCGGGGCTGGATGTCGATCTCCGGCATCGTCAACACCCACTTCATCGTGGCGTACCTGATCTCCCAGCACGGCTCCGCCGAGCAGAAGGCGCGACTGCTGCCAGAGATGGCCACCGGTGAGGTGCGCGGCGCGTTCTCCATGTCCGAGCCGGAGACCGGCTCCGACGTTTCGGCGATCAAGTCCCGGGCCGTCCGCGACGGAGATCGCTATGTGCTCAACGGGCAGAAGATGTGGCTCACCAACGGCGCGTACTCCTCGGTGGTGGCCACCCTGGTCAAGACCGACACTGGCGCCGACTCCGTCTACGGCAACATGAGCACCTTCCTGCTGGAGAAGGAGCCGGGCTTCGGTGAGACCGCACCGGGCCTCACCATCCCGGGCAAGATCGAGAAGATGGGCTACAAGGGCGTCGAGACCACCGAGATGGTCCTCGACGGCGTGACCGTGCCCGATTCGGCGATCCTCGGCGGGGCCGACCAGGTGGGCCGGGGCTTCTACCAGATGATGGACGGCATCGAGGTAGGCCGGGTCAACGTGGCCGCCCGCGCCTGCGGCATCTCCATCCGCGCCTTCGAGTTGGCGGTCAGCTACGCCCAGCAGCGCAAGACCTTCGGCCAACCGCTCGCCAAGCACCAGGCCATCGCCTTCAAGCTCGCCGAGATGGGTACGAAGATCGAGGCCGCGCACGCCCTCATGGTCAACGCCGCTCGCCTCAAGGACGCCGGCCAGCGCAACGACGTCGAGGCCGGGATGGCCAAGCTGCTCGCCTCGGAGTACTGCGCCGAGGTCGTCCAGGAGGCGTTCCGCATCCACGGCGGCTACGGCTACTCCAAGGAGTACGAGATCGAGCGGCTGATGCGGGAGGCTCCGTTCCTGCTCATCGGCGAGGGCACCTCGGAGATCCAGAAGACCATCATCTCCCGAGGCCTGCTCAAGGAGTACAAGCTCTGATCCGCGCCTGCTCAACGGTTGCCCGTTGTCCGGCCGGCCTGTCCGCGTCGTCGGTCAGCGGCGTCGGTCGAGAGCGTGATGACTGTGAGGCATCAATATGACTCAGAGGCATCACGCTCTCCGCCGAAATTGTCCGCGCCGACGAACGCGTCGTCTCTGCCGCCCGCCGGCTCCCTGGCCAGGTCCTGCGGTCGGGACCGGTACGCCTCGATCGCGGCGACCAGCCGGTCCTCCGGCACCGCCGTGTCCCGGCCGCCGACCACCGGGGCGGGCCGTAGCGACTGCCAGACCGCCGGCCGCAGCCGTACGCCGTCGATCCGGCCGTCGCGCCGGTGTGGGCTGACCCGGTCGATGTTCGACCAGCCCAGGGCCTCACGACCGTGCCGGATCGCGCTGGCGGTAAGCGCCAACTGACCCGTGAACCGCACCTGCTCGTACGTCGTCCGACCCAGCCACGCCGCGGCCCCGACGGCGACCACCGGCCGGACGACGTCGACCCAGCGGCCCTGCTGAGGCAGGCTGGCCAGCAGGCCCGCACCGATCACTAGCACCATCACCCACTCCAACGCCAGGTCGACCCAGCCGGCGAGCGACCGGCGCGCCACCAGGCCGGGCTCGACCGCGTTCAGGCCACTGACCCGCTCCCGCCGGTGCAGGTGGCCATCGCGTCGCGGCCACCACCGTCTGCTCAGCCATCGAAGGCCGAGGGTTAGCCACACCGCCACGCTCACCGCGGATGCGTTGACCGAGGGCACCCGGAGCAGGCCGGCGGTGACTGCCCCCGCCACTGCCGCCGCGACCGTCAGGGCCAGCAGCCGGCGCGGCCACAGCCCGTCACTCAACGAAGGCACGCGGCCCAGCCGCCCCAAAGCCACACCCAGACGATAAGGCCCCCGCCCCATCCAGTCGATCATGGCGTGGTGCGGAGGTGTCCCGAAGCTGGCTCCACGGTTTCCTGACCGACGCCTCGGCGCGGGGCGGGGTCTGGGTCAGGCGAGGCGGGTCAGGTTGGCGGCGGCGCGCTCGACGATGAGGCAGCGGTCCTCGACGTAGTCCATGCCGGCCTCCTCGGCGATCCGCCGCGCCTCGGCCGAGACGATGCCGAGTTGGAGCCAGACCGCCGGGGCGCCGATCGCCGCCGCGTCCCGGACGACCTGCACGGCGTCGGCGGCCGGCCGGAACACGTCCACCAGGTCGACGGGGTGCGGAATGTCGGCGAGCGTCTTGTACGCCCGTTCTCCGAACAGTTCGTCGACCGTCGGGTTGACCGGGATGATGCGCCAGCCGTACTGCTGCATCTGCAACGGCACGCCGTGCGCGGCCTTGAACGGGTCGCGGGACGCGCCCACGACGGCGATCACGGCGGAGTCGGCGAGGATCTGCTGAGCGGTACGCACCCGCCGACTGTAGCCCCGACTACAGCAGTGTGAGCTGCTCGGCCGCTGGCGGCTGCGAGGGCTCGGGAAGGCTGCGGTTGTCGCCCCGCTCGCCGCGGTGCAGCCCGTGCCGGCGGGCGGCGATCCGCACCCGCGCGGTCAACTCCCGCTGGTACGCCTGCGGGGCGTACGCGCCGGCCCGGTAGAGCTCGCGGTAGCGGGGCACGAGGTGTGGGTGCTCGCGGGCGAGCCACTGCGCGTACCACTCCCGTGCGCCAGGGCGTAGGTGCAGGGGCAGGGCGGTCACGCTCGTCGCGCCGGCGGCGGCGATCGCCGAGACGGTGGCGTCGATCGACTCGTCGCTGTCGCTGAGGCCGGGCAAGATCGGGGCCATCAACACCCCGACGGAGAAGCCAGCGTCGGTGAGCGCCCGGACCGCGTCCAGTCGGCGGCGGGGGTGCGGTGTGCCGGGCTCGACGGTGCGCCAGAGGTGCTCGTCGACGAAGCCCACCGAGAAGGAGACGCCGACCGTGGTCACCTCGGCTGCCTGGCGCAGCAGGGGCAGGTCACGCAGGATCAGCGTGCCCTTGGTGAGAATCGAGAACGGGTTGGCGAAGTCCCGCAGGGCCGCGATGATCTGCGGCATCAGCCGGTAGCGGCCCTCGGCGCGCTGGTAGCAGTCCACGTTGGTGCCCATCGCCACGTGGGCGCCCCGCCATCTCGGCGCGGCCAGCTCACGCCGGACCAGCTCGCCGGCGTTGACCTTGACGATCACCTTCCGGTCGAAGTCCGTACCGGCATCCAGATCGAGATAGGTGTGAGTGTTTCTCGCATAGCAGTAGGTGCAGGCGTGAGAGCAGCCTCGGTACGGGTTGATCGTCCACTCGAACGGAACGCGGGACTGGCCGGGCACCCGGTTGAGGATGGACTTGGCCTGCACCTCATAGAAGGTCATCCCGGCGAACTCGGGGGTGTCGAAGGTGCGGGCGACGGCGCCGGGCAGCGCCAGCGGCAGGGGTGGCGTCGCTGGCGCTGCCCGCTCGGGGTCTCCCTCGACCGGGGGAGCGGTGAGGTTGTCCCAGCGCATGGCCACAATTCGAACACGTGTACGAGTCAAGCGCAAGTGACCCGCCGTACACCGGTGGTCGTTCAGGTGCTCGGAGAGGGGAGGATGGACGCCATGGAGACGTCGACCTTCGTCTACGACGGGGACTGCGCGTTCTGCACGACCTGTGCGGAGTTCATCGAGCGCCGCATCCCCACCGCCGCGCGGGTGGTGCCCTGGCAGTTTGCCGATCTCGACGCGCTCGGCCTCAGCGTGGCCGAGTGCGAGGAGGCCGTGCAGTGGGTCGGCGCGGACGGCTCGCGCGCGGCCGGTCCGGACGCCATCGCGAAGCTGCTCGCCGCGAGTGGTCCGTTCTGGCGGGTCGCCGGTGCCGGCCTGCGGTTTCCTCCGGCGCGCGCAGCAGCCTGGCCGTTGTACCGCTGGGTGGCGCGCAACCGGCACCGCCTACCGGGCGGCACGGCGGCCTGCTCGCTGCCGCAGGAGGCGCGGGAGCGGCTCTACGGCCCGACCGGTCGCCCGACCACCGGCGCCTGATCGTCGAGCGCCGGCCCGGCGCCGGCTGCCACCGGGTCGACGTCGGCCGGGCGCTGTTCCGGGGCATCCGTCGTCGCCTCGGGAGAGCCACGCCCGACGAGCCGGCGTGCCCAGACCAGCGGGCGCACCCGCTCCAGCGGTAGAAAGCTGGTCATCGCGGCCAGGTGCGGCGCGAACGAGATCGTGATGGTCGCGATGGTGACCGCGTGGAACGAGTAGAAGAAGCCGACCATGGCGAGTCGCCAGCGGGCCGGCAGCAGGAAGACAACCGGGCTCAGCAGCTCGAATGCCACGATGCCGAACTGGGCGACGATCAGCAGGTGCGGCACCTGGGCGATCAGGTCGGCCAGGTCGGTGCCCCGCCGGATGATCGCGCGGGCCAGGACCGAGCCGGTCAGCCAGTCCAGGCCGCCGAAGCGCAGCTTGGCGAAGGCGGCCAGGAAGTACGTGCAGATCACCGCGATCTGGGTGACTCGTAGGGCCCAGCCACCGGCCTCGGTGCGGGTGGTGTCGCCGTGTCGGGCACGACCTGCGGTGGGCAGCACGGCAAGTGCGACGAGCAGCCCGATCCGGTCGTGGTCGACCTTCCCGTAGCTCATCGCGATGATCATCCACTCCAGGTAGAGCGCGCACACCGCCCAGCCGAGCAGCCGCGGCGCCCGTCCGGTCGCGGCGAGGAGGGCGAGCAGCAGCAACGCCCAGAAGATCACCGCCACCAGCGTCGGGGTCGGCGTCGGCAGTGGGAGCAGGCGGCCGATCAGGAGCGGCTGGTACAGGTCACCGGGCACGCTGGCCCGGGTGCGTACCCAGGGGGTGAAGATCAGCAGGTCGGCGGCGACGAACAGGTAGATCAGGGTGCGGAACGCGGCCACCCGGCCACGCGGCACGGCCTCGGTCAGCCAGCGGCTCATCGGGGGGCCTGCCAGCGGACGACGGTCTCGTCGGTGTGCTGGCCGGTCGGTCGGCCGGCGCGGATGCCGTGCCAGCGGATGACGATGCGAACCTCGACCAGCGCGGGGGCGTCCGGGTGGCGTTCGGCGTACGCGTCGGCGACCTCGGTGAGCAGCGTCGGGTCGGCGGCGTACCGGGCCTGCTGGCCCTCGATCTCGGCGCGGCGGATGCCGGTCGCGTCCTGGTCGAGGTCGATCACCGCCCCGGAGCTGTTCACCCCCTCGACGCGGGTGTCGGGTGCGGGTGAGTTCGGCGGGTTGGAGGTGGAGTACATCCGGAACGGGCCGAACGGAAAGTGGTCGTCGCTGCCCCAGAAGGTGCCGGCGATGAGCAGCGCGAGACCGAGTGCGGTCGCGCCCAGCCGGGTCACGCGCCCGCGGGTGGTCAGGTTCTCCATCGGGTCGTGACGATACGGGATGTACCGGCTGCGTTGCGTCCCTCTCCCGGCCAGTCTGACCTGCCCAGGAAGGTGATCATGCGGACGCTCGTGGGGGTACGACGAAGGCCGGGCCCGCACCGGGCCCGGCCAACGTGTCGACGACTCAGTGGTTGTGCTCGGCCAGCTGCTTGCGGACGTCGTCCATGTCCAGCGCCTCGACCTGCTCGATGAGGTTCTCCAGCGCGGACTCGGGAAGGGCGCCCGGCTGGGCGAAGACGATGACGCCGTCACGGATCGCCATGATCGTCGGGATCGAGCGAATGTCGAACTTGGCGCCCAGCTCCTGCTGAGCCTCAGTGTCGACCTTGCCGAAGACGATGTTCTGGTGCTTCTCCGAGGAGCGCTCGTAGACCGGGGCGAACCGCTTGCACGGACCACACCAGTCGGCCCAGAAGTCGACCAGGACGATGCCGTCGTTGCCGGTCACCTCGTCGAAGTTCGCCGAGGTCAGCTCAACGGTTGCCATTGCACTCTCCGATCACCGCGGTTTATCTACGCCCCATAGAACCAGGGCTGACCGTATCGAATTCCCGGGCGGTGGGGCACGAAACGTGCTGGGGGCTGCCCCGGGGCGCTGCGGACCATCGACACGCATCTGTTCACACCCGACCTGCGGATCGCAAGTGCACGACGCACTTGCGTGACCTGCGGTAATGGGAGCGTTTCCAGGGAGATCCACCCGATTGAGCACTACGAATCGGTAACTTGCCGCTTGACAAGGAGGTATCCGGCCTGCGGAGATCGCTGATCAACCTGCGGCTTGTTACTGAGAGTAATGTTACAAAAAGATAAATGTGACCGCGATCTCTGTTGAACCTACGCTGGCGTAGGGCAGAATTCCTCACATCAGAGCGTGGGCGGCGGGTGCCGGGGAGGGCCCCGCCGCTCATTGCGTCTCCCCCCGTGTGAGTGCTGACCGGCGTGACATTTCCGCCGCCGTCGCGCCCCGCCGATCGCCTTAACCACCGGTAAGGCATGCTGTGCCGAACTCCATCGCCGCCCGTCGAAGGGACCAGGATGCAGTTCGGTCGCTACTACGAGGAGTTCGAGGTCGGCGCGGTCTACCGGCACTGGCCGGGCAAGACCGTCACCGAGTACGACGACCACCTCTTCTGCCTGCTCACCATGAACCACCACCCGCTGCACATGGACGCGCACTACGCCGCGACAGCCAGCCAGTTCAAGCGCAACGTCGTGGTCGGCAACTACATCTACTCGCTGCTGCTCGGCATGTCGGTGCCCGATGTGAGTGGAAAGGCGATCGCCAACCTGGAGGTCGAGTCGCTGCGGCACGTCGCGCCGACCTTCCATGGCGACACCATCTACGGCGAGACGACGGTGCTCGACAAGCGTGAGTCCGGCTCGAAACCCGACCGAGGCGTGGTGTCGGTGGAGACCCGCGGCTACAACCAGGACGGCACGATGGTCTGCGTCTTCCGGCGCAAGGTCATGGTCCCCAAGCGGGAGTATGCGGCCGCTGCCGTGCCCGACGGAGTGGATCCAGAGCGGCCCAGCTTCCCCGAGCCGCGCTGACCGTCACGGCGGGCTCGACCGGCTACGGATTCTGGGCTCCTCCCCGCCGCGCGTCTGCGGGGAAGGAGCCCGGTCCCCGTTTTCGGGGCATATGCTGACGCCGGAGGTTCCGATGAGCCACTCCGTCGCCGGAGAGCCGCCCTCTGCCGGCCGCCGAGCCGCACCCTTGACCACCGCTGTCTACTCCGCCGCCGAGTGGGATCTGCTCACCGGCCTGCCCGGTCGGGTCCTCGTGGCCGCCGCAGCTCCCGGCCCCGGCCGCACGGAGCGAGGGGTCATGGCGAGTCTGGCCGGTCTGGACGCCGTCGCCGCGGGCCGAGCCTCCGACAGTGATCTGGTCCGCGCGGTGGTCGCCGCGATCTACGCCCGTCACGACGGTGCCCAGCAGCCCGCCGAGCGGCTCACCGACCTGGTGGACCTGCTGGCCGCCTGCCGGGCGGCGAGCCGGGTCCTACGGCGGCGTGCCGACCCCGCCGACTCGGCCGCGTACCGCCAGTGGGTGCAGTCGGTCGCGGCCCGGGTCTGTCGCGCGGTGCCCGGCACCGGCGGGCGTCGGGTGGACCCACCGGCCAGCCCGGCGGACCGGCGCTTCCTGGACCGGCTCGGTGCCGTCCTCGATCTGGGCTGACCCGGCAGGTCGTCGCACCGAGCGCCGACGCGGTCCGTACCCTCTGATGACCGTGACCGACGACCAGCTTGAGGTGGGCGTAGGCCCCTGGCCGGGGGACCTGCCGGACGACCCCCGTTACGACCCGCAGCTGCTGGCGGAGGGGGACCGGCGCAATGTCGTCGACCGCTACCGCTACTGGCGGCATGAGGCGATCGTCGCCGACCTGGACCGGCACCGGCACGGCTTCCACGTCGCGATCGAGAACTGGCAGCACGACTTCAACATCGGCACTGTGGTGCGCAACGCCAACGCGTTCAACGCCGCCGAGGTGCACATCGTCGGACGGCGACGATGGAACCGGCGCGGCGCGATGGTGACCGATCGGTACCAGCACGTACGGCACCACGAGACGATCGAGGAGTTCGTCGCCTGGGCGGCCGAGCGAGGGCTGCCGGTGTTCGGCATCGACAATCTGCCCGGGTCGCGTCCGCTGGAGACCGGCACCCTGCCGCGGGACTGCGTCCTGCTGTTCGGTCAGGAGGGGCCCGGGCTCTCCGCGCCGGCCCGCGCCGCGTGCGACCAGCTCTACTCCATCGCCCAGTACGGCTCGACGAGGTCGATCAACGCGGGCGTCGCCAGCGGCATCGCGATGCACGCCTGGATCCGCGCGCACGCCGGCACGCCGCCGGACTGACCCACGTCCGGTGCCGAATCGGACGTTCCGGCTTGACGTGCCGGCCGTGCGGGGAGACGGTGGGGATGTGAGTCTCGCGGTGAGTTGTCCGAGATGCGGGGGCCCGGTACGGGCGCCGGATCTGATGAACACCGACTCGAGGTGTGTGCGTTGCGGCCCGGTGCCGCCGCTGCATGTGCCCGAGCACATCGGAGCGGAGATCGTGGCGAGCGTGGTGGAGCGGATCATCGCGACCGCCGATCCGCCGGTGACTCCGCTGTGGTGCCCGTGGCCGCTGCCGCCCGGGTGGACACTCACCGGCGTGGCGTACGCCGGGGACGACCGGACGGGAGTGCGGGCGACCGCGGTGGCCTGCGCGGGCCCGGCGCCACTCGGCGGTGGTCCGGCCGATCTGGTCTTCGTGGCCGAGGAGCCCGGTGTGGGCCTGGGCACCCGGCTCGCCGGACTGGCCGGCCCGGACCCGGGGCCGGAGTTGGCCGACGCGCTGACCGACCCGGGGCCTGGTCATCCTGACCACGTCGGACAGGCGAAGATCAAGGTCGGCGGGCATCCCACTCCACTGTGGTTGGTGAATTCTCCGACGGATCGAAGCGCGTACGCAGGCGAGGCTCGGGGAATGTGGCTCCATGCGATAGCCTGGCCGGCGAGTGCGGGTCACCTGCTCGCGGAAGATGTCGTGCTACACGACCTGACCGAGTGGACTCCGCCCGAGCTCGTGTACGGCGCACCGTCCCCGTATTTACCTGGTAGAGCTTGACTTCTCTGCCGGATTGACGGAGAACGGACGCAGATATTCACTGTACGACACCACACTGATACTCTGGGTGCCGCTGCGGTAATGGGACCCGGCGCCGCGCGAGAGGATGGCCCGCCATGGTCAAGAAGGTCCTCACCTGGGCCGGTATCGCGTTCTTGATCTTCTTCGTCGCCTATCGGCCAAACTCGGCGGCGGACGTGTTCAAGTCGCTCGGCGGCGGGATCATGGATATCGCTCAGGGGTTTGGCGACTTCTTCACCAGTCTCGTCGCCTAGCCGCCAATGGGCAGCCCCTCCGGTCCACCCTTCGACCCGGACGACCCCGACCGGGAACGCCGCGAGCGTGACACCGAGCCGATCCCGCGGATCGGGCCTGATGACGGCCCGGGCTACGGGGCCGGACCCGGCCTGTCCGACGGTCCGTCCCTTTCGGACGACGTCGGCTATGGCGACGGGCCCGGCTATGCCGGCCAGGGGCGTTCGGGTCGAGCGTGGATCCGTGATCCGGAGGCCGCCTACCAGCCGCCGCAGATCTCCGAGGACGAGCTGGCCGGGTTGCGTGCCGACGCGACCGGCTCGACCCCTCGACGGGTGCTGCCACTAGAAGACGAGCCCAGCTCGTTGGTGGCCCGCTACCTCTTCCCCACCGAGCGCTACCGGGGTGAGTGGAAGCGGCACTGGATCCACCTGACCAACCCGCTGTTGATCGGCGTCGCGGCGACCTTCGTGCTCGGCTACCTCTCCGGCTTCCTCGCCGGGCAGGACGTCGGAGCGCTGACCACCATCGCCGTGCTGCTCTGGTTCGCGGTGATGGGCTGGGTGGCGTGGAAGGTCGCCGACTGGTGGTATGACCGGTTCATCCTGACCAACAAGCGGGTCATGGTGGTCAACGGCATCGTCACCCGCAAGGTGGCGATGATGCCGCTGGTCCGGGTCACCGACATGAAGTACGAGCAGACCCCGACCGGCCGGGCGCTCAACTACGGCACCTTCGTGCTGGAGTCCGCCGGCCAGGAGCAGGCGCTCCGCGAGATCAAGAATCTGCCCAACCCGAACGAGCTCTACCTGCGTGTGGTCGAGGAGATGTACGAGCCGCAGGCGGTCGAGGCCCGGCTCGGCAAGGAGGCCGACGAGGCCAAGGCCGACGACGGCGCGTGAAGGTTTCCGACCGAACATCGGAGTAAGTGCGCACCTTTCGTCATGGACCAGAGCGCCTCTGACGTGGCACTCTGCCATGACGGCAGGTGTGTGGAGGTGGGCGGTGGCGAGCAAGGACTCGTTGGAGGAGCAGTTCCGCGAGTTCGTCGCGGCACGCTCTTCCGCGCTCCTGCGCACCGCTTACCTGCTCACCGGGGACTGGTCCACGGCCGAGGACCTGCTCCAGACCGCGCTGACCAAGACCTACCTCGCGTGGAAGCGGCTCGGCGGGATCGAGGCGGTCGAACCGTACGCCCGGCGTGTGATGGTCAACACCTCGACCAGTTGGTGGCGGCGGCGCTGGCACGGCGAACGCCCGACCGAGGTGTTGCCCGAGCGGGCCGGCGTCGACGAGTTCGAGCAGCAACTCGACCGTGATCTGCTCTGGCGGCATCTCCGGGCGTTGCCCAACCGGCAACGGGCCGTGCTGGTGCTGCGTTACTACGAGGACATGTCGGAGGCGCAGACCGCCGCGATGCTGGACATTTCGCCGGGGACGGTGAAGAGCCAGACGTCTCGGGCGCTGGCCACGCTGCGTCGGCGGATGGACGCGGACACCGCAGCGGACCTCGCCGCCGCAGCCGGCATTGCCCGACCGGCCACTGCCCCCGGTGGGTCGGCCGGTGACGCGGGGCGGACGGCGGGCTCCGCCTCCCGGACCGGACGGGCTCCGGCCACCGGTGCCGTCGCGACTTCCCGGCCACGGCAGGTGCCTGGCCGACCCGTGCCGCGCCCTGCCGTGCCGCGTCCGATCACCCCGCAGATCGTGCTGCCCACCGCCCCGGCGGCCGTGCCCGTCGGCACGGGCTCCGGGGAGTAGTAGTGATTGAGTTCCCCGACCGGCCCGACAACCTGACGGACGGCCCACGGCGTTCATACCAGGTGCGGCCTGACGAGCTGGAAGGTGCGGTGCGGGAGACCCTCTCGCACCAGGTAGCCCTTGCCCGCCCACTGGGCGTCGATCCGGCGGGTCAGGCCATCCGCCGCGCCAACCGGATTCGGCGTCGGCGCACCGGCGCCGGACTGGCCCTCGCGGCGGTCACCACCGTGCTGCTCGGCGCTGGCATGGTCCAGCTCGGTGCCGCGACCGGGCGGGACGACTCACCCATCGCGGTGATCGGTGATCCGGACCCGGCCCACCGGCCGCTCCCGACGGCCAGCGTTCCTGGCCCCAGCCCTGCACCCAAAACGTCGGCCTCCCCGCTCGTGAGCCAGACACTTGTCAGCGCCGACGGGCGACCGCTGGTGCTGTCCGACGTCGGGCCGGCCGAACGCGCCCAGCCCCTGTCCGGAGGCGGCGGTTGGCTGGTGGTCGGTGTGCCGACCACCGCCGGGCGCTCCCTCTGGGTGGTGCGCGACGACGGCCTGGTGCAGGTGCTGCTGGCCGGGGCGGGCACGATCGTCCTGGCCCCGGACAGCCTCCAGGTCGCCTGGCGCGACGGCAGCGACCTGCTGGTGGCGGGCGTGGCGAACGCCCAACTCATCGGGGCGGTGCGCACCCCGGCACCTGCGGCGGCGGAGCCCGTCCGGTTCGTCGGTGACAGCGTGCTGGTCCGACTCGACCCGGCCGGCCCTGGCCACACTCTCTGGCGGCCCGGTGCCGGGCCGTTGCCCGAGACGCTCGATGAGAAGAGTCTCAACGTCTACGGGCAGCTACCCGACGGGCGGCTCGTTGGCCAGGTCGCCACGATCGACCTGGGCAGGACCTGCCTGGCCGTCCTCGCCCCGGAACGTCACCTGGACCCGGTACGCACCGGCTGCGGCCCAGACCTCAGCCGGGACGGGATCGGCGGGGTCTCCCCGGACGGGCGGTGGCTGCTGGTGAACGGGTCGATCGGCAAGGCCAGCCGGTCCCTTCTCGTCGACCTGCAGCGGCTCGGGCCGGGTGCGACAGCCGTGCCGGCCGGGCCGCCGATGACCGGTGCGATCGTCTGGAGCAACGAGATCCAAGCCTCCTACCTCGACGGCGACGGCGAGCTGGTCCGGGTCGACGTCGGTCGGGTGCGGGCCGGGAGACCCGCCAGCCCCGCTGCGGTGCCCAGCGTGCCAGCCGGGGGCCGGCCGGTTCTGGTGCAGAGCTTCTGACCCCGGCAACCGGGCACGCTATGTGAGCCAGGCTCGCGTTTTCCTCGGTAGCGTCAGACGGTGACCTCGCGTACCGGCTCCACCCCTCGGATCGACCTGCACACCCACTCGACGGCCAGCGACGGCACGCTGACCCCGGCCGAGCTGGTCGGCGCGGCCTTCGACGCCGGGCTGGACGTGCTCGCGATCACCGACCACGACACCACCGCCGGCTGGGCGCCGGCCGTGGACGCGCTGCCGCCAGGGCTGCGGCTGCTTCGCGGCGCGGAGTTGTCGTGTCGCTGGTCCGGTGCGCAGCCGGCGGTGCCGCTGCACCTGCTGGCGTACCTGTTCGACCCCGACCATCCAGAGTTGGTGGCCGAGCTGGCCCGGGTGCGGGCCGCCCGGGAAGAGCGCGGTGAACGGATGGTCACCCTCCTGCGGGCCGACGGCATCGACGTGAACTGGCCGGACATCCTGGCCGGCGCGGGTGGCGGCACCGTGGGGCGTCCGCACATCGCACAGGCACTCATCCGCGCTGGCCTGGTCGGCAGCGTCCGGGAGGCGTTCGGCCCGGACTGGCTGGGCGAGCGGTACCGGCTGCCCAAGGAGGACATCGACGTGTTCCGGGCGGTCCGGCTGGTCCGGGAGGCCGGAGGTGTGCCGGTCTTCGCCCACCCCCGGGCCACCCGACGCGGCCGGGTGGTGCCCGACGAGCTGATCGCCGAGCTGGCCGCCGCCGGGCTCGCCGGGCTCGAGGCCGACCACGAGGACCACAGCCCGGCCGAGCGGGAGCAGGTGCGGGCGCTCGCCGCCGAGCTGGGCCTGCTCGTCACCGGCTCGTCGGACTTCCACGGCACCCACAAGACCGTTCAGCTCGGAGAGTTCAGCACCAGCGTCGAGGCGTACGAGCGCATCGTCGCCGCCGGGGTGATCGAGGTCGCTTCGGGCTGATCCGGGTATTTCGCCCACGACGGCGCGGCTAGGTTGACCATGTGGACCTGAAGTTGTTCGGCGAGGTTTTCGTGACCCTGCTGGTGATCACCGACCCGCCGGGCATGGTGCCGATCTTCCTGGCGCTGACCGGCCCGCTGCCCGCTCGTGACCGCAATCGGGCCGCCTGGCAGGCCGTCACGTTGGCGTTGGGCGTGATCGTGGTCTTCGCGGTGGCGGGGCAGACCCTGCTGGACTACCTGCACGTGGACCTGCCGGCGTTGCAGGCGGCCGGTGGGCTGCTGCTCGTGCTCGTCGCCCTGGAGCTGCTGACCGGCAAGACCGACGGCCCGAGTCCGGACGCCACCTCGAACATCGCGCTGGTGCCGCTGGGCACCCCGCTGCTGGCCGGCCCGGGCGCCATCGTGGCCACCATGCTCTTCGTCCAGCAGGCCGACGGGTTTGGCGACTACACCGCCATCGCCGTGGCGATCCTCGCCGTGATGCTCGCGGTCTGGATCGTGCTGCGCTTCTCCGGCGGCATCGTGAAGATCCTGCGCCCCGGCGGGATCGAGGTGCTGACCCGGATCGCCGGCCTGCTGCTCGCCGCGATCGCCGTGCAGCTCATCGCCGACGCGGTGTTCGCCTTCGTCACGCAGTACGTGAACATGACCTGACCGCCTCACCCACGGTGTCGGAGGTGGATGGCAGGATCGCAGGCGTGCGACGATCCTCATCAGCGGGCCGACCCGCCGCCGGCGGCCGGGCCCCGAAGCAGCGCGCCGGCGGCGCCGAGCAGCTCGGCTTCGAGGGCATGCCGGAGCGGCTGTTCGTCTGCACCCCGAGCAAACTCGGTGCGTACGCGGACTGCCCCCGCCGCTACCGCTACTCCTACGTCGACCGGCCCGCCCCACCCAAGGGCCCACCGTGGGCGCACAACTCGCTCGGCGCCAGCGTGCACACCGCCCTGAAAAACTGGTATGCGCTCGCCGCCGACCGGCGGCGCCCCGAGGCGCTGGCGACGCTGCTCAAGGGCACCTGGGTCCGCGAGGGCTACCGTGACGACGAGCAGGAACGGGCCGCCTACCGGCGGGCGTTGGGGTGGCTGGAGGCGTACGTCGAGACGCTGGAACCGGATAACGATCCGCTCGGCGTGGAGCGGGTGGTGGCGGTCAAGACCGCCGTGTTGGCGTTCAACGGCCGCGCCGACCGGATCGACTCACGGCCCGGGCCGGAAGGGCCGGAGCTGGTCATCGTCGACTACAAGACCGGTCGCACCGGGCTGGACACGGACGACGCCCGGGGTTCGCAGGCGCTGGCGCTCTACGCGTACGCCGCCGAGCGGGTGTTCCGCCGGCCGTGCCGTCGGGTGGAGCTGCACCACCTGCCGACTGGCACGGTCGCCGGCCACGACCACACCGTCGAGTCGCTGGCCCGGCAGCTGACCCGCGCGGAGGAGACGGCCCGCGACATCATGGCCGCCGAACGGGCAGTCGCGGACGGCTCCGACGCGGACGAGGCTTTCCCGGTGGCACCCAGCCCACGCTGTGGCTGGTGCGACTTCCGGCGGCACTGCCCGGCTGGCGCTCAGGTCCCCGGCAAGGAGCCGTGGGCGGCCATGGACCGGCCGGCCGACGGTTGACCCCGGAGCACCGGACGGTCAGGCCAGCGGAGTAGCGGCGTGGCGCGCGGCCCGCTCCTTGGCGGCCTGTATCAGCGGCCCCTCCACGTAGCGGCGGGGGACGGCAGCGAGCGCGAGCCGCAGCGCACGCACGCTCAGGTCCGCCGACAACGCGGTGGTCGGTAGACCGAGACCCCCGTACATTCGGCGCGCCCACGCCGGGAGCAGCGCGAACGCGGTGCCGGCGATCCCCAGGTACGCCCAGCGCGGCGGCCCGAGCGTGAGCCCCAACCGGGCCGGCAGGCTGAGCTTCCACGGCAGCGGCGGTGCGGTGAGGAACAACGCAGTCTCGGCGGCCTCCCGGGTCATCCGCAACTGTGGCCGTACGGCCTCGTAGTAGTCCGCGACCTCGGCGGCGGTGCCCGGGACAGTGGTCGGGTCCAGGCCGACCAGGGCGGCGCAGCGGCGCTGCTCGGTGTAGTAGCCGTCCACCTCGGCGTCGCTCAGCGGCAGCCCGGCCCGCCGGGCCGTGCTCAGGAACGACTCGACCTCGGTCACGTGCACCCAACGCAGTAGGTCCGGATCGTCGATTCGGAACTCGGCACCGGTGAGCGGGTCGGTGGCCCGCAGCCGGGCGTGCAGCCGGCGCAGCCGGGCTCCGGCCGATTCCGCCTCGGCGGTGGTCCCGTAGACGGTGGTCGCCACGTAGGTGCCGGTGCGGACCAGTCGACCCCAGGCGTCGGTGCGGTAGTTGCTGTTCTGCGCGACCCCCGCCATGGCCCGCGGGTGCAACGCCTGGAGGTAGAGCGAACGCAGACCAGCGACGATCAGGATCGGCTCCTCGTGCACCTTCCACGTGACCGAACCCGGACCGAAGAGGCCGAGGTCATCGGAGTCCACCGCCCAAGAGTGCCACGGTCGGGCGGGCCTCGCCGGTCCCGTGCCGCCTGCGCCCCGGTCCCGTGCCGCCTGCGGCGCCGCTCAGACGTCGGCGGAGCGGCGGGCCCGGCAGCCCGGGCAGAGACCCCAGAAGGTCACCTCGGCCTCGTCCACCTCGAACCCGTGCGCCACATTCGGTTCCAGGCACGGGGCGCTGCCCACCGCACAGTCGATGTCGGCGATCTCGCCGCAGCCCCGGCAGACCACGTGGTGGTGGTTGTCGCCCACCCGTGCCTCGTAGCGGGCGGGACTGCCGGCCGGCTCGATCCGACGCGACAGCCCGGCCCGTGACAGCGCGCCCAGCACGTCGTAGACCGCCTGGGTGGAGACCGAGTCGAGACGTTCGCGGACCTGCCGGGTGATTTCGTCGACCTCCAGGTGGCCGCCGTCGGCCAGCACGTCGAGCACCGCGAGGCGTGGCCGCGTGACACGTAGGCCCCTCGACCGCAGCAGCTCCTCAGCACCGGACATTCGCCAATGACAGCACGCCCGATCAGCATCGACAACCGTCGCCCGCCCCGGGTGGCCACCGACACAGCCAGGCAAGATCTAGAGTACGGCCACCGAGGGTGAACCCGATCGACGCCGCGCGCGTGTGTCCGGTCGAGAGCCGGGGGACGATCGGCGGACCATAGGCTGACCACCCCTGACCATGATCCACCTGGAGGGTGCGATGTTCGAGGAGATCCTGGGTCTACCGGCACACGTTCTGGTGATCCACGCGGTCGTCGTGTTCGTACCGCTGCTGGCGGTGCTGGCCATCGCGTACGTGGGGCTGCCGAGGTGGCGGCATCGGCTGGACTGGGCTCTGGGCCTCCTCGCCGTGGCCGCGCCGGTGACCGCCTTCGTCGCGGTGGAGTCGGGGGAGGCGCTCACCGACGCGCTTGTCGCCCGGGGCTTCCAGGGGCCGATCCTCGATCAGATCTTCGAGCACTCCCGCTACGGCGACATCCTGTTCCGCGTCGTGGTGCCGCTCGGGATCGTGGCCATCCTGCTGCTCGTCGCGACCAGTGGGCACCCCCGGGTACCGCAGTTGCCGGCGCTGGTCACCCCGGTGCTGTCGGTGGCGGTCGTGGCGCTCGCCATCGCCGCCCTGGTCTACGTCTACCTGACCGGCCACTCCGGCGCCGAGACCGTCTGGGGCACCACCCTCTGACCTCCCGCCCGGGGGCGAGCGTCAGAAGATGACTCGCGAGCAGAGCAGGCAGAGCAGAACCAGCAGCACCACACCGGCCGCCGCGCCGAAGCCGTAGGTGACCCGCTGCGAGCGCTGCTCGGCCGCGTCCAGGTCGGCCATGTCCTGCGGCGGCAGCTGTCGCGGTGGCGCCGGCTGCAGATGTACGGGCGGACGCCAACCCGCCGGCGGCGGCATGCTCGGCGGCGGGCCGGCGTACCCGCTGGCGGCGTGCCCGGTCGGCGACGGGCCGGTGGGGCTGGTCGACGGGCCGGTGGGGCCGCTCGGCGGTGGGCTGGCGTACCCGCTTGGCGGTGGGTTGGTGGGGCTGGTCGACTGGCCGCTTGGCGGTGTGGCTGCGGGGGCGGCGGGAGGTTGGTCCGGCACCGCGCCGTCACCGGTGCCGGGCCGTCGCCAGTAGTCGTCCGGGTCGCTGCCACCGCTGGGGGTCGTCACGCCGTCCGACGCTACCAACGCCACCGGCAGCCCGGTCGGTTCTGGCCGGCGTGCCACGGTCGACGCTCCGGTCGGTTCTGGCCGGCGTGCCACGGTCGACGACCCGGCCCGCCGCTGTCGGCTGCGCTAGTCTTGCCGCTCGTGAGCACCGAGGACCCCGGCACGCACGGCGCGCGTGGCGACGATGACCGCGCCGTCGACCTGAGCGAAGACTTCGTGGTGCTGCCCGAGCAGACCTCTGACGACACCGACCGCGGTTGGGGCGAGCGGTCGAGCGGCAACGACGACTGGCTGCTCGCCGAACGCCCCCCGCACTGGGACTGACTCCGACAGCCCGACCGGATCCTCCGGCGGACATCCGGCCGGGGTGTGAAGTACGGCGGCGGCCAGGCTGAGCAGCGCGGCGATCAAACCGGCCCGGAGCAGGGCTCGCCCGCCGGGCAGGGCGGGCCAGCGCAGCGGGCGTAACGCCCGCGCGGAATGTGGATTGCCCATCGCCTCTGCCGCCTCCCGTCCCAGGGCGCCGTAGTCGGCACCCCTGGACGGCAGATTAGGCGGCTCCAGCCGCCTCGGCCGGCCCACGGCCGACGCCTGTGGATAACCGCTCGGCCTGTGGATAACGTCCATTCGGCGGCTGGATTTGCTATGGCAGGCGTGTTGGTCGGCTCACCTCGGGCCTTGATCGACTCGCGCTCAAGGAATCCGGGCTATCCAGGTGACGCGGACGGGCCGACTTCCTGGAACCCGAGTGGATCAAGGCCCGACCCCACCGGGTCGGGCCTTGCCGAAATCAGGACGAGGAGCTGGCCGCTGCTGCCTTGCCGCCGCTCGATCCACCCGAGGACGAGCCAGACGACGATCCGGAAGACGACCCCGAGGAGGATGACGAGCCCGAGGACGACCCGGACGAGGACGAAGACCCCGACGAGGAGGAACCGGACGACGAGGACGAGCTGTCACCAGAGGACGACTCGGACTTCGCCGGCTTGCTGGCCGTGCCGCCGGCCGTCGTGTCGGAGCCGGACGCCCGGGAGTCGGTGCGGTAGAAGCCCGAACCCTTGAAGACGATGCCGACCGAGTTGAAGACCTTGCGCAGCCGCCCCTGACACGCCGGGCACTCGGTCAGCGGCGCGTCAGAGAAGGACTGCACCGCCTCGAGCTGGTTACCGCACGCGGTGCAGGCGTACTGGTACGTAGGCACGTTCTCCTCCGGATCTGGACTCGGCCAGTTGGCACTCGACGTATTCGAGTGCCAATGGTGCGTCATTCGCCCCGGGTTCGTCCAGCGGACGTGTGGGGCGCGACACCGTGCGCCGCACCCGGGCCGCCGTCAAGCGTACGCACCCCGTCGGTGGGGGTGACGACCGCGCGCACCCGGCGGTCATGGGGCTCCGCCGGCAACGCCTCGACCAGCTCACCGTCGTGCAGGGGCACCACCGTCAGGGTCGCCTCGGGCACCCGGGCGAGTGCGCGGTCGTACGAGCCGCCGCCACGCCCGAGCCGCCGACCGTGGTGGTCGACCGCGAGAGCCGGTACGACCACCAGCTCCGCGTGTGCCACGGCGGCCACCCCGAGACGGGCACCGACTGGTTCTCGGATACCCCGACCGGCGGCGATCAAGGCATCCGGCCCGGTATAGGCCGCCCAGTCCAGATCCAGGTCGGCGAGGAGCACCGGCAGCAGCAACTCGGCGTCCGCCGGCAGCGCCGCCCGCAGCACCTCCGGGAGGTCGGGGCCGCCCGGTTCGGAGCCGACCGGCACGTACGCCGACACCCGACGTGGGCGTAGCCGGCGTACCAGAGCGACCAGCTCGGCCTGCACGCGCCCGGCGGCGGCTGCCCTGGTCGCGGCGGGCAGCGACCGGCGGCGGGCGAGCAGCTCGGCGCGGGTCTCCCGCTTCGCCACTCGGGCCACTTCCGCTTCATCAGAAAAATCCGGCACGCAACACTCCTGACGCAACGCCTCTCCCACGGTTGCTCTGTGTCAGCATCGCAAGCAACGGAGGCGGAACTTCCGGGGGGACCGAGTGACGCTACGCGGGCGGTTGACGGCAGCCTTCCTCGTGGTGGTGCTCGGGCCGGTCCTGCTCGGTGCGCTCTTCGTCGCCTCCACGGTCGCGGCGGTCGACCGCAGCCGCTCCACCGAGCGCCTGGCAGTGGCGGCGTCCACCGTGCGTACCTCGGTCGACGCGCTCTGCCAGCAACTACGCGCCGCCGCCGACGCGGTGGCCCTCGCCGCCGACCCGGCCGTGGCCGCCGCGCAACTGGTCGGCCGGGGTCTGGCCGCCGCGATGCTGATCACCGACGTGGCCGGCCAGGTCACCTACGTCTCGCCCGGTGCGCCGTCGACCCCGTGGCAGGACTGCGCCGGCTCGACCGAGGGCTCGACCGAGGGTCCGACCAGCCCGGTCCGGGCGCTGGCCGCCCAGGTCGACCTGCTCGATCGTGGTGGTACCCGGCTGGGCACGGTGACCGCCGCGCAACTTGTCGACCCGGCCTTCGTGGCCCGACTGGCAGCGGTGACCGGGGTGGCGGTCACCCTGCTCGACAGCGGGGCGAGCGCCGCGCGGGTCACCCACACCACCGAGTCCCATGACGTACGCGACGCGGTGCTGGCCGCCGCCGTCGCCGTGCGGGGCGAGCAGGTCACCGAGACCAACGACGGCCGGTACGTGCGCAGGCTCGGGCCCTCCGACGCGCAGCCGCTGCCGCTGGTGCTCTCCGTGCCCAGTGAGCGGCCACCGGGACTGCACGCCACGCTTGTCGGGGTGGTCGTGCTGGCCGGGCTGCTCGCCGTGCTGACCGCCTGGCGGCTGGCCCGCGTCACCACCCGGCCGCTGGCGGAGTTGGCCAGCGCGGTCGACCGGGTGGCCCACGGCGACCTGACCGCACGGGTGCCGGTACGCAGCCGCGACGAGTTGGGTCGGCTGGCCGCCGCGTTCAACCGGATGACCCGAGAGACCGGGTCCTACGTCGCGGCGTTGACCAGCAACCGGGATCAGCTACGGGGGCACCTCGCGGTGCTCGGCGACACCCTGGCCAGCACGCACGACCTGCAACGCATCCTGCGGGTGATCCTGCGCAGTGCCATCGGCGCCACCGGCGCGCGGGCCGGGGCCGTGCTGCTGGTGGAGACCGGCGGGGTGCTTGTCGCGCAGTGCACCGAGGGGTTGGACGGGCGCTGGCCGGACGAGGAGGCGGACGGGCCGCAGACGCTCCGGGTGCCGGTCGGCGTCGGCGTGGTCGGCGCCGTCGCCGCCACCGGGGAGCCGCAGCGGGGGAAGGTCGAGCCGACCGAGGCCCCGACGGGTGAGCCGCGCTGCCGCACGTACGTCGCGGTCCCGTTCGCTGCCCCGGGCGGCGGTGCCACGGCCCCCCTCGGCGGAGCCGGAGTCGGACCTGGACTCGGACTCGGACCGTCGGGGTCGGCCGACGAGGCTGGCGCGGCGGCCGCGCTCGGCGTGCTGGCCCTCTACGACCGGCTGGGCGCCGACGAGTTCGACGACGACGACCTCGCCACCCTGCGCACCTTCGCCGGCCACGCGGCCGTGGCGGTGGACAACGTCCGGGTGCACGAGGAGGCGCAGCGGCTCTCCCTCACCGACCCGCTCACCGGGCTGTGGAACTACCGCTACCTGCGCGAGTCGATCCGGCGGGAGGTGGAACGGGCCAGCCGCTTCGGGCGGATGCTCAGCGTCCTCGCGTTGGACCTCGACCGGTTCAAGGACGTCAACGACACGTACGGGCACGCGGCGGGGGACACCGTGCTGGCCGAGTTCGCCCGGCGGGTGCGCGGTGAGATCCGCGAGGTCGACCTGGCCTTCCGCCAGGGTGGTGAGGAGTTCGTGCTGCTGCTGCCGGAGACCGACGCGCGGGGTGCGGCGATCGTGGCCGAGCGGCTCGGCGCGGCGGTACGCGACACGCCGATCGCCGTCGAGGCGTACGCCGGGCCGGTCCTGGTGACCGTGTCGGTGGGCATCGCCGTCTTCCCGGACCACGGCAGCACCGGGCGGGAGGTGCTGGAGGCCGCCGACGACGCGCTCTACGCGGCCAAGGCGGCGGGCCGCGACACGTACCGGGTCGCCGAGGTGCGCTCGGATCTGCCGACCCGGGAGATCCCGGTGCTCGCGGGTGCGGTGAGCCCACCCGACGGGCTGCCGCGCGCCGGCCAGCCCGTGCAGGTCATCCGGGAGCCGGGCGGGCCCGCCCGGCCCGACCCGGCTGTGGGCGTACCGGAATCATCGCTGGCGGGCCCGGCGCACGCCCGGCCGGATTCGGCCGACGACACGCCGGAGAGCGCGACGGGCGCGGCACGGGCCGGCCCGGACGCGGCACGGCCGGGGTCGGGTGGCGGCGCGTCTTCCGGGCCACACCCGCCGCGGCAGAGCCGTGGCCGATAGTCTCGCGGCATGTCGGAGCACTCAGCGAACCCCTCATCGACGGTCGCCGCAACTGGCCGTCCCCTGGCGGTCAAGGCCGTCATCCCGGCCGCCGGACTGGCCACCCGGTTCCTGCCGGCCACCAAGGCGGTGCCCAAGGAGCTGCTGCCGGTGGTGGATCGGCCGGTGTTGCAGTACATCGTCGAGGAGGCCACACAGGCTGGCATCGGTGACGTGTTGCTGATTACCGGTCGGGGTAAGACATCGATGGTGGACCACTTCGACCGTCGTCCGGACCTGGAGACCAGGCTGGAGCAGAAGGGCGACTCCGAGCGCCTGGCCGCCGTGCGTCGGCCCAGCGAGCTGGCCGAGATCTACACCGTGCGGCAGCCCGAGCAGCTCGGGCTCGGCCACGCCATCGGGTATGCCGAGTCGCACGTCGGTGACCAGCCCTTCGCGGTGCTGCTCGGCGACGAGTTCGTCAAGCCGTCCGAGCCGCTGCTGCCGGCGATGCTGGAGTTGCAGGCCCGCACCGGCGGTGTGGTGCTCGCGTTCTTCGAGGTCGACCCGGCCGAGACGAAGCGGTACGGGATCGCTTCCGTCGAGCCCGCCGAGTCGGAGCTGACCGACATCGGCGAGGTCGTCAAGGTGACCGGGATGGTGGAGAAGCCGCAGCCCGAGGACGCCCCGAGTAACCTCGCGGTGCTGGGCCGCTACGTGTTGCCGGGCAAGATCTTCGACGCGATCCGGCGGACCAAGCCGGGCAGCGGCGGCGAGATCCAGCTGACCGACGCGATGGAGTTGCTGCGCACCGAGGGCATCCCGGTGCACGCGATCGTCTACCGGGGCACCCGCTACGACACCGGCATGCCGCTGGGATATCTCCAGACGGTGGTGCAGATCGCCGCCGAGCGCGAAGACCTGGGCGCCGAGTTCCGGTCCTGGCTGGCCGACTTCGTCAAGGCCGACGCGGCAGGCGGATCTGGTACATGACCGCGACGGCCGACGCCGAGGCGGCCGCGAACGAGTTGACGCCGCTCGCCGACTACCTGGGCAGCGTGCTGCGCAGGTTGCGCGCGCTGCCACCACTCGACCTCGACCTCACCCAGGCACACGGCAACGTCCTCGCCGAGGACGTCGTCGCGCCGCACGCCTTCCCGGCCTTCGACCAGGCGGCCGTGGACGGCTACGCGGCACGCTGGGAGGACATTTCCGGAGGGGGCCGGGGGCCGAGCTACGTCCCGGCCCCCTCCGGCACGCCCGGCGGCCGCACCATCCGGCTCAACGTGGTCGGCGATCTCGGCGCCGCGAGCTGGCGTCCGGTCCGGCTCACCCCGGGTTCGTGCTTCTCGGTCGCCGCCGGGGCGCCGCTGCCGGTCGCCGCGGACGTCGTGGTCCCGGTGGAGTGGACCGACCAGGGCATGGCCGCGGTGGAGATCTTCCGCACCCCCAAACGGGGGTACGGGGTACGCCGAGCGGGTGAGGAGTTGCCGGCCGGCACCCTGCTCGCTCGGGCCGGCACGTACGTGTCCCCGGCACTTGTCGCGGTCTTCGCGGCGACCGGCATCGGGCACGTGGTGGTCCGGCCCAGTCCACGGGTGGTCATCGTGGCCACCGGTGACGAACTCGTCGACGTGGGCCGGGGCAGTCAGCCCGGCCAGGTGGTGGACGCGAACTCGCACGCGTTGACCGCCGCGGCGGCCGAGGTGGGCGCACTGGCGTACCGGGTGGGAATCTGCGACGACGACCCGGAGGGGCTGCGCGGGCTGCTGGAGGACCAGACGCTGCGCGCCGACCTCATCATCACCACCGGGGGCACCGGTACCGGCCCTGGCGACATGGTGCGCCGGATCCTGTCCCGCCGCGAGGGTGGTCGCGCCGGGCCGGTCACGTTCACCGACGTGGCGCTCTACCCCGGCACCGCGCTCGGGTTCGGCACGGTCGGCGCCGAGGAGGTGCCGGTGGTCTGCCTGCCCGGCGACCCGGGCGCCGCGTTGATCGGCTTCGAGGTGCTGGCCCGCCCCGCCATCCAACTGCTCGCCGGCGCCGAGCCGGTGTTCCGGCCGAGTGTGCGGGCGCACCTGCTGGAGACCGTGTCGTCCCCGGCGGGGCTGCGCGAGTTCCGGCCGGCGCACGTCGCCGAGCGGCGCGGCGGCGGGTACACGGTCCAGCCGCTCAGCGGCGGCCCGTTCACCCTCTCCGGGCTGGCCGAGGCGAACGGGCTGCTGGTGCTCGGCGAGCGGGTCACCACGGCCGCCGCCGGCTCCACCGTGGACGTCCTGCTGCTGGACCGCCGCCGGTGACGCTGCCCCGGTCGGTCAGTCGACGGGTGGCTTTGGTGGGTGTGGGTGGTGCCGTGGGGCTACTTGCGCGCGACACGGTCCCGCGCGGGAGACTGTGCGGGTGAGTCTCTTCGGACCCGCGCGGTCACCGGGCTGGCCGGTGGAGCTGGCCGACGGCCCGGTGCTGCTGCGGCCCTACCGGCGCTCCGACGCGGCCGCTTGGTCGGAGGTGCGGCGGGCCAACCGGGCCTGGCTGGCGCCCTGGGAGTCGTCGCTGCCCGGCGGTTGGGACGAGATGAACTCACCAGCCGTGTTCCGTTGGGTGCACCGTGACCAGCGACGTTCAGCCCGCGAGGGTGAGGGCATGCCGTTCGCGGTCTGCCTGCGCGAGGGCGACCGCGAACGGCTGGTCGGGCACATAAACGTCGGCAGCATCGTGCGGCGGGCGCTCTGCTCCGGCTACGTCGGCTACTGGGTGGATGCGCGGGTCGCCGGCCGGGGTGTGATCCCGACAGCGCTCGCGCTCGCCGTGGACCACGCCTTCGGCCCCGGAGGGCTGCACCGAGTGGAGGTCAACATCCGCCCGGAGAACCGGCCGTCCCGGCGGGTGGTGGAGAAGTTGGGTTTCCGCGAGGAGGCGTACCACGTGCGCTACATGCACATCGACGGCGCCTGGCGGGACCACATCGGGTACGCGATGACGAGTGAAGAGATCGCTGCCGAAGGTGGCCTGCTGGCCCGCTGGCATCGGGTACGCGCCAACGCGCGGTGAGCCGTCCCACGGACGGGATCGGCGCGGCGCGGTGGCATCCCGGTCGGTGCGCCGTAACCTCAAGTAACTGCAAGCTACGGCAAGCGCTCCCCGGCCGGACGATCCACGCACCCAAGCGCGATCGGTGGAAGATCCTGCGGTCGGGTGACGGTTGCTTCGAATTCGGTGACGGGAGGGGTGAGGGTGCCGACCTCGGTGCTCCTCGCCGTCCTCGCCGCCGCCGGCCTGCTCGCCCTGGCTCCGGCGTTGGTTCGCCGGTACGACGCCACCGAGCGGCTGGTGGCGGAGCGGGCGCAGTCGACGGCGCGGGTGCTCCAGCGCCGCCGACGGCGCCGCACTGTGCCAGGGCGGCGACCCGTCCATCCTCCGCGCTCACTGGTTGTCACCCTCAGTGAAGATGTGACTACCGGAGCGTTAGGTGCGCCGGTCTCCGCGCCTCCGGCCATTCGTCGTTCCGGTCGGCTGCGTGCCGTACCCCCCGCACCCAAACGATCCCGCCGCCGCCCACCGCCGCGCCGACAGCACACCCCCGCCGTGTACCGGCGTCGCCGGGTGCTCGCCGCTCTGCTGCTCCTCAACGTCGTCGAGCTGATCGGCGTGCTCTTCGTCAGCCCCGGCTTCTGGATCGGCTTCGGGGTCACCTTCCTGCTCCTGGCCCTGTACGTGGTCCACCTGCGGGGCCGGGCCCTCGCGGGGCGTCGCCGCCGCCGCGCCCGAGCCCGCGAGGCTGCCTGGCTGGCCGCCCGGCAGGCCGAGGTGCGCCGGGAACAGGCCCGCCGGGCAGCGGCCCGCCGGGAGGCGCAGCGCCGTCTCGCCGCCCAGCGTGAAGGGGTACGCCGAGCCGCCATGGGTCTGGACCGGCCGGGCGACCTGCCGGCCGCGGTCAACGGTGGGTCGGTCTCGTATCGGCGCTCGGGTGGACTACGCGGGCGCCCCTACGAGGCCGGCCGAGGCGCCTGACGCCCCGGCTCAGTCCCGCCCGGCCCCCGCGCGGCCCCCGCGCGGTCCCGCTTGGCTTGATCCACTCGGGTTCCTGGAAGTCGGGGTGTTGCGGCGTCCGGGATGCCCCGGTTTTCATGAGCCCGAGTCGATCTTCCGGTAGGCCGGATCGCCGGGCAGGGGGCGGATTCGCGGTGAGGGCCAGCGACCTGTTAGCCTTGCTGCCGGCCCGCCCGGTGATAGCCGGGTGGGACCGACGAAGCCGGTTCGCCGGTGGGGGGCTGTGGCGCAGACTGGTAGCGCACCTCGTTCGCATCGAGGGGGTCAGGGGTTCAAATCCCCTCAGCTCCACCAGAAGCAGTAGGCCAAGGGCGGGTTCTCGTGAGATCGAGAGCCCGCCCTTGATCGTTTCTAGCGCCCGCACGACCGCCCCTTCTCCGCGATCTTGCGTTTACTGTCCCGGCATAGGGGGCATTGGGCGCATCTCGGCGACCGAAACTGCAAGATCGGCGCGGGCGGGGCGTGCGACCTGCGGGTGCTAGCCCCCGAGCACGACCAGGCGGACGTGCACGTTGTCATCGATGGCAATGTCCTCTTTCTTGCGCACCGAGTCCCGTAGCGGCAGCACGTAGCCGCCTTCCTTGGGGAACAACGAGGTCCGCCATCGACTCCGCCCGAGCCGAACCTCGACGGGCACCATGCCCCAGCCGTACGTGACGGCCGATGCCACCTGGCTCACGAGGTCGGCGCACTCGGTCGGCACCGTCACGAAGTGGTACGGCGATGGCCCTCGCCATTCCCACACCACGCCCTCGAACTCGAACTCGATCACGGCCTCACACCACACAGAACTCGTTGCCCTCGGGCACCTTCAGGAAGCTGATCGCGGGCACCCCGCCAACGTACGTGAGTCAAGAGGCACTGTCGCCGGTCAGCGCCACGTCAGCTTGGCAAGCTCCGCACGAAACTGCTTGAGGCTGAAGGACCCGCCCTCGGTGGGTATCAGCCTCAGCATGTACGTCAAGTCCCCGACCCCCCATCGCACCTCCCAGGAGCTTTCTGTGCCGCCGGTGATGGTGCCGGTACGTGAGCCGATGGCGACGGTGCCGACGGCGGGGGAACGATCCCCTCCGACCCCGCGGTCCCCAGCGAGCCAACGCGATTCTTGCCGTCGATCTCCATGAGGAGCCGGTCGTCAGTCTGCACAGCTGTCTATCCCCGATGGATTGCCCGGTTCCGGATCGTAGTGAACGCCGGTCTCTTCGAAGCCCCACGACGGGCAGACCGGGTCAGGAGAAGCGTTCGGTCGTCACGGGGATCAGGCCGTGCTGTCGCAGCACGTCGGTCAGTTGGGACAGGGTCGTGCCCACCGTCTCGGTGCCGTCGGTAGTCAGCAGCGCGGTCACGTCGAGGCACCAGGCGAGGGTGTGGCCGACGCGGCGCAGGTCCCAGGTGAGCTGATCGCCATGCTGTTCGAGGTGGCCGCTCGCAGCTGCTGCGCTGGTGCCGCCAACCGGCGTCTGCCAGATCGCCCGGAGGCTCGCCACCTGCTCGGGGCGGAGATCCTTGGCGAAGAGGACGCGGTACACGCGTCGTTCCTGGAAGCCGGCCGGCGGCTGTGCGGGGCCGAGCCGCAGCGGCGGGGCGCTCGCGATCGGTTGGTGGTCGAGGAAGTACGTCCGCAGCGCCGTCTCGTCCGGCAGGTGCTCGCCGGTCCACGCGCGGTAGATGCCCTCTGCCTCGCGCCGGGAGGTGGGCGTCGCCCTCGCCCGCAGCTCCGGGTCGGTGCGCAGGTCACGGCTCAGCGAGGCGGAACTCCACCAGCCGGTATCCGGCGTCCAGCCCGCGCTGTCCAGACCGGTGGTGGTGAAGTCGTGGTCGCGAGTGAACTCCTCGACGACGATCCCCTCGGCCTGAGCGGCCGGGACCTGGGGCCGGACCAGGTAGTAGTCGAGTGCCGGCCGCCGCCCGGCCAACTCGATGAGCGTCGAGGCGGGCACTGCGCGGAGCGGATCGGTGGTCATCAGCTCAACGGTAGCGAAGGCAACGGCTAACATCCGGATCCCGACGTGAGGAGCCCAGATGACATCGGCGGCCCAGACCAGGTTCGGCATCGTCGGCAGTGGATGGCGGGGTGAGTTCTTCCTCCGCCTGGCCCGGCTGCTGCCAGAACGGCTGCGGGTTACCGGGGTGGTGACGCGTACCGAATCGCGCGGAGCCGCGGTGACGGCCGAGTGGGGCGTGCGGACCTTCCGCACGACGGCGGAGTTGCTCGCTCACGAGCGGCCGGACTTCGTCATCGTGTCGGTGCCGTGGCCGGTGACACCCGAGGTGACCCGGGAACTGGTCGCGGCCGGCGTACCGGTGCTCGCCGAGACGCCGCCCGCCCCCGACCTGGCGGGGCTGCGCTCGCTCTGGGCCGACGTCGGACGCAGCGGTCTGGTGCAGGTCGCTGAGCAGTATCTGCTGATGCCTGGGCACGCGGCTCGGCTGGCGTTGGTCCGTGCCGGGGTGCTCGGCGAGCCGACCTCGGTCCAGATCTCCTCGACCCACCTCTACCACGCGGTCTCGCTGATCCGGGGCCTGCTCGGCGTCGGTCACGAAAGCGCCGAGGTGAGTGCGCGTGCCTTCGTCGCGCCGCTGGCCAACCCCCTGTCGCCGGCCGGCTGGAGTGGCGACGACAGCCCGCAGCAACTCTCCACCACCCTCGCGACCATCGACTTCGGTGGGCGGATGGGGCTGTACGACTTCACCGACAACCAGTGGTGGAACCCGCTGCGTACCCGCCGGTTGGTGGTGCGGGGCTCGCGCGGTGAGCTGGTGGACGACCAGGTGGTCCGCCTGGTCGACCCGACCACGCCGGTCCAGTCGTCCCTGACCCGGCGGCAGACCGGGCTCGACCTCAACCTGGAAGGGCTCGACCTGAAGCACATCAGCTTCGACGGCGACGTCGTCTACCGCAACCCGTTCGTCGGCAGCGGACTGTCCGACGACGACATCGCGGTGGCGGACATCGTGGCCCGCGCCGGCGCGTGGGCGCGGGAGGAAGGCCCGGCGCCCTACCCGCTCGCCGAGGCTTGCCAGGATCATCTGATCAGCCTTGCCATCGAAGAGTCGGTACGCACCGGCGGACCGGTCGTCACCGCTACCGAGGCGTGGGGGCGGTAGCCCAAGCGGATCCACTTTGTCGCTTGACTGACAGTGCGCAACCGTGGAGGCGGCTCACGTGTGAATCCGGATATCAACCGATGTCCGGGAACACCCGGGCCCACACGGGGAGCAAGGATGAATCGAAGCACTCGACGCAGGATGCTCGCAGCCACCGCCACTGGTCTGCTGGCCACCTCTCTCGGCGTCGCTGTCTCCGCGACGGCGACCGCCGCGCCCGGCGGGGCGGCTCTGCGCACCTGCAAGATCAGCACCCTGCCCTACCCGACCGACACCTATCGCGCCGACGCGAACGCGGTCGACCCGACGGGTCGCTACGTCGCGGGCACCGCGCTGCGGGTCGGTGAGACCGACAACCAGTACCTGCTGCTGTTCTGGGACGGGCAGCGGGTCACCGAGCTGGAGTCGCAGGGCGATTCCACCCCCGTCGACATCAACGCCGACGGCGTCGTGATCGGCAACGGTTGGGCGGAGACCGGCCAGGGGCGGCCGTGGAGGTACCGCGACGGCAAGCTCGAGCTGTTGCCGGTGCTGCCGTCCACCGGCATCTTCGTCAGCGCCATCAACGATGCCGGCGACATCGTGGGCTACGGCTCCGACATCGTCCCCGGGGAATCCGTCGCGCTGCGCTGGCCGGCCGCCCGTCCGGGCACGGTCGAGGTGCTCGACGCCCCAATCGACGCCCAGGCGGGTGGAATCACGGACAACGGGACCATCGTCGGTAGCGCCGGACCCTTCGGCGACTGGAACAGCTGGGTCCGCCGGCCGAACGGCCGGATCGACGCGCTCACGTTCCCGGGTGCCGAGTGGAGCACAGCCGGCGCGGCGGCGGGACGCTGGGCGATCGGCCAGGCATGGCTGGGCGGCACCACCTCGGCCAGGGTGCGGTGGGACCTCCGGAACGGCTCGCACACGTTGCTCGACCAGGAAATGCCCGCACTGACCGACATCAACGCCAAGGGTGTCGTGGTGGGCGATGACCGCGTCGCCAGGGGCTCCACCTCCCGGGTCCTGCCGGGGGGCGGCGAGGGGGTGAGCATCGGTGCGCGGTCCATCTCCGACTCGGGCACCATCGTCGGGTTCCGCAACGTCCGCGCCGACCGGCTGACTCCGGTGCGCTGGACGGGCTGCTGACCCACCGACTCTCCCACCGCGTGGGGCCGGCCCGGACGGGGTCGGCCCCACGTCACGTCAGCGCGTCACGGCTTCCAGGAACCGGCGGTCTGGAACTGGTCCTGGTATTCCAGCGCGCCCGAGGTGTCGTGCACGTCGAACACCACGCTGCCGGTGCGTTTGGCGCCAGCGGTGAGGTCGTCGCTGGCCGGCATCGGTTTGCCGCAGCCGGAGAAGGCCCCACCGATCGCGGTGGTCTTGGTGCCGTCGGCGGCGACCCATTGGAAGAAGAGCGGGTTCGTCGAGACTGTTCCCTTGGTGACGGCGACCGTCACGTCGGCGATCACGTACATGCCCTCGCCGGGTTTCTGGCCGTGGGACTTGCAGGGTTTGGTGGCGCTGCTGAACTTCGTCACGGTGATCTCCACGGTGCCGTCGTCGCCGTCGATGATCAGGGTGTCGCCGGGAGACATGCCTCGGGTGTCGCCATTCGTCGGCGGCGAGGTCGACGGGGACGCGGCGGCCCGCGATGGTGTGACGCGGCGGGTCGCGTCGGGGCTGGGCGGGGCCACGCTCGCCGTGGTCGAGGCGGGGTCGGCGCCGATGACGACCGCCACGATGCCACCGGCACAGGAGAGCAGGGTGAGGACGGCCGCGGTGACCGCGACGAGAACGGCGGACCTCTTGGAGCCGTTCGGCTGCACCGGTGGGGGTGCGCTGATCAGGTAGCCCGAGGCACCGGTCACCCGGTACCCGTCACCAGCGACCGGGTGCCCGCCAGCCTCCGGGTACGCGGCCCCCGAGAACGGCGGCTGCGGTGTCACCACGGACGGACGGGCCGGCTGCTGCGGGTTCGGTTGTTGGAGGTCCTGCGGCCCGACGGGGGGGTGGGGGTGGGTCACCGTACTCCTTGACACTTCGGTACGTGCGGTGCGGGGGCCTTCGACGTTACCGTGGGTGGCGGAGCGCCCGATCGCCGCGCCGGAAAGCGTCCCACCCTTGTTACCGAAGCACCGCACTGGCCAGTATGGATGGTGATCAACCCGTCACCGAGCGCCGATGTGGACGGGTGGTCCATTCATTGCTATGAGTAACCAAGCGAGGTCAACGCAGCGGAAGCACGGCTGCGGTGCGGACCAGCCCGTCGGCGACCACGAAGCGGCCGGTGATCGATGCGGGCGGGTCGTCGACCCCCGCCGCGTCCACCCGGGCCGGTGCGATCCGGGCGGTGAACGTGCCGGCGTCCGGATCGAGGTCGAGTCGGGCGTCGTGGAAGTCCAGCCAACTTCCGACGACCGGGTACCACACCTTGTAGACGGTCTCCTTCGCACTGAACAGCACTACCGGCCAGCAGATGCCGCTGGGCAACCGCGCGCAGTCGGCCTCCTCCTCGGGCAGCAGCACGAGTCTGCGTACTCCCGGATTGACCTCACGGTGCTGCTCGGCGTCTATCCCGACGGACCGGATGTCGGTGGTGTGCGCCGCTGCGGCGGCGCAGTAGCCGGCGGTGTGGGTGATGCTGCCGACCACCCCGGGCGGCCAGACCGGCGCGCGGTCGGCGGCGGCCGGCACGGCGGTCGTCGGCAGGCCGAGATCGCGCAGAGCCCGGCGGGCGCAGGACCGCCCCGCGGCGAAGTCCCGCCGGCGGGTCTGCACGGCCCGCTCGCCGAGACATGCCTGCTCAGCGGGGAGCAACTCGCCCGCCCAGTCCTCGGGCCCGGCGACGGCCACCGCGACCGTCGACGGCAGCAGGTCACGCATTCCCGCGCCCTACTGGCCGGTAGGAATGGCGCATCGGGTCAACGGTCAACTTTCCGACTCCCACGACCGCTGAAGGTACCGCAAAGATGTAACACCGGAGGGACGCGTAGCGCCCTCTCTGATGGCTCCGGGGGGACCACCATCAACACTGGCCGGCACGGCAGCCGCCAGTCCCGTGGACATCTGGAAGGACGTGCGATGACCGATGGTGCGAAACGGTCGGGGGTGCGGGCTGACGAGCACGCCCCGAAGACGCCCTGCTGGAGCTGCGGCTCCTGCGGCGACGAGTGGCCGTGCGCGACGAAGCGCACCCGACTGCTGGCGGAGTACGGGGGTGACCGGGCGATGCTCAGCGTCTATCTGGGTTCCTGCCTCGCCGCTGCCACGGAGGATCTTCGCGCCGCCCCGGTGATGTCGCTCCAGGACCGGTTCATCGGCTGGTTGCCGCGCGGCGCCCGGCGTAGCTGAGCCTCTGGTGGCCCCGCCGTCGCGGCGGGGCCACCAGAGGGGGCGTTCACCGACGGCGGGGCCGTCGGGTCATCGCGAAGCCGAACACGCCGGCCACCGCGGCGAGCGCGCCGCCGATGCCGGTCCAGACCCAGCGCGAGCCGAGATCCGGCAACCAGTCCGCCAGCGAGTCACCCTCGTCGTCGGCCTCCGCGTCCACCGGGGGTACGGCGTTGAGCACCGTGCCCGCCTTGGTGTTCGGCACCAGCGGCGCGGCCAACTCGCCGTCGTCGGCCGAGGCGCCCCGGTCGGCGATGGTGCCGACCAGCAGGTCCACGTCGATCGGCGCACCCAGATCCGGCTCCGGCAGGTCGATCACGGAGAGCCGGATGACGTACGTGCCGGGCAGCGGATCGGCCGACCAGGGCTCCGCCCACGGCCGCACCTCGCGCAGCGTGCAGCCCAGCACCACGTTCGATGCCTTCGCGTCCACGGTCGGGGTCTGCGCCCCCGCCGTGCACGCCTGGCGTCGGCGTAGCCCGTCGAAGACGTCCACCGTCCAGGTGGAGGCGCCGCTGCGTCCCTTCGGGAAGGTGACGGTGGCGCTGATCTCGTGCACCTGACCGGCGGTAGCCGGGAACGACCAGTAGAGGTGGTCGCCGAGCGAGGCGTCCACCCGTACCGGTTGCCCGGCGGTGATCGGGGTGGCGCTGAGGAACGACGTGCCGGCACGATTCACCGGCGTGGCACCCGGGGAGGGGGTCGGGGCGGCGAGGGCCGCAGCGGGCAGCAGAGCGGCCCCGCCGGCGGCGAGCAGCGCCGCCATTGACCGGAACAGCGCGGTACGCATCAGTTCTCCCTCCAGGTGGCGACCCACCAGCGGGTGAGCAGGCCGGCGAGCAGACCGGTGATCAGCCCGGCGACGGTGAGCAGGAGAAGCAGCATCCAGCCCCGGCCGAGATCCGGTCCGTCCGGCGCGGGGGCTGCGGGGACCACGTCGATGGTCAACTCCACCGGCATGCCGGGGGTCGCCGCAGTGCCGGGGCGTGGGGCGAACGAGTTGCTCACCACCAGGCAGACGGTGGTGGGCTCGACGATCGGCGCGGGGCTCTCCTCGGCCTCTGCGGCATCCTCGTCGTCGGCGGTGGCCGACCAGCGCAGCCCGGCGGAGAGCACGTCGGCCCGTCCGCTGCCGGCGTCGGCGCCCCGAACCAGTTCCCGGCCATCGGCCGCGGTGGCCCGCAGCAGCACCCCGTAGTCCCGGTTGACGGCTCGGTCCAGCGCCATGCTCACCGAAGCCCGCAGCTCCTGCCCGGGACGGATCGGCACCCGGTAGTAGCGGTGCTCGGAGAACGCCTCCCGGTCGGCGTAGACGCCGGGGGCGAGCAGTGGTGCCGAGTCGCAGGCGCTGGTGCCGCCGACCACTGTCGGTGCCCGGGTGTGCGTATCGCCGGCCCGCTCGACGAGCTGCTTGATCCGGTCGGTCAGCTCCTCGGCGCTCTGCGCGGCGGTGTACGTCCCGCCGGTCGCGTTGGCGATGCAGAGCAGTTGCCGGCGGACCTTCTCGTCGGGAGCCAGGCCGAGGGTGTCGACGACCAGGCTGGTGCCCTGGGCGGCCAGTTCCCGGGCCACCTCACACGGGTCCGGCGGAGCGCAGGTGTCCTCGCCGTCGGTGATCAGCACGATCCGTCGGGTGGTGGCCCCGGTGCCCAGGTCCTGCGCGGCAGAGCGCAGCGCCAGCCCGACCGGGGTGAACCCGGTGGGCCGCAGTGTCGCCACCGCCGCCTTGGCCGCGGACCGGTCCACCGGGCCGACCGGCACGATCTGCTGCGTGTCCTTGCAGCCCACCTTCTTGTCCTGGCCGCGGTAGGTCGCGCCGAGCACCCGGATGCCGAGCTGGGTCTCCTCGGGTAGCGCGTCCACCACCTCGTTGAAGGCCTGCTGAGCGACCGAGATTCGGCTTCGTCCGTCGATGTCGGCGGCGCGCATCGACCCGCTGACGTCGAGCACCAGCTCGACCCGAGGCGGTTCGGGCGCGGTCTCCTCGTCGGCCTGTGCCGGGACGGGCCCGGCCAGCGCGGTGGTCGCCAGCAGTCCGAGAAGGACGGCCGACGAGCGTCTGAAGTTGATCACGGACCGCAGTGTAGTGAGATCCACTTTGGATGATCGCTTGGGTGGCGGGGTTCAGTGCTGACGGCTGCGGCCGGATCGAAAAGCACCCCTGAGCGCGCGTGCCCGCGCTCAGGGTCCACGCCGGGTCACCCTCGGTCAACTGTGCGAGGGTAGGTGTCGGCCCGGCTAGCATCCGTCGGAAATCTGACCCAAGTCGACCCGTTGTGCCGGTGGTGCGCGGTGGTTAAGCTTCTCATGCGCGCCCCAATCGCCCGCTTCCCCCGTGGCAGGCGATCGGGGCGCGCGTCTATGTCAGAAGGGCCCGCACGCTTCGGCGTGCGGGCCCTTCTCCATCGCGCTGCGCTGCGCGTCGCCTGTCGGTGCTTATATCCACCGACCGTCGAGCCACATCCGGGACAGCCAATCCGAGTACGGGATGAGTCGGCCGACGAAGATCGGATAGAAGTACGCGAAGCAGAGCGCCACCAACAGCACGTACGCCCCAGCCGCGACGCTGCCCACCAGCCGGCGTTCATAGCTCGGGTCGCCGGGCGTCAGCGGCGCCACCGCACCCACGTCAGCCCCGTCGGGAGCGATCAGCGCGCCCAGCACGTACACCACCGCCAGCACCAGGAACGGCACCGCTGGCGCGGCGTAGAACGAGAACATCGTCCGGCCGTCGAGGGCGAACCAGAACCAGGGCAGCAGCCCGGCGGCCACGGTGAGCAGGATCGCGCCGGCCCGCCAGTCCCGGCGGGCCAGGCCCAGCCAGACCAGCGCCACCAGGGCGGGCAGGAACGACCACCAGAGCAGCGGGGTGCCGAGCAGCAGGATCTCCGAGGCGCAGCTCGGCGCGCCGCAGGCGCCGTCGCCGGACCAGTGGAACGCCACCGGGCGTCCGAGCAGCAGCCACTGCCACGGCCACGACTGGTATTTGTGCGCGTCGTCGAGCTGGGCGTGGAAGCCGTACGCCGCGCGGTGGTATTCGAAGAGGTTGATCAGCGGGCCGATCACCGGACGGTCACTGAGCGGGGCGCTCGGGTAGGCCGACGCGGTCCGGTAGTAGCCGTTGTCGGTGAGCAGCCAGCCCGACCAGGTGGCGAGGTAGGTGCCGACCATGAGCACGCCCGCGAGCAGTAGCCAGGGCAGCTCGTCGACCAGGGTGTCCCGCCAGGGCCGGCGGACGCCCGCCGAGCGGCGGACACCGACCTCCCAGAGAATCACCAGCAGCGCGAAGGCCGGCACGAAGTACAGGGCGCTCCACTTCACCGCGCAGGCGCAGCCGAGCAGCACCCCGGCCGCCAACCGCCACCACGGCCAGGTGCGCCAACCGGTCGGCGGTCGGCCGGCACGGCCCCGCTGGCTCGGATCGAGCCCGTCGTCCAGTGCCCGTGCCCAGCGCCGACGGCGGGCGTCCCGATCGAGCACCAGCGCGCCGAACGTGGCCAGCACGAAGAAGAGCAGGAAGATGTCGAGCAGGGCCGCGCGGGACAGCACCAGGTGGAACCCGTCCAGGGCGAGCAGCAGGCCGGCCGCGCAGCCGAGCACCGTCGACTGGAACATCCGCCGACCGATGCGGACCAGCAGCAGCACCGACAGCGTGCCGATCACGGCCGCCGAGAACCGCCAGCCGAACTCCGGCGCGGTGGTGATCAGGTGCCCGGGGACGGAGACCTTCGAGTCCGCGTCCTGATAGCCGAAGGCCCACTCGCCGAGGCCGATCAGCCACTTACCCAGCGGCGGGTGCACCACGTACGACGGGACGTTGTCCTTGTAGTTCCACTCCACGCCCCGGGAGATCAGCCCGTAGGCGTCCTTGGCGTAGTACGTCTCGTCGAAGATCTTGCCCTTCGGGCTGGACAGCCCGACGAAGCGCACGATCGCCGCGATGGCCACCACCACCGCTGTGGCCAGCCAGGAGAACCGGTCCAGTTGGGTGTCGACGGTGGCGAACCGCCGCCGGACCACGGTGGCCACTCCGCCGCCCTCGGCACGCGGTGCCGTCTGGTCCTGGTTGGGGCTGGGCTCGCCGGCCGCCTCGGTCATCTTGTCCGGGTCGGCGCTCGGGCTCTGCGCTGTCGACGCACTCGTCACCCGGCGATCGTAGGCTGCCAAGGTGTCGGGTGACGCCCGTCGTCCCTGATACCGGTATTCGCAGTCAATGAAGGAGACGAATTCGTGGGTGAAATGTCCGAAGTTGGGCGCCTGATTCTGCTCGGTGCTCCGCTCGGCAACCCCGCCGACGCCTCGGCCCGACTCCGGGAGGTGCTGATGAGCGCCGATGTCGTCGCGGCCGAGGACACCCGCCGGCTCACCCGGTTGGCCCGCGACCTCGACCTCACCGTCGGCGGACGGATCGTCTCCTACTTCGAGGGCAACGAGGAGCGGCGCACCCCCGAGTTGGTCGAGGCCATCCTCGGCGGGTACGTAGTGGCGCTGGTCACCGATGGGGGGATGCCGAGCGTCTCCGACCCCGGCTACCGGCTGGTCCGCGCCGCGTTGGAGGTCGGGGCGCCGATCACCGTCGCCCCCGGGCCGAGCGCCGTCACCACCGCGCTGGCCGTCTCCGGGCTGCCCTGCGACCGGTTCTGCTTCGAGGGCTTCCTGCCCCGCACCCCCGGCGGTCGGCGAGCCCGGCTGCGCGCGCTCGCCGCCGAGGAGCGCACCCTGGTCTTCTTCGAGGCGCCGCACCGGATCGGGGCGACGCTCACCGACCTGGCCGACACGTTCGGCGCGGACCGGCCGGCCGCGCTCTGCCGCGAACTCACCAAGACCTACGAGGAGGTGCTCCGCCGCCCCCTCGGCGAGCTGGCCCAGTGGGCCGCCGAGGGCGATCCGCGCGGCGAGATCACCCTGGTGGTGGCCGGTGCGCCGGTGACCGCCGCCGAACGCCCCGACGACGACACCCTGCGCGCGGCCGTCGCTGAGCGGGAGGCCGCCGGCCGGTCCCGCCGAGACGCCATCACCGACGTCGCCACCGAGTACGCGCTGCGCCGCCGGGACGTCTACACGATCGTGCACAGCTGACCGAGCCGGTCGGGCTCGCCGGGTGGCGGGCTCACCACGCGTAGGCCAGGAAGCCGACGGTGATCAGCGCGGGGCCGGCGATGGCGGCGGCCACCGCCCACCGGCGGTGCCGGCGGCCGGCCAGCCGAGCCGATCCGGTCCACCGGACGATGCCGGCGGTGCAGCCCAGCACCACCAGCAGGCCGGGCAGCCACCGCAGGTGCCGGCCCACGCCGACGTCCGCGTACGCGATGCCGCTGTCCGGGCCGGTCATCCGCGCCGGCAGCGACGTGCCGGCCGCGTTCCCCTCGACGGGCACGCTGCTGACCCGGACACCATGGGCGATGAACCGCCCGTCGTCGGCGGTGAAGATCCCCCGGCAGCGCTGGGTGAGCCCGCCGCCGGTGCAGTCGTCGATCACCACCGTGCCGGTCCGGGCGTGCCCGACCGCGAGCCAGAACGGGCCGGCGCTGACCCAGGCGAAGAAGGCCGCGACCAGGCTGAGCAGCACCAGCGCGGTGAGCCCAGGCAGCGGATCCGGCGGTGGGGCGGTACGGCTGGGTGCCCGGCGTCGCACCAGCCGGAAGCCGCGAAACCGCTCCGGCGCCGGGTCCTTGCGGACCGGGGTGCCGTCCCAGTGCACCTGCTCGATCGGCGCCCAGAAGACGACACCGTCGTCGTCAGGTGAGTCGCCGTCGCGGCGGCGGTCCCGCTGCAGGCGGCTCTGCTGCCGGACCGGCACCCGACGCGGCACCGCGTCCACCGGCGCCCCGGTGGTCGGCTCCACCTCGACGTGATCCGTGCTGGCCGGCGCCGAGCCGGCCGGTGGGGCCGACGAGCCGGGCCGGGCCGGGCTGGGTGCGGGTGCCGCCGGGGTCGGACGGGCCGGGGTGGGCGACGGCGCCGCGGGCGTGGGCCGGGCCGGGGTGGCGGACCTCCCCGCTGGCGTGGGCCGGGCCGGGGTGGCGGACCTCCCCGCGGGCGTGGGCCGCTGCTCGCCCGGGTCGGCGTTGGGCACCAGCCGGGGCTGAGGCGCGACACCGGCACCCCGGGGCACGGCGGGTTCGGGCCCCGGGTCGTCGCCGACCGCCGGTCCGGTGGGACGGCCCTCGTGGTCCCGCGCCGCTCGTCTGCCCGTCACGACGTTCATTGCACACCGGCTCGGGAGGTGAAACGGGCAGCTAAGGCGCGTGTCGACGACAAATCGGACCAACGGGCGAGGTGGTTGGCCCGGTCCGCCGGTCGGGCACCCCCTATTGGTTCGCGGGCGCACCGGACGGGTCACTAGGCTTGCTGCTCATGAGTCACGTTCTCGCGGCAGTGGCCTGGCCGTACGCCAACGGCCCCCGCCACATCGGCCACGTCTCCGGTTTCGGCGTTCCCTCCGACGTCTTCGCCCGGTACATGCGGATGGCCGGCCACGACGTGCTCATGGTCTCCGGCACCGACGAGCACGGCACCCCGATCCAGGTGCAGGCCGACGCCGACGGGGTGACCCCGCGCGAGCTGGCCGACCGGTACAACAGGGTGATCGTCGAGGACCTGCACGGCCTCGGTCTCTCCTACGACCTGTTCACCCGCACCACCACCCGTAACCACTACGCGGTGGTGCAGGAGCTGTTCGAGGGGATGTACCGCAACGGCTACATCGTGCCGAAGACCACCATGGGTGCGATCTCCCCGTCCACCGGGCGCACCCTGCCCGACCGTTACATCGAGGGCACCTGCCCGATCTGCGGGTACGACAGCGCCCGTGGTGACCAGTGCGACAACTGCGGCAACCAGCTCGACCCGATCGACCTGATCGACCCGAAGTCGCGGATCAACGGGGAGACTCCGAAGTTCGTCGAGACCGAGCACTTCTTCCTGGACCTGCCGGCCCTGGCCGAGGTGCTGCGGCAGTGGCTGGACACCCGCGAGGGGTGGCGGCCCAACGTGCTGCGGTTCTCCCGCAACCTGCTCGACGACCTCCAGCCCCGGGCGATCACCCGGGACCTGGAGTGGGGGGTGCCGATCCCGCTCGACGGCTGGCGCGACCGGCCGGACAAGCGGATCTACGTCTGGTTCGACGCCGTGATCGGCTACCTGTCCGCCTCGATCGAGTGGGCCCGCCGCTCCGGCGACCCCGAGGCCTGGCGCAAGTGGTGGTCGACCGACGGTGCGGGCAAGGACTCCCAGTCCTACTACTTCATGGGCAAGGACAACATCGTCTTCCACTCGGTGATCTGGCCGGCGCTGCTCTCCGGATACTCCGGCGAGGGCTCCCGCGACGGTGAGCCGGGCGAGCTGGGTCGGCTCAACCTGCCCACCGAGGTGGTCTCCAGCGAATACCTGACCATGGAGGGGCGCAAGTTCTCCTCGTCCCGCAAGGTGGTCATCTACGTCCGCGACTTCCTGGAGCGCTACGACGCCGACGCGCTGCGCTACTTCATCGCCGCCGCCGGCCCGGAGAGCAACGACACCGACTTCACCTGGGCCGAGTTCCTCCGCCGCAACAACGACGAGTTGGTCGCCGGCTGGGGCAACCTGGTCAACCGGTCCGTCTCGATGGCGGCGAAGAACTTCGGGGCGATCCCGCCGATCGACCCGGCCGGGCTCACCGAGGCCGACGAGGCGCTGCTCGCGGTGGCCCGGGCCGGCTTCACCACGGTGGGTGACCTGATCGGCCGGCACCGGCAGAAGCAGGCGATCGGTGAGGCCATGAAGGTGGTCGCCGAGGCCAACAGGTACCTCTCCGAGCAGGCACCCTGGAAGCTCAAGGACGAGGCGGACAAGCCCCGGATGGGCACCATCCTGCACGTCGCCCTTCAGGTGATCAGCGACGCCAACACGCTGCTCACCCCGTTCCTGCCGCACTCCGCGCAGCAGGTGCACGAGCTGCTCGGGGGCACCGGCGTGCACGCGCCGATGCCGGTGATCGAGCAGGTCGACGACCTGGACGGCGGCCCGGCGTACCCGGTGCTCACCGGCGATTACACCGTCGGCGCGCGCTGGGAGTCGGTGTCGATCGAGGCGGGCCGGCCGCTGGCCACGCCGAAGCCGGTGTTCCGCAAGCTCGACCCGTCGATCGTCGACGAGGAGCTGGCCCGGCTGGCCGACTGAACGCACGACGCGCGCGGCGGCGGGGGTGCCCCGCCGCCGCGCGACGTCACATCGCGTACCGGGTGTCCATCACCTGGTCGTCGGTCACCTCGGCGGCCGGCGCCCAGGTCTCGTAGACGCCACGTTCCTGGCACTGCGCGCCGGTCGTGACCACGGTGTCCGGGTTCGGGTAGCGAAGGCGGATCCGCAGCCAGCCGGCCTCCTCCCGCAGCACCAGGGACGGCACGCCCCGCCACTGGGCGAACCGGACCCGGCGGGCCACCGCGTCCACCGGGTAACGGGCCGCCCGGGTCATCGCCAGCACCCGGAACCCGCCGGGCAGGTCGGCGAGGGCCTCGTACTCGCTGTCGCCGTACATCCCGACCAGTTGGGTGGAGCGAGGCGCGTCGCCGTTCGGCACGTACTCCTGGTCCGGGGACAGGCCCGGCACCGCGGCCAGCAGGTGCCGCCACTGCGGGCCCACCATCCGCAGCCACCCGCGCTGCTCGGCCTGGTAGGTGTACAGCACCACCTCCACCCCCTCCGCCGGATAGGCGATCAGGGCGGCGTTCGCCGGCATCGGCAGGTCGGCGAAGTCCCGGGTGATGAACTCCGGGATGAGCTGACCGTTGCTGGGCACGAAGCCCGTGCCCAGCACCGGGGCGCCGATCCGGTCCCGGGAGGGCAGCGCGGTCAGGCCGCGGTGTGCCTCGCCCATCGGCACGTCGTAGTCGCCCGGGTCGGACGCGCGCCAGCGCAGCGCGTACGCCACGTCCGTGCCGTCCCGGCCGACATCGCCATCGGTACGCAGCACCGTCGTCGTCGCAGGCGTACGCAGATGCGCCACGTCGTATTCGCGGTAGCAGAAGCCGTGCGGCAGCCAACCCCGTACGAAGCCGGCGAGCTGCTGAGCCGAGAGCACCTTCATCATTCGGGTGCCCCGGCGAACCACCGCCGACGCGCGCGCCACCGCGAGCATCGGGTCACCAGACGCTGCCGGCTGCTGGCTGAGCTGGTGCAGGTGCGCCCAACCCCGCTCACGATGCGCGGGCATCATCAGCGGCGTCTCCGGCTCGTCGACCGGCTCCGTCGCCCCGTGCACCGCGGTCACCTCGGTGACGTGCACGAACCGGCGCCACGGCAGGGCGCTACCCGAGCGGGGCGCCCACTCGAAGCCGGCCACCTCGTCAGCGCTGAACAACTCGTACGCGGCGCCTCGGGCGATCTCCTCGGCTGGGTACACGCCGCCGCCAAACGCCACGTGCAGTCCGGTTCGCTCGCTGCGCTCGCTCACGCGGCGAAACCTAGAGCCGTGCGGCGTAGTCGAGGTGAACGTCGGGTGGCGGGCAGATGGCCAGGCCCGGTGTGTGATGCTGTCGCTGATGAGCGAGCCCACTGAATCCCGCCGCGAGCGTGCCGCCCGGCGGGCCGGAGAGTTTCCGCCCGCCCCCGAGGCGCTGCCCCGGCCGGTGCTGGACAGCCACACACACCTGGACATCACGGTCAGCGAGGCCGGTGTGCCCGGCGGCGGGCCGGCCGACGACCCGGTCGCCGTGGCCATCGCGTTGGCCACCGAGGTCGGCGTGGACCGGCTGGTCCAGGTGGGCGTGGACGTCGCCTCCTCGCGTTGGGGCGCGGACACCGCCGACCGGTACCCCGCCGTGCTGGCCACCGTGGCGCTGCACCCCAACGAGGCGCCCCGGTTGGGCGACCTGGATGAGGCGTTGCGGGAGATCGAGTCCCTCGCCGCCCGCGACCGGGTCCGGGGGATCGGCGAGACTGGAATGGACTTCTTCCGGACCGGCGACGAGGGGCGTGCCGCGCAGGAGGTGAGCTTCCGGGCGCACATCGCCATCGCCAAGCGGTACGGCAAGACTCTGGTCATCCACGACCGGGAGGCGCACGCCGACGTGCTGCGGATCCTCGACGACGAGGGCGCTCCCGAGCGGGTGGTGCTGCACTGCTTCTCCGGTGACGCCGACTTCGCCCGCGAGTGTGTTCGTCGCGGCTATCTGCTCAGCTTCGCCGGCACTGTCACCTTCGGCAGCGCGGCCGCGCTGCGCGAGGCCGCCGCGCTGACCCCGGTTGACCAGATGCTTGTGGAGACCGACGCGCCGTACCTCACCCCGATGCCACATCGCGGCCGGCCGAACGCGTCGTACCTGATCCCGCTCACCGTCCGTGCGCTCGCCACGGCCACCAGCAGCGACCTGGACGAGCTGTGCGCGGCCATCTCCGCCACCGGCGACCGGGCCTTCGGCCCATGGTGAGCCCGGCCCGACGGTCGGCCCCGATCCCGTCGCTAGGCTGCCAGCCATGACCGGTCTCCTCGGCCCGGCGGAGATCCGGGAACTCGCCGCCCGGCTGGGCGTCGCGCCAACCAAGAAGCTGGGCCAGAACTTCGTCCACGACCCGAACACCGTGCGTCGGATCGTCACCGCTGCCGGCCTGACCCCCGACGACGTGGCGCTGGAGGTGGGTCCTGGGCTCGGCTCGCTGACGCTGGGGCTGCTGCCGGTCGCCGGGCACGTGCACGCCGTGGAGATCGACCCGGTGCTCGCCGGGGCGCTGCCGGAGACCGTCGCACGGCACGCCGGGGCCGACGCCGCACGGCTCACCGTGCATCGCGCGGACGCGCTGCGCATCGCCGCCGCCGAGCTGGCCGACCCGGCACCGACCGCGCTGGTGGCGAACCTGCCCTACAACGTCGCCGTGCCCGTGGTGCTGCACCTGCTCGCCGTGCTGCCCACCCTGCGACAGGGCCTGGTGATGGTGCAGAAGGAGGTCGCCGACCGGCTCGTCGCCGGTCCCGGCTCCAAGGTGTACGGCATTCCGTCGGTGAAGCTCGCCTGGTACGCCCACGCCCGAGGCGCCGGCAAGGTGCCGCCGAACGTGTTCTGGCCGGTGCCCAACGTCGACTCCGGCCTGGTCTCCTTCACCTGCCACGAGCCGCCCCGCACCGACGTACCCCGGGAACGGGTCTTCGCGGTGGTGGACGCGGCGTTCGCGCAGCGCCGCAAGACGCTGCGCGCCGCGTTGGCCGGCTGGGCCGGTGGCGCGGACCGGGCCGCCGCGGCGCTCACCGCGGCCGGCGTCGACCCCGGTGCCCGCGGCGAGTCGCTGACCGTCGAGCAGTTCGCCGCCATCGCCGCGTCGGCCCCGGTCGGTACGCCGGCCGCGAAGTAGGCTGACGCCGTGCCCGCCCAGGACGCCGAGGAGCTGATCGTGACCAAGCCGTTCGACATTCGCCTGCGCGTGCGGGACACCACCCCGTGACCGAGGCCTGGCGACCGGACGACGAGGACGAGCGCCGCGGCGCGATCGGGCCGGTGAAGGTGCGGGTGCCCGCGAAGGTCAACCTGCACCTCGGGGTGGGCCCGCTGCGCCGGGACGGCTACCACGAGCTGAACACGGTCTACCACGCCATCTCGATCTACGACGAGCTGACGGCTCGCCGGGGCGACACCCTCGCCCTGACCATGGAGGGTGAGGGCACCGGCGAGCTGGCCCTGGACGACACCAACCTGGTGATCCGCGCCGCGCACGCCCTCGCCGGGTACGCGGGCGTGCTGCCACATGCCCGCCTGCACCTGCGCAAGCAGATCCCGCTCGCGGGCGGGTTGGCCGGCGGCAGCGCCGACGCGGCCGCCGCGCTGGTGGCCTGCGACGCGCTCTGGGGCACCGGGCTGTCCCGCGACGAGTTGGCCGGCATCGCCGCCGACCTCGGCTCCGACGTGCCGTTTCTGATCTACGGTGGCACCGCGCTCGGCACCGGCCGGGGGGAGGCGATCAGCCCCGTGCTGGCCCGCCCGACCTCCTGGCACTGGGTGGTGGCCATCGCCGAGGTTGGCCTGTCCACCCCGACCGCATATCGGGAGTTGGATCGGCTCCGCGACTCAGGTGCCGCTGGTGCCCCGCTGGGCAGCACCGACGCCCTGCTCGGCGCGCTGCGCCAGCGTGACCCCCGGGTGCTCGCCCGTACGCTCGGCAACGACCTCCAGGACGCCGCGCTGGCCATGCGTCCGGCTCTGGCCGCCACCCTCAAGGCCGGTGAGGCAGCCGGCGCGCTCACCGGCATCGTGTCCGGCTCCGGCCCGACCTGCGTGTTCCTCGCCGCCGGTGCGGCCGACGCGGAACGGATCGCCGCCGAGCTGACCGCCGCCGACGTCTGCCGGGAGGCGCGGGTCGCACATGGTCCGGTCGCCGGTGCCCGCGTCGGCTGACGACGCGCTCCACCGGGGCAACTGACACGCGGCGCGGGCGTTCGGGGTGTCCGCGTACCCTTGGGATAGGCGTCCAGGTGCCCGCCGGCACCGGGACGCTTTGATCATGAAGGGTGGAACGTGGCGAACATCGTCAATCTGGACCGGGTGTCCAAGGGGTATGGCGCTGCCGGGCGGCTGCTCACGGACGTCTCGCTCGGCCTGGACGACGCCGACCGGATCGGCGTGGTCGGCCTCAACGGCGCGGGCAAGTCCACCCTGCTGCGGCTGCTCACCAAGCAGGAGGACCCCGACGACGGCCGGGTGACCCATCGCCGCGACCTGCGCGCGCTCTGGCTGCCGCAGCAGCTCGCCCTCGCCCCCGAGGCCACCGTCCGGGACGTGGTGCTCGGCACCGCCTGGCTCGACGAGGGCATGGGCGCCGAGCACGAGTGGGCCGGCGACGCCGGGGTGCGGGCCATCCTCGACGGCCTCGGCATGCCGCACCTCGGCCTCGACCAGCCGGTCGGCCCGATGTCCGGTGGCGAACGACGCCGGGTGGCGCTCGCCGCGCTGCTCGTCCGCGACTGCGACCTGCTCATTCTCGACGAGCCCACCAACCACCTGGACGTCGGCGGTGTCGACTGGCTGGCCCGGCACCTGGTCGGCCGCAAGGGCGCCCTGGTCGTGGTCACCCACGACCGGTGGTTCCTGGACGCGGTCTGCACCACCACCTGGGAGGTCGCCGACCAGACCGTCCGCGCCTACGAGGGCGGCTTCGCCGCCTGGATCCTCGCCCGCGCCGAGCGTGACCGCGTCGCCGCCGCCACCGAGGCCCGCCGGCAGAACCTGCTCCGCAAGGAGATCGCCTGGCTGCGCCGTGGCCCGCCGGCCCGGACCTCCAAGCCGCAGTTCCGCATCGACGCCGCGAACGCGTTGATCGCCGACGTGCCGCCGGTGCGCGACACCATGTCGTTGCAGCGCATGGCCACCTCCCGGCTCGGCAAGCAGGTGTACGACCTGGAGAACGTCGAGCTGCACGCCGGCCCGAAGGAGATCCTGCGCGACGTCACCTGGCAGGTCGGCCCCGGCGACCGGATCGCCATCCTCGGCGCCAACGGCGCCGGCAAGACCACGCTGCTGCGGATGCTCGCCGGCATCACCCGCCCCGACGGTGGCCGCCTCGGCACCGGCTCCACCGTGCGTCCCGCGTTCCTCTCCCAGGAGCTGACCGAGCTGCCCGGGCACCTGCGGGTGCTCGAAGCGGTGGAGGAGGTCGCCCGCAGGGTTCAGCTTGGCGACCGGGAAGTCTCTGCCGCCCAGCTCGCCGAGGTCTTCGGCTTCGACGACCGCCGGCTCTGGACCCCGGTCAGTGACCTCTCCGGTGGGGAACGCCGCCGGTTGCAGATGCTGCGGCTGCTCGCCGGCGAGCCCAACGTGCTGCTCTTCGACGAGCCCACGAACGACCTGGACACGGACACCCTCGCCGCCCTGGAAGACCTGCTCGACTCGTGGCCCGGCACGATCATCGTGGCCAGTCACGACCGGTACCTGATCGAGCGGGTCACCGAGACGGCGTTCGGGATGTTCGGCGACGGTCGGCTGGTGCACCTGCCGGGCGGCGTGGATGAATACCTCGCGCGGACCGCTGAGCGGGCCGGCTCTCCTCGGGCGGGCGTCACCTCGACCTCCGCATCCGCCGGTCCCTCGGGTGGCGGCATGTCCGCCGCCGAGGTCCGCCAGGCCCGCAAGGAGCTGACCCGGCTGGAACGGCAACTCAGCAAGCTCGATCAGCGCGAGACCACGCTGCTCGATCAGCTCGCGGCGGACGCCACCGACTACGCCCGGGTCGCCGAGTTGGACACCCAGCTCAAGGATCTGCGCGCCGAGCGGGAGCGGATCGAGGAGAGCTGGATGACGCTCGCCGAGGACCTGCCCGAGAGCTGACCGGCTGGGCGCGCCAGCCCGGGGCCGTGTGCGGCGTCACACCGCCACATGCGCGACAATCGTCGGCGACACCTCACCCCACGGCGTTGGAGACACAGACATGGCCCACACCCCCGTCAACCACCCCGCGCGGCCGATCTACCGGGCGATCGGCGGGCTGACCGGTCTGTACCTGGTCGTCTTCGGTGTGCTCGGCATCATCACGAGCGCTGGCAACGAGATCCTCGCCCAGGACGACACCCGGGTCCTCGGCCAGGGCACCAACCTCGGCTTCTCGCTGCTCAGCGTGCTGCTCGGGATCGTCGTGCTGATCGGCACCGCGCTCGGCCGCAACATCGACGTGGCGATCAACCAGTGGCTGGCGTACGGCCTGATGGTGGTCAGCCTGGCCGGTCTCGCGTTCATCCGGACCGACGCCAACTTCTTCAACTTCAGCATCACCACGGTAATGGTGGTGATGACGGCCGCCCTGGTGCTGCTGATGGTCGGCATGTACGGCAAGGTCGGCTCGGAGGACGAGGCGGAGGCGTTCCAGAAGGCTCGGCTCGTTCTCTGAGCTCGCTTCCTCGTCGGTTGCGGTGGTGGTTTTCGCCGGAGCCCGAGCTGCTCCGGGCGGTCAGGCTTGATCCCTGCGCAGCTCGGGCTCCGGCGAAAACCTGACCGGGTCCAGCCTTTCGGCGGACGCTTCCGGCTTTGTGGTTCTTCGGACAGTTGGGTCTGACCTGGGCGACAATTCCCCTGAAACGGTCACATCAGGGGGTCTGGGCATGCCGCATTTTCCGGTTAACCATCCGGCACGGCCGCTCTACCGGGTCCTCTCCGGTCTGATCGGCGTCTACATCCTGGTGTTCGGCGTCTGGGGCGTCGCCGAGACGATCGGCGACCCGCTGTTCGACCGGGACAGCACCTGGGCCCTCGGGCTCCGGACCAACCTGGCCTTCTCGCTCGCCTCGGTGATCTTCGGAGTCGTCCTGATCATCGGGGCCTCGCGGCGCACCAACCTCGGCCACTACATGAACCTCACCGCCGGCGTGGTGTTCCTGGTGACCAGCATCCTGATGATGTCGGTGCTGCAGACCGAGGCGAACTTCCTCAACTTCTCGATGTCGACGGTGGTCGTGTCGATGCTGTTCGGCCTGATCCTGCTCGGCACCGGCCTCTACGACAAGGTCGGCCCACCGGAGCACGCCGAGGCGGAGCTGGAGCACCGCAAGCACCCGGTGGCCGACGTGCACCGCCGCTGATCAGCGTCAGGAACGCCGTGCGGTGATCAACGTCGGCTTCGCCTCCAGGTGCGACAGCCCGTTCCAGGCCAGGTTGACGAGGTGCGCCGCTACCGTCTCCTTGCGCGGCTTACGCACCTCCAACCACCAGCGGCCGGTCAGTGCGACCATGCCGACAAGCGCCTGCGAGTACAGCTCGGCGAGCTTCGGGTCGTACCCGCGGCTCTTGAACTCGGCACCCAGGATGTGCTCGACCTGGTGCGCCACGTCGTTCATGACACTGCTGAAGTTGGCCGCGCCGGACATCAGCGGTGACTCACGGACCAGCACCCGGAAACCGCTGGTCTCCTCCTCGATGTAGGTCAGTAGGGCCAACGCCGCCTGCTCCAGCAGCTCCCGTGGGTGCCCGGCGGTCAACGCCGTGGTGATCCGGTCCAACAGGGCCCGGACCTCCCGGTCCACCACCACCGCGTAGAGCCCCTCCTTGCCGCCGAAGTGCTCGTACACCACCGGTTTGGAGACCTTGGCGCGGGCCGCCACCTCTTCGATGGAGGTGGCGTCGAAACCGCGCTCTGCGAAGAGTTGCCGGCCGGTCGCGATCAACTGCTCCCGTCGTTGGGCCGCCGACATGCGGACCCGCGAGGCGGGTTTGGCCTTTGCTGCGGGGGCCGGCACCGACGCACGCCGGCCGCCGACACCTGTGCCCGCATCGTCGCTGACCTCGGGCATGTCGCCGCCTTGCTGGCGCTCGGTGACGCCCTGCCGTGGAATGGTGCCTCCGCTGTGCCCGTTCACGTCGTCGCCTCACTGTCGGGCGGTCCGACCACCCTGCCGCGCCGTTCGACCGTACCCGGATCGGGCCCGGCCCCCCGTCTGCCGAGCCCTCCGGTCGCCCCGGATGGCATGGTCATCCGGCCATCCTGCCAGGCGGCAACCCCGTGCACCGCCCGGTTTCAGTGCGGTGCGACCGGCTTCACGAGCTTGGCGGCGAGCCGCTCCGGCTTTGGCCAGCGCACCTGCGTTGCCGCGCCGAACTTCTCGAACAGCCAGATCACCCGGGCGGAGATGTCCACCTGACCGCGCAGCACGCCGTGCCGGGCGCTGGTCGGGTCGGCGTGGTGCAGGTTGTGCCAGCTCTCGCCGAACGACAGGATCGCCAGCGGCCAGAAGTTCGACGCGCGGTCGCCCTGGCGCATCGCGAACGGGCGCTCACCGTAGACGTGGCAGACCGAGTTGATCGCCCAGGTGACGTGGTGCAGCAGGCCGATCCGGACCAGCCCGGCCCAGAAGAACGCGGTAAGCGCACCCTGCCAGGACCAGGTCACCAGGCCGCCGATCAGCGCCGGGCCGAGCAGCGAGATGGCCACCAGCGCGGGGAAGAGCCGATCGACCCGGCTGATGTCCCGGTCGGCGATGAGGTCCGGCGCGAAGCGCTCGCGGTTGGACAACTCCCGGCGGAACAGCCAGCCCACGTGTGCGTGGAACAGGCCCCGGGTCAGCGCCCAGAAGCTGGTGCCGAAGCGCCACGGCGAGTGCGGGTCACCCTCCAGATCGGAGAACGCGTGGTGCCGTCGGTGATCGGCGACCCACTGGATGATCTCGCCCTGCACCGCCAGCGAACCCGCGACCGCCAGAGTCACCCGCAGCCACCGCTTGGCCTTGAACGAGCCGTGCGTGAAGTAGCGGTGGAAGCCGACGGTGATGCCGAGCCCGGAGACGACGTACCAGACCAGGCCGATGATCACGTCGGTCCAGCCCAGCCAGCCGCCCCACGCCACCGGAACGGCGACGATCAGGGCGACGAAGGGGATCACCACAAATGCCCACAGGGCGGCCAGGATGCCGGGGGACTGGCTGCCGTCGGTGAGTGGTTTGGGGCCGGGGCCGGCGGTGTTGGGATCGAGCAGGGCAGTGGACATGGGACCTCGCAGGGGGATGGAAAACGATCACGAAGCTACGCCTACGTCACCGTAACTTACGGCACCGTAGATCGCACGGGGAAGTTTTGAATAGCTCTCGCGTATCTGGTTGAAGTTGCAGGTCAGGTGCCGTCCTCGCGGGTCTTGAGATAGGCGGCTCGACCGGGGTTTGATCGACGGAAAGCTCGGTCGGGAGCGGTCCAGCGGACTGTTCGGAGCGTCCGCCGCTGCGGGGCTTGGGCTCGGCGGCGGGATGAGCGATGGCGTTCGACGGCCGGGGCGCTAAGGTGTAGCGCGGGATGTCCATCCCTCGCGCGACGTCCTCGCGTCGCTGATCGGCCGTGGTGTAATTGGCAACACCCGGGTCTTTGGTACCCGTATTTCAGGTTCGAACCCTGGCGGCCGAGCTGCCCACCTACGTCCGTTTTAGGGTCCGGTGGGGGTAAGAGGGGAACGTGCCGGGCCTCGCGGCTAGCATGGCCGCGAGAGTGTCCGCCGTCCCGACGGGAGCCACGTCGTGCCCCAGCCCCACCTCCGTACCGTCGTCGTGCTCGCCGCCGGTGAGGGCAAGCGGATGAAGTCGGCACTGCCCAAGGTGCTGCACCCCCTGCTCGGTCGGACGCTGCTCGGTCACGTGCTGAGTGCCGCCGGGCCGCTGGGCGCGGACCGCACCGTCGTCGTGGTGGGCCACGGCGCCGACCAGGTGCGGGCGCACCTGTCCGAGGTCGCCCCGAACGCCACGCCGGTGCTCCAGGCCGAGCAGCTCGGCACCGGGCACGCCGTGCGGATCGCGCTGGACGTCGTACCGGATGGTGCCGGCACGGTCGTGGTGATCAACGGGGACGTGCCCCTGCTACGACCCGAGACGGTGGGCGCTCTGGTGACCGCGCACGAGCAGGCCGCCGCGGCGGCCACCGTGCTGGCCGCCGAGGTGCCCGACCCGACCGGCCTCGGACGGATCGTCCGGGACGCCGACGGCCGCCTGGAGCAGATCGTCGAGGAGCGCGACGCCGACCCGACGCAGCGCGCGCTCCGGGAGATCAACGCCGGCATCTACGCGTTCGACGCGGTGCGGCTGCGCGAGGCGCTGGGCAAGCTCTCCACCGACAACGACCAGGGCGAGGAGTACCTGACCGACGTCTTCGGCCTGCTCCGCTCGGCCGGCGAGCCGGTGGCGGTGCACGTCGCCGTAGACCACGTCGAGACGTTGGGCTGTAACGACCGGGTGGAGCTGGCGACGTTGCGCCGGCTGCTGCGCGACCGGGTCAACGAGGCGTGGATGCGCACCGGGGTGAGCCTGCTCGACCCGGCGACCACCTGGATCGACGTGACGGTCGCGCTGGACCGGGACGCGGTGGTCGACCAGAACACCCAGCTGCGCGGCGGCACGGTGGTCGGCGCGGGCGCGCTGATCGGACCGGACGTCACGCTTGTCGACACGATCGTCGGCCCCGCCGCGTCGGTGATCCGCAGCCACGCCGTCGGCGCCGAGGTGGGCCCGGGCGCAAGCGTCGGGCCGTACGCGTACCTGCGACCGGCCGCCAAGTTGGCCGAGAAGGCCAAGGTCGGCACGTTCGTCGAGGTGAAGAACTCCGAGATCGGCCCGGGTGCGAAGGTTCCGCACCTCAGCTACGTGGGTGACGCGACGATCGGCGCGAAGGCCAACATCGGCGCGGCGACGATCTTTGTGAACTACGACGGGGTGAACAAGCACCGCACGACCGTGGGCGAGGGCGCCTTCATCGGCTGCGACACGAGCTTGATCGCCCCGGTCGAGGTGGGTGCCGGGGCCTACGTGGCGGCGGGCAGCGCCATCGCCCAGGACGTGCCGCCGGGCGCGCTCGGGGTGACCCGGGCGCCGCAGCGCAACATCGAGGGCTGGGTGCCGCGCAAGCGACCTGGGACGGTCTCCGCGGCGGCGGCCGAGCGGGCGCAACGCGGCGCTGAGGGTGCGCCGGGTGTGGCCGACGCCGCAAGCGACAGTGAGGCAATGCACGGGGTGGCCGAGACGGTGAGCGGCGCATCCGGCCCGGGAGATACTGCAACCGAATAGTCCCTGACCCACCACCACCGGGTCGGGTACCGCCGACAAAACGGGAGCAGACGGGCCCATGGGCAGCATCGTCGCCGAAAACCGCAAAAGCCTGATGCTCTTTTCCGGACGTGGCTTTCCGGAGTTGGCCAAGGAGATCGGTGAGGTGCTCGGCGTCGCGCCGACCCCGGCCGACGCGTACGAGTTCGCCAACGGCGAGATCTTCGTACGTTTCAAGGACTCGGTGCGTGGTTCGGACGCCTTCGTGGTGCAGTCCGTCACGCACGGGGTGAACACCTGGGTCATGGAGACCCTGATCATGGTGGACGCGCTGAAGCGGGGGTCGGCCAAGCGGATCACCGTGGTGCTGCCGTTCTATCCGTACGCGCGCCAGGACAAGAAGCACCGCGGCCGGGAGCCGATCTCGGCCCGCCTGGTGGCGGACCTGCTGAAGACCGCCGGCGCGAACCGCATCCTCACCGTCGACCTGCACACCGCGCAGATCCAGGGCTTCTTCGACGGCCCGGTGGATCACCTCTTCGCGATGGACATCCTGGCCGAGTACGTGGAACACAAGTACGCCGGCCGGCCGATGACCGTGGTGGCACCGGATTCGGGCCGGGTGCGGGTGGCCGAGCGGTGGACCGACCGGTTGGGCGGCTGCCCGCTGGCGTTCATCCACAAGACCCGTGACCCGATGAAGCCGAACCAGGTCGTGGCGAACCGGGTGGTCGGTGAGGTGGAGGGCCGGGTCTGTCTGATCGTCGACGACATGATCGACACCGGTGGCACCATCGCCAAGGCCGCCGACATCCTCAAGGAGTCGGGCGCGGCGGAGATCGTCGTCGCGTCCACCCACGCGCTGCTGTCCGACCCGGCCATCGAGCGGCTGAAGAACAGCTCGATCAGCGAGGTCGTGGTGACCAACACGTTGCCGCTGCCGCCCGAGAAGCAGTTGGACAAGCTGACCGTGCTGTCGATCGCGCCGCTCCTGGCGCGGGCGATCCGGGAGGTCTTCGACGACGGCTCGGTGACCACCCTCTTCGGCGGCCTGAGCTGAGCCTGACACTTCGGTGAGCCCCGTTTCCGCCACTTGACGCGCCGGTGGGGGCGGGGCTGGCAAACTGGTGGAAACGGGGCCGGCGCGCTGGTGGGAGCACCACCGACGCGCCGGTTTGGAGCCGTGATCGGGGACTGCCGGAAACCCTGGAAACAGCTCGGGTAGACTAGTGCGGTTGCCACGGCGAGGGTGCCCGGCGGGCCGCTGAAAAGCGCCGCACGGAGGCACCGTCATCGACGCGGTGCTCCGGGCAGTCGTTCATGACGCATGAGCCCCAGCGAGCCCCTCGCCCCAGCACCGCCAGACGACAAGCCGCCGCAGCGAAAAGCATCAGGAGTTTCCCCGTGTCCGAGGTAAAGATCAGCGCCGAGCCCCGTACCGAGTTCGGCAAGGGTGGTGCCCGCCGTACCCGCCGGGCCGGCAAGGTGCCAGCCGTGCTGTACGGCCACGGCGAGAAGCCCAAGCACATCGCGCTGCCGTCGCGGGAGTTCGCCGCCGCGATCCGCAAGGGCGGTGCCAACCAGCTCTTCGCGATCGACATCACCGACGGCACCCAGGTGCTGGCGCTGCCGAAGGCGATCCAGCGTGACCCGATCCGGGACACCTTCGAGCACGTCGACCTGATCCTGGTCCGTCGCGGCGAGAAGGTCACCGTCGAGGTCCCGGTCCAGCTGACCGGCGAGGCCGCGAAGGACACCCTGATCGTGCACGACCACGACACCCTCTCGGTGACCGCGGACGCCACCAAGGTTCCGGACCACCTCGAGGCGTCGATCGAGGGCATGGAGGCGGGCACCCAGGTGACCGCCGCCGACGTCGAGCTGCCGGCCGGCGTCGAGCTGTCCGCCGACTCCGAGCTGACCGTCGCGTCGGTGACCGCTGCCCCGACCGCCGAGCAGCTCGAGGCGACGCTGCCCGAGATCGAGGTGGCCACCGACGAGGCTGAGGCCGAGGTTGGCGAGACCACCGAGGGCTCCGAGGACGCGGACACCACCGAGGGCGACGAGTCGACCGAGGCGCGCACCGAGGCCTGATCATTTCGTACTGTGCGACAGGCGTCCCCGGCTGTTCGGGGGCGCCTGTCGGCATATCGGGAGTCGGTGGGATGGGCGTCGGGAGGGACGGGTCGTGACGGACGAGGCGGGGCCGTGGCTGGTGGTCGGCCTGGGAAACCCAGGTCGGGAGTACGCCGGTAACCGGCACAACGTCGGGTTCATGGTGGCCGAGTTGCTGGCCGCGCGGGTGGGTGCGCGGTTCGGCCGGCACAAGCGGGCGGTGGCCGAGGTGGCCGAGGCGCGGCTGGGCTTCGGTGGGCCGAAGCTGGTGCTGGTGAAGCCACTGACGTACATGAACCTCTCCGGCGGGCCGGTGGCGTCGTTGGCGCAGTTCTACAAGGTGCCGGCCACGCAGGTGATCGCGGTGCACGACGAGCTGGACATCGAGTTCGGCCAGGTGCGGATCAAGTTCGGCGGCGGCGAGGGTGGGCACAACGGCCTGCGCTCGATGTCGAAGTCGTTGGGGACGAAGGACTACGCCCGGGTGCGCTTCGGCGTCGGCCGACCGCCGGGGCGGCAGGATCCGGCGGATTATGTGCTGTCGGATTTTGGCGCGGCCGAGCGCAAGGAGCTGGATTTCCTGGTCGACCGGGCTGCCGACGTGGTGGAGTCGGTGATCCTCAAGGGCGTGGAGCCGACGCAGAACCTCTACCACGGCAGCTGAGCCGGGCGGGGCGTACCCGTTTGGAAACGGCGGGCCGGTAGTCTGCGCCTTTCGGCGTGCCGCAACCGACGACGCGGGTCGCGGCGAATCGGTCCGTGCGGGCACGGGCCGCGGCGAGGCGACGGGAGCGGTCAGTTGAGCAGTCCTCCGATGATCGATGGCGCGTTCGCCCGATGGTTGGCGACCCGGGCCGGGCAGGCGCTGCTCGACCTGCGCGCCGAGATGGGTTTCGCGGACACCGGTGCGCTGAAGTCGGCCGGGGACAAGGTGTCGCACGACCTGATCCGCACGGAGTTGGCGAAGTGGCGGCCGGGCGACTCGGTGCTCTCCGAGGAGGACGAGGGGTCGCGGTTGGCCTGGGCCGCCGAGGTGAACACCGGTGCGGTGTCGCGGTTGACCGCGGACCGGGTGTGGATCATCGACCCGCTGGACGGCACCCGGGAGTTCTCCGAGGAGGGCCGCTCGGACTGGGCGGTGCACGTGGCGCTCTGGGCGCGCAACGCGCCGAGCCCACACGGGCTGGTCGCCGGGGCGGTCGGGCTGCCGGCGCAGCAGCGGGTGCTGGGCACGGACTACCCGCCGGCGTACCCGCCGATGACTGTCGAGGCGGCGACGGCCGGCGAGCGGAAGATCCGGCTGGCGGCGAGCCGGAGCCGCCCGCCCGTCTTCCTGACCGACCTGGCCGAGGACGTCGGGGCGCATCTGGTGCCGATGGGCTCGGCCGGGGCGAAGATCGCGGCGGTGGTGACCGGCGAGGTGGACGCGTACATCCACGCAGGTGGGCAGTACGAGTGGGACTCGGCGGCCCCGGTGGCTGTGGCGACGGCCACCGGATTGCACGCTTCCCGGATCGACGGTTCTGCGCTGAAATACAACGAGGCGGATCCGCGCCTGCCCGACCTACTGGTCTGTCGCAAGGATCTCGCCACCCGGTTGCTTGCAGCGCTGCAGAAGCATTCCGGGTAGCCTGAGCGCACTTTCTTGACATGTCCGACCGGAAAGGTCTGGAAATCGGATGAGCGAGCGAATCGAGCCGGTGTCATGACCACCCCCGCGGCGTACCAGGTCTCCCACCTGGACGCCCTGGAGGCAGAGAGCATCTTCGTGATGCGCGAAGTGGTCGCCGAGATGGAACGCCCGGTGCTGCTCTTCTCCGGTGGCAAGGACTCGATCGTCATGCTGCGGCTGGCGCAGAAGGCGTTCGCCCCGGCCAACATTCCGTTCCCCGTCATGCACGTCGACACCGGGCACAACTTCCCCGAGGTCCTGGAATACCGCGACCAACGGGTCGCCGAGCTGGGGTTGCAGCTCGTGGTGGCTAGCGTGTCGGAGGCCCTGGCCAGCGGCTTGGTCCGGGAGTCCGCCGACGGCATGCGCAACCGGATCCAGACACCGGTGCTGCTCGACGCGGTAGAGAAGCACCGCTTCGACGCGCTGTTCGGGGGTGCCCGCCGGGACGAGGAGAAGGCTCGGGCGAAGGAGCGGGTGTTCAGCTTCCGCGACGAGTTCGGCCAGTGGGACCCGAAGAACCAGCGGCCCGAGCTGTGGTCGCTGTACAACGGCCGGCACCACCCCGGCGAGTCGATCCGGGTCTTCCCGCTGTCCAACTGGACCGAACTGGACATCTGGCACTACATCGCCCGGGAACGCATCCCGCTGCCCTCGATCTACTACGCGCACGAGCGCGAGGTGATCGAGCGGGACGGAATGTTCTACGCCGTCAACGAGTTCTTCCGCCCCCGCGCGGGTGAGGAGCGGTTCAAGGCGCAGGTGCGCTACCGCACCGTCGGCGACGCCTCCTGCACCGCCGCGGTCCGTTCCGACGCGGACACCGTGGAGAAGGTCATCGAGGAGGTGGCGGCCACCCGGATCACCGAGCGTGGCGCAACCCGTGGGGACGACCGGGTCAGCGAGGCCGCCATGGAGGACCGCAAGCGGGAGGGCTACTTCTGATGAGCACCGAGATCATGGCGTCCGCGAATGCGGAGGCCCGGGCTGTTACCGGGGCCGGGCCGGAGGCCCGGGCTATGGACCTGCTGCGGTTCGCCACCGCCGGCAGTGTGGACGATGGGAAGTCGACCCTGATCGGTCGCCTGCTCTACGACACCAAGTCCCTCTTCACCGACCAGTTGGCCGCCGTAGAGGCGGTAAGCGCGGCGCGCGGTGACGAATACACCAACCTGGCGTTGCTCACCGACGGTCTGCGTGCCGAGCGGGAGCAGGGCATCACCATCGACGTGGCGTACCGGTACTTCGCCACGCCCCGGCGCAAGTTCATCATCGCCGACACTCCGGGTCACATCCAGTACACCCGCAACATGGTCACCGGGGCATCGACCGCAGACCTGGCGTTGATCCTGGTGGACGCGCGTAAGGGCCTGGTCGAGCAGTCCCGCCGGCATGCGTTCCTGTGCTCCCTGCTGCGGGTGCCGCACCTGGTCCTCTGTGTCAACAAGATGGACCTGGTCGACTGGTCGCAGGAGGTCTACGAGCAGATCGCCGACGAGTTCACCGCGTTCGCGGCGAAGCTCGACGCACCAGACCTGACCGTGGTGCCGATCTCCGCGCTGCGTGGCGACAACATCGTCACCCGATCGGAGAACATGCCCTGGTACGAGGGCCCGTCGCTGCTGCACCACCTGGAGCGGGTGCACATCGCGAGCGACCGCAACCTGGTCGACGTCCGGTTCCCGGTGCAATATGTGATCCGTCCGCAGTCCACCACGGTCACCGACTACCGCGGTTACGCCGGTCAGGTCGCCTCCGGCGTGCTGAAGACAGGTGACGAGGTGATGGTGCTGCCCTCCGGCTTCACCAGCCGGATCGCTGCCGTGGAGACCGCCGACGGTCCGGTCGCGGAGGCGTTTCCGCCGATGTCGGTGACGGTACGACTGGCCGACGAGATCGACATCTCGCGGGGTGACCTGATCTGCCGGCCGAACAACGCACCGGCGGTGGCCCAGGACATTGAGGCGATGGTCTGCTGGATGGACGAGACCGCACCCCTGCGGGTCGGCGGTCGGTACGCGATCAAGCACACCACCCGCTCGGCGCGGGCGATTGTCCGCGGACTGCACTACCGGCTGGACATCAACTCGCTGCACCGCGACGAGTCGGCCGACGAGCTGCGGCTCAACGAGATCGGCCGAGTGCGGCTGCGCACGACGGTGCCGCTGCTGGCCGACGAGTACCGCCGCAACCGCACCACCGGAGGCTTCGTCATCATCGACGAGGCAACCAACCGCACGGTAGGCGCCGCCATGATCGTCGAAGCCACCTAACCCCAACCCGCCGGCTCGCCGGCCCGCCCGCGCCCGCGCGCAAGATCGCGCTCGATCCAGGATGTGGTGGCCTCGCCCGTTGGACGAGGCCACCACGCCCATGAACAAGCACGATCTCCATCGCCGGCCCACACCCGATCCCCGACCCTAGGCGGGTGATCAAGAGGTTTGCGTCAGGATTCGGGCTCGAATTGACGCGAACCTCTTGATCACCGGCTGCGGTGGGGGGTGGGCGGTGGGGGTGGGGGTTAGGGCAGGCGGGTGGCACCGGGGGAGGGGAGGACCGTGACGGTGCCGGGGGCGGTGAAACCCCGTTCCGCGTACGCGGCCGTGACGGCGGCGGCTACCGCGTCGGCGTGGTCGGCCTCGACCAGCGCGAGCACGCAGCCGCCGAAGCCGCCGCCGGTCATCCGCGCGCCCAGCGCACCGGCAGCCAACGACGCCTCGACCGCGGTGTCGATCTCCGGCACGGTGATCTCGAAGTCGTCGCGCATCGAGATGTGGGAGGCCGTCAGCAGCGGACCGATGTCACGGACCCGGGCGGCGCGCAGCAGCGCCACCGTGTCCAGTACGCGCTGGTCCTCAGTCACCACGTGCCGGACCCGCCGCCGGGTCTCCTCGTCGTCGAGCTGAGCCAACGCGGCGTCGAGCTGGTCGATGTCCACATCCCGCAGCGCCGCGACGCCGAGCGCACTGGCCCCGGCCTCGCAGGAGCGGCGGCGGGCCGCGTACTCCCCGTCGGCGTGTCGGTGCGGCGCCCGGCTGTCGATCACCAGCACCGCCAGCCCGGCGGCGTCCAGGTCGAACGGGATGTGCTCGACGGACTCGTCGCGGCAGTCCAGGAAGAGGGCGTGCCCGGCGCGGCAACGGATCGACGCGGACTGGTCCATGATGCCGGTCGGCGCACCCACGTAGACGTTCTCCGCCCGCTGCGCCAGCCGGGGTTGCAGTGCCGGGGCAAGCTCCAGCCCGCCGAGGTCGAGCAGGGCGGCCAGCACGGCTGACTCCAACGCGGCCGAGGAGGAGAGCCCGGAGCCCAGCGGTACGTCGGAGGCGATCGCCAGCCGGGCACCGGGCACTGGGTGACCCGCCTCGCGCAGGGCCCAGACCACACCCGCGACGTATGCGCCCCAGCCGGTGACCCGACCCGGCTCGGCGACGTCGTCCGCGCTGAAGGTGATCGCCTCGCCGGAGAGCTCGGACCAGACCGTCCAGTGCTCTCCGTCCTGCCGGTCGGCCGCGACGACGGTGCGCATCGGCAGCGCGAAGGGCAGCACGAACCCTTCGTTGTAGTCGGTGTGCTCGCCGATCAGGTTGACTCGGCCCGGAGCCGCCCAACGGCCGGATGCTTCGCCGCCGAACTGTGCGGAGAAGCCGGCTGCGGCCCGCTCGGCGACGTCGCCGGTCGGGTGGGTCATGACTGGCCCAGGATGTGCGTGCGGTAGAACGTCCAGGCATCACCGACCATGTCGTGCAGGGTCGGCTTCTGCGGCACCCAGCCCAGCTCGTCGCGGGCCAGCGCGGAGGACGCGACCAGCTCGGCCGGGTCGCCCTCGCGGCGTGGTGCCACCTCGACGGGCAGTTGGTGCCCGGTGACCTCGCGGACCACGTCGACGACCTGGCGGTTGGTGAAGCCGTTGCCGTTGCCCAGGTTGTAGATGCGGTGTTGGCCGCTGGTGGCCGCGTCCAGCGCCAACAGGTGCGCGCGGGCCAGGTCAGCGACGTGGATGTAGTCGCGGACGCAGGTGCCGTCCACGGTGGGGTAGTCGTCCCCGAAGAGTTGGAGCTTCTCCCGTCGGCCGGCGGCGACGTCCAGCGCGATCGGGATCAGGTGCGTCTCCGGGTCGTGTCGCTCGCCGAGCGTGACATCGCCGTCGAGGTGGGCGCCGGCCACGTTGAAGTAGCGCAGCGACACGGCGGCCAGCCCGTGCGCGATCGCCTCGGAGGTGAGTGCCATGTCGACGGCGAGTTTGGTGGCGCCGTACGTGTTGGTGGGCGCCTTTACCGCGTTCTCCGTGATCGGCAGCTCGGTGGGGTTGCCGTAGACGGCGGCGGTGGAGGAGAAGACCATCCGGGGCACCCCGGCGGCCCGGACGGCGTCGATCAGGGCGAGCGTGCCGATGGTGTTGTTCTGCCAGTACAGCTCCGGCTTGACCATCGACTCGCCGGCGGCGATCAGGGCGGCGAAGTGCAGCACCCCGTCGAAGCCGGCATCCGCGGTGAGGACGCGGGCAGCGTCGTGGATGGACGCCTCGACGTGGGTCGCGTCCGGGGCGAGGGCCTCGCGGTGGCCGGTGCGTAGGTCGTCCAGGATGACCACCTGGTGGCCGGCGTCGAGCAGCATCCGGGTCACCACGCTTCCGATGAAGCCGGCGCCCCCGGTGACGAGCAGTTTCACGTCGTTGTCTCCTGCCTGGCCCGCCCGGGACGTGGCCTTTCGGTGATCACACTAGGACGGTGGTCGACACCCTCGCCGACACCACCGTCAACCCCATTCCATCATAATCTCTCATGATTAAACAGAGCCGAACATCTGCCGGCCGCTCCGCGTGATCCCCGGTGCGGTGGGGCCCTCGGTGTCTACCATCTCTGTCATGCGGGAAGCGGCCCGTACCGGGCTCCGGCGACGCGCGGGGGTGCACCCCCGCCGCGACCCCGGCCCGCTCGCCCGGGCTGTCGCCCGGGTGCTGGTCCGCGCCGCAGATGGTGCCACCCGGCTCGTCACCGATCTGCTCGGGACCGGCCCAGCGGCCGGCCGGGAGCGCATCTCGGAGGCCGATCTGCGGGATCTGGTCGCGGCGAACACCGTGCTCGACCCGGACGAGCGGCGGATCATCGACGAGGTCCTGGTGGCCGGTGCCAGTCTGATCCGCGAGGTGATGATGCCGCGCACCGAGGTGGTCTTCCTGCCGGCCCGGCTGACCATCGCCGAGGCCGCCCGACTGGTCCGCGCCGAGACGCACACCCGTTACCCGGTCACCGACGGCACCCACGACGACGTGGTCGGCTTCGTGCACCTCCGTGACGTGCTGCTGCGTCCGGACGCCGACCCGTGCGTCACCGTCGGAGAGTTGGCCCGGGAGGTGAAGCGGCTCCCCGGCAGCAAACGGGTGCTCGCCGCGTTGACCGAGATGCGCCGGGAGGGCCAGCACCTCGCGGTGGTGGTCGACGAGTACGGCGGCACAGCCGGGATCGTCACCCTTGAGGACCTCATCGAAGAGTTGATCGGTGAGATCCACGACGAGTACGACGCCATCCCGGACCCGGTGCACGCGGGCCTGCCCGCCGTGGTGGACGGCCGCCTCAACCTCGCTGACTTCGCCGAGCGGACCGGGGTGGCGCTACCCGCCGGGCCGTACGAGACGGTGGGCGGTTTCGTGATGGCCGCGCTGGGCCGGCTCCCGGTGACCGGCGACGAGGTGCCGGTGCCCGGTGAACCCGCCGCCGTCGGCGGGCCCGATCCGGCCGATCTGCCGGCTGGCTGGCTGCTGCGGGTGCTCACGTTGGACGGCCGCCGGGTGGCCCGGCTCGCGGTCTCCGCCGCGCGCGCGACCGAGCAGCGCCGCGAGCAGGACACCGAGCAGCGCTGGGAGTACGACCCGGCGCCCGCCTCGGGGGTCGGCCGTGAGCGGGCCCGGGAGGCGGTGTCCGGGCAGCACCGTCGGGTCGCGGCCGGGCCGACACGCCGGGTCGGCGTCGACGAACCACGCGAGGTCAGCACCCCGGAACCGGCGGGCCGCAGCCGACCCGCCGGCCCGTCATGACGGACCGGGTTGCTTGCTGACAGAATTATCGCCATGTCCGACGTTCCCGCCCGACCCCGCGTCTTCTCCGGCATCCAGCCGACAGCCGACTCGTTCCACCTCGGCAACTATCTGGGCGCGGTGCGGCACTGGGTGGCACTGCAGGACACGCACGACGCGTTCTACTGCGTGGTGGACCTGCACGCCATCACCGCGGGGCACGACCCGGCGCTGCTGCGCCAGCGGACCCGGGTGGCTGCGGCCCAGCTCTTCGCGGTCGGGCTCGACCCGGAACGCAGCACCCTGTTCGTCCAGTCGCAGGTGCCTGAGCACCCGCAGCTCGCCTGGGTGCTCGGCTGCATCACCGGCTTCGGCGAGGCCAGCCGGATGACCCAGTTCAAGGACAAGTCGCAGAAGCAGGGCAACGAGCGGGCCAGCGTCGGGCTGTTCACCTACCCGATCCTGCAGGCCGCCGACATCCTGCTCTACCAGGCCAATGCGGTGCCGGTCGGCGAGGACCAGCGCCAGCACCTGGAGCTCTCGCGGGATCTGGCCCAGCGGTTCAACTCGCTGTTCGGCCCGACGTTCACGGTGCCCGCGCCGCACATCGTCAAGGACACCGCCAAGATCACCGACCTGCAGGATCCGACCGCGAAGATGTCGAAGTCGTCGTCCTCGCCGGCCGGCATCATCGACCTGTTGGAAGATCCGGCCCGGTCCGCGAAGAAGATCCGGTCGGCGGTGACCGACACCGGCCGGCAGATCGTCTTTGACGCTGAGACCAAGCCCGGTATCTCCAACCTGTTGACCATCCACTCGGCGCTCAGCGGTCGTGGCATCGACGAGCTGGTCGCCGCGTACGCGGGCCGTGGCTACGGTGACCTCAAGAAAGAGCTGGCCGAGGTGGTGGCGGACTTCGTCCGCCCGATCCAGGAGCGCACCCGCGCCTACCTCGACGACCCGGCCCAGTTGGACAAGCTGCTCGCGGCCGGCGCGGAGAAGGCCCGTGCAGTGGCCGCGACGACCCTGCGGACCGCGTACGAGCGGGTCGGGTTCTTCCCACCCGTGCGCGGCGAGTAGCTCCGCGGTACAGGTGAACGGGTCGGTGCTCGGAGGGGCGGCACGAAGCGTGGAGCGCAGTGGCGGGGTGCCGCCGACCGGCGACACCATCCAGATCGGCATCGCGGTGGACATCCCCGAGCCGTGGGGTGCCCAGCTCACCCGGCGGCGGGTCGAGGCCGGTGACCCGCTGGCGGTGCCGGCACACGTGACGTTGCTCGGTCCCACCGAGATCCAGACGGCCAACCTGCTCGCGGTGGAGCGGCACCTGGCCGCCGTCGCCGCCGCGCACCTGCCGTTCACGCTGCACCTGCGGGGCACCGGAACGTTCCGTCCGGTCACCCAGGTGGTGTTCGTCGCGGTGGCCGCCGGGATCAGCGAGTGTGAGTTGCTGGCTGCGGCCATCGCCGCCACGCCAGGCCTACACCGCGAGGCCCGCTTCCCGTACCATCCGCACGTCACAGTGGCGCAGGACGTGGCACCGGACGCCCTCGACAAGGCGTACGAGGATCTGGCCGACTTCTCCGCGATGTTCCAGGTCGACGCGTTCACCCTCTTTTCGCACAGCGGGCAGGCCAGGTGGCAGCCGCGTCGGGACTTCCGACTCGGCGACTGAAGCGTCCGCACCTGTTGCATCGGCAAGTGAAACGTCCGGCGACGCGCCGGCCGGCGAGCATCGGAAGCCGGTTGCCACTACAGCGGTGGGAGATCGGCGAGGATGATCGCGTGAACGTGATCGGCCGCATCGAGGCGGGCATCGGCCGCTGGGTGAGCGCCGCGCGCCACCGGTCGGGGCTCTTCGATCATGTGTGGCGGGCCGGCGAGCTCTACGCCGAGGTGCTCGCCGGGCGGTTGGCCGCGGCGATCGCCTACTACGGCTTCTTCGCGGTGTTCGCCCTCGCCCTGGTCGCGTTCTCGATCTTCGGCGCCATCCTGGAGGACAACGACGAGGTCAGCGCGGCGGCGGCCGACTTCCTCAAGGAGAATCTGCCGTTCCTCGACGCGCAGCAGATCGCCAACTCCAGCGGCACGGTCGGTGTGGTCGGCCTGGTCATCCTGGTCTTCACCGGGATCGGCTGGGTGGAGGCCATCCGGTCCTCACAGCGACTGATGTACGCACTCAACCAGCAGCCGGGCAATCTGGTCGTGCGGCGGCTCGTCGACCTGGGCGTGATGATCGGCGTCTTCGTGCTGCTCGGCCTCTCGGTCGCGGCGGTGGACGCGTTGGAGTCGCTGCTGCGCTTCCTACTGCGCAGCACCGGCTCGGTCGGTCTGACCACGATCAGCGCGGTGCTCAGCGTGCTGGTCAACACCGTGCTCGCCACCGCGCTGCTGCTCGCCGTGCCCCGGCTGCGGATGAGCCGGTCCCGGCTGCGACCGGTGGTGTTGCTGGTGGCGGTCGGGATCACGCTGCTGAACACCGTCGGGCGGTACTACGTGGTGCGTACCGAGCGGAACCCGGCGTACACCGTGGTGGCCGGTGCCGTCGGTCTGCTGCTCTACCTCTACCTGCTCAACCAGCTGGTGCTGTTCGGCGCGGCGCTCCTCGCGACCAGCACCAACGGCCGGGTGGTGGACCTGGCGGAGGCCCCGGCGCCCGCGCAGGATGTCGACGAGGGCACCGACCCCGGTACGCCGGGCGGTGCGGGCTGATGACGGAAGGTGCGCAGGTGCTGATCTCGGTCGATCCGGACTCGTCGGTGCCCCCGTACGAGCAGGTGCGGGTGCAGCTCGCCGAGCTGATCGGCGACGGTCGGTTGCCAGTCGGCAGCCGACTGCCCACCGTCCGGCAGCTCGCCGCTGACCTGCGGCTGGCCGCGAACACGGTGGCTCGCGCCTACCGGGAGTTGGAATCGGCCGGGCTGCTGGAGACCCGGGGCCGCAACGGCACCTTCGTGGCCCCCGGTCGGGACGACGCCGTCGACCGGTTGCAGCGGGCGGCGGCCGGCTACGCGGCGGAGGCCGCCCGGCTCGGGGTGCCGCCGGCCACCGCGCTCGCCCCGGTCCGCGCCGCCCTGGACGCTGTCCGCCCCGGCTGATCGACCGCCGATCGAGCGCCGGACGGGCGGTAACTGAGGAGAACGGCGTCGGGGCTCGCGTTCGCGGACCATGATGAGCCGGTGGGCGCACTCATGACACTTGACCTGCCGGCGGACTCACCGCTCCTCGGCCTGCCGTGGATCATCACCTTCGGTCCGCTCGGTGACCTCGACGAGTGGGAGCCGGTGGTCTGCGGGCCGTACGAGCGACCACACGCGTTGGCGCTGGCCGAGGCGGTAGTGGCCGAGGAGCAACTGATGGCCGTCGTCGAGCCGCTGCTGCCGGCGCTCTCCGCCGACGAGATCCGCAGTGAGATCGCCGCCGCGCAGGTCGCCGCCGAGGACGAGGCCCGCCAGGTGGAGGGGGCCGACCTGTACGGGGACTTCGAGGACGTGATCGACGAGGAGTTGGACGCCGCGGCCGACGAGGCGGGCCACGGTGAGCCCGTCGAGCCGCCAGACGAGGCCGAGGTCCGTGCCGGCTTCACCCGGATCGCGGCGCTGCTCACCGCGAAGTGACCAGTTGGGCTGGCGCGGACGGACACCGGCGCCACGAGGAGCGGACTCCGCGTGGCGCCGGTGGCACCTCACCCCCCACCACAAGGGGCCGGTAGCCCAGTCGCCCGCCGGCGCGGGGCACGACGAACGACCAGGTCGAGAACGAGTTACCCGTTCAGCGCTGTTCCAACCAAACTGCCGCGTCAATTGGCAGCAGATGGCCGGAGCCCTGGTCGGTGAGGGTGTCGCTGGCGACGAGCGGCTGACCGTACCCGTCGATCAGGACCGGTGCGCCGCTGAGATTGACCAGGCAGGTCAGCACGGTGTCGTCGGCGGTGCGGGCGAAGGCCAGCACGCCCGGCTCACTCTCCAGCCAGGTGACCCCAGCGGCGTCGTGGGCCAGCGCGGGGTGAACGTGGCGGATCCGCAGCGCGGCCCGGTACAGCTCCAGCGTCGAGCCGGGCACGTCGGTCTGCGCCGTGACGGAGAGCGCCTGCCAGGCCGCCGGGGCGGGCAGCCAGCTCAGCTCGCTGCCGGCCGGCCCGAAGCCGTACGAGGGCGACTCCCCGCTCCACGGGATGGGCACCCGGCAGCCGTCGCGGCTCTCGCCGGTGCGCAGGAACGCCGGGTCCTGGCGTAGCTCGTCGGGAAGGTCGAGGACCTCCGGCAGGCCCAACTCCTCGCCTTGGTAGAGGTAGGCGCAGCCGGGTAGGGCGAGCATCAGCAGGCTCGCGGCACGGGCTCGGCGCAGCCCCTCGGCGCCGTCGCCGTAGCGGGTGACGTGTCGCTGCTTGTCGTGATTGGACAGCACCCAGGTGGTCGGGGCCCCGACCACTGTCGCCTCGGCCAACGCCGTGTCGATCACCTTGCGGAACGAGTCGGCCGACCAGGTGGCGTCGAGGAAGTCGAAACTGAACGCCTGGTGCAGCTCGTCCGGGCCGATGTAGCGGGCCAGGCGCTGCGGCGTCTCGGCCCATGCCTCGGCGACCGCCATGCGACCGCCCGGGTAGCTGTCCAGGATGGGCCGCCAGGCGCGGTAGATCTCGTGCACCTCGTCCTGGTCGAAGTAGGGCAGCCGGCCCTTGCCGAGCAGCTCGACCTGGCGCTGGCCGGTGGTCATCGAGCTGAAGCCGACATCCGGCAGCCCTTCCGCCTTGATCATGCCGTGCGCCACGTCGACGCGGAACCCGTCCACGCCCCGGTCCAGCCAGAACCGCAGCACGTCCTCGAATTCGGCGCGGACCTCCGGGTGACGCCAGTTCAGGTCCGGCTGGGACCTGTCGAACAGGTGTAGATACCACTGGCCGTCGGCGATCCTGGTCCAGGCGGGGCCGCCGAAGATGCTCTCCCAGTCGTTCGGAGGCAACTCGCCGTGCGTGCCCTGCCCGTCGGCGAAGAGGTAGCGGGCCCGCTGCGGTGAGCCGGGGCCGGCGGCGAGAGCGGCGGTGAACCAGTGGTGCGCGCTGGAGGTGTGGTTGGGCACCAGGTCGACGATGATCCGCAGGCCGTGGGAGTGCGCATCGGTGATCATCTCGTCGAAGTCGTCGAGGGTGCCGAACATCGGGTCGACGTCCCGGTAGTCGGCTACGTCGTACCCGCCGTCGATCATCGGGGAGGTGTAGAAGGGGGTCAGCCAGAGCGCGTCCACCCCGAGGTCACGCAGGTACGGCAGTCGCTGCCGGATGCCCTGGAGGTCGCCGGTCCCGTCGCCGTCGCTGTCGGCGAAGCTGCGGACGTACACCTGATAGACGACTGCGGAGCGCCACCAGTCGTCGTCGGTGGTAGGCGGCGGGGTGGCGGTGCTGATCATTTGAGCAATATGCCGGCCTGTCGCTGCAAGAGTCAAGCAGATCTTGCGTAAGGGACGCGTGCCCCGCGCGGCGCGACCGCGGTGGAGCCGCGCACCACCAGCTCCGGGCGGAACAGGTACTCCGAGTGCGGGGCGCCGTGCCCGTTGATCTCGTCCACCAGGGCTCGGACCGCGGCGACCGCCATCGCGGTGACCGGCTGCCGCATGGTGGTCAGCGGCGGGTCCGTGAAGGCCATCAGCGGTGAGTCGTCATAGCCGACCACGGAGAAGTCGGCCGGCACGTTGAGGCCGCGTTGCCGGGCCGCCCGAACCGCGCCGAGCGCCATCAGGTCGGAGCCGCAGACCACGCCGGTGACGCCGCGGTCCAGCAGACGGCTGGCCGCCGCCTCGCCACCCTCCACTCCGAACAGTGTCAGCTCGGCCAGTGGGCCCAGGTCGGTCTCGGCCACGCCGGCCAGCCGGGTCATCGCGGAGCGCCAGGCGGCCACCTTGCGCTGCACCGGGACGAACCGGTCCGGACCGGTGATCAGCCCGATCCGCCGGTGCCCGAGCGCGACCAGGTGGGCGACGGCCAGCTCGGCCGCCTCCCGGTCGTCGCAGGAGACGAAGGGTGCGCCGACGCCGGGCACGTAGCCGTTGATCATCACAACCGGCATCGGCCGGGTGAGCAGCGCCCGGTAGCGGTCGTGGTTGGCCGCGGTGTCGGCGTGCAGGCCGGAGACGAAGACGATCCCGGAGACCTGCCGGTCCAGCAGCATCTCCACGTACTCGTCCTCGGTCACGCCGCCGGCGGTCTGGGTGCAGAGCACCGGAGTGAACCCGCTCTGCGCCAGCGTCGACTCGATGACCTGGGCGAAGGCGGGGAAGATCGGGTTGTCCAACTCCGGCACCACCAGGCCGACAAGCCCGGCGCTGCGCTTACGAAGCCGGGCCGGGCGCTCGTACCCGAGCACGTCGAGGGCGGTGAGGACAGCCTGCCGGGTCTCCGGGGCCACGCCGGGGCGATCGTTGAGCACCCGCGACACCGTGGCCTCGCTGACCTCGGCCTGCTGGGCGATGTCGGACAGTCGAGCGCGCATGGCGGCACTTTAGCCCACCGGCAAGTTCTTGCGGAGCTACCTGCAAACCCTTCCATGACCTGTAAACCCTTGCCGACGCCCCGGGTGTCGCCGCCGGGGTGACGTCGGGAGAGCCGTCCGGGATGAGGCTGGGGATGGTCGATCTCCTGACGCCGCGCGGTAGGGTGCTTCGGCGCTGCCCCAACGGTTTCAGCGAGTGCGGGACAGCGTACGAGTGGTGGGCCTGCTTCACTAGCCGCTGGATGGCCCGCCGCCCTCCATACGCAGTCCGGTGCGGCCCCCGGGGGAGATTTTCGTGCAACTGTCGATCTTGATGCCGGTTCACAACGAAGCGGAACGCGTCGCGGAGGCCCTGAAACAGGCCCTGGCCGTCGAATACCCGTGTGAGATCGAGATCGTGGTGGTCGACGACGGCAGTTCCGACGACACCGCGGAGATCCTGAGCCGGATGGACGACGCGCGGTTGCGGGTCGTGACGCATCCGCGCAACGCGGGCAAGGGCGCCGCGATCAAGACGGCGGTGGCCAGCGCCCGGGGCGAGTACATGGTGATCCTGGACGCGGATCTGGAGTACGACCCGCAGGACATCCCGAAACTGTTGGCGCCGGTGCTGGAGGGGCACGCGACTGTCGTCTACGGCAACCGCACCTTCGGCAGCCACAGCGCCTACAGCTTCTGGTACGTCGTGGGGAACAGGGGCCTGACCACTGCGGCGAACATGCTGTTCAACTCCTACATCGGCGATCTGGAGACGTGTCTCAAGCTGATGCCGGTGGAGTTGTACCGATCGCTGGACATCCACTCCCGAGGGTTCGGCATGGAGGCTGAGGTGACGGGCAAGCTGCTGCGGCGGCGGATCCGCCCGTACGACGTGCCGATCAGCTACCGGGCTCGAGGCCGTGACGATGGCAAGAAGATCACCTGGCGGGACGGGGTCGAGGCACTGTGGATCCTGGGCCGGGAACGGGCTCGGCGTCTCCCCGGCGGCAATCCCCGCGCAGTCACTCGCTGACCGATGACGATCACGAAGCGCCTGGCCCCGGGAACCGTCGTCCGCGTCGTTGTGGCACTCGTCGGAGTGGGCTGCCTGCTGGTGGCCGCTCAGGGTGCGGTCTGGGCGAGCCAGCACGGCTACGCCATCATGAACGACCGGGAACACGACCTGACCGTGCGACGGCGCCAGGTGGACTTCGAGACGCTCTGGCGCGAGTTCGTCGCCCAGGTGCCTCCGGGTAGCCGGATCGCGCTCGCGCCCGACCAGCCCAACAAGACGCTCTGGCATCAGCGGATCAGTGAGTTCGCCGCACTCAACCGCTGCCTGGTCGTTCTCGGGCCAAAGGGGGACTACGTGGTGAGCGTCGCCTTCATGGATCGGCAACGGCCGGCCGGCCCGGGTGTGCGGCTGGTCGTCCGGAAGGTCGTCTGACGACATGTACCTCACCCCGGTAGTCGCCGCCCTCGCCCTCCTCGCCGCCGGTTTCCCACTGGCCTTCGTGATTCTGCGCAGCCCCTTCCTCGCCCTGCTCCTCGCGCCTCTGGTGGCGGCCCTGTTGAGCACGTTCGCGGTGATCCTGATGCTGGTCGTCGGCGGTCCGCTGCCGCTCTGGCTCGCCCTGGTGCTGGTCGCGGGGGCAGCCGCCGCCTGGTGGCTGCTGCGCCGCCCCGGCGAGCCGGCGCCGTACAGCGGCTGGTCGCACACGCTGCTGATCGCGCTGTCGTTGCTCCCACCGTTCCTGTTGGTCTTCGAACCGCCCTACCAGTGGGATTCCCATTCCATCTGGTGGCTGCACGCCGGCTACTTCTCGCATGACGGCGCGTACGCACGCACGGCTATCGGCAGCCCTGCCTTCGTCTTCTCGCACACGGACTACCCGCCGCTCAACTCCGCGCCGGTCGCGGCCGTGTGGAGCGTCGTCGAGCCGGACTTCCGGACCGCCCAGCTCATCGCCGCGATGGTCAGCATCTCCGCGATCGCGATGCTGATCCACCTGGTCCGACGAACGTTGGTCGGGGTGTCCGCGTGGGTGGCCTGGACGCTCGCGGTGGGGGTGGGCCTGGCGTCCTGGTCGGCCGCTCCGCGCGCGGTTACGAGCGGGCTTGCCGACACGCTCTGGGCGGCGGCCATCGCCGGGGCGGTGGTGGCCCTGTTGCTCGGTGGCGACCCGCTGCGCCGACCCCTGCTGCCACTGCTGCTGCTGACCGTTGCGGCGCTCACCAAGAACGAGGGGCTGGTGGCAGCCGTAGGTGTCGCCCTGCTGGTCACCCTGCGGTGCCGCGCCGAGTGGCGGCGAGCCGGGCTGGTCTGGCTGCCGGTGCTGGCCGGGGGCGTGTGGGTGGTGCTGGCTCGTCTTGCCGGCGCCCAATCGGACATCGCTAGCGGCAGTTCGGGTGGCGCGTTCTCACGTGGAGTCCAGGAAATGGCGGAGCGGTTCCAGCTCACCATGGCGGCGCTCTGGGATGGGATCGGCCCGGTGGTGGCGGGCACCGTGGTGGTGGCGGCGCTCGGCGCGCTGTTCCTGCGCGGGCGGCGCCGGGCGATCGGGCTGGCATCGGACGGCTGGGTGTGGGCGGCCAACGGCTACTACCTGGCCGTTCTGGTCTGGACCTACCTGTCCGGTCCCAACGACATCCGGTGGTGGCTGTCGACCTCGGTGAATCGGGTCACGGTCCTGGTGGTGCTCCTGGCGGCGGTGAGCTGTGCGGGCTGGGTCGCCGTCGCGTCCGGCGATGGCCGCCCCGCAGAGCCTGACCCGGTGGGCGACGGGCCGCGCGAGTCGGACAGAACGGGCATTACCTCCGCGGCGACTCGCTGACCGGCTCCCGCTACTACGATCCGTCGTTAATAGGGAAGTATGGCGACCGTGGAAGCTCTCAGACTCGTCCTTCTCTACGTCCACCTGATCGGGTTCGCTCTGCTGCTCGGCGGCTCGATCGCCCAGTACGCCAGCGGCCGGGTGCGGATCAACCCCGCCATGCTGTGGGGTGCGGTGATCCAGTTGCTGACCGGGCTCGGCCTGTCCGCGCCGCTGCGCGACGGCGACGAGCCGGCACCGGCGAAACTTGTGACGAAGTTGGTGATCGCGCTGCTGATCTTCGTCATGGTCTTCTTCTCCCGGAAGCGGGACGAGGTCAACCGTGGCCATTTCCTCGCGATTGTCGGTCTGACCCTGGTCAACGCGGCGGTGGCGGTCTTTTGGCGGTAACGTCCGGGGAGGGGGCCGCCCCCGAAAAACGGACGTTGCGGACGCCCCGGTGCTTGGTTACCAGCATGAGGAGTGACTTGCCCCACGCAAGGGTTACACCCGGGTAACAGGCGCTCAACAGTCGTGCACGATTGTCGGCCGGTGGGTGGACGCGGGCGTACGCTCCCGTCCGTAACGTGGGACAGCCGGCGGCATACCGCAGGTCGGCTGATGGGCTGCCACCGCACTAGGCGCGGTGTGCAATGGGAAGGAGACGTCTTGCGCTCGGTGCGTGGGATGCGGATCGCCTCGATCTTCGCGGTGGGTGGGCTCGCGCTCACCGCCGCCGCTTGTGGCGAGGCCCCCAAGGATGACAACAACGCCGGCAGTGGCGCCAAGAAGTTCAGCGCCTGCATGGTGACCGACGTCGGCGGCATCGACGACAAGTCGTTCAACACCTCGGCCTGGAAGGGTCTGCAGGAGGCCAAGGCCGCCAACAGCAACATCGACATCAAGTACGTGGCGTCGAAGTCCGAGGCGGACTACGAGCCGAACCTGACGCAGTACGTCAACCAGAAGTGCGACTTCATCCTGGCGGTCGGCGGCCTGATGGCCGAGGCCACCAAGAAGACCGCGACGGCGAACCCGAAGCAGGAGTTCGGCATCGTCGACTCCAACCCGGGTCTGGACAACATCTACCCGATGCAGTTCGACACCGCCCAGGCCGCGTTCCAGGCTGGCTACCTGGCCGCCGGGATGACCAAGACCGGCAAGGTGGCCACCTACGGTGCTATCCCGATCGCGCCGGTCACCATCTTCATGGACGGCTTCGTCGACGGTGTGAAGTACTACAACACCACCAAGGGCAAGAACGTCCAGGCGCTGGGCTGGAACAAGGAGACCCAGAAGGGCTCCTTCTCCAACGCCTTCGACAAGCAGGACGAGGGCAAGAAGGTCTCCGACGCGCTGGTCGCCCAGGGCGCGGACATCATCATGCCGGTCGCCGGCGGCTCCGGCCTCGGCACCACCGCCGCGGCCAAGGCCTCGGGTGGCAAGTACAGCACCATCTGGGTGGACGTCGACGGCTGCGAGAGCACCCCGGACTGCTCCGCGATCGTCACCACCGTGGTCAAGAACATCCCGGACGCCGTCAAGGAGGCCGTGGTGAAGGCCGCCGCCGGTGACAAGCTGCCGGCCAAGCCGGGCTTCGTCGGCACCCTGGCCAACAACGGTGTCTCGATCGCCCCGTTCCACGATTTCGACAGCAAGGTTCCGGCCGAGCTGAAGGCCGAGCTCGACAAGATCAAGGCGGACATCGCCGCGGGCACCATCACCGTCACCTCGAAGGCCCAGCCGACCAAGTGACAACCGGCCGGCCCCTACGGTGAGATCATCGGAGGGATCGGCGGGAAACAGGTACGACCGATCGGCCGCTCTGGCTCTGCGGGTGCCCCGCGGGGTTGGAGCGGCCGATCGCGCACCATGTCGACCGGACCGTTCCGGCCGGGTCGACAGCAGCTAGGCTGCACCATCGCTCGCACTCCAGGAGGTTGCGCTGAGACTCGAACTGCGCGGCATCACCAAGCGGTTCGGTGATCTGGTCGCCAACGACCACATCGACCTGACGGTGGAGCCTGGAGAGATTCACGCCCTGCTCGGCGAGAACGGCGCGGGCAAGTCGACCCTGATGAACGTGCTCTACGGGCTCTACCAGCCCGACGAGGGCGAGATCCTGGTCGACGGCAAGCCGCTGAAGCTGAAGGGCCCATCCGACGCGATCGGTGCCGGGATCGGCATGGTGCACCAGCACTTCATGCTGGTGCCGGTCTTCACCGTCACCGAGAACATCATGCTCGGCGCCGAGCAGGTCAGGGGCGGCATCGCCGGCTTCCTGGACCGGCGTCGGGCCCGGCGCGAGGTCGCCGAGGTGTCCGAGCGCTACAACCTCCGGGTCGACCCGGACGCGGTGATCGAGGACCTGCCGGTCGGCATCCAGCAACGAGTCGAGATCGTCAAGGCGCTCACCCGCGACGTCGACCTGCTCATCCTGGACGAGCCGACCGCGGTGCTCACCCCCCAGGAGACCGAGGAGTTGCTGACGGTCATGCGGTCGCTCAAGGCGGCCGGCAAGTCGATCGTCTTCATCACCCACAAGCTCGGCGAGGTCAAGGCCATCGCCGACCGGATCACGGTGATCCGGCGCGGAAAGACCGTCGGCACCGCCTCGCCGGAGGCCAGCCGGGACGAGCTGGCCGCGCTGATGGTCGGGCGCAACGTCCGGCTCACCGTGGACAAGGCCCCGGCCACGCCGGGCGAGCCGGTGCTGGAGGTGGCCGGGCTCGTCGTCGACGACGACCGGCAGATCCGCGCGGTCGACGGCATCGACCTGACCGTACGCGCCGGTGAGGTGCTCGGCGTGGCGGGCGTGCAGGGCAACGGGCAGACCGAGCTGATCGAGGCGATCATGGGCCTGCGCCCGGTGCTCGCCGGCACGGTCAGCCTGGCCGGTGACCGGATCGACGGCTGGAAGCCCAAGAAGGTGCTCCGGGCGGGCGTCGGCTACGTGCCCGAGGACCGCAGCGTGGACGGCCTGGTCAAGGAGTTCAGCGTCGCGGAGAACCTGGTACTGGACATCTACGACCGGCCGCCGTTCGGTTCCGGGCTCGCGCTGAAGCCGGACGCGATCGCCGCCTCCGCCAAGGAGCGGATCGAGCAGTTCGACGTCCGTACCTCATCGGCCGACACGGCGGTGGGCACCCTCTCCGGTGGCAACCAGCAGAAGGTGATCGTGGCCCGGGAGCTGTCCCGGCCGCTGAAGCTCTTCATCGCCGCCCAGCCGACCCGTGGCGTCGACGTCGGGTCGATCGAGTTCATCCACAGCCAGATCATCCGCGAACGGGACATCGGCACCGCCGTCCTGGTGGTCTCCAGCGAACTCGACGAGGTGATCGGGCTGGCCGACCGGATCGCGGTGATGTACCGCGGTCGGATCATCGGCATCGTCGGCCCGGACACCCCACGCGAGGAGATCGGCCTGCTGATGGCCGGCATCAGCCCGGACGCGGCCCACGAGGCCACCGCGGCGACCGGCGAGGGCCCGGCGAACGCCGACGGTTCCGCGAGCGAGGACGAGGCATGACCACCAACCCCAACCCGCAGTCGGGCTCCCCCGACAAGGAGCCGGCGAGCGAGGCCCAGGCCGCGCAGAACGCCCTCGGCAACACCGAACGGGCCGAGACGGCGACCCTGCCGGGCCGCCCACAGCCTGAATCGGAGCCGAAGCCGAGCCTCGGCCGGATGTTCCTGGACAACCTCTGGGCGGCCAACACCTTCACGGTGACCCTGCTGTCGTTGGTGCTGGCGATCGTGGTCGGCGCGGTGTTGATGATCATCTCTGATCCGACGGTGCTCTCCACCTACTCGTACATCACCTCGCGCCCGTCCGACGCGATCAACTCCAGTTGGACGCTCGTCAGCGAGGCGTACGCGAACCTGTTCAAGGGCTCGGTCTTCGACCCGGAGGCGTTCTCCGCCTGGGTGAACGGCACCGGCGGTTGGCAGGCCGTGCTCGCGCCGATCTCGGAGACGCTCACCTACGCGGCGCCGCTGATCTTCACCGGCCTGTCGGTGGCGCTGGCCTTCCGGGGCGGCCTGTTCAACATCGGCGCCCAGGGTCAGGCCACCATCGGTGTGATCATGGCGGCGCTGGCCGGCTTCCTGCTGCCGCTGCCGCCCGGCCTGCACCTGCTGGTGGCGGTGCTGGCTGGCGCGCTGGGCGGGGCGATCTGGGGCTTCATCCCCGGCATCCTCAAGGCCCGTGCCGGCGCGCACGAGGTGATCAACACGATCATGCTCAACTACGTCGCCACGTACTTCCTGACCTGGTTGATCGTGCAGAACGGCGTGCAGGACCCGACCCGCACCGACGCGATCAGCAAGGCGGTCGACAGCTCCGCCCAGCTGCCCCGACTGCTCGGCGGCGACCTGCGGGTGCACGCCGGCATCCTGCTCGCCGTGCTGGCCACCTGGGCGGTGGCCTGGCTGCTCAACCGCTCGACGCTCGGCTTCGAGCTGCGCGCGGTCGGCGCCAACCCGGACGCCGCCCGGACCGCCGGCATCAGCGTCACCCGGACGTACATCCTGATCATGGTCTTTGCTGGCATCCTGGCGGGCCTCGGCGGCTCGAACATGGTGCTCGGCTCCACCGCCAGTGCTCTGACCCCGCTGGTGGTCGCGCAGATCGGTTTCGACGGCATCCTGGTGGCGTTGCTCGGGCGGGTGAAGCCCTGGGGGGTGCTGCTCGCCGCGCTGCTGTTCGGGGCGTTGCAGGCCGGTGGCAACCGGATGCAGTCGTACTCCGGGATCTCGCTGGAGCTGGTGACCGTGCTCCAGGCGCTGATCGTCATCTTCATCGCCGCGCCGGCCCTGGTGAAGGCGATCTTCCAGCTCCGGGCCGCACGCGCAGCCCGGTTGCAGACGAGCCTGGCGAAGGGCTGGTAACTCATGTCCACCATGGCTGTCCCTGACATCGCCGTCGCCCCGGTCGACGAGGGCTTCTGGACTCGCAGCCGCAAGGTCGGCCTCACGCTGCTGGGGCTCGGCCTGCTGGCCGCGGTGCTCTTCGGCGCGCTCGCCACCGACCAGCAGGCCCGGTTCACGCTCAGCGACGACGCGGCCGGTGCCGCATTGGAGATCAACGGCACGATCGGGGCGATCCTGTTCGGGATCATCACGATCGCCGCCGGTGCGGCGCTGCTCGCCGGGGTGCCGAAGCGCTGGTTCCTCCCCGTGCTCGGCGTCGGGCTCGTCGGCTTCGTGCTCTCGTTCCTCTGCTGGCAGGTCTCCGCCGCGCCGGCCGGGCAGAACTTCATGCCGCTGGTCAACATCATCCGGGGCACGTTCATTCTGGCGCTACCGCTGATCTTCGGCGCGCTCGCCGGGGTGCTCTGCGAGCGCTCCGGCGTGGTCAACGTGGCCATCGAGGGTCAGCTGCTGATGGGCGCCTTCAGTGGCGCCCTGTTCGGCAGCATCTCCGGCAGCGTCTGGGTAGGCCTGGTCGCCGCCGCCATCGGCGGCGCGCTCATCTCTCTGCTGCTGGCCGTCTTCGCGATCCGCTACCTGGTCGACCAGGTCGTCATGGGCATCGTGCTCAACCTGCTCGCGATCGGCGTCACCGGCTTCCTCTACGAGCGGCTGATGCAGACCGACGCGGAGAAGTACAACAGCGCCCCCCGCTTCAGCAACTGGGAGATCCCGCTGCTGAAGGACATTCCGGTGCTCGGGCCGGCGCTGTTCCGGGGCAACATCTTCCTCTACCTCGGTCTGCTGCTGGTGCTGGTGATCCACATCGGGCTGTTCCGTACCCGGTGGGGGCTGCGGACCCGCTCGGTCGGGGAGCACCCGATCGCCGCCGACACGCTCGGCGTCAAGGTGCTGCGGGTCCGCTACCGCAACGTGCTGCTGGCCGGTGTGGTCGCCGGCATCGGCGGCGCGTCCTACACGCTGGCGCTCTACTCGTTCACCAAGAACATGATCGGCGGCAAGGGCTTCATCGCACTGGCCGCGCTGATCTTCGGCCGGTGGAACCCGACCGGCGCGCTGCTCGCCGCGCTCTTCTTCGGCTTCGCCGACCAGCTCGCCACCTACCTGGGTGCGATCAGCAGCTCCATCCCCAGCCAGTTCCTGGCCATGCTGCCCTACCTGGCGACCATCCTGGCCGTCGCCGGGCTGGTCGGCCGGGTCCGGGCACCGGCCGCCGACGGCAAGCCCTACATCAAGGGCTGACCATGACCCGGGCTGTCCCACACCGGCCATCACCGCAGATCGCTGCTTGCCGGGCCGAGGAGCCGGCCCTGCCCGCTTCTGACCTGGGCTGCTTGGGCAGAATGGCGGCATGACCGACATTGACTGGGCGCGGTTGCGCGCCGCCGCCACCGACGCGATGCGGCACGCGTACGCGCCGTACTCGACGTTTCCGGTCGGGGCGGCCGCGCTTGTCGACGATGGCCGAGTGGTGGTCGGCTGCAACGTGGAGAACGCCGCGTACGGGGTGACGCTCTGCGCCGAGTGCGGGGTCGTGTCCAGCCTGCATGCCACCGGTGGTGGTCGGCTCGTCGCGCTCTCCTGCGTCGACGCGACAGGTGAGCCGTTGATGCCGTGCGGCCGCTGTCGGCAGCTGCTCTGGGAACACGGCGGGCCGGAGTGTCTGATCGAGAGCAAGACCCGGCCGCTGCGGATGGCCGAGCTGTTGCCGCACGCCTTCGGCGTGGAGGACCTGGAGGCCGTCACCGGTGAGACGCCGGTGCCGGTGGTCCCGGAGCGGCTGGCCGCGTGGCGAGGGCGCGGCACCGTCTTCGTGCACCCGGACATGTCCGCCGGTCAGCAGGTCTGGACGGCGTACTGGGAGCGTTCGGCCGGCGACGACGCTGGCGCCGAGACCGGGGTGCTGGAGGAGGCACCGAGCTGGGCCGACCCGGCCGAGGCGATCACCTGGGGTCTGGCGCGGACGCCCCGGGTGGTCGTGGTGGACGCCACCGGCACGATTTTCTGGGCGGGCGAAGGCGAGCCGCCGCTGGAGATCCCGGTCCGCTGGTCCGCCAGCTGACCGCAAAGCCGCAGGCGACCACACGCGCGCGACCACACGGCAAGGCCGCGGGCTACCGCCCCGCCCCGCCATGATCGTGCTCGATCCTGGAAATAGTGCCCAACCTTGTGATGCGAGGGGACTACTTCCTAGTTCGAGCGCGATCAGGGCGGGCGGGGGCGGGGACGGCGCCGAGGCGGCTGGCACGGCCCTGGACTGATCCACAACGATGTGAGAAGGAACCACACGGTGAGTGCTTTTGCTGCTGTTGACGTTATCCGGGTCAAGCGGGATGGGGGTGTGCTGTCGGACGCGCAGATCGACTGGGTGGTCGACGCGTACACCCGGGGGGTTGTCGCCGACGAGCAGATGTCCGCGCTGGCGATGGCGATCCTGCTCAACGGTATGACCGGGCCGGAGATCGCCCGGTGGACCGCCGCGATGATCGCCAGCGGTGAGCGACTGGACCTCTCGGCGGTACGCCGGCCGACTGTCGACAAGCACTCGACCGGAGGCGTCGGCGACAAGATCACTCTGCCGCTCACCCCGCTGGTGGCGGCGTGTGGCGCGGCCGTGCCGCAGCTCAGCGGCCGGGGTCTCGGGCACACCGGCGGCACGCTGGACAAGTTGGAGTCCATCCCGGGCTGGCGGGCCACGGTGAGCAACGACGAGTTCATCGCCCAGTTGGACGAGGTCGGCGCGGTGATCTGCGCGGCCGGCGCTGGGCTCGCTCCCGCCGACCGCAAGCTGTACGCGTTGCGCGACGTTACCGGCACCGTGGAGGCGATCCCGCTGATCGCCAGCTCGATCATGAGTAAGAAGATCGCCGAGGGGACCGGCGCGCTGGTCCTCGACGTCAAGGTCGGCTCGGGCGCCTTCATGAAGTCCGTCGACCAGGCCCGCGAGTTGGCGCGCACCATGGTCGAGTTGGGTGGCGCGCACGGCGTGCGTACGGTCGCCCTGCTCACCGACATGTCCACCCCGCTCGGCCTGGCGATCGGCAACGCGGTCGAGGTGACCGAGTCGGTCGAGGTGCTGGCCGGTGGTGGCCCGGCCGACGTGGTGGAGCTGACCCTCGCCCTGGCCCGGGAGATGCTCGACGCCGCTGGCCTGCCGGACGCCGACCCGGCGGCGGCGCTGCGCGATGGCCGGGCGATGGACTCCTGGCGGGCGATGATCCGGGCGCAGGGCGGCGACCCGGACGCGCCGATGCCAGCGGCCGCCGAGGTGGAGGTGGTCCGCGCCGAGCGGGACGGGTACGTCGCGGCCGTCGACGCGTACGCGATGGGGGTTGCGGCGTGGCGGCTCGGCGCGGGTCGGGCCCGCAAGGAGGACCCGGTCAGCGTGCCGGCCGGTGTGGTGTTGCACAAGCGCCCGGGTGACGAGGTGCGGGCCGGTGACCCGCTCTACGAGCTGCGTGCCGAGGACGCCACGCGGATTCCGGCCGCGCTCACCGAGGCCGCCAACGCGGTGCGGATCGCGTCGACGGCTCCGGCGGCGACGTCGCTGGTCATCGAACGCATCGGCTGAGCGATCCGCTGTCGCCCTGGCGTGGTGCCGGTGGCCTGGGAGCGCTATTGTCGCAGGCCAAGGGGGGACAACCGGCCTTGCGCCGGCGCGAGCAGACAGGAAGATCCGCCGTGACCGTTGCTGCCCCCGATCCACGTGAGGTGCGCGAGGCGAGCCTGGACGAGCTGTCCCGGCTTGGCCTGCCGTTGCCGCCGCCCCAGTTTCCCCTCGTCTGGGAGCCGGGCGACGGGATCGACCTGCGCCCCACGGCGGAGATCGAGGCGCGGATCGCGGTGCTGCACCTGATCCTGGCCCGCTGCTTCGGGATGCCCCCACAGGCGGCGATGAGCTGGCTGCTCGGCTCACACCTGGTCGACATGGTCACCCCACCGGAGTGGCAGTTCGTGATGGGCGGCAAGGGCGACCACCGGTCGTTCGTGCTGCATCACGACGCGCTCTTCGCGCTGGCCTGGGTGCTGGGGCTGAGCAAGCAGCTCGACCCCACCCTGGCCGTCGACGAGCGGCTGGTCGAGCGGCTGCCGCACATCGCCGAGGGGGAGTCCTTCCCGCACTGGCGTTCCCGGATCCTCACCGCGCCGCAGCACCCGGCCGACGCGGCCGCCCTGCTCGACCTGCACTACTGCCTGGACTGGGCGTACCTGGAGACCGAGCGCGGCGGTCGGCGTGCGCCGGGTCTGGTCGACGCGAACGCGATCGGGCAGCGGCGCTGGGCGTTGGAGTGGGCGGTGATCCTGCGCGGGCCGTACCACGACGAGCCGCCCGGCTGGGAAGAGGTCGACCTCTCCACCTGAGCTCAGCGGGGTAGGTAGGTGTCCACCCGGATCGCCACGGTCACCCGTACCGGCTCGGGTAGGGCGGCCAGCCGTCCGGCGAGGGCGTCCGGCGCGGTGTGCCAGGCGCTGGGGCCCATCCCGACCAGGGTGGCGACCTCCAGCCGGGTCAGGGCCAGCTCCGTCCGGTGCGCCGTCGAACTGGCCAGGGTGAAGTGCCCGCCCAGGCTGCCGGTCACCCGCTCGGCCTTGTCCGGGTCCACCCGCAGCAGGTCGAGGGCATCGACCAACTCGGCGAGGTGGTCGGTGTCGGGCGTGACCACCAGCAGCGTCCCGGCCGGATCGAGCACCCGGTGGAACTCGGCGCCGTTTCGCGGGGCGAAGACGTTCAGCAGCACGGCGGTCGAGGCGTCCGCCAACGGCAGCCGCTGCCAGGTGTCGGCGAGCGCCGCGGCGGCCCGGGGATGCGCGCGGGCCGCGCGCCGCAGCGCCGGCTTGGACACGTCCAGGGCCAGACCCACGGCGTCCGGCAGCGCCGCCAGCACCGCGCCGAGGTACCGGCCGGTGCCGGCACCGGCATCCACCACCAGGGGGTACGCCCCGAAGCCCGCCACGGCCCGCGTCGCGGCTGCGGCAAGCGCGTCCGAGATGACGTCGTAGTGCCCGGCGGCCTGGAAGTCCGCCCGGGCGGCGACCATCTCGGCGGTGTCACCGACGTGCGGGGCCCGACCGGTGAGCAGGTTGACGTAGCCCTGACGCGCGATGTCGAAGCTGTGCCGTCGCGGGCAACGCAGGGCCCGAACGTCGGTGGCTTGCGCAAGTGGCTCGCCGCAGACCGGGCAGCGCAGCCGGTCGAGAACCCGGGGATCCAGGTCAGGGCGCGGCTTGTCCAACCCCCGGAACGCGTCCATGCCGTCGAGCCTAGTGGCCGCACTCCGCGGGCCCGAACCGGCTGACTAGGGTCTGAGCATGCACGAAACTATCCGATACGAGGACATCGTCAAGGTCCCGAAGGCGCTACTGCACGATCACCTGGACGGCGGGCTGCGGCCGGCGACAATCGTCGAACTGGCCGCCGAAGTGGGCCACGAGCTGCCCACCACCGATCCTGAGGCGCTCGGACGCTGGTTCGTGGACGCGGCGGACTCCGGCTCGCTGGAGCGCTACCTCGAAACGTTCGCGCACACCGTGGCGGTCATGCAGACCGCGCCCGCGCTGCGTCGAGTGGCCCGCGAGTGCGCTCTGGACCTGGCCAACGACGGTGTCGTCTACGCCGAGGTGCGCTTTGCCCCGGAGCAGCACCTGGAACAGGACCTGAGCCTGGACGAGGTGGTCGAGGCGGTGCTGGCCGGGTTCGCCGAGGGCACCGCCCAGGCGGTCGAGGCGGGCCTGACCATCCGGGTGGGCACCCTGCTCACCGCGATGCGGCACGCCGCCCGCTCTCAGGAGATCGCCGAGCTGGCGGTGCGGCACCGGGACGCCGGGGTGGTCGGCTTCGACATCGCCGGCGCCGAGGCGGGCTTTCCCCCCACCCGGCACCTGGACGCCTTCGAGTACCTCCAGCGGGAGAACTTCCACTTCACCATCCACGCCGGCGAGGCGTTCGGCCTGCCGTCGATCTGGCAGGCGATCCAGTGGTGCGGGGCCGACCGGCTCGGCCACGGGGTGCGGATCGTCGACGACATCGCCCCCGACGGCACGCTCGGCCGACTGGCCGCGTACGTCCGGGACAAGCGGATCCCGCTGGAGCTGTGCCCCTCGTCGAACGTGCAGACCGGCGCGGTGACCTCGATCGCGGACCACCCCATCGGCCTGCTGCGGGACCTGCGCTTCCGGGCCACCGTCAACACCGACAACCGCCTGATGAGCGGCACCTCGATGTCGCGGGAGATGTCGCTGCTGGTGGAGACGTTCGGCTACGGCTGGAAAGAGTTGCAGTGGTTCACCATCAACGCGATGAAGAGCGCCTTCATCCCATTCGACGAGCGGCTGCGGATCATCGATGAGGTGATCAAGCCGGCGTACGCGAAGTTGCTGGCCTGAGCTCAGCCGTGCGGGTGGCCGGCGAGCAGACCGGCCACCCGGCGCAGCACCTCCCGGGCGCGGGCCGCCTCCGCACCCAGGCCCGTCTGCCGACGCAGCACCGCGGGCTCGGCCCGCAGGAGCGCCACCCCGCGTCGCACCAGCACTCGGGGGGCCTTGCGCTGCTCGGACAGGTCGCGGGCGAGTCGGCGCAGGAAGGTGGCCCCGCGCGGCCGGCGCAGCGCGTACGCCCCGGCGAGCAGCCCACGGCGGCGGCACTCCTCGACGATCTCGGCCGCGAAGATCCCTTCGGCCACGAAAAGTGGCGATCCGGTGACATCAAATGGCCGGGTGGCCACCCGTCGATCTGCGCCGATCGCATAAACCGGCACATCGGCTCGGCCCTCACGGGCAAGTTGGGCAATGATTTCCACCGCACTGGGGGCGTCCCAGGAGTGCGGCGATTCCCAATCCACCTGGCCGTTTCGTCTCGGCAACGTAGGGTCATCGCCGTCTTTGTAGAAGTCGTCCAGGCAGAGCACCGGCAAGCCGGTTTGCTGTGCAATGTACGACTTTCCGGACCCGGAGGGGCCGGCCAGCAGGACAACTCGGTGCGGATGTTTCATTACCTTCAGTTACTCCGGCCAGACGGACTGCTATCAAATCGCATCAACATCTCATCACACCTTCGGTCGGGGACAACCTGGGCTTTCTTCTTGTCGACCGGCGTGATGGAATCTCGGGGGTCCGACCCGCCGGGTCGGTCGCTGGGCGTTGCCCGGGGCAACGCGTTGAAGCTGTAATCGCGAGGGCGGTGACGTGAGCAAACGGCCAAAGACGGCGGGCTCCTTCCTGTCGCGGCTCGGCCGGCCGGCCAGCCGGCTCCGGGACATGCCGATCTGGTCCAAGCTCGGTCTCATCATGATCGTGCCGACCATCGCCACGGTCGTGGTGGGCACCAGTGGTCTTGTCGACCACGTGGAGACGCTCAACAATGCCAACCGAGCTGGCGACCTGGCGAACCTGTCGAGCTATTCAGGTGTCCTAGTCGACACCCTGCAGGACGAGCGGACCGCCGCCGTGCTGCTGCTGGGCGCGGACGGGACGCAGCCAACGGCGCAGTACCAAGAGGCTTACAACCGGGTGAACTCCCGGGTGGATCAGGATGCGATCCCCTACCGGCAGCAGCGGGCCGAGGTCGAGGACCTGCCGAGCAGCCTCGAGGCTCTGCTCGACAACATCGACCAGAACCTGCAGGACCTGTCGGGCATCCGCAGCCAGGTGTTCAGCGGGAAGCTCGCGCTCACCGAGACCGTGCAGGCGTACGAGGGTCTGATCAGTGACCTGCTCGCCATCCGCGACTCGTCCACCCAGCTCGCTGGCGACAACCAGCTGAGCGACCGGATGCGCGCCGCCGCGGCGGTCGCCCGGGAGAAAGAGTTCCTCGCCGCACGCCGCGTCGTGGTGCACCGCGCGCTGGGCGTGAAGGGCGGCAAGCGCCTGACCCCGGCGCTGCGCCGGGACTACATCGCCAGCGACACCGGCCAGCAGCAGGCACTGCAGAGCTTCAAGGCCGTCGCCACCGAGGACGACGCCAAGTTCCACGACCAGACGATCGCGGGCGGCGACCGCCGGCAGGCGCAGAACTACACCGGCTGGATCGACGGCAACACCACCGGCGACATGCGCGGTGCGCCGTTCGGCCCGGACCAGTGGGAGGCCGCCATGACGGCCAACGCCAAGCTGATCCGCACCGTCGAGACGAAGCTCGACCGCGAGGTTGTCGACGAGGCCAACACCCTCCGCTCGGACGTCCAGCGCCAGGTCTTCCTGGAGACCGGCCTGCTGCTCAGCATGCTGCTGCTGGCCATCCTCTTCGCGTACCTGGTCGCCCGCTCGATGGCCCGCTCACTGCGTGAGCTGCGGCAGGGCGCCCTCTCCGTCGCCCAGTACGGTCTGCCGCAGGCGGTGGCCCGACTGCGCGACCCGCAGGTCGTCGGGCAGCTCTCCCCGGTGCAGCTGGCCAACCAGATCGCCGAACCGCTGCCGGTGCGCAGCAAGGACGAGTTCGGCCAGGTGACCGAGGCGTTCAACGCCGTCCACCTGGAAGCCGTCCGCACGGCCGCCGAGCAGGCGGCACTGCGCGCCTCCGTCGCGACCATGTTCGTCAACCTTGCCCGCCGTTCCCAGATCCTGGTCGACCGCCTCATCGGGCACCTCGACCGGCTGGAGCGCGGCGAAGAGGACCCGGACCGGCTGGCCGAGCTGTTCCAGCTCGACCACCTGGCCACCCGAATGCGCCGCAACGACGAGAACCTGCTGGTGCTCGCCGGTGCTGACTCCACCCGTGTGCAGCGTGAGCCGGCGGCTCTCATCGACGTGCTGCGCGCCGCGCAGTCCGAGGTCGAGCACTACACCCGGATCGAGTTCGGTGTCATCGACCGCGACATCGAGGTCGCCGCGCACGCGGTCAACGACCTGGTGCACCTCGTCGCGGAGCTGTTCGACAACGCGACCGCGTTCTCCCCGCCCGACTCGCAGGTCATGGTCGAGGCTCGTCGCGTCGGCGACCGCTCCTCGCTCTACGTCGAGGACCGCGGCATCGGCATCAGCGCCGATCAGCTGCACGACCTCAACGAGCGGCTCGCGACGCCGCCGCAGGTGGACGTGGCCGTCTCCCGGATGATGGGCCTGGTCGTGGTCGCCCGGCTGGCGTCCCGGCACGGTGTCCGGGTCGAGCTGCGCCCCGGCAACGATCGTGGCACGGTCGCCGATGTCACCCTGCCCACCTCGGTGCTGGTGCCTCGGGCGCTCTCCGGTCGGGTGCAGCAGCCGCCGGCCCTGCCGGCAGCCAGCGGTCCTCAGCTCGGTGGTCCGCCGAACGGTGGGCCGGTGCCGGCCTTCGGTGCGCTGCCCGCGCTGGGCAACGGCCCTCGCCCGAGCGAATCTGGTAACCAGGTCACCCTGGGCGGTCGTCCGTTCGACCCCGCGCCGCGCAACGGCGCCGGTGCCCCCGCCAACAGCGGTGCATACCGCTCGATGCCGGCCTGGTCCGATCTGACCGGCGCGGCCGGGACGAACGGCGTCAACGGCGGCGATGGGTTCAACCCCCGGCCAGCCAACGGCCAGGGGACCGACCCGCTGCCGCAGCGCCGGGCGGGCGACGACACGCCGACCTCCGGTCAGCAGCCGTCCATTCCGCGTCAGCTGCCGAGCAGCCCCGAGGCGTCCCCGTACTCGGCGCCGCCGGTCTCTGCGCAGCCCTACTCCGGCGCGCCGGTCTCCGCCGCTCCGGCCTCCGGGCAGCCCTACTCCGGGCAGCCCTACTCGGGTGCGCCGTACGGCACTCCGCCGGTCTCCGCCGCCCCGGCCTCCGGGCAGCCTTACGCCGGTCCGCCGGTCTCTGCGGCCCCGGTTTCGGCCTCCCCGGCGTCCGGTCAGCCGTACTCGGCGCCGCCCGCCTCCAGCCAGTCGTTCAGCGGGTTCGCGCCCCGATCTGCTCCGCCCGCGCAGGCACCCAGCACCCCGGCGCCGCCGGCCTGGCCGCCAGTGCCGGGTAGCGAGCGGGACACCGCCACCCCGCCGGTGCCCGAGCGGCTCGCCGCCGCTCTGGACATGACGACGGAGCTACCGCGTGTGCCGCGACCCGGCGAGCAGCCGGCCGCAGCCCAGGCTCCGACCCCGGCTCCGGCTCCGGCTCCGCAGAGTCGGCCGACACCGCAGCAGTCGCAGGCGCAGAACCGTCAGCGGTACGCGGACGAGACGATGGAGCTGCCGATCTTCCGGGAGCTTGAGTCGGCCTGGTTCCGTACCCGCCGCCCGGGCTCGGACGAGGCTGCGGCCGGTGACCAACCAGCGACCAACGGCGACTCCGCGACCCAGCAGTTCGCCACGGTCGAGGCCACCGGTCGGGCAGTCCACAAGACACCATCCGGGACGACAGGTAACACACCGATGGCAGACACTCCGACGGTCGGAGGAGCGCCGCGGGACAACGGCTCCACAGCGAACGAGGGCGCCCGCCCCAGTCTCGCCGAGAGCCTGCCGAACCGCCGGCCTCAACCGCAGACCAACGGCTGGCAGACCGCCGCCGACGACGGCTGGCGTGCTGCGTCCGCTGCGGCTGGCACGGTGCCGGTGAGCGAGACCACCACGACCGGTTTGCCGAAGCGCAAGCCGATGGCGCAGCTGGTGCCCGGTGCGGTGGAGAAGCCCACCACCTCGGTCCAGCGGCGCTCCCCGGAGGCGGTCCGTGGCCTGCTCTCCGCCTACCACCGGGGCGTGCAGCGAGGGCGTAGCACCTCGGACAACCCGACCAGCCCGGAGGCGACTCCGGGAGGGCAATCCTCGCAGTCTGGCTCAGGCCCGGTGGCCGGGAGCGGGCAGAAGGAGCAAGAAGGATGACAACTACGCAGGATCTTGGTTGGCTGCTGGCCAACTTCGCCGACCGGGTGCCCGGCGTCGCGCATGCGGTCGCCGTATCGGCGGACGGCCTACTCCTCGCGTCGTCACGGGATCTGCCGCGCGACCGGGCAGACCAGCTCGCCGCGATCTCCTCGGGTCTGGTTAGCCTGACCCAGGGGGCAGCTCGCTGCTTCGAGGGAGGCGCGGTGTTGCAGACCGTCGTCGAGATGGACAATGGCTTCCTGTTCCTGATGTCCATCTCGGACGGCTCGTCCTTCGCCGTGCTGGCAGCCCGCAGCTCCGACGTAGGCCAGGTTGGCTACGAGATGGCGCTGCTGGTCGACCGGGTGGGCGACGCGCTGACCCCGCAGCCGCGTGCGGCTGCGGGCATGCTGGGCTGACGCCTCGCCGATCGTGAGGTCGGCACGACTGCAACAACGACAACGACGGGTTTCACCGGTGGGAGCCGGTAACGGGTGCGAAGGAGGTGAGCGGCGAGATGGCCGATCGTGACGAACCGACCGGAGCGTTGGTCCGTCCATACGCCGTGACCCGTGGTCGCACCCGTCCCCGGCTCGACATCGCGCTGGAGGCGCTCGTCGAGACGACGGTGCGCGGCCGGGCCGCTGCCAATGGCAACGGCGGCCAGGGCCGCGAACACCAGTACATCGCCGCGCTGTGTGACGGACGCGTGCAATCGCTCGCGGAGATCGCGGCGCGGATGCAGCTCCCGCTCGGTGTGGCCCGGGTGCTCATCGCCGACATGGCGACGGACGGCCTGGTCGCGGTCCATGAGCCGACCATCCTGGACGACTCCGACGACGCGGTGGGCACTGAACTGCTGGAGAGGGTGCTGAGTGGACTTCGCAGGCTCTGACATGTCGCACCGCCCGCCGAGCCCGAGCGGCCGCGTGACGTCGGCGAAGATCGTTATCGCCGGTGGATTCGGCGTCGGTAAGACGACGCTGGTCGGCTCGGTCTCGGAGATCACGCCGCTGACCACCGAGGCCATCATGACCTCCGCTGGCGTGGGCGTCGACGATACCCGGCAGGTGCCGGGCAAGACGACAACCACGGTGGCGATGGACTTCGGCCGGATCTCGATCGACCGTGACCTGATCCTGTACCTGTTCGGTACGCCGGGTCATACCCGCTTCTGGTTCATGTGGGACGAACTGGTGCGGGGTGCGATCGGTGCGGTCGTGCTGGTGGACACCCGCCGGCTGGCCGACTGCTTCGCGGCGATCGACTTCTTCGAGCACCGACGCCTGCCGTACCTGGTGGCGATCAACTGCTTCGACGGGATGCAGTACCACGACCCGCAGGACGTTCGGGACGCCTTGGCGATCTCGAGCGACGTGCCGGTGGTGGCCTGCGACGCCCGTAACCGGGAGTCGACGAAGCACGTGCTGATCTCGCTGGTCGAGTACGTGCTGACCATGCGCCGTACGCGCGCCGTCGCCCCGGCCTGATCGGGACGCTGCACGCCCGGTGGTGGCTCTGGCCGCCACCGGGCGCCGCACCCTGCCCGTTGCGCTGCCGTGCGTCGGCGTGCGCTCTGCGCCGCCTCCTGAAGGCCCCGAAAGCTCTCGGCCCCTTGCACCCTGGGGCGGTGGCCGTTCGGGGCTCTGCGGAGGCGGCGTCGCCGTTTCCGGGCTTATCCCGCAGATGTGAGAGCGCCCCCAGTCAGCTGACTGGGGGCGCTCTCACATCTGCGAAGGATCAGGACTGGTAGCCCGCCGAGCGGTACTCGTACTCCCGGTCGTCGTCGCGGTCCCCGTGGTCGCGGCTGAAGTCCCAGCCACCGGCGGCCTCGCGGCCGGGGCGGCCACCCACCGCGAAACCGCCGATCTCCTGGCCTCGACGCCAGCCACGGAAGTAGCCGGTCGTGTTCTCCGCGAGGCTTGCCGCATCACGCACTATCCGCAATGGGCGCTCCTCGCGCAGCGGGGAACCAGGGACCAGGTTGGCCTGCGGCACGCGCTTCGGCAGCCCGGCGTTGGTCTCGGCGCCCACCGCCGGGCGAGCTGCCTGCTCCGCGGCCTGCCAGCCGGTGTCGGCCGTGGTCGACCAGTCCAGGTCGGACTCCTCGGCGTGCCCGACGAACCACGCCGACTTGGCCTGCGCGAAGATCAGCAGATCGCCGTCGCCCTCGTCGGCGACCGGCGGCGGCCGGTGCTCCATCGGCGGAGGGCGGTGCTCCATCGGCGGCGGCCGGTGCTCGACCATCGGCGGCGGCCGGTGCTCGACCATCGGCGGCGGCCGGTGCTCGGCGGCGCGGTCGGGACGAGCGGCTAGCCGGCCGTTGCGAGCGGCCTGCTCCCGGTCGACCAGACGCAACGGCGGCGTCTCCAGGTGCTGGTCGGCGGGAGGGTTGAGCCCTTCGCGCAGCGCCCGGTCGGCCAGCGGCGGTGGCTCCACCAGCCGCAGCATCGGTGGTTCCTGCGGAAGGTCGTCCGCCAACCAGGGCGGGGTGACCCGGCCGTCGGCCCGGCCAGGGTCGGTCGTGGCGTCGACGCCCCGGCTGCCGCCGTACGAGTAGGCCACCGGGTTGTTCGGTGAGCTGTCGGACGGGTCCTCCGGGTTGTTGACCAGAGGCCAGTTGGCACGGGAGCCGGGCGGTGCTGCGGTCTCCTGACCGGGCCGGGGGGTCGGCACCGGGATGCTGAGGTCGGTGGCGCTGAACCCGCCAGTGGGGGGCTCGTCGACCGGGCGTTGCAGGTGGCTCGGCCGGGGCTCGCCGTTGGTCTTCGGGCGGGGCGGAATGACCGTACGCTGCCGCTCGGCCCGCGCGTTGTTGATCGCGGCGGTGGTCAGCGTCGGCCGGAACGGCTCGCCGGCCTCGGCCGGCGGCACCGCGCCGCGCTGCGCAGGCGCGATCGGGGTGATCCCCGGTGGCGGAGGCGGTGGCGAGGAGACCGGTCGGTTGGTCGGGCCGTCGATCCGGCTGGGCGCCGGCTCGGCGCGCCTGGGCAGCGTGGACGCTGGCGGACCAGCCATCGCCGCCGGGGTCATCGGGGCCGGTGCGACCGGCGGCGGCGTGACCGGGGCCGGTGCGACCGGCGGCGGCCCGAGCGGGCGGGGCGACGCCAGCGGCGTGTTACCGGAGACCGGCTCGGGGCGGCTGCGGCGCCCGACGGCGGGTGCCGGGTCGGCGGCGGCCGGGTTGGGCCGCACCGACCGCAACCCGGCGTTGGTGCCGACCAGACCGGTCAGCCCGCTGTTGCTGCTGTCGGCCAGGCCGCCCAGCCCGGAGTTGTTGGCGCCGGCCAGGCCGCTCAGCTCGCCGACTGGCTCGCCTCGGCGGGCGGCGGCCCGGCGGCCGGGTGCCTGGGCAGGCGTGCTGTCCCGGGAGCTGAGCGCGCTGACCAGCGCCTCACACCCGGCGTCGCAGGCCCGTACGGAGGCGACGGCCTGGCGGACCGTCTCGGCCACTGCGGACGTGAGCGCGCGGTTGACCGCAGCGCGTCGCGGGGTCTCGGAGATGGCGACCCGCAGTGCGGTGACCGCTTCGTTGATCTCTTCGGCATCGGCGACCCCGTCCGCGGCGAGGTGCGCGGCAATGGCGTCCGCCGCGACCGACACCTCGCGGCCCCGGGCCACGGTGCCGCCGAGCATGCCCGGCTCGGGCAGCGCGTCCAGCACCGCCAGCGGGACCGGCTCGGCCGGGTCCGGGTATGCCCGCAGGGCGGCCGGGTAGAGCTCACGCAGAACCTCGCGCAGCGCCACGGCTGCGGAGTGCCGACCGCTGGCCAGAGCGGCGTGCGCGGAGAGCACCTGCTTGTAGCCGGCGAGGTCCCGGGGTGCCGGCAGGGTGACTGCGGACAGCGCCCCCGCCTGCAACGCGCGGGCCAGACCGACAGCCCGTCGTTCGGCCGGAGGCGACTGCATCTCCTCGAGAGAGTCGTCATCGGCGAACCGCTCGGCGAAGTCATCCACCGAGTCGTCGTCCGCGATCGCCAGGGGCCGCCCCGCCGCGCTCAGCAGCGAGGTGACCGTGTGGTCGTCGCTGTCGGCAGCGATGGCCGCACCGCTCGGCCCGCCCGACCGCTCCACGAGCAGCGCGACGAGCTGGGCGTAGCCAGCGGCGTCATCGCTGATCTCGCAGACATGCAGCAGACGGCCTGCGTCGTCGACCACAGCGGACGTCAGCGTCGAACCGGCGGAGGCCGGTCGGTCAGCCGGATCCGCCGAGGCCAGACCGCAGTAAACGCGCACGAGCGCCACGGCGTCGTCCTCCTCCCGGGACAGGTCTTCCTCTGCCAGCAACTGATGCTCCCCGGTACGGGTCAGTCGCGCCAGTCCACCACCGCAGAGATCTTGCCGACAATGGTGCGCCAACCCAAACTCGCGGTCTGCGCCCCGATCTTCTTCAGCCGCCGCCGACCCATGAACGCGCCGATCCCACCGTTGGCGGTGGCACGCAGCGCCTCGTCCAGGTCGTCGAGGCTGGAGCCGGCGGAGAGCATGTCGAGCACCGCAGGCAGGCGCAATGCGTACGAAAGGTCACGCGCGACCTCGCCGGCCTCGATCAGCAGGGTCGAATCCCACGTGTCGTGCCCGCCGCGCAGGTTCTCCACGACCAGGTCGAGCTCGTAGGTGTCCTCGTCGAGTGGCGCGATATCCGCCGGCTCCACCCGTTCGGACAATTCATTCCAGCTGTCCAGTTGGGACAGATCGTTGGGAGCGCCGGATCGGATGAAACTGACAAGTGATTCGGGGGTCTTGAACAGCAGCAGCTTGCCGCGGTTGCTGAGGAAGACCGGCACCTCTTCGTCGTCCGCCTCGTCCGCGTCCGACTCGTCGTCGGCCGCGTCGGTGGCGGCGCCGTCGCGGCGGCGCTTCGACTCGTCCTCGTCCTCGGCGGCGAACTCCTCGGCCAGCTCCTCGTCGAGGATGACGACAGTCTCGTCGTCCTCTTCCTCCTCCTCGATCGCCTGGCGGCGGGCGAGGAACGGGTCGTCCTGGTCGCGCTCGGTCACGTCGGTCGGGGTCAGCGAGCTGGCCGGCCGGTACGCCCGCAGCGTGAAGCCGGTGCCGGCGGGCAGGGCGATCTCCACTGGATCGATGCGCAGCTCGTCCCAGAGCGATCGGTCGATCGACACCGACGGGCTGTCGGTCTCCTCGATCTCATCTGGCTCGACCGCGCCGGTGGTGTCGTCGAGCTCGGGCTCGTCGGCGTCGGGCCGTTGGGGCGACTGGCGGGCCACGCTGACCTCCGTGTGCTTCGGGTTGCCCACCCGCCGGGGTCTCTGACCGGCGAGTGACTCTGGGCACATACCCTAGTCGGCGGCCCTGGGTGACCGATGCCCGCACCCCGGTGGCCGGTTGGCGCATGGGTTCCGACCTGCTGGTGGTCACCGCTGGCGAACCGGCTGTTCGACAAGTAGCGTAGCTACGCATGAAGGCCCAGGCGCTGCACGGCCATCTCGACGCTCTGCTGCTCGCCGTGCTCGAACAGGGCGCGCTGCACGGCTACGCGATCATCGAGGCGCTGCGTGCGCGCAGTGACGGCAATCTGGATCTGCCCACCGGCACCATCTATCCGGCGCTCCGTCGCCTGGAACGCGCCGGCCATGTGGCGAGCACCTGGAGCACGGTCAACGGCCGGGAACGGCGGACGTACCAGCTCACCGACTCCGGCCAGCAGGCGCTGGCCGGGGAGCGCGCTGGTTGGCGCGAGTTCCAACTCACCGTCGGCCGGTTCCTCGACCCGGGCAGCCCGCCCACCCCGGCCTGACCCGCTGGGGTCGGCCGCGATCAGCGGGCGGTGGCCAGCAGCCAGCCGCGCGCCGCCCGGGTCAGCGAGAAGTAGCCGGCACCCACCAGCACGCCTCCGATGATCATTGGAGGCCAGTGCAGCGCCGCGTCCCAGAGCTCGAGCGACCAGGTGAAGAGAGCACAGCCAGCCAGCACACCGAGAACCAGGATGCCGGTCAGGCCGACGCCCACCGCACGCTGCGCCAGGGCCAGGCCCGGCCGCGGCGCCCGGGCGCTCGCCCAGACCACCAGCAGACCGGCCACCGCGAGCGCCAGCGCACCCATCCAGATCCAGTCGACCAGGTTGGAGAGCAGTAGATAGCCGGCCGGAGGGCGTGGGCCGCCACTCCAACTCGACCCCCGCCAGGTCAGGTCCCCGGCGACCACGCCCACCCCGGCGATCGCCAGCATCCGCAGGGAGAGCCCGCGCAGGGCGCCCACCGCCAGCTCGGCCTGCCAGGACGGGAGCAACTGCGCCGGCGAGCCGAACTCGACCACCGCCCGGCGCTGCGCCTCCGTGGGTGGCACGCCGCTCTCGCGGTACGCCTCGACGGCGTCCAGCAGCCCATGCCGGGCCTCGGTCAGCAGGTCGGACTTGAGTCGCGCCGGCCCCTGCAAACGAGCCGCCAGCTCCCGCAGGTGCTCGTCGACCACCATGTCCTCACCACGTGCCATCGCACCACCCTGCCATGGACTCCGACGGGTCGACGTCCGGGAGAACCCTGGTCCGCCCCCGAGTCGGGTCAGGGGGTGAGCGCCAGGTAACCCCATTCGGCCGCGGCCTGGAGCAGCCACTGATCCCGGTACCAGCCTCCGGCGGCGACCAACTCGGCGTGCCGACCGCGCTGGATCACCCGGCCGCCGTCGAGGACCACGATCTCGTCCAACTCGGCGAGCCCGCTGAGCCGGTGGCTGATCAGCAGCACCGAGTGCCCGGCGGGGGTGGCGGCGAGGGCGGACGCGAGCACCACGTCCGCGGCGGTCGGGTCCAGCCCCTCGGTGGGCTCGTCGAGCACCAGCACCGGCGGCGCGGCGAGCAGGGCCCGGGCCAGCGCCAGCCGCTGCCGCTGCCCGCCGGAGAGCTGCCCGCCCTCCTCGCCGACAAGCGTGTCCCAGCCCGCCGGCTGGGCGTGCACCCAGTCCAGCAGACCGGCGGCGGCGGTGGCCTCGGTCAGCTCCTCCTCGCCTGCCCCGGCTCGCCCGAGTAGCAGGTTCTCCCGCACCGTGGCATGGAAGACGTACGCCTCGGCCAGCAGCCCGCCGACCGCGCGGGGCAGCGCCTCCTCGGCGTACGCCGAGAGGTCGTGACCGTCCAGGGTGACCCGGCCGGACACCGGCCGGACGGCGCCGGTCAGCACGGCGGCCAGGGTGCTCTTGCCGGCACCGCTCGGGCCGACGACCGCGATCCGGCGCCCCGGCGGCAGGTCCAGGCTGACACCGTCCAGGGCGGGCGCCGCGCCGGCCCGGTACCGCACGGTCACGTCGACGAAGCGCAGCTCGTGCGGGCCGGCCAGGTCCGTCGGGCCGTCCGTGGGCGGCGGGGGCGGCGGGTCCGCGTCGAGCAGGGCGGCCACCCGGGCCAGGCCAGGCCGCAGCTGCGTCCACTGCCGGGCCGCCGTGACCAGCGCCAGTGTCACCTCGACGGAGGCCAGCGCGCCGACGGCCAGGACGCCCACCAGCACCCCCGGCACGTCGGCGGTGAGCGCGACCAACACCACCGCCGCGGCGGTCACGCCGGCGGTCAGCACGCCGGCCGCGTCCACCGCGAACCCGGTGGCGGCCAGCCGACGTTCCAGCCGGGCCAGCCGGTGAGCCCGCTGCTCGGCGGCGCGCAACGTGACGTCGGTCGCCCCGAACGCGGCCAGGTCGGCGGCACCGTGGGTGAGGTCGATCGCGTCGGTGGCCAATGCGCCGCGCAGGGGGGCCACCTCGGCCGCGCTGCGGCGGGTGACCGCGGTGGCCAGCGCGGGCAGCGCCACCCCGGCGATTAGCAGCCCGACGGCGAGCGCGCCGGCGGCCGGCGGTGAGATCAACGCCGCCACGGCGACCGCCAGCACACCGACCAGGGCCGCCGCCGAGCCGGGGACCAGCACTCGCAGCAACAGGTCCTGGACAGCCTCCACGTCGGAGACCAGTCGGCTCAGCACGTCGCCGGAGCGGTGCGGGACACCTCGGCGGGCCGCCAGGGTGGCGAACACCCGGGCCCGGACATCGGTGATCATCCGGAGCACCGCGTCGTGCCCGGCGAGCCGTTCGGAGTAGCGGAACACGCCCCGGCTGATCGCCAGCGCGCGGACCGCGACGATCGCCACGGTGAGGCGGTCCAGTGGAGGCTGGCCGGCGGCGCTCATCAGCAGCCAGGTGGCGGTGGCCATCAGGGCGAGCCCGGCGAATTCGGTGGCGGCTGCCAGCAGCCCGGCTCCGACCAGGCGGCCCAGGTACGGCCGGGCCAGTCGCAAGACGGCCCGCTCGGCGGCGGCCCGCCCGGCCGGTGCCGCGTCGGAGGCTTGTCCAGCCAGAGCCTCGTCGGCCACCGGCTCCGCGTCCAGCGGGTTCGGCTCGGGTGCCGGGCTCATCGGGCCGCCTTCCCGGTCGGCTCGGGCGTCAACTCGGTGACCCGGCCGTCCTGCACGCGCAGGATCCGGTCGGCGTCGGCGAGCAGTGCCGGGCGGTGCGCGACCAGCAGCGCGGTCCGTCCGGCGACCAGGCGGCGGGTGGCGTCGAGGACCACCGCCTCGGCTGCCGTGTCGAGTCGGGCGGTGGGTTCGTCGAGCAGCACCACCGGGGCTTCCCGCAGGAACGCCCGGGCCAGTGCCACCCGCTGCCGTTGCCCGCTGGACAACCCGTGGCCGCGCTCGCCGAGCAGGGTGTCCAGGCCGTCGGGCAGCCCGGCCACCACGTCGTCCAGGGCGGCGTCGTGCACCGCGGCGGCGAGCGCGTCGGCCGGGGTGTCCGGTGCGCCGAGGCGGATGTTGTCGGCAAGCGAGGCGGCGAAGAGGTGCGCCCGCTGCGGCACCCAGGCGAGCTGCCGACGCCAGGCGTCCGGGTCGGCGGTGGCGAGGTCGACTCCGTCCACGGTGATCCGGCCACTGGTCGGCACCACGAAGCCGAGCAGCAGGCCGAGCAGGGTGCTCTTGCCGGCGCCGCTGGGCCCGATGATGGCGATCCGTTCGCCGGGCCGGACGGTCAGGGTCACGTCGCGCAGCGCGGTGGTCCGCTCGTACGCCACGCTCACCCCCTCGAACCGGATCTCGCCCCGCGCGTCCGGGGCGGAAGCGCCCTCGGCGGCCCGGGGGGCGGCGGGTGCGGCGGAGACGGTCAACGCCTCGTCCAGCGCGGCCAGCCCCTCCATGCTGGCGTGGAAGCGGCTACCGGCGGCCCGCAGCGGCAGGTACGCCTCCGGGGTCAGCAGCAGCACCAGCAGCGCGGTCTGCAGGGCCAGCCCGCCGCCGAGCAGCCGGATGCCGACCGGCACCGCGACCAGCGCCACCGAGAGGGTGGCGACCAGCTCCAGCACCAGCGCGGAGAGGAACGCGATCCGCAACGTCTTCATGGTGGCGACGCGGTGACCGTCGGCCATCCGGCGCACCACGTCGGTCTGTGCCCGGGCCCGCCCGAACGCGCGCAGCGTGGGCAGCCCGGCGACCATGTCCAGGAAGTGCCCGCCGAGCAGCGCGAGCCGCCGCCACTGCCGTTCGGTGGCGGCCTGCGCCTGCCAGCCGAGCAGCGCGCCGAAGACCGGGATCAGCGGCAGGGTCAGCGCGATGATCACCGCCGAGCTCCAGTCGGCGAAGACGACCCGGGCCAGCACCGCCAGGGGCACCGTGACGCTGAGCACCAACTGCGGCAGGTACCCGGTGAAGTACGCGTCCAGCGCGTCCAATCCACGCCCGGCCAGGGTGGCGATCTCACCGGCCCGCTGCCCGGCCACCCAGCCGGGCCCGTGCCGGCCCACCGCGCTGAGCAGGTCGGCCCGCAGCGTCGCCTTGACCGTGGCGGCGACCCGCGCCGAGACCGTGCCCTGCGCCCAGACCAGGGCCGATCGGGCGGCGACCGCGACCACGAAGCCGGCCAGCGCCGGTCGGTCCAGCCGGCCGTCGATGGCGGTGGCCAGCAGCGACGCGAGTGCGGTGGCCTGCGCCACGATCAATCCGGCGGCCAGCACGCCGAGGAGCCCGAGCACGGCAAGATCGCCCCGGGCCGCAGGGACCCGGCGCAGCAGACGCGGGTCGAACGGACGGCGGCTCACCAGTACACCGGTGCCCTACCGTCGGTCCGTCCTCGGAAAACCCACCAGCACATCGCCTGGAAGCCTAGTAGGGCCGGAAGTAGCGGCAGCGCCACCCAGCCCAGCAGCCGCAGGGTCGGCGCGCTGGCGGCGGCGTCGGCCACCGTCAGCGAGGCGTCCGGGTCGGTCGTGGACACCAGCACGTAGGGCCAGAGGGCCGCGCCGACCAGCAGCACCGGCAGCGCCAGGGCCGCGCCGGTGGCGACCAGAGCCCACCCCGGCCGCCGCCGCGCCAGCGCCGCGCGGGCCGCCAGCAGCGCCGCCGCGAGCAACACCGGCAGGAGTACGGCCACCGCCGGCCGCTGGACGGCGTCGCGTACCCGGGTGGAGAGCACGCCCACGACGGTGGCCAGGGCGACCGCGGCGAGCGCCACCGGCACCAGCCGACGGGCCGTACGGCCGACCACGGCGGCGGCCTCGGCCGACAGTCGCAGCGCGAGGAAGGTCGCCCCGTGCACCGCGACCAGGGCCACCATGGCCAGCCCGGCGGCGGCCGCGAACGGGGTGGCCAGGTGCGTCACCCCGGCGATGTGCCCGTCGGCCTGCAGCGGCACGCCCTGCAACAGCGCGGCGAGCAGCGCACCCCAGCACAGCGCGGCGAGAGCGCTGCCGATCATCACGACGCGGTCCCAGCGGGCGCGGACCCGCTCGTCGCTGGGCCGACTGCGCAGCTGGACCCCGACGGTGACCAGGATGACGCCGACCAGGGCTCCGGCGACGGCCGGATAGCAGCCGGCGAGCAACTCGCCCTCCAGGAGGGGGAACGCGCCGAAGAGGATGCCCATGGCGGCCACCAGCCAGACCTCGTTGCCGAGGAAGAACGGGCCGAGCGCGGTGAGCGCCTCGCGCCGGCCGGCCGGGCCGACGCCGCGGGCGAGCAGCATCCCGACGCCGTAGTCGTAGCCGGCGAGCACCAGGTAGCCGGCAAAGAAGAGGCCGAGTAGGGCGTACCAGGCGAGGTCCACGGTCTTCTCCTCAGCTGAGGGCGGGTTCGGGGTGGGCCGGCTCGTCGAGCGGTGCCGGTGGGCGGCCGAGCGCCGGGTCGGCGGCGCCGCGCCTGGCGTACCGGGCGAGCAGCACCCAGTTGGTGACGGCGAGGGTGCCCAGCAGCAGGCTGAACCCGATCAACGAGGTGAGCACCAGCGGCGCGCTGACCGGGGAGACGGCCTGCTCGGTGGGGAGCAGCCCGTACGCCACCCAGGGTTGGCGGCCGACCTCCCGGGAGATCCAGCCGAGGATCACCGCGACGAACGGCAGCGGCAGGGCGAGCAGGATCAGCCAGAGCGGGAAGCGCAGTCGGATGATCCAGTCCCGGAAGAGCAGGGGGAGCAGCAACCAGAGGCAGCCGAGGGTGAAGCCGATCAGGATCATGAAGCCCAACCCGACGCTGGCCAGCACCGGTGGGGTGTAGTCGCCGGGGCCGAACCGCGTGGTCCACTCGGCGATCAGCGCCTGGCTCTCCGGGCTGTCGCCGCCGAACTTGGTGGGCTGCACCGCCCCGACCGGGCCGAACTGGGCGAAACCGAAGCCCTGCACCAGGCTGATCGCCAGCGCCGAGGTGACCAGGCCGATCCGCAGCGAGGTGCGGAAGAGCGCAAAGTCGGGGGTACGCCGGATCAGGTGCCACGCGCTGACCGCCGCCATGAGCATCCCGCCGACGAGCAGCGCCGCCGAGACCACGTGCCCGAAGGCCATGCCGAGGCTGGGATTGGTGAGCAGTGCGCCGAAATCGGTGAGGTGGGCGATCCCGTCGCGGACTTCGTACCCGACCGGGTGCTGGAGCCAGGAGTTGGCCACCATGATCCAGAACGCCGAGGCGTACGCGGTGATCGCCACGCCCCAGAGCAACGCGAGGTGGACGCCTTTGCCGAGCCGGTGCCAGCCGAAGATCCACATCCCGAGGAACGTGGACTCCAGGAAGAACGCCACGAGCGTCTCGATGGCCAGCGGCGCGCCGAAGACGTTGCCGACGTAGCGCGACAGGCCACTCCAATTCAGCCCGAACTGGAACTCCATCACGATGCCGGTGGCGATGCCGAGCACGTAGTTGATCACGTAGAGCTGGCCCCAGTAGCGCGTCAGCCGCTCCCACTTCGGGTTGCCGGTGAGCACCCACGCGGTCTGCATGCCGACCAGCAGGGTGACCAGCCCGATCGTGACGACCACGAACAGGAAGTGGATCGAGGTGGTGGTGGCGAACTGCAGGCGGGCGAGGAGCAGCGTGTCCATGACCAGCCTCCGTAGGTTGGCTCCCTTGTCGTAGCCACCCTACACGTAGCATCACTACATGCCTGTCTACTACCTTATGTCGTAGATAACATTACTACGTAACGTAGTACCTAAGGATGATCGCGCGCGAACCTGGATGTGGTGGCCTCGCGGCCCCGGGATGCCCCTCGATCCTGGATCGAGTGCGATCTTGCGGGTGCGCTCACGCCGCGCAGCTCAGCGGGCGTCGGGGTGGCGCGGCAGCTCGCGTCGGGGTGGCGCGGCAGCTCAGGACAGGAAGAGCGTGACCGGGAGGGCGACAAGCGTGGTGGCGACCGCGAGGGCGGTGGCACCGAGCACCCGCGGCGGTCGGTCAGTGACCAGCAGGCGCTGCACCCGTACGTCGAGATCCCGGTCGCCCACGCCCAGCGCGCCGGCCGGGGTGATCCGGTGACCGGCGGCGGCGAATCGGCGCAGCGCTGCCGCCAGCGGCGCCTCGGCGTGCAGCTCGCGGGCCTTGTCGTCGGCGCGCATCTCGACCAGCAGGGCGACCCGCTCGTGCGCGTCGCGCACCCAGCCGAACCACGGCAGCGCCCGGCACAGCGCGGTGAACGGCAGCAACACCAGGTCGTGCCGCTCGTGGGCGTGCGCCCGCTCGTGGCTGAGCACCGCGGCCAGCTCGGCGCGGTCCAACAGGCTCAGGGTGCCGGCGCTGACCACCACCTGCGGCTTCACACCCGGCAGGCAGTACGCGGCGGCGCTCGGATGATCCAGCACAAGCGCACCCGGCGCGGCCGGATCGTTCCGGGCGACCAGGGAGAGCAGGTCCCGGTGGCGACGCTGGGCGCGCACGGTGCCGTGGATGCTGCGCACTGTCGTCGTGACCAGCACCGCCCCGATGCCGAAGCCCACCCCGACGCCGGCCAGGTGGAAGGTGCCCACTCCGATCGGCAGCGCGCCGTGGGCGAGGTCGTTGGCCAGGGCGAGCAGTGCGCTGCCGGTCGGCCGGTCGTACGCGCTCAACCCGAGCGCCATCGGCAGGCCCATCGCCGAGAGGCCCAGCGCCAGCCCGACGGCCTGCCAGCAGACGATCGCCACCCGAGGGCTACGCCACGTCCAGGTGGAGCGGGCCAACACCTGGGCGGTCAGATAGCAGGCGAGCATCGTGGCGGCGAAGTGCACGGCGTAGGCCATGGGGCGGGCCCTACCGCTCCGCTGCCTCGCCGGCGGGTCGTCGGCCCGCCGGCCCGTCGAGACGGTCGGTCAGCTGCGCACCGGCCGTGTCGTCGCTGGTGTCGCTGCTGGTCAGGCCGGCCTCGCTGCCCAGTGCCGCCCGCAGCACCTCGGCCTCGGTGCCGGTCACCGAGCGGGCGAACCGCACCAGCGCGGCGTCCCGGCTGCCGCCCAGGTCGAGGGCGTCGAGCATGAGCTGGGCGATGTGCGCCTCGCGGCTGGCCGCCGGCCGGTATCGCCAGGCCCGACCCTCCCGCTCCCGTTGCACCATGCCCTTGCCGGCGAGCCGGTCCAGCACGGTCATCACAGTCGTGTACGCCAGCTCGCGACCATCGAGGGCGTCGGCCACCTCGCGCACGGTCACACCATCCGACGTGCCGGGAACCACGTCCCACAGCACGTCCATCACCGCACGCTCAAGATCGCCCAGCCGAGTCACAAACCCAATCCTACCCCCGGTAGTAGGTCCCGAGGATCCCCGCCAGCCCCGTACTGCTCCGTCGATCATGAGGTAGTCGTGAATGACAAAGTGCTTGTATCACGCCAACCCGGGCACCATGACTCCAAGATCGACGAAGGCAGGCCGCCCGCCCTGCGCGATCTTGCGTTTGCTGTCGCGTGAGCTGACCCACCCGACGGACCCGGCCCAGGTCAGGTTTTCCGGGGGAGCCCGCCCACGCAGGGATCAAGCCTGACCGCCCGGAGTGGGCGGGCTCCCCCGGAAAACCAAAAGGCCGAGAACCGAATCACACCCCCTTGGGATGCCACACAGTCTTCGTCTCCAACAACGCGGTCATCGGCGCCAACCCCGGATCCCCGGTCCAGTCGTGATCGGCCGGGGCCGGTCGGAGCACCCGCTTGAGGTTCTCGGCCGCCTTGACCTCCAGGTCGGTGGCGAGCGCGGCGTCGGTGACCCCGGTCAGGTCGATCGCGTTGACGTCCATGTGCGCCGCCAACGTCGGCGCGGTCTCGGTGATCGCGCCGGTGAGGATGTTGACCACCCCTCCGGGCAGGTCGGAGGTGGCCAGCACCTCGGCCAGCGTCACCGCCGCCAGCGGCTCGGAGGGCGAGGCTGCCACCACCACGGTGTTGCCGCTGACGATCGCCGGGGCGATCACGCTGACCAGGCCGAGCAGCGCCGGGCGCTCCGGGGCGACCACCGCGACGACGCCGGTCGGCTCGGGTGCGGAGATGTTGAAGTACGGGCCGGCGACCGGGTTGGCGCCGCCGTACACCTGGGCGAGCTTGTCGGCCCAGCCGGCGTACCAGACCCAGCGGTCGACTGCGGCGTCCACCTCGTCGCCGGGGATACCCAGGGCGACGAACTGCTCGCGGCGGCCCTCCAGCATCTCGGCGGCCCGGTAGAGGATCTGACCCCGGTTGTACGCGGTCGCGCCGGCCCAGCCCTTGACGGCGGCGCGGGCGGCGACCACCGCGTCCCGGGCGTCCTTGCGGGAGGCCAGTGACACATTCGAGGACTGCACGAGATACGACCGTCCCGACTCGCTGCGCGGGAACTTCCCGCCGATGAAGAGCTTGTACGTCTTGCGTACCGCGACCCGCTCAGACATTGAGGTAGCCCTCCAGCCCGTGCCGGCCGCCCTCGCGACCGTAGCCCGACTCCTTGAACCCACCGAACGGCGACGTGGGGTCGAACTTGTTGAACGTGTTGGCCCAGACGACGCCGGCGCGCAGCCGGTCGGCCATCCACAGGATCCGGGAGCCCTTGTCGGTCCAGATCCCGGCCGACAGCCCGTACGGCGTGTTGTTGGCCTTCTCCACGGCCTCGGCCGGGGTGCGGAAGGTGAGCACCGACAGCACCGGGCCGAAGATCTCCTCGCGGGCGATCCGGTGTGCCTGGGTGACGCCGGTGAAGATGGTCGGCGCGAACCAGAAGCCCCGGTCGGGCAGGTCGCACGGGGGCGACCAGCGCTCGGCGCCCTCGGCCGAGCCAGCGTCGGACAGCTCTCGGATCCGCTCCAGCTGGGCGGCCGAGTTGATCGCGCCGACGTCGGTGTTCTTGTCCAGGGGGTCACCGACCCGTAGCTGGGCCATCCGCCGCTTCAGCGACTCCAGCACCCGGTCGGCCACGTTCTCCTGGACCAGCAGCCGGGACCCGGCACAGCAGACGTGCCCCTGGTTGAAGAAGATGCCGTTGACGATGCCCTCGACGGCCTGGTCGATGGGTGCGTCGTCGAAGACGATGTTGGCGGCCTTGCCGCCCAGCTCCAGGGTGAGCTTCTTGCGGGTGCCGGCGACGGACCGGGCGATGGCCCGGCCGACGTCGGTGGAGCCGGTGAAGGCGACCTTGTCCACGCCAGCGTGCTCGACAAGCGCGCGGCCGGTGTCGCCGGCGCCGGTGAGGATGTTGACCACACCGGCCGGCAGCTCGGCCTGCTGGCAGATCTCGGCGAAGAGCAGCGCGGTCAGCGGGGTGGTCTCGGCCGGCTTCAGCACCACCGTGTTGCCTGCGGCGAGCGCCGGGGCGATCTTCCAGGCCAGCATGAGCAGCGGGAAGTTCCACGGGATGACCTGCGCGGCCACCCCGATCGGCTGCGGCCTCGGGCCGAAGCCGGCGTGCTCCAGCTTGTCGGCCCAGCCCGCGTAGTAGAAGAAGTGCGCGGCGACAAGCGGCAGGTCGACGTCGCGGCTCTCCCGGATCGGCTTGCCGTTGTCAAGCGATTCCAGGACGGCCAGCTCACGGGAGCGCTCCTGGATGAGCCGGGCGATCCGGTACAGGTACTTCGCCCGGTCCCGGCCCGACATCGGACCCCAGACCTTGTCGTACGCCTTCCGGGCGGCGCGCACCGCGCGTTCCACGTCCTCGCTGCCGGCCTCGGCGATCTCGGCCAGCACCTCCTCGGAGGCAGGGTTGATCGACTTGAAGCTGCCACCGTCGGCAGGGTCGACGAACTTACCGTCGATGAACAGCCCGTACGAGGGTTTGAGGTCCACCACCGAGCGGGACTCGGGGGCGGGGGCATATTCGAACATCGGCTATCAGTCCAGGGTGAAGTAGTCGGGACCGGAGTAGGTGCCGGTCGTCAGCTTGGTGCGCTGCATCAGCAGGTCGTTGAGGAGGCTGGACGCGCCGAAGCGGAACCAGTCCGGGTCGAGCCAGTCCGGGCCGACGGTCTCGTTGACCATCACCAGGTACTTGATCGCGTCCTTGGTGGTCTTGATGCCACCGGCGGGCTTCACGCCCACCTGCCGCCCGGTCGCCTCGCGGAAGTCGCGGACCGCTTCCAGCATCACCAGCGTCACCGGCATCGTCGCCGCGACCGGGACCTTGCCGGTGGAGGTCTTGATGAAGTCGCCGCCAGCCAGCATCGCCAGCCACGAAGCCCGCCGAACGTTGTCGTAGGTGGCCAGCTCGCCGGTCTCCAGGATCACCTTCAGGTGGGCGTCCCCGCTGGCTTCCTTGGTGGCCACGATCTCGTCGTAGACCTCCTTGTACCGCCCGGCCAGGAAGGCGCCCCGGTTGATCACCATGTCGATCTCGTCGGCGCCGGCCGCGACAGCGGCCCGGGTGTCGGCCAGCTTGATCTCCAGCGGTGCCTGGCCCGACGGGAACGCGGTCGCCACGCTGGCCAGGTGCACGGCACTTCCGCGCAGCACCTCGGCCACGTACGGGACCATCGCCGGGTAGACGCAGACCGCGCCGACGTGCGGGCAGGAGGGGTCGGCCGGGTCGGGACGCAGCGCCTTCGCGGCGAGCGCGCGCACCTTGCCCGGGGTATCCGCCCCTTCCAGGGTGGTCAGGTCGACCATCCGGATCGCCAGGTCGATGGCCTGGGCCTTTGCGGTGGTCTTGATGGAGCGGGTGCTGAGCTGTGCCGCCCGCTGCTCCGCGCCGACCTGGTCCACGCCGGGCAGGCCGTGCAGGAAGGTCCGCAGAGCGGTCTCGGATCGTCCCAGCTCGGAGAGGTCCGACCGGGCCGACGTCGTTGTCGCCGTCATGCCGAGAAGTCTACGCACCGAACCGCTGAGTGATCTTGCTCACGAGCGCTCGATGCCGCGTCGGCGTGAGCGTCGTCCCTGGTCCGACCGCACCCGCACCGCCGCGCGCCGCGGACCGGTAGGTTGAGCGATCGTGGATGTACACGTCATTGACCACCCGCTGGCCCAGTCCAGGCTGACCGCCATGCGGGACGAGCGCACCGATTCCTCGACGTTCCGGGCCGCGCTGCACGAACTGACCACCATGCTGGTGTACGAGGCGGCGCGCTCCTTCCCCGTCGAGCGGTACCCGGTGCAGACGCCGGTCACCGGCACCGAGGGCACCCGGCTGGCCAACCCGCCGCTGCTCGTCCCGGTGCTGCGTGCCGGGCTGGGCATGGCGGACGCCGCGCTGGGCCTGCTGCCCGAGTCCTCGATGGGCTTCGTGGGCCTGGCCCGCGACGAGGCGACCTACGAGCCCCGCGCGTACATGGAGTCGCTGCCGCGCGACCTGGCCGGGCTGCCGGTGCTGGTGCTCGACCCGATGCTGGCCACCGGTGGATCGCTGGAGCACTGCTGCCGGCTGCTGGCCGACCGTGGCTGCACCGACATCACCGTGCTCTGTGTGCTCGCCGCCCCGGTCGGCATCGAGCGGCTGAAGCGCTCCGGCCTGCCGTTGCGCCTGGTCACGGCCTCGATCGACGACGGGCTCAACGACCACAAGTTCATCGTCCCCGGGCTCGGCGACGCCGGTGACCGCCAGTTCGGCGGCATGCCCCGGTTCTGAGCGTGACCCGGTCGGTGCCGGGTCCGGCGGGTCCGTGCGCGCTGGTGCGCGGACCCGCTACCGTCTCCGGCCATGACTGGTGTTGCGCTCGCCGAGGAGTTGCTGCTCCTCGCCTACGACGATTCGACCGGCAAGGCGACCATGCCGCGGATCAGCCTGGACCTGGGTATGGCCGCCGCAGTGCTGGTCGAGTTGGCCCTGGCCGGTCGGATCGCGTACGCCGACGGGTCCTTGACCGTGGTCGACCCGACGCCCATCGGCGAGCCGTTCAGCGACGAGGTCCTCGACCGGATCGCCGCCGACACCCCGCACACCCCGGCGTCCTGGGTGCAGCGCCTACGGCACGGTCTGCGCGACCGGATCCTCGCCGACCTGTGCCGGCAGGGCGTCGTCCGGGACGTCGACGAGACCGAGCTGGGCTTCATCCACGTGCACCGTTACCCGGTCGTGGACTCCTCCGTCGAGGCGGAGACCCGGCAGCGGCTGGCCGAGGCGCTGACAGGCGCGGCAGCCCCGGACGAGCGGACCGCCGCGCTGGCCACCCTGGTCGTGGTGCTCCGGATGGAGTCCGCGCTCGGGGTGAGCGGCGAGACCGCCGCCGACGCCCGCCGCCGGTTGCAGGAGATCGCCACCGGCGCCGGGTTCTCCGGCGAGGTGAGCACCGAGGACTCGGTGGTTCGCCCGTCGGTCGGCCTGGTCGTCGCCGCCCTGGCCCGGGCAGTCGACCAGGCCCTCGGCCCGCGCCGCTGACCGTCGGGTCGACCCCGCTTGGCAGACCCTTTGCTCTGCACCCGCCCGTGCGCCACTGGCCGACAGCCGAGTGGCGCATCCACGGGTGCAGAGCAAAGGATGGGTTTGTTGTGGGTGGGTGCTGCGGGGTTCAGACGCCCAGGGCAGCGCTGACCTCGGCGCGGAGCCTGTCGACGGCCGACGCCGCCCGGCTGCGGGCCGTGTGGACGTCACCGTCCACGACCGGCTCCACCACCTCGAGGTACGCCTTGAGCTTCGGCTCGGTCCCGGACGGGCGGATCACCACCCGGGCCGCTGCGGTGCGCAGGATCACCACGTCCGACTCGGGCAGCAGATCCTTGACGCTGTCCACCGGCTGCCCGAGCAGGGCGGTCGGGGTGGCCGCCCGGATCCGGGCCATCGCGTCGGCGATGACGCGCAGGTCGTCCACCCGGACGGAGAGCTGGTCGGTGTGGTGCACGCCGAACTCGGCGGCCAATTCGTCCAGCCGGTCGGTCAGCGTGCGGCCCTGCGTCTTGAGGCCGGCGGCCAGCTCGGCCACGGTCAGCGCGGCGGTGATGCCGTCCTTGTCCCGAACGTGTTCCGGGGCGACGCAGTAGCCGAGCGCCTCCTCGTAGCCGAAGACCAGCGGCGCGCTCCCGCCGCCGGCCCGCACGATCCACTTGAAGCCGGTAAGCGTTTCGTCGTAGGGCAGGCCCCGGGCCGCGCACATCGCCCGCAGTAGTGACGACGACACGATTGTGGTGGCGTAGAGCCCGGTCACCCCCCGGCGCATCAGGTGGTCGGCGAGCAGCACGCCCACCTCGTCGCCGCGCAGCATCCGCCAGCCGTCCCGGTCGTCGCGGACGACCACCGCGCAACGGTCGGCGTCCGGGTCGTTGGCAATGGCGAGGTCCGCGCCGGTGGAGTCGGCCAGGGCGATCAGCCGGTCCACCGCCCCCGGCTCCTCCGGGTTGGGGAACGACACGGTGGGGAACGCCGGGTCCGGCTCGGCCTGGTCCGGCACCACACCGGGAGTCGGGAAACCAGCGCGAGCGAAGGCGGCGGTGAGCACCGCAGCGCCCACCCCATGCAGTGGCGTGTACGCCACCGTCAGGTCCCGTGGCCCGTCCGGGTCGATCACCGCGGTGGCCCGTTCGACGTACGCGGCGACCAGGTCGTCGCCGAGCACCTGACCGGGTGCGCCCAGCGGCACCTGGGCCAGCGGCCCGACCGATCGGATTGCCGCCTCGATGCCGGCGTCGGCTGGCGGCACGATCTGCGCGCCGGCACCCAACTCGCCGCCCAGCTCCGCGCCGAGGTAGACCTTGTAGCCGTTGTCCTGCGGCGGGTTGTGGCTGGCCGTGACCATCACTCCGGCGACACCGCCGAGGTGGCGCACCGCGTACGCCAGCACCGGGGTGGGCAGTGGGCGGGGCAGCAGCAGCGCCGGGCGGCCAGCCCCGGTGGCCACCTGGGCGGTGCGCTCGGCGAACTGCCGGGAGCCGTGCCGGGCGTCGTACCCGATCACCAGCGGGCCGGTGCCACCCTGGGCCGCGAGCCAGGTGACCAGGCCGGCAGCGGCCTGGGTGACCACGGCGAGGTTCATGCCGTTCGGGCCGGCGCGCAGCGGGCCGCGCAGGCCCGCCGTGCCGAAGGTCAGCGGGCCGGCGAACCGGTCGGCCAGCTCCGGGGCGCTCGCCGGCAGCCCGTCGAGCACCGCCGTCAGCTCGTCCCGGCTGACCGGGTCGGGGTCGTCGGCCAACCAGCGCCGAGCTTGCTCGCGAATGTCGTCAATGTCAGTGGTGTCCGCCGCCATGCCCCTTGATAGCACGGCGACGGATCACGCCTGTGGGTTCCCTCCGGCTCAGCCGTTCCCGGTGAGCTGGAACGTCCGCACCATCTCGTCGTAGATCGGCTTGCTCTCCGCGAACTTGGCGTCCGTGGCGGTGAGGTAGAACGAGTACGCCTTGCCGTCCTGCGCCACGCCCTGCCAGACGCCGTGCCGCATGACGTCACCCTCGCCGCAGGTGTACTCGAATTCGGCGGCCGGCTTGCTGGCCAGCTCGGTCTCCGTGGAGGAGATCTGGTTGTACGGCTTGACGCAGGAGGTGGTCCGGGTCTTGAGACCGTTCTGCGCCGTCTCCGCCCACCGGACGGAGCTGCTGGACCACTTCTCGGTGATGATGCGCACCTTGCGGCCGCTGTCCGCCGGGTCGATGTAGTCGGTGTACGAGCCGCCGGTGGCCTTCTTCCAGCCCTTCGGCACCATGACCTGGATCCCGCGGGCCGTGTGCTCCTGCATCTCGACGGTGGGAGCCGCCGGGGTGGCGGACGTGGTGGGCTGCGCCGCCGGGGTGTTCGGCGGGGTGTCCTCGCCGCCGGAGAGCGCCACCACGGTGAGCAACAGCACGACGACCAACCCGCCGGCCGCGGCGAGCTGCACCTTGCGCGGCCAGCCCTTGATCGTGGTGACGAGCTGACCTCCGGTGGCCCGGACCTTGTCCAGAGCGCCGCCGCCGGAAGCGGCGGGCGTGGCGGCCCAGGGCTGGCCGGTGCCCGGCACCGACCACTGGTTGCCGCCGCCGTAGGTGCCGCCGATGCGCTGGGTGGCCTCCGGTGCGCCGCCGTACCCGACCTGCTGGGTGGCGTCGGCCGGGCTGCCGTAGCTGACCCGCTGGGTGGCGTCGGGGTGCCCGCCGGCGTCCACCCGCTGGGTGGCGTCCGCGTTGCCGCCGTAGGTGTGCCCGGCGGCCGGTCGGCCGGGGGCCGGCATCGCGCCGGTGGGCGTGTGCAGCGGACCGGCCAACGCGTCGGCGCTGGTCTCGTCGAGCCCGCCGGTCGCGCCGGCCGCCGATGGGCGCTCGCCCCGGCGCAGCGCGGCCAGTCGGTCGGTCAGGGACTCACCGGGGGCCAGCATCGCCGGGCCGCCGATCTGGCTGTCCGGCTTCGGCTCCGGCTGGGCCGGCGGGAGGACGGGGATCGGGCGCTGCTGCACCGGCACCACGGCGTACGGGTCGGTGACCGAGTGGACGGCCGTCGCCGTGCTGCCCAGCGGGCCGGCGAGCAGCTCGCGCAGCATGGCCCGGGAGGTGTGCACGTCCAGGCGGCGTGCTGGGTCCTTCTCCAGCAGACCCATCAGCACCCGGGTCAGCGGGCCGCTGCGCTGCGGCGGGGCGGGCGGGTCCTCGACGACGGCGTGCATGGTCTCGATCGGGTCGCCCTTGTCGAACGGCGGACGCCCCTCGACCGCTGTGTAGAGCGTCACACCCAGCGAGAAGAGGTCGCTCGGCGGGCCGAACTCCTGGCCCATGGCCCGCTCGGGCGAGATGAAGTGCGGTGAGCCGAGCACCATGCCGGGGGTGGTGAGCTGCACGTCGGTGGGCATCCGAGCGACACCGAAGTCGGTCAGCACGCAGCGCCCGTCGGAGCAGATCAGCACGTTGGCGGGTTTGACGTCGCGGTGCAGCACGCCGATCGCGTGCGCGACCTCCAGCGCGCCGAGCAGCGCGATGCCGATCTTGGCAACGGCGCGGGGGGCGACCGGCCCGTCCTCGATCACCATGTCGGCGAGGCTGCGGGCGTCCAGCAGCTCCATCACGATCCACGGTCGGCCGGCCTCGGTGACCACGTCGTACACCTGCACCACGGCGGGGTGCTGGATGGCGGCGGCGGCGCGGGCCTCGCGCAGGGTGCGTTCGTACATGGCGTCACGGTCGCTGGGGGCCAGCCCCGGGGGCAGGACGACCTCCTTCACCGCCACGTCGCGGCGCAGCAGGGTGTCTGTGGCGCGCCACACCGTGCCCATGCCGCCGTTGCCCACCGAGGACCGCAGCGAGTACCGGCCACCAATTGTGGTGCCGGGCGCCGCTCGTCCGTTGGCGGGACCAACTTGTCCGCCGCTCCAGGTCGGGATCTGAGTCACAGAAAAGCCACCGGGGGAAATCGAGGGGGGCTGGGACACAACCCCCCTATCTTGCTGGTTCCGACGCCCGATGCGAAAGCCGACGCGACGGGCGATTAGCGAAGTCGACAGAACGTGCCCTGTCGTTCACCTCCTGTCGACGGGTCGGGACGCACTGTGCGGTATCCCTCACGCGGCGATGTAGCTGGGCGTCTTACCATCCGGGGATGAACCAACGGCGGTCAAGCGAGTCCGGTTTCCCGATCAACGGCGTCTACACGGAGGCCGACCTTCCGGAGGACCTGGACTCCCGGCTCGGCAGCCCTGGCGAGTTCCCGTACACCCGGGGTGTCTACCCCACCATGTACACCTCCCGCCCGTGGACCATGCGCCAGTACGCCGGCTTCGGCACTGCCACCGAGTCCAACGCGCGCTACCACCAGCTGTTGCGGGCCGGCACGATGGGCCTCTCGGTCGCCTTCGACCTGCCGACCCAGATGGGCTACGACTCGGACGAGCCGATCGCGCACGGTGAGGTCGGCAAGGTGGGCGTCGCGATCGACTCCATCGAGGACATGCGGCTGCTCTTCGCCGACATCCCGCTGGACAAGGTCTCCACCTCGATGACCATCAACGCGCCCGGCTCGGTGCTGCTGCTGCTCTACCAACTCGTCGCCGAGGAGAACGGGGTGCCCGGCGCGGCGCTCAACGGCACCATCCAGAACGACATCCTCAAGGAGTACATCGCCCGGGGGACGTACATCTTCCCGCCGAAGCCGTCGCTGCGCCTGGTGGCCGACACGTTCGCGTACTGCCGCAAGGAGGTGCCGAAGTGGAACACCATCTCCATCTCCGGCTACCACATGGCGGAGGCCGGCGCGACGCCCGCGCAGGAGATCGCGTTCACCCTGGCCAACGGCGTGGAGTACGTACGCGCGGCGCTGGCCGCCGGGCTCGCCGTCGACGACTTCGCCCCCCGGCTGTCGTTCTTCTTCGTGGCCCGCACCACCTTGCTGGAGGAGGTGGCGAAGTTCCGCGCCGCCCGGCGGATCTGGGCCCGGCTGATGCGTGACGACTTCGGCGCCAAGGATCCAAAGTCGATGATGCTGCGGTTCCACACCCAGACGGCTGGCGTGCAGCTCACCGCACAGCAGCCGGAGGTGAACCTGGTTCGGGTGGCGGTGCAGGGGTTGGGTGCGGTGCTCGGCGGCACCCAGTCGCTGCACACCAACAGCTTCGACGAGGCGATCGCGCTGCCCACCGAGAAGGCCGCCCGACTCGCGCTGCGTACCCAGCAGGTGCTGGCGTACGAGACGGACCTGACCGCCACCGTCGACCCGTTCGCCGGGTCGTACGTGGTGGAGGCGATGACCGCCGAGATCGAGGCTGCCGCCATCGAGTTGATGGAGCGGGTGGCCGACCACGGCTCGGCGGTGGACGCGATCGAGGCCGGCTTCCAGAAGCGGGAGATCGAGCAGTCCGCGTACCGGATCGCCCAGGAGATCGACTCGGGGGAACGGGTGGTGGTCGGGCTCAACCGGTTCACCGTGGACGAGGAGGAGCCGTACGAGCCGTTGCGGGTCGACCCGACGATCGAGGCGGCCCAGGCCGACCGGCTGGCTCGGCTGCGCTCCGAGCGGGACGCCGACGCCGTGGCGCGAGCGCTCGCCGATCTGCGGGCTGCCGCCGACGGCACGGACAACGTGCTGTACCCGATGAAGGAGGCGCTGCGGGCCCGGGCGACCGTGGGTGAGGTCTGCGGGACGCTGCGCGAGGTGTGGGGGTTGTACCGGCCCACCGATCGCTTCTGACCGTCCGGCCGCGACTGTTCCCCGGTCGCGGTGTGTCCACCGGGCTCAGCGGGTACCCCGTCGGTTGAGCCTGGACGCACACCGTGTGCGCCCATGGTGTGAGCGTGCGTGTGAGCGTCCTTATCCGGCTGGTTGCGGAGTGTGGTCGGCTAATTGTCGGAGTGTCAGTTCGCCACCCCGACTAATGCGACAATTTGCAACAGGGCTCCGAGTGGCGCCGGGATTCGTGACCGCCGCGTTCGGTTACGCGTTGTAGGAGGTGAGGGGCTAATGGCGGCGTTCGACCGTGATCTACCTGCTGTCCCTCACCTTGACGAGCGTCCTCAGCAGGGCATACGTGACTCTGTGCGGTCTGACCATTACCGGAACGAGGTTGCGCAGCGTCACCGTCGGAGGTCTAGGCTGTCTGCTGTCCCCGATGATCCATCCATTTCTAGTGATCGAGAATTCGACGTGACGAGTGCGTTGACGCTGCCTTCGGGCGGCCAGCTGGCGTCGTCCTGGCCGGAGACGCCCCCCGGATCCCAGCCTCTGCCCCGCGAACTGGACCACCTTCTCGCGCTCCGGGTACCGGGGCTGATCGCTACGCGCCGTCACCTCCATTCGCACCCCGAGCTCTCCGGCAACGAGTTCGAGACGGCCGCGCTGATCGCCCGGGAACTGTCGCTGGCCGGGCTGAACCCGCGCCTGCTGCCCAAGGGCAACGGCGTGATCTGCGACGTCAACGGCGTCCCGGACGGCCCGGTCGTGGCGCTGCGCGCCGACATCGACGCCCTGCCGCTCGACGACCCCAAGGACGTCCCCTACCGGTCGACCGTGGAGGGCGTCTGCCACGCCTGCGGGCACGACGTGCACACCTCGATCCTGCTCGGCGTCGGCATGCTGCTGGCCCAGCTCGCCGACCTCGGTGAGCTGAACGGCCGGGTCCGGCTCATCTTCCAGCCCGCCGAGGAGATCCTGCCCTGCGGTTCGCTGGAGGTCATCGAGGCCGGCGGCCTGGACGACGTGGTGCAGATCTTCGCGCTGCACTGCGACCCGAACCTGCCGGTGGGCCAGGTCGGCCTGCGGGTCGGTCCGATCACCGCGGCCGCCGACAACGTGACCGTCCGACTCTCCGGCCCGGGCGGGCACACCGCCCGCCCGCACCTGACCGTCGACATGGTCGACGCGCTCGGTCGGCTGATCACCGAGGTGCCCGCCCTGGTGAGCCGCCGGGTGCCGGCCAACAGTGGCCTGCTGCTGGTCTTCGGCCACGCCTCGGCCGGCACCCGTTACAACGTCATCCCGTCCGAGGCGAGCGCCTCCGGCACCCTGCGGGTGATGGACCGCGACACGTGGGAGCAGGCTCCCAAGATCGTCGCTCAGGTCGTCCGGGACGTGATCGCACCGACCGGTGCCACGGTCGACCTGGAATACCTGCGCGGCCGACCGCCGGTGTGCAACGACTCCCGCGCCATCCAGGTGCTGACCGCCGCCACCGCCGCAGCGCTCGGCCCGCAGGGGATCGCCGAGACGCCGCAGAGCATGGGCGGCGAGGACTTCTCCTGGTATCTGGAGTACGTCCCCGGCGCCCTCGCCCGGCTCGGCGTGGGTCGGTCCGGCCCCAACGTCGACCTGCACCGCGCAAGCTTCGACGTGGACGAGCGGGCCATCCCGGTCGGCGTCCGCGTCATGGTGCAGACCGCGCTGCGGGCACTTGCGGCGGCGCGCTGACCGGCGCGACCAGCGCCGGGGTCTTGCGCCGTCGGCGCAGCAACACCAGGAGCACCCCCAGCGGTACGCCGAACGCCACCAGCCACGGCAGCAGTGCGCCCAGCACCGTGAGCAGGACGGTCAACGAGACCACGAACGCCTTCCAGCCGCCCTTGAGCCCGGCCAGGAAGCCGGTCTCGGCCTTCTCCTCGGTGACCTTCGCCGCCGGCCCGGCCAGCGACACGGTGATCGTGGACAGGGCGGTCAGGTCGGCCAGTCGCCGCTTCTTGGCTTCCAGCGACGCCAGGTCGGCCTCCCGGCGACCCAGCTCGTTCTCCAACGACACCAGGTCGGTGATCGAGGTGGCGCGGGCCAGCAGTCGGCGGGCACTCTCCACCCTGGCCCGCTGACTGATGATCCGCGCGTCCAGGTCGACGATCGCCTCGGTGGCGTCCTCGGTGCTGATCTCCCGGCGCTGCTGGCGGCCGAGCTTCGCGATCTCGTCGACCACACCGGTGAACTTCGCCGCCGGCACCCGCAGCTGCAGCTCCGCCACCGCATCGGCCTGGGCGCTGCGCCGCTGGTCACCTCCGACGAAGCCACCGGCTCGGGTGACAATTGCGATGACCTCGCGGGCCGCGGTGTCCACATCGTTCACCTGCACCCGCATGGTTCCGGTGTAGATGATCGCCCGCTGATCGATCCTCAGATCCGGTGCCGCGGCGCCGCCCTCCTGAGCTGGCCCGGCCTTGCCGTCCTGCGGCGCCCCGGCTCCGGCCGCCTCGGGGGCTCCCCCCAACAGGCCCTCCCGGTCCGCACCGTTCGCAGGGGCCTCGGCCGCCGAGCCAGCGGCGTCCTTCGACCCGCTGTCTCCGGCCCCGCACCCGGTCAGCACCAGCGTCGCCGCCAGTGCTGTCGCCGCCAGCAGCGCACTGCGGCGTCGTCCCACCTGTCCGTCCATCCCCGCTCCCATCGTCGTCAACCGGTGTAGCGATAGCTCGGACGCGACGCACACGTCAGCCGGTTCCGGCAGACTGCGCTGAGGACGTCACGATTCGATAATCGAGGAGTCACGATGCGGCTCACCAAGTACGCCCACTCCTGCCTCCGGGTGGAACACGACGGGGGAGTGCTCGTCGTCGACCCCGGGGTGTTCAGCGACGCCGCGGCCGCGCTGGACGGTGCGGACGCGGTGCTGATCACGCACGAACACCCCGACCACCTCGACCTGGCCGCGGTGCGCCACCAACTCGACCGAGCGCCGTTCTCGATCCACGGGCCCGCCTCGCTCGCCGACGCCCTGGGCGACACGGCCGACGTGCTGCACCCGGTCAGCGCCGGTGAGTCGTTCACCGCCGCCGGGGTCGCCGTGCGCGCGTACGGGGGGCGGCACGCGGTGATCCATCCCGACATCCCGGTGATCGACAATCTCGGTTACCTGATCAACGACGTGGTCTATCACCCAGGGGACTCCCTGGTGGTGCCCGCCGAGACACCAGTCGACACGCTCTTCGCGCCGATCCACGCCCCCTGGTCGAAGTTCTCCGAGGTGGTCGACTTCATCCGCGCGGTCGCGCCGCGGCGCGCGTACGCCCTGCACGACGCGTTGCTCAACGACAACGGGCTGGGCGTGCTCGACCGGCAGTACACCGCGCTGTCCGGCACCGAATACCAGCGGCTGGAGCCCGGTAGCCGGGTGGACGTCTGACCCCGATGCCCGGCCTCTCCGCAGAGCTGGTGCAGCAGCTCTACCGCACCCCACCGGACCGGTTCGTGGCCGCCCGGGACGCCGCTGTGGCCGAGGCCCGCCGCGCCGGCGACCCGACCACCGCACGACAACTGGCCGGGCTGCGTCGCCCGACGGTGGCTGCCTGGCTGGTGAACCTGCTCGCCATCCGACGACCGGAGCTGGTCGCCGATCTGGTGCAGCTCGCCGACGCCCTACGTGCCGCCCAGCGGGAGCTGCGCGGGCCCCGACTACGGGAGCTGTCCGCGCAGCGCCGGGCGGTGGTCGGCGCACTGGTCGCCGAGGTCCGCAAGCTCGCCGCAGCAGAGCCGGACGCGCCACCGGCGAGCCGGCTGCCGCTGGCCGAGGTGGAGGCGACCCTGAACGCGGCGTTCTCCGACGTCGAGGTCGCCGAGCAGGTGCGGGCGGGTCGGCTGCTGCGGGCCGCCAGCTACGCCGGCTTCGGCGAGGTGCCCCGGCCGCAACTGCGGCTGGTCACCGGCGACGACGACAAGCGCGAGCAGGAGCGCCCAGCCCGCCGGCCCGCAGCCCAGCGGGGCCGCCCCGAGGCGGCGCCCCGCACGGACCGGGCGGCGGAGCGCGCCGAGCAGGCTGCGCAGCGGGCGGCCCGAGCCGAGCGGGCCCGGCAGCGCCGCGCCATGGTCCGGGAGTTGGCGAAGGCACAGGCCGACCAGGAGCGCGCCGAGGCGGAGCTGACCGAGGCGGCCGGGCAGGAGCGCGAGGGTGTGGCGGTACTCGATGGCCTGGAGGCTGAGCTGGCCGAGCTGGAGCGGCGGCGCGCGGTCGCCGAGCAGGATCTCAGCCGGGCCAAGCTCGCTCGGCGTGCCGCCGAGCGGGCGGTCACCGTGGCTCGGCGGCGCGCGGGTGAGGTCGAGGCGGCGGTCGAGGCACTGGCGGCCGAAGAGGGGAATGCGGACGCGGGCGGTGGCGCGGCAGACTGACCATCGATGGACGACGACGAGTGTGCGGGCCGGCTACGGCGGGTGACCCCGGGTCGGGGCGTGGTCGGTGGGTCGGGTTGCGCGAGGCGGGCATCACGGTGACTCCGGAGCAGATCGCTGCTGCCAGCAAGCCCGTCGTGCTCGACCTGGGCGACGCCTTCAGCCGGGATCCGACCACATTGCGTCGGGCCCGACTGCTCGGCATCTCCGGCTGGGCGTTCTACATCAGTGGCCGGGCCGGCGCGCTCGGCGACGTGCGGGCCGAGACGGCCGCCGCCGCCCTCGGGTTCATCGCCCCGGACGCGGTCGCCGACGGTTGGGACGCTGCCGCTCGGGTCGTCCCGCCGTTCGAGGTGGCCGCCGCGAGCCTGGCCGAATGCTGCCGGTGGGGGGCGCAGCAGCTCGGTCCCCTGCCCGGCACCGAGCGTCTGTCGATGCTCGTGGAGCGGGCCGTGGGGGCGGCGGAAGCCAGCGGGATGCCGCTCTTCGCCGCGTGGCGGGCCATGCCGCTTCCGGATCTCTCGCCGGGGGCCCGCAGCGCCGCCGGGCTGCGGCTGCTCCGGGAACACTTCACAGGTGCCTACCTGCTGGCGGTACGCGCCGCCGGGATGACTCCGCTGGAGGCCGTGCTGGCCGGACCGGAGGGCGAGGCCGGGGCGGTGGCCTGCGGCTGGCCGCCGCCATATCCGCCGATCGGCCCGCTGGTGCGCCGCCGACTCTGGGCGGAGGCGGTGACCAATCGGCTGACCGCGCCGGCGTTCACGGCCCTCGGCCCCGCCGACGGTGCCGAGTTGGTGGAGCTGCTGCACCGCACCCGGGTCGAGCTGGTCTGAGCATCCCGTCGACGATCGGTGGCCCGGTGTGTGATTGCCGACCCCGGTCGGGCCCGACCGGGGATCCGGTCGACAGCGGTAGCAGACTGGTGGCGTGCGAAACGCGCTGCTACGCCGACGCGGTGCCGGTGGGGCGGGCCCGCAGCTCGGTGACGTAGTCGTCCGGAGCGCCCGCCTTCTCGGCGGCGTTCGCGATCTCGGAGAGATACCACGAGGTCGGCAGGCCACCCTCGTACCCGTTGAAGACGTAGATCCACGCGGTCACGTCGCCGTCGAGGGTGGAGACCCGCACGTGCAGCTTGCGGTACGTGCCGGCGGTCACCCCCTCGAGCTCGTCGAGCTGGCCCGCGTCGTACGGGTGGATGTCGTAGAGCGCCACGAAGACCCGGTCGCCGGGCGACTCGACGAGGGTGCTCACCGCGCCCTCCCAGCCGATCACGTCCGCGCCGGCGAAGGTCAGCCGCCAGCCCTCCAGCCAGCCGGTGCCCACCATCGGGGAATGCGGACAGTAGGCGCGCATTCGGGCGGGGTCGAGATTTGAGCCGTAGGCGGCGTGATGACGCACGGCGATGACGATAGCCCGGCTGACGGGTGGGGGAGAATACGACTGTGCGTGTCGAATGCGCCGGGGAGAAGAAAGTCACTGTGAGCATGGACGAAGGGCGAACGCTGTGAGCCGGATCGTGATCATCGGCGGGGGGCCGGCCGGGTACGAGGCGGCACTGGTCGCCGCCCAGCTGGACGCTGATGTCACCGTGGTGGAGGCCGACGGTGCGGGTGGGGCCTGCGTGCTCTCCGACTGCGTACCCTCTAAGACCTTCATCGCCAGCTCGGGGGTGGTCACCGGCTACCGCGACACCGAGGAGTTCGGGGTGCACTCGGACGGCCTGGAGGCGGTCACCGTCGACGCGCGAGCGGTGCACGAGCGGGTGAAGCGGCTGGCCCTGGCGCAGTCCGCGGACATCCACGCCAAGCTGCTCAAGGCGGGGGTCACCTTCGTGGCCGGCACCGCCCGGCTCGGCGAGGACTCCCTCGGGCACACCCACCGGGTCGTCGTCACCCCCGCCGACGGTGGGGAGGAATACTCGATCGACGCGTCCACCGTGCTGGTGGCCACCGGCTCCACACCCCGACAGTTGCCCACCGCTCTACCGGACGGTGAGCGCATCCTGACCTGGCGACAGGTGTACGACCTGCCGGAGCTGCCCGAGCACCTGATCGTGGTCGGTTCCGGCGTGACCGGCGCGGAGTTCGCCAGCGCGTACCTGGCGATGGGCGTGCAGGTGACCCTGGTCTCCAGCCGGGACCGGGTGATGCCACACGAGGACGCCGACGCCGCGTCCGCCATCGAGCGGGTGTTCCGCAACCGGGGCATGGAGATCCTCAACAACTCCCGGGCCGACGCGGTCCGGCGCACCGCCGACGGCGTCGAGGTGGAGCTCTCCGACGGCCGTAAGGTGACCGGCTCGCACGCGCTGATCACTGTCGGTTCGATCCCGAACACGGCCAACCTGGGTCTGGTCGAGTACGGGGTGGAGCTGGGCCGGGGCGGCTACCTGACTGTCGACCGGGCATCCCGGACCAACGTGCCCGGCATCTACGCCGCCGGCGACTGCACCGGCGTGCTGCTGCTGGCCAGTGTCGCCGCGATGCAGGGCCGGATCGCCATGTGGCACGCGCTCGGCGAGGCGGTCCGCCCGCTGCGGCTGCGTACCGTCGCGGCGAACGTCTTCACCGACCCGGAGCTGGCCACCGTGGGTGTCTCGCAGGACGAGGTGGACGCGGGCAAGGTCCCGGCCCGGCAGGTGATGCTGCCGCTGGCCGGCAACGCCCGAGCCAAGATGGACGACCTCTCCGACGGTTTCGTGAAGCTGTTCTGCCGGCCCGCCAGCGGTCAGGTGATCGGCGGTGTGGTGGTCGCGCCGAAGGCCAGCGAGCTGATCCTGCCGATCACCATGGCGGTGGAGAACAACCTCACCGTCAACGAGCTGGCCCAGACCATCACCATCTACCCGAGTCTCTCCGGCTCCATCACCGAGGCAGCCCGCCAGCTCATGCTCCACGAGCTGGAGTAACCGGTTTTCTCGACCGTTCGGCGGGTCTGGAGCACCGCTACCGTGGTCAGGACCCCGACCTCGGTGAGGATCAGTAGGCGTTCGGCTAGGCCGAGCAGGAAGCGATCGCCGGGGTAGGCGGACCAGACCATCGCCGCCGCCAAGGCGAGACTGAGCAGGACGAGGGTGCGTAGCGTGCGGGCGGCGGGGGCCAGGTCGGGTCGGCGGGCGAGCAGCCACCCGCCGACCGGCAACGCCAGGAAGGCGACCACCGACGCGTACCGGTGCAGGTAGGCGGCGGTCGTCATGGCGGTGCCCGGCTCGTTCGTCGGCACCACGGCGGCCAGCAGCAGGCCGGCCACCCAGGCGCCGAGCAGCAGTTCGGCCGTCCCGACCCGGTGCGGTCGGGGTCGGCCGGCGCGGCGCAGTCCGTACAGCAGCGCCACGGTGGCGAGCGCGAGCACCACCATGGCGACATCGATGACGCCGCCCCGGTCGGAGACCGCGAAATCGCTGATGGTCAACGTCAATGGGCTGAGGTCGTCGTTGACTCCGACGTGGCCGATCACGGTGAGCAGCGCCGCCAGGGCGATCCCGCCGAGGGCCAGCAGGCCGGTACTCCGGGTTCCAGGCATACCTCAGCCTGTCGCCGCAGGCACCCGAGCCGAATCCGGGACAGCCACCGAGTTAACCCCCCGGAACAACCCCTAAGCCCCGCGATCTTGCACTTTCGGACGCCGTTTCGCGTGGTTCACACCAAATGCGGCGACAGAAAGTGCAAGATCGCGCGGGTGTGGGCAGGTCGAGCGACACTCAGTCGATGGGGACGTCTACTGCGGCGGCGGCGGCGCGGGCGTGCCGGGCGCTCAACATGGTCATGGCCCAGCCGGCTGCGGCGAAGCCGGCCGCCGCGGCGGTGGCGATGATGGCCAGCCGCCACGCCGACTCGGTCAGGGCGGTGCCGCCCAGGTGCCCGACCAGCGCGCCGTAGCTGGCCCAACCCAGCGCGGCGACGGCCTCGTAGAGCACGAACAGGCGGTACGGGTAGCGGCTGCGGCCGGCCGAGAAGCAGGCCGCCATCCGGCCGCCGGGCACGAACCGGCAGAGCAGGATGACCAGCGGCCCCGGTTGCCGCAGCCCCTGGGTGACCCGGCTGGCCACCCGGCGGGCGCGGCTCAGCTCGGCGTGCCGCGGTGGCCGGCGGTCCGGTGCGCTGCGCCCGAGCAGGTAGCAGGCCAGGTCGCCGACGAACACGCCGAGCGTGCCGACGGCGATGGTGGCCGGCAGGCTGAGCCCGCCGTAGACGGTGAGCGCGCCACTGGTGATCATGACGAGCTGGGTGGGGATCACCGGGACGAAGGCGTCCGCGATCAGCAGAGCAAGCAGCAAAAAGTACGCCCACGTCGGCGACGCGACGTCAGTCAGAAGTTCGGGCACGCCTGCCACCTCGCCGGATGCGGCCGATTGTGTCTTGAGCCTGCCGTCGTGTCCGGCGTCACGGTGGACGGCCCCGGCCTGTCGTGACCGTCGACACGACTGGGCCACCCAGCTACAACGAGGCTGATCGCTGCCGGGTGACGGGTTCGGTGGCAGCCCCACCCGTTCCAGGCGGGCGGCGGATCGGCGTTCGTCGGCGTACCGTTGTCGGCGCGGCCACGCCCGTCGGGTCCCCCGTTCCTGACGATTCGGCCGCCAGGGCCGCCGGCGGGTCCCGCGCCGGCGGCCCACCCCTCCGCCGTAAATCCGGGTGCATCTTCGACTGCCCGGTGGGTACGGTCGCGGCATGCGCAGAGCGGTAGTGGTGACCACGACGCCGGGTATCCCCGGCGCGCCGCTCTGACGTAACCACCGTCGACCAGGCCCCGGGGCGATCCGCCCCCGAGGTCAGCGCGCCGAACGGAGCCCAGGTCGCCTCCGGGTCGTACCCGATCCAGGAGCCCGACATGATCGACCACCGTAAGCTCGGCCGCGAGCTGGACCTCTTCGTCTCCGATCCGCTCGCCGGTGCCGGCCTGCCGATCTGGCTGCCGGCCGGCGCCGCCGCCCGGCACGCTGTCGAGGAGTACGTCTGGGAGTTGGAGCGCCGCTCCGGCCACCAGCACGTCTACTCGCCGCCGCTGGGCAAGCGCGAACTCTTCGAACTCTCCGGTCACCTCGGCTACTTCGCCGACGACATGTTCCCGCCGATGCGGCTGAGCGTCGACGACGAGTTCGTGCTCCGGCCGGCGCTCTGCCCACACCACTCGTTGGTGTTCCGGGCCCGTGGCCGCTCCTACCGGGAGCTGCCGTTGCGGGTCGCGGAGCTGGGCGGGATGTACCGCTCGGAGCGCTCCGGCGTGCTCGGCGGGCTGTCCCGGGTACGCGCCATCTCGCTGAACGACGCGCACACCTTCTGTGCCCCCGACCAGGTTGGCGCGGAGGTCGTCGAGATCCTCGGGCTGATCCGCGAGGCGCACGCCGCGCTCGGCGTCCGCCCGGCCGGGTTCCGGCTGTCGCTGCGCGGGCCGGGCGAGAAGTACGTCGGCGACGACGCGCAGTGGGCCCGCGCCGAGGAGCTGCTCCGGGAAGCGCTGGCCGGGGTGGAGTACGTCGAGGCGCCGGGGGAGGCCGCCTTCTACGGTCCGAAGATCGACATTCAGATCGTCGACGCCGCCGGCCGGGAGTCGACCATCTCCACCATCCAGGTGGACTTCGACAAGCCGGAACGGTTCGACCTGTCGTACACCGACTCGGACGGCAGCCGGCGTCGACCGGTCCTGGTGCACCGGAGCCTGGTGGGCAGCATGGAACGGCTGTTCGCGTACCTCATCGAGGTGCACGAGGGCGCGTTCCCGGCCTGGTACGCGCCGGTGCAGTTGGTGCTGCTGCCGGTCGACGACGGGCAGGTCGACGCGGCGGCCGCCCTGGCCCGATCCGCTGGCGACGCCGGCCTGCGGGTCGAGGTCGACGTCGCCGGCTCGCTGGGCGCCCGGGTCCGGGACGCGGCCCGCCGCCGCGTCCCGTACCTCGGGGTGTTGGGTGCCCGGGAGGTGGCCGACGGGCGCGTCGCGCTGCGCCTGCGCGGCGGCCGTGCCCTGGCCCCGATGCCTGTCGATGCCGCGCTCGCCTTGATCGGCGGGCAGGTCGCCGCCCGCGCGGCCGATCTGCTGCCGCCGGACTGACCGGCCGGCGGGCCCGGGGCGGGCCGTCGATCGCGCTGCGCGCACGGCGACCCGCCCCCCCCGCCCTAGACCGACGCCGGTTGGGCGGTCGGTTCCTCGTCGACCACCGCGCCGGTGAACTGTGAGCGGTAGAGCCGGTGGTACGCGCCCTGGGCGGCGAGCAACTGCTCGTGGGTGCCCTGCTCGACGATCCGGCCGTTCTCCATCATCAGGATCAGGTCCGCGTCGCGGATGGTGGAGAGCCGGTGCGCGATGACGAAGCTGGTCCGGTCCGAGCGCAGCGCGGCCATCGCCCGTTGCAGCAGCACCTCGGTACGGGTGTCCACCGAGCTGGTGGCCTCGTCGAGGATCAGCAGCGACGGCTCGGCGAGGAACGCCCGAGCGATGGTGATGAGCTGCTTCTCGCCGGCGCTGACGTTGCTGCCCTCCTCGTCGATGACCGTGTCGTAGCCGTCGGGCAGGCTGCGGACGAACCGGTCCACGAAGGTGGCCCGGGCCGCGGCGAGGATCTCCTCCTCGGTCGCGTCCGGCCGCCCGTAGGCGATGTTGTCCCGGATGGTGCCGCCGAAGAGCCAGGTGTCCTGGAGCACCATGCCGATCCGGCCACGCAGGTCGTCGCGGCGCATCGTGGTGATGTCCACCCCGTCGAGCGTGATCCGGCCGGCGTCCAACTCGTAGAAGCGCATGACCAGGTTGACCAGCGTGGTCTTGCCGGCGCCGGTGGGGCCGACGATTGCCACCGTGTGCCCTGGTTCGGCGACCAGGGACAGGTCGTCGATCAGTGGCTTGTCCGGCTCGTAGCGGAACGAGACGTGCTCGAACTCGACTCGACCGTGCGGGTCGACGACCCGGGCGGGCTCGACCGGGTCGGGCGTCTGCTCGTCGGCGTCGAGCACCGCGAAGACCCGCTCGGCCGACGCCACCCCGGACTGGAGCAGGTTGGCCATCGAGGCGAGCTGGGTGAGCGGCTGAGTGAACTGGCGGGAGTACTGGATGAACGCCTGCACGTCGCCGAGGCTCATCGTGCCGGAGGCGACCCGCAGGCCGCCGACCACGGCGATCGCCACGTAGCTCAGGTTTCCGATGAACATCATCGACGGCATGATGATCCCGGAGATGAACTGCGCCCCGAAGCTGGCCCGAAACAGCTCCTCGTTCTTGGCGTGGAACGCGGCCTCGACCTCACGCTGCCGGCCGAAGACCTTCACCAGCTCGTGACCGGTGTACGCCTCCTCGATCTGGCCGTTCAACTCGCCGGTGTGCGTCCACTGTGCGATGAACTGCTTCTGCGAACGCTTGGCGATGCGCTGGGTGACAAGCACCGACAGCGGCACCGCGACCAGGGCCACCAGGGCCAGCAGCGGCGAGATCCAGAACATCACGGCCAGGACGCCGACGACGGTCAGCAGCGAGGTGAGCAGCTGGCTGAGCGTCTGCTGGAGGCTTGTGGAGATGTTGTCGATGTCGTTGGTGACCCGACTGAGCAACTCACCGCGTGGCTGCCGGTCGAAGTAGGGCAGCGGAAGTCGGTTGAGCTTCTCCTCCACCTCGGCGCGCAGCCGCAGCACGGTGCGCTGGACCACCCCGTTGAGCAGCCAGCCCTGCCACCATGACAGCACGCTCGCCGCCAGGTAGAGCCCGAGCGCCAGCAGCAGCACCCGACTCAGGGCGCTGAAGTCGATGCCCACCCCGGGCACCACGTCCATCCGGGCCAGCATGTCGGCGAAGCTGTCGTTGCCGCTGGCCCGGGCCGCGGCGACGGCCTGCTCGGCGGTGGTGCCGGCGGGCAGCTGCCGACCGATCACCCCCGTGAAGATCAGGTCGGTGGCGTGGCCGAGGATCTTCGGCCCGGCCACGCTGAACCCGACGCTCACCACGGCCAGCGTGATGATCGCGGTCAGGTGCAGCCGGTGCGGGCGGAGCCGGCCGAGCAACCGCCGGGCCGACGGCCCGAAGTTCATCGACTTCTCGGCGGGCATCCCGGCGCCCATCCACGGTGGGCCACCGCCCTGCCGGCCGGGTGGCAGCCGCTTCGGCGTCCGCGCGTCGCCCGCCGGCTTCTGACTGGGTACGGCCGCGGTGCGCGGCTGGTCGCGCTCGCTCATGCCGCCACCTCCGCCGTCTGCTGCGAGGCCACGATCTCGGCGTACGTCGGGCAGGTGTCCAACAATTCCGCGTGTCGTCCCACTCCGACGACCCCTCCGTCCTCAAGAACGATGATCTGGTCGGCGTCGATGATCGTGGAGACCCGCTGGGCCACGATCACCACCGCGGACTGCGCGGTGACCGGCCGCAGCGCCGCTCGCAGACGCGCGTCGGTGCCCAGGTCGAGCGCGGAGAACGAGTCGTCGAAGAGGTAGATCTCGGGCTGCCGGACCAGGGCCCGGGCGATGGCCAGGCGCTGCCGCTGCCCACCGGAGACGGTGGTGCCGCCCTGCGCGATCGGCGCGTCCAGGCCACCGGGCATCTGGGCCACGAAGTCCCGGGCCTGGGCGATCTCCAACGCCGTCCACAACTCCTCGTCGGTGGCGTCCGGGTTGCCGTAGCGCAGGTTGCTGGCGACCGTTCCGGTGAACAGGTACGGCCGTTGTGGCACCAGGCCGATGCGACGCCACAACTCGTCCGGCGCCAACTCCCGCACGTCCACCCCGTCGACGAGCACCGCGCCGGCGGTGACGTCGACCAGGCGGGGGATCAGCGACAGCAGAGTCGTCTTGCCCGCGCCGGTGCTGCCGATGATCGCCGTGGTGGTGCCCGGGGTCGCCCGGAAGGAGATGTCCCGCAGCACCGGCTCGACCGCACCCGGGTACTGGAAGCGCACCCCGCGCAGCTCCAACTCGGCTCGGGTGGGCAGCTCAGTGACCGGCTCGGTGGCCGGGACCACCGAGGAGTCGGTGTCCAGCACCTCGACGATCCGCTCGGCGCAGACCGCGGCCCGGGGCACCATCATCATCATGAAGGTGGCCATCATGACCGCCATCAGGATCTGCATCAGGTACTGCAGGAAGGCGGTGAGCGCGCCGACCTGGATCGCGTTGGCGTCCACCCGCTGCGCGCCGAACCAGAGCACCGCCACGCTGGAGACGTTCAGCACCAGCATGACCACCGGGAAGATCAACGCCATCAGCCGGCCGGTACGCAGCGCGGTGGCGGTCAGGTCGGCGTTGGCGACGGCGAAGCGGTCCGTCTCGTACGGCTCGCGGACGAACGCGCGGACCACCCGGATGCCGGTGATCTGCTCACGCAGCACCCGGTTGACGGTGTCGATGCGGGTCTGCATCAGCCGGAAGCCCGGCACCATGCGACGGATGATCGCGCCGAGCGCGATGGCCAGCACCGGCACGCTGACCAGCATCAGCCAGGAGAGCCCGATGTCCTCACGCAGCGCCATGAACACGCCGCCGACGCTCATGATCGGTGCGGCGACCAGCATCGTGCAGCTCATCAGCACGAGCATCTGCACCTGCTGCACGTCGTTGGTGTTGCGGGTGATCAGCGACGGCGCTCCGAACCGGGCCACCTCGCGGGCGGAGAAGCGGTTGACGTGCCCGAACAGCCCGGCGCGGACATCGCGGCCGAAGCCCATCGCGACCCGGGCGCCCAGGTAGACGGCGGCGATCGAACAGACGATCTGGACCAGGCTGACCAGCAGCATCCAGCCGCCGGTGCGCACGATGTAGTCGGTGTCGCCCCGGGCCACGCCCTGGTCGATGATGTCCGCGTTGAGGCTGGGTAGGTAGAGCGAGGCCATGGTGCCCACGAACTGGAGCAGCACCACCGCCAGCAACGGTCTCTGATAGGTGCGCAGTTGGCTGCGCAACAGTCGGATCAGCACGCCGGGTCCTTCATTTCGTTTGGGCGTCCGGTCATCCGCGGGTCGTCTCCGCTGCCGATGACCTCGAGCAGGAACTCTCGGATCACCTGGGCCTTCGCCGGGTCGGCGTCGACCGAGGTGAGTGGCCGTCCGGAGTGCATGAGCGCGCCGAGCGCGGCCACCCGCTCCCGCCCGGCGGGCGTGAGGGCGAGTCGGATGCTGCGCCGGTCGCTGTCATCGCGCTGCCGCTCGACCAGGCCGTCACGCTCAAGCGTGTCGACGATGCCGGTCAGGGTCGCCGGGCGTACGAAGCCCTTCTCGGCGACCTCCCGATGGGGCAGCTCGCCGTGTCGGGCGAGCGTCATCAGGGTGATCATGCCGGCCTGGGTGAGGCCGTGCTCCTCGGCGAGGTAGCGATTCCACCGCTGCCCGACCAGGTGCCCGGCCACCACCAGCAGCCGGCCGAGCGGCACGTCCTGGAGGGTCACGAGTTCCACGAGAGGTAGATTAGCTCCCTGATAGTCAGGGGCCAAACGAATTAGCCACAGCAGTGGGTACGAACACGATCTGCCGGACGGCGCGCTGCCGGAGCGGGCGTCGGTGACGGGGTTACCAGCTGGTGGGCAGCGGCATTCCTTCGGTGAAGCCTGCCGCGCTCTGGACGCCTACCACCGCCCGCTCATGGAACTGGGTCAGGTCTCGCGCACCCGCGTAGGTGAAGGCGCTGCGTACCCCCGCGATGATCTCGTCGATCAGATCCTCGACGCCGGGTCGGGTCGGGTCCAGGTGCATCCGGGCCGAGGAGATGCCCTCCTCGAACACTGCCTTGCGGGCCCGGTCGTACGGGCTGTCGTCGGCGGTGCGGGCGCTGACCGCCCGAGCCGAGGCCATCCCGAAGCTCTCCTTGTACCGCCGGCCGTCCGCGTCGGTGTAGAGGTCACCGGGGGACTCGTAGGTGCCGGCGAACCAGGAGCCGATCATCACGTTCGACGCGCCGGCGGCGAGCGCGAGCGCCACGTCCCGGGGGTGCCGCACCCCACCGTCGGCCCAGACGTGCCGACCCAGTTGGCGGGCGGCGGTCGCGCAGTCGAGCACGGCGGAGAACTGCGGCCGCCCCACGCCGGTCATCATCCGGGTGGTGCACATCGCGCCGGGGCCGACGCCGACCTTGACGATGTCCGCCCCCGCCTCCACCAGGTCGCGTACGCCCTCGGCGGTGACCACGTTGCCGGCCGCCACCGGCACGCCCGGGTTCAGCTTGCGAACCGCCTGGAGTGCGGAGATCATCCGGGCCTGGTGGCCGTGCGCGGTGTCCACGACCAGCGTGTCCACCCCCGCCTCCAGCAGCGCCGAGGCCTTGCCGGTCACGTCACCGTTGATCCCGACGGCCGCCGCGATGCGCAGCCGGCCCCGGTCGTCCACCGCCGGCGTGTAGAGGGTGGCCCGCAACGCGCCCTGCCGAGTCAGCACCCCGACCAGCCGACCCTCGGCGTCCACCACCGGGGCGAGTCGCCGACGGCCCGCCGAGAGCCTGTCGAAACCGGTACGCGGATCCGCGTCCGCCGGGACGGTGTGCAGCTCGGTGGACATCACGTGCCGCAGCTGAGCGAACCGGTCCACGCCGGTGGTGTCCGCCTCGGTGACCACACCCATCGGCCGGCCGTCGTCGTCGACCACGATCACCGCACCGTGCGAGCGCTTGGGCAGCAGGTGGATGGCGTCGCCCACGGTCTCGGTCGGGCCCAGCGTGATCGGCGTGTCGTAGACCAGGTGGCGCTGCTTGACCCAGGCGACGACATTCGCCACCACCTCGATCGGGATGTCCTGCGGGATCACCGCGATGGCGCCCCGGCGGGCGACCGTCTCGGCCATCCGCCGTCCGGCGACCGCGGTCATGTTCGACACCACGAGTGGAATGGTCGTGCCCGTGCCGTCGCCGGTGGACAGGTCGACGTCGAGGCGGGAGCCCAGGTCGGAGCGGGCCGGCGCCATGAAGACGTCGGTATAGGTCAGGTCGTGCGCGGGAACCGCGCCGTGAAGGAAGCGCACCCGATCATCATTCCCGCTCGCGGCACTTCCCGCCGCCGGTGGGCATGGAAAACACCCGCACCGCCGGCTCAGCCCACCAGGAGCGCCACGGCGAGGCCGGCCATCACGACGGCGATGACCGCGTCCAGCACTCGCCAGGCGACGGCACGGGCGAGCAGCGGCGCGAGGCGCTGCGCGCCGACGCCGAGCGCGGTGAACCAGACCACGCTGGCCAGGGCGGCGCCGGCGCCGAAGACCCACCGGTGTGGGTGTTGTTGGGCCACGCCGCCGAGGAGCAGCACGGTGTCCAGGTAGACGTGGGGGTTCAGGTAGGTGAAGGCGGCGCAGGCGAGCAGGGTCGCCCCCAACGTGGCCGGTGGCCGCTCGGTGGGCAGCAGGGCACCGGGACGAAGCGCGCGGCGGGCGGCGAGGGCCGCGTAGCAGAGCAGGAACGCTGCGCCACCCCAGCGGATCGCCGTCAGCACGCCCGGCCGGCCGGCCACCAGCGTGCCGACCCCGGCGACGCCCGCTGTGATCAGCAGCGCGTCCGACACGGCGCAGGTCAGCACCACGGGTACGACGTGCTCGCGGCGCAGGCCCTGGCGCAGGACGAAGGCGTTCTGGGCCCCGATGGCGACGATGAGGGCGATGGAGATCGAGAAGCCGGAGACGGCGGAGGTGAACACGGATCGACGCTAGGGCGGACGGCGGTCATCAGTCCAACTAAAGATTCTGACGCAACTTAAGCTTTGCTGATGCACGGTCTCGACTCGGCGCAGTTACGGACACTCGCGGCGGTGGTGGCGGAGGGCAGCTTCGACGCGGCGGCCCGGCTGCTGCACGTCACGCCATCGGCCGTGAGTCAACGGATCAAGGCACTGGAGGAGACCGTCGGTCAGGTGCTGGTCCGCCGGGCCCGACCGTGTGTGGCAACCGACGCCGGTCGTCCACTGCTGCGCCTGGCCGGCCAGCTCACGCTGCTCGAACGGGAGGCGCTGGCCGAGGCCCGCGGCCCGCTGGCCGGTGGTGGCCGCGTCCGGGTCGCCGTGGTGGTCAACGCGGACTCACTGGCCACCTGGTTCCCCGTTGCGCTGGCCCGGTTGCCGCAGCGGGCCGGGCTCTCGTTCGACCTGCGCCAGGACGATCAGGACCACACCGCCGACCTGCTCCGCGACGGTTCGGTGACGGCGGCGGTCACCGCCCAGCGGGAGGCCGTGCAGGGCTGCCGGGTGCTGCGGCTCGGGGCCATGCGCTACCACGCGCTGGCCACGCCGGAATTCGCGGCGTCCCATTTCGGCGAAGGATGCACCGTCGCCGCGCTGGCGAGCGCGCCGCTGATCGTCTTCGACCGGAAGGACCGGGTACAACACCGCTTCATCAGGTCGATGGCCAGTCGGCCGCTCGACCCCCCGGTGCACTACGTGCCGTCGGTGCCCGCGATCAGCGAGGCGGTGCGGCTCGGGTTGGGCTGGAGTCTGGTGCCGGAGCAGATCGCCCAGGCCGACCTGGCCGCCGGTCGATGTGTCGACCTCGCGCCGGGCCGGTACCTGGACGTGCCGCTGTACTGGCAGCACTGGCGACTGGAGTCGGACGTGCTGAACGCCCTGACCACAGCCGTCCGCGCGGTGGCCACCGAGGCCCTGCGCTGACCGTCGACCGACTAGCGGCAGCTCAGGCGATGGTGCAGATGGGGGCGCCAGCGGTGATCACGGCACCGACCTCGGCGCTGAGACCGCTGACCGTGCCCGCCTTGTGAGCGTGCAGCGGCTGCTCCATCTTCATCGCCTCCAGCACCACGACCAGGTCACCCTCGGCCACGGTGTCACCGTCGGCTACCGCGATCTTGACGATGGTGCCCTGCATCGGCGAGGTGAGCGCGTCGCCGCCGACCAGGGCACCGGCCTTGGCTCCGCCCCCGCGCCGAGTCGGCTTGCGGGAGGCGGGTGCCGCGGTGGTCGTACTCCCGCCGAAGCTGGCGGGGAGGCTGACCTCAAGGCGCTTGCCGCCGACCTCGACCACGACGGTGGTGCGTTCGGCCGGCGCTTCGGCGGCGCCGGCGGCGGCGGCGAACGGCGGCACGGTGTTGTGGAACTCGGTCTCGATCCACCGGGTGTGCACGGTGAACGGCTCGGCGGTGAACGCCTCGTCCCGCACCACGAGCCGGTGGAACGGCAGCGCGGTTGCCATCCCGTCGAGGACCATCTCGTCCAGCGCGCGGCGGGCGCGTTCCAGCGCCTCGGTCCGCGTCTCACCGGTGATGATCACCTTGGCGAGCAGTGAGTCGAAGTTGCCGCCGATCACGTCGCCGGCCGAGATGCCGGTGTCGACCCGCACGCCCGGGCCGGTGGGCAGGCGCAGCGCGGTGACCGTGCCCGGGGCGGGCAGGAAGTTGCGGCCCGGGTCCTCGCCGTTGATCCGGAACTCGATCGAGTGCCCGCGCGGCGTCGGGTCCTCGGTGATCCGCAGCTTGTCGCCGTCGGCGATCCGGAACTGCTCGCGGACCAGGTCGATGCCGGCGGTCTCCTCGGTGACCGGGTGTTCGACCTGAAGTCGGGTGTTGACCTCCAGGAACGAGATGGTGCCGTCCACGCCGACCAGGTATTCCACAGTGCCGGCACCGTGGTAGCCAGCTTCGCGGCAGATCGCCTTGGCGCTGGAGTGGATCTGCGCCCGCTGGGCGTCGGTGAGGAACGGCGCGGGCGCTTCCTCGACGAGCTTCTGGTGGCGTCGCTGCAACGAGCAGTCCCGGGTGCCCACCACGATCACGTTGCCGTGCTGGTCGGCCAGGACCTGCGCCTCGACGTGCCGGGGCTGGTCCAGGTACCGCTCGACGAAGCACTCACCCCGACCGAACGCCGCGACCGCCTCCCGGGTGGCCGACTCGAACAGTTGGGGGATCTCCTCCATCGTGCGAGCCACCTTGAGGCCGCGCCCACCGCCACCGAAGGCGGCCTTGATGGCGACCGGCAGGCCGTGGTCGACGGCGAACGCCATCACCTCGTCCGGGCTGGCCACCGGATCCGGGGTGCCGGGGACCAGCGGCGCGCCGGCCCGCTGGGCGATGTGCCGGGCGGTGACCTTGTCGCCCAGGTCGCGGATCGCCTGCGGGGTGGGGCCGATCCAGGTCAGCCCGGCGTCGATGACGGCCTGGGCGAAGTCGGCGTTCTCACTGAGGAAGCCGTAACCCGGGTGTACGGCGTCGGCGCCGGCCTGAGCGGCGACGTCGAGCAGCTTGTCGATGCGCAGGTAGGTCTCGGTCGCGGTGTCCCCGCCGAGCGCGTACGCCTCGTCCGCGAGGGTGGCGTGCAGGGCATCGCGGTCGGAGTCCGCGTACACGGCGACGCTGCCCAGGCCGGCGTCGCGGCACGCGCGGATCACCCGGACGGCGATCTCGCCGCGGTTGGCGATGAGTACCTTGCGCACCTTCGTGGCTCCTCCCGGGCAGGTTACTGACGGGGAGTGTATCGGCCACCCCCGGCGGCCCTAACGATCGCTCAGTGTGGGATGCCGCACTGAGCCCACCACTGCTTAGTCAAACTTGGCTATTACGCTTATCGGGTGTCTTCGACTCGGATGATGATCCTCGGCCTGGTGCGCTGGATGCAGCCCGTGCACGGCTACGACGTGCGCCGCGAACTGCTCAGCTGGAGCGCCGACAAGTGGGCGAACGTGCAGCCCGGATCGATCTATCACGCCCTGCGCAAACTCACCGAGGAAGGGCTGCTCCGCGCCGTCGCGACCGAGCAGGTCGGTGCCCGTCCGGCGCGGACCACGTACGAGGTGACGGTCAAGGGGGAGGACGAGTTCGAGACGCTGCTGCGCAACTTCTGGTGGAACATCAGCGAGCCCGCCGACCCGTTCGCGGCGGCCTTCTCCTTCCTGCCGGCCATGCCGCGGGCCGAGGCTGCGGCGGCCCTGCGTAACCGGGCCAACCTGCTGCGCGCTGGCGTCGAGTCGATGCGCGCCTCGCTGGAGTCGGACTGGGTGCGCAACCGCAAGCCGGTGCACGTGGGCTGGATGTTGGAGCTGTGGTCGGCGCGGGCCGAGGCGGAGATGAGTTGGTGCGAGCGGATCGCGGAGCGGATCGATTCCGGAGTGTCGTACCTGCCTGCTGAGCTGGATGAAGCGCAGGGTTGGTCGGGGTGGAGGGACGGCGGGGAGCCGGCCGGCACCGACGCGGAATAATCAAAGTTGACCAAAGACGCTATATCGCGTTAGCCTGCTGGCGGCACAGCGGGGGAGTGCGCCGTCCGGCGTCGTCCCACTCGACGGCCGGCCCGGCCGGCCCGAACGACCAGGAGCAAAAATGATCGAGACCAGGGGGCTGCGGAAGTCGTTCCGCTCCCGCGCGGGTCGAGAGACGAAGACGGTGGACGCCGTGCGGGGCGTCGACCTTGAGGTTGCCAAGGGCGAGATCTTTGGCTTCCTCGGCCCGAACGGCGCCGGCAAGACCACCACGCTGCGGATGCTCGCCACGCTGATCGAGCCGGACGGCGGCGAGGCCACCATCGCCGGCGCCGACCTGCGCAAAGACCCGGCCGAGGTGCGCCGCCGCATCGGGTACGTCCCGCAGGGCGGCAGCACCTGGGACGAGTCCACCGCCCGCGAGGAGCTGGTGCTGCACGCCCGGATGTACGGCATCAGCAAGGCCGACGCGCAGCAGCGCGCCACCCGTGCCCTGGACGCCTTCCAGCTCACCGAGTACGCCGACCGCAAGTGCAAGACCTACTCCGGCGGCCAACGCCGCCGGGTGGAGATCGCCCTCGGCATCATCCACGAGCCGAAGATCGTCTTCCTGGACGAGCCGACCACCGGCCTCGACCCGCAGAGCCGCGCGCACATGTGGGACGAGATCCGGCGGCTACGCGGCGACGGGATGACCGTCTTCATCACCACGCACTACCTGGACGAGGCCGACGCGCTCTGCGACCGGATCGCGATCATGGACAACGGCGAGGTGGTGGCCGAGGGCACCCCGACCGAGCTCAAGCGCGAGATCTCTGGCGACGTGGTGCTGGTCGGCCTCGACCTGGCCGCCACCGGGCAGGCTGCCAAGACGCTCGACGGCGAGCCGTACGTCAACAAGTTGGAGACCGTCGACGAGGGCGGCCTGCGTCTCTACGTCGACGAGGGCGCCACCGCCATCCCGCAGGTGCTGCGCCGACTCGACCACGCTGGGCTGGAGCTGCGCTCGATCGAGCTGCACCGACCCAGCCTGGACGACGTCTTCCTCACCAAGACCGGCCGCTCGCTGCGCGAGTCCTGACCCCACCGGAGACGACTCTCATGAAATTCGCCCGTGACACGTGGCTGATCTTCCAGCGCCAGACCCAACTCCTGCTGCGCAACCCGGTCTGGGTCTTCGTCGGTGTGTTCCAGCCGGTCATGTACCTGCTGCTCTTCGCCCCGCTGCTCAAGCCCGCGCTCAACGCGCCCACCCAGGCCGCCGCCTACAAGATCTTCGTACCGGGTCTGCTGGTGCTGCTGGCCATCTTCGGTGGCCTCTTCCAGGGCTTCGGCCTGATCGCCGAGCTGCGCGCCGGTGTCATCGAACGCTCCCGGGTCACCCCGATCAGCCGGCTCGCCCTGCTGCTCGGCCGCTCGCTGCGCGACGTGGTCTCGCTCATGGCGCAGGCGGTCATCATCACGCTGCTGGCGCTCCTGTTCGACCTGCGCGTGTTCATCGGGGACCTGCTGCTGGCGTACCTGATGCTCGCCCTGATCGCCCTCATGACCTCGGCCGTCTCCTACGGCGTCGCCCTCAAGGTCAAGAGCGAGGACGCGCTGGCCCCGCTGATGAACACCGTGGCGCAGCCGGTGCTGCTGCTCTCCGGCATCCTGCTGCCGCTGACCTTCGCACCCGGCTGGTTGCAGGGCATCGCCAACTGGAACCCGTTCTCCTGGGCGGTCGATGGCACCCGGGCGCTGTTCGCTGGTGACCTGGGCAGCGACAAGGTCTGGCAGGGCCTGAGCATCACCGCGGTCCTCGCCGCGCTGGGCGTCTACTGGGCCGCTCGCCAGTTCGCCCGCAGCGTCCGCTGAGTTCCTAGAGATCGGGGTGTCCTCAGCTGGGGGACACCCCGATCTCCGTGTTCGTCGGCTGCTGCTTGCTGGCGCGCTTCGGCGGTTGCCGGCGCTTAGCGGACCCGGGCGAGGGTGAGGCCGTCCGCGATCGGCAGCATCACCGGGTCCACCCGGACGTCGGCGAGGACCTCGTCGTTGAATGCGGCGATGGCCCGGTCATTCTCGTCCTGCGGGGCGATCACCCGCCCGCCACGCAGCACGTTGTCGACGGCGATCACCCCACCCGGACGCATCCGGGGCACCAACTCCGCCCAGTAGACCGGGTAGCCGGTCTTGTCCGCGTCGATGAACGCGAAGTCCAGGTGCCGCTCGTGCGGCAACTCCCGCAGCCGGTCCCCGGCCGGGCCGATGCGCAGGTCGATCAGATCCTGCACGCCGGCCCGAGCCCAGTAGCGCCGGGCGATGCCGGTGAACTCCTCAGAGATGTCGAAGCAGGTCAGCCGCCCACCCTCGGGCAACCCACGGGCGATCGCCAGCGCCGAGAGCCCGGTGAACGTGCCGACCTCGACGGCCTGCCGCACGTCGAGCAGTCGGGTGAGGAACGTCAGGAACGCGGCCTGCTCCGGGGCCACCTGCATGGTGGCGTGCTCCGGCAGCACCGACCGGGTCTCCTCGGCCAGGTCCCGGATGATCTCGTCCGGTGGGGAGCCGTGTGCGACCAGATAGGCGTGCAGCTCGTCGGTGAGCGGGATCGACTTGGTGGTCATGACCGGACGTTACCGAGCGGCTCGACCGTCTGGCCTCCCGGCGCGACAGTCGTCCACAGGTCGGTGATCCGCAGATCCAACTCAGCGAGGAGCCGGCGCAGCAGCGGCATCGACAACCCGACCACCGTCCCGGGGTCACCCTCGATCCGCTCCACGAACGGCCCACCCAGCCCGTCGATCGTGAACGCGCCGGCCACCGCGAGCGGCTCCCCAGTGGCCACGTACGCGGCAATCTCGTCGTCACTGATGTCAGCAAAGTGGACCGTGGTCGAGGCGACCGCCTCCGCGCGCCGCCCGGCAGCAACATCAACAAGGCAGTGCCCGCTGTGCAGAACACCGCTGCGACCCCGCATCCGCAGCCAACGCCGGGTCGCATCGGCCGCATCCGCCGGCTTGCCGAGGATCTCCCCGTCGAAGGCGAGCACCGAGTCGCACCCGATCACCAACGTCCGCTGATCGGTGCCAGGGCTCAGCCGGGTCACCACCGCCTGCGCCTTCAGTCGAGCCAACTCCAGGCACAACTCCTCGGCCCGCTCGGTCACCACCAGGGACTCGTCCACCCCACTGACCAGCACATCCGGCTCCACACCAGCAGCCTGGAGCAACTTACGGCGGGCCGGGCTGGCCGAAGCGAGCACGAGGCGGAGCGGCAAAGTTTCAGACACGAGCCCGACGTTACCGCCTAGCGCCGGACCATCAGACTCGTCGGTGGCACGACCGGCCGTACAGATCGCCAGCCGCCGGACTGCGTCCTTGGTGCACTCGCGTCCTTGGTGCACTCGTGTTTCTTGATCCACTCGCGTTCAAGGAAACCGGGGTATCCCGCAGTCCCGGACACCCCGACATCATGAAAACCGAGTCGATCACCGTCCCGATGATCGATCAGCGACTGATCCTCGGCGGCGGATCATCGCCACGCCGACGGCGCCGCGCTATCACCGCCCACCCGACCCCGACAGCCACGATCACCCCAAGGGTGGCCAGGCCACGTACGGTCGCGCCATCGCTATCGCCACCCGGCTGAGCGCCGGCCGTCGTGGTTGGGCCAGCACCGGCCGGCGCGCTAACCGATTCAAACCCCAGCGGCGGTACGTCTGCCGTTAGCGCTGCCACAAGATCGATGACCCCATAGCCGTACTCGTCGTCGCGTCCAGGAGGGCCCTTGTCGATAGCGGTTGCGGTTAGCCGATGCGCCACCTCCCGAGCCGGCAGGTATGGGTACTTGGACCTGATCAGTGCAGCCGCGCCCGCCACAATCGCCGTCGCGCTCGACGTCCCAGTCCCCTTTGAGTACTTTCCGCCATAGCTGGTGCTGTATATGTCGACCGCAGGGGCGACAACATCGATCTTCGGCCCGGTAACCGAGATGGCAGCGTGTTGTCCAGCGCGATCGACACCCCCAACCGCGATAACACCCTCTTCGCTGGCCGGATATCCAACGGTTTGATCTCGGGGTAGATTGCCAGCGCCGGCCACAATCACAATATTTGCGTCGAGGGCGCCTCGGATCGCTTGACGCAGTCTTGAGCTGCTCCCGCCGACAGAAGAAATGCTTATTATGTCTGCGCCGTTCGCGATCGCATACTCGATACCTCGCGCCAAGTCGTCAGGCTCGCCCTTCCCGTTTGGCAGCGAATCGTAGATTGGCAAGATTTTTGCTTCGGGCGCTATTCCTAGAGCCCCCAATCTTCCGCCTTGGCCGTGGGCCGCGATAAGGCCAGCCATTGATGTGCCGTGACTGTCCAAATCTTTCCTGCCGTCACCGCTTCCGCCAGGAATGGCATCCATTCCCGGGAGCAGATTATTGCGGAGGTCGGGGTGTGGATCTACCCCCGTGTCTGGTACGACGACGACGACGCCGTTGCCGCGGCTTATGGATTGAGCCTTGGGTGTATTCAAAAAATCGAGGTGCCATTGCTCTTGTCGAATTAGGGCGGAGGCGCCTGCTAGGGGGCTTGGAGGTGTAGGCGCTGCTGCCGGTACTGATAGTGCGAGTAGCGCGTAGGATGCTATGAATGGCCCACGGAGTCCCATGCTCAACGGTTAAAGCCAATGGCTGGGCCGGGGTCGATTGGGCCTTGCTCGTTGCCGGGACGGACGATCGGGTTCACCCCTTGGTCAGTCTCCCACGGATTGTCTGGATCCCACCGGGGACTGGTGTCCGCGTCGAATTGCTGTTGTCGTTGCCGCCCGGGTGGCGGCCCAATCCCCGAACTGCCGCCGAGTGGAGGCGCGCCGCCGATCGGTGTGGGACTGCCGTAGGTTGAGGTAGGTGTTCGGCCGCTGCCGGGACGAGAACCGGCGCCTCCGGTGGGTCCGGTGCCGGCGCCGCCACCTCCAATAACTCCGCCAATTGGGTTGACCTTGCGGGGCTGGGCCGCGTTCGGTCCTAGCGGACTGACGCCCCCACCGGGCATGCCGCCAATTACTCCACTTGGAGGACTTGGGCGTATCGGCAGAGAGGGGGGCGGGGATTGAGGCCGACCAAGACTGCTACCTGACGCTTGTCCGCCCGAACTTGGTGCCCTTGGCAGGCGAGGTGAGATCGGTGTGCTGGCTGGCGGGAAGCCCGGCCCTGGATTGGTAGCCGCAACCGGCGGCGGTGAGCCCCCTGTGTTTACAGTTGCGGGGTTGGTTATTAGCCCAGTTCCCGCGCTTCCCAGCACTGGACCGACCCCTTGTGCTTGCGGAACTGGCGCAGGGTTAACCGGTGCTGAAATTCGGGCGGTAGCACCGCTTCCGTCTGTGGGAATCGGCATCGGAATAATCGGTGGGATGATCGGTGCCACGGATGTAGCGGTTATTGCATCGGGATCTCCAGACTGAATCGGAGACCGCGCCACGGGTGGTGGTTTTTGGAGGGTTGCTTGGGCTTGTTGGAGTTCGCCGCTCAAGTTGAACATCATGGACCGGGCCTGCGCGTTCAGCCGTTCCAGATCCCCATCAGTAACAGGCGACTCGGTGACCCGGTTGCCCATCACCGCTTTCGGGTCGGCGGCCATCGAGTCGTACGCCTGCTTTTGCTGGAGCTTGGTCGCGTACTCGTCATGGACCTTGCGGAGTGCGGCGCGGGTGGTGCCGATGGCCTGGGTTGCGGCGGAGAGCGCGGTGTAGTTCGCGGCGGCGGCGTCGTAGGTGCGCTGCACCTTGTCGATCAGGTCGTCGAGTTGGGCGAGGTACGTGCCGGAGGCGGCGCTGGTTTCGGGGGGCCATGCTGCGGCGAGCCCGCGCCGGTATTCGTGTAGGCGGCCGAGGTGGGTTTGCGCCAGGTCACAGACCTTGCGCCAGCCGGCGACCTGCTTCCAGTGGTTGGCGGTGTCGTGGTCCTGTAGGCAGGCCCACATGCTGTTGACGTCCATGAGTTGCCAGTCGGTGAGGCCGGAGGTGCGGCCGGTGCCCCGTTCGATCACGGCAGCATCACCGGCCCTTCGGCGTCAGGGCTGGTTGGGTCGTTCAGTGTCGGCGTCGGGCCGCCGGGCAGCATGTTCAACGGGTTGGCGAGGGCCTGTTGTACGTCCACCACTCGGGCGGCGGTGAAGGCATCGCTGTCGGCGTAGTGGGTGGCGACCTGGCCAGCGGCGGCGGCCAGGTGGCCGGTGGTGCCCCGGACGGCGTACACCATGTCGGCGGTCGCCTGCTGCGTCTCGTGGTGCGCGTGCAGGAACGTGACCAGCTCGACGAAGGCATCACACGGATTGGGCAGCTTGGCCGACATGTCTTCGGCGATGTACGAGAGGTGCGGCGCGTAGTTGCTCTCGACCTCGGCGGCGAGCCGGTCGGCGAACTCTCGGAGCTGGCTGATGTCGGCTTCGATGCCGCCGTAACCGCGCAGCCAGGGCGCTGGCCGGTTCTCTTCGGGGATCATGAATCCTCCCTACCCGTAACGGCATCGTTTCCCTGAGTGAGCGTAACGGCTGCACGTTCCCCTGACAGCCCCCGCGTGGGCGGGTCGGGTCAGCGAGGCAGGCCGGCGGTGCGCCAGCCGCTGGAGCTGCCCGGTCGACCGCTGCGCACCCAGGCGGAAGCGGTCGTCGCCGCAGCGGGGGCGGCGGCTGGGCGGGACCGGACAACGATCGCCCCCACCAGAGCGGCCAACTCCTCGGCGGTGGGCACGCCGCGCACGACCCGGAACAGCGGCTCTTCGGCAGACATGCCGCCAGGGTACGCGGCCGGAAGTTACGGGAAACGCACAGTGGCGTGCCGGCGGTGTGAGCGTCGGACGGTCCGGGTACCGTCTCACCGATGTCGAACGCGCTTCCCCAACTTGTCGCTGACCGATACCGGCTCCTGTCGCCGCTCGGCCAGGGCGGCATGGGTCGGGTGTGGAAGGCGCGCGACGAGGTGCTGCACCGCGACGTCGCCATCAAGGAGTTGGTGCCGCCGCCCGGCCTCACCGACGAGGAGCGCCGCGAGATGCGTGAGCGCTCGCTGCGGGAGGCGCGGGCCATCGCCCGGCTCAACAACGCCAACGTCGTCCGCATCTTCGACGTGCTGCGCACCGACGGCGATCCGTGGATCGTGATGGAGTACGTGGCGTCGAAGTCGTTGCAGGACACTCTCGCCGAGGATGGCCCGGTTTCGGTGGCCCGCACGGTGGAGATCGGCCTCGGCGTGCTGGGTGCGCTGAGCGCCGCGCACAAGGCCGGTGTCATGCACCGCGACGTCAAGCCGGGCAACGTGTTGCTCGGCGAGGACGGCCGGGTGGTGCTGACCGATTTCGGTCTCGCCACGATCCCGGGTGACCCCAACGTGACCCGCACCGGCATGGTGCTCGGCTCACCCGCGTACATCTCCCCGGAGCGTGCCCGGGACGGCACCGCCGGTCCGGAGGCCGACCTGTGGTCGCTGGGTGCGACGCTCTACGCGGCGGTCGAGGGCAAGTCGCCGTACGCCCGGCCGTCGGCGATCGGCACTCTGGCCGCGTTGGCCACCGAGCCGATTCCGCCGCCGAAGAACGCCGGCCCGCTCAAGGCCGTGCTCAACGGGCTGCTGCGCAAGGACCCGAGCGAGCGGATCACCGCCGAGGTGGCGGAGCGCTTGCTGCGCCGCGCCGCGGGCAAGCGGTCGCGTGGGATCTCACTGCTTGATGGCGTACGTCGGCCTGGGCCGAACGGTCCGCGCGAGCCGCGCGTGCCGGTGGTGCCAGCCCCGCGACCGGCCGAGAGTGTCGACCGGCCGGTGTCGCCGCCACCGGCCGCCGCCGCGGCTTCCGCTGCCGCCACGACTTCTGCCGCCGATGCCACGCCGACGGCCATCGTCTCCTCCGGTTCGGCTGCCGAGCCGACCGCAGCGGCGCCGGCCGAGCCGACCGCCACCATCGACCGTCCCTCGCCGCCCGAGGCAGAGCCGACCGCGAAGGTCACGACCGCCCCCGACACGAGCAGCGCCGGTACGACGAGCAGCGCCGGTACGACGAACGGCGACGGTACGACGAACGGCGACGGTACGACGAACGGCGACGACGAGCCGACGGTCGTCGACGGCCCGCCGGTGGCTCCGGAGCAGCGCAAGCCGACCACGCCGACGTCGCTTATGCCGCCGGTGGGTCCGTCCGGTCGCGCGCCGGTGCCGCCCTCGGATGGCACGAAGCCGAACAACACCCGACGCAACCTGCTGATCGGGGCCGTAGTCGCCCTGCTGCTGATCGGCCTCGTGGTGGTCGTGCCGATGCTCACCAAGGGCGACGACAAGACCTCGCAGGCCGACCCGACCGGTGCTGCCACGACCTCGGCACCGGCGCCGACCTCCGCTGCGGCGGTGCCCCCGCCCACCACGGGCGCCCCGAGTCCGACCCCGTCGGCCACGCCCTCGGTCGACCCGAACGCGCTGCCGGCGGGCTGGAAGCTGCACAAGGACCCGGCCGGCTTCGCCCTGCCGATCCCCGATGGTTGGGTGCGCAGCCAACCCGACGGCAGCACTGTCGTCTTCGACCAGTCCAACGGGCCGGGTGAGTTGCTGGTGCAGTGGACCCCCACGCCGGCGAAGGACGCGGTCAAGGACTGGCAGCAGCAGGAGCCGAACCGTAAGGACTTCGTCAAGAACTATCAGTACCTCAGCATCAAGCCATGTGACTTCTGGAAGACCTGCGGGGACTGGGAGTGGCTGGAAACCCGGGACGGGCAGCGGATCCACGTTCGTAACCGTGGGTTCGTGACGGCCAAGAACCGTGGGTACGCCCTGCGGTGGGAGATCGCCGAGAAGGACTGGCAGGCCAACAAGGCGAACTTCGACCGGATCGCCGCCGGTTTCGTGCCCGACCGCACGGACTGAAACTTCCTCGCATGACCTTCCGTCGTCCTGGGTAATTGACCTCCGACGACGGAAGGAGGCACGACATGGGTTACCGACGGAGGGACACTCGACCCCGGCTGGCACTGTGGATGCTCGTCGCGCTCGGCGACGCGATCCTGCTGCTGGTCAGCGCGGGAGTTTCGGTACTCGTCGCACTGCTCGGCGTCGTGATCGTTGCCGGTCTTGGCGTGGCTGCCTGGCGGCTGCCACGTAGGGGCGCTCTGGCTCGTGAGGGCGCTGTGGTGCCGGGCCTGGGCCGGCGGCGGGCTTGACCCGTACCCGGTGGTGTGGCGGCAGCCGGACCGATTGTCGACCGTGATGGTGACCGTCGATCCCGCTGCCGCCAACGGCCTGGTCAGGTGTTGTTGGCCAGCGCGATCAGGCGACTGCGGTCGCCGTTCCAGTAGTTGCGGTCCACGTTGCCGCTGATCCCGGAGACAGCGCCGGTGCTGGTGTACTGCCAGAAGCTCCACACCGACGCCCCGGCCGGCAGGGCGCCCGGCGTGCTCGACCAGCGGGCCAGCCAGAGCGGGTGGTTCGCCCACGGGCCGGTCCAGCTGCCGGTGCACTGGTTCCACCAGCTCGTGGTGGTGTAGATGACCGCGTACCGGCCGGTGCGGGAGCGGTAGGTGTTCAGGAAGTCCTGCACCCAGTTGCGCATGCCTGTCGTGCTGAGCCCGTAGCAGTATCCGCCGCTGTAGGGGTTGGCCTCGATGTCCAGCGCCGCCGGCAGGGTGCGGCTGTCCGCCGACCAGGCGCCACCGTTGGAGGCCAGGTAGTTGGCCTGGGTGGAGCCGGCGGAGATGTTCGGCCGCGCGAAGTGGTACGCCCCGCGGATCACTCCGGCGTTGTACGCGTTGACGTAGTTCGCGTTGAAGTTCGGGTCCTTGTAGCTGGTGCCCTCGGTCGCCTTGATGAAGGCGAACTGGACGCCGGCGTTGCGGACGCTGGTCCAGTTGATGGTGCCCTGGTAGCGGGAGACGTCGACGCCGGGTGTGGTGGCCGCAGCCGCCGGTCCGGCGGTCGCGACCAGGGCCGCCGCCGCGGTGGCGAGGACGGTGAGGCCGGCCGCGAGCGCGCGGCGCAGCGATGACGGGGTACGGGCCATGAGTGCCTCCAAGGACGTCGCTCTATCGACATTCATCTTTGGAGGTAAGTGCCCTAGATCACAAGGGTGACTGAGAAAAGCTTCATCGACAGGGCGTGAAAGCCTGCTGGTCGGGGCTGGACGGATCAGCGCAGGGCGGCCGGGTCGAGCTGCCAGCGGAAGGGCTCGACGACGGTCAGCGTCTCGCCGGGCTTGGCCACCTGGTCCTCGACGTAGTGCTCGCCGTCCAGCCGGAACAGTCGCAACGAGTGAGCGTCCCCGTCCTGCTCGACCAGGAGATACCACGGGATTCGGGCAATGGCGTAGAGCTGTATCTTGAGCAGGCGATCGGCGGCTGCGTTGCCGGGCGAGACGACCTCGCCGACGAGCACCACCTCGGCGGCCTCCACCGCGGTGCCCTCGTCGTCGGTGTCCGCGACAACCACGTCGGGGATGACGATCCGATCCACCCCGAGCCGAACGTTGACCGCTCCGAAGACCGCGAGGTCGCCTGCCGAGCGCTCGACATGGTCGGCCAGCCGACGCGAGACCAATTGGTGGCGCTTGCTCGGGACCGGGCTCAGAAGCAGGCTCCCGTCGAGCAGTTCGATCCGGTCCGGGGTCTCACCCAGGGCGAAGTAGTCGGCCTCGGTCCAGGGCCCCACGTGGTGTTCCAACGGCAACGACCTCATCTGCAATCACCTCTGCCTTCATGGCCCACCCGATCCGTCTCGGGCACCACGAGCCGGTGCCTCGGGAGCGACACGGAACGCCGCCGGTAGGCTCGCGCCCCATGATGTCGATGGACGGGCTGAGCGACCTGTGGGACACGCTGTTCGGCGCGCAGCCGGACCCGCCCGCGCTGCTGGTGCTGATCACCGCTGCCGTCGCGCTGGTGGTGGTCTCCACCCGGCTGCCGTGGCGGATCGCCCGTAACGCCATCACCATCGCGCACGAGGGTGGGCACGCCCTGGTCGCCCTGCTGACCGGCCGCAAGCTGCACGGCATCCGGCTGCACTCGGACACGTCCGGGCTGACGCTCTCCGCCGGTCGCCCCACCGGGCCGGGAATGATCCTCACCCTGCTCGCCGGCTATGTCGCGCCGCCGCTGGTCGGGCTGGCCGGCGCCTGGCTGCTCGGTGGCAACCGGATCACCCTGCTGCTCTGGGTGGCGGTGGCGCTGCTGCTGGCCATGCTCGTCATGATCCGCAACGCCTTCGGCGTGGTGTCGTTGCTGGTCACCGGGGCGCTGGTGTTCGCCGTCTCGTGGTACGCGACGCCGCAGGTCCAGGCCGCGTTCGCGTACACCGGGGTGTGGTTCCTGCTGCTCGGCGGGGTGCGGCCGGTGGTCGAGCTGCAACGGCTGCGCTCGCGGGGCCGGATGCCCGCCTCCGACGCCGACCAACTCGCCGGGCTTACCCCGTTCCCGGCATTCTTCTGGGTGACGGTCTTCGCCCTGGTCAACCTGGTCGCCCTGATCACGGGCGCCCTGCTGCTGGCGGGCCCCATCCTCACCGACGCGGGCCTGACGCTCTGACCCCACCGGGGCAGAATGAGGCCATGCGATACGTGATCGTTGGGGCGGGTGCGGTCGGCGGGACCATCGGCGTACGGCTGGCTCAGGCTGGCCGGGACGTGACCCTGGTGGCCCGGGGTGCTCATCTGGACGCGATCCGCGCGCGGGGTCTGACCCTGCGGCAGCCCGACGGCGAGATCACCGCCCGGCTCGCCGCGGTGGACGGGCCCGGTGAGCGGCCGCTGCCGGCGGACACCGTGCTGATCCTCACCGTGAAGTCGCAGGACACCGCCGCCGCGTTGGCCGCCTGGGTGGACGCGCCGGTGGTCGGTGGCGGCACGGCGGGCGAACGTCTGCCGCTGGTGACGGCGCAGAACGGGGTGGCCAACGAGCGGGCCGCGCTGCGGCTCTTCGCCGACGTGCACCCGGTCTGCGTCTGGCTACCGGCCACCTACCTGGACCCGGGCGTGGTGGTCGCCAACGGGCACCCGCATCCCGGGATGCTCCACATCGGGCGGTATCCCGGGGGTGCCGACGACACCGACCGGGCGATCGCCGCCGACCTGAACGCCGCTGGCTTCGTCGCCCCGGTCCGCGCGGACGTGCTGCGCTGGAAGTACGGCAAGCTGCTCAGCAACCTCGGTAACGGCCTGCAGGCGCTGTTCGGCCGGGACATCCCGGACGCGCTGGTCGAGCGGGTACGCGCCGAGGGTGTCGCCGCGCTTGCCGCCGCCGGCATCGCGCACACCTCGCTTACGGAGGAGAAGGCCGAACGCGGCGACCTGGTCGGGCAGCGCCCGGTCGACGGCGAGGCCCGTTTCGGGGGCTCCACCTGGCAGAGCCTGGCCCGGGGCACCGGCTCGACCGAGGTCGACCACCTCAACGGGGAGATCGCGCTGCTCGGCCGGCTACACGACGTACCGACGCCGGCCAATGTCGCCGTGCAACAGGCCGTCCGCCGGGCGGTCCGGGAGCGGATCGCGGCCGGCACGTTCCCGCTCACCGAGTTGGAGAAGATGATCGCCTGACCGGGGCAACCGGCGACCCCGCCCGGTGCGTGTTCCCAGCGACCGACACGGGGAGGTAGCGGGTGCCGGACGTTGACGGGTTCGACGAGTTCTACCGGGGGAGTCGGCAACGGCTGCTCGGGTTCGTCTACGCCCTGACCGGCGATCGTGGCGAGGCGCAGGACGCCGTGCAGGAGGCGTACGTCCGGGCGTGGCAGCGCTGGTCGACGATCAGCGGGTACGACGACCCGGAGGCGTGGGTGCGGGTGGTGGCCAGCCGGATCGCGGTCAGCCGGTGGCGCAGCCTGCGTAGCCGGGCCCGCGCGTACCTGCGGCACGGGGCCACCGAGACCGTTCCCGGGCCGGGCACCGACACTGTCGCGGTGGTCGCCGCCCTGCGCCGGCTGCCCGAGGAGCAGCGCGTCGCCATCGCCCTGTACTACCTGGTCGGAATGCCGGTCGCCGACGTGGCGCGGGAGACCGCAGCCCCGGTGGGCACCGTCAAGGCCCGTCTCTCCCGGGGGCGCACTGCGCTTGCCGGCCTGCTCGCCGTCTCTGACCTGGAGGAGGCTACCGATGCGTGACGACCTGACGTTCGTCGAACGGATCCAGCGGGAGCTGCGGGACGTGCGCTGGCTCGACCCGGAGGAGATTCGCTCCCGGGCACGCCGCCGCAGCCAGCGCAGAGTCGTGGTGGCTGCCGTCGTGCTGGCGCTTGCCGGGGTCTCCGCCGTGGCGGTCGCCGCGCCGAGGACGCCCCCGCCACCGGTTCAGCCGGCCGCCTCCGCCGGGCCCACCCGACACGAGATCACCACCGACGCCCTGTTGCAGCCGGCCGACCTGCCGCAGCAGGTCGATGTGCAGCTCAGCCAGTCGGGGCTGGGTGAGCCGGTCCTGCTGGATCACCTGCTCGGCGCTTGTCGGACGAGCCAGGGGCGCCCGGACGGCTGGCAGTACTCGATCCTGTCCCGTTCGCAGACCCTGGTGCCGAAGCGCGCTGGGGCGATCCTCGCCGAGTCGGATGGTCTGGTCACGCAGGGTCTCTTCCGGCTGACTCCGGACGCGGCCATCGAGCTTCTCGCCACCCTGGACGACCTGGTGGCCCCGTGCGCCGAGTGGAACAGCGTCGGAGACTACAAGGTGGGGGCCGCCACGGGCACCGGGGCGGCGCTGCACCGCTGGGCGGTGGTCCAGCGGGGCTTCGCCGGCGACGGGGCTGCGCTGCTGCGGCACACCGGTGCGCAGCCCGTCGACCAGAAGACGGGCGAGCCCGTCGGTGCGGCGCCCCGGCCGAGCAGCACGGCCGTAGTCCGGGTGGGCGATCTGATCACCGTGCTCAGTCTGGGGCAGGCCGGCACCGAGCTGGAACTGCGCAGCCTGGCGCAGGCCGCCGCCCGCCGGATGTGCGCCGCCGCCAACCCGGCCTGCTGACCGCTCAGAGCGGGATGTTGCCGTGCTTCTTGGGCGGCAGGGTTTCCCTCTTGGTGCGCAGGACGCGCAGCGCCCGGACGATCTGGGTGCGCGTCTCGTGCGGCGGGATCACCGAGTCGATGTACCCGCGTTCGGCCGCCACGTACGGGTTGGCCAGGGTGTCCTCGTACTCGGCGATCTTCTCGGCCCGGACCGCCGCCGGGTCCTCGGCGCCGGCCAGCTCGGAGCGGTAGAGGATGTTCACCGCGCCTTGGGCGCCCATCACGGCGATCTGCGCGGTCGGCCACGCGAAGTTCAGGTCCGCGCCGAGGTGCTTGGAGCCCATCACGTCGTACGCCCCGCCGTACGCCTTGCGGGTGATCACGGTGACCTTGGGGACGGTCGCCTCGGCGTACGCGTAGATGAGCTTGGCGCCCCGGCGGATGATCCCGTCCCACTCCTGACCGGTGCCGGGCAGGAAACCGGGAACGTCCACGAAGGTCAGCACCGGGATGTTGAACGCGTCGCAGGTGCGGACGAACCGGGCGGCCTTCTCCGAGGCGGCGATGTCCAGGGTGCCGGCGAAGTGCATCGGCTGGTTGGCCACCACGCCGACCGGGCGTCCCTCGACCCGGCCGTAGCCGACCACGATGTTCTGCGCGTAAAGCGGCTGGACCTCCAGGAACTCCCCGTCGTCGAGGACGTGCTCGATGACCCGGTGGATGTCGTACGGCTGGTTGGCCGAGTCCGGGATCAGGGTGTCCAGTTCCCGGTCCTCGTCGCTGATCGCCAGGTCGGCGGGGGCCTCGAAGACAACCGGCTCGTCGAGGTTGTTCGACGGCAGGTACGACAGCAGCGCCTTGACGTAGTCGACCGCGTCCTCCTCGTCGCTGGCGAGGTAGTGCGCGTTGCCGCTGCGGGAGTTGTGCGTACGCGCGCCGCCCAGCTCCTCCATGCCGACGTCCTCGCCGGTCACCGTCTTGATCACGTCGGGGCCGGTGATGAACATGTGCGAGGTCTGGTCGACCATCACGGTGAAGTCGGTGACCGCCGGGGAGTAGACCGCGCCGCCGGCGCAGGGCCCCATCACCAGCGAGATCTGCGGGATGACGCCGGAGGCCCGCACGTTGCGGAAGAAGATCTCGCCGTAGAGGCCGAGCGAGACGACGCCCTCCTGGATGCGCGCGCCGCCGGAGTCGTTGATGCCGACCACCGGGCAGCCGATCTTCATGGCCAGGTCCATCACCTTGACGATCTTCTCGCCGAAGACCTCGCCGAGCGAGCCACCGAAGACCGTGAAGTCCTGCGCGAAGACACACACCTGTCGGCCGTCGACAGTGCCGTAGCCGGTGACCACGCCGTCGCCGTACGGGCGGTTGCGCTCCAGCCCGAAGGCCGTGGACCGGTGCCGGGCCAGCTCGTCGAGCTCGACGAAGGAGCCCTCGTCGAGCAGCATTTCGATCCGCTCGCGGGCGGTCTTCTTGCCGCGCGCGTGCTGCTTCTCGACCGCGCGGGCCGACCCGGCGTGCACCGCCTCGTCGACCCGGCGCTCCAGGTCCGCCAGCTTGCCCGCAGTGCTGTGGATGTTGGTCCCGGCATCGGTAGTCACCCAGGGAATATAACGATGGTTCAGGTGGGTGCCGCTGTGCAGTACGCCTCAGTGTCGACCGGAGCACCGCCGTAGGCTGGCGGAATGTCGGGCTCCCCGTACACCGATCTGGACCGGCCGCCACTGTCGGCGGCCCGGCTGCGCCGCGCGTTGATCGCGCCGACCGGGCCGTGGGCCCGGCTGGAGCTGCGTGCCGAGACTGGCTCCACCAACGCCGACGTGGCCGAGGCCGCGCGGGCCGGTGAACCCGAGGGCCTGGTCGTGGTCGCCGAGCGGCAAACCGCGGGGCGTGGCCGGCGCGGTCGGATCTGGCAGTCGCCGCCGCGGGCCGGCATCGCGACGAGCGTGCTGCTGCGGCCCGGCGACGCCGTGCCGGACCGCGGCTGGCTGCCGGCGACACCCACGGGGTACGGGTGGCTGCCGTTGCTGGCCGGCGTGGCGCTGGTCGAGGCGGTGGCCCGGCTGGCCGAGCTGGAGGCCACCCTGAAGTGGCCGAACGACCTGCTGATCGGCGACGCGAAATGCGCGGGCGTGCTGGCCGAGGCGGTGCCCGGGCGCTCGCCGGACCAACCGCCGGCCATCGTGCTGGGCATCGGGCTCAACGTGACGTTGCGCGCCGACGAGCTGCCGGTGAATCCGACCGGGCTGCCGGCCACTTCGCTTCAGCTGGCCGGCGCGGTGGCCACCGATCGGGATCCGCTGCTGCGGGCGCTGCTGCGGGCGGTCGCCGACTGGTACGACAGGTGGCGCGACGCGGGCGGCGACGCGGTGGCCAGCGGCCTGCGCGACGCCTACCTGGCGGCCTGCGCGACGGTCGGGCGTGAGGTGCGCGTCCTGCTGCCAAACGGCGAGTCCCTGACCGGCACGGCCACCGGCGTGGACCCGGACGGCCAACTGATTGTCGCTACCCCGACAGGCGATCGGACCTTGGCCGCCGGCGACGTCCTGCACCTGCGCTGACCTGCTCTTTCGCGGTCTTGCCGTTGGCGTGTCGGACGGAACGGGCGAAGGACGGGGCCCGGCCGGCGAGTTGCAAGATCAAGAAGAGTCGGGTGGGGCCGCGTGGCGGATGTTGTGGTGGAGGTTGGGGGGTTTACCGTCTGCGCGTCGAGAAAATGGCGTTGGAGGTTCCTGTGGCGTTTCCTGAAGACGTGCTCACCGAGGACGAGCACGTCGTGCTGCACCTACACCCGCACTGGAAGGCGTTGATCCAGCCGATCGCGGTGCTGGTGCTGGCCGTCGCCGCGGTGGTGGTCGGCGTGCTCCTGCTGCCCGAGAGTGGCGGCGGTTCGATCGCGCTGGCCGTGATCGGGGCGATCGCCCTGGTCGCAGTGTTCTGGCTCGGTCTGTGGCCGTTCCTGGTCTGGCGCACCACGCATTACCTGTTCACCAACGAGCGAGTGCTGCTCCAGCAGGGTGTCTTCTCCCGGGACCGGCGGGATCTCCCGCTCTCCCGGGTCAACGACCACTCGATGAATCAGCACTTCATCGAGCGCATGCTCGGCTGTGGGACGCTCACCATCGAGTCGGCCGGCGAGCGCGGCCAGTCGGTGCTCAAGGACGTGCCGGACGTCGGAAAGGTGCAGACCACCCTGTACGAGCTGGTCGAGGCACAGCACGACAAGCACTCGCTGGGCGATGGGGAGATGCGCGACATGCTCGCCGACATGCAGGACGGCAAGCCGCTGCGCGACACCACTGCCTGATCCGGACCGATCGTGACCCGCCCCTGCCGCTGTGTCGGGGCGGGTCAGTCGTTTTGTTGGGCCCCGGGTGGGCCGCTGATCTCCACCGGGCCGCCGTCGGACGCCTCGGCCGGGCCGCCTTCGGGTTGGTCCGCGTCGGCCGGAGCGGCTTCGGCCGGTCGTACGGCGAACCAGCCCCGGAAGCGGGTCCGCAGCACCTCCTGCTCGGGCCGGTCGTCCGGGCCGAGGCGCAGCATGGTGCCGGTGAGGCTGACGGTGCCGAGCCCGGGGCGGGCGGTCGACGGTCGGGCGCCCATGACGTCGACCCGGACCGCGAGTCGGTCGCCGGCCCGAACCGGGGCGAGCCAGCGCAGCTCCTCCAAGCCAGGGGAGGCGTCCGCGGCAGCCCGGGACAGCAGATGGTCGACGTACGCGCGCATGAACAGGCTGACGGTGTAGAAGCCGCTGGCGATCAAGCCGCCATGCCGGCTCGCCCCGGCCAGGTCGGGGTCGACGTGGTACCACTGCGGGTCGAAGCGGCGGGCGAAGGCGACCATCTCGTCGCCATCCACGGTGACCACGCCGAGGTCAACGGTGAGCCCCGGAACGAGATCCTCGAAGAACAGCTCGGCCGGGCGCCCCGTGCCGGAGCGGGCCTCGGGTGCCGTCACCGGCGGGGTGCGCGACGGGTGCTGAGGTGCAGCTCCGCGGCGAGTTCCGCGTCCAGGTCGGCGGCGGGGCTGACGCTCAGTCGCGGGGGCCGCCCCTGAGTGGGTGTGCCGGGCGGGGAGTCGACGCGTTGTGCGGACTCCGCCTCCTCCAGCTCGGACACGGATTCCGCCAACTCGGCGACCGGGTCCAACTCCGCCACGTTGTCCCACTCGTCGCGGGGAATGCTGTGCCAGGTGGATTCGGTCTTCGCGGCCTCGTCGTCCTCGACCGGTACGACGGGTTGGAAGACGAAGGTTCGGTACGACCAGAACCGGAACAGCGTGGCCAGCATGACGCCGACGGTCTTGGCCAGGTTCAGTGCCAGCAGGCCGTGGACGCCGAGACCGTATTTGGCCGCCGCCACGGCACCCAGCTCAATGATCAGGCCAGCGCCGTTGAACAGGAAAAACAGGATGTATTCCCGGCGGAGTGCCGACTTCGGGCGATCGCGGTACGTCCAGTGCCGGTTCATCAGGTACGACGTGATCGTGGCGACGATGGTCGCGATCACGGTCGCCTTCAACTGACCGTTGACGAAAACGGTCAGTGCAAGGGCATTGAACACCGCGTAATTGATGACGGTGTTGATGCCGCCGACGATGCCGAACTTGAGCGCCTCGTGGATGAACTTCTGCCAGCGCTCAGGCAGCAGGCGGACAAGACGCATGCGAAACACCTTAGGGCAGTGGGTACGGCCGGACATCACCGGCCGAACGAGATGGGCGGCAGGTCACGCCCCCTGATCAGGGTCGCGCCCCGGGGTCAGGGTCAGGCTTCACCTGCGGAAGGGTCGGGTTTCCCGCTTCGACGAAGACGAACCGCCGGTAGGACCAGAATCGGAACAGCGTGCCGAGGCCCGTGCCCACGATGTAGCTGGCGAGGTTGTCCGCCAGGCGGGTCTGGAACACAGCCGGCCAGATGCTGCCAAGCCCGTAGCGGCTGAGCGCGAGGCAGGCCACCGCGATGCCGAGCCCGACCGCGTTGAAGAAGAAGAAGAGCGCGTACTCGCGGGCCGGGTTGCTGCGCTGGCGGTGCCGCCAGGTCCAGAACCGGTTGCCCACGAAGGCGATGGAGGCAGCGATCACGGTGGAGATCGTCTTCGCCGTCAACTCTTCGACGCCGCGACTGCTCGTCAGGTAGTTGAAGAGCGCGAAGTCGATGAGGAAGGCGATCCCGCCCACGGTGGCGAACTTGCTCAACTCGCGGACGAGGTGACCGAATCGGTCCAGCAGTGTGCCGACGAGACCCTGTCGGGTCTGCCGGGGACCCGGTTCCCCGGTCATCGTGGCGGCCACGGGGCGAGCCTACCGGCTGCAAACCAGTCACAGGGGTAGCAACGGCGAGCGGGCGTGGTCTCCCGGAGGAGCCCAGCACCCTGTGCGTCACCACTGCACCCACCGTAGTCAATTGGGAGGACTGAGGCGCTCCGGAACGGGAATCCCCGCATCGGTCGGCGGGGCAGGTCCACGGCCCGACCGCAACAAGCGTCCGCCGGGGTGCACAACAAGATTTGCGTGAAACTGCGCGAGAAAGCGGGTATCAGCTCGTGATGCCGCAGCGAGGCCGTAGCTTGTGCAGTTCTTCACAACCTGTCCCACTGACTCGGAAGGCTGCCCGGTTTACGCTGAGGCCAATCCCAGGTTTCCACGAAGGCGACGCTTCGCGCCGCTGAGTCTCGTGCATCCCATAGATCGGTCAGCGTCGACCACAAGGAGATGTGTCATGGTTGCTCCGGCTGTTGTGCGGGGTATCGATCAGGCCCCGACGTCCCATCCGAAACTGCTCGCCTGGGTCCGTGAGATCGCGGAACTGACCACCCCCGACCGTGTCGTCTGGGTAGACGGGTCCGACGAGGAGTGGCGCCGGCTCACCGATGAGCTGGTCGAGGCCGGCACCCTGGTCCGGCTCAACCCGGAGAGGAAGCCCAACTCGTTCTACGCGCGCACCGACCCGACGGACGTCGCCCGGGTCGAGGAGCGCACCTACATCTGTTCCGTCGACGAGGCGGACGCCGGCCCCACCAACAACTGGATGGCGCCGGCCGAGATGAAGCGGACGATGACGGAGCTGTACCGGGGCTCGATGCGCGGTCGCACCATGTACGTCATCCCGTTCGTCATGGGCCCGGTCGAGGCCGAATCCCCGATGTTCGGTGTCGAGATCACCGACAGCCCGTACGTGGTCGCCTCGATGCGCATCATGACGCGGATGGGCACCCGGGTCCTTGAGGCCATGGGCGACGACGCGGACTTCGTGCACGCCCTGCACTCGATCGGCGCCCCGCTCGCCGCCGGCCAGCAGGATGTCGCCTGGCCCTGCAACGAGACCAAGTACATCTCGCACTTCCCGGAGACCCGGGAGATCTGGTCGTACGGCTCCGGTTACGGCGGTAACTCGCTGCTCGGCAAGAAGTGCTATTCGCTGCGGATCGCCAGCGTGATGGGCCGGGACGAGGGCTGGCTCGCCGAGCACATGTTGATCCTCAAGATCACCTCGCCGGAGGGTCGGGTCTACCACATCGCCGGCGCGTTCCCGTCGGCCTGCGGCAAGACCAACCTCGCCATGGTGGAGCCGACGATTCCCGGCTGGACGGTCGAGACCATCGGCGACGACATCGCGTGGATGCGGTTCGGCCCGGACGGTCGCCTCTACGCGGTCAACCCCGAGTACGGCCTGTTCGGCGTCGCACCCGGCACCGACTGGAAGACCAACGCCAACGCCATGCGCACCCTGGACCGGGGCAACTCCATCTTCACCAACGTCGGTCTCACCGACGACGGCGACGTCTGGTGGGAGGGCATGGGCGAGCCGCCGGCGCACCTGATCGACTGGAAAGGCAACGACTGGACGCCGGAGAGCGACGGCCTCTCCTCCCACGCGAACAGCCGGTTCTGCACCCCGATCACCCAGTGCCCGATCCTCGCCGACGAGTACTTCGACCCGAATGGTGTACCGATCGACGCGATCCTCTTCGGCGGACGCCGCAAGGACACCATCCCGCTGGTGACCGAGGCCCGCGACTGGGTGCACGGCGTCTACATGGGTGCCACGCTCTCCTCGGAGACCACCGCCGCCGCGTCCGGCGCCGTCGGCGTGGTCCGGCGGGACCCGATGGCGATGCTGCCGTTCATCGGCTACCACGCCGGGGACTACTTCCGGCACTGGATCGAGATGGGCAAGGGCGCCGACGGCGACGAGGCGAAGCTGCCGAAGATCTACTACGTCAACTGGTTCCGCAAGGACCCCGACGGCTCGTTCCTGTGGCCGGGCTTCGGGGAGAACTCCCGGGTGCTCAAGTGGGTCGTCGAGCGGATCGAGGGCACGGCCGACGCGGTCGAGACCCCGGTCGGCATGGTGCCCGCGCCGGACGCCCTGGACGTCGAGGGTCTGGACATGACCCCGGAGGACGTCCGGATCGCCCTGAAGGTCGACCCGGACGAGTGGCGCAACGAGCTGCCGCTCGTCACCGAGTGGTTCGAGAAGTTCGGTGACAAGCTGCCCGGCGTGCTCTGGGCCGAGCTGGACGCGCTGCGCGCGCGCCTCGACGCCGCGCAGACGCGCTAGGTGTGAAGACCGCCCCCTGCGGGCACTATCGGATCCCATGAGGACGGCCGCCGAGACCCAGGTCCGGCGGCCGTCCGCCGTCCGGGTGCTCACCTTCCTGCTGGCCACGACGGCGGCGGCCACCATCGTGGTCGAGCTGCTCAATTGGTGGTACGCCCCGGAGCAGGGCTTCGGGCTGGCCGTCCGGACCGGCTGGGCCATGCTGCGCTCGCTCGGCTTCCTGCTGCTGATCGGGCACGTGCGGCGGGGTCGCACGGTGGCCCGCCCGTTCGGGCTGATTCTGGCGGTCACCACGATCTTCGCGGTCGGCCGGCTCATCGTGCCCCGGCAGGGCGTGCCGCCGCTGCCCGGCCTGCTCGGCTTCGCGATCCTCACGGCGCTCTGTGCCGCGGTGGTCTGGCTGCTCTACCGCTCGTCGGCGTTGGCCGGGCACCTGGTCCTGCACCGTCCGCGTCTCGTCATCGACCGGGCCGGCATCTCCTGGCGGGAGACCCCGCCGAGCCGACCAGAGGCCAGCGCCTGGTTGTTGACCAGCCGGGTGGCGGCCTTCACCTACAGCCCGCTGATGCTGGTGCCGGCCCTGGTGGCCGGGGGATCCATCCTGGATGGTCGACTGGCCGCAGTGCCGGCCGTGCTGTTCTGGTTCGGTGCGGGCATCACGGCCAGTTACGCGGTGCTGTTCTGCACGGCGTTCCTGATGCGGGGCAAGGACTGGGCTCGTGGCCTGCTGGTCGTCGTCACGGTGGCCGTACTCGCCGTGGACCTGCCGCTGTGCTGGTGGCTGCTGGGCGTGGACGGCCTGGTCCGCGACGGCGCCCCCTTGCTGGCGGCCGCCGGGCTGGCTCTCTATGGCCTACGCCGCGCCACCCGCACCCCCGACGCCGCCTAACTTGAGCCCCAACCCTGACCACGGCGGGACCCCGCACCGACGCTGCTAGGTGCCGACCCGGCGGTCGACCACGGCCCAGCCAATGCCCATCCCTTTCTTTGCTCTGTGCCCGCCTTTGCTCTGCACCCCAATAGGCGACAGTCGCGGACGGTAACCGTCGCATCCGCGGGTGCAGAGCAAAGGAGGGTGGGTGAGATCGGCCGGCCCAGTGCGGGAGCGGTCTTCGCGGGCGGGCAGGGGGCAGGATGGCGGGTGGCGTCGGTCACAGCGGTCGGCGTCGGGGCGGCTGCGGAGATCGTCGGGGCGGCCGGCCGCAAGGCCGACCGGGTCGCCCGGCGGGAGCGGCCGCGCCGCGTCGGACTGGAGGGAGGCGCGCGGTGGGCGACGAGTTCGACGTGGTGGTGGTGGGGGCGGGGCCGGCTGGGGCGGCAGCCGCGCTGACGGCGCGCCGGGCGGGTGCCAGCGTGCTACTGCTGGACCGGGCCGACTTCCCCCGGGACAAGGCGTGCGGCGACGGCATCGCCGCACACTCGGTGGACGTGCTGGCCGAGCTGGGGGTGGCCGAGGCGGTGGCGGGTTACGCGCCGTTGCCGGCGTTACGCATGATCGCGCCGGGTGGCGGCGCGGTGGCTCGGGCGCTGCCCCGACCCGCGTACACCGTGCCCCGGGAGGTCTTCGACGCCCGGCTGGTGGCCGCCGCCGTGGCCGCCGGCGCGCAGTTGCGCCGGCACACCGTGCGTCAGGTCGAGCCGCGCGCCGACCGGGTGGTGCTCGACGGTCAGGTGTCCGGACGAGTGGTGATCGGCGCGGACGGCGCCGGCTCCGTGGTGCGTCGGGCGCTCGGTCACCCGCAGAATCCCGACCGGCACCTCGCGCTGGCCATCCGGGGGTACGCCCCGGCGCTGCCCGGCCCGCCCGAGCAACTCATCGTCACCTCGAAGGCGCGCTGGCCCGCGTACGCCTGGTCGTTTCCGATCGGGGACGGTCGGGCGAACGTCGGGTACGGGGAGGTGCTGCGCGGTGAGCCGTTGAGCCGCGCGTACCTGCTGGACCGGCTTGCCGCGCTGTTGCCCGGCACCGACCTGGCGAGCGTGACCGCCCTGCGTGCCCATCACCTGCCGCTCTCCACCCACCGGCCGTCGCCGGGGCGGGGGCGCACCCTGCTGGCCGGGGACGCGCTGTCGCTGATCAATCCGTTCACCGGGGAGGGGATCTTCTACGCGCTGCTCTCCGGCGCGCTCGCCGGGTCGGCGGCGGCCCGGTCGCCCGAGGGCGCGGCCGCGCGCTACGCCCACGGGTTGCGTCGCCGCCTCGGCACCCACCTGCGGCACAGTTCGGCCGCGGCCTGGCTGGCGCGACGACGCCGGGTGGTGGACGCGGCGGTCCGGGCGGCCCGGCGGGACGACCGGGTGTTCTACGACGTGGTCGAGCTGGGGTTGGGTGACGGACGCCTTACCGCTCGCACGCTCGCAATGATCGGCATCGGTCTGGGCGGCGGGGATGGGGCTCCGAGGCAATGAACTGGCCGAAGGGTCGCTACGCTGCTAGGTGATGACGCTGCGGGACCTTATCTACTCCGTGTACGAGCGCCGGCTCACGGCGAAGCTCGCCGGTAAGCCGGTGCCCCGGCATGTCGGGGTGATGTGCGACGGCAACCGCCGATGGGCGAGGGAGATGGGCTTCGTCGACCCGAACGACGGGCACCGAGTCGGTGCGGCGAAGATCAAACATGTCCTCGGCTGGTGTGACCAGGCCGGTGTCGGGCACGTCACCCTCTACCTGCTGGCCACCGACAATCTGCGCCGTCCGGCCAGTGAGCTGGACCCTCTCCTCAAGATCATTGAGGATCTGGTGGTCGAGTTGGCCGAGGAGGGCAATCCCTGGCGGCTGCGCATCGTCGGGGCGCTCGACCTGCTGCCGGCGCAGACCGCGGCGGCGCTCAAGGGGGCCGAAGAGCGCACCCGCGAGCGCACCGGCGGCGCGGAGGTCAACATCGCGGTGGGCTACGGCGGTCGCCGGGAGATCACCGACGCGGTCCGCTCGCTGCTGCTGGAGCACGCCGCCTCCGGCGGCACGATCGAGGAGTTGGCCGAGGTGCTGGACGTCGAGCACATCGCCGAGCACCTCTACACCCGAGGCCAGCCCGACCCGGACCTGGTGATCCGCACCAGCGGTGAGCAGCGGCTGTCCGGTTTCATGCTCTGGCAGTCCGCGCACTCGGAGTTCTACTTCTGCGAGCTCAACTGGCCGGATTTCCGGCACATCGACTTCCTGCGCGCACTGCGGTCGTACGCCACCAGACAACGCCGCTACGGCGCCTGACCCGGGCGGTGGCGACGCTGTCGTCGCCCCGCTCGGTCTCGGTCAGGGTAGGTGGGTCAGTGCCCGGGTGAGGAAGTCGCCCAGGGCGGCCGGTGACTCGATCGTCAGGTCGGCGGCGTTGGCCACCTCGTGGCCGGTCTCCGGGTTGGCCACCGCCACGCAGACGCCGAGGAAGTCCGGGTCGGTGGCGGCGCGAGCGCGTAGCGCGGCGAAGGCCTTGATGTCGGAGACATCGTCGCCGAAGTACCAGGCGCCGGTGGCGCCCTTGATCGCCTCGCCGATCACCATGCCCTTGTCCCGGTCGACTGGTGGCTTGAGCTCCAGCACCATCCGCCCGGCCTGCACGCGCAGCCCCAGACGGTCCGCCTGCGCCTGCCCCCACTGCTGCACGGTCGCGCCGAGATGCGGGGCCGTACGCCAGTGCAGCGCCACGGAGAGCCGCTTGTACTCCACGAGCGTGCCGGGCGGCAGCTCCGCCCGCGCCAGGTCGGCCAGCTCCACCATGGTCGGCACCCACGGCAGCGCGGCCGGTTCGGTGACGGTCTCCCCGCCAGAGTGGCTGTGCTCCAGCCCGTAGAGGCCGTAGAGGTCCACGCCGCCGAGCCCGCCGAGCTGATCCCGGAGGAACTCGACGGGTCGGGCGGAGACGATCGCGACCCGCTGCACGACCGGGGCGAGCGCCTCGATCGCGGCCAGCGCCTTGGGTGCCGGGCGTACCGCGCTCGGATCGTCGTCGACCGGCGCGAGCGTGCCGTCGAAGTCGAAGAAGAGCACGGTCCCGGCCGCCCGGCTGGCGGTGATCCGCCAGGCCTGGTCGGCGTTCAACGGGGTTCTCGGCTGCTGATTGCCCAGATTCAACGGCGGCACGCGCGTCAGCGTACCCCGGCGATCCAGGGTCATTCCTGGTCGAGCGGACCCGGTGTGCGGTAGGCGATCAGCGTTCGGCGGCTCCTCGTCCGCGCCGGCCGAACGGCACCACCGCCGCCTCCTGGCCATGGCTCAACAGGTAGCCCTCCACGAACCCGGTGTTGCGATCGCCGGTGTGGTTCTCGATCTCGTTGAGCCGTGCCACCAGGAACTCGGTGAGCGCGCTGATTCGATTGTTCAAGCGCTCGTGCAGCTCGGCGACGACGGCCAGGACGACCGCGGTGCCGGCGGTGATGAGCGCAAAGAGGTTGACGAACAGCGGAAGCTGCCCGCCGTCGACCGCGAGGGTCACTGTGTTGCCGGTCGCCCACAGTGTCACCGACACCGTCGCGACCACGACTGCCAACCACTTCAGGGTCATGGACAGACCCCTCCTTCTGTCCCGCAGGGCTAGGTTCGGCCTTGTCCCGTCCCCCCGCCGATGACGAGCCCAAGCAGTACGAATAGGGACGCTAGCGTGCCCGTTCCTGCCCCGGAGGCAAACGAATGAACCTGACCAGGCGTTCTTTCGCTATCTGAGGAACTAGCCTGCCTGATTGCCCCTTTTTCGGACATCGACCGGCAACGTTGGGCGGTATGCGAGGTATCTAATGGTTTCGCGGATGTGGAACTTCTCCGCGTCCGACACCTGCGGATCGACCAGTCGGCGCAGCAGCGCCTCCACGTCAGGGTCCATCGGAGGGGCCGCCTGGCCGGTGCGCGGGCCGGCCGCGGTGCGGTCCCACCCGAGCGCGGCGAAGGCGGCAGCCGGGTTCAGCCCGAGGCCCTCGCAGAAGGCGACCACCCGTTCGGCCTCCGGGTCGCTGGCCCAGTCGCCCCGGACCCAGCGATTGATGGTCTGCCGGGAGACGCCGGTGCGTCGGGACACCTCGGTGCCGCTCCAGGCTCGGGTCGCCCGTGCCTCGTCCAGGGCCCGCCGGACGAAGGTGGCGAAGGCGATCTTCCGCGCATTGGCCGTCTCGGTCACCCCGTGACGGTACGGCCAGCCAGCTGTCGGTGCGCGCCCCGGCTCGCCACTGTCACGCAGACGTGACGAATGCTTCGGATTTCCGGTAAACGAGTCAGTGCCATTGTTGAGGGGTGTCACGCGGGCAGAATAGATGAACGTAGTGGCAAACGTAAGCGGACGAAAAGCTGATACTGTCACGCCCATGGGACAATCTACGGTGTGTCACGTGCATGAGACGATTGGTGCTCACATGCGTCACGCCCCCGGTGCCAGGGGGTCGTGGTGACCGAGCTCGCCACCCGCGCCCAGGCCTTCGGGCTGATCGCCGAGGGGGTCGCCGCGGGGCTGACCGCCCCCTGGCGCCTCTACCTCGCCCGAGGCTGCCGCTACCTGTCGCTGAGCGTCGGCGATCGTGCCGAGTGGAACGCCTGGCGTACCCATCTCGGCTGTCCCGAGCTGAGCGTCCGGGTCTACGACGCCGGCGGCGAGATTCGCCGGTCTTCGGTGGCCGAGGTCGTGCTGGACGGCTGCCGGATCAGCGTCGAGCTGGTCGAGGAGGTCAGCACCGACGACCTGGACCGGCTGCTCGTCGCCGACCCCACCACGATCGAGCCGGAGGAGCGATGACCTGGCGTCCCGGCTGGGCCGGAGCTGCCCGATGAGCCCCTTTCTCGCGGTGTTCCTCGTCCTGGTGCTCGGTGCCACGAGCTATGCGGCCGGTCGCTTGCACGGGCAGCTGAGCTACCGCATCGGCTACCGCTTCGGCTACCGGCAGGGCTACTTCGACGGCGACCGGGGCGCGTGGAACCGGCGTCGCCGCGACGCTCAGGCGGCGATCGCCTCGGCCCTGTCGGTCTCACCGGCGGGCGTGGTCCGCACCGCCGGTGCCGTCGCCCGCCCCGGCACCACCTACACCGGCTCGTCGTTCAGCGCGCCGGCCGCCCCGATCACCGGGCGGCATCCGACCGGCACGCTCGTTCGACGTACCGGTTGAGGTCGGTCGGCGGGTCACTCCCGTCGACCGGCGCCACGAACGCGGTGCGTCGTCCGCGGCGGACACGCACCGTCGGGGCCACGTCAGACCGGTGACGGTGGCCCCACCGGCCGGGATGCGCGCAGGGGGCATGCATCCCGGCCGGTTCCGCCGTGCCCGCGCTGGCCAGCGGCCGGTGCCGGCCCCCGCGCGGCGCTGTTCACGAGCGCGTCTTAGGAGATCCACGTTCGGCCCCTAGCCGGGAAGGTCCGGCGGGGCTAGCGTCTAGGCATGGCACGGGGTTCTCCCGAGCCAGCCGGTCCGCCCGGATCTGCGACCTCGCGCATGGGGTTCCGCATCCGACCCCGTGTCCCCGGGCACCGGAGGAGGCGGAACACGGGTGGCGGGTGCCCATCCGTCGGAGCAGGCCTGTGACGACTCGCCGTACCATCGCCGGTGCCGACCAGACCCCGGCCGCGACTGCCACGACCCGCCGCGCCACCAGGAGCCGCCGTACGGCGGCCGCCGAGCCGGCCGACCCCAAGGAGCCACGACCAGCCGGCCAGGCCTTTGTCCTGGACACATCGGTGCTGCTCTCCGATCCGGCGGCGTTCCACCGGTTCGCGGAGCATGAGGTGGTGCTGCCTCTGGTGGTCATCACCGAGCTGGAAGGCAAGCGGCATCATCCGGAGCTGGGATGGTTCGCCCGGCAGTCGCTGCGGATGCTCGACGACCTGCGGGTCCGGCATGGCCGGCTCGACCGCCCGGTGCCTGCCAACGACGTCGGCGGCACGCTGCGGGTGGAGCTCAACCACACCGACGACGGCGTCCTGCCGCCCGGCTTCCGTACCGAGAGCAACGACGCCCGGATTCTCTCCGTCGCGCTCAACCTCGCTGGTGAGGGGCGGGAGGTGACCCTGGTCAGCAAGGACATGCCGCTGCGGGTCAAGGCTGCCTCGGTGGGTCTGCGCGCCGACGAGTACCGCCACGGCCAGGCCAGTGACCCGACCTGGACCGGTATGTCGGAGATGGAGTTGAGCGAGGAGCAGATCGGCCAGCTGTACGCCGGCGAGACGCTCGACCTCGACGAGGCTGCCGGGCTGCCCTGCCACACGGGTCTGGTGCTGCACTCGGCGCGTGGCTCCGCGCTCGGTCGGGTGCTGCCGGACAAGTCGGTGCGCCTGGTCCGGGGCGACCGGGAGGCGTTCGGGCTGCACGGCCGCTCGGCCGAGCAGCGGATCGCTCTCGACCTGCTGCTGGACGAGGCGATCGGGATCGTCTCGCTGGGTGGTCGGGCCGGCACCGGTAAGTCGGCGCTGGCGCTCTGCGCCGGGTTGGAGGCGGTGATGGAGCGCCGCCGGCACAAGAAGGTGATCGTGTTCCGCCCGCTGTACGCCGTCGGTGGCCAGGAGTTGGGCTACCTGCCGGGGTCGGAGTCGGAGAAGATGTCGCCGTGGGCCCAGGCGGTCTTCGACACGCTCGGCGCGGTGGTGCACGAGAACGTGCTGGAGGAGGTCACCTCGCGGGGCATCCTGGAGGTGCTGCCGCTGACCCACATCCGGGGGCGCAGCCTGCACGACGCCTACGTGATCGTGGATGAGGCGCAGTCGCTGGAGCGCGGGGTGCTGCTGACCGTGCTGTCCCGGATCGGGCAGGGCTCCCGGGTGGTGCTCACGCACGACGTGGCCCAGCGGGACAATCTGCGGGTCGGCCGGCACGACGGAGTGACGGCGGTCATCGAAGCGCTCAAGGGCCATCCGCTCTTCGCGCACGTCACCCTCAGCCGTTCGGAGCGGTCGCCGATCGCCGCGATGGTCACGGACCTTCTGGAGGACATCCCGATCTAGTGGTGCTATAGGGGCTTTTGTCCCTATTTTTGATGTGGCGCAGATCACAAACAGTGTGGTTGGTTTCCCATCGGCCTCACTGTGCGCAATCGTGTCCCACGAGCGCCCACGCACCACAGGAATCGTTGGTGATCGAACGTCGCGAGACGGGCGGCATCGGCGAGGGTCGGTGCGTCGGCGCGACCGGCAACCGGTCGGGGCGCTCGTGGCACGGCTGACGGCCCACTGTGGCCTGCGCCGCGCCGCGTCCTTGCTCCCGACGAAGGGACCACTTCGTGAGTCGGCTGTGGAGCCGGTTGGGCGCCCGTACGGCTGCTGTAGCGCTGCTTTCCGTGGGCGTTGCCGGTGGCTTCTACCTGGGCGAAGACCGGGAAACCCAGCAACAGGGCCGGACCGATCAGGTCAGCCGCGAGGTCGACCGAGCCGACCTCGCGTACCAGCGCGAGCGGCAGGCCGCCCACCAGGTGCCGTTCTCCAAGCAGCGAGCCGCCGAGTACCAGGCCAAGCTGCGTGCGGTGCAGGCCGCCAAGGAGGCCGCCGAGCGAGCCCGCCGGGCCGAGGCCGCCGCGGCATCGCGCAAGCGCGAGCGCGACGCCGCCAACGCGCCAGCCAAGCCGTACGACGGGCCCATCCCGGCGTCCTGCGCGGAGTTCAGCGGCAACCGCAAGACCGGCTGCGCCCTGATGATCGAGGCGGGCTTCGGCATCGCCGAGTTCCCCTGCCTGGAGAAACTCTGGACCAAGGAGAGCGGCTGGAACCACAAGGCCAACAACTCCTCCTCCGGCGCGTACGGCATCCCGCAGGCGTTGCCGGGCAGCAAGATGAGCTCGGTCGCGGACGACTGGCGGACGAACCCAGCGACCCAGATCAAGTGGGGGCTGAACTACGTCAAGGGCAGGTACGACACGCCCTGCGGCGCGTGGCGCTTCTTCCAGAACAACAACCACTACTGACGGTGTCGAAGGCGGGGCGGGTGGTCTTCCACCCGCCCCGCCTTCGCGCGTAACCCGGCGGTGCACGGACGGGACGTGAGTGGCGGTCGGCCGCTTTTGCTGATAGCAGTTGTGGAGTGACCCTGCACCCGTCAAGCGGCGACCCCTACCGGTTCGGCACCGAGGCGTTCTACGCCGCGCTCGGCCGGGCGTTCGTCGCCATGTGCGCGGTGGTCCCGTTCCTCTTCCTCATCGAGGCCGCCGACCAAGGGCTCGCGTTCGGCCTGGACGCCACCGCTGGCATCATCCCGCAACGCATCGAAGGGCTGGACGGGGTCTTCTTCTCCCCGTTCCTGCACCACGGCTTCGACCACCTCTACAGCAACAGCATCCCGCTGATCCTGCTGGGCACCTTCGTCCTCGCCGCCGGGGCCCGCCGGTTCCTCTGGTCGACCTTGGTCATCATCCTGGTCAGCGGGCTCGGCGTGTGGTTCACCGGCTCACCCAATTCGGTGGTGGTCGGCGCCAGCGGCGTCATCTTCGGCTACCTGGGCATCCTGCTCACCCGGGGCATCGTCGAACGCAGCTGGTGGAACTTCGCGGTCTTCCTCCTCGTCGGTCTGCTCTACGGCTGGCAACTGGTCGGCATCCTCCCCACCGACGAGCGGATCTCCTGGCAGGGCCACCTGTTCGGCCTGCTCGGAGGGGTGGTGGCGGCGATCCTGTTCCGTCGTCGGCGACCGGCCATGGACGGCCCGGACTACTCGGGCTCCACTCTCAGCCTGCCCTGAGGCGATCCTCCGGCGCGCCCTGGGACATGCTTGCCCGACCGTCGCCGCCCGCTTACGGTCGAGATCAGCAAGCGTTGATCCGTAAGCGGAAAGCGACGGTACGCCATGCGCGAGGTCGATGTCGCCGTGATCGGGGCCGGTCCGGCCGGTCTCTTCGCCGCGTACTACGCCGGGTTCCGGGGGCTGTCGGTGGCGGTGATCGACGCGTTGCCCGAGCCGGGCGGCCAGGTCTCCGCCATGTACCCGGAGAAGCTGATCCTCGACGTCGCTGGCTTCCCTGCCGTCAAGGGCCGCGACCTGGTGGCCAACCTGGTGGCCCAGGCCGCCCCGTTCAATCCGCAGTACCTGCTCAACACCCGTGCCGAGAAGCTCTCGTACGCCGACGGCCGCCCGGTGCTCGGCCTGGCCGGTGGGGAGCAGCTCGGGTGCGGGGCGATCGTGGTCACCGGCGGGCTCGGCAGCTTCAGCCCTCGGCCGCTGCCGTGCGCCGACGGCGCCCCCGGCTCGGGGATCGTCTACTTCGTGACCGCGCCGACCGAGTTGGTCGATCGGGACGTGCTGATCGTCGGTGGCGGCGACTCGGCCTTTGACTGGGCGCTGGCGCTGCAACCGCTGGCCCGTTCGGTGACCCTGGTGCATCGCCGGGAGAAGTTCCGGGCCCACGCGTCGACGGTCGCCCGGGTGCTCTCCCTGCCGGTGCGGGTCGTGGTCAACGCCGAGGTCAGCCGGCTGATCGGCGACGGCGCGGTGACCGCCGCCGAGGTGACCGTACGTGGCGGCGCGACCGAGACGCTGCCGGTGGACATCGTGGTGGCCGCCCTCGGCTTCACCGCCGACCTGGGCCCCCTCGCCGAGTGGGGGCTGCGGCTGGACCGCCGGCACATCCTGGTGGACAGCGCCATGGCCACCAACCTGCCCCGGGTCTTCGCGGCGGGTGACATCACCGAATACCCGGGCAAGGTCCGGCTGATCGCCACCGGCTTCGGTGAGGCGGCGACGGCGGTCAACAACGCCGCCGTAGCCATCGACCCGAGCGCCCACCTCTTCCCCGGGCATTCCTCCGACGCTGGCTGACGATCAAGCTGCCGCCGCCCTGATTGTTCGGCGGGTGAGCGGTCAGCGGCGGGCGGTTGGCGCGAGTGCGGCAACAAGCACGGCCACCATGGTCAGCGCCGCCCCGAGCAGGGTGTTCACGCCGGGGTGCGAGGCCGCCGTGGGCAGGACCAGGTCCAGCAGGACGGCGCCCACGATCTGCCCGGCGATGGTGGCCAAACCGAGCAGCAGCACACCGGTGAAGCGCACGACCGCGGCGGCGATCGCGATGAACACGATGCCGATCGGGCCGCCCAGGTAGAGCCACGGCTGGGTCGGCAGGTGACCGCTGGGCAGGCCGCGTATGGCGATGTCGATCGCGAACGCGACGAGCAGGGTGACCGTGCCGACGAAGAAGTTGACCAACGTGGCGGTCAACGCGCTGTCCGCCGCCGCCCGGACCCTGCCGTTGACGGCCTGCTGCCAGGCGATGCCCACCCCGGCGAGCAGCGGCAGCAGGGCCAGCGCCAGCGTGCCCGGGTCTTCGAGTCGGTCCCCGACCGCCAGGCCGACCGCCAGCACGGTGAGCACCGCGCCGGCCAGTCGCTGTCGGGTGACCGGCTGCCGGCCGGTGGGCCCGATCCCGGCCCGGTCCACGGCGAGGCTGCTGCCGGTCTGGCCGGCGACCACCGCCACGGTGAAGACCGCCACGCCCAACGTGCCGATCGTCAGCCCCTGGGTGGCTACCAGGAACGCCCCGCACATCCCGCCCAGGCACTGCCACGGCCGCAGCGTGCCGGTGGCCACCGCACGCCGCGTCGCGACCAGGCCGCGCCGCCCGCCGGGGGTCGCGGGCACCAGCACCAGCAGCACCAGCAGGCCGATGCCGAACGAGACCACCGCGGCGGCGAAACCGTCGCCCAGGCGTACGCCCAACTCGCCGTTGATGCGCGACTGCACCGCCACCGCGACCCCGGAGACCGACGCCAGCGCGACGCCGGTGATCCGGCGGGCGGCCGACAGGGGCTGCGGGGTCGCCGTGTCGGCGGCGGTCACTCCTGCTCGGCCAGCGGACGACCATCGAAGTCGACCGCGGAGTAGAGCGCCAGCTTCTCCAGCCGGTGGTACGAGTCGATCACCCGGATGGTGCCGCTCTTCGAGCGCATCACGATCGACTGGGTGTACGCGCCGCCAGCCCGGTAACGCACCCCGCGCAGCAGATCACCGGAGGTGACCCCGGTCGCCACGAAGAAGCAGTTGTCGCCAGTAACAAGATCATCGGTGCTCAGCACCCGGTCGAGGTCGTGCCCGGCGGCGAGCGCCTTCTCCCGCTCCTGCTCGTCACGGGGCCAGAGTTTGGCCTGCATCGCACCGCCCATGCACTTCAGCGCGCACGCGGAGATGATGCCCTCCGGGGTGCCGCCGATGCCCATCAGCACGTCGACGTCCGACTCGCCCCGGGCGGCCGCGATGGTGCCCGCGATGTCGCCGTCGGAGATGAATCGGATGCCCGCCCCGGTCCGGCGGATCTGCGCGACCAGATCGTCGTGGCGGCTCCGGTCCAGCACGCAGACCGTCACCTCGGAGACGTCGGTGCCCTTGACCTTCGCGATCCGGCGCAGGTTCTCCGCCACGCCGGCGTTGATGTCGATCACGTCGGCGTACGCCGGCCCGACGGCGAGCTTCTCCATGTAGAACACGGCGCTGGGGTCGAACATCGCACCCCGCTCGGAGACGGCGAGCACCGCCACGGCGTTCGGCATGCCCTTGCTCATCAGGGTGGTGCCGTCGACCGGGTCGACAGCGACGTCCACCTCCGGGCCGGTGCCGTCGCCGACGTGTTCGCCGTTGAAGAGCATCGGGGCGTTGTCCTTCTCGCCCTCGCCGATCACCACCACACCGCGCATCTGGATCGAGTTGATCAGCTTGCGCATCGCGTCGACCGCGGCCCCGTCGCCGCCCTCCTTGTCGCCCCGACCGACCCACCGGCCGGCGGCCATCGCCGCGGCCTCGGTGACCCGGACCAGGTCGAGGGCGAGGTTTCGGTCGAGATCCTGCGGGATCCGCGTCCTGGTGTTCGTCATGACGGCTACTCCTCCTCGCGACGGTGCGGGGACGACCGGCGGTGGAGAGGCCCCACTGCCGGCTTGTCGCTGATCCTCACACGATGGCTGACCCGGCGTCGGCGCGGGGCGGTGATGGCCCGGATACCGCCGGTCGGGCGGCTGCGAAGATGGACGGGTGGAACCCGCACAGCCAGCCGACCGCGTACCCGCCGACCGCACGCCGCCCGACGGTCAGCCGCCGGCCGACGTCTCCGGTGGTGAGCCTGCCGTGACCGACCCGACGGCACCGCCGCCGGTGGTGTCCGCCAAGTCCGAGCGGTCGCCGAAGGACATGGCGATCTCGCTGCTGGTGCTGCTCGTCCCGATCGCGCTGCTGCTGGCGTTCTACCGAGGCTTCCTCGGCGGCGACCAGGCCGCGACCGTCGATCCGGCTCCCGCGATCGAGCAGGCCCGGTCGGCGAACGTCTTTCCGGTCAGCCAGCCGCAAGGGCTCGGCTCCGACTGGTCGACGGTCAGCGCCCGCTACCAGACCGTCGAGGGCGGTGCGAACCTGCGACTCGGCTACCTCACGCCTGAGGGGCGGGGCGTCCAACTCCTGCAGAGCAGCGTCCCGGCCGAGCGGCTGCTCCCCGCGGAGCTGACCAGCGAGAGCCAGCCGCAGGGCCCCACCGAGCTGGCCGGGCGCACCTGGCAGCTCTACACGGCTCGGGGGAACCAGCAGGCGCTGGTCCTGCTGGAGCCGACCCGAACGGTGATCGTCGTCGGTGATGCCCGGGACAACGAGCTGCGCGAACTGGCCGGCTCGCTGCGCTGACCGGGGTCCGCCGACGCCGAATCTGGGCAACCAGGCCGAAGGGTGATTGTTCCGCCCGTCGACAGGGAACAGAGAGGGGGTGATCCGGGCGCGCTGCTCGGCCCGGATCGCGCGACGCAGCCGACGGTGCTGCTGCGTCGCCGGAGTTTCCGGCGCCGTCCAGGTCGTCGGATGACCCCCTTGGGAGACACGTATGACTGTTCGACGACTCGGCGCCGGCCTGGTAGCCGCCGCTCTGATCACGCCCGCACTGGCCGCCTGCGCCAACGGAACCGGCACCGCCGGATCGACGCCGTCCCCGTCGGTGACCGCGTCCGGCACGGCGAGCCCGTCCGGCGCCCCGGCGGCGGGCGACGCCAAGCAGGCACTGCTCGACTCCACCAAGGAGATCAGCAACGGGAACTTCAAGTTCACCCTGGCCGGAGCCGGCTCGACGGCCGAAGGCCAGGTGCACCAGCCGAGCCAGAGCGCGGCGATGAAGATCGCGATCGGTGGGCCCTCGTCCGACCTGGCGATGAAGCTCGACGTGATCCACTTCAAGCCGGACAGCTGGGTCAAGCTGGAGCTGACCGGCCCCACCGCCGACAGCCTGCCCGCCATCAAGCAGCTCAACCTCGGCAAGTACCAGCACCTGGACCAGGCCCGGATCAAAGGCAACCGCAACCTCGGCTTCGACTTCGAGAAGGTCGACCCGGCCGGCAGCGCGGTGCTCACCCAGGGCATCACCGAGGTCCGCAGCACCGGCACCGGCGCGTACGCCGGCACCCTCGACATCACCAAGGCCGCCGAGGCGGGCTCGCTGAACGCCGCCACGATCGCCGCGCTGGGCACCCAGGCGAAGACCGTTCCGTTCACCGCGAAGGTGGACCCGCAGGGTCGGCTCAGCGAGCTGGTGCTGCAACTGCCGGCCGCCGGGCAGACCGCCGCCCAGGAGATCCGGATGACGTACTCCGACTACGGTGCCGCCACCGCCGCGCAGAAGCCGCCGGCGGCTCAGGTCGTCGAGGCGCCGGCCGAGCTGTACAGCCTGTTCAACTGACGTACGCGGGGTGGGGCGGCTCCGGCCGCCCCACCGGCGTTTCCAGTCTCAGGACGTTGGCTCCTGCCGGGCGGCGTCGATCCGGGCCCGCGCGCCATCCAGCCAGCGTTGGCAGATCACCGCCAGCGCCTCGCCGCGCTCCCAGAGCGCCAGCGACTCCTCAAGCGACGTGCCGCCGGCTTCCAGCCGCTCCACCACCGAGGCCAGCTCGGCGCGGGCCTGCTCATAGCTGAGCCGCTCGTCCGGCCCGGCCTTCGTGTCGTCAGTCATCGCGTTCATCTCAGCACACCGCTTCCCCAGGTCACCGCGTCGCCACTCAGCTTGTCCACCGCGTCGCCACTCAGCCGTCCACCGTTGCGGCCAGCTCGCCGTCGGCCAGTCGTACCCGCAAGGGGTCGCCCTTGCCGACCTCCGCCGCGGCACGGACGACGTGGCCGTCCGCGCGCTGCACGATCGCGTACCCCCGGTCGAGGGTCGCGGCGGGGGAGAGCGCGCGCAGCCGCGCGAGGGTGTGCCGCAGGTCGCCCTCGGCGGCGGTGAGCCGATGCTCCAGGCAACGACCAGCCCGCTGACGCAACGCGGTCAGCTCGGTCGCCCGATGCTCCACCATCACCTGTGGCCGAGCCAGCACCGGCCGGGAACGTAGCCCGTCGAGCCGGTGCGTCTCCCGATCGACCAGGTTGCGTACCGCCCGTTCGAGGCGGTGCCGGGCCTGACCGATGAGGCGTACCTCCTCGGTGAGGTCGGGGACGACCCGCTTGGCCGCGTCGGTCGGCGTGGAGGCGCGGACGTCGGCGACGTAGTCGATCAGTGGCGCGTCCGTCTCGTGGCCGATCGCGCTGACCACCGGCGTACGACAGCCGAACACCGCGCGGCAGAGCGCCTCGTCGGAGAAGGGCAGCAGGTCCTCGATGCCGCCACCACCCCGGGCGATGATGATCACGTCGATGCTCGGGTCAGCGTCCAGCACCTTGAGCGCGTCGACGATCTGCGGCACTGCGGACGGGCCCTGCACGGCCACGTTGACCGTCCGGAACTCCACCGCTGGCCAGCGCCGTCGAGCATTTGTCAGTACGTCCCGCTCCGCCGCCGACGCGCGACCGGTGATGAGCCCGATCCGGCCGGGCAGGAACGGCAGTCGACGCTTGCGGGCACGGTCGAAGAGCCCTTCGGCGGCGAGCAGCTTCTTGAGCTTCTCCAGCCGGGCTAGCAACTCCCCGAGCCCCACTTGGCGGATCTCGTCGGCGCGCAGGCTCAACGTGCCCCGGGCGGCGTAGAACTCCGGCTTGGCGTGCAGCACCACCCGGGCACCCTCACGCAGCTCCGGTGCGCCGGCGTCCAGAACGTCCCGGTTAGTGGTGACGGTCAGGCTCAGGTCGGCCGACGGGTCACGCAGAGTGAGGAAGACCGTGCTGGCCCCGGGGCGGCGGCTGATCTGCGCCACCTGCCCGTCCACCCACACCCAGCCCAGCTTGGCGATCCAGGCCCCGACCTTTTGGCTGACCACTCGCACCGGCCAAGGCTCCTCAGCGCTGCTGGCCCCGCCGCCGCTCACCCGCCCACCCTCGGTCACCCGCCCACCCTACGGCCCACCCCTCCTGACCCGCTGATCATGAAGTTATTGCCCTCTGTGCCGGCGTGTCGCAGCAATAACCTCATGATCACCGGCGGGGTGAGGGTGGGGTGGGGGCGGTCTCGGGCGGTGCCGGGTCGTGGGGTGGCACGTACGATGGGGGGGTGACTGAGGCTCAGGCGACTCACCGGACCGGCAAGCGCGTGCTCCTGGCCAAGCCCCGCGGCTACTGCGCGGGTGTCGACCGCGCGGTGCAGACCGTGGAGGAGGCGCTGAAGCTCTACGGCGCTCCGATCTACGTGCGCAAGCAGATCGTGCACAACAAGCACGTGGTGCAGACCCTGGAGTCCCAGGGTGCGATCTTCGTAGAGGAGAACGAGGAGGTGCCGGAGGGCGCCACCGTCATCTTCTCCGCGCACGGCGTGGCGCCGGAGGTCTACGAGCAGGCCAAGGCGCGCTCACTGAAGGCGATCGACGCGACCTGCCCGCTGGTCACCAAGGTGCACCACGAGGCCCGGCGTTTCGCCGCCGAGGACTACGACATCCTGCTCATCGGTCACGAGGGGCACGAGGAGGTCATCGGCACCGCCGGTGAGGCCCCCGCGCACATTCAGCTGGTGGACGGCCCGGACGGTGCCGACAAGATCACCGTCCGCGATCCGGAGAAGGTGGTGTGGCTCTCCCAGACCACGCTCTCGGTCGATGAGACGCTGGAGACGGTGGCCCGGCTCAAGCAGCGGCTGCCGCTGTTGCAGTCCCCGCCCAGTGACGACATCTGCTACGCCACCTCCAACCGGCAGCACGTGGTCAAGGAGATCGCCGCCGACTGTGACGTGGTGATCGTTGTCGGCTCGACGAACTCCTCCAACTCGGTCCGGCTGGTCGAGGTCGCCCTGGACGCCGGCGCCCGCGCCGGTCACCTGGTCGACTTCGCGCACGAGATCGACGACTCCTGGCTGGAAGGGGCCACCACGGTCGGCCTGACCTCCGGCGCGAGCGTCCCGGACGACCTGGTCCAGGAGGTGCTGGTCCACCTCGCCGCGCGGGGCTTCGCCGACGTCGAGGAGATCACCACCGCCACCGAGCGGCTCACGTTCTCGCTTCCGCAGGAGCTGAAGCGGGACATGAAGGCCGCCGCTGCGGCGCGCGGCTGAGCACGGGAACGAACTCGGGCCGACGTACGTCAGATTCGGCATGAGGACTCTTCGGCTCGCCGTCCCCGCGCTGGCTGTCTGCGTGGCGCTGAGCGCCTGCGGCAGCCAGGGCGTCGGAGGCGGCACACCCACCCCGACCCCGACGGGAGCGCAGCCGGTGACCAGCCAGCCCACGCCCGATCCGACCGCTCCGCCATCTGTCGTCGCCCCCACCACGCCGTTCGGCCCGAAGACCCCGAAGCCGGGCGGCCCGAGCACGCCCCCGGGCGTCGGGGCCACCACCCTGAGCGGCACCGTGCAGAGCGGCGTGGAGCCCGGCTGCGTGCTGCTCGACGGCTACCTCCTCCTCGGTGGCTCGCCCGAGGTGCTGACGCCCGGCGCGCGGGTCGAGGTCACCGGTCGGGTGGAGCCCGGCATGATGACCACCTGCCAGCAGGGCACCCCGTTCGTCGTGACGGCCGCCCGCCGGTCCTGACCACGAGCCCCTGACGCGCGGGAGCCCGCCCCCGGACGTGGGGGCGGGCTCCTGCTGGTCTTACGAGCAGATCAGTGCACGTCCTCGATGGTCACGCTGCCGCGACCCACGACCGCACCCTCGCTGCTGACGATCGGCAGCTCACCGGAGAGCTGACGCCCATCGGCCGGAACGGCCACCGGGATCACCGTGCCGGTGACGGTGGTCGACTCGCCGTGCGTCAGCGGCACCGAGAGCGCCGATGCGGTGATCGTGCCCAGCGCCGCGGACGAGAACGCGTCGTAGTAGTCGTAGGCGGTGCTGGTCCCCGGACCATCGATCGCGAACGGCTCCACCACGACGTGGTAGGTGCCGGCGGCTGGGTTGTTCAACGTCACCGCCTCCTCCGAGTCGCCATCGGCGGCCTGGCCAACCAGGGTGTTACCCAGGTAGACGTAGAGGTCCAGGTCGGTGCCCGCGTTGGCGGGGTTACCGATCCGGGCGGTGAACGTCGACGTACCCGTCGGGATGGCGACGGTCCACTCCTGGCTGGGGCCGCCCTCGGTGATGGTCGGACGCTCGCTACGCGCACCGGTCAGTGCGCTGGTGCGGCCGGTGACCGAGACCGGGCCGAAGGCGTTCTTGACCTTCCAGGTCACCTTGGTCGGCTCGCCGGCCTTGAGGCTGGGCAGCTCGACCAGCGACGGCTCGACCGTGAGGCCCTGCACCCGCGCCTGGAGCTTGAACGGGTTGTTCAGCGTCGGGGACGTCCGCCGCGACTCCACCTCGATCTCCCAGACCCCGGGAAGCGGGTTCTGGTAGTCACGCTCCTGCGGCTTGCAGACGTTGACGTCGGAGAAGTTGGTGTAGCAGAGGGTGGTCGTGGTGGCCTCCGCCGGCACACCCAGCGGGTCGATCGCGATGAACCGGGTCTGCGAACCGGTGGCGATCCCGGAGAGGTTCACCTGGAGGGCCTTGGCGCCCACCGGCACCGTCACGAAGTACGACGTGAATCCGTTCCGGTCGACCGAGCCCTCGTTGGTGTACGAGAAGTCCGGCTTCTTGACGTCGTTGGAGGCCACCACCACGGTGGACACCTCGAAGTCGATCACGTTCGTGGCCGGGTCGTCGATCAGCATGATCGCGCTGTGCACGCCCTCGCTGGTCGGCTTGGCGGTGACGCTGATGGTGACGGTCTCGTTGAGCGGCAACGCGACCTTCTTCGGCGCCGTGAAGGTGCCGTCCTCGTTGCCCTGCAGCGTGATGTCGTGCTTGATGGTGCCGGCCGGGCCGCTGGTACGGGTGAGCTTGACCTGGTAGGTCTTGCTCTGGCCGATCTTGTGACCGCCCTCGGACGCGGCGCACCGGTTGTAGATGCCGACGCCCCGACCCGGGTTCGGCACGAACTCGATACCGTTCCAGATGGTCAGCTGATCCGACAACGGGGTGCAGACCGGCGCGTCGGAGACGTACGACCGGGTCTCGACGCCCTGACGCAGCAGCTGCCAGGCGCCCGGCACGTTGACCATGCCGTAGCCCTGCGCGAACGTCGGGACGTTGGCGATCGGCTTGGCCGAGGTGTACAGCGCCCGCCGCAGCGCGGCCGGGCTGACGCCCCGAGCGGTGGCCTTGGCGGCCGAGAGCAGCAGCGCGCCGGCACCGGCGGTCTGCGGAGAGGCCATCGAGGTGCCGTTCAGCATCGCGTAGCCCGGGGGCAGCGCGTATCCGGCCTCGGGGACCGGGGCGCCGAGCAGCCAGGTCGGTGCCGTGGAGATGGCCGAGCCGGGCGCGGTGATGCTCGGCTTGAGGCCGCCGTCCTCGCGCGGGCCACGGGAGGAGAAGTTGAACAGGGCGTTCTTCGTCCGCACCACCGAGCCGTAGTTGGAGAGCCAGGTGTCCTTGCTGATGCTGGCGGCGACGCTGATCACGTTGTTGGCGACGGACGGGTCACCGACGGTGTTCAGACCCGGACCGGAGTTGCCGGCCGAGATGACCATCTGCACGCCGTACGTCTCGATCAGCTCGTTGTAGAGGTAGGCCCGCGCGTCGTTGCCGTCGTTCAGGCCCGGGAGGCCGCCGATCGACATGTTGATGATGTCGACCCCGCGGTTGGTCACCAGGTCGATCATGCCGGTGATGAGGGCCACCGCCGAGCAGGTGCCGCCCCAGGAGCAGGCGCGGGCGGAGACCAGCTTGGCGCCGGGCGCCGCACCGTCGAAGGCGCCGTTGCCGAGCATGTCGTTGGCCGCGGTGATGCCGGCGACGTGGGTGCCGTGGGTGCTCTCGACGATGCCGATGTTGACGTAGTCGAAGCGACCCGGAAGCCCGATCGGCGTGGTGTCCACGTTCTTCCGGAACTCGACGACGAACGGCTGCCGCTCGGCGACCGCGGTCGCCGGGTTGTCGGTGCCGAAGTACCCGATGTCGTACTTTTCCTTGTACGGCCGCATGATCGGGTCGTCGACGAAGCTGAGGTTCTGGTTCGTGTCCACCCGGATGTTGTTGGTGGCCGGGTCGTAGAGGACACCCCAGGTGTCGGTCGTGTCACCGTCGCGGTTGACGTCACCCCGGGCTTCGCCCGTGGCCGTGACGGACTCGCTGAACAGGTTGAACCGGTACGTGCCGGCCGGCGCCGTCCAGGTGCCGCCGGCGATGCTGAACGCCGGACCGGTGACCTCGGCCTGCATCCGCCGCCACGTGCCGTCGGCCAGCGGATCGGTCGCGGTGACCCAGTCGACGATCTTGCGCTCGCCGGTCGTGGTCTTCTGCAACGCCGGGTTGGACAGGTCCACACCGGAGTCCATGATTCCGATCGTGACGCCCCGGCCGTCCCACGTCGGGTGGGCCGCGGTGAACGCCACCGCGCCGGTCTCGTTGGTCGGCATGTAGGGGTTGTCGGCCGGGGTGGCCGCCCCCGGCGCCGCGACGGCGGCGGCCTGCCGCGCGCCGACGGTGCCGGTGATGGTGTGCTCCGGGGTCGGGTCCGGCAGTTTGAAGACCTCGTCCAGGTCGACGGCCGAGACACCGGGCAGCCGTGCCGCCTTGAGGACCTGGTCGGTCGGGACGCTGGCCAGCACGAAGCCGACCCGGTCCTGCCGCTGGCTGACCGTGCCGCCGAGCTTGGCGAGGCCGTCGGCGACGTCGCCTGCCTCGCCCTTCTCGGTGGCGACGATCAGGCTGACCCTCGGGGCCTTCTTGGCGCGGGCCTCGCTGAGTAGTTTGGCGTCGTGCTCGCCAAGCGTCTCAGCGGCGGTGGCCGTGGAAGCATCAGGTGTGGTCGTGGGAGCGGCGGCCGCGGCGGTAGCACCACCCACGGCGGTCACGGCGCTCGCCGCCAGGACCGATGCGAAGAGCGCGGTTGACGTACGCCGGCTCCGGTTTGGGAGTCTGCTCACGTTCTCTTTTTCCTCCAGAGAACAGGGCCCTCAGTGAGGGCACTCGGGTGAGCAAGATCTTTCGCGGTGCTGATGATCACTGTCACTACTGGACAATTGCTTGTGACCACTTCGTGACATGTGGTCGCACCCACTGTCACAAGGATGAATGGCTGCTCGGGTCGTCGGCCAGCTCGGGCGCCTGCGGCTGCCTCGGCGTCAACTCGACCTGCGCGGGCACCGCCAACTCGTCGTCCGAGACGCCCAGCTCGGCGAGCTTTCGGGCGCTGACCAGCACCCGGGCCTCCAACGAGCCGACCGCCCGGTTGTAGGCGGTCACCGCGCCGGCCAGCGACGAGCCGAGCTTGCCCACGTGGTCGCCGAGGGTGGAGAGCCGGCCGTACAGCTCGCGGGCGAGGGTGTGCACCGCGAGCGCGTTGCGGGCCAGCGCCTCCTGCCGCCAGGAGTAGGCGACCGTCCGGAGCAGGGCGACAAGCGTGGCCGGCGTGGCGAGCACCACGTTGCGGGTGAAGGCGTGCTCCAGCAGTGTCGGGTCGCGCTGGAGTGCGACGTCGAGGAACGGGTCGGCGGGGACGAAGAGCACCACGAACTCGGGTGAGTTGTCGAACGCCGACCAGTAGGACTTGGCGGCCAGGGCGTCGACGTGCCCGCGCAGGTGCCGCGCGTGCGCGTCGAGGTGGGTGTCCCGGCCGCGCTCGTCGCGGGCCTCCATGGCGGTCAGGTACGCGTCGAACGGCGCCTTGGCGTCCACCACCACCGACCGGCCGCCGTGCAGGCGAACCACCAGATCCGGTCGGACGACCTGGCTGTCGGTGGCGGCGGTGACCTGCTCGGAGAAGTCGCAGTGCTCCAGCATCCCGGCGGCCTCGACGATCCGGCGCAACTGGTGCTCGCCCCAGCGGCCCCGCACCTGCGGCGCGCGCAGCGCCGCCACCAGCTGCTTGGTCTCGGTGCGCAGCTCACCGGAGACCGCGTTCATCGAGCGGACCTGCTCACGCAGCTCGGCGTACGCGTCGACGCGGTCGTGCTCCAGCTCGGCCACCCGCTGCTCGTAGCGGCGCAGGGTGTCGTGCAGCGGCGCGACCGCCCGGGCCACCGCCTCCTGGGACTGCGCGGTGGCCTCGTAGCTCAAGGCCCGCATGGACTGCTCCAGCCGGCCCTCGCCCTCCCGGGTGGCGGCCAGGGTGGCATCCAGGCGGGCGATGTCGGCCGCCGACCGGGACCGGGCCGCGAGCCAGCCCACCGCCCCGCCGGCACCGAGGCACACGATCACCAGGAGCAGCGTCGAGACGTCCATCACCGGAGCTTGCCAGACAGGTACGACGTGACAACCGGGGGTACGTTCGACGACATGGAACTTGTGCTCTGCCTCGCCGTCGTACTGGTCGGCGCACTGGGCGCCGCAGCGCTCATTCGCGCGCAGGCTGGTGCCCGTCGGCGCACCGAGCTCGGCGACGCCCGCGCGGAGGCGCAGCGGTGGTACGAGCGCCTCGGCGGCCAGTTGATGAACCTGCAGGGCGACGAGCCGGCGGTCCGCCAGGCGCTGGCCGACGCCGGTGAGCGGTACAACGCGGCGGGCTCCCAGCTGGAGCAGGCGTCGACCCCGCACCAGTTCGGGCTGGCTCGGGAGACCGCGCTGGAGGGGTTGGCGTACATCCGGGCGGCGCGGACGGCGCTCGGCATCGATCCGGGCCCCGAGCTGCCGACCCTGGCCGCCGCCCGGGGTGTGGGGCAGCTCACCAAGGAGCGCGAGGTCGATGTGCAGGGGCAGACCTTCCGGGCCGGGCCGCAGCCCGGTCGGGAAACGCCCTACTACTACCCGGGTGGGCGCTATCAGGGCCGCCCGGTGCCCGCCGGCTGGTATTCGACGCCGTGGTGGAAGACGGCGCTCGGTGCCGGGGCCGGTGTGCTCGGCGGCATCCTGATCGCCGACGCGCTCTTCTCGCCCGCGTTCGCCGACCCCGGGTACGGCTACGACGCCGGCTACCAGGAGGGCTTCGGTGACGGTGTCGACCAGGGTGGCGACTTCGGCGACCAGGGTGGCGACTTCGGCGGCGGCGACCAGGGTGGGGACTTCGGCGGCGGGGACTACGCCGGTGGCGATTTCGGTGGCGGCGATTTCGGTGGCGGCGGATTCGGTGGCGGCGATTTTGGTGGCGGCGATTTTGGTGGCGGGGATTTCTGAACGCTGTCGATTTAGCTACGGAACGGGCCCCGGTCGTTACGACCGGGGCCCGTTCTCCGTACTGGTCGATCAGCCGGTGTTGCGCATTCCGGCGGCGATGCCGTTCACGGTGGTGAGCAGCGCGCGTTCCAGGGCGGTGCCGTCACTCGGCGCGCGTCGGCCACCCGGGGCGGTGGCGATGGCCCGTCCGGCGGCACCCGACTCCCGGTACTGCCGCAGCAGCGCCACCTGAAGGTGGTGCAGCGGCTCCAGGTAGGTGTCGCGCACGGCCAGGGTGCGCTGGAGCACCGGCGAGTTCTCCAGCAGGGCCGGTGAGGCGGTCACCGCCAGCACCTCCCGCTTGGTCAGCTCGTACTCCTGCTCGATCTGCTCGAAGATCGGGTGCAGCTTCTTCGGCACCAGTGTCTCGACGTAGCGACGGGCGATGCTCAGGTCGGTCTTGGTCAGCATCATCTCGACGTTCGACAGGAACGTGCGGAAGAAGTGCCAGTTGCGGTGCATCTCGGCCAGCACGTCCGCCAGCCCGGCCTCGCGGGCGGCGGCCAGCCCGGAGCCGACGCCGAACCAGCCCGGCACGATCTGTCGGGTCTGCGTCCAGCCGAACACCCACGGAATGGCCCGCAGCCCGGAAAGCCCGGCACCGGTGTTCGGGCGCTTCGCCGGCCGGGAGCCGATGTTCAGCGCGCCGAGCAGCTCGGTGGGGGTGGACGCCCAGAAGTACGCCGGCAGGTCCGGGTCCTCGACGAGCGACCGGTAGGACCGGAACGCCGACTCGGAGACCACGTCCATCGTCGCGTCCCAGCGCTCCAACATCTCGGCCGGCTGCCGGGGTGCGGTGTGCAGCAGGGTCGCCTGGAGCACCGCGGCGAGGGTGAGCTCGAGGTTCTCCCGGGCCAGGGAGGGCAGGGTGTACTTGTCGGAGATCACTTCGCCCTGCTCGGTCACCTTGATCGCGCCGTCCATCGTGCCGTACGGCTGGGCCAGGATCGCCTCGTGCGTCGGCCCGCCGCCGCGCCCGACCGTGCCGCCCCGGCCGTGGAACAGCCGCAGGTGCACCCCGTGCCGGGCGGCCACGTCGCGCAGCGCGCGCTGCGCCCGGTGGATCGACCACTGGCTGGTGGTGATCCCGGCCTCCTTGTTCGAGTCGGAGTAGCCGAGCATGACCTCCTGTACGTCGCCTCGGGCGGTCACCAGCGCCCGGTACGCGGGCAGCGACAGCAGCTCGTCGAGGAGTTCGCCGCCGGCGTTCAGCTCGGCCGGGGTCTCCAGCAGCGGCACGAACCCGATCCGGGCCCGCCCGCTGTGCACGTCCACCAGGCCGGCCTCGCGGGCCAGCACCACGGCGGCCAGCACGTCGTCGACGCCCATGGTCATCGAGATGATGTACGACTCGATCACCTCGGTGCCGAACCGGTCCTGGGCCTCCCGGATCGTGCTGAACACGTCGAACGTCTTGCGGGTCGGCTCGGTGAGCGGAGTGTCGAGGGTGGACAGCGGTCGACGGCCGGTCAGCTCGTCGGCCAGCAGCTTGGTGCGTTCCAGCCGGGTGAGCGCCGGATAGTCGGAGACCTCACCGACGGCCTCGTAGAGCTGGGCGAGCACCGCGTGGTGCGCCTCGGCGTGCTCCCGGACGTCCATGGTGGCCAGGTGCAGGCCGAACGCGGAGACCGTACGGATGGTGGAGGCCAGCCGGCCGACGGCGGTGAGCTGCCCGGAGTTGCGGGCGAGCGAGGCGCGCAGCAGGTCCAGGTCGGCGATCAGCTCGGCGGAACCCCGGTAGTCCCGGCCGGGCACGTGCGCGGTGCCCTGGCGCAACCGCAGCCGGGTGTTGGCGAGCTTCGCCTTCACGCAACGTGCCTTGAGCCGGTACGGCTCTTCGGCATTGACCCGGCGGAAGCGCTGTGCCACCTCGGGCAGCGCGTCCAGGTCGGCGGCGAGGCTGGCGGAGAGGTCCAGGGAGACCCCGCGCAGCCGGCGGGACACCGAGACCTCGTTGATCAGGTGGTCCATCGCCTTCTCGGTGGCCGCGATGCCGTGCTCGTGCTGGATGGTCAGCACCTCACGGGTGACCGCCGGGGTGACGAACGGGTTGCCGTCGCGGTCACCGCCGATCCAGGTGCCGAAGCTCAGCGGCCGGGCCGTCGGCGAGGTCTCCACGCCGAGCGTGCGCAGCGTGTCGGCCAGGTCGTCGAGCACCTGCGGGGCGGCCTCGGCGTAGAGGTCGCGCAGGTAGTAGATCGCGTTGCGGGCCTCGTCGGTCGGGTCTGGCCGGTCCAGTCGCAGCTCGTCGGTCTGCCACATCAGGTCCAGCAACTCGGCCAGCCGGCGGTTGGCGGGGCCCTCGTCGCTGGCGCCGTAGAGGATCGCGTTGGCGGTCTCGTTGTCCAACTCGTCGGCGATCGCCCGCAGCTTGGACAGGATCGAGCGGCGGGCCGCCTCGGTCGGGTGCGCGGTGAAGACCGGTCGCACCGCCAGCCGGCGAGCCGCGTTGGCGATCTCCTCGGCCGGCACCCCGCGCTCGGCGATCATTTTGGCGGCCTGGTCCAGCCAGCCGCCCTGCACCGCGCGGCGGCGGCGCAAGTCCCGTGCGCGGTGCACCTGCTCGGTGATGTTGGCCAGGTGGAAGTAGGTGGAGAAGGCGCGGGCGAGCTTGGTGCCGGTGGTCACGTCGAGCCCGCCGAGGCGCTGGGCGGCCGCCGGGACGTCGGTACGGACCTGGGCGCGGATCTCCTCGACGAGGTCGAGCAGCGGGCGACCCTCCTGGCGGGCCAGGGTCTGGCCGAGCAGGGTGCCGAGTCGGCGAATGTCGGCGCGCAGTGCGGCGTCCGGGCCGTCGTGGTCGTGCTGGTCGGTCACGATGCGCTCCCTTACGTGGATACGAAGGACAGCGCTGTCCGACTTACTGGATGGTATCCGCGCGCACCGGATGTCTGGAGGGCCCCCGGGTGATCCGCTGCCTCCGGAAGGGTCTTTTCGGGCGTGATCTCAACCACCGTGACGGCCCGGCGCGGGGCCGGAGCGTGTCGTCGCGGGGCCGGAGGCGGCAGCCCGGCGACCGCGGACCAGGCTCGCGCTGACCAACCCGAGCCCCCCGAGCACCGCCCAGATCGCGAGGGCGAAAGCCGGCCAGCCGGCCGATCGCCAGTCGAAGTACACCGCGGCCTTGGTCAGGTCGTTGGCGAGCCCGGGGACGTTCCACCGGTGCATGCCGCGCAGCAACCAGGGCAGGAACTCGGGCGCGTAGATGCCGCCGGAACCCGGGTTGCCGAGCACCACCAGCAGCAGGATGACAAGCGCGGTGCCCGCGATGCCGAGCCAGCCCTGGATGGCGCTGGCGGTCAGCGCGGCGGCGAAGACGGCCAGCGCGCCGATGGCGGCGATCGTCGGCACGTCGTGGTGCCAGATGTCCAGGACCGGTCCGACCACGACCGCGCCGGAGATGCCGAGCAACACGCTGTAGACCGCCAGGGCGGCGATGCGCAGTCCGGCCCGTCGCACCGTACGCGGGGTGGTGCCGGCGGATATCCCGAGCACGGTCGAGGCGAGGTAGCCGCCGAGCACGTACCCGACGTTCAGGTAGAAGGGCACCACCCCGCGTGGGTCGGTCGAGGTGACCGGCACCTCGTCGACGATCTGTAGCGGGGTGCCGGTGCGGGTGGCGGCGGTGCCGAGGACCTCCTTGATCGCGCTGGTGGCGGAGGGGCCGGACGCGCTCGCCACGGTGAGGAGCAGGCCGTTGTCGGGGCCGGTGCTGAGCACCGCGTACACCGCGCGGCTGAGCAGGCCGTGCTCGGCGGCGCTCGGGTCGTCGTACTCGATCGGTTTGAGGATGTTGGTCTGGCCGCGCACGGCGTCGAGCGTCGCCCGGGCGCGTTGGTCGCCGGAGGCGACGCCGATCGGCAGGTCGCGGGGGGTGGGGTGGTGCAGCGCGCCGACGTAGGCCGCGATGAACGCCGTGGCCAGCGCGAAGGTGCCGAGAAGCAGTCCGATGCTGCGCGGCGCCCAGTCGCGAGCCGAGCGTTGCGTTCCGTTGTCCATGTTATTAGCTTATGGTCCGTTTTGAGAACCGCAGGAAGGACCTCGGCGGAAGGGGGTGGCTGTCGGTCAACGGGGATAGGCTGGTTGTCGTGCACCCCCCGTCCGGCTGGACGAGGGGCCGCCGTCGTGTGCGTCTACTCCCCTGGAAGTGATCACGTGCTCACCGGTCTGTTCACCGCCGCCCTGGCCGACCCCGGGCTGGCCCGGGCGCGTGACCTGGCGCGCTCCGGTGCCGCCCAGGTCGACGGTCTCGACATCACCGCCCCGGCGGCGCTGCGTCCGTTCGCCGTCGCGGCGGTCGCCGCGGACACCGACGGGGCCGGGCGCCCGGTGCTGGCGGTGACCGCCACCACCCGGGAGGCCGACGACCTGGCCGCCGCCCTGGGCGGGTTGCTGCCGGCCGGGCAGGTCGTGGTCTTCCCCTCGTGGGAGACGCTGCCGCACGAGCGGCTCTCCCCACGCTCGGACACGGTGGGTCGGCGGCTGGCCGTGCTGCGCCGGCTGGCGCACCCGGAGGCGACCGACGCGCACGGCGGCACCGGGCCGCTGCGAGTGGTGGTGGCCCCGGTCCGTTCGTTGCTCCAGCCGCAGCTCAAGGGGCTCGGTGATCTGGAGCCGGTGCAGCTCGCCGCCGGGGAGGAGGCCGACCTTGAGGAGGTCGCCCGCCGCCTGATCGACATGGCGTACGCGCGGGTCGACCTGGTCACCAAGCGCGGCGAGTTCGCGGTTCGCGGGGGCATCCTGGACGTCTTTCCGCCCACCGACGAGCACCCGTCCCGGGTCGAGTTCTGGGGCGACGAGGTGGAGGAGATCCGCACCTTCGCCGTCGCCGACCAGCGGACCATCGAAAAGGTGCCGCTGCTCTGGGCACCGCCCTGTCGGGAGCTGCTGCTCACCCCGTCGGTCCGCGACCGGGCCGCGGCGCTCGCCGAGCAGCACCCCGAGCTGGCCGAGATCCTCGACAAGCTGGCCGAGGGCATCCCGGTGGAGGGCATGGAGTCGCTGGCTCCGGTGCTGGTCGGCCCCGACTCGCTGGAGCTGCTGCTGGACGCCATGCCGGCCGGCACCCACGTCCTGCTCTGCGACCCGGAGCGGATCCGCACGCGGGCGCACGACCTGGTGCGTACCTCGGAGGAGTTCTTGCAGGCCAGCTGGGCCGCCGCCGCGGTCGGCGGCCAGGCCCCGGTGGACGTCGGCGCCGCCGCCTTCCGCACCCTCGGGGAGGTACGCGCGGCGGCGGGCAAGCTCGGCCAGCCGTGGTGGACGCTGTCCCCGTTCGGCCTGGTCGAGGGGGAGACCGCCGAGGCGCGGCAGCCCTGGGAGGACGCGCCGGAGCAGACCGCCGTCACCCCGGACGACGCCATCGCGGTGACCCTCTCCGCCCAGCCGGCGCCGCTCTATCACGGCGAGACCTCGCGGGTGGTCGAGGACCTCAAGCGTTGGGCCGGCGAGGGTTGGTCGATCGCGCTGGTCTTCGAGGGGCACGGCCCCGCCCAGCGGGCGGTGGAGGTGCTGCGCGACGCCGGCCTGGGTGCCCGGTTGACCGAGGAGGTGCCGACCGCACCCGTCCCCGGTGAGCTGGTGGTCACCTGTGGCGCGCTGAGCAGCGGGTTCGTCGACGAGGCGTCCCGCTTCGTCCTGCTCACCGGCAATGACGTGACAGGTGGTCGGGGCACCTCGACGCGGGACATGCGCAAGATGCCGAGTCGGCGGCGCAACACCATCGACCCGCTTGAGTTGAAGACCGGCGACCACGTGGTGCACGAGCAGCACGGCATCGGCCGCTACGTCGAGCTGGTGCAGCGCACCGTCAACGGGGCCAGCCGGGAATACCTCGTCATCGAGTACGCGGCCAGCAAGCGGGGCCAGCCCGGCGACCGACTCTTCGTCCCGACCGACCAGCTCGACCAGCTCTCCCGCTACGTGGGTGGCGAGCAGCCGACCCTGCACAAGATGGGCGGCTCGGACTGGCAGAAGTCCAAGGCCCGGGCCCGCAAGGCGGTTCGGGAGATCGCCGCGCAGCTCATCCAGCTCTACGCCGCCCGCAAGGCGTCGAAGGGTCACTCGTTCGGCCCGGACACGCCGTGGCAGCGGGAGCTGGAGGACGCCTTCCCCTGGCAGGAGACGCCGGACCAGCTCGCCGCGATCGACGAGGTCAAGCGGGACATGGAGCAGACCGTTCCGATGGACCGGCTGATCTGCGGTGATGTCGGCTACGGCAAGACCGAGATCGCGGTCCGGGCGGCGTTCAAGGCGGTGCAGGACGGCAAGCAGGTGGCGGTGCTGGTGCCGACCACACTGCTGGTGCAGCAGCACTACAACACCTTCGCCGAGCGGATGAGCCAGTTCCCGGTCGAGATCCGCCAGCTGTCGCGGTTCCAGACCGCGAAGGAGACCGAGCGGACGATGGAGATGGTCGCCGACGGCACCGTCGACATCGTCATCGGCACGCACCGGCTCTTGCAGACCGCGACCCGCTTCAAGCAGTTGGGTCTGGTGATCGTCGACGAGGAGCAGCGCTTCGGCGTCGAGCACAAGGAGCACCTGAAGACGCTGCGCGCCTCGGTCGACGTGCTCAGCATGTCGGCCACCCCGATCCCGCGCACCCTGGAGATGGCGATCACCGGCATCCGGGAGATGTCCACCATCGCCACCCCGCCAGAGGAGCGGCACCCGGTGCTCACCTTCGTCGGCGCGCAGGACGACCGGCAGGTGGCCGCGTCCATCCACCGTGAGCTGCTCCGCGACGGGCAGGTCTTCTACCTGCACAACCGGGTCGAGTCGATCGACCGGGCAGCGCGGCGGCTGAAGGAGCTGGTGCCCGAGGCGCGGGTCGCGGTGGCACACGGTCAGATGGGCGAGGAAGCCCTGGAGAAGGTCATGGTCGGCTTCTGGGAGAAGGAGTTCGACGTCCTGGTCTGCACCACGATCGTCGAGTCGGGCATCGACATCCCGAACGCCAACACGTTGATCGTGGAGCGGGCCGACCTGCTCGGCCTGGCTCAGCTGCACCAGATCCGGGGCCGGGTCGGCCGGGGCCGGGAGCGGGCGTACGCCTACTTCCTCTACCCGCCGGAGAAGCCGCTCACCGAGCACGCCCACGAGCGGTTGGCGACCATCGCCCAGCACACCGAGTTGGGCGCCGGCATGTACGTGGCGATGAAGGACCTGGAGATCCGGGGCGCTGGCAACCTGCTCGGCGGCGAGCAGTCCGGGCACATCGAGGGCGTCGGCTTCGACCTGTACGTGCGGATGGTCGGCGAGGCGGTCTCCGCGTTCAAGGGTGAGCGGCCGGAGGAAGAGACCGACGTCAAGATCGACCTGCCGATCGACGCGCACCTGCCGCACGACTACGTGAGCGTGGAACGGCTGCGCCTGGAGATGTATCGCAAGCTCGCCGAGGCACGCGACGAGGAGCGGCTGCGCGAGGTGATCGCCGAGATGACCGACCGGTACGGCGAGCCGCCGGCCCCGGTGCAGAACCTGGTCGAGGTGGCCCGGTTCCGCTTGCTGGCCCGCCGGTACGGCCTGACCGACGTCTCCATGCAGGGCAAGCACGTACGGTTCGGCCCGCTGCCGCTGCCGGACTCGAAGCAGCTGCGGCTCAAGCGCTACCACCCGGATGCCGTCTACAAGCAGGCCACCGACCAGGTAAGCGTGCCCCGACCGGCCACCCGTCGGATCGGCGGTGAGCCGCTGCGTGACCAGGCGCTGCTCCAGTGGTGCGCGCAGTTGCTCTCCGATGTGCTCGGTGCCCCCGCCCCGCTCGCCGTCGCGGCCAGCTGAGGCGTCGGCCGGTGAGGTGGGGGCCGTCACAGCACGGGAGAGGGCATGAGAGAGTGACAGACATGCGTGCTCGCCGTGTGATCGCCGCCGCCAGCGTCGCGGCCCTGGGTGTCCTCTCCCTCGCTGCCTGCGGCAAGTCCGCACCGAACATCGCCGCGTACGTCGGGGACGCCACCTACTCGGTGGACCGGGTCGACGGAATCTACGACGAGGTGCAGGCGAAGTCCGGCGACGCGCGGCAGCAGGCTGTCCAGCCGGGCGGTCCGCCGTCGTCGGAGCAGTTGCGCCCCAAGGTCACCCGCCAGGACGTGGTCGACCTGCTGGTCAGCCTGGATCTCGGCAAGCGGGTCGTGGCGGCGAAGAACATCCAGGTGCCCGACGAGATCACCCCGCAGCATCTTGAGCAGAGCCTGCAGGTGCCGGCGACCACCGAGTACGCGAAGCTCTGGGCCGAGTGGGCCGACCTGTCCGGGGTGCTCAACCAGCAGCTTCCGCCGGCCGAGCTGAGCGACGCATCGCTGATGGCCGTCTACGACGCCCTGGTCAAGGTGGAGGCGATCCCGGTCGGAATGTCGGTGGCCGACGTCCGTCAGGCGTTCGGTGACGGCGGTTTCGTCCGCAGCGCCACCGCGCTGAGCGCCGCGCTCGAGGAGGAAGCGGGCCGGGTCGACGTCACGATCAACCCGCGCTTCCGGAACGTCGGGGTGCCGTCGATGGTGAACAAGGGTCAGACGCCGGTCTTCTACTCGCTGCCGTACATCAACGAGGAAGGCCCGGTCACGGACATCTCCACCCTGGAGCCGTTGCCGTCGAGCGACGCCCCGAGCGCCGAGGGCCCGGCGCCAGACGAGGCCGCGGCCAACTGAGCATGACGGCACGGATCGTCCTCCTGGTCACCTCGCCCCGGCTGCCCGCCGGCCTGTTGACCTCCGCGGCCTGGGACGTCGTACGCCAGCACCCGGTGCTGACCGGCGCGGAGAGCGAGTTGGTCACGGCCGTGCGCCAGGCCGGCGCCGAGGTCACTGTGGTGGACGGCCCGGCGACGCAGCCGTTGCTGGACGCGGTGGCCGCGCACGGGACTGTGGTGTGGCTGGCCGGCCCGGCCGGCGATGAGGCGCTGGCCCGGGAGTTGGGTCTGCGGCTGGCCCGGCAGCCGGGGTTGGCCGAGATGGAGTTGATGTACGGCTCGTGGGATCCGCCGGGTGCCCGGCTGCTCGACGCGGTGGCCGTGCTGGATCGACTGGCCTCCCCGGGTGGCGACCCGTGGAAGCGGGCGCAGACGCACCGCAGCCTCGCCGGTTACCTGCTGGAGGAGAGCTACGAGGCGTACGACGCGATCAGCGCCGACGACACCGACGCGCTGCGCGAAGAGTTGGGCGACGTGTTGTTGCAGGTGGTGCTGCATGCGCGGCTCGCCGAGGAGTTGCCCGAGGATGAGCGGTGGACCATCGACGACGTGGCTGGCGGCCTGGTCGACAAGATGATCCGGCGCAATCCGCACGTCTTCGCTGGTGCCGAGGTGGGCACCCTGGACGAGATCACCGAGAACTGGGAGCGGATCAAGCGCGCGGAGAAGGCACGGCACTCGGTGCTGGACGGCGTGGCCCTGAGCCAGCCCGCGCTGGCCCTGGCCGCGCAGATCCTGGACCGCGCCGCCCGAGCCGGCGTCAAGGTCCCACTCCCAATAGCAGAAATCCAGCTAGACCCCGAAGCGAAACTAGGCGCCAGCCTGCTGGCAATGGTGGCCGAAGCCCGCGAGGCCGGCCTAGACCCCGAGCAAGCCCTCCGCCGCACCACCCTGTCCCAAGCGAATACCATCCGCGAAACCGAACCCCCACCCCCACCCGCCGAACCCCCACCTCCGCGGTGATCATGAAGTCATTGCCATGACACGCCGAGGTGGACGGCAATAACTTCATGATCGACGCAGTGGACGGAACCGGCCGATGGGGGTGGGCGGGTCGGTAGGGTGGGCGGGTGGAAGCGTTTGGGGTGTTGGCTGAGCGGGTTGTCGAGGCTCTGCTGGAGGCGCGGCCCGGGGTTGCTACCTCGGCCGGTGACCACCGGTTCGACGACCGGCTGCCCGACCTGTCCGCCGACGGGTTGGCCGCCGATCGGGCGATGCTCTCCGACGCGGCCAACGCGCTGTCCGAACTCGACCCCGACTCGCTCGACGTCGACGAGCAGGTCGACCACGCGCTGCTCACCTCCTTCGTGGATCGGGAGCTGTTCGAGCTGACCGAGATCCGGTCGCACGAGTGGGATCCGCTGCGGCACAACCCTGGCCCGCTGCTGCACCCGCTGCTGGCCCGCCCGTACGCCCCTGCGGAGGTGCGGCTGACCCAACTGGCTGGCCGGCTCGCCGCCGTACCGGATGCTCTCGCCACCGCCCGCGCGACGCTGCGGGACATGCCGCGGATCCACGCGGAGACGGCGGTCGGGCAGTTCACCGGCACGGCCGCCCTGATCCGCGACGAGCTGCCGGCGCTGCTCGCCCAGGCCCCGAGCGCCCTCGACCGGGTCGAGCCGGCGGCCACGGCGGCGATCGCCGCGCTGGAAGAGTTCGTCGCCTGGCTGCGCGCCGGCCTGGCCGCCGATGCCGGGCCCGGCCGTGACCCGCGACTGGGTCGCCGCCGCTGGGAGGCCCGGCTCTGGCACACTCTCGACACCGAGTTGGGCGCCGCCGAGATCCAGCGTCGCGCCTGGGCCAACCTGGACCGGGTTACCACGGAGATCCGCGAGGCGGCCGTCGAGCTGGTCGGTGGCCCGGCCGACGACGCGACCGTACGCCGGGCGCTGGACCTGCTCGCCGCCGAGCACCCGAACGACGCGACGATCGTCGAGCTGGCCGGGGTGACCCTGGACGAGGCGACCGACTTCGTCCGGGCACACGACCTGGTCACCCTGGTCGACGACCGCTGCGTGATCCAGGAGATGCCGGAGTTCGCCCGGGGCGTCGCGGTGGCGTACTGCGACGCGCCCGGCCCGCTGGAGACCGCCGTCCTGCCGACCTTCTACTGCATCGCGCCGACCCCGTCGGACTGGTCGGCGCAGAGGACGGAGTCCTTTTACCGCGAGTACAACGACCACATGATCCGCAATTTGACGGTGCACGAGGCGATGCCGGGGCATTTCCTCCAGCTCGCCCACGCCCGCCGCTACGTCGGTGGCACGCGGGTCCGTGCGCTGGCCGAGTCCGGCCCGTTCATCGAGGGCTGGGCGGTCTACGCGGAGGAGTTGATGACGGGGCTGGGCTTCGGCGGTCTGCCGGTGCGGTTGCAGCAGCTCAAGATGCAGCTACGGATGACCATCAACGCGCTGCTCGACCAGTTGGTGCACGCCGAGGAGCTGCCCGAGGCCGAGGGGATGGCGTTGATGACCGGGCGCGGCTTCCAGGAGGAGGGCGAGGCGGCCGGCAAGTGCCGGCGCGCGCAGCTCACCTCCACCCAGCTCTCCACCTACTTCGTCGGGTACAGCGAGGTGGCCGAGATCGCCGCCGCCCGCCCGGACGGGGTGTCGGTCCGCGACTGGCACGACGCGATGCTCGCCCACGACTGCCCGCCCCCGCGCCACCTGCGCACTCTGCTCGGCCTCTGAGGGCACGCCGGGCCGCGCGGCGGTCACCGTCACGTCGAGCAGCCAGCGCGAGATGGAGTACGCGCACAGCGGTTGCGCCGGTGGGCCGGGTCAGGAGCCGCCGGGGCGGCGGTCGACGACGCCGGCGCCGACGGGCGGCTCGAACGCGCTCTCGTCGACCGTCGTGGAGTAGCTGCTCAGCGCCAGCTCCATCGGCTTGCCGTCGACCGGCCCGGTGAAGCTGCCGAGCACGCCCTCGGTGGTCACGCAGGCGGTGAAGTCACCGGAGGCGCCCTCCACCTCGACGCAGGCGGCGTGGTGCCCGGCGACTGTGGTGTCACTCTGCTTGATGACCGCCTGCGGGTCGAGCGCGGCGGCGGTGAGCAGCCCGACCACCACCGGCGGTGTGACGAGCCCCTGCCGGTTGGCCTCGCTGAAGAGCGTCACGGTGGGCTTGCTGCCCGGGGTGGGTGGGGCCACCAGGGTGCATTCCGGGCGGGCGCCGGTCGTCGTGCACCGGGTGATCGCCTCCGGAGTGACGGTGAGTCGCCCGCCGGGGTACGTGTACGCGGAGCGGACCGGGTCCTGTGCCTGCACGATCGCGGCGCTCTGGCCGCCGGGGAGCTGGTAGTCGGCCGAGTAGGTCAACTCCAGTGCTCGATCGAGCCGGGCGGCGAGGTCGTTGACGAGTTCCGAGCGACCCATGGCGACTCCGGCGTCCTCGACTGTCTGACAGCCGGTGACCGTGAGCGACGCGATGACCGACACGGCGAGCATGCGGAGGGTGGTCGAGGCGGCGGGCATGGCGACCAGCCTGGTGGATCTGGTCCGCGCAGCGCAAACCCGTTGCCGGTTGACGCCCGGAAATCCGGGAATGTCCGTCAGCGCGGGGCGACTCGGGTGCGCGGGCGACGCCGTGCCCGTTCGCGCCGCCCGATACGCTGCGTTCAACACCTGCCTCAGCCGCACCGTCGCGGCCCACCCACGGACCGGATCACAACAACGAGGAGCGACTTAGTGGCAACCATCGAGGGAATCGTCGCCCGAGAGATTCTCGACTCGCGGGGCAACCCGACGGTCGAGGTCGAGGTCGGCCTGGACGACGGCACGGTAGCCCGCGCCGCCGTGCCCTCCGGCGCCTCCACCGGCGCCTTCGAGGCGGTCGAGCTGCGCGACGGTGACGCCGACCGCTACCTGGGCAAGGGCGTGGAGAAGGCGGTCTCCAACGTCGAAGACAAGATCGTCGACCAGATCATCGGGTACGAGGCCAGCGAGCAGCGGCTGATCGACCAGAAGATGATCGACATCGACGGCACCGACAGTAAGTCGGAGCTGGGCGCGAACGCCATCCTCGGGGTCTCCCTGGCGGTGGCGAAGGCCGCTGCCGGCAGCGCCGAGCTGAGCCTCTTCCGCTACCTGGGCGGCCCGAACGCGCACCTCCTGCCGGTGCCGATGATGAACATCCTCAACGGTGGCGCGCACGCGGACTCGAACGTCGACATCCAGGAGTTCATGGTCGCGCCGATCGGTGCGCCCACCTTCCGTGACGCGCTGCGTTCGGGTGCTGAGGTCTACCACGCGCTGAAGTCGGTGCTGAAGAAGAAGGGCCTGTCCACCGGGCTCGGCGACGAGGGCGGCTTCGCGCCGAACCTGCCGACGAACGCGGCGGCTCTGGACCTGATCGCCGAGGCGGTCGAGAAGGCCGGTTACCGGCTCGGCACCGACATCGTGTTCGCGCTCGACGTGGCGGCCACGGAGTTCTTCGACAACGGCACCTACACGTTCGAGGGTGCCGCGAAGTCCGCCGAGGAGATGAGCACCTACTACACGAAGCTGGCCGACGAGTACCCGATCGTGTCGATCGAGGACCCGCTGGCCGAGGACGACTGGAGCGGCTGGCAGACGCTGACCGCCTCGATCGGCGACCGGGTGCAGATCGTCGGTGACGACCTGTTCGTGACCAACCCGCAGCGCATCGCCCGTGGCATCGCGGAGAAGGCGGCGAACGCGGTCCTCGTCAAGGTCAACCAGATCGGCTCGCTGACCGAGACCCTGGACGCGGTGGACCTGGCCCACCGGGCCGGCTTCAAGTGCATGATGAGCCACCGCTCCGGCGAGACCGAGGACACCACGATCGCCGACCTGGCGGTGGCCACCGGCTGCGGCCAGATCAAGACCGGTGCGCCGGCCCGCTCGGACCGCGTCGCGAAGTACAACCAGCTGCTCCGGATCGAGGAGGAGCTGGGCGACGCGGCGCGCTACGCCGGCGCTGGCGCGTTCCCGCGCTACCGTTCGGCCTGAGACGCTGTCGGGGGGCCCCGCTGCGGGGCTCCCCGACGACCTCGTAACGCACGAAGCCTCGGGGGAGGGGTGTGACGATGCAGCAGCGCCGCACACCGGGTGGTCAGCGTCCCGCCCGCCGACCGGGTCAGTCCGGTCGGCCGGGCGGCGGCCGCGCCACACGGGGATCGGTCCGGGAGGCCGGCGTACGCGCCGAACCGCGCGCCGCTGGTCGGGCACCGGGTGCTGCCCGGGGCGCCGACGGCGTGCGCTCCGCGAATCGTCCGGCCGCCGCTCGGCGTACCGCTGCTGGTGGTGCCGTGAAGCGGCTCTCCGCACCCCATCCCCGTCGCTTCACCGGTCGGGCCACCGTGTTGTTCGCGGTCCTGATCGCGCTCGCGCTGGCCTACACCTACCCGGTCCGGGTCTACCTGGACCAGCAGGCCGACATCGAGCGGATGGAGGCCGCCCAGGCGGTGCAGGAGGCGGAGATCGCCAAGCTCACCGCCGAGGCCGCCAACTGGCAAGACGACGAGTACATCAAGACGCAGGCTCGGGAGCGGTTCTTCATGGGCCCGCCGGGCGAGAAGATGATGGTGGTGCTGCACGACCCGGAGGGCGCCGCCCGCGACGCTGGGAAGTCGGCCGGTTCGACCGCCCCAGCCGGGCCGGTGACCTGGTACGACACGCTCTGGTCGAGCGTGCAGGCGGCGGACAGCCAGCAGCCGGGCAAGTGAGTCACCCACCAGCACACCAGGAGAGATGGGCACCGTGACTGTCGTACCACCGTCGGAGCCGGCGGCGGATTCCGTTCCCCTGCCGCAGCGGGAGCCGGCCACCGAGGCCGACCTGGCGGCGGTGGCCGCGCAGCTCGGCCGCACGCCCCGAGGCACCCGGGCGGTGGCCCACCGTTGCCCGTGTGGCCTTCCCGACGTGGTGGAGACGACTCCCCGCCTCGCCGACGGCACCCCGTTTCCGACCCTCTACTACCTGACCTGCCCCCGGGCCACCGCCGTGTGCAGCCGGTTGGAGTCGGCGGGGCTGATGAAGGAGATGGCGGACCGGCTGGCGACGGATCCCGAGCTGGCGGCCCACTACCGTGCCGCGCACGAGGACTACCTCGCCCGTCGGGAGGCGATCGGCGAGGTGCCGGAGATCGCCGGCATCTCGGCCGGCGGGATGCCAGGCCGGGTCAAGTGCCTGCACGTGCACCTGGGGCATGCGCTGGGCGCCGGCCCCGGGGTGAACCCGTTCGGCGACGAGACGTTGGAGCTGGTCGAGCCCTGGTGGTCGGCTGGGCCGTGCGTGGACGTGCCGGCGGCCGAATGAGCGCGCAGGCAGAGCCGTCGGCATCCGAGAGTCAGATCCCCATCCGGCGGGCCCGCACCGAAGACGTGCGGGGCATCCGGCGGCTGATCGACACCTACACCGACGACCGGCGCCTGCTGAGCAAGGCCACCGTCACCCTCTTCGAGCACGTGCAGGAGTTCCGGGTCGCGGTCCGGGCCGAGGACGACGTCGTGGTGGGCTGTGGGGCGCTGCACGTCATGTGGGAAGACCTGGCCGAGATCCGCACGGTGGCTGTGGACCCGTCCTGCCGGGGCCAGCGGATCGGTCACCGGCTGGTCGGCGAGCTGATCGATGCGGCCCGGGAGCTGGGTGTGGCGCGGATCTTCGTGCTCACCTTCGAGACCCGGTTCTTCGGCTCGTTCGGCTTCCGGGAGATCGACGGCGCTCCGGTGCCACAACCGGTGTACGAGCAGTTGCTGCGCTCGTACGACGAGGGTGTCGCGGAGTTCCTGAACCTGGAGCGGGTCAAACCGAACACGTTGGGCAACACCCGGATGCTGCTGCGCCTGTAGATCAGGCCTTGCGCGGGTGCGCGGCGAAGAACTCCCACATCAGGTCGGTGGCGGACAGACCCGCGGCGGGTGCGGCGAGCTGACCGGATTTCGCCCCCGGCCAGCTGTGGCCCATGTCGGCGATGGTGTAGACGCTTACCTCGCTGCCGTCCGCGCAGCCCGCCACCGTGTGCGTCACACCCGGCACCCCGGACGCCTTCGGGCTCGGTCGGCAACTGAGCCGCTGCTGCCAGGTCCGCATCCCCGTCTGGAAGGTCGAGGCGTACCGGTCCTGGCCGCCGATGAAGGTGATCACGGAGACCGGGCTCTTCGGCACGTAGCTCTCGGCGGTGGTCAGTTTCCCGCTGTAACCGCCACTGACGACCCCGATCGCGGCGAACTTGCCGGTGCCCTCGACCGCTGCCCGGAAGCTCATGTCGCCGCCGTTCGAGATGCCGGTGAGGAAGACCCGGTTGGGGTCCGCATTCCAGGTCTGCACCAGGTGGTCGGTGAGGGTACTGAGGAAGCCGACGTCGTCCTGACTGCCGCAGCAGATCAGCGCGTTGAAGCCGCCGCCCACCCCGTCGGGGTAGGCGACCAGCACGTTGTCCGTGTCGGCCTTGGCGTCCAAGCCCGCCAGCTCGCGCATTGAGGGTCCGGCGCCGGGGTAGAAGTGCAGTGCGACGACCAGGGCGGACGGCCGGTTCGGGTCGTACCCGGGCGGCGCGTACAACAGGTAGGTGCGGTCGGTCCCGTTGTGCTTGAGAGTGAGCAGGTGGTCGCCGGCCGCCGGGCGTTCAGCCGACGCGGACGGCGCGACTGGCGGGGTCGACGAGGGCTGCCCCCGCTCACCACAAGCTACCGCCGCGACGACGAGGCAGAGCCCCGTCAACACTGCCACCGTTCGCCGCATGCCGGCCACCCCCCGTCGACCCCGCGTCCACACTGGAGATCGTCCGGCTGCGGATCAACCCTTTCGGTCCTGGGCGAAGGCAGGCAGGCTGTTGGCATGCTTCGCCTCCAGCTCGGGTCGGCCGACCTGTGCCGGGTGCGGTTCGCCGATCGGCTGCATCCGGTCGGGATCGCGCTGCTGGCCGGGCAGTGGCTGCGCGATCCCACGGTCGCGGCGATGGCGCCGACACTGGCCGGGCGGGCGGCGGCGGCCGAGGGCACGGCTGCCGCGCAGGCGGCCACCGCGATCCTGCGACACCTGCTGCCCGACCGGGGGCGCCTACCGGATTTCGTGACTCCCTTCGACGGTCTGGAGTCGGTCGAGGCCGGCCTGGAGGCGATTCGGGCCACCCCGGCGCGGCGGGTCCGCGCCGAGGTCACCACGGCGTACGCGGAGACGACCGTCAGCCCGCTGCGGCGGCGGTTCGCGGCGGCCGATCCGGAGGTGCTGGACCTGTTCGGCGGAGCCGTTCGGACCTGGTTCGACGTGGTGCTCGAACCGCACTGGGCCGAGCTGACGTCGGCGTACCGTCAGCAGGTGACCTCCGCCAGCCTGCGGCTGGCGCAGCACGGCCTGGCCGGCCTCTTCGCGGGTCTGCACCCGGCGATCCGCTGGCGCGAGCCGGTGCTGGAGGTACGGACGTGGTGGGACGGGGATCTTCCCGGCACCGGCCACGGCCTCATCCTGCTGCCGTCCCCGTTGGCCGGGCCACGCCCCCGGGTGCTCGTCGAGCCGGGTCAACCGATCCTGCTCGTCTACCCGGTGATAGTGCCCGCACGCGGGGCCACCGCTGACGACGATGCCCTCGGCCGGCTGCTCGGCGTCACCCGGGCGCTTGTGCTGCGCCGGCTGGCGGCCGACGGTGGGTTGACCACCACCCTGTTGTCCCGGGCCGCCGGGATCAGTCTCTCCTCGGCCTCGGAGCACGCCACCGCCCTGCGGGCCGCTGGTCTGGTGGCCAGCGAGCGGGAGGGCGGGGCCGTCCGGCATCACCTGACCGCGCTCGGCGCGGAGCTGTTGGGTGCCGGTCGCCCTGTTGAGCGTGATGCCCCTGAGTCATTTTGATGACTGGTAGTCATCGGCCTCAGTAGGGCGACCGGCCGCCAGGCCGGCTGCCGTCTGCTCGGCCCACCAGGCAGGCGCCGCCGGTGGGCTGTCGTAGGGTTGCGGGGTGACGACGCGTGTGGCGGCCATCGACTGCGGGACCAACTCGATCCGACTGCTGGTCGCCGACCTGCCCGAGGCCTCGGCCGGGCCGCAGGCGCCGCTTGTCGACCTGACCCGGCGGATGGAGATCGTCCGGCTGGGGCAGGGCGTGGACCGCACCGGCCGGCTCGCCCCGGAGGCGATCGAGCGGACCCGGGTGGCGTTGGCGTCGTACGCCGCCGACATCGAGAAGCTGGGTGCGCAGCGGGTGCGGATGTGCGCCACCTCGGCTTCCCGGGACGCCGCCAACGCCGCCGAATTCACCGACATGGTGCAGCGCACCCTCGGGGTGGCGCCCGAGGTGGTCAGCGGCGACGAGGAGGCCCGGCTGTCGTTCACCGGCGCGGTGCGCGGGCTGCCCGCCGACGCGCAGGAGCCGTTCCTGGTCGTCGACATCGGTGGCGGTTCCACCGAGTTCGTGGTCGGTGACCGGGCCGCCGGGGTGCGGTCGGCGATCTCGGTCGACATCGGCTGCGTCCGGATGACCGAGCGGCACCTGCCCAGTGACCCGCCGACGCCCGAGCAGGTCGCGGCCGCGGAGGCCGACATCGCTGCCGTGGTGGACCGGGCGCTCGCTGCGGTCCCCGGCCGCGAGGCGGCCACCCTGGTCGGCCTCGCCGGGTCGGTCACCACAGTGGTCGCCCTCGCTCAGGGCCTGCGAGAGTACGACCCGGAGCGCATCCACCACGCCCGGGTGTCGTACGAGGAGGTCGCCCAGGTGACCGCTGACCTGCTGGGTCAGACCCGTACGCAGCGGTTGGTGAGCCCGGTGATGCACCCGGGCCGGGCTGACGTGATCGGCGCGGGCGCGCTGGTGCTTCGCGTGATCATGGAGCGGGCCGGGATGCCGTCGGTGGTCGCCTCGGAGCACGACATCCTCGACGGCATCGCCTGGAGCCTCCAGCCAGCCACCGCGGGCTAGCACGCTTGATCAACTCTCCTTCATTGAAACTGCGGTGTCCGAGTGCCTCGGATGCCCCGACTTTCTGAAAACCGAGTCGATCACCGCCCCGCCCCGCCCCGCCGCTCGGCGTGTGGGGCCTGATCGTTGACGCTACTTCGCATTGCGCAGTAGTGTGCAATGCGTGGACACCACACAGTTGCTGAAGGGCGTGCTCGATCTGGCCGTCCTGGCCGTCCTCCGAGAGGAGGACGGTTACGGTTACGACATCCTGCGCCGCCTTCGCGAGGCCGGCCTGGAAGAGGTCGGCGACGCCTCGGTCTACGGGACGCTGCGCCGCCTCTTCGCCGCCGGCCTGCTCACCACCTACGTGGTGCCGAGCGAATCCGGGCCGCACCGCAAGTACTACTCACTCAACGCCGCAGGGCGCGACCAGTTGACTCGCTCCGGCAAGCTCTGGCGCTCATTCGCCACCACCATGGACGCTCTGCTCGACGATCGGGGGCTGGCGGCATGACCGTCACGGAGCAGGAGATCACCGACTACGTGGCGCGGGTTCGGGCCGCTCTGGCCGACCTGCCGCCCACCCAACGCGACGAGCTGACCGAGGACCTCGCCGACCACCTCACCGAGGTCGCGGCCGAGTCCGAGGGCACCCTGGTCGAGCGGCTGGGCGAGCCCGAGACGTACGCGGCCGAGCTGCGCGCCGCGGCCGGCGCCGCGCCGGGCAGCGGGCGCAATCTCGACCAGCGGGTGGCGAGCGCGATGGCCCGGGCCCGCGGCCGGCTGCGCGCGCTCGACACCCGGCTGGGCCCACCCCTGGGGTACGCGACGGCCAGCGACTTCCTCCGACTGTTGCGCCCGGCCTGGTGGGTGCTGCGCGGTTATCTGGCGGCGATGCTGGTCACGGTGATCACCACCGGTGGCGAATTCGGTTTGCTGCCCCGGTTCGGCGGTGAGCTGCTCGCCGGCCTGATCATGCTGATCGGCTTCGTGCTCGGCTCCATCTGGATCGGTCGCCGTTCGGCCCAGCTGACCCGCTGGCCGCGCTCGGCCGTGCAGGTCGCCAGCGTGGTGCTGGTGGTCTTCGCGTTCGCCGCCCTGATGCAGGCCGAGGACCGGATGCGCTACGGCGACTACGGCTACGACCAGACCTCGGTCGACAGCCAGTACGACCGGGTCCGGGACGTCTTCGTCTACGACAGCGAGGGCCGCCTGGTGGAGAACGCCCGGCTCTTCGACCAGAACGGCAACCCGATCCGGCTCGGCTACCCGGACTGCTTGTCAGGCGCCTATGTAAAGCAGACCCTGCGGGCATACCCGTACTGCCCGGAGCAGGCGCCCTTCGTGCCCCGCGCGCCGGGCGCACCCCTCCCGCCGACGTCACCGACGAGCACGCCCGACCCGACGAGCACGCCGGACCCGACCAGCACGCCCGACCCGAGCGGCACATCCGCGCCGACCGGTACGCCGTTGCCGACTGGTACGGCCACCGGCCTGCCGCCGAGCGGCACACCGACACCCACCCCGACGAGCTGAACCACGGTGTGAATTGGATCATGCAGGCGATGCTGGGAAATAACTGAACGGACGAGGCGAGCGGGACGACACCGGAAATCAATGATCGTTACGGTGTCGTCTGCTCATCAACCCCTCGGAAGGAACCCCCGTGCCAGAGCAGGTCGCACCGCCCCCCGCGCCCGACGCCGCAACCCCTGAGCCGGCCGTCGAGACGCCGCAAGCGGCCGCGCCGCAGCAGCCCGAGTCGCAGCAGACCGAGTCGGACCCGGCCGAGCAGGAGGCGGCCGAGACTCCGCAGGCGACCGAGCCGAAGGCGGAGAAGTCCGGTGCCAAGAAGGCCCTCGGCATCGTCGGTGCGATCCTCGCCGTAGTCGTCATCGCCGGTCTGAAGTTCGGCGTCGCCTCGGCGATCGGCGACTACTTCAACAAGGACGAGACCGCCGATGCCAAGACCGGCGACTGCATCGCCGAGCTGCCCGAGGTCAAGGGCAACGAGCAGGAGGAGGTCGACGGCGCCAAGATCGTCGATTGCACCTCTACCGAGGCGGCGTACAACGTGGTCGGTCGGGTGGACGGCCAGACCGCGGCTCAGGCCAAGGCCGACACCGCCTGCACCCAGTTCTTCAAGGAGGGCGAGGAGGGGTACATCTTCTCCAGCATCGAGCCGGGCAAGACGGGCTACCTGCTCTGCCTGACCAAGAAGGCCTGAACCAAGCGGTAGATCGGCATCGATGGCGGCGGGAGCAGGCCCCGCCGCCATCGGCGTACCTGGAGTCACCAGAGGGCGAACAGGAGGTGAATGCCACTGTTCCGGCGTCTTCCCGAGGGCCGCGTGGCGTGGCAGGCTACCGGCACGTAGGACCACTGGGCGACCAGCCAACGATGACTGACCGCTAGGAGGACGGCCCATGGGCGAAATGGTGAGCTACCGCAGCAACGGGGGCACGAGCGAGGGGTATCTCGCGATACCCGCCCGCGGCACGGCCAGCCCCGCCGTCATCGTCATCCAGGAATGGTGGGGCCTGGTCCCGCACATCCGGTCGGTGGCAGACCGGTTCGCCGAGGCCGGTTTCGTGGCCCTCGCCCCGGATTTCTACCACGGTGAGACGACAAGCGAGCCGGACGAGGCGCAGCGGCTCCTGCTGGCGATGCGGATGGACGAGGCGGCGAAGGACATCGCTGGAGCGGCCGACTATCTCGCCGGGCGGCCCGAGGTCACCGGCAAGGTCGGCGCTGTGGGCTTCTGCGCCGGCGGCAGCCTGGCCCTATGGTCGGCCACCATCTCCGAGCGGATCGTCGCCGCCGCTGGCTTCTACCCCGTGCTGCCCTGGGAATCGATGCGCCCCGACTGGGCGGACTACGCCGGCAAGGCAGCGGTCATCCACTGCTCCGAAGAGGACGGCACCTCCGCCGACGAGGGCGTACAGACCGCTCGTCGAGCCATCGAAGAGGCCGGCGGCGACTGCCACCTCTACGACTACCCGGGCACCTCGCACGCGTTCTTCAACGACGACCGGCCGGAGGCGTTCGACCAGCGCGCCGCCGCCAGCGCCTGGGCCCGCACCCTGGAACTCTTCCGGGCCAAGCTTGGCTGAGACGCGTACCCCCGATCAGGTGGTCGCCCGCGCAGCGCGGGCGGCCGACCTGGCCGACCTCGACGCGGCCGTGAGCGACTGTTTCGCCTGCCCACGGTTGGTGCAGTGGCGGGAGGAGGTGGCCCGCACCCGCCGGGCCGCCTTCCGCGACCAGGAGTACTGGGGTCGACCGGTGCCGGGCTTCGGCACCGCTGACGCGCGGATCGCCATCCTCGGGCTGGCACCCGCCGCGCACGGCGGCAATCGCACCGGCCGGATCTTCACCGGTGACCGGTCGGGTGACGTGCTCTTCGCCGCGCTGCACCGGGCCGGGCTGGCCAACCAGCCGACAAGTGTCGCCGCCGACGACGGGCTCACCCTGCGGGACCTGCGCATCTTCTCGGCCGTCCGCTGCGCGCCGCCGGACAACAAGCCGATCCCGTCGGAACGGGACACCTGTGCGCCCTGGCTGCACCGCGAGGTCACGCTGATCCGGCCCACCCTGCGCGTCGTGGTGGCGCTTGGCGCGTTCGCCTGGGCCGCGTGGTGGCCGGTGCTCCGCGAGGTGTACGGGCAGCGCCCGCCCAGCCCGCGACCGGCGTTCGGTCATGGGGCACACTGGTCCGGCACGGCCGCTCCGGACTTGCTCGGCTGCTACCACGTCAGTCAGCAGAACACCTTCACCGGGCGGTTGACACCAGAGATGTTGGACGACGTCTTCGGCCAGGCCAAACAGCTGGCCGGAGTGGACTGAGGCGACGCGTGGGGTGGTGGCGATGACAGACGGCACACGCCCGCCCACGCCGTTACCGTCCGCCGAGCCGGGTGTGCTGCGCCCGGTGCGCGGCCTGCTCCGCCGGTGGTGGCCGGTCGGCGTGGTCGCCGCCCTGCTCGCCGGTGCCGCGCTGGCGTCCGCGCACTCATCGATCGGGGCCAGTCGGATCCCGCCCGCCGCGGACAACGTTCCCTGGGTTCCCGAGTACCCGACCGCCGAGCCGTCGCGGTCGATTCCGATCGAGCCGCGCGACGCCGGTGAAGCCACCCAGGCGCACATCCCGCAGTGGGTCTCCACGGTGGCGATCGTCCTGCTTGGGCTGGCCATCCTCGCCGCGCTCGGATACCTCTCCTGGATGCTGATCCGGGGCGCGCTGCGCCGCACCACCCGGGCGCTGCCGGCGCAGCGGGCCCGTCGTACCGCCGAGGGCACTGCCCGCGAGGTGGTCGCCGCTCTCGACGCCGGCCTGGTGGAGCTCGACGACCGCGACACCGACCCCCGGGTGGCGGTGATCGCCTGCTGGGTGCGCCTAGAGGAGACCGCAGCCGGGGCCGGTGTGCCGAGGCTCGCCGGGGATACCCCCACCGACCTGGTCAGCCGGCTGCTGCAGGGTGACCCGGCGGCGGGAGTGCCGGCGATCGCAAGCACCGACGTGCTGGCCGAGTTCGCGCACGTCTACCGGGAGGCCCGGTACGCCACCCACCCGGTCGGCGAGCGCACCCGGGACCAGGCCCGCGCCGCCCTTGGCCGGTTGCGCGGAGAGCTCACCGCGGCGGTGATCTCGTGAGTAGCACCAGCATCGACGATCTGCTCGCGTTCGAGGAGGAGGCGGCGCCGGCCGGTCCGCAGGCCCGCCCTTCCCGGTGGCGTCCGGTGCTGCGCGCTCTCGTGTGGGCCGCCGCGTTGGTCGCGGTGCTGCTCGTCGGCCTCCGCGCGGTGGGCCTGCAGGTCTCACTGCCAGTGCTGATCGCCGGGGTGCTCGCCGTGCTGGCGGTCCGCCGGGTCACCGCCCTGCTCGCGCCGCCACCTCCGCCGCCGCCGGCTCGCCGGGCCGGCACGGGTGAAGAGGACGGCAGCTACAACTGGGGCGCCCGGGACGCGCTGCGTGGCGCGATCAACCAGTGGGAACGGCCCCTGGACTGGTCCTCGAACCGAACCGAACGTTTCACCGAGGTGGTCCTGCCCCGGATCGGTGAGCTGGCCGACGAGCGGATGCGTCTGAAACACGGCGTCACCCGTGAGTCGGATCCCGCCCGCGCCCGCGTCCTGCTGGGTGAGCGCCTGTGGACGTTTCTGGAGACCCCACCTCGCCGCACCCCGTCGCCGCGCGACCTCGCGGTGATCGTCGCCGAACTGGAGCAAATTTGATGAAGGACGTGGACCGGAGCATTGCCCCCGCCGAGGTCGGGCACCTGGCGCGGGCGGTCCTGGACGCGGTCGGCACCGTGGTGGTCGGCAAGCGGGACGCGTTGGAGCTGGTCCTCGCCGGCATCCTGGCGGGCGGGCACGTGCTCCTGGAGGATCTGCCGGGGCTCGGCAAGACGCTCACCGCACGCTCGTTCGCCCAGGCGCTCGGGTTGGACTTCCGGCGGTTGCAGTTCACCCCCGACCTGCTCCCCGCCGACGTCACCGGCTCGTTCCTCTACGACCAGCGCAACGGCGACTTCACCTTCCGGGCCGGCCCGGTCTTCACCAACCTGCTCCTCGCCGACGAGATCAACCGGACGCCGCCGAAGACCCAGTCCGCGCTGCTGGAGGCGATGCAGGAGAAGCAGGTGTCGGTGGAGGGTGTGACCTACAAGCTGGACGAGCCGTTCCACGTGCTGGCTACCGCCAACCCCATCGAGTACGAGGGCACCTATCCGCTGCCGGAGGCGCAGCTGGACCGGTTCCTGCTGCGGGTCTCCTTCGGTTACCCGCAGCACGAGGAGGAGTGGGAGGTGCTGCGCCGGCGGATGAGCCGCCGCCGCGAGGAGGCGGAGATCAAGGCGGTGGTCGACGCGGCAACGCTGCGGGCCATGCAGGCCGCCCTGGAGGACGTGGTGGTGGAGGACTCCATCGGCCGCTACATCGTGTCGCTCACCGCGGCCACCCGGGAGCACCCGTCGGTGCTGGTTGGCGCCTCACCTCGCGGTTCGCTGGCGCTGCTGCTGCTGGCCCGGGTCCGCGCGGTGTTCGGCGGACGGGACTACGTGGTGCCGGAGGACGTCAAGGCGGTGGCGGCACCCGCGCTGGCCCACCGAATCACCCTGCGCCCGGAGATGTGGTTGCGCCGGGTCGACCCGGCGTTCGTGGTGGGCGAGGTGCTGGAGGCGACCCCCGCTCCGGCCAGTGGCGCCCTGCCCAGCTACGCAGCCGGCGGGCCCCGGCACTGATGACCGGACCGACCGTGCCGAGAGCCACCGAGGCGGAACCGGCTGCCGGCTGGGCACCAACCCCGGCGCTCGGCCGTGCGGTGCTGCTCACCGGTCTGCTGCTGGTGGCAGGGGTGCTGCTGGGGCGGGTCGACCTGATCGTGCTTGCCGCCCCGTTCGCCCTGGGCACCGCGTACGCGCTGCGCCGACGGCCCACGGCGCTGCCCCAGGTGTGGATCACCCAGGGTGACGACGGGCCGCTTGTCGAGGGCGGTGAGGTGACGGCGGCGGTGACCGTCGGCAACCCGGACACGATCGACTACGACCTGGTGGTGATGCGTTCCCGGGTGTCGCCGTGGCTGCGGATCGACCGGGCCGGCTTCGCCCACGACCAGGCCGTCGATGACGCGCCACCGAGCGCCGCTGCGGTGACCGGCGCAACGGCTCCGACCAACGGCACGGGCCGCTCCGGGGCGGACCGGCCGTTCGTGACGTCGGTGCCCGTCGGCGCCGCCGTCGACCTGGAGTTGGCCGGCAACGCCCTGCGCTGGGGCCGGCACCCGATCGGCCCAGCCGGTGCCCGGGTCGCCACGGCGGGCGGCCTGCTGGTCTCCCGGGCGGTGATCACCGAGCCGACCCTGGTGCGGGTGTACCCGCGTACCGAGCCGTTCGAGGCGGTGGAGGCGATGCCCCGTGCCGCCGGCCTGGTGGGGGCGCACCACTCCCGGCGGCCCGGAGAGGGCGGCGAGTTGGCCGGCGTACGCGTCTTCGCCCCCGGGGACCGGCTGCGCCGAATCGACTGGCGGGTCTCGTTGCGGGCCCGGCAACTGCACGTGGCCGCCACCCTCTCCGACCGGGATGCGGAGGTGGTGGTGCTGCTCGACGTACTCGCCGAGGCTGGCCGCTCCGGTGGGGTGGGTGGCGCGGCCTCGGTGCTGGACACCACCGTCCGGGCCACCGCAGCGATCGCCGAGCACTACCTGCACCGCGGCGACCGGGTCTCCCTGCTGGAGTACGGGCCGGCCGCCCGCCGGCTCCGGCCGGCCGCCGGGCGTCGGCAGTACCTGACCGTCCTGGAGTGGCTGCTCGACGTCCGGGTCCACGCGTCCGCGCACGAGCCGTACGACCAGGTGTTCGGCCCGCAACTGCTCTCCTCGGACGCGTTGGTGGTGGTGCTCACCCCGCTGTTGGACGAACGGTCGGCGCAGATGCTCGCCCGGCTGGCTCGCGGCGGGCGGTTCGTGGTGGCGGTCGACACGTTGCCGACCGACCTGGCGTCGCCGAAGGACCAGGGTTGGGCCGAGGTGGCGTACCGGCTGTGGCGGCTGGATCGGGAGATCATGATCGGGCAACTCCGGGAGCACGGCGTACCCGTGGTGCGCTGGGCTGGCGCCGGCAGCCTGGACCAGGTGCTGCGGGACGTGGCCCGGTTGGCGACGGCCCCAAGGGTGGGTGGCAGGTGAGCGCGAGGAGTGAGCTTGCGAGCCCCGCAGTCGCGAACGGAAGGCGGGCTCGGTGAGCGCGAGGAGTGAGCTTGCGAGCCCCGCAGCCGCGAACGGAAGGCGGGCCCGGTGATCAGTGGCGTCACGGAGCGGGTTCGGGCGGCCCAGAACGCCGTCACCCGGATTAGCGCGGCCCCGCTGTTGGTGCGGGCCGCGATCTTCGTCGTGGTTTTTGCCGGGTTTGTCCTGGCGTTCCCCGCCGAGGTGCTTCCCGGTCGGCCGATCCTCTTCCTGGCGGTCGCTGCCCTGCTGCCCGCGTTCGGGCCGCGTCGGATCTGGGCGACCTTCACGGCGTTGGTCACGGTCGGCGGTTGGCTGTTCGCCACCGACGGGTACGGCCGTCCGGTCGCCCTCTGGCGGCTGCTCGCCATCGCGGCCCTGCTCTATCTGGGCCACACCCTCTGCGCGCTGGCCGCGCTGTTGCCCTACGACGCGGTGGTGGACCCCGAGTTGATCACCCGTTGGTTGGTGCGCTCGGCCGCCGTGCTGCTGGGAGCCGCCGTGCTGGGAGTGCTGTTGTTGCAGGCCGCAGGCTTGGGTGGGGAAGCCGGATATCAGTGGGTCACCGTGCTGGGGCTGCTGGTGGCGGTGGGGACAGCAGCGTTGCTGGGCTGGCTGCTGCGCCGCCGGTGACCGCTGCGACGTGAGGGTTACGCAGGTCACATGGGTTGTGCTCCGTCACAGATGGGGGGCGCGAGCGGGATTACCTGAGCCGGCCGGGGAAAGATAGTCGACGTGAATCCGAAGCGGATCCTTGTGGTTGGTGCCGGGCACGTCGGTTTGTACGCCGCCCTGCGCCTGTCGAAGAAGCTCAGCTCCCGTGAGGCTGAGGTCATGGTTGTGGACCCCCAACCCCACATGACCTATCAGCCGTTCCTGCCCGAGGCGGCAGCGGGCAACATCTCCCCGCGGCACTCTGTGGTGCCGCTGCGGCGAGAGTTGCGCCGGTGCAAGATGGTGGCCGGCACGGTCACGCGGATCGAGCACGACCGCAAGGTGGCCACCGTGCAGCCGATCAGCGGCCCGGCCCGGGAGATCACCTACGACCACGTGATCGTGGCCCCGGGGTCGGTCTCCCGCACCCTGCCGATTCCCGGCCTGCACGAGCAGGGCATCGGGTTCAAGACCATCGGCGAGGCGATCTACCTGCGCAACCACGTGCTGGATCGGCTCGACGTGGCTGCCGCCACGCCGGATCCGGACGTTCGCCGTTCGGCGCTGACCTTCACCTTCGTCGGCGGTGGGTACGCCGGCATCGAGGCGCTCGCCGAGATGGAGGACATGGCTCGCGACGCCCTGCGCTACTACCCGGAGCTGAGCCAGGACGAGGTTCGCTGGGTGCTGGTCGAGGCCACCCAGCGGGTGCTGCCCGAGGTCGATCGGGACATGGGCGCCTACACGGTGCAGCAGCTGACGAAGCGGAACATGGACATCCGGCTGGACACCCGGCTCGAGTCCTGCGTCGACGGGGTGGTCAAGCTCTCCGACGGTGACAGCTTCCGGTCCGACACGATCGTCTGGACGGCCGGTGTGAAGCCGTCGCCGATGCTGGACGCGACCGACTTCCCGCGCGACGACCGTCGCCGGGTCACCTGCCTGCCCACTCTCCAGGTGGTCGACGGCGACCAGGTGGTCGAGGGTGCCTGGAGCGCCGGCGACTGCGCCGCCGTGCCGGACCTGACCAAGGAGCCGGGCAACTTCTGCTCGCCGAGCGCGCAGCACGCGGTGCGCCAGGCCTCCCGGATGGCCGACAACATCGTGGCCGTGCTTCGGGGTCGCGAGCCGGTGGACTACAAGCACAAGCACGCCGGTAGCGTCGCGAGCCTCGGCCTGCACAAGGGCGTGGCCCAGGTGTACGGGATCAAGATGACCGGCTGGCCGGCGTGGGTGATGCACCGGACGTACCACATGAGCCGGATCCCCTCGTTCAACCGCAAGGTCCGCGTGGTGGTGGACTGGTCGTTGGCGTTCTTCCTCAAGCGTGAGGTGGTTGCGCTGGGCCAGCTGCACGACCCGCGCGAGGAGTTCGTCGAGGCCTCCCAGCCCGTCGGTGCCCCCCGCGTCTGACCGTTAGCCCACTGACCCCGCCGATCTTGCACCAGAAGTGCAGGATCGGCGGGGTTTTGGGTTGTTGTCAGACGCGCCAGGTCCAGGCGTCGGCTACTCGAGTTGCTGGGCCGTAGAGCTTCTCTAGGGTTGCTCGGAGGGCCTCGGCGTGGGGGGCGTCGTCGGTGAGCGCCACGCAGGAGGCGCCCCAGAAGTCCGCGTCGCGGGTGGCCTGGCGGCGCTGCTCGTCACCGATGGCCGGTTGGTCGCCGCGCCGGGCGACATCCGCCAGCAGCGCGGAGGTTGGCTGCTTGAAGGTGCCCATCGCCGCGGTGCCACCCCTGCCGTACGGGCCGATGAAGAAGCCCTCCGGCAGCCCGAACCCGGCATCGGCGGCGGTCGCCCAGCGCATCGGCCAGGGCTCCTTCGGCGTGGGCAGCGGCACGGGGACCAGCACCCCGCCCGGGGCTACGCACTGTCGCCAGTGACCGCCGGTGATGAATTCCGGCACCGCCGGTCGTCCGGTGGTCGGCAGGGGGGTCGGAAAGATCGGCAGCAGTGCCACGCCGACGGCCAGTGGCACCAGCCGCCGGGCCCGACCGGAGCTACGCAGGGCCCGGTCGACCGCGATCACCAGCAGCGTCGCGACGATTGGCAGCAACGCCAGCGCGAACCGCATCGGCAACGCGCCGTCCACCACCGGTAACCCGCCGATCAGGGCGTACGGGCCGGGTAGCGCGGTCCTGGTGCCGCCGAGCACCACCTCCGGGCCGAGCGAGAGCGCACCCATCACCAGGCCCGCCACGACACAGGCGAAGACCAGCCGGCGTCGCCCGACCCAGATCGCGCAGGCCACGGCGACCAGCAGCAGTGGCCAGCCGAGGAACGTGTTGTACTCGGCCGGGCCGGTGGTCAGCCGGGCGGATTCGTCGCTGCCGGCCACCGACAGCGGGGAGACCGTCCACCAGCTGCTCAGGTCGGCGGAGAAGTAGGCCGGGGTGAACATCCCGTCGGCGACTCCCTGTGGCCCGGCGAACTGGAACCACAGCGGATAGCCGAGCACCAGCAGGGCGAGCCCGGCGGCGATCGCCAACCCACCGGCGAAGCCGGGGAGGGCTCTGCGGGCCAGGTCCCGGTCTGCCACGGCGTAGCTGATCGCCATCACCAGCAGCGTGATCGCGGCGAGGAAGAGCACCTCCTCGCCGATGAAGACCTGCGCGGTGACCGCGCCGGCCAGCCCCGCCGCGGAGGTGAACAGCCGACGCCGATCCAGCCCGCTGGGTCGGGTGCGGCCAGTCTCGTCGGGTGTCCCGAGCCCCGGGTCAGACGCCCGCAGCAGCCGGACCACCAGCCAGACGATCACCGGCACCAGCCATTGGGCGGTCATGTGCAGGTGGCTGTTGGTCTGCGAGACCATGCCGGGCCCGAAGCCGCACAGGCCGCCGCCGAGCGCGGCGGCGAGTCGGCGAGCGCGCAGCGTCCGGTGGAACAGCAGGTACCAGGCGAGGGCGGTGCCGGCGAGATTGGCGGCGGCGAGCAGCGCGAAGGTGACCGGCGCGCCGAGCAGCAGGGTGACCGGCGCGAAGAGGACGCCGAGTGCGATCACCGTGGTGTTGGCCATCAGGTTGACGCCGTCGGGGGCGTTGAGCCGGTCGGTGAGCAGGTCGAAGTCGCCGAGCAGCGCGCGGGCGTCCACCGCCAGGAACCACTCGTAGAGGGCCTGGTCCTCCGGGTTGAGCGCCAACGTGCGGCCGCCCGGGTCGGGCCACATCCCGTGGGTGAGCCAGCCGGCCAGCGCCGCGAAGATCAGAGCGGCCAGCAGGTCCACCCGGTGACGGCGGACGGCAGCCAGCAGCCGGGTGGCCCGAGGTCGGCGGTTGACCTGATCGGCGAGGCGGAATGCCTGCTCAGGGGCGGCGTCGGGGGCCGTGGGGGCTGCGCTGCTCACGGCACCGACCCTAATGTGGCCGGGCCGGCGGGGTACGCCGGGTCGCCGCAGACCAGCTACGGTGTCACTGCATCAGGCGTGTCGGCGCGCGCCGGTGCCACTCGCCCGGGTGGTGGAAAGGCAGACACGGCCGCCTTAAAAGCGGCTGCCGAAAGGCGTGCGGGTTCGACCCCCGCCCCGGGCACCAGTCGGCATACACATTCTCATTCGTGATCTCCAGGACTTGGCTGTGCCGTTTACTCTTGGAGGGCACGTTCACGTGCAAACGACCCCCTGAGGGAGGCCAGACAGTGAAGACCTCGAACCCGGTGCTCGCCCGGCTCGGCCAAGCGGCCGAGCGGGAGCGCTCCGCCGGGTACGCCCCGGCCGGGCCGTACGGACAGCCCGGCATTCCCCAGCAGTATCCGTCCGAGGCCGGCTACCCGGCCGCGCCGCCGACCGTGGCGCCCATGACCGTCGACGACGTGGTCGTCAAGACGGTTGCTCTGCTCGGCATCCTGGGCATCACCGCCGCAGCCGCCTGGGTGCTCGTGCCCGACGCGCTGGTCGGTACCGCCTGGATCGGTGCGGCGGTGGTCGGCCTGGTCCTCGGCTTGATCATTTCGTTCTCCCGGATGGCCAACCCGGCGCTCGTGATCGCGTACGCGGTCGTCGAGGGTGTCTTCGTCGGCATGGTCAGCAAGGCGTTCGAGACGGCCTACGACGGCATCGTGCTCCAGGCGGCAGCAGCCAGCTTCGGCATCTTCTTCCTGATGGCGATGCTCTACAAGGCGAAGGTCATCCGGGCCACCCCGGCCTTCGTCAAGGGCATGATCGCGGTGATGACCGGCCTCTTCGCGGTCATGATGATCAACCTGGTGCTGGCGCTGTTCGGCGTCAACACGGGCCTGCGCGACGGCAGCCCGCTGGCCATCGGCTTCAGCCTGGTCTGCATCGTGGTCGCCTCGCTGAGCTTCGTGCTCAGCTTCAAGGAGATCGAGGACGGCGTCCGGATGGGCCTGCCGCAGCGCTACTCCTGGGTGGCCGCGTTCGGCATCCTGGTCAGCCTGGTCTGGCTCTACATCGAGATCCTGCGCATGCTGAGCTACTTCCAGGGCGACGACTGACCTCGTCCGCACTGTCGACCGGCGCCCGTCCCCACTCCGGTGGGGGCGGGCGCCGTCGTCCGCGCCGTTTGCCCGCCGCCGCCGGTCCGCCCGGGGCAGAGTGACTGCGAGGGGGTACGCGGGCGAAGGAGGCGGCGGTGCGCAGCAACAACCCGGTGCTCAACCGGCTGGACGAGACCGGCCGGGTGGAGGCCCGGGTGCTCGGTGCCCGTGACGTCGAGCCGATGACCGTCGACGACGTGGTGGTCCGTACCGTCGGGTTGTTGCTCGTCACCGGCGCTACCGCGGCGGTGTCCTGGGCGGTCATCCCCGACGCCGGGTGGCTGGGAGCGGCGCTGGCCGGCAGCGCGCTCGCCTCGATCGCGCTGGTCCTGGTCATCTCGTTTCGGCGGATCACCAACCCGGTGCCGATCGTCGGCTACGCCCTCCTCCAGGGACTGCTGCTGGGGGTGGCGAGCCGCGCCTTCGAGCAGGTCTACCCGGGCATCGTGGTGCAGGCGGTGGCCGGCACCTTCGGCGTCTTCCTCGGCATGGCGGCGCTCTACCGGGCCCGGGTGATCCGGGCGACGCCCCGGCTCGCTCGCCTGGTGATCGGCACCCTGCTCGGCATCGCCGTGCTGAGCGTGGTCAACCTGGTGTCGTACCTGATCTCCGGGCGACCGGGCCTGGCGGTCTACAGCGTCAGCGGGGAGGTCGGCTGGCTGCCGTACGTCTTCTCGGTGGTGGCCATCATCGCCGGGGCGTTCAGCTTCATCCTCGACTTCGACCTGGTCGAGCGCTCGGTGCGCGACGGTCGACCCCGCCGGTACGCGTGGCTGAGCGCGTTCGGCCTGCTCACCGGGTTGGTCTTCCTCTACTGGCAGCTGCTGCGGCTGCTCAGCTACCTGCGCCGCTGACGGCGGCGACCCGGCATGGTCGGTGCCGGCCGTAGACTCGACGGCGATGAGCGCAGCGGAGTTGGACAAGGCCGTGCAGTTGTTGGTCGGTCAGATCGCGCACTGGCAGCAGCCACGGTGGGCGGCGGTCGCGACGGCCGGCAACGTGTCCCGTGCCGACCTGGTGCACCGCCTGGCGCAGGAGATCGCCAACCTGGCCGCCGACGCCGAGGGGGCGCCTCGTCGGGTCGTGCCCCGGCTCGACAACGACCTGGCCCTGCCCGACCAGCTGCGGGTGGTCACTGCGGACCTGCTCGCCGCCGACCCGGGGGCCGAGGCGTTGACCCGGGCCGCCGCCGAGGTGACGGCGACCCGCAGCGCGCTCTGAGCTCAGCTCAGCCGTTCGAGCACCATGGCCATGCCCTGGCCACCGCCCACGCACATGGTCTCCAGACCGATGGTCTTGTCGTGCCACTCCAGCGCGTTGAGCAGGGTGCCGGTGATCCGGGCACCGGTCATGCCGAACGGGTGACCGACCGCGATGGCGCCGCCCATCACGTTCAGCTTCTCCTCCGGGATGCCCAACTGGCGGTAGGAGGGGATGACCTGTGCGGCGAACGCCTCGTTGATCTCGACGAGGTCGACGTCGCCGATGGTCATGCCGGCTCGGCGCAACGCCTGCCGGGACGCCTCGACCGGCCCGAGACCCATGATCTCCGGCGACAGGGCGGTCACCCCGGTCGAGACGATCCGGGCCAGCGGAGTGAGCCCAAGCTCCTCGGCCCGCTGGGCGCTCATCACCACCACGGCAGCCGCGCCGTCGTTGAGCGGGCAGCAGTTGCCGGCGGTGATCCGACCGTCCGGGCGGAACACCGGCTTCAGGCCGGCGACCGCGTCGAGGGTGACGCCGGCCCGGGGCCCGTCGTCGGTGCTCACCACGGTGCCGTTCGGCGTGGTGATCGGGGTGATCTCGCGGGCCCAGAAGCCGTCCGCGATGGCTTTCTCCGCGAGGTTCTGGCTGCGTACGCCGAACTCGTCCATGTCGGCGCGGGTGACGTCGTACACCTGGGCCAGGTTTTCCGCGGTCTGCCCCATGGTCAGGTAGATGTCGGGCAGCTCACCGGCCTCGCGCGGGTCGGTCCACACCTCGGCGTCGCCCTGGGAGCGGCGCTTCGAGCGCGCGCGGGCCGACCCGAAGCGTGGGTTCTCCCAGCCGCCGCCGACCAGGGCCTGCGCCTCGGGCGGTAGCCCGTCGGAGCTGCCCCGGGCATAGCGGGAGACCATCTCCACACCGGCGGAGACGAACACGTCGCCCTCGCCGGCCCGGATCGCGTGCATCGCCATCCGGGTGGTCTGCAACGACGAGGCGCAGTAGCGGGTCAGCGTGGCGCCGGGCACAGTGTCCAGACCGAGGAGGGTGGACACCACCCGGGCCATGTTGAAGCCCTGCTCGCCGCCGGGCAGGCCGCACCCGAGGTAGAGGTCGTCGATCGTGGTCGGATCGAGCGCGGGGATCTTGTCCAGCGCGGCCTGGACGATTGTCGCGGCGAGGTCGTCGGAGCGGACATCGCGCAGAGACCCCTTGTGCGCCCGGCCGATGGGGGAGCGGGCGGTGGCGACGATGACAGCGTCGCGGGACGACTCAATCGGCATGGACCAACGTTAACCCGCCGGTAACATGGCGCGGAAGAAGCCGGCGCGGCGGGAAATGTCACCCTGGCCGGGGGTGATCTAGCGCCGGGTCGTGGCCGCCGCAGCGGCGACGACCGCGGGCAGCAGCGCGTGCGCCCACACCCGGTAGCCGTCGGCGGAGGGGTGGAACCCGTCCGGGCAGAGCGTCCCCGCGTCGGCCCGGAACACCGGCCCGGTCTCGGTGCCCAGGTCGACAACCGAACCGCCCGCCTCCAGCACTGCCGTGGTCTGCGCGCGGGCCACCCGACGCCCGGCCCAGCCGACCACCTGGCGCAACGGAGGCGCGATGGCACGCGCCGCGCCGAGATCGGGGCAGGTGCCCACCACCACCTCGACGCGCGCCTCGCGCAGCCGGTGCACCGCCGCACCGAGATAGGCCGCGGCGTCGGAGGGGCGGCGCAGCCCGGTGGCGTCGTTCGCGCCGATCAGGATCAGCGCCACGTCGGGCCGTTCGCCGAGCAGGGCTCGGGCCACCTGGGTGGCGAGGTCCGTCGAGCGGGACCCGGAGACGCCGACGCTGGACAGGTGCACCCGGCGGCCGGCCGGGCCCTCGGCGAGCAGGTTGGCCAACTGCCCGCCGATGGTGTCCGTCAGGCGGTCGACACCCACGCCCAGCGCCGACGAGTCGCCCAGCAGCACCAGCCGCAGCGGGGGAGCACCCGCCCGGCCGATGGTGGCGCGCAGGGCCAGGCCCAACTCCGGTTGGGCGTAGCGCCGGTGCCGGGCGACGAACGCCTCACCAGCGAGGACGGCGGCACCACCAACGGTGCCGGCGAGCAGCGAGAACGCCGCCGCCCGACCCAGTCGGCCGGCAAGGCCGGAGGTCACGCCCCGCCCGCTGCGCTCGTTCATGCCAGTCCCTCCACTGTCGAGGTGTCCGAGGCGGACCCGTGCTGCGGCACCGCGCCGACACCGAAGAACGCCCGTCGGCGCAGCTGCGCCCACCGGCCGGCCGGCCCTCGGTCGCGGCCCCGGACCTGGACGCCACTGACCTCCGTGCCGGCGTGTCGGGCCGCCTCCTGCGCGGCCTCCGGCAGCGACCGTACGCCTCCGGCGCGCGTCGGTGTGGCCCGTCGCTCCGGCGTCGCGCCGAGAGCGGAGAGCATCGTCGGCAGGAGCGCGGCGGCGGCCATCGCGTACCCCTCGGCGGAGGGATGGAACCGATCCCAGGCGAACATCCGGGTCGGCTCGGCCGCGAACCGGGGGCCGAGCAGATCACCGAGGGAGACCGTCCAGCCGCCCGCCTCGACCACGGCCACCGTCTGGGCCGCGGCGAGTTGCCGGCTCCAGCGGCGGGCCAGCCAGCGCAGAGGCGGCTGGATCGGGCGGATCGCGCCCAGGTCGGGGCAGGTACCGACGACCACCTCGCAGCCGGCGTCGCGCAGGGTGTGCACCGCCTCGACCAGGTAGCGCACCGCCAACCCGCGCGGGGTGCGATTGGTGATGTCGTTGCCGCCGATGAGGATCACCGCGACATCGGGTCGGCACTCCAGTGCCGCCTCCACCTGGTGGCGCAGTGCCGCCGAGATGGCGCCGACCACCGCGAAGCGATGCAGTCGCACCGGCCGGTGCAGTCGACGGGACAGGCCGGTGGCGAGCAGCGCCCCGGGCGTCTCCCGACGGCGGTGCACGCCGTAGCCGGCCGCCGACGAGTCACCGAGCACGACCATGGTGAGCGCGGGACCGGGGAACTTCGCGCCGTACATCCCATCGCAGCGCGGCGGCGGCGCCTCGGCCATCGGAATGGTGCGTCGAGCCTGGCGGGCCTGACCGAGCAGCACCCCAGCGGTCGCCGCCGCGGTCGCCGCCGTGGCGCCCGTCCCGATGGCAGCCACGAGGGCGAAGCGCCGGGCCTGCCGCCAGCGCTCACCACCGGGTACGACGGAATTAGCCACCCCCATACCGCGACATTATCGCGCGGGCCCGACACGCCGCTGTCGTCGTGACGGCACCCGGGTGCCTGGAAACCGACGCGACGGGGTACCTGTGCTCCAGAGGCCGGCCGACTTGCGCCGACCCGCCATGCTGATCCGGCGGAGAGGAGCACGACGATGGGTAAGACACTGAAGCGCAGCGCGGCGTTCACGGCCCTGGCCCGGGCCTTCGCGGCCGGGGCACGCAATGGGCCGTCGATGGGCACGCGGTTGGCCGCGCTGCCCCGGATGATCCGAGCCACCGCCAAGGGGGAGTACGACGGTGGCCTTCGGCTGGCCCTGATGACGGCGGCGACGGCGTACATCGTCTCGCCGATCGACCTGCTCCCGGAGATCCCGCTGGCGATCTTCGGGCTGGCGGACGACGCCGTCATGATCACGTGGTTGGCCGGCAGCGTGCTCGCCGAGACCGAGCGCTTCCTGGAGTGGGAGACCCGCCGCAGCTCGGTCATCCCCGGGGGGCTGGTGCCCTGACGACACGTACGCTGGGCGGCGAGGAAACGTCTTCCCGGCCGCCACCGCCGGCGCCGCAACGAAGGGCACACCGTGCAGTACTACGACAACGTCGTCGACATGATCGGCAACACCCCGCTGGTGCGTCTGCGTAACGTCACCGAGGGCATTCAGGCCACCGTGCTCGCCAAGGTGGAGTACGTCAACCCGGGCGGCTCGGTGAAGGACCGGATCGCGCTGCGGATGGTGGAGGACGCCGAGGCCGCCGGCCTGCTCAAGCCCGGCGGCACCATCGTCGAGCCGACCAGCGGCAACACCGGCGTCGGGCTGGCCCTGGTGGCTCAGCTCAAGGGCTACAAGTGTGTCTTCGTCTGCCCCGACAAGGTCAGCCAGGACAAGCAGGACGTGCTCCGGGCGTACGGCGCCGAGGTGGTGGTCTGCCCCACCTCCGTCGCCCCGGAGGACCCGCGCTCGTACTACAACGTCTCCGACCGGCTGACCCGGGAGATCCCCGGCGCCTGGAAGCCCGACCAGTACAGCAACCCGGCCAACCCGCGCTCGCACTACGAGACCACCGGCCCGGAGCTGTGGAAGCAGACCGACGGCGGGCTCACCCACTTCGTGGCTGGCGTCGGCACCGGCGGCACCATCTCCGGCATCGGTCGCTACCTCAAGGAGGCTTCCGAGGGCCGGGTGCGGGTCGTCGGGGCCGACCCGGAGGGCTCGGTCTACTCCGGCGGCACCGGCCGGCCGTACCTGGTGGAGGGCGTCGGCGAGGACTTCTGGCCGGAGACGTACGACAGGGGTGTCGCCGACGAGATCGTCGAGGTCTCCGACAAGGCGTCCTTCGAGATGACCCGGCGGCTGGCCCGCGAGGAGGGGCTGCTGGTCGGCGGCTCCTGCGGGATGGCGGTGGTCGCCGCCCTGGAGGTTGCCCGTAAGGCCGGCCCGGACGACGTGGTCGTGGTGCTGCTGCCCGACGGCGGCCGAGGCTACCTCTCGAAGATCTTCAACGACTCGTGGATGGCCCGGTACGGCTTCCTCGACAACTCCGGCGCCGAGCCGACGGTGGCCGACGCGCTGGCCAGTAAGCCGGGCGGGCTGCCCGAGCTGGTGCACGTACACCCGACCGAGACGGTCCGCGACGCGATCGACTACATGCGCGAGTACGGCGTCTCGCAGTTGCCGGTGCTCAAGGCCGAGCCGCCCGTGGTGACCGGTGAGGTCGCCGGCTCGATCGCCGAGCGGGACCTGCTCGACGCGCTGTTCACCGGTCAGGCCCACCTGCACGACACGATCGAGCGGCACATGGGCGACCCGCTGCCGATGATCGGTGGCGGTCAGCCGGTGAGCGAGGCGGTGGGCCTGCTGGAGAAGTCCGACGCCGCCCTGGTCCTGGTCGACGGCAAGCCGAAGGGCGTCCTCACCCGCCAAGACCTCCTGGCCCACCTAGGCGCCCACTAACCCGCCCTCTGCCCCACTCCCACGCCCGGGGGTGGGGCGCTCAGAGCGGGCGGGTGTAGCGGAGTTGGGGCGTGAGGGCCGCGCCGATGTGCTCCTCGCGCTCCACTCCGGTAGGTGTCCAGCCGCCGCGCTCGTAGAAGGCGCGAGCGTGAGCGTTGTCCCGGAGCACCCAGAGCACGGCCCGCCGCCATCCTCGGGCCCGCATGGCGTCCAGGGCGTCCACCATCAGCGCGCGGCCAACGCCGCGGCCCTGCTCGGCCGGGTCGAGGTGGATCGCGTTGAGCAGCCCGGTGGTCGGGTCGTCCTCGTCGTCCGGGCCCAGGTGGCTGAAGCCGGCCAACACCCCGGCCCGCTCGGCCACGGTCATCCGGTGGGTGTCCCGCTCCCAGATCCACCGCTCGACCCAGTACCGGCCCATCGCCTCCGGTGTCGGGTCGGCCAGCGCCTCGGCCGGCAGGAAGGCGGAGTACGCGGCGACCCGGGAGCGCTGGTGCAGGGCACCCACCGCCATCAGGTCGCCTTCGGTCGCGGTGCGGAGCGTGACGATCATCCCGACGAGGCTACCCGGCGTGGCGGTAGCTGCACCGTGGTCAGATCCTCGGCGATGATCAGCTCACCGTCGAAGTGCGCGCGCGCCTCGTCGTGAAACCGGCGCGGGTCGGGGTAGCGCTGGGAGAAGTGGGTGAGCACGAGTCGGCGTACCCCGGACTCGGTCGCCACCCGAGCGGCCTGCGCCGCGGTCAGGTGGCCGACCTCGGCGGCCAGCGCGGCCTCCGACTCCAGGAAGGTCGACTCGATGACCAGCAGGTCGGCGTGCTCCGCTAGGGCGTACACCCCGTCGCAGAGGCCGGTGTCCATCACGAACGCGAACCGCTGCCCCGGCCGGGGTACGCTCACCTCGGCCCGGGTGACGCGGCGGCCGTCGAGGTCCAGGTGCCCGTCGCGGATCAGCTCGCCGACAGCCGGCCCGGCGATGCCGTACGCGGCCAGCTTCTCCGGCAGCATCCGGTGGCCGTCCGGCTCGACCAGTCGATAGCCGTACGTCTCGATGGGGTGCCGGAGTCGGCGTGCCTCCAGCGTGCCGCAGCGCAGGGCGATCTGCTGTCCGTCGGCCTCGATGGGCTCAACCTGCAGCTCGGCGGTCTCGTAGAAGGACGTGGCGTACCGCAGCCGGGTGAAGTATTCGGCACCGCCAGCGGGGAAGTGCACGGCGACCGGGTGCGCCACCCGGTCCAGGGAGAGCCGTTGGATGGTGCCGGGGAGGCCGAGGCAGTGGTCGCCGTGGAAGTGGGTGACGCAGATCCGGGTCAGATCGGTGGCGGTGACAGTGGTGTGCAGGAGTTGACGCTGACTGCCCTCGCCCGGGTCGAAGAGGATCACCTCGTCGTCCCAGCGCAGCACGTACCCGTTGTGGTTGCGTTGCCGGGTCGGCGCCTGACTGGCCGTCCCCAGCACCACCAGCTCGCGCATGGACATCGCCGGTCCTCCGGATATGGAGCGACCCCCGGGGCGCTCCGCGCTGGTGCGCGGGCCGGCTGGACTTGGCCGGCACCCCGGGGGTCGGGTGGCTGTCGTGGATTCGCCGCACCGCTGCCACACGGTCTCGACGATGGTGCTGGTGCCCGCCTTACGGCGAGCCGTTCACTGTCGAGGACAGCGGCTAGCTGACAGCCACCTCACGAGTCCGATTGCTATACAAGTCTGGACCACCTCCTTTCACGTGTACGGTCACGCTATCGAGTTCTCGGCGGGGTCTGCAACGGATTTCGATCACAGGCCCAAACGGGAATGCCCGGCCACCTCGTCGGCGGCCGGGCAATCACGACTGTGCAGGTGGGCGGCGGTCAGCCCGCGACTCGGGCCACGCCGACCGGGCAGCTCAGCCCGTTCGGGCCGTGGTTGCAGTACCCGTTCGGGTTCTTCGTCGGGGCCAAATATTGCTGGTGATAGTCCTCGGCGAAGTAGTAGCTGCCGAGCGGGGCGATCTCGGTGGTGATCTCACCCTTGCCGGCCCGCGTCACGATCGGCTGGAACGCGTCCCGGGACGACTCCGCGATGGTCCGCTGCTCGTCGGTGGTCGTGTAGATCGCCGAGCGGTACTGGGTGCCCACGTCGTTGCCCTGGCGCATGCCCTGGGTCGGGTCGTGGTTCTCCCAGAAGACCTTCAGCAGGTCCTCATACGTGATCTTGCTGGGGTCGTACACCACCTGGACGACCTCGGCGTGCCCGGTCCGGCCGGAGCAGGTCTCCTCGTACGTCGGGTTCTTGGTGATGCCACCCGCGTAGCCGGCGGAGGTGGTGTAAACCCCGGGCAGCGTCCAGAACAGCCGCTCGGCGCCCCAGAAACAGCCCATGCCGAAGACCGCGACCTGAAGGCCCTCCGGGAACGGGCCCTTCAACGGGGTGCCCAGCACCTCGTGGCGGTCGGCGACCGGCATGGCGATCGGGCGGCCCGGCAGGGCCTGGTCGGGCGAAACCATTTCGGCGTTCGTACGGCGCAAAAACACGGTGGGGATCTCCTCTCGTACCTCTCCCAGCGTGTAACACCGGAGGGTCTTGCTTCCTTACCCGTGTCGCCGTGACTCAGGCCCTACCCGGGAACTCGGCGGCGACCCGGTCTGCGTACGTCTGGGCCTCGGTGTCGTCGTGGTAGCGGGTGCGTGGCCAGAAAAAGCCCCGCAACCCGTCGCCCTTGGTCCGCGGGACGACGTGAGTGTGCAGGTGCGGTACCGATTGGGACACTTTGTTGTTCATCGCCACGAACGTCCCACCAGCGCCGAGGGCGGTCTCCACCGCCACCGCCAGCCGCTGCACCAGTGCGAAGTAGCCGGGCAGCAGGTCGGCTGGCAACTCTGCCAGGGTCACCAGGTGCACCCGGGGCACCACCAGCAGGTGCCCCTTGAACACCGGCCGGGTGTCCAGGAACGCCACCCCGTCCGGGGTGTCGGCCACCCGGAACGCCGGGACCTGACCCGTCACGATCCCGCAGAACACGCAACCGCTCATCGGCTCAGGCTATGCCGGCGACCACCCCACACGTCCTGGACGTGCCGCCGGGAGCGCGGGTTCCGCTCCAGCCCTCTCCGACGGGGCACTAGCCTCACCAGAATGAGTCACGGCTTCGAGACGCTCGCCATCCACGCCGGTCAGGACCCTGAGGCCCGGACCGGTGCGGTGATCCCACCGATCTACCAGACCAGCACGTACGCGCAGGACGCCGTCGGCGCGCCTCGCCTCGGCTACGAGTACAGCCGCTCGGGCAACCCGACCCGTGACGCGCTCCAGGAGTGCCTGGCGGCGCTGGAGGGTGGGCCGGTGGGGCTCGCGTTCGCCAGCGGCCTGGCGGCCGAGGACGCCCTGCTGCGGACCGTCTGCCAGCCCGGCGACCACGTGGTGATCCCGGACGACGCGTACGGCGGCACGTACCGGCTCTTCGCCCGGGTCGCCCAGCGTTGGGGCCTGGAGTTCACCCCGGCCAAGGTCTCCGACGCGGACGCGATCCGGGCAGCCGTGCAGCCCGGCCGCACGAAGATCGTCTGGGTGGAGACGCCGACCAACCCGCTGCTCGGCATCGCCGACATCGCCGCCCTGGCCGCCGTGGCACACGACGCGGGCGCCCTGCTGGTGGTGGACAACACCTTCGCCTCGCCGTACCTCCAGCAGCCGATCGCGTACGGCGCAGACGTGGTGGTGCACTCCACCACCAAGTACATCGGTGGGCACTCCGATGTGGTGGGTGGCGCGCTCGTCGTCGCCGACCCGGCGCTCGGCGAGGAGTTGCGCTACCACCAGAACGCGATGGGCGCGATCAACGGCCCGTTCGACGCCTGGCTCACCCTGCGCGGCATCAAGACCCTCGGGGTGCGCATGGACCGGCACTGCGACAACGCCGAGCGGCTCGCCGCGTACCTCGACGGGCACGCCAAGGTGGCCCAGGTGATCTATCCGGGGTTGCCCTCGCACCCTGGTCACGAGGTGGCCGCCAAGCAGATGCGCCGGTTCGGCGGCATGATCTCCTTCCGCGCTGCCGGCGGTGAGGACCACGCCGTGGAGATCTGCAACCGCGCCAAGCTCTTCGTGCTCGCCGAGTCGCTGGGCGGCGTGGAATCCCTGATCGAGCACCCGGGTCGGATGACACACGCAAGTGCTGCCGGCTCGCCGCTTGAAGTTCCCGGCGATCTCGTGCGACTGTCTGTCGGCATCGAGACGGTCGACGACCTACTCGCTGATCTGGAGCAGGCGCTGGGCTGACCGCTGGGAAGGATGGCCGTGCAGGACATCATGGCGACCTGGGTCGGAGCGACCGCCAAGCAGATCGCCCGGGGCGTACGCCGAGGTGACGTCTCGGCGACCCAGGTCGTCGCCGACCACCTCGAGTACATCTCCCGAGCCGACCGTGAGCTGGCTGCGTTCCGTGTCGTGCGCGGCGGCGAGGCGATCACCGAGGCGGAGAAGGTCGACGAGCAGGAAGACCTGGCCAACCTGCCGCTGGCCGGGGTTCCGGTGGCGGTCAAGGAGAACACCCCGGTCGCCGGCCTGCCCACCTGGAACGGGTCGGCGACCGCCCGCACCGACGTCGCGGAGACCGACCACGAGGTGGTGCGTCGGCTGCGCGGCGCCGGCGCGGTGATCCTCGGCGTGACCCGGATGCCGGAGTTGGGGCTGTGGGCACTCACCGACGACGACAGCGCGGTGACCCGCAATCCGTGGGACAGCACGCGTACCCCGGGTGGGTCCTCCGGTGGTGCGGCCGCCGCGGTCGCCGCTGGGCTGGTGCCGATCGCGCACGCCAACGACGGTCTCGGCTCGATCCGGATTCCCGCGGCCTGCTGCGGGCTTGTCGGGCTCAAGCCCGGTCGGGGTGTGGTCCCCTGCCAGCTCGGCGCGGACGACTGGTTCGGCCTCACCGAGCACGGCATGTTGACCAGCACGGTCGCCGACGCGGCGGTCGGCTTCTCGGTGCTCGCCGGTCGGCCTCCCGAGAAGCTGGTCCCCCCGCAGCGGCTGCGGGTGGGCGTCTCGCTGCGCTCTCCGGTGCGCGGTGTCGCACCGGACGCGCCCAACCGGGACGCGGTGGCCGCCGCCGGTCGGCTCCTCGCCGCCGCCGGGCACGACACGGTGCCGGCCGATCCGGTCTACCCCACCGCGCTCGGCCTGCAGGGCATCGCCACCTGGCTAGCCGCCGCTGCCGCCGACGTCCGGGCTTCCGGGCTGGACCGGCGTGGCCTGCAACGGCGTACCCGACGGCACGTCGCGCTGGGCGAGTGGGCGCAGCGTCGCGGCTACGTGCGGGAGGCGGACCGGGCCGCCTGGCGGCAACGGTCGGTCGACTTCTTCACCGACCACTCGGTCGACCTGCTGCTCACCCCGGCGCTGGCGACCGCGCCACCGGAGGCGGCACGCTGGTCGGAACGGCCCTGGCGGGCGAACATGAGCGCCAACATCCGGTACGCCCCGTACGCCGCACCCTGGAACATCGCCGGTCTACCGGCGATCGTCGTGCCGGTCGGCCGCCGCCCGGACGGCCTGCCGGTCGCCGTGCAACTGGTCGGCCCGCCCGGCTCGGAGTTGCTGCTGCTCGGTGTGGCCGGCCAGTTCGAGATGGCCGCCCCGTGGGCGCGCCATGCTCCCGGCTATCCGCGGGTCGGCACGGGGTCACCGGCCACCGCCTGATCGTCGGCGGCGGCCGGTGAAGCCGCACACTCCGGTGTCGCCGCCGAGGGCTCCGGGGGCGGGTGGCACGATCGGGGCATGACGGATTTGGTCGGTCTCGACGACGTGCGGGCCGCACGGGAGTTGCTCGCTGGCGTCACCCGCACCACCCCGCTGGAACCGTCACGCCCGCTCAGCGCGGCGCTGGGCGGGCCGACCTGGCTCAAGTGCGAGAACGTGCAGCGCGCCGGCTCGTACAAGGTGCGGGGCGCGTACGTGCGGATCTCCCGCCTGTCGGCGGCGGAGCGGGAGCGCGGCGTGGTCGCGGCGAGCGCGGGCAACCACGCGCAGGGCGTGGCCCTCGCCGCCGGCCTGGTCGGCACGCACGCCACCGTCTTCATGCCGGTCAACGCGCCGCTGCCGAAGGTGGCCGCCACCAAGGGGTACGGCGCACAGGTCGAGTTGGCCGGGAACACCGTCGACGAGTCGCTGGTCGCCGCGCACACCTACGCCGAGCGCACCGGTGCGGTGCTGATCCACCCGTTCGACCACCCGGATGTGATCGCCGGGCAGGGCACGGTGGCGTTGGAGATCCTCGAACAGTGCCCGGACGTGAAGACGATCATCACCGGGGTGGGTGGCGGTGGTCTGATCTCGGGCATGGCGGTGGCCGCGAAGGCGCTGCGACCGGACGTCCGGATCATCGGCGTCCAGGCGGCCGGCGCGGCGGCGTTTCCGCCCTCCCTGGTGGCCGGGGAACCGGTCCGACTGCCCGTCTTCTCCACCATCGCCGACGGCATCGCGGTCGGTCGGCCGGGGGAGATCACCTTCAACCACGTGCGCAAGCTGGTCGACGAGATCGTCACGGTCTCCGAGGAGGACATCTCCCGGGCCTTGCTGATGCTGCTGGAGCGCGGCAAGCAGGTGGTCGAGCCGGCCGGAGCGGTCGGTGTCGCCGCGCTGCTGGCCGGCGTGGTCGAGGTGGAGACACCGGTGGTCGCGGTGCTCTCCGGCGGCAACATCGACCCGTTGCTGATGCTGCGGGTGATCGAGCACGGGTTGGCCGCGGCGGGTCGCTATCTGCGCGTGACCGTCCGCTGTTCGGACCGGCCGGGGCAACTCGCGTCGCTGCTCAGCCAGATCGCCGAGCACCGGGCCAACGTGGTGGACGTGGAGCATCAGCGGGCCAACCCGCACCTGCGCCTCGGCGAGGTGGAGGTGGCGCTGTCGGTGGAGACCCGGGGGGTGGAGCACTCGGACACGTTGATCAGCGCGTTGCGGGCCAGCGGCTACCAGGTGGTCTTCGCGGCCGAGGCGTGACACCGGTAGGTGCCACGCCTCGGGTGCGCTGTGTCGGAGCGGGTGTTGCGGCCGGCGAGGGTCAGCCGGAGAACGGCTCGAAGCTGACCACCGTCACCTTGATGTCGGCGCCGCTCGGCGCCGTGTAGGTGCAGGTCTGCCCGGACCGGCCGCCCAGGATCGCCTTGCCGAGCGCGGACTCGGGGCTGTAGACGGTCAGGTCGGTGGTGGCCGCGATCTCCCGCGAACCGAGCAGGAAGGTCTCGGTGTCGCTGGTGTCGTCGTCGAAGTAGATCGTCACGACCATGCCGGGCGACACCGCGTCCGCCGTCGGCGCCGTGCCGACCTTCGCAGTGCGCAGCAGCTCCTGGAGGTAGCGGATGCGGCCCTCGGCCTTGCCCTGCTCCTCGCGGGCGGCGTGGTAGCCGCCGTTCTCCTTCAGGTCGCCCTCCTCGCGCCGAGCGTTGATCTCGGCTGCGATCACCGGGCGGTTGGCGATGTGCTCGTCGAGCTCGGCCTGGAGGCGGTCGTGCGCATCCTGCGACAGCCAGGTGGCGGGCGCCTCGTTGCCAGTGGACACAGGCGTACTCCTCAGTTGTGCGTGGCTGGCTGACAGGTGAATTACCAAGTTACCAGTGCGGTACGACACACCCTGTCGGCCATCACCGCCGGTGTCCGGATCCGACACCCGCGGTAGGCGCTCAGTCAGCCCTGCTGTCGATGCTGTTCGGGCAGCTCAGGACGGTGCTCGGCAGCGCAGAACCTCGCCGATGAACGGCCGCGCGGTGGTGGCCAGACGGTGCCGGGTCGTGACGTGCCGGTCGCCAGGACCGGCGGTCACGGTGACCTCTTCCCGGGCCACCTCGGCACCGGCTCGGTCCCGGGCACGCAACACGCAGACCGCCGATCCACCCGGCGGGACGGTCACCCGAAAGTCGACAAGCACCTGGTTGTCCGTGATGTCGGTGTACGTGATCACCTGGGCGTCGTAGACCGGGTCGCCGTACTGGCGGTAGAGCCGAACCGAGATCACGGTCAGCGTCGCCACGAGCGCCAGCAACGCCAGCGCGGCCAGCAGCGTACGGCGGCGCTTTCCGCCCGGTGCCCGACGGCGGCCGTAGCGCCCGGCCGGGAATACCGGCGCGCCTGGTGAAATTGTGGCGTGCGTCTCGGTCACCGGCGGGTATCTCCTGGCGTTGTTGTCGGCGGCATCGGCAAGAATGACAGAGCCCCATCCTCCCACCCGGTCCAGCGGCAGGAATGGCAGGTCATGCCCAACGCTGGTGGCCGACGACAGGGTGCGGTGAGAAAAGATCCCGGCAGGTCAGCCGGGCGAGCCCGGTCGGGTCCACCGTCCGGCACAGACGAGGAGCGCCGAAGTTGGCAGAGCAACTGCGTCTCATGGCCGTGCACGCGCACCCGGACGACGAGTCGAGCAAGGGCGCGGCGACGACGGCGAAGTATGTCGCTCAGGGGGTGGACGTCCTGGTCGTGACGTGCACGGGCGGCGAGCGCGGGAGCGTGCTCAACCCCAAGCTCGACCGGCCCGACGTGTGGGCCAACATCGCCGAGATCCGGCGTGCCGAGATGGACGCGGCGCGGGCCATCCTCGGCGTCGACCAGGCCTGGCTCGGCTTCGTCGACTCGGGTCTGCCCGAGGGCGACCCGCTGCCGCCGCTGCCCGAGGGCTGTTTCGCCCTCCAGGACGTCGAGGTCGCCGCCGGCCCGCTGGTGCGGCTGATGCGTGAGTTCCGTCCGCACGTCGTGACCACGTACGACGAAGAGGGCGGCTACCCACACCCGGACCACATCATGTGCCACAACGTGAGCGTGGCCGCGTTCGAGGCCGCCGGTGACCCGGAGCGCTACCCGGAGCTGGGTGCGCCCTGGCAGCCGCTGAAGCTCTACTACGACATCGGCTTCTCCAAGGGCAAGATCATGGCCCTGCACGAGGGCATGCTCGCCGCCGGCCTGGAGTCGCCCTACGAGGAGTGGCTCAAGCGGTGGGAGGATCGGCCCGACAAGGGCCCGCGGATCACCACCCGGGTCGAGTGCGCCGAATACTTCCCGGTCCGCGATGACGCGCTGCGCGCCCACGCGACCCAGGTCGACCCGGACGGCTTCTGGTTCCACGTGCCAATGGAGCTACAGCAACGCGCCTGGCCGACCGAGGATTACGAGCTGGCCCGCTCGGTCGTCGACAGCCCGCTGCCCGAGTCCGATCTCTTCGCGGGAGTCCGGGAGACGGCGCACGCGCGCTGATTCCCGGCGGGTCTACCCTGGTTACCAACCGCACATCGGAGGAACGCCATGCTGACCGCTGCCCAGGTGCTCGCGGAGAACAACTTCGGGGACACCCGCACGGGTGGTCTGGCCGGGCCGATGGGCCTTTTCCTCATCCTGCTGCTGGCCACCGCGACCATCCTGCTGATCCGTAACATGAACGCTCGGCTGCGCCGCCTGCCAGAGCGGTTTCCCCAGCAATCCGGGCCGACCGACCCCACCAGGGCTGATGCGGCAGTCGTCGATCCGACAGACGGGACCGCAGGGCGTGATTCATCCACGCCCGCTCCCAACGGGCACCAGCAGCACCTGAACGGGTAGTCCGCGCATGAATCACGCCGAACCGGTTGGTCGCCCCCTGTTGCGGCCACCCGGTTTGGCTTAGCCTTCCGCCGGGGGGACCAAAAGTCCCCGAGCCGTGTGCGGAAGGGGGCGCCGATGACCAGCACAGCAACGGCCGCCCGTCGCGACGTCGGTCGGTCGGCTGACGGGGGAGGTCGATGACCTCCGGTCCGGCCGCCGACCCGTTCGATCGGCTCGGGGTGCGCGGCACACCGGGCCGGCTGCTCGTGCTCACCGCCGCCGTCACGCTGACCGCCCTGGCCGCCGCCGCGGTCGGGATGACCCTCCCGGTCCGGCTGCCGGCCGACGACCCCCTCGGCGGTCCGGCCCGCTTCGGCATCGCCATCGCCGTCCTCGCCCTCGCCCAACTCGCCCGGCTGCGGTTCCGGTCGGCCGCGGGCATGGTCAGCATCACCTGGGGCGAGGCGGCCCTGATCGTCTGCCTCTACCTGATTCCAGCCGGTTGGCTCCCGTCCGCCACGCTGCTCGGCACCGGGCTGGCCTGGACGGTGCTGTCGCTGCACAACGACCGCCGCCCGGCCCTGGAGATCATCCGGATCGCCGCGTCGGCGGCCGCCGCGTCGGCACTGGCCGTGTCCGTGACCACTGCGCTCGGACGGCCGCTGCTCTCCCCGCCCACCCCGATGCTGGCGCTGGCCGTGATCGCCGGTGCGGTCACCTACCTCCTGGTGACCGCCTGGCTGGGCGGGGTGACGCTGAGCCTGCAGCACGGGCTGCCGATCGGGCCGCCGCTGCTCGCCGCGCTGCGCGGCAAGCTGCTGATGTTCGTCGGCAACGTGGCGGTCGGCCTCGTGGTGGTCGCGCTGCTGGAGCTCGACCCGCGCTGGTTGCTGTTGCTGCCGCCGCTGCTGTGGCTGCTGCAGCAGACCTACCGTTACCGGCTGCGCTCCGATCAGGAGCGCCGCACCTGGCGTGCCTTCGCCGAGGCCACCGCGGCCCTCAACCAGCTCGACGAGCGGGGCGTGGCCAGCGCGGCGGTCACCGGAGCGCTGACGCTGTTCAGCGCCGAACTGGTGGACGTCTACGTGGCTCGGTCCGACGGCCGGTGGCACCGCTACCGGGGCGATGCCAGTGGTCAGCTCGCCGACCGTGAGACGGGCCCACCGGACCAGCACGAGCCGGACGAGCACGAGCTGAGCCGGGCGCTGTCCGTCGGTGCCGTGCCGGTTGGTCGGCTGCGGGTCCGGTTCCCCCGCTCGGCCCCGCCCACGGCCCGGGAACGCGACGCGGTGGCCGCGTTCGGCGACGCGCTCGCCGCCGCGCTGCACGACGCCGCGACGCACCACGAGCTGCGACTGGTGACCGCCCGTTCGTCGTACGAGGCGGTGCACGACCCGCTCACCGGGCTCGCCAACCGGGCGGCGATGCTGAGCAAGGGCGATCAGTCGTTGCGACAGCTTGCCCACGACCACCCGGTGGCGCTGCTGCTGCTGGACATCAACCAGTTCAAGGAAGTCAACGACACCCTCGGCCATGCCGCAGGTGACCAGCTGCTGCGGCTGACCGCGAACCGACTCCACGCGCTGGTCCGCCCCGGCGACCTGCTCGGCCGGCTCGGCGGCGACGAGTTCGCCCTGCTGCTCACGGCGGCGCCGGTGCTCGGTGACCGGGCCGCCCCGATGGCACACGCGTTGCGCCAGGCCCGCGAGATCGCCGAGCGGCTGGCCGCGCCGACCGAGGTGGCCGGCGTACGGATGTCCATCGAGGTCTCCGTCGGGGTGGTGGTGGCCGCCGCTGGCACCGCGGACCTGACCGAGCTGCTGCGGCGGGCCGACATCGCGATGTACCAGGCCAAGGAGGGCGGCGGCAACGTCGCCGCGTACGACGGCACGCGCGACGCGGCCAGTACCGACCAGCTCGCCCTGCTGGCCGAGCTGCGGGAGGCGTTGAAGGTCGACGATCAGCTGGTGCTGGCCCTGCAGCCGGCGGTCGACCTGGCCACGGGTGCGCCCACCGGGGTGGAGGCGCTGATCCGTTGGCAGCACCCCCGGCGTGGGTGGCTGAACCCGGCCGACTTCATCCGGCCGGTGGAAAACAGTGAGCAGCTCGGCACCTTCACCCGCTACGTGCTGAACAAGGCGCTGAGCGTGGCCGCCAGTTGGGCCCGGGAGGGCTTGGACGTTCCGATCTCGGTCAACCTCTCGGCGCGCAGCCTGCTCGACCCCCGGTTGCCGGCGGAGATCGCCGACGCGTTGCGCCGCCACCAGGTGCCGCCGCACCGGCTCGTCCTGGAGATCACCGAGACGGTGGTGATGAGTGAGCTTGAGGTCATCGACGAGGTGCTGGCGACGCTCCGGTCGATGGGCGTGCAGCTCGCGGTCGACGACTTCGGCACGGGCTTCTCGTCGCTGACCTTCCTCACCCGCATCACGGTGGACGAGCTGAAGGTCGACCGCTCGTTCGTCATCCGGATGGCCGACTCGCCGGAGGCCGCGGCGATCGTCCGGACGACAGTGGGCCTCGCCCACGAGTTGGGGCTGCGGGTGGTCGCCGAAGGGGTGGAGACCGCCGAGCAGCGGATGGCCCTGGCCGAGCTGGGGTGCACCTCCGCGCAGGGCTACCACTTCTTCAAGCCGATGCCGGCGGACAAGATCGGCGCGGTGCTGGGGTCGCTGCGCGACTCGGCGGAGTCGAACGTGTTCCGGCTCCGCGCCGACGGCGCATCCTGACCGTCCGGGTGGAGCCCGCGCGGTCCGCGCTGGGGCTGGCTATGGTCGTCAGGTGAATCGACTCGCCGACGCCACCAGCCCGTACCTGCTCCAGCACAAGGACAACCCGGTCGACTGGTGGCCGTGGTCGGACGAGGCGTTCGCCGAGGCCAAGCGGCGCGACGTGCCGGTGCTCATCTCGGTCGGTTACGCGGCTTGCCACTGGTGTCACGTCATGGCGCACGAGTCGTTCGAGAACGAGCAGGTCGGCGCCCTGCTGAACGACAACTTCGTGTCGATCAAGGTGGATCGTGAGGAGCGCCCGGACGTGGACGCGGTCTACATGACCGCGACCCAGGCGATGACCGGCCAGGGTGGTTGGCCGATGACCGTCTTCGCCACCCCGGACGGCACCCCGTTCTTCTGCGGCACCTACTTCCCTCGTCAGAACTTCGTTCAGTTGCTCCAGTCGGTCGCCACCGCCTGGCGGGAGCAGCGCGAGGAGGTGCTGCGCCAGGGCGCCGCGGTGGTCGAGGCGATCGGCGGCGCGCAGGCCGTGGGTGGCCCCACCGCCCCGCTGGACGCGCCGCTGCTCGCCGCCGCGGCGGCCAAGCTGGCCAGCGAATACGACGCGACGAACGGCGGGTTCGGTGGCGCCCCGAAGTTCCCACCGCACATGAACCTGCTCTTCCTGCTGCGCCACCACCAGCGCACCGGCGACCCGACCAGCCTGGAGGTCACCCGGCACACCGCAGAGGCGATGGCCCGGGGCGGCATCTACGACCAGCTCGCGGGTGGCTTCGCCCGGTACTCGGTGGACGCGCACTGGACGGTGCCGCACTTCGAGAAGATGCTCTACGACAACGCGCTGTTGCTGCGGGTCTACACCCAGCTGTGGCGACTCACCGGTGACCCGCTGGCCCGCCGGGTGGCCCGCGACACCGCCCGGTTCCTCGCCGACGAGCTGCACCGGCCGGGGCAGGGGTTCGCCTCCGCGCTGGACGCCGACACCGAGGGCGTGGAGGGGCTCACCTACGCCTGGACTCCCGCCCAACTCGTCGAGGCGCTGGGCGAGGAGGACGGCCGGTTCGCCGCCGACCTGTTCACCGTCACCGACGGGGGCACCTTTGAGCACGGCATGAGCGTGCTCAGGCTGGCCCGGGACGTCGACGACGCCGCGCCCGAGGTCCGCGCTCGCTGGCAGCAGGTGGTGGGGCGGCTGCTCGCCGCCCGGGACACCCGCCCGCAGCCGGCCCTCGACGACAAGGTGGTGGCCGCCTGGAACGGCCTGGCGATCACCGCCATCGCCGAGTTCCAGCAGGTCGCCGCCGTGTACGCGTCCCCGCAGGACGAGGACGCCAACCTGATGGACGGCGTCACCATCGTCGCCGACGGTGCGATGCATCAGGCCGCCGAGCACCTGGCCAGCGTGCACCTGGTGGGCGGCCGGCTGCGCCGGGTCTCCCGGGATGGCAAGGTCGGCGAGCCGGCCGGTGTCCTGGAGGACTACGGCTGTGTGGCCGAGGCCTTCTGCGCGCTGCACCAGCTCACCGGCGAGGGCCGTTGGCTCACCCTGGCCGGCGAGCTGTTGGACACTGCCCTGACGCACTTCGCCGCGCCCGGTGGCGCCTTCTACGACACCGCTGATGACGCGGAGCGGCTGGTCGCCCGCCCGGCCGACCCGACCGACAACGCCACTCCGTCCGGCCGGTCGGCGTTGATCGCCGGGCTGGTGGCGTACTCGGCACTGACCGGGGAGACCCGCTACCGGGAGGCCGCCGAGGCGGCCCTCGGCACGGTCGCGCCGATCGTCGGTAAGCACCCTCGCTTCACCGGGTACGCGGCGATGGTCGGCGAGGCGTTGCTCTCCGGGCCGTACGAGATCGCGGTGGTCACCGACGACCCGGCCGGCGACCCTCTGGTGGCCACCGCCCGCCGGCACGCCCCGCCCGGGGCGGTGGTCGTCGCCGGGCGTCCGGATCAGCCGGGTGTGCCGCTGCTCGCCGACCGGCCGCTTGTCGAGGGGCGCTCCGCCGCGTACGTCTGCCGGGGTTTCGTCTGTCAGCGGCCGGTCACCTCGGTCGAGGAGTTGATCGCCGAGCTCGGCTGAGCGTACGGCCACTCCCGGTAGTTGCCGGTGCCGCACGTCGGGCGGTCTCTCCAGCGCCTTCGGAGGCGGGTCGCCGGCCCTCCGGGTGGGCACGTCGGCGGCCCGGATAGGCTGGCCGCGCTATGGATTCCCGTACCGGTCTGCCAGTTGTCGGCATGGTGGGTGGTGGCCAGCTGGCCCGGATGACCCACCAGGCCGCGATCGCCCTCGGCCAGTCACTGCGTGTGCTCGCGACCGCCCCTGACGACGGCGCGGCGCTCGTCGCCGCCGACGTTCAGTACGGCGATCACACCGACCTGGCCGCCCTGCGCACCTTCGCCAAGGGCTGCGACGTCGTCACCTTCGACCACGAGCATGTGCCGTCCGAGCACATCCGCACGCTGGTGGCGGAAGGGGTGTCCCTGTACCCGCCGGCGGACGCGCTGCTGCACGCCCAGGACAAGCAGGTCATGCGGGAACGTCTGACCGAGCTGGGTGCGCCTAACCCGGCGTGGCGGCCGGTCGGCGAGCCCGCCGACCTCGTCGGCTTCGGCGAGCAGGTCGGCTGGCCGGTGGTGCTCAAGGCGGCGCGCGGCGGCTACGACGGTCGGGGCGTCTGGATGGTCGACGACGCGGCGCAGGCCACCGAGCTGGCGACCACGCTGCTCGCTGGCGGCACCCGGCTGATCGTCGAGGAGCGGGTGCCGCTGCGGCGGGAGTTGGCCGTGCAGGTGGCCCGTTCGCCGTTCGGTCAGGTGGCCGCCTACCCGGTGGTCGAGACGGTGCAGCGGGACGGCATCAACGTGGAGGTGCTGGCCCCGGCGCCCGGCCTGGACGAGGAGTTGGCGGTCTCCGCTCAGCAACTCGCCATCGACCTGGCCACCGCGCTCGGTGTGGTCGGCCTGCTGGCGGTGGAGCTGTTCGAGGTGCGCGACGACGCCGGCCGGCCCGCGATCGTGGTCAACGAGCTGGCGATGCGTCCGCACAACTCTGGGCACTGGACCATCGAGGGTGCCCGGACGTCGCAGTTCGAGCAGCACCTGCGGGCGGTGCTGGACTACCCGATGGGTGACACCGCGCTGACCGCCCCGGTGGTGGTGTCGGCGAACGTGCTCGGCGGCGAGCCGGGCGGCATGTCGATCGACGAGCGGTTGCACCATCTCTTCGCCGCCGAGCCGGGTGCCAAGGTGCACCTGTACGGCAAGCAGGTGCGACCTGGCCGCAAGATCGGGCACGTCACGGTGCTCGGCGATGACCTGGACGATCTACGGGAACGGGCCGCACGGGCCGCGCGCTGGCTGCGCGAGGGGCACGAGTGAGCCACGGTTTCGGGAACGACGAGAGGACCGCAGTGAGCACGGTTGGCTTGATCATGGGCAGCGACTCGGACTGGCCGACCATGCGGGCCGCCGCCGAGGTGCTTGACGACTTCGGTGTGGCGTACGAGGTGCGGGTCATCTCGGCACACCGGACTCCGGTCGCGATGATCGAGTACGGCCGCGACGCCGCCGACCGGGGCCTTCAGGTGATCATCGCCGGGGCGGGGGGTGCCGCCGCGCTGCCCGGCATGGTCGCCTCGGTGACGCCGCTGCCGGTGATCGGCGTGCCGGTGCCGCTGAAGCACCTCGACGGCATGGACTCGCTGCTGTCCATCGTGCAGATGCCGGCCGGGATCCCGGTCGCCACCGTGTCGATCGGCAACGCCCGCAACGCCGGCCTGCTCGCCGTACGGATCCTCGGTGCCAGCGACGAGGCCCTGCGCGCCAAGATGACGACCTACCAGCAGGACCTGGAGAAGTTGGTGGCAGAAAAGGAAGCCGCCCTCCAGGCAACACTGAGCTAGCCCCACCCGCCCGAGGTAACGCGAGGCCGCGCCAACTCACCGTCACCACTCACCCAGGCCGCAGGGACCCTCCGGTTAGTCATCTCATGCCGCGTAGGGCGGTCTGTAGGCGTTCCTGGGCGCGGCGGCGGCGCTCGTTGCTCGCGCCGAGCACCAGCAGCAGGATGCCCATCGGGATCAGCGCCAGCCACGGGCCGAGGCTGAACAGCGCGTGGATCGCGGTGATCGCGGTGACCGACGCGCCGACGATCACTGGTGCCTGCTGTCGACTGGACGAGCCGAAGATCAGCACCGCGACCGCGCCGAGCAGCAGCAGCATCTGCCGCATCGTGCTGGACTCGGTGGCCAGCACGATGGCCAGCGTCGGCACGAAGGCGGCGACCAGTGCCGGCCCGTACGCCACCCAACTGCTCAGGTCTGGTCGGTGGCGCAACTCCAGGACTCCGACGAGGAGGGCCAACGCGGCGAACGGCAGCGTGTACGCCTCGGGCAGTGCCACGTCGGCGACTCGCATCAGGATCCACCAGGCGGTGATCTCGCAGACCACCACCGCCCAGAACAGGATCCGGCGTTCCACCGGCCGGCGGCCAGGTCGGGTCGCCGCCACGCCGAGGACCGCACCCCAGGCCGCCAGCAGTGCGGCGATGTGTCGAGGTGAGTCGAAGGCGAGGGCCAGCGCGATCAGTGCGGCTGCGTACCCGCTCCACTGCACCGTGGCGGCCTCACGTTGGGCCTCCGGTTGCCGCAACCGGGGCAGGACCGCTGCGAAGACCTGGAGGGCGGCCCCGACCGCGAGCACCCCGAACGCGGACCAGACCGCGGCCAGCCCGGCGATCAGGCCGGCGGTGAGCACGAAGAGTTGCGCCATCAACGAGGCGAAGAGCCAGCCGAGGATGCGGGCCCGCTGGGTGGTCCCGAACAGGGCCGCCACCACGCCCACGCCGACCGCCCCGCCGAGGGTGAACAGGGTCAGCTCTCGGGCGGCGAGACTCCCGGCGAGCCCGGCGCCACCCGCGGCCAGCCCGATGACGAAGACCAGGACCCGGGCCAGCCGCAGCGAGCGGGCCGGCTCGACCAGCGGCGGTGGTGGGGTCAGCGCGAGGCCGAGCATCGCGATGGTGAAGACGGAGAGCGCCGCGAGGGTGCTCGCCGGCCAGCCGCTGCCCAGCGCGATGGGCGCGATCAGCAGCGTGACGGCGGCCCCGGGCAGCACCACCGGCACGGCACGGGATCGTCGTCCACCGCTGAATCCGGTGGCGGCGAGTGCCGCGGTCGCGGTGAGCAGCAGCGCCGTGAGCACGTGGGTGGGGTCCACCACGTCCGGCGGTGGGGTGAGCAGCTCCGGTGGTGGGCCCTGCCAGATTCGGGTGAGCGTGCGGTGCGGCTCGACCAGAGCGGCGACCAGCGCGGGTGCGATCGAGGCGAGGGCCAACGCGGTCGGGACCGCCGCTGCGGCCAACGCGCCCGCGGCCGGGTTGACCCGCCACCGCCGTCGCTCCGGGTCATCCGGCAGCCGCCGTAGGGCGCCGTCGAGCCGTACCGCCCAGCGCCGGACCGGCGCAGCGGAGATGGTGGGCGGCACGGTGGCCGCTCGGATCAGCTCGGCCAGCACGCCGAGCAGGCCGGCCGCCGCCGCGTAGACGCCGGCAGCAAGGCCGGTGGGGATGGCGGCGAGGGCGCTGATGGTGGCCCCGCCGACCACCGCCACGCTGACCCAGGGCAGATATTGCGGCACCTGCCGACGGACCGCGGCCACGGCGGCCAGGCCGAGGCTGGTCGCGGCCAGCGCGGCGGTCAGCACCACCTGCGCCGAGTGTTCGAACTGGGCGGCCAGTGCCGCCACCGCACCGGGGAGGGCCAGCAGGGCGGCACCAATCGCCGCTCCGCCGATCTGCGCCAGGTGCGGCGGCATCCCCTCGGTGTCGATGTCGGTGACCTGTGGGCCGGCGAGGACGCGGGCCAGCGTGGCCACCACCACGCCGATCAGAGCGATGCTGCCCAGCGCCAGCGCTGTCGTCCATGGTCGGACCAGTCCGGCTCCGGCGGCGTGCAGCGCGACAACCCCGGCCACAGTGGCCCGGGACAGCCCGGCGCGCGCCTCCTCGGTGGCCACTGCGGCCATGCCGAACACGGTGGCGACCATTCCGCCGACCAGCACCGGCGCCCACCAGGCCAGATCGAACGCGGCCGGCGCGCCGATCGTGGCGAGCACGGCCGCCACGCCGGACACGTCCCAGCGCCAGGGCGGCGGGAGCAGGATGCCGGCGGCGACGGCCAGCAGCGCCAGCGCGACCGGTGCCTGCCAGGTCGCCCCGCCGACGGGAGCGGCCGGCCAGTCGCTGAGGTCGCCCCTCCAGATCGGGCCGGGGGTGGCCAGCACGCCGACCCCACCGCGCACCGCCGACCAACCGGCGAGTACGCCGATCAGGGCACCTCCGACGGCGAGACCGAGGATCGGCCCGCGTCGCCACTCCTCCGGCATGCTGCGGGCGCCCACGGCGACCACCAGGAGTAGGGCGGCCGCCACCGCCAGTTGGCCGCCCGGGGCGAATACCGCCCCGATCCGTACCAGCGTGGCGATCAGGGCGGTGGTGACCGCCGCGGCGGCCAGGTCCGAGCCGTCGAGGGTGAGGTCGGCCCGACGGCCGGCGTCGATCGAGGGGGCCAGGAAGAGCAGCACCGCCGCGACCAGCAGGAGCGCCCCCACCCAGGCGTCGGCGACTGTCGCACCGGGCGCCCCGAACGCGGCGGCGGTGACCATCAGCGCGCCCAGCCCGGTGCCGACCGACAGTGGTGCGGGGATGCGGCGCTGGGAGACCTGCACGACGGCGGCGTAGCCGAGGGTCACGCAGACCGCCAGGAAGCTGGCCGCCAGGACCGGGACGGTCACCTCGCGGAGGCTGGCCGGGGTGGGGGTCGGGTCGCTGGGCATGCTGGCGGCCACGAACGCGGCCACCGCCCCGGGCAGCGCGAACGCGGCGCCTCCGGCGGCCCAGGCGGTGACCGTGTCGGAGGCAGCCGAGGCGATCCGGATCCGGGGCGCCAGCGCGACAAGCGTGCCGGCCACGAACAGGGTGATCAGGACCGCGGCGGTGAGGGTGGGGCTGGCCAGGCTGGCACCCGCGCCGAAGAGGCCCACCACGGCCGCCCCGATGGCGTGCGCGACCGCGGCTCGGTCGGTGCGGGCGGAGAGCCCGATGACCCCGATGCCGATCGCGGTGATCACCATTGGCCAGGGTGCCGTCGCCCAGCCGAGACCGAACGAGGCCGGAACGGCGAGCGCGGTCAGCGCCGCGCCGGCGACCGCGAACTCGCGGCGGATCTCGGTGGGCAGGGCCAGCACAGCCGCGATGGTGAGCAGGAACGCGGCACCCGCGAGCTGCCAGGTGGTCGGCCCGACCGCGGCGGCCAATTCGCTCGGATACCGGCTGAGGTCGGCGTCCCAGGCGGGCAGCGCTGCCCGGACCGGTGCCACCCCGGCGCGGAGCGCGCCGCCAGCGACCATCAGACCGCTGACGGTCAGCGCCACCGCCGAGGCGATCTGTGGGCCACGTCGGGCCGCCTCCGGGACCGCGCGTACCGCCAGCCCGGTCACCGTGATCACGGCTGCGATCAGCAGCAGCGCCCGGCCTGGGAATGCCACCGAGGCGATTCGGCTGAACGCGCCGATCACAGCCAGGGTGACGATGCCGGCCGCCACGTCGGGCAGCGGCGGGCGACGCAGCACCAGCGCGCCGGCCAGCCCAACCGTCGCGGCCAGCAGCAGCACCACCCCGGCGCCGGTCGCGGTCGGCACGGTCTGCGCCCGCAGCAGGGCGGTGACCGCGTACGCCAGGGAGACGGCGACGGCCACCGCGTGCAGCAACCAGGTCAGTTGGCGCAGGCCGGGCACCGGGCGGGCCGGCTGTCGTTCGGTGGAGCCCGCGCTGGCGTCGATCAGCTCGGCGGCCTCCTCCGGGTCGCCCTCCGGCCGGCTCTCGGCATCGCGTTCGCGAGGCGCGGACGGCGTGCCCGACGGCGTCAGGTCCTGCCGGACGGGGCGTTCGACGGCAATGCCGGAGCGGGCCAGGCCGAGGTTGACGAGGGCGACCAGGGCCAGCACCAGCGCCCAGCCGCCCGGACCGGTGATCCGGTCGTACGCCAGCAGCGGCAGCACCGGCTGCGCGGCGAGCACGGTGGCGAAGCGAGGCGCGCGCAGACCCGTCCAACCGGCGTACGCGAGTGCGACGGCGGCGGTGACCGCGAAGATCACCCCAGCGAAGATCGTGGCGGAGGTGCTGCCGGCGCCGATCCGGTCCACCGCCCAGAGGGCGTTGCCGGCGAGCGGCACCAGCAGCAGACCGACCGCGGCGATGGTCTCGGCGGTCGAGGTGAGCCCGCGCCGGGCCAGTGCCGGCGGTGCGAGCAGCATCAGCACGGTGGCCAAGAGCAGGATGCCGAGCCGGGCCAGCGCGTCCATCGAGCTGGTGGCGACTGCGGCGAAGACCACCGCGGCCACCCCGAGCAGCAGCGCACCCAGCCCGAGAGGGATGTTCTGCACCTCGCGCGAGGAGGCCTCCGGCGGGTGCTCCGGGTCGTCCACGTCCAGCCAGGTGGCCCGGGGCGGGGGCGGTGGCGGGTCCTCCGGGGCGTGTGGGGTGCCCTGGCGGGGCACCCGGGGCGGTGCCGTGGTGGTGGCGGTCGGTGGCCGCCGGCCGGGGCGGCGACGCAGCACCCGGCGTGGCCGGGTGGCCTGCTTGAGGCGTTCCTCGCCGGCGTGGGCGAGGATGTCTCGCTGGAAGAGCGCGGCCTGCATCTTGGCGGCGATCTGCCGCTGCTCGCGTGCGATGGCGGCGTCGCGCGCCTTCATCTCCGCGATTGAGCGCTCAATGTCCGCCAGGTGCTCGACCCACTGTGGTTGATCTGCCCCACAGTTCGGGCATCGGACGGCCGGCTTGATCTCCCGGCCGCACGAGGAGCATTGAAAGGTCGCCACGACACCCCTCCACCCGCACTGTGGACTCCCACTGTCGCAGCATGCCCAAAGCTGGCGCGGATTTCGACTCTTGTCGGCGGGTCCGGGGCAAACAACGACACCGGCCGGCCATCCAGATGCTCGATGACCGGCCGGTGGGCGTCGAATTCGTCAGGGGCGACCCATGCCCCGGTACTCCCAGCCCGCCTGGGTCCACAGTGCCGGGTCCAGGCAGTTGCGGCCGTCGACGACCTTGCGGCCGTTGACCAGCTCGCCGAGGGCGACCGGGTCGGCGTTGCGGAAGTCGGCCCACTCGGTGAGGACGCAGACCAGGTCGGCGCCGCTGACCGCCTCGTTGATGCCGCTCTCGTAGGTCAGCTCGGGGACCGCGCGGCGGGCGTTCTCGGTGCCCTGCGGGTCGTACACGTGCACGTCGGCGCCGGCCTTGTGCAGCAGCGCGGCGACGGCGAGCGCCGGGGCGTCGCGGACGTCGTCGGTGTTGGGCTTGAAGGTGGCGCCGAGCACGGCGATCCGAGTGCCGGAGAAGTCCGGGCCGGCCGGGCCGGAGCGGCGGCCGAGCAGGTCCGCGGCGAGCTGGAGCACCCGGGTGCGCCGACGCAGGTTGATCAGGTCGACCTCGTGCAGGAAGCGCAGCGCCTCACCGGCGCCCAGCTCCTGCGCGCGGGCCTGGAAGGCCCGGATGTCCTTGGGCAGGCAGGCGCCGCCGAAGCCGAGGCCGGCCTGGAGGAACCGGTTGCCGATCCGCGGGTCGTAGCCGATCGCGCGGGCCAGCTGGGTCACATCGCCACCGGAGGCCTCGCAGACCTCGGCCATCGCGTTGATGAAGGAGATCTTGGTGGCGAGGAAGGCGTTCGCGGCGACCTTGACCAGCTCGGCGGTGGAGAAGTCGGTGACCACCAGGGGCACCTCGCGGTCCTCCGTGGCGGCCAGGTCGAAGACGCCCTTGTGCGCGGCGTAGAGCATGCCGTTGGCCCACTCGCTCTTGACGCCGACCACGATCCGGTTGGGCCGCAGGACGTCGTCGACGGCGAAGCCCTCCTGGAGGAACTCGGGGCTCCACGCCACCTCGACGTCCAGGTCGTTGGGGGTGTGCTTGCCGACGAGCTGCTCGACCCACTCGGCGGTGCCGACCGGCACGGTGGACTTGCCGACGATCAACGCCTTGCGGGTCAGGTGCTGCGCGAGGCTGGTGACCGACGCCTCGACGTACGACAGGTCGGCGCCCATGCCGTCGGCCCGCTGCGGGGTGCCGACGCAGATGAAGTGCACGTCACCGAAGTCGGCGGTCTCGGCGATGTCGGTGCTGAACCGGAGGCGGCCGGCGGCGAGGTTGCGCCGGAGCAGCTCGTCCAGGCCGGGCTCGTGGATCGGCACCTGACCGGCGTTGAGCATTGCGATCTTGTCGGCGTCGACGTCGAACCCGAGTACCTCGTACCCCAGTTCCGCGTAGCAGATGGCGTACGTCGCACCGAGGTAGCCGGTCCCAAGGAACGTCACCCGCGGCCGGGGTGCGCCCGAGGGCGGGGTCACCGCGGCGATCGCGGGGGTCGGCTGGATGGTGGGGTAGGGGATCGTCACGCCTGTCTTCTCCGCTCGCACTGGCGTCGCGTCGTCGCGGCGCATTCTGCTGCGGCGCCTGGGCGGGGCACCGGAGGGTGGCTCACTGTCTCGGTCTCCATCATCGCCCAGCGCGTGAGGTGCACCATCCTGCCCATACCTACGCGCCGGTAACATCACCTGAACTGCAGTCGCTAGTCTTCAGTCTGCGCGGTCGGCGGTCAGGAGTCGTCACAGACTGCGCATGATAGCGGTGAAGGGGAGGGCCGAGATGGCCGCAGGGGAGTCGTTCGACGTCTACCGGTTGCCCGAGGAGCACCAGGCGATCCGGGAGGCGGTGCGTGCGGTCTGCGCCGCCAAGGTGGCTCCGCACGCCGCCGAGGCCGATGAGACCGGGGAATTCCCGAAGGCGTCCTACGACGCGCTGCGGGCGGCCGACTTCCACGCGCCGCACATCCCCGAGGAGTACGGCGGCGCGGGCGCTGACGCGCTGGCCACCGCCATCGTGATCGAGGAAGTGGCCCGTGCCTGCGCGTCCTCTTCGCTGATCCCGGCGGTGAACAAGCTCGGCACGATGCCGCTGCTGTTGTCCGGATCCGCCGAGATCAAGAGTCGTTACCTGCCGCCGGTCGCGGCCGGCGACGCGATGTTCTCGTACTGCCTCTCCGAGCCGGAGGCGGGCAGCGACGCGGCGTCGATGACCACCAGAGCCGTACGTGACGCAGATCACTGGGTGCTCAACGGGGTGAAGCGCTGGATCACGAACGCCGGAGTGTCCGAGTTCTACACCGTCTTCGCCGTCACCGACCCGTCCGCCCGGTCCCGGGGCATCTCCGCCTTCGTGGTCGAGAAGTCCGATCCAGGGGTCAGCTTCGGTGCGCCGGAGAAGAAGCTCGGCATCAAGGGCTCGCCCACCCGCGAGGTCTACCTCGACAACGTACGGATCCCGGCCGACCGGATGATCGGCGCGGAGGGCACCGGCTTCGCCACCGCGATGAAGACCCTGGACCACACCCGGGTCACCATTGCCGCGCAGGCCGTCGGGATCGCGCAGGGCGCGCTCGACTACGCCAAGGGGTACGTGGCCGAGCGTCGGCAGTTCGGCAAGGCGGTCGCCGAGTTCCAGGGGATCCAGTTCATGCTCGCCGACATGGGCATGAAGCTGGAGGCGGCCCGGCAGCTCACGTACGCGGCAGCCGGCAAGTCCGAGCGCGGCGACGCGGATCTCACCTACTTCGGCGCGGCGGCGAAGTGCTTCGCCTCGGACGCCGCCATGGAGATCACCACGGACGCGGTGCAGTTGCTCGGTGGTTACGGCTACACCCGCGACTACCCGGTCGAGCGGATGATGCGGGACGCCAAGATCACCCAGATCTACGAGGGCACCAACCAGGTGCAGCGGATCGTCATGGCCCGGCAGTTGCTGGCCGACGTCTAGGACGGGTTCCGGTGCTCCGGGATCCCGGAGCACCGGAACGTCCGTCACCGATCGGGGCCGGTCTCGCTCACCGGCCGCACGGGGCAACCCCGCAGGGCGTACGCGAGCAGCCCGGTCACGGCCAGGATGACGGCACAGACGGTGGCGGCGGTGGTCCCGGCGGGTTGGATCAACCAGCCGGCAACCTGCATCTTCAGATCCCCGCTTGGCCCCATCATCGGCAGTACCGCGATGAGGGTCCAGGTCATCGGGGCGATCCAGGCCAGGGCGGCACCCAGCACCGTGGCGCCGAGCGCGGTGAGCCCGAGTAGCCCGGCGGTGTTGCGCAGCACGAGGGCGAACGGCTCGTAGCGCGTGTCGGTGATCGTGCTGAGGGACAACAGCGCGGTGATCACCCCGGCGGCGAGCAGCAGGTGCCCGGCGCGGCGTACCGGCCAGTTGACCGCCATGGTGTGGTCGAGGGCGTCGTCGGCACCGTTGAGGGTGGTGCCGACCGCGACCGCCGCCAGCATGATGGCGAGGCTGGCCGTCCGGGCGCTGATGGTCGTCGAGTCGGTGTAGGCCAGCGACAGCGCCCACATCAGCACGATCAGAGCGGTCACGGTGGCCAGGGCGAGGGGGACGCGGCGCGAGCGCAGGTGCAGCTGGAGCCACCTCACGGCTGGTCCGCCGGCAGGATCGACACCAGCTCGTCGTCCCGGCAGGCCAGTGCGCCCTCGCGGGCCGCTCCCATCCGACGTTGCTGCTCGGCCTCCGGAAGGCTCACCAGCGCCTGGTACGCGCTCTGCAGCCGTGCCATCTCCGTGGGATGCCAGCCGGACTGCGGGGCGGGTGGGCGACCAATCAGCCAGGCGGCGGCGACCATCCGGGCCCGGTACACCTCGCCGCTGATCGACTGCTCGGCGCACTCCTGCTGCCAGGCAGCCTCCAGCAGGGACGGCAGGAAGTAGTCGCCGGACAGGTCGGCGTGCCCGCCGCGGTCGATCGTGGGAGTCTCGAAGACGATCGTGTCGGGGGAGTGCCGGGCCGGTGCCGTGTGCGGGTCCAGCCGCGCCCAGTAGTCGACCTGTCGGGTCTCCACCGCCCGGGCGGGTGCGTTGGGCAGCTTCGCCGCCATCATGGCGAGCGCCTGGCGGGCGGGGCCGACGACGTCGGGCAGCAGCGCCGCGTGCGCCCGCGTCACGCAGACCTGCGGGCCGTCGTCGTCGCAGACCAGCTCGATGGCGACCGGGTCGACGACCGCCGCCCCGCGGGCTCCGCCGACGGGCAGGAGCGGTAGGGCGACCGCGACGCCGAGCACCGCCGGGAGCAGGGCGAACGCGATGGCGCGGCGACGGCCCGCGCCGAGCAGCAGCAGGCCGGTCGCGGCCAGGGACACCAGCCACAGCGCCTGGAGCAGGCTGACCGACGTCGCGACCGTCTGGAAGTCGTCCAGGCCGGTGAAGGTCGGTACGAGTAGCACCGCTGCCGGTTCCGGCCGGAAGTACGTGAGATCCGTGCTCATCGCGGGCGACGTGACGAACTCCGGAACCAACCCCACCAGGACGAAACCGACCACGGCGAGGATCGGTGCGGTGATCACCCGGGGCACGGCCCGGCCGGCGGCCATGCCCAGCCAACCCGCGGCGATCAGCGCCAGCACGCCGACCGCGGTGACCGCGATCGTCGCGCTCGGGAAGTATCCCGACGTCGGCACCACCCATCCGGCCGCGATGAGGAAGACCAAGAGGTACGCGGTCACCACCGAGACCGCGAGAGCGCTGGCGCTCGGGATGACGCGCTGCCACCGCGGCCGGACGGTGCTGGCGAACAACTCGTTGACGCGGTAGCGCGCGTCGCGCTGCCCCATCCACGCCCCACCGGCCAGCGCGAGCGGCAGCAGCACCATCAGCATGGACCGGCCTATCACCGCCAGCTGCATCCACCGCCCCGCGAAGAACTGGGTGGACGACAGCAGCAGCGCTGCGCCGGTCACCAGCAACAACAGGGCGGTGCCCAGCGCCGCCGAACGGCGCAGCTCGATGCGCAGGATGCGTCCCGTCATGCCGACACCCGCCCACGGTAGGCGCGCAGCAGCGACGAGTAGCCGCGTTCGGTGGCGCTGTCGCCGGCGTCGCCGGCCCCGCCCTGCTCGGTCAACTGCCCGGTGGTGCCCTGCCACACCAACCGGCCCTCACTGATCAGCACCACGTCGGAGCAGGCCACCGCGACGTCCTCGACCAGGTGAGTGGAGACGAGTATGCAGCTGTCCAGGCCGATCTCCCGCAACAACTCGCGGAAGTCGAGGCGCTGCTCCGGGTCCAGGCCGACCGTCGGCTCGTCGAGCAGCAGCACCGCCGGGTCGTTGACGATCGCCTGGGCGATGCCGGCGCGGCGCAGCATTCCGCCGGAGAGCGTCTTCATCCGGGAGTCGGCGCGGTCGGTCAGGCCCACCCGTTCGACGGCCCGCTGCACCGCGCCGGGGATGGCTGCCTTCGGCATCTCCTTGAGCCAGGCGATGTACTCGACGAACTCCCGGACCGTGAAGCGCGGGTAGAAGCCGAAGTGCTGCGGCAGGTAGCCCAGGCCGCGGCGCACCTGACGGAGGTCGGCGTTGCCGGTGACCTCGCCGCCGAGCAGGGTCAGCCGCCCACCGGCCGGCTTCAGCACCGTGGCCAGGGCTCGCATCAACGTCGTCTTTCCGGCGCCGTTGGGGCCGAGCAGCCCGTGCACACCGGTGCCCAACCTCAGGTCGAGCTCGTTGACCGCGAGGTGTCGGCCGGCTCGGACCTGCAACTTCTCGGTGTGCACCGCCCACGGATAGGTGGACGGCGCGGTCTCCGCCACGCTGACCGTACGCATCATGATCTCTCCATTCGGCCCTGGCTCGATGTCGTGTTCAGAAGGTGCGGCCGTCGTCGGGCTTGCATGAGCACGACGGCCGTCAACGCCACGGTGGTGAGCGCCCACCCGGGCAGGCTGTTGCCGGTGAGGATCGCCGGGAGTCGTCCGTCGGCGAGGCTCGGCGCGACGACGCCGGCGCACCAGGTGAGCGCCAACGCGAGCGCGGCGCGGTCGACCCCCACCACCGTGCCCAGCGCCAACGTGCCGGCGGTGAAGCCCAGGACTGGCAGCAACCAGAGCCCGGGGGAGTGCCCGGTGACCCAGCCCGCCACCGCCAGCACCGGCATGACCGCCGACAGCACCCCCAGCGTGCGGCGCATCAGCAGCGGTAAGCCGGTGCGGGGCATGGTGGCCGTCAGTTCCCAGGCCGGGTCGACACGCCGGCTCCAGACCGCTGCCACCGGCAGCAGCGGCGCCACCGGCGCGACAAGCAGCACCAGCGACGGCAGACTGTCGAAGGTCCACTCGAACAGGGCTGCGGCAAGCATCAGCCCGGTGGCGGTGACCAGCCAGGGCAGGACCCGTGCGGCGACCCCGGTGCGTCGCAGCCGGTGGCGGCGTACCGGAGCAGGGCCGGCGGCGATTCCGCTGGCGATCCCGTCCGCAACCCGGTCCAGCAGGTTCTGCGTACCCGGGTCGACGGCGTCGGCCAGCACCGCTCGGCAGGCCGCGCAGGTCTCCAGGTGCGCCTCGACCGCCCAGATGGTCGTGTCGTCGACGACGGCACCACCGGAGGCGTACCGGGAGATGAGGGCGGGTGTCGGGTGAGTGGTCATGACAGCGCCTCCCGGAGGGCGATTCGGGCCCGTCGGGCCCGGGTCTTCACGGTCCCCTCCGGCATGCCGAGCAGCAGTGCGGTCTCCCGCGCGGTCAACCCGTCGAGGACCATCGCGCGCAGCACCTGACGCAGCTCCGCCGGCAGCGCGTGCAGGGCCTGCTCCAGGTTGGCGTCCATCCCGTCGGCCAACGCCTCGTCCTCGGCCGCCGGTGCCACGGTCTCGAAGGTCTGCACCGACGGGATCCGCTCCCGTCGGGCCCGGTGGCGGAACGCGTCGATCAGCCGGTGCGCGGCGATCGTCCACAGCCAGCCCACCGCGCTGCCGGAGGTGGAAGACTGCGCCTGGCTGCCGGCCGACCGCCAGACCGCCAGGTACGTCTCCTGCAGCACCTCGGCCACCACGTCCTCGTCGGCGCAGCGCCGGCGCAGTCGCGCGGTCAGCCAGGGTGCGGTACGCCGGTACAACGCGTCGAACGCGCGCCGATCGCCCCGAGCGACGCGGCGAAGGAGTTCACCCTCGTCGAGCCCGTCCAGACTTCGTTTCACACCAGGCAAGACGACACGTACCTCGGCTCTGGTTCTGACTCCACTGTGACTTCGGTCACATGTTGCCTGGCCAGCCGAGGCTGCGTGACTCCCCACACAACGGGAACGTCACACGCCGCCGAGGTGTTGCCGAGCGAGAGGATCACCCTCGGATGATCGCCCGCACCCGGCCACCCCCGCCACGACCCCCTGCCTCGTCACGTTCACGCTGCGCCGCCGCTCGTGACGACGCACCAGCTTCCGCAGAGAGATCGAGATGATGAAGCAGTTGGTGGAGAAGACCGGCCCCGATGATGCCGTCGCGCCAGAGGTGCTGCCCGGCGACCTGATGACCAACCGCCAGCGGGCGCAACTCGTCCTCGTGCTGGGTGCCCTGATCGCGATCGGGCCGTTGACCATCGACATGTACCTGCCCGCGCTGCCCGCCATCACGGCGGGCCTGCAGACCACCGAGACCGCGGTGCAGTTGACGCTGACCGGCACGCTCGTCGGCCTCGCGTTGGGCCAGTTGCTGATCGGCCCGCTCTCCGACGTGGTCGGGCGGCGGATGCCGCTGCTGGCTGGGCTGGCCGCGCACATCGTGGCATCCGTGCTGTGCGTCTTCGCGCCTAACATCGAGGTGCTCGGCGGGTTGCGCGTACTCCAGGGGCTCGGCGTCGCGGCCGCCACCGTGGTCGCGACGGCCGTGGTCCGCGACCTGTTCAGCGGTGCCTCCTTCGCCCGGATCTTCTCCCGGCTGATGCTCGTCATGGGCCTGGCGCCCATCCTCGCGCCGACCCTGGGCAGCGGCCTGCTGAGCTGGACCGAGTGGCGGGGCGTCTTCGCGGCGTTGGCGGTGCTGGGCGTGCTGCTGATCGTCGTGGCCGCGTTCCGGCTCCCGGAGACCCTTCCGGTGGCGCGTCGGCGACACGGTGGAGTGAGCGCCACCCTGCGCGACTACCGGGGGTTGCTCAACGACCGGGCGTTCGTCGGCCTGGTGTTGGTCGCCGGGCTGGCGATGGCGGCCCTGTTCGCGTACGTCTCGGGTTCGTCGTTCGTGCTCCAGCAGGAGTACGGCCTCGACGAGCAGCAGTTCGGCATCGCCTTCGGGGCCGGCGCGGTGGGTCTGATCGCGGCCACCCAGTTCAACGTGCGGCTGCTGCGCCGCTACACCCCGCAGCAGATCCTGGTCAGCGCCCTGATCGCCGGAACGGTGGCCGGCCTGCTGCTGGTCATGTTCGCGGCGACCGGAGTCGGTGGCCTGGGCACCCTGCTCGCGTCACTGTGGCTGGTCCTGGCCGCCGCAGGCCTCGCCCTGCCGAACGCTCCGGCGCTGGCCATGAGCCGGCACAGCGAGGCCGCTGGCACTGCCGCGGCGCTGCTCGGCGCGGTGCAGTTCGGCATCGGTGCGCTGTCGGCACCACTGGCCGGTCTGTTCGGCACCGGGAGCGTGCCGATGGCGATCGTCATCGCGGGCGGCATGGCCGCCGCGCTTATCGTCATGCTCCTCGTCGTCCCCCGTGCCCGCCTCGGCACCGTCGACCCGGAGCTCGCGGTCGCGCTGCACTAGTGACCTGGCGGTCACTGGTGCAGGAGAGAGAGGGCGGGCCGGTCACCCGGCCCGCCCGACGATCAGTGGTTCTCTTTGGTGTCCTCGGGACGCGGCTGACCGCGCGGTGGGGCGGACCAGGGCGATTCGCCACCCACCCGGCGGGGCAGCGGTTCGGTAGGTGTCGAGTCGGCTGGGTAACCCAGAGTGAGGGGTGCGGTGTCGCGCTCCGCAGGCGCGGTGGACGGCCAGTCGGTCAACGTGAAGTCGTCGTTGCGTGGGCCTCCGTCCGACGCGGGGGTGGTCGCGGGGGCCGAAACGGGCGTCGGGATCGGCCACTGCCGCCAACGCTGCTGGCTGAAGGTCGCCATCAGCAGCAGCAGGCCGACCAGGAAGAGCGTGCCGTTCTCCACGGGCAGCCGCAGCGGCAGCGGATCGCCGAACACCTTCCACTCGTGCGGGATCGCGTCCCGCACCGCGAAGGGTGCCACGAACATCCCGATGTACGGGGTGACCAGCAGCGCCCCGGCCGCCAGCGGGCCCAGCGGCGAGAAGCGCAGCGTGCCGAGCACGCCCAGCAGGATCCCGCCGACGCCGAGGTACACGGCCGGCTCGATCAGGTTGGCGGTGTTGAATGTGCCGATCTCCACCCAGCGGTCGACCGTCCGGCTCGACCCGTCCTGCCCCAGTGTGACGAGCACCCAGGTGATGGGCGCCACCACCAGCCCGGCGAGGAAGCTCCAGAGATGTCGCATCCGCGCACCGTACCGTTTTCGACATGACTGAGCACCTCTCCGCCGCTCCGAACGGCAAGCCGACGTCGTACTCGCGCGTCACTCTGAGCAAGATCATGACCGCGGTGGACGTGAACCTCTACGGCACCGTGCACGGCGGGGTTCTGATGAAGTTCGTCGACGACGTGGCCGGGGCCGCCGCCGCCCGACACAGCGGTGGCACCGCGGTGACCGCCGCGATCGACGAGATCGTCTTCTCCGAGGCGGTCCGGGTCGGTGACCTCGTGCACGCGCACGCCCAGGTGAACTGGACCGGTCAGACCTCAATGGAGGTGGGCGTGCGGGTGGTCGCCGAGCGGTGGGACTCGGCCGAGGACCTGCCGGTCCGGGTGGCCACCGCGTACCTGGTCTTCGTCGGCGTGGACGTGGGTGGGGCGCCGCGGACGGTCCGCCCGGTGCTGCCGGAGACGGCCGAGGACGAGCGCCGGTACAAGGAGGCGGAGATCCGCCGAGCGCACCGTCTCGCCCGCCGCCGCGCCATCCAGGCCCACCGCGCCGGCTGACCCACATGAGGTGGCGGGGTGGAGTGTGGGCCGGGCACGCGTCGGCTGGCGTACCCGGTGCGCAGAATGGCGCTTCGAGGTAGGGCAAGATGGCGCCACGGCCCAGTCACAGTGTCGTGTCGGGCCAGGGGGAGGGTAGAGCAGTGGGTGACATGCTGTGGGCGCCGCCGGCGGACGTACGTGAGCGGACCCGAATCGGCGCCTACCTGCGCTGGCTGCGGGAGCACCGCGGGCTGGACTTCGCCGACTACGACGCGCTGTGGCGCTGGTCCACCACCGACCTGGACGGGTTCTGGCGCTCGATCTGGGACCACTTCGAGGTGATCGCGCACACCCCGCCAACCGCCACCCTGGCCGAGCGGGGGATGCCCGGCGCCCGCTGGTTCCCCGGGGCCACGCTCAACTACGCCCAGAACGTGCTGCGGATGCCGGGGCGGGTCGACGACGACCCGGTGGTGATCTCACACGGGCAGACCCGAGCGCCGGTCACGCTGACCGCCGGGGAGCTGCGCGAGCAGGTCCGCCGGGTGTCGGCCGGGCTGCGCCGGCTCGGCGTCACCGCCGGTGACCGGGTGGCGGCGTACGCCCCGAACATCGCTGAGACGTACGTCCTGCTGCTGGCCACCGCGAGCCTCGGCGCGATCTTCTCGTCCTGCGCGCCCGAGTTCGGCACCCGCAGTGTCACCGACCGCTGGCAGCAGATCGAACCGACCGTGCTGGTCGCCGTCGACGGCTACCGGTACGGCGACAAGCCGGTGGACCGGCGCGCCGAGGTCGCCGCGATCCGGGCTGCCCTGCCGTCGCTGCGGCACACCGTCAGCATCGCGTACCTGGGCTCGGAGGGTGTGGCCGAGCACGGCCCGGCCTCCGCGTCTGCGGACGGCGCGTTGAGCTGGGCCGAGTTGGCCGCGCCCACCGACGAGCCGTTGACGTTCACGCCGGTGCCGTTCGACCACCCGCTCTACGTGCTCTACTCCTCGGGCACCACCGGGCTGCCCAAGCCGATCGTGCACGGTCACGGCGGCATCCTGCTGGAGCATCTGAAGATGCTCGCCCTGCACCACGACCTGGGCCCGGCCGACCGGTTCTTCTGGTTCACCACCACCGGCTGGATGATGTGGAACTTCCTGGTCTCCGGCCCGGCGGTGGGCGCGACCATCGTGCTCTTCGACGGCAACCCAGGGGTGCGGGCGGAGCCCGGCCGGCCGGCCGAGCCTGACCTCGGTGGGCTGTGGCGGTTGGCGGCGGAGACCGGCACCACCTACTTCGGCACCTCCGCGCCGTACCTGTTGGCCTGCCGCAAGGCCGGGCTGGTCCCCCGCGACGTCGCCGACCTGTCGGCGCTGCGGGGTGTGGGTTCCACAGGTGCGCCGCTGCCCGCCGAGGGCTTCCGCTGGGTGTACGAGACGGTCGGCGACCAGCTCCAACTTCAGTCGCTCTCCGGTGGCACCGACGTGTGCACCGGTTTCGTCGGCGGCGTGCCGCTGCTGCCCGTGTACGCCGGTGAGATCGCCTGCCGGGCGTTGGGCGCCAAGGTGGAGGCCCGCTCCGCCGACGGCACCCCGGTCATCGGCGAACTGGGCGAGCTGGTGATCACCGAACCGATGCCGAGCATGCCGGTGGGCTTCTGGAACGATCCGGACGGCACCCGCTACGCCGAGGCCTACTTCGGTGTCTACCCGGGCGTGTGGCGGCACGGTGACTGGATCACCATCAACGAGCGGGGTGGCTGTGTGATCACCGGACGCTCCGACGCCACGCTCAACCGTGGTGGGGTACGCCTCGGCACCGCCGAGTTCTACTCAGTGGTCGAAGGGCTCGACGAGGTGCTCGACTCGGTCGTCGTCCACCTGGAGGACGACGAGGGTGGCGCCGGGGAGCTGCTGCTCTTCGTGGTGCTGGCCGAGGGCCTGGAGTTGGACGACCCGATGCGCACGAAGATCTGCCGGGAACTGCGCACGTCGCTCTCACCCCGGCACGTGCCCGACGAGATCCATCAGGTGCGTTCGGTGCCCCGCACCCTCTCGGCGAAGAAGCTGGAGGTGCCGGTCAAGAAGATCCTGACCGGCACTCCGATCGATCAGGCCGCGGCCAAGGGCGCACTGGCCAACCCCGAGTCCCTAACGGCCTTCGCCGCCCTGGCCCAACGCCGATCCCCGAACAAAACCCCTGCCTAACCGGGGCGGTGCGGGGGGACGGGCGGCGGGGTTACTGGAGGGTTTGGGTGACCTTTTCGGTGGCTTGGCGGCTGGCCACCTTCGTTGAGTCGAGGTTGGCGCAGAGGACGACGGTGGCGGCCCGGGTCAGCGGGGCCAGCAGCCAGTCGACCGGGTCTGGGTATTGGGTGGCGTCGATAAGGACCCGGGCGCCGGGAAGAATGCCCAGCTCGGTGGCGCGGGCCTCGGCGCGGGCCAGCAGCTGCGCGTCGGTGGGGCCCGGACCGGGTTGCGGCGTGAAGTGGTCGCCGTGTCCGCGTACCTCGACGACGTAGTCGGCGAACCCGGGCGGCACCTGCCGTAGCGGGGCGGCCAGCGGGGCCAGCCCGAGGGCGTACCGCTCGTCGGCGGGCCAGGACTGCGCCTCGTCTAGTTGGTCGGCGGCGGCGAAGAGCACCTCCACGTCGCCGGGGGTGTCGACGACGCTCAGCTTCGCCGACCAGCAGCCCAGCAACACCGCAGCGGTCTGCCAGTGCGGTGGCAGCAGCACGCCGGCCGAGGTGCCCGGCGCGAGGCCGACCTCGTCGACGAGAAGGTTGGCGGTCTTCGCCGCCCAGTTCGCCAATGTGGTGCCGGAGAGTTCGGTGCGGTCGCCGGTGGCGTCGTCGTACCAGGTGAGCAGCGGTTGGGTCGGGTCGGTCGCGATCGCGTCGGCGAACACCCGGGCAATGTTGTCGGCCATCGGCGCGAACGATACGCCCCTGCGGGCCGTACTCCATGACGATGACAAGTCGGCGTACCGTCGGGTCGCAGTCAGCGTCGGCCCCGGGCCCCGGCGTAGGCTTGACCCCCGGAGTGTTGTTCCCCACAGACCCGCCAGTACAAGGAGTCGCCCCGTGACCGCCGGTCGCCCGCCCCGCGTGCTCATCGACGCCACGAGTGTCCCCACCGACCGTGGTGGTGTCGGTCGATACGTCGATGGTCTGCTCGGTGCCCTCGGCAAGGTGTGCGGGTCGGGGGTGGAGCTGGCAGTGGTCAGCCTCCGCACCGACCTGGAGCGTTACACCCGGATGCTGCCCGGCGCGGAGATCATCCCCGCCCCGGCCGCCGTGGCGCACCGCCCGGCCCGGCTCGCCTGGGAGCAGACCGGCCTGCCGCTGCTCGCCCAGCAGGTGGGCGCACACGTGCTGCACTCGCCCTTCTACACCTGCCCGCTGCGGGCCGGGTGCCCGGTCACGGTCACCGTGCACGACGCGACGTTCTTCACCGAGCCGGAGCACTACGACAAGTCGCGCCGCACGTTCTTCCGCAGCGCCATCAAGACCTCGCTGCGCCGCGCCAACCGGGTGATCGTGCCCAGCAAGGCCACCCGCGACGAGCTGATCCGGCTGCTCGACGCCGACCCGACGCGGATCGATGTGGCCTACCACGGCGTCGACCAGGCGGCCTTCCACGCCCCCACCGAGGAGGAGAAGGCCCGCGTACGCGCCCGGCTGGGGCTGGGCAACAGCAGCTACGTCGCCTTCCTCGGCGCCAAGGAGCCGCGCAAGAACGTGCCGAACCTGATCCGTGGGTGGGCGCGGGCGGTGGCTGACCGGGTCGACCCTCCGGCCCTGGTTATCGCCGGTGGGCAGGGGCACGACGAGGACATCGACCGGGCGGTGGCCGAGGTGCCGTCGCACCTGCGGCTGCTGCGTCCCGGCTATCTGCGCTACGGCGACCTGCCAGGTTTCCTCGGTGGCGCCCTGGTCGCCGCCTACCCGTCCTATGGCGAGGGGTTCGGGCTGCCGATCCTGGAGGCGATGGCGTGTGCCGCCCCGGTGCTGACCACGCCCCGGCTCTCGCTGCCCGAGGTGGGTGGCGACGCGGTCGCGTACACCTCGGAGGACCCGGAGCAGATCGGCACGGACCTGGCCGCGCTGCTCGACGACGAGCAGCGACGGTTGTCGCTGGCGAAGGCGGGGTTCGACCGGGCCAAGGAGTTCACCTGGGAGTCCAGCGCCGAGGTGCATATCGCCGCGTGGAGTCGGGCTCGTTCCTGACCCTGCGTGCCGCTGGCGGTGACCCGTGCCACTGGGGGCAGGCACGTCGGGCATGATGTGCGGATGCTCTATGCGGTCATTCCGGCAGGTGGCAGTGGCACAAGGTTGTGGCCGTTGTCCCGCGCCGGCCATCCCAAGTTCCTCCACCCGCTGACCGGCACCAGCGCGTCGCTACTCCAGGCGACCGTGGAACGGCTCGCGCCGCTGACCACACCGGAGCGCACCCTTGTGGTCACCGGTGCCGCGCACGTCGCGGCGGTGGCTCGGCAACTGGCCGGTCTGCCGGAGGAGAACATCCTGGTCGAGCCCTCGCCACGCGATTCCTGCGCGGCGATCGCGTTGGCCGCCGCGGTGATCGCGACCCGCGACCCGGACGCGGTGATGGGCAGCTTCGCGGCCGACCACCTGATCCGTGACCCGGACAGCTGGGTCCGCACGGTCCAGCAGGCGGTCCGTGGGGCCGAGCAGGGCATGCTGATGACCGTTGGGATCACCCCGACCCGGGCGGAGACCGGCTACGGCTACCTGGAGACCGGCGACCCGACCGAGGGCGTGCCGTGGCGGCCGGTGGCCGAGTTCAAGGAGAAGCCGGCCGTCGAGGTCGCCGAGGCGTACGTCCGTTCGGGCCGGCACCTGTGGAACGCGAGCATGTTCGTGTGGCGGGTGGACGTCTTCCTCGCCGAGCTGGCCCGCCAGCAGCCGGCGCTGCACGCCGGCGTCGCCGCGATCGCCGCCGCCTGGGGCACCCCGGAGCAGGACGAGGTCCTGGGCGCGATCTGGCCCACCCTGCCGAAGATCTCCGTCGACTACGCGGTGATGGAGGGCGCGGCCACGGCGGGTCGAGTCGCGACGGTGCCCGGCGACTTCGGCTGGAACGACGTCGGTGACTTCCACACCCTGGGCGACGTGCTGCCCGCCGACGACGCGGGCAACGTGGTGCTCGGCACGGATGCCAAGCCAGGCGTGCTGCTGCGCGACAGCGCCAACCTCGTGGTCGTGCCGCAGTCGGGTCGGTTGGTGGCCGTCCTCGGTCTGCGCGACCTGATCGTGGTGGATACCCCGGACGCGGTGCTGGTCTGCCCGCGCGACCGGGCACAGGACGTCAAGGCCCTGGTCGACGAGCTCAAGGAGCGAGGCGAAGAGGGCTACGTCTGAGGGCTGCGAGGGCCGGTGCGACAAGTTGCGCGGTCCCGCCGGCCAGCGGCTCGGGTAGCTGGTCCGGTGGGAACCAGCCCAGCTCCTCGGACTCGTCGCTGACCTGTTCCACCGCTGCGGGCGGGGCGAGCACGGCGAAGCGGACGTCGTAATGACGGGAGCCGCCCTGGCAGAGCACCTCGTGCACGTCGATGTCGATCGGCACCGGGTCGATGCGCAGGCCGGCGATGCCGGACTCCTCGGTGGCCTCGCGTAGCGCGGCGCCGACCAGGGTCTGGTCGACAGGCTCGCAGTGCCCGCCGAGCTGCACCCAACACCCGAACTTGCCGTGCAGGCAGAGCAGCACCCGGGAGCCGGTGGCGTCCAGCACCAGCGCGCTGGCCGTCACGTGCCCGGGGACGTGCTCCCGGGTCATCGCGACCGGCCCGACGGCGAGCAGTGCGAGGGCCTTCTCCCGCGCGCTGGCGGCATTCGGGCTGGTGGGCTGCCAGCCCTCAAGTAGCGCGGTGGCGTCGGCGTGCAGCGCCGCGTACGCCTCGGGGTCGGTCGGTCTGGTGGTCACGGTGTCAGGCACCCCGCCACTGTACGAGCGTGTGCTCCGTACGCTGGTCCGGTGACCTTGCAACTCGTCGAATTCGTGGTGGCTGGTAACGAGGCCAGCGATCTGCTGCCGGTGCGGTCGGCGGCGCTGCTGCGCGCGTACGGTGCCCGGCGGGGCTTCTGGACGGTGCTGGACGAGGGGCCGGTGGAGCGCTGCCTCGCGTTGCTGTTGGAGCGGGACGACGGCGAGTGGACGGCCGAGCACGTGTGGGCGGATGCCGGCGCGGAGAACGGGCGGACCGAGGATGGTGAGGCGCTCGCCCACCACGACGGCTGGGTGTACGTCTTCGGCTCGCACTTCGGCTCGAAGGCTGGCCCGCTGCGACCTCGGCGTGCCTTCGTGGCCCGGTTCCGCGAGGACGACGCGGTGGCCGGGCCGGTGCCGGTGCACGTGGTGCGCAACTCGTTCCGGCTGCACCGGGCGGTGAACGACGCGCTCGCCGCGTCGCCGCTGACCCTCCTGCCGACGGGGGAGCGGGTGCGGGCCCGGTTCATCGTGGAGACGTTGGCGCGGGGGACCGTCCGGGAGAAGAGCTGGGTGAGCCGGCTGGCCCCGGGTGACCTGCCGTTGAACGTGGAGGCGGCGACCTTCACCCCGGCCGGGACGGTGCTGCTCGGGCTGCGCTTCCCGGTCACCGACGCCGGAGAGCCGATCCTGGTCGAGGTGGCCGACGTGCCGGGCATGTTCATGGCCGAGCCGGCGTGGCCGCGAGCGTTGGGCGCGTACGTGTTGACCGGGGTCACCCCGCCGGGGCAGCTGACCGGCTTCCGCGCGATCACCCCGACGTCCGACGGCGGGTACGCGGCCGTGATCGGCTCGATCGACGCGCTGGGCAAGGGGTCGGTCCTGCTCGACGACCATCCGGGCGGGGGCGACGTCACCTCCCGGCACGTCCGCTTCCGGTTTCCCGGTGACGAGCCCTGGCTCGCCGGGGAGGTGGTGGCGGATCTGGCGCCGTTTCACCACGTCGAGGGGCTGGCCGAGTGGGACGGGCGAACGTTCTATGTCACCGACGAGGACCACCGGGTCGCACTCTGGGTCGGCTGAGCCGGTGCGAGGGGTGGGATGACCGGACGGCACCTCTGCGGAGCAAGGGCCGCAGACCCTCGTGGTGCCGTCCGATCTTTGGGGCCTCCCCGGTCCCGGTGCCCCGGCACCGGGCGTCCAGGACGCGCGGCACCGTGTTCGGGCATGGGAAGCATGCCGAACCGGCCCCGAAGGCGTCGAGGTTTTTCAGTCCAGGCTTAAAGATGGAGATTACTGCCGGCCAGGTAGAGTCGAACGGTCATCCGGCATCCCCCTGTCGGCGACACGGGAGCGCTCCATGCTGAAGATCCACTTTTCTGGGGAGGACGTCCTCCGGACGCGGGTGGCGCCGGCGGCGGACCCGGTCTGGGAGCTGGTCCTCAGCCTGCACGTGCTGCAGGGCCGCACCCGTGATCCGCTGACGGCCAACTGGCGGCGCAGCGTGGCCCGGGACCTGCGCCAGGACTCCGCCTCCGAGCAGCTCCGCCTGCTCTTCGCGTTGAACCCGCCGCGTGGCTACTTCCCCGACTTCCTTACCCCGTACGCCAGCGTCGACGGCTTCGAGGCCGGGCTGGACGCGCTTCGCCGTACCCCGGCCGAGCTGCTGCACCGGGACCTGAGCATGCTGGCCACCGAGAACCAGTTGCCCTCCTCGGCCGCCGCGCTGGCCCGGGGCGAGGCGGCGGCGCTGGCACACCTGGCCGAGTCGATGGAGCAGTACCGGTCGCTGGCGATCAGCCCGTACTGGGGTCGGATCCAGGCCGCGGTGGCGGCGGACCGCACCCGTCGGGCCCGGGCGCTGCTCGACGGCGGTGTCGAGGGCCTGCTCAACAGCCTCCGGCCGGCGATGCGCTGGGAGAGCGGGGTGCTGGAGGTCCGCAGCTACCCGCACAGCCGGGAGCTGCACCTGGACGGCCGTGGCCTGCTGCTCGTGCCGTCGTTCTTCTGCGCGGCCACCCCGGTCGCGCTGCTCGACCCGGCGTTGCCACCGGTGCTGGTCTACCCGGTGGACCGGCTGGGTGGGCTGGTGCCGGCCGATGCCGGCGCAGCGTCCGCATCGGGCGCTGCCCGCGACTCACTCGCCGCGCTGCTGGGCCGCACCAGGGCGGCGGTGTTGCAGGCCAGCGACGAGGGCTGCACCACCGGCGAGGTCGCCCGCAGGCTCAACATCTCCCCGGCGGCGGCGAGCCAGCACGCCACGGTGCTGCGCAACGCCGGCCTGCTGGTCAGCCACCGCGAACGCAACAGCGTGCTGCACACGTTGACCCCGCTGGGCCGGGCCATGCTGGACGCGTGACCCGGCCGGCCGTCTCTCAGAGGGCGAGCGCGGCGCTCGCCGGGCTGCCGGGGGGTGGCGGCAACAGGGTCGACCCGACGCCTTCGGCGGCCAGGGCGACGCGCAGTCGGTGCAGGTCGGCGCCGAAGCGAACCAGACCGAGCGGCTCGATGGGCGTCGGGGCCGAACCCAGCAGCAGGGCTGCGCCGGCCGGCCACCCAGGCATCTCGGCGACCAGACCGGCGCGTACCTCGGCTTCGTCGACCAGGGTGAAGACCGTGCCGGGGGCGACCACCCCGGCGACCGCGTCGATCGCCCGTCGTACCACGGTCAGGTCGGCCGGCGTCGGACCGGGACCATCGGTCAGGGTGGCGGCATCGGCGAGTCCGGCGGCACGGGCCTCGGCGGTACCGAGCGAGAACAGGTCCTGTGCCGCGTCGCGGATCAGCGCCCGCGCGCCAGTGGCGTCGTCCTGGTCGGTGGCGGGCAGGTAGCCCCGCACCACCGCGACGGGGACCTGATCGCACTTGCCCTTGATCAGCTCGCCGGCACCTGCCAGCTCGTCCACCACGGCCATCTGGGTCAACTGCAGTTCGTTGCCGTACGGGTCGACCTCGCCCCGGTGGTCGCGGATGGCCGGCATCCCGGCCACGCCGAGCGCCACGTCGGTGAGCCCGTTGCGCCAGGGACGGCCCATCGTGTCGCTGATGATCACGGCCAGGTCCAGGTCGTAGCGCTCTCGCAGCGCGTCGCGCAGAGCCCGCGCCGAGGCGTCCGGGTCGACCGGCAGCAACACCAGTTGGGTCTTGTCCACATTCGACGCGTCGATCCCGGCCGAGGCCATCACGAAGCCGTGATGGGTCTGCACGATCCGGGTCGCCCCGCGGCTGGCGACCACCCGGGCGGTCTCACCCGCCAGGACCTCGTCCCGGGCTGCCAACCGTTCCGGCCCGTCCGCCGGGACGTCGACCAGCCGGCCCTCCGCCTTGGAGACAATCTTGCTGGTCACCACCAGCACGTCGCCGTTGCGCAACCACGGCGCGGCGGTCGCGATAACCGCGGCCAGGTCGTCACCCTCGGTCACGTGGCCGATGCCGAGCACCGGCAGGATCTCCAGCCTCACGTCAACTCCACCGCGGCGCGGACCATGGCCGCCGTCGCCGCCTCGTCGGTCATCCGCAGCGGCACCGCGCGGACCGTCACCTCGGGCACCACCGTGCCCGCGTCCTCCTCGGCCACCAGCCAACCGTCGAGCAGCCCGCCGCTCGCCCGGCCGCCGTAGAGCCGACCCACCCCCGCCGCGCTGCACTCGACACCGAGCACAGCCAGGCAACGGTCGGCCATCCCACGGACCGGTGCGCCCCCGATGATCGGGGAGACGCCCACCACCGGCGCCGGGCCGTCCGCCACGGCCGCACGCAGCCCCGGTACGGCCAGCACCGGCGCGACGCTCACCACCGGGTTGCTCGGCGCGATCAGCACCAGGTCGGCCGAGGCGATCGCGTCCAGCACGCCGGGTGCCGGCTTCGCCGTCTCCGCGCCGACGAAAACGAAACGGTGGGTGAGGATGTCAGCCCGGTGCCGCACCCACCACTCCTGGAAGTGGATCGCCCGCTGCCCCTGCTCGTCCTCCACCACCGCATGGGTCTCCAACCGGTCGTCGGTGGCCGGCAACAGGCGCACCCCCGGCTCCCAGCGGGCGGCGAGCGCCTCGGTGACCGCGCTCAACGGGTAACCGCCGTTGAGCATGGTGCTGCGGACCAGGTGGGTGGCGATGTCCTTGTCGCCGAGGCCGAACCAGGTCGGTTGTGCCCCGTACGCGGCCAGCTCCTGCTTGACCGTCCAACTCTCGCCGACCCGACCCCAGCCCCGCTCCGGGTCGGCGCCCCCGCCGAGCGTGTACATGACGCTGTCCAGATCGGGGCAGATCTTCAACCCGTGTAACCACAGGTCGTCTCCGACGTTGACCACGGCGGTCACCTCCGCGCCGACGTCGCGGGCGTACGCCCGGACCCCGAGCAGGAACCGGGCGCCGCCGATGCCGCCGGCCAGAACCACGATGCGCATGTCGACCATCCTCGCGCACGTGACGCCTCCGATCCGTCGGCGGCCCTAGAGACTAGGCTCACGTGCGCACTGTCCGTTCATGCCCCGAGGGGGGACCTCGTGACCAGCCCCGCCGAGCCCGCGTCCTCCGACGCGACGCAGGCCCGCCAGCTGACCAAGCCGCTACGGGAGCTCGCCGCGCTCGCGCTGCTCGGCGCCAACGCCGTGTTCCTCTTCGTGGGCTTGCTCCGGTTCATCGCCCCGAACGGCTACGGCTCCTTCACCGACCGCGCGGGCAGTGCCTTCTTGGCGTTCATCGGGTTGGAGGCGGTGGGTCTTCCGCTGCTGGCCGTGCTGCTGGCCACGCACATCTCGCCGGTGCTGGCGAAGGCGAAGCTGATCACGCAGGTAGCTCTCATCGAGTACGCGGTCAGCGCCGTGTTCGGCACGCTGACCATGCTGATCTGGACGGTGGGCCGCCTGGCCGAGGCCGAGGTGCTCGACGCGCTGCTCGGTGTGCTCAGCCGGTTCGCCTGGATGGTGATCTTCGCGATCGCCGCCTGGGTGGTCTACACCATCTGGCGCGCCCACTACTACGTGCCGCGGCCGAAGCCCCAGCCCGGCGTCTACGGCCAGCCCCAGCCGGGTTGGCCGCAGCAGCCGGGCGGTTGGCCGACCCCGGGCCAGCCCGGTGGTCAGCCGCAGGGCGGTTGGCCCGCTCCCGGCCAGCCGGGCGGCTACCCGCCGGCAGCCCAGTACGGCCAGCCGTCGCCCCCGTTCCAGGCCCCGCAGTCGGCCCCGCCGTTCCCGCAGTCCGCGCCGCCGTTCCCGCAGTCGGCCCCGCCGCACCCGCAGTCGGCCCCGCCGTTCCCGGCCACCCCGCAGTCCGCGCCGCCGGTGAACCCCGCGCCACCGTCCCCGGCCGCGCCGCCGTTCGGGCAGCCGCCGTCGGCCGACCCCACCCAGGCCATCCCGCGCCAGTCCGCCGATCCGACCGAGGTCATCTCCCGCCCCGCCGACCCGGACACCGACCGCACCCAGCACATCAACCCCGACGACCACCCCAACCAGCCCCGCTGAGCCGGCTTCCGCAGAGGTTCCTCGATCACTTGATGCTCAGTAGTCGTCAGCGGGTCTGCTGAACTACTGAGCATCAAGTGATCATGAGTGCGGACGCGTGCACTTTCGCACGCGGGGGGCTGGGCTGGTGGGGCCGGTGCGGGTGGCGCATAGGGTGAGTGGATGGTTGATCGCACCCATCCCGTTCCGAGCGACGCGAGCGTGCGGCGGGCCCTGGGCCGGGCCGCGAGTGGGCGAGCGCTGGATGTCGACGAGGCGGCCGCGCTGCTGTCCGCTCGTGGAGACGCGCTCGACGAGTTGCTCCGGCTGGCCGGTGGGATTCGCGACGCTGGTCTGCGCGACGCCGGGCGGCCGGGTGTGGTCACGTACTCCAAGAAGGTCTTCATCCCGCTGACCCGGCTCTGTCGGGACCGCTGCCACTACTGCACCTTCGCCACCGTGCCGCACCGGCTACCGGCGCCGTTCCTGGACCGCGACGAGGTGCTCGCGATCGCTCGGGCCGGTGCCGCGCAGGGCTGCAAGGAAGCGCTGTTCACCCTGGGTGACCGCCCGGAGGAGCGCTGGCCGGCAGCCCGGACCTGGTTGGACGAACGCGGCTACGACTCGACCCTGGACTACCTGCGGGCCTGCGCGGTCGCGGTGCTGGAGGAGACCGGGCTGCTGCCGCACCTCAACCCCGGGGTGCTCTCCTGGTCGGAGCTGCAACGGCTCAAGCCGGTCGCGCCGAGCATGGGCATGATGTTGGAGACGACCGCGACTCGGCTCTGGTCCGAGCCGGGTGGCCCGCACTACGGCTCACCGGACAAGGAGCCGGCGGTGCGGCTGCGGGTGCTCGACGACGCGGGCCGGGTCGGGGTGCCGTTCACCACCGGCATCCTGATCGGCATCGGGGAGACCCCGGCGGAGCGGGTGGACGCGCTCTTCGCGATCCGCCGGGCCCACCGGGAGTACGGCCACCTCCAGGAGGTGATCGTGCAGAACTTCCGCGCCAAGCCGGACACGGCGATGCGCGGCATGCCGGACGCGGAGCTGCACGACCTGGCCGCCACGGTGGCGGTGGCCCGGCTGCTGCTCGGCCCGAAGGCCCGGATCCAGGCCCCGCCGAATCTCATCGCCGGCGAGTACGACCTGCTGCTTCGTGCCGGCATCGACGACTGGGGCGGCGTCTCCCCGCTCACCCCGGACCACGTCAACCCGGAGCGCCCCTGGCCGCAGATCGAGGAGTTGGCCCGGCACACCGCGCTGGCCGGGTTCACGCTGCGGGAGCGGTTGACGATCTACCCCGAGTACGTGCGGGCGGGCGACCCGTGGCTCGACCCACGGCTGCTGCCGCACGTGAACGCGTTGGCCGACCCGAGCACCGGCATGGCCGTGGAGTCGGCGCTGCCGCAGGGGCGACCGTGGCAGGAGCCGGAGGAGGTGTTCGGCGGGCGGGTCGACCTGCACGCCACCATTGACACCACCGGCCGCACCGACGACCGGCGCGGCGACTTCGACAGCGTCTACGGCGACTGGGCCGAGGTGGCCGGCAAGGTCACCCCGGAGGCGACCGCGCGCCGAGCCGGCGTACCCCCGGTGGCGGCCGGGACCGGTGCGGACCGTGACCTGGCGGCCGGGCTGCGGCTGGCCGCCGACGACCCGGCGGCGCTGCTCGACCCCCGGCACACCGACGTCGCGCTGGCGCTGTTCGGCGCGGACGGGCCGGCGCTCGACGAGTTGTGCCGCGTCGCCGACGACGTGCGCCGTGCGGCGGTCGGCGACGACGTCACCTACGTGGTCAACCGCAACATCAACTTCAGCAACGTCTGCTACGTGGGCTGCCGCTTCTGTGCCTTTGCCCAGCGTGAGCGGGACGCCGACGCGTACCGGCTCTCCGTCGAGCAGGTCGCCGACCGGGCCGAGCAGGCGTGGGCGGCCGGTGCCAGCGAGGTGTGCCTGCAGGGCGGCATCGACCCGAAGATGCCGGTCACCGGGTACGCCGACATCGTGCGCGCCATCAAGGCCCGGGTGCCCGAGATGCACGTGCACGCGTTCTCCCCGATGGAGATCGTCACCGCCGCCGCGAAGGCCGGCGTGCCGGTCCGTGAGTGGCTGATCCAGCTGCGCGAGGCCGGGCTGGACACCATCCCGGGCACCGCCGCCGAGATCCTCGACGACGACGTGCGCTGGGTGTTGACCAAGGGCAAACTCCCGGCCGCCGCCTGGGTCGAGGTGGTCAGCACTGCCCATGAGCTGGGCATCCGGTCCAGCTCCACGATGATGTACGGCCACGTCGACCACCCCGGGCAGTGGCTGGCGCACTTCCGGGTGCTGGCCGGGGTGCAGGACCGCACCGGCGGGTTCACCGAGTTCGTGGCGCTGCCGTTCGTGCACACCAACGCTCCGATCTATCTGGCGGGTATCGCCCGACCCGGGCCGACCTGGCGGGAGAACCGGGTGGTGCACGCCATGTCCCGGCTGCTGCTGCACGGCCGGATCGACAACATCCAGTGCTCCTGGGTGAAGCTGGGCGACGAGGGCACTGTCGCGATGCTCCAGGCTGGCTGCAACGACCTCGGCGGCACGCTGATGGAGGAGACCATCTCCCGGATGGCCGGCTCCGACAACGGGTCGGCGCGTACCGAGGAGCAGTTGCGGGCCATCGCGAAGGCCGCCGGTCGTCCGGCGCGTAAGCGAACGACTTCGTACGGTCACGCCCGGCCCTGACGTCGAACCTTTCCCCGCCACCGGCCGTACCACGCGGTGCCGGTGGCGGTCGCGGCGAAGACCGCCACCGGTGTCCCTCAGGGGCCCGGTGGCGTCGCGAGACGGCACCGGACCCGTCCGTCTCCGCGGGCGCGTTCGCGCCGCCGCCGGAAAGGTTGCCCATGACCAGTGATCAGCGGAAGCGGCAGTGGCCGCGACTGACCCGCAGGCAGACGTTGACCGCCGCGGCCAGCGCCACCCTCGGCGCCGCCGCGCTCACCGTGCCGGGCCTGTCGGCCGCGCAGAACGCCCCCGGCGCGGCCGGACGAGCCGACGAACCGATCGTCGTGCACCTGCGTGACGCCGCCTCCGGAACGATGGACGTCTTCGTCGGTGAGACGCGGATCGAGGTACGCGACCGCGGCCTGGCGGACCGGCTGCGGCGCGCCGCCCGGCGCTGACCCGACACCCCGCTCCGCCGTCCTGTCCCCGCCCAGTGAGGTTGGTCCGTCATGTCTTCCCACCGCGAGGCCCCGGAGATAGCCAAGGATCCGGTCGCCGACAGCTCCGACCTGTACGCGTTCGTCAGCCCCGACAAGCGCGACACGGTCACGTTGATCGCCAACTACGTGCCGTTGCAACTCCCCTCCGGGGGCCCGAACTTCTTCGAGTTCGGCGACGACGTGCGGTACGAGATCCATATCGACAACGACGGCGACGGTCGTCCGGATGTCACCTACCGGTTCGAATTCACCACCGAGATCACTAATCCGAACAGTTTTCTCTACAACACCGGTCCGATCGATTCGCTGGACAGCAAGAACTGGAACCGGCGGCAGTTCTACAGCCTGACCCGGGTGGCCGACGGCCGCGAGCACCGGTTGGCGCACAAGTTGCCCTGCCCGCCGTGCAATGTCGGCCCGCTCTCCACCCCGAAGTACGCCGACCTGGTGCGGCAGGCCACCTACTCGCTCTCCACCGGGGAGCGGGTCTTCGCTGGGCAGCGCGCCGACGGGTTCTTCGTCGACCTCGGGGCGATCTTCGACCTCGGCACGCTGCGGCCGTTCCAGCAGCTGCACGTCGCCGGGAAGAAGATCTTCAAGGCCGAGGGTGAGCCGGTCAACGCCACCGACCGGATGAACGTGCACAGCATCGCGTTGCAGGTGCCGCTGGAGCGGGTGCGTCGACGCGCCAACCGGTACGGCGTCGGCGACCGGTCATCGATCATCGGGGTGTGGACGTCGGCGTCGCGCCGGCAGGTGCGGGTGCTCGGTGACCGGGGTGCGGCGGACACCGCAACCGGCCCGTTCACCCAGGTCTCCCGGTTGGGCAATCCGTTGTTCAACGAGGTCATCGTGCCGATGTCCAAGAAGGATCTGTGGAACTCGCTGCCGCCGTCGGAGGACAAGCGGTTCGCGCAGTTCGTCGAGCAGCCGGAGCTGGCCGCGTTGCTGCCGGCGCTCTACCCGAACGTCTTCCCCAACCTGGACAAGCTCACCAAGGCGAAGAAGGCCCGCGCCGACCTGGTGGCGATCCTGCTCACCGGCGTGCCGGCCGGGCTGATCGACGGCTTCACCAACGCCACCGGCGATGTGCAGGCCGACATGCTGCGGTTGAACACCGCGATCCCGCCGAGTCGGCGTCCGGACCGCTTCGGGGTGCTCGGCGGCGACCTGGCCGGGTTCCCGAACGGGCGGCGGGTCGGCGACGACGTGGTCAGCATCGCGTTGCGGGCGATCGCCGGGCTGACCGTCCCGCTTGTGGACAAGACGTTCCGACCGGACGCGGCGGCCGCCGCGCTCACCCCGGGGTTGAGCGCCGCCGATGTGACCGCGCCGTTCCTCGGAAACTTCCCCTACCTGGGTACGCCGTACGACGGGTTCAACAACCCGCCGGCGGCGTCCTGATCAGCGCGGGAGTGAGCGGATGCACGATCACACGTACGGGCCGTCGGAGACCGGGAGTGTCGTCCTCGATCTGGGCGGCGACACCGGTGCCCTGATCATCCACACCGGCCAAGATCTACACGGCCGGGAGATCGAGATCAGTCGGGACGACGATCGGCGGGTCCACTCGGCGGTGCGCGAGCGTCGGGTGCGGGACGGCTCGTTCCACAGTGCGGTCTATCCCGATCTGCCGAGCGGAATCTATACCGTCTGGTGGGACGACCGTACGCCTGTCGGCACAATTTCTGTCCACGGTGGACAGATAGCCGAGTTCTCCTGGCCGAGCAGCGGTTTCGAGGCCGTTGGCTGACCTCGACGCAGCGGTTTTACCCTCGTGCCCCGTCCACATCGTGGACGGGGCACGAGTGCTGTCCGGAGCGAGGCGGGCAGTCTGCGCCGCGCCGCGTTAACCTTTCCCCCACCAAGATCAGCTTGGCGGTGGAGGTGTCTGGCGCCCTCCGGTCGACGACTCGTCGGGGAAGCGCCACGGCAGAAAAGTCGGGCAACTCGCCGGAGAGGGCGTTACTCGGCCGGGGTCTGAATCGATAGGGCAGGTTGCGAGGCTGGACGGCCCGAGTGGTCGTCCGGGGGTGTCGGGAGGGCGACTCCATTATCAAGTTTGGCTTGACGGCGCACGCATTACACGCGTGTAATTTGAATGGGGTTGTTCGCACGGAACGCAACAAAACGGGACCGGACGGACAAGCACGCCTTTCGCGTGGGGGGTTGCAGCGGCGATGACGCCGGTGCGCGACAAGGAGGCATTTGATGGACGGCCAGCTTGAGGTGGCCGACCTGCTCGGAAACGCGCCGGAGTGGCAGGAGCGAGCGTTGTGCTCGCAGACCGACCCCGAGGCGTTCTTTCCCGAGAAGGGCGGCTCGACCCGCGAGGCGAAGCGGATCTGTTCGCGCTGCGAGGTCAAGACCGAATGCCTCGAATACGCTCTGGGTCACGACGAGCGGTTCGGCATCTGGGGTGGGCTCTCCGAGCGGGAGCGGCGCAAGTTGAAGCGGCGGGCCGCCTGAGCGGTGCGAGGTCGAGGCGGTGGGGGCCGCCCGACTCTCTCCCGCTCTCCCGCGCTCCGCGTGGAGGTCGGCTCAGGCGAGCTCGTCCGGGTCTACCCCGAGAAGGTTCGCCACCTGTTCGATGATCACGTCATGGACGAGATCGGCGAGGTCCTCACGGTCCATCGCCCGGAACTCCAGGGGCCGTCGGTACAGCACGATCCGCGGCGGCACCTCCTGGCGACCCGGGCGGCCGGGCAGCAGCCGGGCCAGCGGGACCTCGCCGTCCTCCAGCACGTCGGAGTCGTAGACGTTCAGGTCCGGCGGGACATCCTCGACCGCGAACTCGACCCCGGCCAGCTCCTTGGCGAACCGGCGCTCCAGCGTCTCGACGGTGTCGAGGACCAGGTCGTCGAAGACCTCGGCCTTGGTCCGCGCCAGCGGCACGGTGGCCGGCACCAGTCGCCCGCGCAGGCCGCGCCCGTGCCGGTCACGATGCGCACGCCGGCCGGAGCCGGGGCGGCGGTGTTCCGGGCTCGGGCTCGTCATGAGGCAAAGGGTAGCGCCCCTGTCGGGCTGGTCAGCGGCAGCGCCGCTCGCATGGCGCGCCGCGCCCAGGATGGTCAACTGTGATCACCGCGACGGGCGTGTCGCAACGCGAAGCGTCGCGCCGGACCCGGTAATGGAGATACCCTGCCGCACGTGAGGTCACCACGGCGCTGCTCCCGTAACGGCTGCCCCCGGCAAGCGGTCGCCACATTGACCTATGTCTACAACGAGTCGACAGCGGTCGTGGGGCCGCTGGCGGCGTTCGCCGAGCCGCACACGTACGACCTGTGCGAGCCGCACGCCCGCAGCCTGACCGCACCGCGGGGCTGGGACGTCGTCCGGCACGAGGGCGAGTTCGAGCCGCCGCCGCCCACCACGGACGACCTGGTCGCGCTGGCCGAAGCGGTACGCGAAGCCGCCCGCCCGGCCCCCCGCCCCCCGGAGCCGGACCCGAAGCAGAGGCACCACGAGAACCCCCACCAAACCGGCCGCCGCGGCCACCTCCGAGTAATCCCCCCCAACCACTAACCCCGCCGGGTGCCCCGCGCACCCCTGGGCCCTGGCCCCCTGGCCCCCTGGCCCCCTGGCCCCAAGATCGCACTCGATCCTGGTTGTAGTGGTCTCCCGGCGTTCGCACCCCACTGTTTCCGTGTTCGAGCGCGATCTTGCGGGGCCATCCGTCGGACGGTGGGGGATTTGTCCTACCTGCGCGCCGGCCCCGCGAGCAAGGCGACGCATCGCCGCTCCCAGCCCGGCCCGCCCCGGCTCCCGGTGCTCCCGCCCTTCCCGCGTTCCCGCCCTTCCCGCGTTGATCAAGAGGTTTCGGTCAACATTCGGCGCGTTCCTGACGCAAACCTCTTGATCAACACAGGTGGGGTGGGTGGTGGGGGTTAGAGGCGGGTTGAGGCTTCGGTTAGGACTGTGCGGAGGATTTGTTCGATCTCGTCGAAGTGTTGCTGCTCCGCGATCAGCGGCGGGGCTAGCTGGATGACGGGGTCGCCTCGGTCGTCGGCCCGGCAGTAGAGGCCCGCCTGGAACAGCGCGGTGGAGAGGAAGCCGCGCAGCAGACGCTCCGACTCGGCCTCGTTGAAGGTTTCCCGGGTCGTCTTGTCCTTGACCAACTCGATGCCGTAGAAGTAGCCGTCGCCGCGGACGTCGCCGACGATCGGCAGGTCGTACAGCTTCTCCAGGGTGGCCCGGAAGCCGTCCTCGTTGGCGCGTACGTGCCCGATGAGGTCCTCGCGGGCGAAGACCTCCAGGTTGGCCAGGGCGACCGCGCAGGAGACCGGGTGCCCGCCGAAGGTCACCCCGTGGGCGAACATGCCGGTCTCGGTGAGGAACGGCTCCATCAGTTGGTCGCTGGCGATCATCGCGCCGAGCGGGGCGTACCCGGAGGTGATGCCCTTGGCGGTGGTGATGATGTCCGGCTGGTAGCCGTAACGCACCGCGCCGAAGTACTCGCCCAACCGCCCCCACGAGCAGATCACCTCGTCCGAGACGAGGAGCACGTCGTACGCGTCGCAGATCTCGCGTACCCGCTGGAAGTAACCCGGCGGCGGCGGGAAGCACCCGCCGGAGTTCTGCACCGGCTCAAGGAAGACCGCGGCGACGGTGTCCGGCCCCTCCCGTTCGATGGCCCGCCCGATCTCGTCGGCGGCCCAGCGGCCGAACGCCTCGGGGTCGTCGCCGTGCTCGGGTGCCCGGTAGAAGTTCGTGTTCGGCACCTTGATCGCGCCTGGCACCAGTGGTTCGAAGTCGCTCTTGATGCCCGGTAGGCCGGTGATCGACAGGGCGCCCATCGAGGTGCCGTGGTAGGCGATGTACCGGCTGATGACCTTGTACTTGTTGGGCCGACCGGTGCGCTTGAAGTAGGCGCGGGCCAGCTTCCACGCCGCCTCGACGGCCTCGGAGCCGCCGGTGGTGAAGAAGACCCGGTTGAGGTCGCCGGGGGTGAGTGCGGCGATCTTCTCGGCCAGCTCGATGGCCTTCGGGTGCGCGTACGACCAGAGCGGGAAGTAGGCCAACTCGCCGGCCTGCTTGGCGGCAGCCTCGGCCAGCTCGGCGCGGCCGTGCCCGGCGTTGACCACGAAGAGCCCGGCGAGCCCGTCCAGGTAGCGACGGCCCTGCGCGTCCCACACGTACGCGCCCTCGCCGCGCACGATGGTCGGCACCTCGCCAGCGGAGTAGCTCGCCATCCGGGTGAAGTGCATCCAGAGGTGGTCGGTGGCGTTGGCCATGTCAGCCCCATCGGTCGTCGGGCCGGTCAAAGGGGTGAGGCCGGCCGCTCTGCCAACGGTTATCGCACAGTCTCGGGGCCTGGGGCAAGTGTTATCGGCGGCATGATGGTCGGTAGGCAACGGATTCAGCGTGCAAGCGTGATAGATGCAACGGAATCCGCACTGGTGTCTCGGTCGGTCGATCGTTGGCCTGCGGCGGTCTGAAGGGTGCTGTTGGCTGCCTTCGGAGCTGAATCGTTTGCGACATCAGGGTCGCCCCGCCCGGGGCCACGCATGTCGGCCGCGTCGGGGAGGCTCGTCGCCGGGTCCCGCTTGCCGATCGTTTACGACATCAGCTCCACAAAGCGCCGGGCCCAGTGGTGGTGCCGCCCTTGGCCGCTGGCTCGATCCACTCGGGTTCGCTGATGTCGCGGTGTCGGGGCGTGCTTGATACCGCGACTTCAAGAAAACGGAGTGGATCACGCGCGCGGCCGGGGCGGTGGGGCGGTCGGGCGGTGGGGCGGTAGCGCGGTAGGCGATAGGGCGACGCGGGCCTTGGCCGCTGGTGGGACACCTTGGGGGCGGTCGGGGGGCACCCTGGACGTGCGCCAACACGTCTCACCGCAACACGCCGGTAGGCCGCAGACACGGCCACGCAGCGTGGCTATCGTCCGCCGCAACGTGCATCGAGCGGCGTCGCAGTGGGTCCGGCGGGCGGTGCCCGGGAGAGAGGCCGCGGCACCGAGGAGCAGCGGGAGGGTCTGGTGGCGAACGAAGCGTTGCGGGTGGCGATGGCCGAGGCGGGGGAGACGGTGGAGTCGTTGGCCGAGAAGGTTCGCGTCGACCCGAAGACGGCGGGTCGGTGGCTCGCGTCGGGGCGCATTCCGCATGCGCGTACCCGGATCGCGGTTGCCGAGGTTCTGCGCCGGGACGCGGCCGATCTGTGGCCGGAGCCGTTCCGCCGTCGGGACCTGCCGTGGTTCCGGCCGTGGGCCGAGCTGGAGCAAAGTGCCACCGACATCCGGTGGTATGAGCCGCTGCTTGTGCCGGGCCTGCTTCAGACCGAGGGGTACGCCCGGGCGGTCCTGAGCACCGGCGGGCTGGTCGCACCGTCCGAGGTGGACCAGATCGTGGCGGGCCGCCTCGAACGGCAGGCGGTCCTTTGCCGCGATGCCCCACCCCAACTGGTGGCGGTGATCGACGAGGTGGTGCTGCGCCGGCCGGTCGGCGACGGGTCGGTGATGGTCGGGCAGTTGGCGCACCTTGCAAGAGTGGCCGAGTGGGAGCACGTGCAGGTCCGGGTGATTCCGGCCGAGAGCCCGTGGCACACCGGCCTGGCCGGGCCGTTCATTCTGGGGCGGCTGCCCGACGGGACGGAATTGGCGTATCTCGACAACCAGCTCCGCGGTCAGGTCGTGACCGATCCGCTCGACGTCGCTAGCCTGGGACGCAGGTGGGAGAGCGTCACCGGTGAGGCGTTTCCCCAACGACGGTCGATCGAGCTGATCAGGGAAGTGGCCACGACATGGACATGACCGACGCCCGTTGGCGCACCGCGACCCGCAGCAGCAACAACGGCGGTGCCTGCGTCGAGGTGGCCGACAACCTGCCCGGCCGGGTGCTGGTGCGCGACAGCAAGAACCGCGAGGGCGGCACCCTGACCTTCGCGCCGACCGCCTGGACGTCGTTCGTCGACGCGGTCGACACGGTCCGGAAAACGCGCTGCTGATCCACTCGGGATCACGGAAACCGGGGCATCAGGGTGGCCTGGACACCCCGACTTCCGGAAAGCCGAGTGGATCAAGGGATGCTCAGGCCGTACCCCAGCTGTAGGTCTGCTTGCGCAGCTTGAGGTAGACGAACGCCTCGGTGGAGAGCACCCCGGGCACCGCGCGTAGCCGTTGCAGGATCTCCAGCAGGTGGTCGTCGTTGCGGCAGACCACCTCGGTGAGCAGGTCGAACGACCCGGCGGTGATGACCACGTAGTCGACCTCGTCCAACTCGGCGAGCCGGTCCGCGACCGTCTCCAGGTCGCCGTCGGTACGCAGGCCGATCATCGCCTGCCGGAAGAAGCCGAGTTGGAGCGGATCGGTCACCGCCACGATCTGCATCACGCCGGAGTCGAGCAGCCGCTGCACCCGCTGGCGGACCGCCGCCTCGGAGAGCCCCACCGCCTTGCCGATCGTCGCGTACGGGCGGCGGCCGTCCTCCTGGAGCTGCTCGATGATCTGCTTGGCCACGTCATCCAGCAGAGCGTGATTGGCGCCTTCACGGACAGCGACGCGGCGACCGCCGTTGCTGTTCTCGTGCTGCCGGTTTGTCATCGTCCGCTCCCCGTGTGCCGAATCATGATGTCGCGCGTGTATCCACGCGTAGTCTGGCGTATTTCGTCGTGCATCGCTATTCCCGCAACGGAATCACTTGTAAGAGAGGTTTCCTCATGTCAGGATCAGTCGTCCATGGCACTGACCCTTAGGAGTCGTCATGCGTACTCCCCTCCGGCCCCTCTCCCGGCGTGGACTGCTCAGCGGCACTCTCGGATCGGCCGCCCTGCTCACCATGGGCGGCAGCCTCGCGGGCTGCGGCACCAAGGGTGCGCAACAGACCGAGGCTGGCTGCGTCAGCGAGGACCTTTCCGGCACCGAGAAGAAGCTTGCCTTCTCCAACTGGCCGCAGTACATGGACGTGGACGAGAAGGACGAGTCCAAGCGACCGAGCCTCGACGAGTTCATCACGAAGACCGGCATTCAGGTCACCTACACCGAGGACATCAACGACAACAACGAGTTCTTCGGCAAGGTGCAGAACCAGCTCGCCGCCTGCCAGAGCACCGACCGCGACCTCATCGTGCTGACCGACTGGATGGCGGCCCGGATGATCCGGCTCGGCTGGATCCAGAAGCTCGACCCAGCGAAGATCCCGAATGTGCAGGCCAACCTGCTTCCGTCGCTGATCAACCGCCCCTTCGACACCGAGAACCGGATCTCCATTCCGTGGCAGTCCGGGCTCGCCGGACTGGCGTACAACGGCAACGTCACGAAGGAACTGCGTACGGTCGACGAACTGCTCACCCGCCCCGACCTCAAGGGCAAGGTGACCGCGCTCAGCGAGATGCGCGACACCATGGGCCTGCTGCTCGGTTCCAATGGGCACGACCCGGCCAACTTCACGCCCGCGCAGTTCGACGACGCCCTCAACAAGCTCAAGAAGGCCGTCGACTCCGGGCAGATCCGCAAGTTCACCGGCAACGACTACGCACCCGACCTGGCCAAGGGTGACATCGCCGCGTGCATCGGCTGGTCCGGCGACATCATCCAACTCTCCGGTGAGGACGAGAAGGTGCGCTTCGTCGCGCCGGACTCCGGCGTAATGCTCTACAGCGACAACATGATGGTGCCCAACAAGGCCACCCACCGGGCGAACGCCGAGCAGCTCATCAACTACTACTACGAGCCGGCGGTAGCGGCGAAACTCGCCGCGTACGTCAACTACATCTGCCCGGTCAAGGGCGCTCAGGCCGAGATGGAGAAGATCGACCCAGAGTTGGCGGCCAACCCGCTGATCTTCCCCGACGAGGCGCTGCTGTCGAAGTCCAAGGTGTTCATGGCCCTGGACGAAAAGCAGGAGAAGGAGTACGAGGGCAAGTTCCAGCAGGTCATCGGGGCGTGATGAGGATGGCGCCCGAGACACCCGCCGGCGACCTGCGGTTGGCCAACCTCACCAAGCGGTTCGGCGTCTTCACGGCGGTCGACGACCTGAGCCTGACCATCGGGCAGGGCTCGTTCTTCGCGCTGCTCGGCGCGTCCGGCTGCGGCAAGACCACCACGCTGCGGACGATCGCCGGCCTGGAGGAGCCGACCAGCGGCCAGGTGCTGCTCGGCGACCGGGAGATCACCCGGCTGCGGCCGTACAAGCGCCCGGTCAACACCGTCTTCCAGAGCTACGCGCTCTTCCCGCACCTGAACATCTTCGAGAACGTCGCCTTCGGGCTGCGCCGACGCGGCATCCGCTCGGTCGACGACGAGGTCACCCGGATGCTGTCGCTCGTGCAACTCGACGGCTATGGCAACCGCCGCCCCGCCCAGCTCTCCGGCGGTCAGCAACAGCGGGTCGCGCTGGCCCGCGCGCTGATCAACCGGCCGCAGGTGCTGCTGCTCGACGAGCCGCTGGGCGCACTCGACCTCAAGCTGCGCCGCCAGATGCAGATCGAGCTGAAGCGCATCCAGACCGAGGTCGGCATCACCTTCGTACATGTCACCCACGACCAGGAGGAGGCAATGACCATGGCCGATACCGTCGCGGTGATGAACGCCGGCCGGATCGAGCAACTCGGCGCTCCGGCCGACATCTACGAACTCCCCGCCACCGCCTTCGTGGCGAACTTCCTCGGCCAGTCCAACCTGCTCGCCGGGGAGGCCACCGGCGCAAGCGGTGGCGACGTCGCGGTGACGGCGCACGGTGCGCGCTTCGCGGTGCCCGCGAGCCGGTCGCGGGCCGAGCACGGTCCGGTCCACCTGGGGGTACGCCCGGAGAAGCTGATTCTGGTCGGCTCCGCCGACCAGGTGCCCGCTGGGCATCAGCACGTCACCGGGGTGGTCACCGACGCCTCCTACGTGGGGGTCAGCACGCAGTACCTGCTGCGTACCGGCTGGGGCACCGAGTTGTCGGTCTTCGCGGCCAACAGCGGGACGTCGGCGCGGGTGGCGGTCGGCAGCGAGGCCGTGGCGTACTGGGATCCGCAGCACGCGTTCCTGCTGCCCCGCGACGCCGCCGACACCGATCGAACATCGCCGGTGCTCGACGAGCCGGTGGGTGCGTCGTCGTGACCCTCCTGGCCCCCACCGGATCGGGGCGCCCGCCACCCGCGCCACCGGCAGCCCGGTCCGGGCGACGCGGGCTCCTGCCGTACCTCCTGTTGTTGCCGGGTGCGGCCTGGCTGTTCGTCTTCTTCGGTGTGCCGCTGGCGCAACTGGCGGCGGCCAGCCTTTACGACCCCAGTGGCTCGCTCGCCACCGGGTACGCCATGACCTGGGCGTTCAGCAACTACCCCGACGTGGTGCAGGCCTACTGGCCGCAGTTCCTGCGCTCGTTCGGCTATGCCGGGCTGGCCCTGGTGCTGGCGCTGCTGCTGGGTTACCCGTTGGCTTACGCCATCGCGCAGAAAGCGGGCCGCTGGAAGAACCTGCTGCTGGTGTGCGTGGTCGCGCCGATGTTCACCAGCTTCCTGGTTCGCACGCTGGCCTGGAAGACGATCCTGTCGGACAACGGAGCGCTCGTCGGTCTGCTGCGTGACGTGCACCTGCTCGCCCCGGACGGTCGGCTGCTGGCCACTCCGTTCGCGGTGGTGCTCGGCCTGACGTACAACTTCCTGCCGTTCTTGGTGCTGCCGCTGTACGCGAGCCTGGAGCGGCTGGACCCCCGGTTGCTAGAGGCGGCCACCGACCTGTACGCGAGCGGAGCGCAGGCGTTCCGTCGGGTGACGCTGCCGCTGTCCATGCCGGGTCTGGTCGCCGGCACGCTGCTGTTCTTCATCCCGGCCAGCGGCGACTACATCAACGCGGAGCTGCTCGGCACCCCGAACGAATACATGATCGGCAACGTCATCGACTCGGCGTTCCTGGTCCGGCTGGACTACCCGCAGGGCGCCGCGCTGTCGTTCCTACTGATGGCGGCGATCCTCGCGGTGGTCTTCGGCTATCTCCGTCGCGCCGGCACGGAGGAGGTCCTGTGAGCGCGAGGAGCGCAGCGCAGCGGAGCCCCGCAGTCGCGAACGAAAGGCGGCTCTGATGAGGATCTCCCGCTGGTTCGCCGACCGCTGGGTGATGATCGTGGCGTTGCTGGTGCTCGGCTATCTGGCGTTGCCGATCCTGGTGGTGGCCGCGTTGTCGTTCAACCGGCCGTCGAGCCGGCTGTCGTACGACTTCAACGAATTCACCCTGGACAACTGGCGGCAGCCCTGCGCCACCTCGGACATGTGTGACGCGGTCGTGCGCAGCGTGCAGATCGGCTTTCTCGTCACAGTGGTCGCCACCGTGCTCGGCACCCTGATGGCGTTCGCGCTGGTCCGGCACCGCTTCCGAGGCCGGTCCGGAATCAACGTGCTGATCTTCCTGCCGATGGCCACACCGGAGCTGGTGATGGGCACGTCGTTGCTGGCCCTGTTCGTGTCGGCGGGCGTGCCGCAGGGTTTCTGGACCATCGTGATCGCGCACGTGATGTTCTGCGTGTCGTTCGTGGTGGTCACCGTGAAGGCCCGGCTCGCCGGGATGGACCGGCGGCTGGAGGAGGCCGCCATGGATCTCTACGCCAGCGAGTGGCAGACCTTCCGGCTGATCACCCTGCCGCTGGTGCTGCCCGGCATCGTGGCCGCCGCGTTGCTGGCCTTCTCGCTGAGCTTCGACGACTTCATCATCACGAACTTCAACGCCGGCACCACAGTCACGTTCCCCATGTACGTCTGGGGCGCTGCCCAGCGTGGCATCCCACCGCAGGTCAACGTGGTCGGCACCGCGATGTTCGCGGTCGCGCTGCTGCTTGTGGGGCTCAGCTCGCTCCGTACTCGTGCTCGTTTCGGTTTGGGGTCTGATTCCTGATGCGTGTCCTCCTCGTCGGCGCCGGTGGCGTCGGCTCCGCCGCCGTATCCATCGCCGCCCGACGAACCTTCTTCGAGACCATGGTGGTCGCCGACCACGACCCCGCCCGCGCCGAACGTGCGGTCGCCGGGCACGGTGACCGCTTCGTCGCCGCCCAGGTGGACGCCGCCTCGGCCGACGCGGTCACCGCGCTGTGCCGGGAGCACCGGATCACGCACGTGCTCAACGCCGTCGACCCGCGGTTCGTCATGCCGATCTTCGATGGTGCGTTCGCGGCCGGCGCGGACTACCTGGACATGGCGATGTCGCTGTCGCACACCGAGACCGGTGTGAAGCTCGGCGACGAACAGTTCGCGCTGGCCGACACCTGGTCGGCGGCGGGTCGGCTGGCGCTGTGCGGCATCGGGGTCGAGCCCGGCCTCTCCGACGTGTTCGCCCGCTACGCCGCCGACGAACTCTTCAGTGAGATCGACGAGATCGGTGTCCGGGACGGGGCGAACCTCACCGTCGACGGGTACGACTTCGCACCCTCGTTCTCGATCTGGACCACCATCGAGGAGTGCCTCAACCCGCCGGTCGTCTGGGAGCGGGACCGGGGCTGGTTCACCACCGAACCGTTCTCCGAGCCGGAGGTCTTCCACTTTCCGGAGGGCATCGGGCCGGTCGAGTGCGTAAACGTCGAGCACGAGGAGGTGCTGCTCATCCCGCGCTGGGTCAAGGCCCGGCGGGTCACCTTCAAGTACGGCCTCGGCGACGAGTTCATCGGGGTGCTCAAGACACTGCACAAGCTCGGTCTCGACGCGGTCGCCCCGGTGCGGGTACGCGGTGTCGACGTCTCCCCGCGTGACGTGGTGGCCGCCAGCCTGCCCGACCCGGCCACCCTCGGGGCTCGGATGCGCGGCAAGACCTGCGCCGGCACCTGGGTGCGCGGCCTCGGCCTGGACGGGCAGCCCCGGGAGGTCTACCTCTACCACGTGGTCGACAACGAGTGGTCGATGCGGGAGTACGGGCACCAGGCGGTGGTCTGGCAGACCGCGGTCAATCCGGTCGTCGCGCTGGAGTTGCTCGCCACCGGCGGGTGGGCCGGCGTCGGGGTGCTCGGGCCGGAGGCGCTGCCCCCGATGCCCTTCCTCGACCTCCTGAACGGCTACGGCTCACCGTGGGCCATGGAGGAGCGGTAACCCGCCCTGGCTGACGGCATCGCGACAGATCCGGTATCGACATCGGACTTTGGTCGGCAACCGGTTCAGTGCGTGGTGGTCTGCGGCTTTTGTAGACTCTGGTACCCGCACGATCGGCTCTGCCCCACCGGCCTGGAGGGTTGCCGCGCCTGCCGACTCGTCGCCCGAGGGTGCGCCCACCGATCCTTACCGCCGGGCGAAAGGCGCAGGTGACGAGCGCGACGGTGGATATTGCACGCTGTGTTTGCGACGACACTCATCGCCGTGACGATGCAACCACCACAGAACCCGGGGCCGCCGTACCCGCCGTCGTTCGGCCAGGCGCCCCGACCGAACTGGTTCCGCCGGGCCAGCCCCGCCAGCCGAGTCGCCGTGATCCTCGGCTCGGTGACCCTGTCGATCCTGCTGCTCTGCTGCACCGGCACCGCCATCATCGGCGCGTTTACCGGAGCGGACCCGGAGCCGACCCGGACCGGCACCGCCGCCGAGGAGGCGCAGCAGCCGATCCTGGCGACCCCCGGCGATCCGACCGAGGAGGGGTCGCCGGTCGCCGTGCCCTCCGGCACGCCTTCTGCCGCACCCTCCACCGTGCCGCCGTCGGTCACACCGAGCCAGACCAGCGCGACATCCACGCCCGTGGTGCGGGTGACGACCGTGACGGAGCAGGCCACGATCCGGTACAGCGAGCGGACCGTCAAGGACTCGTCGCTGGCCGAGGGCAAGCGGGCCGTGCGCACCAAGGGCGTGAACGGCGTCCGCACCCTGACGTACGAGGTGACCATCACCGACGGGGTACGGACGGCGAAGAAGCTGGTCAAGTCCACCGTGACGAAGCAGCCGGTGACCCAGGTCGTCGCCATCGGCACCAAGAAGCCGCAGACGTCCAAGTGCGACCCGAACTACAGCGGCTGCGTCCCGATCGCCAGCGACGTCGACTGCGCGGGCGGCAGCGGCAACGGCCCCGCCTACGTAAGCGGACCAATCAGAGTGATCGGCAGCGACATCTACGACCTAGACCGCGACGGCGACGGCACCGCCTGCGACTAACCCCCCCCGCCCCCGCCCCCACCCGCCCCCCACCC
>NZ_JOAN01000002.1 GCF_000718555.1 Micromonospora chokoriensis
CCGCACAACCGAAAGCTCGTCAGGGGTCACCGCAACATCGAACTACTCAGACCGCCCCGATGACCCCACGACACGCCGACCTAACAAAGCGCTACTAGGCCGTGTCTTAGAACCTTGCCAGCGTGCGGAACTCATTACGGGCGCATGTGAGGATGCCCAAATGGACCAGACACTGAGTCGGCGGGCGGCCTCGGACGCGATCAGCGACCAGGGATGGCGGTACCTGCTAGGCGCGTTGCGCACGTCGGTCCCCGTCGGCTCACTGGTCCAGGCAACCGAGGTGGCGGCGCGCGTGGTGGCGGTGTGCGGTAGCGACGCCGATGGGCACCTACGCGCTGATATCCGGCCGGACCGGGTTGTCTTGACCCTGCAGTCGTGGGAAAAGGCGGCGCTCACCGCTTGCGATATCGACCTTGCGCATCGGCTATCCGCCGCGATGCGGGACGTCGGGCTACGGACGGAGCCTGAGATTGGTACGGGAGCGCCGCGGTCGGTCCAGCTCGTGGAGATGGCTATCGACGCGCTCGACATCGCAGCGGTCCGGCCGTTCTGGAAGGCCGTGCTGGGCTACACAGACGAGGCGGGAGCCGACGGTCCCAAGGATCCGATCGTCGACCCGGTCGGGCAGGGTCCGGCGATGTGGTTTCAGCAAATGGATCAGCCACGCCCGGACCGGAATCGCATCCACCTCGACATCTGTGTCCCGCACGACGAGGCACCACGGCGGATCGAAGCCGCGCTGACGGCCGGTGGCCGACTTGTATCCGCGTCCCATGCTCCCGCCTTCTGGGTTCTCGCCGATATCGAGGGTAACGAGGCTTGCGTGACGACCTGGCAGGGCCGAGACGACTCGTCGTGATCACTTGATGAGGAGTAGTTGTCAGGGAGCCACCGGAGCTACTGAGCATCAAGTGATCGAGGCGAGTCCGCCCCCACCGTCTCATCGAGAGGTGGGGGCGGACTCAGGTGGTGGTTCAGCTGCTGTACGCCTCCAACTCCCAGAGTGAGTGGCCGTATCCGGTGCCCCGGGCGGTGCCATAGATCCGCAGGTAGCGGCCGTTGGCACCGAGCGCGGTGTGCTCGTCCACGCCACCGTCGGCACCGGTCACCGTCTTCACGGTGGTCCAGGTGGTGCCGTCGTTAGAGGTCTGGATCTGGTACGCGCTGCTGTACGCCGCTTCCCAGCTCAGCTTGACCCGGCCGATCGCGGTGGCGCTGCCGAGGTCGACCCGGATCCACTGCGGGTCGGCGAACGTGCTCGACCAGCGGGTGGTGAGGCTGCCGTCGACCGCCTGGGCGCCGGTCACGTCGGCCCCCTCGTTGCTGGAGGTCGACGTCGGCTTGTTGAGCAGCAGGTTGCCGCCGGTCGGGGTACCGGTGCCGCCATACACCTCGAACTCGAACAGCGAGTAGCCCCAGGCGGTCCCCCTCGTGGTGCCGAGAAGCCGGATGTAGCGACCGGACCCGCTGAGCCCGGTCAGGTCGTCCACCCCGCCGTCACCGCCGGTCACCGTACGGATCGTGGTGAAGTTGACGCCGTCCGGCGAGGTTTGGATCTGGTACCCGCTGCCGTACGCCGCCTCCCAGGTCAGCTTGACCCGGTTGATGGCGTACGTGGCGCCGAGGTCCACGTCGATCCACTGCGGGTCACTGAACGCGCTGCTCCAACGGGTGCCGAGCGCACCGTCGAACGCATTGGACGCGACAAATGCACCCTCGAGACTGGAAGCTCGGGCGGGCTTGCCCTGGGCCAGGTTCCCGGTGGGCGGGTCTGGATCGGGGCCGGGGCCGCCGGGGCTGGCGGAGAGGGTGAACTCGTCGATGTCGAACCACGGGCCAGCGCCCTTGAAGACCAGGAACAGCGTCCGGGTACCGGTCAGGGCGGTGACCCCGCCGGTGACCGTGGCGAAATTGGCGTACCCGCCGGTGGGCACCACGGTGGCCGAGCCGACCAGCGGCCCGGTGGGCGAGTCGACCCGCAACTCCACCGTGCCGCCGCCCCCGGCCGGTGCGCCGACCCGGGCGCTGAACGACTGGACGCCGGTCAGGTTGTAGGGGCGGAACGAGATCCAGTCGTTGTTGTCGATGTAACCTACCGCCGCGCCGCCGTGCCCCGCCGCCCCGGCGACGATCTGGACACCTGACGAGTCACCGAAGTGCTCGGCCTGGCGTACGCGTGGTTGCAGCACCGCCTGGGTGTGCGTGGTCAGCGCCGGCTGACCGCCCCCACCGAGGTCGGTGTACTCGGCGTCGATGATGCCGAAGATGTTCGCCGCCGTGTCGTGCTCGCCGTCGGCCGAGGTCTGGATGACCCCGGTGCAGCCCTGCACACTGCCGAGCTGGTGGCCGTGCGAGTCGTGGCCGAGGACGTAGTTCACCTTGACCCGGGCGCAGTTGATCGCGCCGTCCTGGGCATCGGTGACGGTGACGGAGAACGGAATCGCGTCCCCGAAGTTGAAGGTCTGCCCGTTCAACGGGGTGTTCACGGTGACCACCGGGGCACTGTTGCCGACCGTGACGACCACGCTCGCGGTGGACGTCTTGCCGGTGGTGTCCCGGACCGTCAGCGTCGGGCTGCGGGTTCCGTTTGTGGTGTACGTGAAGCTCGGGTTCGCGGCGGTCGAGTCGGTGCTGCCGTTGTTGTCGAAGTCCCAGGCGTAGGTGAACGGGTCGCCGTCCGGGTCGAGGGTCCCGGCCGAGGAGAAGGCCACGGTCAGCGGCGCGGTGCCACTGGTCGGGGTGGCGGAGACCTTCGCGACGGGTGCGCGGCCCTCACGGGCGTACTCGATGCGGTAGAGCGCCGAGTTGGCGTCGCCGTTGAACCAGCCGGTGCCGTAGTCGAGCACGTAGAGCGCGCCGTCCGGCCCGAACTCCATGTCCATGACCTGGGTGCCGGTCCACGGGAACGGGTTGATCTTCAGTGGTTGGCCGGCCGAGTCGAGCTTGATGTTCTTGATCCAGCGGCGACCGAACTCACCGGCGAAGTAGGTCCCGTCGTAGTACTGGGGGAACGCCACCGGCGAGGTGTTGTTCGGGTCGTACCGGTAGACCGGCCCGCCCATCGGCGACAGGCCACCGCCGGTGAACTCCGGCGGCGAGCCGGAGCCGCCGTACGGCAACCAGGCCGGAATGGCCGGCGGCAGCTGGGTGATGCCGGTGTTGTTGGGCGAGTTGTTCACCGGCCCACCGGCGCAGTTGAACTTCGCTCCGGACGGCCCGGACGGGAATGTGTAGTCGTTGTAGGCGTCGTTGCGGGCGGTGCAGTACGGCCAGCCGTAGAAGCCGGGCCGGTCGATCCGGGCGAACTCGACGTTGCCCGCCGGCCCCCGGTTCGGGTCGGCGGTGCCCGCGTCGGGGCCGTAGTCGCCGAGGTAGACCACGCCGGTGGCCTTGTCCACGCTCATCCGGAACGGGTTGCGGAAGCCCATCGCGTAGACCTCCGGGCGGGTCCGCGCGGTGCCCGGGGCGAACATGTTGCCGGCCGGGATGGTGTAGCCGCCGGCCGCGCTCGGCTTGATCCGGAGGACCTTGCCGCGCAGGTCGTTGCTGTTCGCCGAGGTGCGCTGCGCGTCGAAGGCGGGGTTGCGCCCGGCCCGCTCGTCGATCGGGGTGAAGCCGGCCGAGTCGAACGGGTTGGTGTCGTCACCGGTGGACAGGTAGAGGTTGCCGGCCGCGTCGAAGTCCATGTCACCGCCGACGTGGCAGCACATGCCCCGGCTGGTCGGCACGTTCAGGATCAGCGTCTCGCTGGCCAGGTTGATGGTGTTGTCCGCGTTCACGGTGAACCGGGCCAACCGGTTGACGCCGTCCCAGACAGCGAACTGGGCCGGGGTGCCCTCGGCGGGCGCACCACCGCCGGGAGTGCTCAGTGGTGGCGCGAAGTACGCGTACACCCAGCGGTTGGTGGCGAAGTTCGGGTCGGCCTTGATGCCCTGCAGGCCCTCCTCGTCACCGGTGTAGACCGGCAGGGTGGCGGCGATCTTGGTGTTGCCGGCGGCGTCGGTGTGCCGGATCACGCCGTTGCGGGAGGTGTGCAGCACGCCGCGGTCCGGCAGGACGGTGAGGCTCATCGGTTCGCCGGTCTCGGCCGCACCCTTGGCCAGCTCCACCTGCTGGAAGCTGCTGGTCACGGTCGGGCCGCAGTCGGCGGTGACCTCGCCGGCGGCGGTCCGGATGCCACCGAGCAGGTGCTGACGGAAGTTCGCCTCCGTGTACGACGCGTCGGTGTGCCCGAGGCCGGTGTACCAGGCTCGACCGCCGGAGTAGTTCTGGCACCAGGAGATCGGGTGGTCGGCGCCCATGCTCCCGCCGGTGTAGGTGCTCTCGTCCAGGGTGGCCAGCACGTGCACGTTGCCCCGAGGGTTGGTGCGGTAGTTGTACAACTCGTCGAACCGGCTCCACCGTTGCGGCAGCGTCGCGGTGGACGGGTGCACCTGGTCGGCGACCTTGACGGTGACGGTCTGCTCGGCCGGGTGCGAGGCGAAGTACGCCCCGACCAGTCCGCCGTACCAGGGCCAGTCGTACTCGGTGTCGGAGGCGGAGTGCACGCCCACGTACCCGCCGCCGCCGGTGATGTAGCGCTCGAACGCGGCCTGCTGGGCGGCGTTGAGCACGTCGCCGGTGGTGGACAGCCAGATCACCGCGGCGAACCGGTCCAGGTTGGCGTCGGTGAACTGGGCGGCGTCCTCGGTGGCCTCGACGGTGAAGCCATTGGCAGCGCCGAGCTGCTGGATGGCCGCGATGCCCGGGGTGATGGATCCGTGCCGGAATCCGGCGGTCTTGCTGAAGACCAGCACGGTGAACGGTGCGGCGCTGGCCGTGGGTGGCGCGGCGACGATGCCGCCGGCCACGAGGATCGCGCTCAGCGTGACGCCGAGCCACGATCTCAGGGATCTGCGCACTGTAGGTCCTTTCGAGTACGAGGACGGCGTGCGCCGATCACGCCTGGCGGTGGGGAACGGTGCGAGGAATGTAAATGCATCGTTGCGTTTGGATCACGGGCGCGTCAAGCCCTTCCCGGACATCCGTGAGAGCGTTATCTCCGCAGGTCAGGGGCGACCGTACGGAGCAAGATCGAATAACGGTTTTCGGGCCACCATCCACAGCCAGAAAGGCCCTGACGCACGACGAAGATCGACGCCGTCGTGGCGGTTAGGGAAGGCTGGCCTACCCAAAATATCCCGTAAAGGAGAGGCTGATAGGGAGTTGTCCCGTCGAGGCCGGGTATGAGAATCGCCCGGCACCACCGACGGAAGAGAGATCGTCATGACTGACATGCTGGAGATGCCGCGGGTGCACGAGTGCACGGTCACCGACTGCGGCTACAACCACGACGGATGCCACGCGTTCGCCATCACCATCGGGCAGCAGAACGCCAACTGCGCCACGTTCATCGACACCTCGGCGAAGGGCGGGCTGGACCGCGTCATCGCCCAGGTCGGGGCCTGCAAACGCGCCGACTGCCAGCACAACGCCGAGCTGGAGTGCCACGCACCGTCCATCCGGGTGGGTCCGGGTCAGGACATCGCCGACTGCCAGACGTACCAGCCGAGCTGAGCCCGACGCGAACGCGGGTGGGGGACGGCCGTGACGGCGTTCCCCACGGCCTGCGGGGTCGGCAACGCTCAGCGGCCGCCCGCGACCAGCTCGGCGATCATCCCCTCGCAACTGCGGACCACGACCTGAGCCCCGCGCCGCTGCGCCAGCGGGAGCAGCGGATCCTCCGCCCGGTCCCGCCACCGCCACTGCGCCTCGGCGGCGACCTCCCAGAGCCGCCGCACATCGGCCTCATGCTCGACACCGAGCCGGGCCGCAAGGCCCACCCCGTCGCCACCGACCAGCCGCTGCGCCTCGGCGGCCAGCTCCGCGTCGAACCCCAGCCGGGTGTTGCGCAGCGCCACCAGCAGGCGCAGCTCCCGGAACTCGTGTGCACCGGCGAGGATCTGCTCCACCGCGCCGACCAGCTCGGCGGACCCCCGGGTGGGCTCGGCCCGCAGCAGCGCCTCGACCGCGGCCAGCGCGGAGCGGGCCTTGAGCGCGTCGCGGCGATCGATGAAACAACGCGTCACCGACTCACGCAGCTCGGTGAGACCGCTGCGCCGAATCAGCTCGGCGGAGAGCTTCACCCGACTGTCGAACCCGCTGCGCACCAGCGTGGCCGCCAGCCGCACACCGAAGACCCCGAACCGACCCAGCAGCGCGGCGCGCACCCCGGTCTCCAGCCGGACCGGCAGCTCGTCACGGAGGAAGCGGTCGGCGGAGATGAGGTGGGCGTCCAGCTCCGCCCGGGGCACCTGGGCCAGGGTCGCGAGCGCGGCGAAGTCCGACTCACCGAGCATCCGACCGGCCAGGCCGATCATTCCACTGCACGCCACGACGTTCACGCTGAGCGCGTTCACCCTCGGGTCGCGGTAGTGCCGCCGCGCGAGCTGGCGGGCCGTGAGCAGGCCGTCGATCCGGCCCCCGCCGGTCTCGTCGGCCCGGGACAGCACCATGATCACGTTGACCGGGGCGGACTGCCCCACGGCGCTGTCCCTTCCGGACTCCAGCACCCGAAGATCGCTGTCGCGGCCATCGCGGGTCAGGTACAACACCGCGTCCGAGTCCCGCAGGACCCGCTCCAACACCGGCACCCGACCCGGCTCGACGCTCCCGCCGACCGCCGGGGTGTCGATCAACGTGATCTGCCGCAGCGCCCGCGTCGGCCACCGCACCACGATGTCCCGCACGTCCCCCGCACCCCAGCCCAGATCCACCCGCAGCCCGGTCGCCGACTTCACCACCGCCAACTCCTGCGGCGGCTGACCGACCGGGTAGGCGGTGGCGTGCGGCGCGGCCCCGTCCTCGTACCAGGTGAAGGCACCGTCGGCCCGCTCGACCGGCGCGACCTCCTCGCCCATCAACGCGTTGAGCACCGTCGACTTACCCGATCGCCACGGGCCGGCGATGGCGATCCGCAACGGCTGCTCCAACCGGGCCACCTGATGCCGCAGCTCTGCGACGGCCCGGGGATTGTCCTGGTACAGCTCGATGGCCTGGTGCAGCAACCCCCAGGCCGCCTCATCCAGGCGCAGCCCCACCGTCATGCCTGCGGCTCCAGCAGCAGCGGGGCGGCGCGGGCGCCGGTCAACTGTTGAGCCTGCTCGTAGACCGCAGCCAACCGGGTCATCTTCAGCCTGATCTCGCGCTGCCGCTGCTCACGCACTGAGGCATCGGTGTCGGCCTCCTGCTTCGCGCTGCGGAACGACTGCACGATGGCCTCCTGAAGCTCCTCGGTCAGCCCGGTGAAGTGGTCGCGCAGCATCCGCTGCACCTGCCGGGTGGCGTCGCGGCAGTCGCGGATGATCCGGACGAAGACGTCGTCGACGTGCCGCTGGATGGCCGTCTTGACGGTCGCCTGGCGGCGACGGAGCAACTGCTTGCTCTCGTCGCGGATGCTCTTGCCGCCGAAGAGCGCCCCGATGCCGACCGAGACCGGGTTGATCATCGGCATCCCGGCCAGGGTGGTCGCCAGACCGAACATCAGCATGCCGCCGTAGGAGCCCTTCATGCCGGTGAACAGCTTCTGGCCGGTGGTGAACGGGTCGATCGTCGGCCGTTGCAGCTCCGGCAACCGCTCGCCGATGTCGTCCGGCATCGTCATCGACCAAGGCGGCAGCACGTCGTAGCCGTACCTGTCGAAGTGGGCGGCCACCCTCCGCGCGATCCAGTCGCAGCGCTGGATCAGCCACTCGTGGTTCGCCTCCGCCGCCTCCACCAGGCTGCGCTCCAGCCAGTCCTGGAAGGTGTCCCAGGCGACCAACGGATCGGCGGTGTCGAACGCCTCGTCCACCGTGCGCAGGATCTGTCGGGTCCGGTCGCGAAGGTCGTACTCGATGTCGGAGAGCAGGTCGGCGATCTCGTCGGTAAGCGTGTTCTGCCACCGGGTGGAGCACCGGCGCAGCTCGTCGACCTCGCGCTGCGCCGCGTGCAGCCGCGAGATCGGCCCGGACTGCTCCTCGGCCTCCTGGGTCGCCAACTCGGCGCGCAGCGGCGCGGCCAACTGCTCCACCACCGTCCGGGCCACCGTCTGCACCGCAGCCCTGGCCAGGTGGTCGGCCTTGCCGGCCAGGTCGCGTTGCAGCCGGGCGATCAGCGCGGGGAAACCGGACTCGGCGTTGAGGCCACGGTCGTCGGCCGCGGCGGCGCGCAGCCGCAGCGTCGCCGAGACCGGGATCAGGGTCGCCGGCACGCCGGCCTCGGCCAGGTGCTGCCGGTTGCGCTCAGCGACGGCACGCCAGTCGGCAACCAGATCGGTCTTGCTCTGCACCACGACCACGTTCGGGTGTGACCGCATGACGTGCAGCAGCATGTTCAGCTCGGCGACCGAGAGTTCGCGGGTGGAGTCCGAGACCAGCAGCACGGTGTCCGCGCGGGCGGGCGAGGCGATCGCGGCGGCGGCGCCGATACCGGCGACCTCGTCGGTGCCGGGAGTGTCCACCAGCACCAGTCCGGCACCGAGCAGGGCGCGCGGCAGTCCGATCTCGACGTACGCCGCGCCGCCCCCCGGCCGACGCCCGACCAGGCCGGCCACGCCCGCCGCGACCTGGTTGAGCGCCACCGGAGTCCGCTCGACGGTCACCGTGGTGGCGGTGCCGGCGGGGTGGCCCGGGGCCTGAGCCACCGCCGCGGTGGGGGCCTCGGCGTGCTGCACCACGGTCGGTAGGACGGTGGTGCGGCCATCGCCGACCGGGCAGGCCGGAGCGTTGATGATCGCGTTGATCAGCTGACTCTTGCCCTGGTTTGGCTCACCGATGACCAGGACACGCAACGTCGGGTCCAACAGTTGCGCGCGCTTCTGCCGCACCGTCTGGAGAAGGTCACCTCGACCGTGTGCAGTGCACGTGCGCGCGATCTCGTCCAGCACGTCCAACCAGATCCCGGCCATCACCGCACCAAGTGTGCGGATTTCGGCTCAATTATCAAGAGGGACCGGAAGTGGAACCGGGAAGGGCCGGATCGCCCGAGACGATCCGGCCCTCCGCTCCGACCGGAGATCCGGATCAGAGCAGGCCGCCGGTGATGCCCAGCAGCCCGTGATCGGACGAGGCGTGTGAGTCGCCGCCGAGCACACCATCGGTGACCCCGCCGGTCACGTCGCCGACCGTGTCGGTGACACCGGGGAGGAGGCTGTCCACCTGGTGCGTCACGCCGCCCACCGCCGACGGCACGTCGAGCGGCGGGACCACGCCGCCGACGACGCCGTCGCCGTGCCCGAGGCCCAGCCCGCCGAGGGTGTCGTCGACACCGAGGGAGCTGACGACCCCGCCGAGCTGACCGTGGGTGCCGGAGAGGACACCACCGGTCAGGTCGCCGCCGATCAAATTCGAGTCGGTGACGCCGAGCAGACCACTCGGGTCGCCGACCGTGCCGGTGACGTCCCCGAGCACCGGGTCCGCGATTGCGTCCACCGGCTGCACCACGTCGGCGTCGAGGGTGTGCGCCACGTCGGCGACACCGGCCAGGTCGCTGTCGAGGCCGTACGGGCCGACGCCCAGACCGACGCCCGGCAGCACGGTGACCCCGGCGGCGGCGGCCGACGGGTCGACCGCGATGGCGCCGAGCACGCCGGCCTTGACGTCCACGCCACCCGACGAGCTGGTGACGCTGATCTGCTGCGCCACGCTCTGCAACTGACCCACCACGTCGGTGGTGTCGGTGAGCAGCGGGTCCAGCCCGAGCTGCCCGACCGGCGAGGCCAGCGGCGCGAGGCCCGCCCCCGGCGCGTAGTCGACGACCAGCGGTACGACGTCCTGCACGTCGGCCGCGGTGATGTCGGTGAGCCCTGCGCCCCGCAGCGCACCCTCGGGGTCGAGGTCGAAGGCCGACCGCGCGTCCGGGTTCGTCAGTAGGTCGAGCACGAAGTCGTGGAGCGTCTGGTGCGAGTCCATGTGCCGGTTCTCCTCGGATGTGGCATCGGCGGGTGTCGTAGGTCGACAGTGACGCTATTGCCGGGGCTCGCCCGGGGCATCGGGGCTGAGCCCGCATCCGGGCCGGTTGAACTAGGGGCTGCGCCACCTCGTACGTTAGGGGGACAGGGGGAAACCGTCCCGGCGAGATTAGGGTCCCGACCAGGGACTGATCTCTGGTACGAACGTAGGAGCCCGCGGGGTTCGCCGGGGGTGGGTCGTCGGGCAGCCGACGCCATCGCCACCGACCGGCCGACTCACGGGGAGAGACAGAGACGATGCCGTACGTCCTGGGGATAGACATCGGAAGCAGCAACACCGCCGCCGCCGTCGCACGGCGACGCGGCACGACCTGGACCCGTCCCGAGGCCGTCGGGCTGGGCGTCGGCTCACCGCTCGTGCCCTCGGTGCTGTGCCTCGCGGAGGACGGCTCGCTGCACGTCGGCGAGCCCGCCACCGACGACGGCAGCCGCACCACCCGGGACTTCGTCCACCGCATCGGCGACGACGTGCCGGTGCTGCTCGGCGGCGAGCCGTGCGCGCCGCAGACACTGACCGCCGAGCTGGCGGCGTGGGTGGTGGAGCGGGTCCACGCCCTGGAGGGCGGGGCGGCCGAGGCGATCGTGCTCAGCCACCCGGCGGGATGGCGTCCCTACCGGCGGGAGGTGCTGCACCGGGCGTTGTCAGACCTCGGCCTACGGCACGTGACGTTGCTGCCCCGCACGGTCACGGTGGCCGAGAGCCACGCCGCTCGCGGGTTCGCGGGCAGCACGGCCGTGGTCTACGCCCTGGGGGGCAACAGCTTCGAGGCGGCTCTGGTGCGTCGCACCCCGCGCGGCACGTACGAGACGTTCGGCACCCCGCAGGGTCTCGACTCGATCGGTGGCGCCGACTTCGACGAGGCACTGGCCGAGCATTCTCGTACGGTGCTGGCCCGGGAGTTGGCCGCGACCGCACGTCGCGGCGCCCAGGCCGCGCTGCGCGGACTGCGCGCGGAGTGTGACCGGGTCAAGCGGGTGCTGACCGTCGACCTCGCGGCCGACGTGGTGCTGACCCTGCCCAGCGGCCCGGCACGGATACCGGTGACCCGGGCGCAGTTCGAGGCGATGATCCGCCCGACGGTGCAGGCCACGGTGGACCTCCTGCTCCGGGTCGTACGCAGCGCCGACCTGTCTGGAGCGCAGCTCGACGGCGTCCTACTGGCCGGCGGCTCCACCCGCGTCCCGCTGGTGACCGAGCTGATCAGCGCGGCCCTTCCGGTGCCCGTCGAGGTGGAGCCGGACGCACAGTTGACCGCCGCCACCGGCGCGGCGATGGCCGCCTGTCAGGTGGTGTCGCCACGCCCTCGCCAGCCGGCGGCGGCGCGCGTTCCGGCCCCGGTCAGCGGCGCCGGGCGGGCCACCATCCCGGCGCCGCGCCGCCCACAGCAGCACACCACCGTCCCGGGCGATCCGCCACCGCGGCCGCCGGTCCGGATCCTCCCACTGGAACTGCCGAAGCCGTCCCGCCTGGCGCTGGCCCGCGCCCGGGGACGCGAAGGACGACCTTAATGATCATGAATGACCTCGCCGCACCGGGGCTGACCCTGGACAAGGGGTTGCAGGCCCTGCTGGACACGGTCGCGCAGAACCCGGCCGGCCCACTCGCCGTCGGCATCGCCGGCCCGGGCGGTCACGGAAAGACCGCACTACTCGCGGAGTTGGAGCGGGTCTACCAGCGGGCCGGGATCGTCGTACGCACGGCCGCCCCGGAGCCGGGTGAACTGGTCGACCCCGACACGGTGCTGCTGATCGACGACGCGCACCTGCTCGACGACGCGCGGGTCGGGGCGCTGCTGGCTCTGGTCGCCACCCGTCGACACCGGTTGGTGGTCGCCCACCGACCGTGGCCACGGTCCGCGTCGTGCAGCGAGTTGGTCGACGCCCTGCGCCGTGAGGGCCAGGCCGTGCTGCTCACGCCGTTCACCCGGGAGCAGACCGCCGCCTACACGCAGCACCTGGGTCGCCCTGCCGACCTGGTCGACTTCGTCCACACGCAGACCGCTGGCGTACCCCGGGATGTGGAGCGGCTGGCCCGCGGCCTGGCCGGCGCGCAGACCCGGTCCGGCGCGATCGTCGACCCGCCCCGATCGGTCATCCTCGAGTTCGGGCCGGACCTGGACGTTGCGCCCACCGCCGTACGACGACTGTTGCTCGCCGTCGCGGCGGGCGGGGCGCTGCCGGTGAGCATGCTCGGCGCGCTGCTGGGCCGGGACCCGGCCGGGGTCGACGAGCTGATCGCCACGACCCGGGCGGCCGGGCTGCTCGGCGCCGACGGTCGGCTCGCGCCGATCGTCCGGCGGGCCGTCGTGACGCTCAGCCCCACCACCGACCGGACGGCGGTCTGGCGGCGGCTCACCGAGTTGCAGCTCGCTCGGGGCGGCGCGGTGTTGCCGCTGGTCCGCTCCCTGCTCGCGGTCGGCGCGCTCGGCGACTGCCCGGCCGCGACCCTGGCCGCCGCGGCGGACGAGGCGCTGGCCGACGAGCCGGCGTTCGCCGCCGAGCTGTTCGCGGCGGCCACGGCGGCCGGACGGCCACCCAACGCCCAGCAGGCGCTCGCCGCCGCGCTCGCCGGTGACCTCGACGACGCCCTTCGGCTTGCGGACCGGCTGCTGGCCACGGCCGCTCCACCAGAGCGCTCCGAGGCGGCAGTGGTCGCAGCTACCGCCCTGGCCCACCGTGGTCACGGCGGTCGCAGCGTCGAGCTGTTCCGGTGGTCGGGCACCGCCTCGGCGGCGGCGTTCGCCACCGTCGGTGGGCTCGCCACCGGCGACCTGGCCGCCACCGCCGAGTCACCAGCGGGTGGCCCGGCGGGCGAACCGCCCACCCTGCACGCCAGCGCTGCCCGACTGATGGCCAATGGGGTACGCGAGAGCGTGACCGGCCCGCCGACCGGCGCGCTCTCCGCGCTCGTGCAGGCCGCCGCGCTGCTGGAGCCGGACGGCCGAGCGGCGCTCCTACCGGACAGCCCGGCGGCCCTCGCCGCGTTGACGGCGGTGCACTGCGGTGAGCTGGAGATCGCCGAGCGGGTGCTGCACCGCGCCCTGGGCGCCGGTGTCGGCGGCCCGCTGATGGCTCGCCGCCACCGACTGTTGCAGGCGTGGATCCTGATGGTCCGTGGCGAGGTCCACGACGCGGCCGAGCGCCTCGCCACGGTGACACTCGACGGGCGGCAGTTGGAGTCACGCGACCAGCTCTTCGCTGCCGCGATCCGGATGGGCATCGGCCGGCGCAACAGTGACCTCGGGGCGCTCAAGCGTGGTTGGGGGCAGGCGCTGGAGGCCGTGGTGCGGCATCCCGTCGACCTGTTCACCCTGTTGCCGCTGGGTGAGCTGGCCATCGCCGGCGCGCGGCTGGGTGACCTGGCCCGGCTGGAGCCGTACCTGCAGCAGGGGCGTTCGCTGCTCGACCGGCTCGGCAACCCGCCACTGTGGAGTGTGCCGCTGCACTGGAGTGGACTGCACGCCGCCATCCTGACCGGCGAGCCGGCGGTCGCCGACGAACACGTCGCGGCGCTGCTCGCCGCAGCGGGCCACAGCCGGTACGCGGCCGTGGTCGCCGCCGCCGCCGAGAGCTGGGTGGAGGTGCTCCGGGGGGTCGTCGATCCGGCCCGGGTGGAGGCCGCCGCCCGAGGGCTGCACGACACCGGGTTGTGCTGGGACGGCGCACGCCTCGCCGGGCAGGCCGCCATCCGCACCGCGGACCGGCGGGCGATGACCAGCCTGCTGGAGTGCGCCCGAGCGTTGCAGGGACGGCCGCCCGGCGGGCAGACACCAACGACCGGTGCGAGCACGACACGGGTCACCGGCCCCACCCAGCCGGGGCTCAGTGATCGCGAGTACGAGGTCGCCGAGCTGGTGCTGGCCGGGTTGACCTACCGGGAGATCGGTGATCGGCTGTTCATCTCGGCCAAGACCGTCGAACACCACGTGGCCCGGATGCGCAACCGGCTGAACTGCGCCAACCGTACCGAGTTGCTGGCGCTACTGCGCACCCTCGTCGCTGACCGGGCCAGCGACACCGCCGGGCAACCGTGGCCGCAGCGGGCACGCCGATGACGCGTGACGACGTTCGGCTGATCCGGACCAGGCTGGCCGTGCTGGCCGCCGTGCTGATCACGCTCTGGTCGTACGCGGCCTACGTGTCCAGCCAGGATGCCGTCGACCTGCTGCGCGTACGGGCACTGGCGGACACGCTGGGACAGCCCATCGACCGCCTGATCCTGGGCCTACAGACCGAACGCCGGATCACCGCAGAGACGATCGCCGGGGCGGGGCAGCCGACGTCCGCCCTGGTCGGGGCACGGGACAGCACGGACCGGGCCGCCGCCGAGATCCGCGAGTTCGCGAAGGGCCGCGACCTTCGGCTGCTCAGCGCCGGCACGGTTCGCGATCGGGCCGGCGAGTTGGTCCGACGGCTCGACGGCCTGGGCACGACCCGCTCCCAGGTGGACACCGGGCGGCTCGACCAGGCCGCGGCGATCGACGGGTACGACGAGGTCATCGACGTCGCCTTCGGGGTGTACGGCCCCGAGTGGGGAGCGTACGAGAGCGGGTTGGCCGCCGACACCCGCGCGGTCATCGCGCTGGCCCGGGCCCGGGAGCTGCTGGCCCGGGAGGACACCCTCGTCAGCGCGGCCCTGACCGGTGCACGGCTCGGCGTCGACGAGCGGCGCAAGCTGACCACGCTCGTCAGCAACCAGCGGTACGCGCGCACCGAGGCGGCGGCGGGGCTTCCGGTCGACGGCCAGCGTGAGTACCAACGACTCGCGGCCGGCCCCGAGTTCGCGGGTCTGCTCGCGCTGGAGGACCGGCTCTTGCTCCAGGCGGACACCGCCAACGCCCTGGCCGGTGTCACCGTCGAGGGCTGGCGGGCCGTCGCGGACGCCACCCTCGGCGCGTTGCAGACACTTGTGACGAGCACCGCCCGCAGCAGCGTCGAGCGGGCCACGCCGGGTGCCGCGGTGCTCGTCGCGCGCACCGGGGCCGTGGTGGGGCTCGGCCTGATCGTCGTGCTCGTGCTCCTGTTGAGCTGGGCGGGCACCATCCGACGCCTGACCGACGAGCTGACCAGGCCGAGAGCTGAACCCCTGGCACAGATGCAGGACCCCCCGAACCCGGCACACAACACCGAGCGGGAGCTGTTCCTGCGGCTGACCCGACGCAACCAGGTCCTGCTGCGCGATCAACTCAGCCTGTTGGACGGGATGCAACGCCGGGAGCGGTCCGCCGAGGAGACCAGCGAGCTGTTCCAGCTCGACCACCTCGCCACCCGGATCCGACGCAACGTGGAGAAACTGATCACCCTGGCCGGTGCGACACCGGCCCGCCGCTGGCGACGCCCGGTGCCACTGCTCGACGTGGCACGTGGTGCGGTCGCCGAGGTGCCGGATTATCACCGGGTCCTGATCGCGCCGCACTGGCCCTGGTCGCTCGCGGGGCCGGCCGTCACCGACGTCATCCACCTGCTGGCGGAGCTGATCGAGAACGCCCTGGCCTGCTCCGGGGCGGACACCACCGTCCGGGTCAGCGGCGAGCAGCGACCGCAGGGATGCGCCGTCCTGGTCGTCGACGACGGGCCCGGCCTGGACGCCGCCGCGCTGACCGAGGCGAACCACCTGCTCAGCAACCCGCCACCGGACGCCCCGCCCACGGATGAGGCAGGTTGGTGGGCCGCCGCCGTCCTGGCTGGCCGGTGTGGCGCCCACGTCTCGCTGCGTCCCAGCCAGCGCGGTGGGACGGCCGCCATCGTGCTCCTCCCGGCCCGGCTGGTCGCAGCCAGCGACACCGGCCGCGCGCCGGCCAGCGCACCACCCGACACCCCGTACCCACCGGCCCGCACCGACGCCGACCTGCCCGACCCGAACGGCGGCGGCGCGCTGCCGACTCGGGTTCGCCACTCCGGGCCGACCGGCCCGGAACACGGTAGGACCAGCCTCGACACGGTCGAGTTGCCAATCGCGAGAACAGCAAGGAGACATAAATGACGTCTGCAGTGGCCACCGAGGACGGCCTGACCGACGCCCTGAACAGCCTGGTGGACCGGGTGCACGGCGCGGAGTTCGCCGTGGTGCTCTCCCCGGACGGGTTGCCGCTGGGCGGCTCCCGGCGAGTGGGGGCCAAGCTGGCCGAGCAGATCTCCGGTGTGGTCGCCGGTCTGATCGCGTTGGGGCTGGCCGCCACCCGGACCTGCGACGGGGGTGGTCTGCGTCAGGTCGTGGTGCAGATGTCGCGAGCGTTCCTGTTCATCGCCACCATTCCGAACGGAACCATCCTCACCGTGCGGATCGCCGGTGACGACGTAGAGGTCGGCGACATGGCGTACGAGGTGGCGCTCTTCGTGGGGCAGGCCGAGCGGCACCTGCCGATCACTCTGGGACCGGCCTCCTCGGTGACGATCGGGGACACGGGTGTACTCCAGCGGCGCCGCTGACGAGGCGTGGTACGACGACGACGCGGGCCCGGTCGCCCGGCCGTACACGATGACCGGGGGGCGCACCGCGCCCGCACGCGGCCAGTTCGACCTGATCTCACTGGTCGTCGCCCGGCGGGGGGTCACGCCCCCGGCACCGCTCTTCCCTGAACAGGCGCGGATCGTCGAGCTGTGTCACGATCCAGTGTCGGTGGCTGAGGTCGGCGCCGAGTTGGACCTTCCGTTGGGGACGGTCCGGGTGCTGCTCGGCGACCTGCTCACAGCCGGTCTGATCGAGACGCACGAACCGCCGATGCTGTCGGAGCTGCCGACCGAGGACCTGCTTGAGGCGATCCTCGTCGGGCTTCGCGCTCTGTGACCGGGCAGGTGCCATCCGCGACCCGGACGGATCGCGGGCACGCGCCCGGCGACGACTTGAAGGAGAGACAGGCAGTGCCGGCAACACCACCCCAGCCACGCCGAACCGTGGCGATCATCCTGCTGGATCGGGTCGTGGCCCTCGTCACGACCGCCCGGCGGGTGCTCACCGGCCAGGAGGACGTCTCGCGGGCCACCTGGGTGGCCGTCATCGCGGCGCTCGGGGTGCTGGCCGCGACGGCCATCTCCGTCGTCGGGCTGCTGCGTACGCCGGAGAAGCTGACACCGGTGGCCCTCGACCCGCCGCCGCCGGTGCAGCAGGTGACTTCGCCGCCCGGCACGCCCCGGGCGCAGGCCCAACCGGCTCTCACCAGTCCGGCGGTGCCCGCTCCCCCGCCCGCCTCGGCCTCCTCGGTGCCACCGGCCGTCACGGCGTCGACCCGGCCCACGCCGACCGGTGCGACCGCCGTACCCACCCCGGCGGCCCTGACCGCCGACTTCGCCATCACGGACAACGCCCTGCTCAGCTACGGCGCGAGCGTGACGATCGGCAACCCGGGGCCGGTGCCGGTGCCGCGCTGGACGCTTGTCGTCACCCTGCCCCGGGAGTCGCTGGGGGTCAGCGGGGTCGAGGGCGCCCAGGCCAGTCGGGACGGTGCGGTGTGGACGTTCGTGCCGGACGGGGACGCCGGTCAGGTGGCCGGCAACGCCTCGGTCCGGGTGACGTTCCGAGTCAATGGTTCGTTGACGGGTTCCGCCCCGAAGGCGTGCACCATCGACGGGGTCGCCTGCGCCGGCCTAACGAACTGACCACCCAGCGTTCCGGCGGCAGCCATGCGTGCTTGATGATCAGTTCGGGTGTGCTTCGTACCGTTCCGAGCATGACTGTCCTACCCGCATCAGGCACCCTGCGTACTCGGGCCGCCGCCTCCGTCGCCGCCCTCGCCGTCACCGGCGCTGCCGTCGCGGTCGCCGTCGCGACCTCGTCGCCCGCCACCGCCGAGCCGGGCCACGTCGTCGTCTCGGAGAACTTCTCGGCCGGGTCGCTGCCCGCCGGCTGGAACGCGGTCGACGGTGCCTGGAAGGTCGAGAACGGCCGGCTGTACGGAACCTCCGCCAGCTCCAGCGAGAACAACAAGATCACTTTCGGTCGGCACCTGAACGATTTCCGCCTTGAGGCGACCATGCGCTTCGAGTCGGTCTCGGCGGCCACCCGCTGGGCCTCGCTCGGCATCGACGTCCCCGCCAACGGCGCCACCCCCTGGTGGATCGCCACCATGCGCAGCGGCACCACCGCCGCCAACGGTCTCGAGTTCGCCCAGCGGACCACCGCCAACGCCTGGGTCGTGACGAACACCGCCTCCGCCCCGTCCGCCGCCGGCACCGGTCGGGACGTCCGCGTCGCCGTCGAGGTGCACGGCAACCAGGCTCGCTGGATCTTCGACGGGCGGGAGGCGATGCGCACGAGCAGCCTCCAGCGCTCCGCCGATGGCGTCCAGGGCCTCTTCGTCAACGGCGCGACCGTCTCGTACGACGACGTCACCGTCACCGAGCTGGCGCCGAACGGCTACCTGCGCCCCGAGGGCAGCCCATTCACCGTGATCGCCCACCGGGGCGCGTCCGCCGCCGCGCCGGAGAACACCCTCGTCGCCCAGGAGATCGCCCGCAAGGGGGGCGCCGACTGGATCGAGAACGACGTCCAGCCGAGCAAGGACGGCATCCCGTTCATCCTGCACGACGGCACCGTCGACCGGACCACCGACGGCACCGGCAACATCCGGGACCTGACCGCCGCACAGATCAAGGCCCTCGACGCCGGCTCCTGGTTCGGCCCGCAGTACGTCGGCGAGCGGGTGCCCACCCTCGCCGAGCAGCTCGCCGACCTGCGGACCCGGGGCGGCAACCTGCTCGTGGAGATCAAGGGCAAGCACACCCGGGAGGAGGTCGCCACGATCATCCAGGTGATCCGGGACGAGCAGATGATGGGCCGGGTCTTCATCCAGAGCTTCGAGGTCGACGCTCTGAAGTACACCTACGAGATCGCCCCCGAGCTGCCGCTCGGCCTGCTGCGCAGCACCCTCGACGCCGACCCGGTGGCGATCGCGAAGGAGCTGCACCTGACCGCGTACAACCCGGATGGCAATGCGCTGCTGGCCAAGCCGGAGGTTGTCGCCCCACTGCACGCCGCCGGGGTCGCCGTGATGGCCTGGACGATGGACTCCGCCGGCCTGTGGCAGCGCCTGGAGCGGATCGGCACCGACGCGATCATCACCAACCGCGCGGCCGAGCTGGTCGGCTGGAACTCGGCGTTCGTCCAGCGGGCCTCCGCCGAGCCGACCGTGGAGATCACCTCGCCGGCCAACGGGGCTCGACTGGACCGGGCGCAGTCCCCGGTGATCGCCATCGCCGCGACCAACGCGGACACCGTCACCGTCACGCTGGACGGTAAGAAGTCGGCCGCCGGACGCAAGCTGGACCTGGCCAAGCTGGCCGCCGGCAAGCACACCATCGCCACCGAGGCGACCGGGCCCGAGGGCACCGCCACCGCGAGCAGCACCTTCACCGTGACGGTGAGCCAGGCCGGTCTCGGCTACCTGATCCTCACGTCCGCCGCCGACCCGGCCGCCGTCACCGCGATGACCACCAAGCTGGCCCACGCCCAGTACGCCGAGCTGGCCAGCTACGCCGACCGGCAGGCCGGCAAGCTGGTGCCGGCCGAGGTCGCCAGCGTCATCGCCGCCGACGCCCGTACCCTCGCCCTGAAGTAGACGTCGCGCGCCGGTCCCCGCCGTCGCCCTGGCGTCGGGGACCAGCGCAACTCAGTGGACGGTGACGGGCGGCTCGACCCGCTCACCCTGCTGCCGCAGGGCCGGCAGCGCCGGGGCGAGTGCCACAAGCATGCACAGGCCGCCGATCGGGAGCAGATCGAGGGTGACCACCGGCAAGACGATGCCGGCGAAGAGCAGCGGCACGCTCCACCAGGGCAGCCGCCGCTTGGCGGCGAGCATGCCGGCGAGGACGACCAGGCCGAGGAAGAAGAACTGGGGTACGACGTCGTAGAAGGCCACCTGCACGCCGGGGATGTCCTTGAAGTCCGCGCCGAGCCTGGACATCTCCGCCCGGTCCGCGGCCAGGAGCCCCTCCACGATGTCGGCGACGAACTGCACCATCGTCGCGGCGAGCCCGATCAACGTGAAGGCCACCGTGCCGGTGCGCCAACGACTGCGGGGCAGCAGGCGGGACAGCGCGAGGACTCCCGGAACGAAGAACACCATGCCGGCGAGGGCGACCAGGTGCGCGGCCTGCCAGTCGAGGCCGGGGCCGTACACCCCGTCAGATCTTGCCCAGAGACGGACGAGGCCGTAGGCCGTGATGCCGACCGGACCGGCCAGCACGTAGAGCGCAGCGCGTTTCATGCCCGCCATCATCTGGTCGCGGGCGCCCACCCGGCCTCCGGGAACTCCCCTCCCCCGGCCCCGGCTTCCGTCTCAGGTCTTCCACCGAGCGACCCTTAGTCGTCGGTGGTGAGGGCCGCCGGGGCGTCGAGGACCAGCCTCACGAGGCGCTCGGCGAGGTCCTCGTCGAGCGGCGTTCCGATCATCAGTCGGCGGTACACGACGGCGCCCGCCCACAGGTCCTGGACCAGGTCGGTGTCGAGGTTGGCGGGCAGGTCGCCGCGCTGGATGCCGCGCCGCAGCGCGACGGCGATGTTCTCCCGCTTGCGATGCAGGAAGGCCCCCCGGAAGCGTTCCATCAACTGGGGGTTGGGCAGGAGGCTGGCGGCGAGCGCGGGGAGCGCGGCGGCGAACTCCTCGTTGGCGTAGTTGTCGATCGTCATGTCGACGGCGCGGCGCAGCTCGGCGCGGGTGTCGCCGAGGTCGGGGATCTCGTCGCTGCGGAAGATGTCGGCGAGCGCGTCGGCGAGCAGCATCTCCTTGCTCGTCCACCAGCGGTAGATGGTCGACTTGCCCACCCCGGCCTCGGCGGCGACCGCCTCGATGGTGAGGGCCCCGTAGCCGAGTCGGGCCAGGACGTCCCGCGCCGCGCTGAGGATCTTGCCGGCCGAGCGCGGGGCCGCCGCCGGATCCGAACTGAAAGCCAATGCCATGAACGAGACGATACGTTTCGTTGCAGTGCTCGGTCAAGGCGTGCTAGCGTTCCCTCAGCGAAACGATACGTTGCGTATCGCTTGATGGAAGGAGCTTCGGCATGCAGGGATACACCTACCCCCTCTCCCCCCGTGGCGTGGCCAACCTGGCACCCGCCCCGCCCTGGCACTACGCCGGCACCGCCATCGGCGTCGAGTTCTTCACCGACCCCGCCGCAGCCCAGGCGACCCTCCCCGAAGGGCTCACCCTCGACCCGGAGAGCCCCGGACGCGGCCTCGCGATGTTCGTAGACTGGCAGTACACCGCCAGCGGGCAGGAATACCTCGACCCGGCCCGCAGCCAGTACCGCGAGTTCTTCGTCACCCTCGACGCCCGCTGGAACGACACCCCGGTCGCGTGGTGCCCCTACATCTACGTCGACAACGACGCCGCCCTGGCGCGTGGCTGGGTGCAGGGCTTCCCCAAGAAGCTCGGCACCGTCCACCAGACCCGCGCGTACCCCATCGGCGGACCCGCCACCCCGGTCGTCGGGCCGAGCGGCCAGTTCGGCGCCACCGCCTCGGCGGTCGGGCAGCGCATTGCGGAAGCCCAGGTCACCCTGCGGCAGCAGCTGAAGGACCCCACCGCGCTGCTCCGCCGTCCGGTGGTCAACCTGCGCCACTTTCCCCGGCTGGCCGCCGGAGAGCACAACCAGCCCGCCGTGCACGAACTGGTGATGGCGGTCCTCGACGACGTCCAGGTGGCCGACGTCTGGATCGGCACCGGCACGCTGGCATTCCCTCCGGCCCGTGGCGAGGAGTTGGCCGACCTGCCCGTCATCCGCACCGGCATGGGTTTCCGACTCTCACTCGGTTACACGGTCCGGGACCTGAAGACCCTCACCGACTACACCCGCTGAGCCGAAAAGGCGCAGCGCCGGCTGGCGCTGCGCCTTGACCGAGAACGGCCCCGGAGCGCGTTTCCGCAGCTCACAGGGCCGTTCTCGCGCCAGACGGCGGGAATTGGATCAGTGCTGGTGGCGGGGCTTCAGGCTCTTCGGCAGGTTCATGCCGCGCTGGGCCATCAGGTCGCGCACCTTGTTCGGGTAGTTGGTGATGATGCCGTCGACGCCCATGTCCATGAGCGCCGCCACGGTCGCCGGGTCGTCACAGGTCCACGGGATGACCTTCAGGCCGCGCTTGTGCGCCTCGGCGACCATCTTCTTGTCCGGGTAGAAGCGGAAGGCCGGGTCGCTGATCGTGCCGTTCTGCGGGAAACCGTAGTTCGGCGAGAGGGCCGTGACGCCCTTGATCGAGGCGGCCGCCTTGACGAAGTCACCGCCGAAGTCGTCCGCGTCGATGCCACCCAGCCACGGGGAAGCGCCGGGCATGCCGACCTGGAGGAAGTCGTAGTTCGTCAGGGCGACGAGCGGCCACTTCGGGGCGAGCTTGTGCATCTCCTTGAGCGCACCCCAGTCGAAGGACTGGATGGTGACCTGCTTCTCGATGCCGGAGCGGTGGATCTCCTCGTAGACCCGGCGGACGAACAGCTCGCGCGGCGCGGTCTGCTCCGGCGCGCCCGCCTCGACCTTGGTCTCGATGTTGAGCTTGAGGTCCTTGGCGTGGTAGCTCTTGACCAGGCCGAGGACGTCCTTCAGCTCGACCATCCGGAAGCCCTTGATCTGCTCCTGCTCCGGGAAGCCCGGAAGCTGCTGGAAGCCGCAGTTCATGGTCTTGATCTGGGCGAGCGTCAGATCCTTGATGTACTTGCCGACGTACGGGTACATCGGGTCACCGACGGTGACCGGCGCGGTGTCCGCGCACTTCTGCTTGCTGATCTGCCGGTCGTGGTTGACCACGACCTTCTGGTCCTTCGTGATCTGGGTGTCGAGCTCCAGAGTGGTGACCCCGAGGCGCATGGCCTTCGCGAAGCCCTCCAGCGACTCCTCGGTGGTCATACCGATGCCACCGCGGTGCGCTTGCAGGTCGAAGTGGGTCTTGTGGGGGCGCAGCGCGTCAGCACTGTCGGCGGGCGCGGCATGCGCGGCCACCGGTGCGGCCAGCGCGGGCACGACAGCGAGGCCCACCAGGAGGTGGCGCATCGACAGACGGAGGGACATTAGTGGGAAACCTTAGCTCTCGGGTGCATTTGCCCTGGTGAGGCTAGGCAGGCCGCGGTCCCGGGCGGTGTCCTCTCCACAAGCGGACGGTGAACGTTCGCCAAACCCGCGTAACCTCCCGTCCCAGCTCAGGGCCATTGGAGCGGGGATGCGCCGGCTGGGTGGCGAGCATGTCTCATGCTTGAGTGGTGATTCGATTCGTACTTAATGTGCTGTGGCTCGTCTTCGGCGGTGGCATCGTGCTGGCGATCGGCTACGGCATCGCCGCGCTGATCTGCTTCGTCCTGGTCATCACCATCCCGTTCGGCGTCGCGTCGCTGCGCCTCGCCGTCTACTCACTCTGGCCCTTCGGACGCACCCTGGTGCCCAAGCCGGGCGCCGGCGTCGGCTCCGGCCTGGCGAACATCCTCTGGGTGGTGCTGGCGGGTTGGTGGCTCGCGCTCTCCCACATCGTCGCGGGCATCGCCCTCTGCGTGACGATCATCGGAATCCCGTTCGGCATCGCCAACTTCAAGCTCGTACCGGCCGCGTTCTGGCCGCTCGGCCGTGAGGTCGTCGACGCGCCCTGACCCATCCCGACCCCTTGATCAGGTGCTGGCGCCATGGGAAGGGGGAACAACGCACCCCTTCCACTCCTAACATATAGCGCATTGGGGGGCTTGCGGCAAGACCCCGGTTATGCCGCAAAATCGTCGGCCGAGACCAGATTCGGCCGAAATGGAAGTCATGAATTGAATTCCTTGCCTACCTCCGTGTTCGAACTCCCCGATCACCTCTCGCCCAAGGCCGACCCGGCGCTCATCGCCTACGACGAGCGGCACTTCGCGGCCATGGCGGCGAGCCTCGCGCAGCTGACCGGCGAGCTGTCCGACCGCCTCGACACCGCGCGCCGGGCGCCCGGCGGCAAGGGTCGGCAGGCCGTCGACCGGGACGAGGAGGTCCGCCGACTGACCGCCCGGCTGCGCTCACTGAGCCGCTACGGGCTGGACCTGTGCCTCGGCCACGTGGTCGAGGCGGACAACCCCGAGCCCGTGTACATCGGGCGCCGCGGCCTCACCGACAGCGCGGGTCGGCGGCTCCTGCTCGACTGGCGCTCGCCGGCCGCCGAGCCGTTCTTCGGCGCGACCCACGCCAACCCGATGGGCCTGGCCAGCCGTCGCCGGTACCGCTGGACCCGAGGCCGGATCAGCGACTACTGGGACGAGGTGTTCACCCCGGACGGGTTCGTGGGGCACGCCGTCGCGCTCGACGACCAGTCCGCGTTCATCGCGAGCCTCGGCAGCGCCCGATCGAGCCGGATGCGCGACGTGCTCAGCACGATCCAGGCCGACCAGGACGCGATCATCCGGGCGGGCTCGGCCGGCGCCCTCGTCGTCGACGGCGGTCCCGGCACCGGAAAGACCGTCGTCGCCCTGCACCGCACCGCCTACCTGCTCTACTCGGACCCGCGCCTCGGTCAGCGCCGGGGTGGGGTGCTCTTCGTAGGGCCGCACCAGCCCTACCTGGCCTACGTCGCCGACGTCCTGCCCAGTCTCGGAGAGGAGGACGTGCAGACCTGCACCCTGCGCGACCTCGTCGGAGAGGGGGCCGCGGCATCAGTCGACACCGACCCGGAGGTGGCCCGGCTGAAATCCTCGGCCGGGTTGGTCCGGGCGATCGACGCGGCCGTCCGGTTCTACGAGGATCCGCCGGTCACGCCAATGACGATCGCGGTCGGCGACTCCGACGTCCGCCTGAGCGCCGACGACTGGGCCGACGCGTTCCAGGCGCCCGGGCCGGGCACCCCACACAACGAGGCGCGTGAGGATATCTGGGAGGAGCTGCTCACGATCCTCATCGACAGGTACGACGGGGACGAGCCGGACGACGTGCTCCGCGACTCGCTGCTGCGCAACCGGGAGCTGCGGGCATCGGTCAACCGCGCCTGGCCGTTGCTCGACGCGGCCGATGTCGTCGGTGACCTGTGGTCGGTGCCCGCGTACCTGCGCAAATGTGCTCCCTGGCTCAGCCCCGAGGAGGTCCGGGTGCTGCAGCGCGACGACGCGAAGGCGTGGACCGTGGACGACCTGCCGCTGCTGGACGCGGCACGGCAGCGGCTCGGCGACGCGGAGAGGTCGGGGCGTACCCGCCGACGTGACCCGGCCGCAGCGGTCGAACGTGAGCACATGGCCCGGGTCGTCGACGAACTACTCGCGGCCGACACCTACGACGACGGCGAGGGCCTGCTGGCGATGCTGCGCCAACCGGACCTGCGCGACGTCCTGGCCGAGGGATCCGCACCGCCGGACGCCGACCCGGACCTGCTGGCCGGCCCGTTCGCGCACATCGTCGTTGACGAGGCACAGGAGCTGACCGACGCCCAGTGGCAGATGCTGCTGACCCGCTGCCCGTCGCGCAGCTTCACCATCGTGGGCGACCGCGCCCAGGCCCGGCACGGGTTCACCGAGTCGTGGCAGGAACGCCTCGAGCGGGTCGGGCTCGACCGGGTGACGCTGGCCTCGCTGAGCATCAACTACCGCACGCCCGCCGAGGTCATGGCGGAGGCCGAGCCCGTCATCCGGGCCGCGCTCCCCGACGCCAACGTGCCGACCTCCATCCGCGGCAACGGGCTGCCCGTCGTCCACGGATCGGTCGCCGATTTGGGGTCGATCCTGGACACGTGGCTCGCGGCGCACGCCGACGGGACCGCCTGCGTGATCGGCGACCCGACGTTCCCGCCGACGTCCCGGGTCCGGTCACTGAGCCCGGAGCAGGCCAAGGGGCTGGAGTTCGACCTGGTCGTCCTCATCAACCCGGACGCCTTCGGCACCGGTATCGAAGGGGCTGTCGACCGTTACGTGGCGATGACCCGGGCCACCCAGCAACTTGTGCTCCTGACGAACTGCTGATCGGCGCTCAGCTTCGCCGGGCGCATTTTCGGTGCACACGCTTCTCCTCCTCAGGTCGTAGGCGCATTGCCGTCCTGCGCCAGATGGATCGGCGCGGTCGCTCGAACAGGCTTGTCCCAGGGCATCGGGTGACGCCGTACGGACCTACTCCGGACACCCGTTCGCCTGGGAAGGCACTGGCAGCCAATGCGCCCTCTATCTCTTCTTCCATCCCGCCCACCCCGGCCCGTCGTCCGACTCGGCGCGGTGCTGGCGAGCGCGGTCGTCATCGCCGTGAGCGCCGCCGGTTGCGGTGCGGCGCAGCGCACTCCCGCGCCGCACATCGACGCTCCGGCGGCACCCGCTGCCGCGGGCGGGGCAGGTTCCGCCCTGACCGACACCGACGTCAACGCCTGGCTCGACGGCCTGCTGCCGGCCGCGCTGCACCGCACCGGCATCGCGGGAGCCACGGTCGCCGTCGTGAACAAGGGCAAGATCATCACAACCCGGGGGTACGGGTACGCCGACACCGGCATCGGCGGCGACGGGGCCGTCCCGGTCGACCCGGATCGGCACCTCTTCCGAACGGGATCGGTGTCGAAGCTCGTCACCGCCACCGCGGCGCTGCAACTCGTGCAGAGCGGGAAACTCGACCTCGACGCCGACGTCGAGACGTACCTCGACTTCGATCTGCCGCGCCGCTACGAACGAGCCGTGACCCTGCGGCACCTGCTGACCCACACCGCCGGCTTCGAGGAGCGGATCGCCGGCCTCATCGGCACCGACGGCAGCGACGTCAACCTGCGCAAGGCCCTGGTGACCGACCCACCGGAGCAGATCTACGAGCCGGGCACCGTGCCCGCCTACTCCAACTACAGCAACGCTCTCGCGGGCTACCTCGTCGAACGCGTCAGCGGGACGCGCTTCGAGGAGTACGTCCAGCGCAACGTCCTGGACCGCGCGGGCATGTCGTCGTCGACCTTCGAGCAACCGCTGCCGGCGGCGCTGCGCGACCGGATGTCCAAGGGGTACGACAATTCGGCATCGCCCGCCGCGCCGTTCGAGATCGTCGGCACGCCCCCGGCAGGCGCGCTGAGCGCCCCGGCGACGGACATGGCGCGATTCATGCTCGCTCAGCTCGGCGAGCCGGCGGGCTTCGCGCCACTGCTGGATCAGCCGACCCGTGAGCTGATGCAGCGTCCGGCGCTCGACGCGACGTCGCTGGGCGCGCTGGCCGACGGGCCCCGGATGGCCCTCGGCTTCTTCGCGGAGGACCGCAACGGCCACCGGATCCTCGGCCACGGCGGCGACACCGAGTACTTCCACTCCCACCTGCAGATCTACCCGGACGACCGGGCCGGGATCTTCCTATCGCTCAACAGCAACGGCTCCGGCGCTCTGGCCAGCCACGAACTTCGTGAGTCGGTCGTGAACGGCTTCGCCGACCGCTACTTCCCCGCCCCCGACGACCAGCCGTCCGCCGGCGTGGACCCGGCGACCACCGCCAAGCACGCCGCGTTGGCCGCCGGCACCTATGAGTCCTCGCGGACGGTGCGAAGCAATTTCCTGACGCTGATCGGCCTGGTCGGTCAAACCACGGTCAGCGTCGCCGACGGCGGCCGGCTGCTGTTCGAGCCAGGCCCACTGTCGGACTCCCCCGCCCTCTACGAGGAGGTGGCGCCCTGGGTGTGGCGGGAGGTCGGCGGACAGCGCACGATCGCCATGCGGGCCACCGACGACCGGGTCGAGGCGATCGGTTTCGACTCCGCGTTCGCGTTGCTGCCCGTCGAGCCGGCCCGTACCTCCACAGTGGCCATTCCGGTGCTCGCCCTGTCGACCGTCGTGCTGCTGCTCACCGCCCTGTCCTGGCCGGTCGGCGCGATCGTCCGCCGCCGGCTCGGCCGCGCTCCCCGCGATCGGGCGGGACGCACCGCGCGGATCCTGAGCCGTCTCGCCGTCGCCGGTACGCTCCTCGCGCTCGCTGGTTGGGTGCTCAGCCTCAGCACCATCATGAGCCTGCAGGACGTTCCCGGTGCGATGCTGCGCAGCATTCAGGTGCTGCAACTGGTCGGGCTGCTCGGAGTGCTGCCCGCCGCCGTCCGGCTGGTCGACGACGTGCGTCGCCACGTCGGCTGGCGACGGGTCACCGGCAGCGCCGCGATCCTCGTCGCGCTCGCCAGTGCGGGCTGGTTCGCCGTGGAGTTCCACCTACTCGCGCCTAGCATCTCCTACTGACCCGCCCGACCCGGGACGATCCGGAGCAAGGATGCGCATCGCATGAGGGACCACACCGGCACCGAGCCCGACACACCGCGACTGACGAAGTGGCTCGACGGACGGCTCACCCGGCTCGGGGTGACGGGAGTGTTCGCACGAGACTGCCTACTGGCGGCGGTGCTGACCGTCCTGACGTTCGTGCTGCTGACTGTGCTGTTCTGGATCGTGGCACCGGAGGAAGGGGTGTCACTCGACCCGACGCGGGCCTGGCTGCTCGTCGTCATCTGCTGCGCGCAGGCGATGCTGCTGTGTCTGCGTCGGGTCCGGCCCTTGCTCTGCCTCGCGCTCGTCGTCGGCCTGCAACTGCCCATCATCGGCCTCTCCCTGCCCGAGGTGAGCGTCCGAGGCATCGCCGGGTTCGTCGTGGCGTACACCGTCGGGTCGTTGCTGCCGGTTCGGCGCGCGCTGCTGGCCGTCGGCGCGGTAGTGGTGGCGGAGTCGATCGGGGCGGCCGTCCTGGTGACCCCCGATCTGCTGACGGCCGTGGCGTACATCTCGTCGAGCGCCCTGACCTACGCCAGCGCGACAGTCGTCGGCGGCTACGTGGCCACCTACCGGCGCTACGTCGAGTTGGTCCGGGTGCGGGCGGACGAGGCGATCCGGGAGCAGCGGACGAAGGTCCAGGCGGCGATCGGCGCGGAGCGCTCCCGGATGGCCCGGGAGCTGCACGACGTGGCGGCCCACCACCTCTCCGGGATGGTCGTGCAGGCGGCGGCGGTCGAGCGGCTCATCGACCGCGACCCGGCCGCCGCGAAGGCCGGGGTGGCGTGGATCCGCAGCCAGGGCAAGGAGACCCTGGACAACCTGCGGCTGGTCGTCGGTGTGCTGCGCGGGAGGCCGGGGCACGAGGGCGGCGATGGTGCCGCCCCGGTGCCGGGGCTGGGCATGCTCGACGACCTCGTCCGCACCGCCGGCAACCTCGCCGGCCCGGTGGAGTTCGTCCGGGAGGGCGAGCACCGCGAGGTGTCGCCGATCGCCGACGTCGCGCTCTACCGGATCGCGCAGGAGTCGCTCAGCAACGCCCGCCAGCACGCGCCGGGCGCTCCGGCACGGGTGGTGCTCCGCTTCGAGCCCCGCTCGGTGTCGCTGGAGGTGGTGAACGAGCCCGCCGCGCCGCGAGGCGTACCGGCGGCACGGACCGGCGGTGTCGGCCTGGTGGGCATGCGCGAGCGCGCTCAGCTGATCGGGGCAACCTTCACCGCCGGCCCGACGGTGGCCGGTGGTTGGTCGGTCACCGCGACGCTACCGACGAACGGTCCCGCCGCGTCGCGGCCGAGGGAAGAGGCCCCAGCATGATCAGAGTGATGCTCGTCGACGACCAGGCGGTCGTCCGCGCCGGCTTCCGCGTCATCCTGGAACAGGCCGGCGAGATCGAGGTCGTGGCGGAGGCGTCGAGCGGGTCCGCCGCGATCGAGCTGGCCCGCCGGCTGCAACCGGACGTGATCTGCATGGACGTCCGGATGCCGCACGGCGACGGGCTCACCGCGACCCGGCAGATCGTCGCGGAGGCGACCGGGACGCCGCCGGCGGTGCTGGTCGTGACGACCTTCGACCTCGACGAGTACGTCTTCGGGGCGTTGGAATCCGGCGCCAGCGGGTTCATCCTCAAGGACTGTGAGCCCGAGGAGCTGATCGAGGCGATCCGTCGCCTCGCGAGCGGGTACGGGCTCGTCGACCAGGCCGTCACCCGTCGGGTGATCTCGGAGTTCGCCCGACGCACACCCGCTCCCCGCTCCGACGCGGCGGCGGCGCACCAGCTGACCGCGCGGGAGACCGAGATCGTGCAGCTGCTCGCGCAGGGCCTGTCGAATGTCGAGATCGCCGAGCAGCTCTTCATCGAGACCAGCACGGTCAAGTCGCACCTCGGGCGGGCCATGGCCAAGATCGGCGCACGGGATCGGCTACAGACCGTCGTCTGGGCCTACCAGAACGGGGTGGTCCAACGGTGACCGCGACCCCGAACATCCCTCGCGACGCGCACCGGCCGGGGCCTGGCTGGCCAGGCGGCAAGTCCTATTGATTCAATAGGACTTGCCAACAACGAGTCGCAGGGAGGATCGGGTGACTCTTTCCCTTCCGTCCCGCACGGACGCGACGATCGCCAAGCCGCTGCCCCCACGACTGCTCACCCCGCGCGACGGCAACGCCGAGATGCGGTGGGAGGCCATGGCGGGGCAGGGCTTCACGGTCCCCACCGACCGGTTCTTCGTCCGCAACCACACCCGTAGCCCGCTGCTGGACGTGGACACGTGGCGTCTGCGCCTGTTCGGCACCGGCCTGCGCGGCTCGCCGACCCGCGACGACGCAGTCGAGTTCGACTACGGCGACCTGCGGGCCATGCCCGCCGAGGAGATCGCGGCCCTGCTGGAGTGCGCGGGCAACGGTCGCCGCTTCTTCGCCTCCCAGCAGGCCCACCCGGCACCGGGGGTGTCGTGGGGCCTCGGCGCGGTGGGGGTGGCGCGCTGGCGGGGCGTACGGCTGTCGACCGTCCTGCGGCACGCCGGCCTGACCGACGAGGCGGTGGACGTGCAGCCCGAGGGCCTGGACCCGGACTTCGAGACCGGCGGGGCGAATCTCGGCCGGGTGCGCCGCCCGATACCGATCGCCAAGGCCCTCGACGACGTGCTGCTGGCGTACGAGATGAACGGGGAGACGCTGCCGGTCGACCACGGTTTCCCGGTGCGTGTGGTGGTGCCGGGCTGGATCGGCATCTCCTCGATCAAGTGGGTCGGCCCGATCGAGGTCTCCGCGACACCCCTCTCCTCCCCGTGGAACACCCAGTTCTACCGGATGTTCGGGCCCGGCCATCCGGTCGACGGCCGGCTCGTGACGACCCCGGTGGTCAAGAGCGCCTTCGAGCTGCCGTGGGACGTCCGCGTCCCGAGCGGCGAGCAACTGCTCATCTCCGGCCGATCCTGGTCCGGCAACGGCCCGATCCGCACTGTCGACATCAGCACCGACGACGGGGCGAGCTGGCAACCCGCCGACCTCGACCCCGCCGACGAGGGCGGCGTCTGGCAGCGCTGGACGATGCTCTGGCGTCCACCGCGTCCCGGCCGGTGGACCTTGCTGGCTCGGGCCACCGACGTCACCGGGGCCGGCCAACCGGACCAGGCCCGCCCCAACGCGCTCGGATATCTCTTCGACGGTGTGGTCCGGCACCCGGTGACGGTCGACTGACGACAGATCAGTTGCTCCACTCCTTGGCCAGCAGCTCGTAGGAGCTGACCCGGTCGGCGTGGGCGTGGGTGATCGTGGTGACGAGCAGCTCGTCGGCGGCGGTGACGTCCCGCAGAGTACGCAGCCGCTCGGCCACCGTCGCGGGCGATCCGACGAACTGGGTGTCCACCCGGTCGGCGACGAGTTCGCGGTCGTCGTCGGTCCAGGGCAGCGCGGCAGCCTGCTCCGGGCTCGGGAACGGGATCGCTCCGTCGCCACTGCGGATGCTGCGCACCCACGGCGCGTACGGTGCGGCCAGCCGGCGTGCGGCGTCGTCGGTCTCGCCGACGACCACGTCGGCGGAGACCACCACGTACGGCTCGGTGAGCCCGGTCGTGGGTCGGAACGCGGCCCGGTAGGCGGCCACCGCGTCGAGCACCGAGGAGGGGCTGACGTGGTAGTTGGCGGCGAAGGGCAGGCCGAGCGCGCCAGCTAGTTGGGCGCTCTCCCCGCCGCTGCTGCCCAACAACCACACCTGGAGATCGGCGCCCTCCCCCGGCACGGCGTGCGCGTCCAGACCGTCGGCGTCGGTGTAGTCGCCGCGAAGCAGGGCCAGCACGTCGGCCACCTGCTCGGCGAAGGGCGGCGGCTGAGCGCCCGGCTGGTGCAGCAGTGCGCTGCTCAGGGCGAAGCGCGGTGAGGCGAGCACCTGGGCGTAGGAGAACGGCGGAGGAATGAGCAGTCCGTCGACCACCCGGGCCTCGACCGGCGCCGGGGTGGGTGCGGTGATCTCCCGGGCGGCTTCGACGCGCCGCTGACCGGATCGGCCGAGCCCGAGGTCGATGCGGCCGGGGTACAGCGTGGCAAGGGTGCCGAACTCCTCGACGACCGGCAGGGCGGTGCGGTGACCGACCTGGACGGCGCCGGAGCCGACGCGGATCGCGCTGGTGGCCGCGGCGACCTGCCCGACGAGCACGGCCGGCGCGGAGCTGGCGACACCGGCGGCGAGGTGGTGCTCGGCGAGCCAGTAGCGGTGGTAGCCGGACTGTTCGGCCCGCCGGGCCAGGTCGACGGTGTTGCGTAGGGCGTCGGTGACGGTGCCACCGGCGGGCACCGGCGAGAGGTCGAGGATGGACAGGGGCGTGGAGGGCATGGTTGTCCCCGTTTCTAATCAGGCCGTGGCGACTGCGGTCACCGGTGGAAGGAAGGGACGGCTGGGAATCTCCCGGCGCAGCACCGGCGCCACCTCGGCTTGGAACAACTCCAGGCTCTCCCGGTGCTGCTTGTCGGTCAGCCCGTCGTGGTCGGCTTGGAGGTGGATGACCTCGTGGCCGAACTGTTCGTGGTAGCGCAGCACCTTGTCGACGAGCTGTTGTGGGCTGCCGACCAGGATCGAGCTGCGCTCCAGGGCGTCCTCGAGGGTGCCGAAGACCGGTGGCACGCCGAGCCGCCGGAACGCGGCCACCCGGGCCTCGAAGATCGGCCGGTACCGCTCGACCGCCTCCTGTGAGGTGCGGGCCACGTAGAAGCCGGCGGTGCCGGCACCGACGAGGGCGTCGGCCGGGTCGTGCCCGTAGTGCGCCCACCGTTCCCGGTAGTGGCGGATGAGTTCGGCGTACGGCTCGATGGGGTTGGTGACGTTGGCAGAGAAGATCGGGTCGCCGTACCGGGCAGCGAGATCGACGGACTCTCGGCTGGTGGCACTGCCGTGCCAGACCCGGATGGGCTGCTGCAGCGGGCGCGGCCAGGTCTCGGCCTCGGTCAGCGACGGCCGGTACGCCCCGGACCAGGTGACCTTCTCCTCCCGCCAGAGCCGGCGGAACAGCTCGTAGCCCTCCCGGTTGCGATCCCACTGGTCCTCGGCGGTGACGTGGAACAGTTGCGCCTGCGCGGCGCCGTTGCCCTTACCGATGATCAGTTCGAGTCGGCCGCCGGAGAGGTGGTCCAGGGTGGCGTAGTCCTCGTAGGCGCGGACGGGGTCGAGCAGGCTGAGCGTGGTGACCGCGGTGAACAGCCGGATGGTGGAGGTACGGGCCGCGATGTGGCTCAGCACCACCGGCGGCGACGAGGAGATGAACGGGCGCTCGTGCCGTTCACCGACCCCGTACCCGTCGAACCCCAGCTCCTCCGCCAGGACGGCCGTGTCGACGACCTCCCGGAACCGCTCGGTGGTGCTCCTGCGCTGGCCGGTGACCGGGTCGGGCAGGTGGGTGATGAGCGTTATCAGCAGAACCTTCACGCCGGGACCGTCACTTTCGGCTGGAGGTCAGGCGGACGCCGCCGGGTCGCAGCAGGGCTGAGACCCAGGTGGTCGCGCAGGGTGGTGCCGGCGTACTCGGTGCGGAAGACGCCACGCTCCTGAAGCAGTGGCACGACCCGGTCGACGAAGTCGTCGAGCCCACCCGGGGTCAGGTGCGGCACCAGGATGAAGCCGTCGGCGGCGTCCGACTGCACGAAGTGGTTCATCCGCTCGGCGACCTGCCGTGGGGTGCCGACGAAGGACTGCCGGCCGGTGACCTCGATGATCAGGTCGCGGATGCCGAGCCCCTTCTCCTCGGCCAGGGCCCGCCAGTGCCGGGCGGTGCGGACCGGGTCGGGATACATACCGGCCCGGCCTCGGCTGATCGCGTCGCCGGAGACGTCCGGGTCCTCGGCGGGCAGCGGGCCGTCCGGGTCGTACCCGGACAGGTCCCGGTTCCAGAGCTGTTCCAGCAACAGGATCGCGGTCTGCGGGCTGACCTGCTGCCGGCGGATGTGGTGGGCGCGCTCCTGCGCCTCGGCGTCGGTGTCGCCGAGCACGAACGTGACGCCGGGAATGACCTTGAGGTCGTCGGGCTGGCGGCCGTGCCGGGCGAGCCGGGACTTCACGTCCCGGTAGAACTCCTGGCCGTCCTCCAGGGTGCCGTGTCGGGAGAAGATCGCGTCGGCGCTGGACGCGGCGAACTCGCGGCCGTCGGGAGAGTCGCCGGCCTGCAGGATCACCGGGTGCACCTGGGGGCTGCGGGGCACCGTGAAGTGCCCGGCGATGTCGAACTGGTCGCCGTGATGGGCGAAGGCGCCGGGGGCGGCCTCGGTGAGGTACCGGCCGCCGTCCCGGTCGCCCGTGATCGCATCGGCCGGCCACGACTCCCACAACTGCCGCGCGGTACGCACGAACTCGGCGGCCCGGTCGTAGCGCAGCGCGCGGTCGAGGTAGCCGCCCCGACGGAAGTTCTCTCCGGTAAACGCGTCGGAGGTGGTGACCACGTTCCAGGCGGCCCGCCCACCGGAGAGGTGGTCGAGGCTGGCCAACTGCCGGGCCAGCTCGTACGGCTCCCGGAAGGTGGTGTTGAGGGTGCCGGCCAGACCCAGGTGGGTGGTGACCGCTGCGAGGGCGGCGAGCACCGTCAACGTGTCCGGGCGTCCGACGACGTCCAGGTCGTGGATGCGGCCCCGCTGCTCACGCAGCCGCAGCCCTTCGGCGAGGAAGAAGAAGTCGAACTTGCCCCGCTCGGCGGTGCGGGCCAGGTGGACGAAGGAGGAGAAGTCGACCTGGCTGCCGGAGGCGGGGTCGCTCCACACGGTGGTGTTGTTCACGCCGGGGAAGTGCGCGGCCAGGATGATCTGCTTGGGCATGACGGTCTCCAGTGCTCAGGCGGTCGCCGCGACGGCGTAGCGGCTGACCGGTCGGGGCAGGCCGAGCAGGTCGCGCAGCATCCCGCCGGGGTAGCCGGCTCGGAACAGACCCCGGTCTCGCAGCGCGGGCACCAGGGCCCGGGTGATCGCGGTCAAGTCGTCGGGGAGCACCGCGGGCCGCAGCCGGAAACCATCCACCCCGGCGCGGTGCCACTCGGCGAGCAGGTCGGCCAGCTCCCCCGGGGTGCCGGTGACGATCGACGCGTCGGAGGTGAACTGCGCGCCGTGCAGCTCGTCGAGGCGGGTCCGGCGGTCCCGGGCCAGCGTCGACGTCTCGTCGAGCAGCACGACCAGGTCGGCGAGGACGCGCAGCGGTGCGCCCACCCGGCCGACGGTCTCCTCGGCCGCCCGCACCTCGGCCACGATCGCGGCGGCGTGTCCAGCGTCGATCGGGGTGACGAAGACGATGTCGGCGTGCCGGGCGGCGAACGCGTACGGCACCGACGAGTGGGCCAGCGCCGCGACGATCGGTTGCCCCTGCGGCGGCCGGGGCACGATGGAGGGGCCTTTGACGGAGAACCACCGGCCGGCGAAGTCGATGTAGTGCAACCGCTCCCGGTCGACGAACCGGCCGGTCGGCACATCCCGGATCACGGCGTCGTCCTGCCAGCTGTCCCAGAGCCGGCGGACCACCTCCACCGCGTCACCGGCTTCGGCGAAGAGGTCGCCGACGAGCCGTACCGTCTCCGGTTCGTCGAGCCGAGCCAGGTCCAGGGGCGGGATGTCACGGCGACCGAAGTGCCCGGCCTCGGCCCTGCGCGCGGAGACCCGAGGCCGCCAACCGGCCCGCCCACCGCTGATGTGGTCGAGCGTGGCTATCGCCGTGGAGAGGTGGAACGGCTCGGTGTGGGTGGTGCTGGTGGTCGGGATCAGCCCGATGTGCCGGGTCAGCGGGGCGAGCCGGGAGGCGATCTGCACCGCGTCGAGGCGTCCCCGGAGCTCGTCGACGCGGTCGTCGGTGCCGTCCGGCCACGACGTCTGGAGGTCGAGGCTGTCCTCGATGGTGAGCAGGTCCAGTGCGGCGTGTTCGGCCTCGCCGGCGAGGGCGTTCCAGTAGCGGGCGGTCAGCGGCGCGGTCGCGTCGGCGCGCGAGAGCCGCCAGGCGGCGGGGTGCCAGCCGAGGCCGTCGAGGGCCACGGCCAGGTGCAGGCTCTTCTCGGTCATGGATGCTTCTCCTCCGGTCGGCCGGCGGTGACCAGCGTGGGCAGCGCGTTCAGCAGGGACCGTGTGTAGTCGTGTCGGGGGTAGGTGAAGATGTCGCCGACCGGGCCCTGCTCGACCACCGCGCCGTCGTGCATGACCAGCACCCGGTCGCTGAGGTGGTGCACCACGCCCAGGTCGTGGGAGATGAAGAGCAGGGCGGTGCCGTCGGCGGCGCGCAGCTCGGCCAGCAGGTCGAGGACCTGTGCCTGCACGGAGACGTCGAGGGCGGAGACCGGTTCGTCGCAGATGATCAGACTGGGGCGGGGTGCGATGGCGCGGGCGATGGCGACGCGTTGCCGCTGCCCGCCGGAGAGCTGCCGGGGATGCCGATCGACCAGGTCCGCGCCGAGCCCGACGCGACGCAGCAGGTCGACGACGTGATCGCGGCGGTCCGCGCGGCCGACGTCCGGGTCGAGGTTCTCCGCGACGACCCGCCCGACCGTGTAGCGCGGGTCGAAGGAGCTCAGCGGGTCCTGCGAGATGATCTGCAACCTGCGCCGCAGCGGGCGGCGGGCCCGCTCCGGCACGCCGGCCCACGGCGTCTCCTCGAAGGTGACGGTGCCCGCGTCGGCGTCGAGCAGACCAGCGACGATCCGGGCGACGGTGCTCTTACCGGAGCCGGACTCCCCCACCAGGCCGAGCGTCTCGCCCCGCGCGACGGTGAAGGACACGTCCCGCACGACGGTGTGCTCGCCGTACCTCTTGGTCAGGCCGCCCGCGTCGAGCACGGTGTCGTCGGCGCGGACCTCGGGGCGGGCGGGCAGCGTCGCCCGTGCGTCCCCGACCCGCGCCGCCCCGGCGAGCCGGCGGCCCCGCGAGGTCGCGGAGGGCACCGCGGCCAGCAACTGCCGGGTGTACGGATGTGTGGGTTCCCGCAGCAGCCGGTCGGTGGGGCCGTGCTCGACGATCCGACCGTCGCGCAGCACCAGGACCCGGTCGGCGACCTGGGCGACGACCGCCAGGTCATGGCTGATCAGCAGCAGACTCACCCCGGCGGCCCGCCGTTCGGCGAGCAGCCGCAGGATCTGCGCCTGCACGGTGACGTCCAGCGCGGTGGTCGGTTCGTCGGCGATCAGCAGGGCCGGCTCCCCGGCGATCGCCGAGGCGATCAGCGCCCGCTGCCGCAGCCCACCGGAGAGCTGGTGCGGGTACTGCCGGGCCCGGCGCTCCGGCTCCGGCAGGTGGACCTCGTCGAGTAGGTGGGTGACCCGTCCGGCCCGTTCCCGCCGGCTGACGATCTCGTGGGTGGCGAGCACCTCACCGATCTCGGCGCCCACGGTGCGCAGCGGGTCGAGGGAGACCAGCGCGTCCTGCGACACCAGCCCGGCGAGGCGGCCTCGGACCCGCCGCCAGTCCCGTGGCCGGTGTGCCCGCACGTCGGTGTCGGCCAGTTCGAGCCGGGCGGCGCGGACCCGGGCGCCCGGACCGGCGAGACCGACCAGGGTACGAGCGGTCACGCTCTTGCCGGAGCCGGACTCCCCGACGACGGCCACGCACTCGCCACGCTCGACGGTGAAGCTGACCCCACGCACCGCGGCCACCCGGCCGGTCGGGGTGTCGAAGTCGACGTGCAGATCCTCGACCGTGACCAGGGGAGCCATCAGCGCCGCCGCCCGTCGAAGCGTGCCTGCCAGTGCCGGCCGACGACGGTCAGCGACACCACGGTGGCGGTGACCGCCAGTCCAGGCAGGATGCTGATCCACCAGGCCACCTGGAGGTAGTTGCGCCCCTCGGAGAGCATCGCGCCCCACTCCGGCGACGGCGGCTGTGGGCCCATGCCGAGGAAGCTGAGCCCGGCGGCGGCCAGGATCGCCTCACCGAGCCCGATCACCGCGAGCACCGGCACCGGGCCGACCACGTTGGGGAGCACGTGCCGCAGTACCAGCCGGGGCCGGGACTGGCCGAAGGTGACGGCCTGTTCGACAAAGCCCGCGCGGCGGACGACGAGTGTCTGACCACGGACCACGCGGGCGTAGTGCGGCAGGGTGGCGATGCCGATGGCGACGATCAGGCTGGCGGTGCCGGGGCCGGCGACGGCGATGAACAGCAGGGCCAGCAGCAGCATGGGAAATGCCGACAGCGCGTCGAACGTGCGGCTCAGCGCCTCGTCGGCGACCCGGTGGGTGAGGCCGGCGAGCAGGCCGAGCAGCACGCCACCGGCCACCGCGAGCACGGTGGCGGCGACACCGATGGTGAGCGAGTGACCGGCGCCGTGCACCACCCGCGTCCAGACGTCGCGGCCGAGGTGGTCGGTGCCGAGCCAGTGCGCCGCGTCGGGTGGGTTGAGCACGGCGAGCGGGTCGGCCGCGAGCGGATCGCCGGGGGCCAGCACGGCCGGCCAGGCCGCGGCGACGACCAGCAGGATCAGGTACGCCCCGGCGGCGAGCAGACCGGGTCGCGGCCGGAGCCGTCGGCGTACCGTCGGTGCGGTCGGGTCGGCGAGGAGCCGCGTGGGGGCGTCGGTGAGCGGTGGGCCCAGGGTGACAGTCATCGGGGTCAGCTCCTTCGCAGACGCGGGTCGACCAGCAGGTACGCCAGATCGGCCACGGTGTTGACCGCGACGTAGACGGCAGCCGAGAGGGTGACCACGGCCAGCACCACCGGCATGTCCCGGGTGGTGACCGCGGTGAGGGTGACCTGGCCGAGGCCGGGCCGCCCGAAGACCTGCTCGACGATCACGGCGCCGCCGAGCAGGATGCCGAAGAGCCAACCGGCCAGGGTGACGGCCGGCAGGAGGGCGTGCCGCAACGCGTGCCGCACCAACACCGTTCGTTCCCGTACGCCACGGGCGCGGGCGGTGAGCACGAAGGGCTCGTCGAGAGCTTTGTCGATGCCGTCACGCAGCACCTGGGCCAGCAGCCCGGCGATCGGTAGCGCGAGGGTGACGGCGGGGAGCACCAACGCGGCGATCCCCTGATCGCCGGAGACCGGGAAGAGGCCGCACCGGAACGACAGCACACTGAGCAGCAGGAGCCCGATCAAGAACGGCGGGGTGGAGACCAGCAGCAACTCGGCGCCGGAGCTGACCCTGCGCAGCCACGGTCGCCGGTCCCCGGCGGTGGCCACCGCGATGAGCAGGGCGAGCAGCACCCCGAGCCCGGCGGCGGCGACCGCGAGGGTGAGGGTGGGGGCGATTTGCTCGCCGATCACCTCGGCGACGGGACGTTGCAGCAGGTACGAGCGACCCAGGTCGCCGCCGCCGAGCCGCCGGAGGTAGTCGAGGTACTGCAGGATGACTGGCCGTTCCAGGCCCCACTCGGCGATGATCTCGGCGCGGATCTGCGGGGTGTCGGCACCGTCGGCGACGATGTTGTCCACGGTGTCGCCAGGGGCGGCCAGCAGCGCCAGGTAGGCGGCGGTGGCCGCGACCCAGAGGACGACCAGGCCGGCACCGAGCCGGCGGGCCACGGCACGTACGGGTGGGCGGCTCATGTCACTTTCCGATCCACAGGTCGTACGCGCTGGCGGGAACCCCGGCGGTGGGCTCGAAACGCACCCCGCCGACGCCGGTGCTGGCGGCGATCTGGTCGGCCGGCGCGTACAGCGGTAGCAGCAGGGCCTGCTCGGCAACGACCTGTTGTTGCAGGTCGGCGTAGATGCCGACCCGCTTGGTCGGGTCGGCGGCGGCCTGACCGGCCTCCAGAAGCTGGTCGATCCGCGGGTCGTTGACCTGCGTGCGGTTGATGCCGCCCTTCGAGTGCAGCAGCAGGTTGAGCGCGGCGCCGGCGTCGGTGTCGGCGCGCGAGTTGTCGAAGACCTCGTACTCGTTGCGCTGGAACGCGTCGGTGGCGGTGCCCTGGTCGACAAGGGTCACCTTCAGGTCGATGCCGGCGCTCTGCTTGACGGCGGCCTGAACGGCCTGGGCCAGGATGTCGCGGCGGTCCCGGACGTAGGGTGCGGACTGTACGAGCCGTGCGGTGAGCCGCTTGCCGTCCTTCACCCGGTAGCCGGCGGCGTCTCGGGCAGCCCAGCCGGCCTGGTCGAGCAGGGTGTTCGCCTTGACGGGGTCGCCGCTGTAGCCGCCTTCGAGGCGCTTGTCGTACAGCGGGCTGGACGGGCTGATCACGCTCCAGGCGCGGGTGGCGGTGTCTCGGTAGACGGACTTCAGGATGGTGTCGACGTCGACGGCCTCCCGGAACGCCTGGCGGACGCGCAGGTCGTCGAAGGGCGCGTGGGAGGTGTTGAAGTAGTACGAGTAGGCCGAGCCGGAGTTGAGTTCACGGCTCAGGCGCAGCGTCCGGTTGCCGGTGATCAGCGGTTGGTCCGTGGCGGGCACCCCCTCGATGATCTGCACCTGGCTCGACGTGAGGGCGCCAACGCGGACCGCCGACTCCTTGAGGAACCGGTAGGTGATTCCGTCGAGGTGGGCGGGGCCGGTGTGCGTCGCGGTGGGTGGCGCCCAGTCGTAGCTGGCGTTGCGCCGGTAGTGCAGCTCCTGACCGGGGACGTAGCGGTCCAGCACGAACGGCCCGGTGCCGACCACGTCGATGCCACCGGCCTTGAGGTTCTTCGCCTGGCGCAGCGAGGTCGGAGAGATCTGCGCACCCTGCGGGGAGGCGAGGAAGTCGAGGATGAGGACGTCCGGGGCGCTGAGGACGAGGCGTACGGTGCGCGGGTCGACTGTCTCGACGGCCTTGAGGTTGCGCAGTTGGACGGCGGCGAGAGCCGGGTTGTACCCAGGTTCGCGCAGCTTGTCGAAGTTGGCCTTGACGGCGGCGGAGTCGAAGGGCGTGCCGTCGGAGAAGGTGACCCGGTCGCGCAACGTCAGGGTGTAGGCCAGCCCGTCCGGTGCGACCTTCCAGCCGGTCGCCAACCAGGGCACCAACGTGCCCTGCTGGTCGTAGGTGAGCAGCGACTCGAAGGTGTTCCAGACCAGCAGGCGGGCCTTGGCCTGGGCGTACTGGTGCGGGTTGAGGGTGATCGGCTCGGTCTCCACGGCCCAGGTGAGGGTGCCGCCGGAGCGGGGTTGGCCGGCCGCCTCGGCGGCCGGGGCAGCGCCGGTGGAGCATCCGGCTACGACGGCCAGCAGTGCGGCGAGCGGGACGGCGGCCAGGGTTCGCAGACGGTTCGCGGGCATGGTGAGATCTCCTGTCCAGGCAGGCGGAAGCGGGGATGCCGGCACCCGGCCGCTACGCGTGGGGCGTGGGCCGGTACGGGTGTCGGTGCGGTGGCGGCGCGGCGGTGCGCCCCACCCCGGCGGGCCGATGCGGCGAGCCGGGCTACGGGCGAGAGTGCCGGGTCAGGCCAGACAGGAACTCGACCACACTCGACCGAAGTCGATGTGGCCGCGGATCGTCAGCCGCAGCTCGCTGGACATGAGCCGAGTCCACCTCCGAAGCGTGGTGGTGTCAACGGATCCGTCGCCGGATGTCGGCTATCGCACGGGAGGACGTCGATTCGTTGACGCATACCCTACCAAGGCTATAGGGTTTGCAGGGATTGCGCCTGACCCACAGGTCAGCATGGAGCGATAAGCCTCGATCCCGATCGTCGTTCCCCCCACGCAGCCGCGGGCGGCCGCTCAGGCGGCCGGGCGGCGGGCCACCCCGGGCTGGTCGCCGGCCAGCCCGGCGTAGCGCCCCCGGTGGTAGAGCAGGGGCGAGCCGACGTCGGCGTGCCGAAGCACCTCCGGTTCGGCCAGCACCACGGCGTGATCGCCGACGGTCACCCGGTCGACGACCCGGCAGAGGAGCCAGGCCAGGGTGTCGTCAAGGATCGGCACCCCCTCCGGGCCGGGCCGCCAGCGGGTGGGCGTCGCGAACCGGTCGATGCCGCTCGTCGCGAAGGTGCGGGCCAGATCCTGCTGATGATGGGCGAGCAGGTGCACCGCCACGTGCCGGGCACGGGCCACCGCGGGCCAGCTCGACGACCCGAGGTTCAGACAGAACGAGACGATCGGCGGGGCCAGTGACACCGAGGTGAACGAGGTGGCGGTAAAGCCGACCGCCGGCGAGCCGGGAGCGGTGACCACCGTGACGGTGCTGGCCTGGTGGCGCAGCAACGTCCGCAGCGCGTCGCTGTCGGCGTCGATCGGGGCGTCGGTGGACTGGGTCATAGCGATCCTCCCGAGGGTTGGTCGGCGGGGCCTACGAACGGTCGGCGGGAGCATCCGCCAGCCGCTCATCCGGGGTCTTCTCGCCGGCCTCGACGGCGATCGGCAGTCGGTTCTCCGCCGGAGGAAGCGGGCAGGTCGCGAAGTCGGTGTACGCGCACGGCAGGTTGGTGGCCCGGTTGAAGTCGAGCGTGACCTGGCCCTGCTCATCCGGTACGCCGACCTTCAGGGACCGGTTGGCGGGATAGGTGGTGACCCCGGACGTGGCATCGGTGAACAGCACCGACAGGCTCCCGGGTTTCCCGCCGTCGAACGCGGTCAGGCTCAGCGGCACCCCGTCGACGGTGAACTCGATCCGACCGGGCGCCTCGTAGACGTGCTCGAGCCCTTCCACCGCCGCGCCGACGGTGGTCGGCCGAGGACTGTCGAACGGAACGTATCGCCCATCCACGACCCATCGCGGGTCGGGCGGATATGTTGACGTGCCCCGGTAGTCGAGGCGCAGCGAGTGGTCCGGGCGTCGGGGACGGAGGATGTCATGCCCACCCCGGCGGGCCACCTCCAGCACGCCACCGTCGATGCCCACGGTGACGCCGGCGCGCTCGGCGATCGGCCCGAACTCGTGGCGACCCCGAACCCGCTCGCCGTCGACGACGATCTCGTCGTCACCTCCGAGAGCGACCACCGGCCCGCCAGCACCGGTGTGCCACTCCCCCGGCAGGTCGGGAAACCGTTGCGGCACCGGGGTGAGCCAGTGCAGGCCGGTGACGGCGAGGAAGCCGTGCGGGTCGGCCCGCGCCTCCTCGTGCCCTCGGTGCCACTCCTGCCAGTCCGCTATGAAGGCGCGCTGCGGATCCGCGACGGTGGGTGCGGCGGCGTCGATACTCATGGCAGGTCCTCTCGACGAGGTGCGTCCTCGCGCTGGCGGGACGCGGGGGAAGCCGGCCGCGACCACGCGGCGGCGACGGGAAGCCAGGCAGGCGATGGCTGAGACAGCCCGTTCAGGCCGCGACGGGCTCACCGGGACAGAGCTGCGCGGCGACCCGCATCAGGTCGACGACCCGGCGGGAGGTGAACAACCGTACGGGCAGCATGCGAACGATTTTCCTACTAACAAGGTAGGATTTCAAGTCCTTCGGATGAAGCATCCTGGGCAGGCCTGGAGGCAGACGGTGACCAGAGCGGGCGCAATCGAACAACCGAGGCCGCTGCGGAAGCTCGGGCTCGGGTCTCCCAGGGGCTCGTCGTCATCCCCACCGACAGCGCCACCGCATCCCAGCGTGCCCGCTACGAGGCGTACGCCCGCCAGCGGACGCCTCGTACAGCCTCACCGCAGGGACCGGCCGGGATGATGTTCGCCCCCGACCTCGTCGGCCCGTCGGAGCTGATCGCCGAGCAGCTACTCAAGCATGCCGCGTTCCGCGAGGTCGACGAGGTCGCCTTCGCCCTGCCCTTCACCTTCACGGCGGCCGACTACGCACAGATCCTCACCGATACGGCGACCCGGCTCGGTCCGGCGCTGGGGTGGCACCCCGCCCGCTGACCGTGCCCGCCAGCGGGCGACGGCCTCCCCGGAGAATTCCCTACTAATCCGGTCTGTGTTGTAGGTCTCTACTGCTGGATTTCCCGACCACAGCTGCCGGAGCATGTGCGTGCGGCCGGCGGAACCTCGCGGTGCGCCGTCGGCCCGCCAAGCAGTCGACATCCATCGGAACGTGAGTCGGAAGGGGCCAGCGTGGGCGGGAAGTGTTGCCGGGAGCGCTGAGCCCCCGTCCCTCACTCGTCAGCCTCGTAAGGAACCAACGTGTCCACCGATACCCCTCTCGCGCCACCGGCCCCGGCCCGGCCGCCGAGGCCGGCCCGCAGGCGCGGTGTTCGTCAACTCTGGCAACGGTTGGCCGCTGATCGCTGGGCGGTGGCCGGCGCCGGGGGCGTGGCCTTCTTCCTCGTCGTCGCGGCTGCCGCACCGCTGTTCAGCGCGCTCGGCGGTCATGACCCCTACTCGTACGACCTGGACGCCCTGACGGACTCCGGCGCGCCGAAGGGCTTCGGTGGCGGCATCAGCGGCGCGCACTGGTTCGGCGTGGAGCCGATGACCGGACGTGACCTGTTCGCGATCGTGGTCCACGGCGCGCGCACCTCCATCCTGGTCGGTGCCGGGGCAACCGCGGCCTCGATGCTGATCGGAGTCGTCGTCGGCCTCACCGCCGGCTTCTACGGCGGCTGGTACGACCGCGTGGTCACCCGCGTCGTCGACGTCCTGCTCGGCTTCCCGTACCTGATCTTCGTCATCGGGCTCGGCGCAATCGTGCCGACCAGCCTCCCGAAGCCGCTGCTGCTCGTCGGCGTCCTCGCGGTCTTCGGTTGGCCCGGTGTCGCCCGGGTGGTCCGTAGCCAGACGCTGGCGTTGAAGCAACGCACCTTCGTGGTCGCCTCCACCGCGCTCGGCGCCGGCGGATGGCACCTGCTCGTCCGGCAACTGCTCCCCAACCTCACCGCCACGATCATCGTCTACGCCACGATCAAGATCCCGGCGATGATCGGCGCGGAGGCCGCGCTCTCCTTCCTCGGTGTCGGGGTGCCGCCACCGACCCCGGCCTGGGGTCGCTCGATCGGCGAGGCCATCGCCTGGGTGCAGACCGACCCGATGTTCCTCGTCTTCCCCGGCGCGGCGCTCTTCCTCGCCACGCTCGCGTTCAACCTGCTCGGCGATGGTCTGCGCGACGCGTTCGACCCGAAGACAGCAGGGCTGCGGCGATGAGACTCCTCCGTTTGATCTCCGGACGCCTGCTCAGCATGGTCGGCACGCTGCTCGTGATCAGCCTGATCACGTACCTCGTCTTCGTGCTGCTCCCCGGCGACCCGGCGCAGCTGTCCTGCGGGCGGCCCTGCACCCCGCAGCGGCTCGCCGAAGCCCGGGCCTTCATGGGGTACGACCAGCCCTGGTGGCAGCAGTACCTGGCCTTCCTCGGCGGGCTCTTCGCCGGCCGCACCTTCGGCTCCGGAGCCGCCGCGGTGCACTGCGCCGCCCCCTGCTTCGGCTACTCGTTCCAACTGAACGAATCAGTCACCCAGCTCATCGTGAACCGCATCCCGGTCACCTTCTCGATCGCCATCGGCGCGGCCGTGCTCTGGCTGATCCTCGGCGTCGGCGCCGGCGTCGTCTCCGCCGTCCGGCGCGGCAGCGCGATGGACCGGGCTGCGATGACCTTCTCGACCGTCGGCGTCTCCGCGCCGAGCTACCTGCTCGGGCTGCTCGGCATCCTGCTCTTCGGCTTCACCCTCAACATGGTGCCGGTCAACGGGTACGTGGCACTGACCGAGGATCCGGTGGGGTGGCTGTGGCACCTCGTCCTGCCCTGGTGCGTGCTCGCCCTGATCCACGCGGCCATCTACGCCCGGCTGACCCGAGGCCAGATGCTCGAGGTGCTGGGCGAGGACTACATCCGCACGGCCCGCGCCAAGGGCCTGCGGGAACGCAAGGTCGTCGGCCGACACGCCCTGCGCAACGTCCTGATCCCGGTGATCACCGTGTTCGGGATCGACCTCGGGTCGCTACTCGGTGGCGCGGTCATCACCGAACGAGTGTTCAGCATGCCCGGGCTGGGCGCCCTGTTGCTGGACGCAGTCGGCAACGTCGACCTTCCGCTGATCGTCGGGGTCACCCTCTTCTCCGCGTTCCTCATCATCCTCGCAAATTTCCTCGTGGACCTGATCTACAACGTCGTGGACCCGAGGGTGGCGCGCTGATGCGCCACACAACGAAAGGTATGGCACCGATGAAAAGACGCAGCGCACTCGCGCTCGCAGCCCTCCTGGCCCTGGCCGGATGCAACGCGAACCCGGACGTGAAGCCGGACGCCGGCGGATCGACCGGGGCCACCGAGAAGGGCGGCACGCTGACGATCCTCAGCGCGGCCAGCGACGTCAACTTCGACCCGGCCAAGAGCCAGAACCTGGCGATCACCACGCTCGGCCTGGTGCTGCGTCGGCTCACCACCTGGGACGTCCAGCCGGGCAAGCCGGCGCAGGTCGTTCCGGACCTGGCCACGGACACCGGAAAGACCACCGACGGCGGCAAGACCTGGACCTACACCCTGAAGGACGGGCTGAAGTACGCCGACGGCGCGCCGATCACCGCCGCCGACATCAAGTACGGCATCGAGCGCTCCTTCGCCCCGGAACTCTCCGGCGGCCTCGGCTATCACAAGAGCCTGCTCGTGGGCGGGGCCGAGTACAAGGGCCCGTACGCCGGGGCGAACCTGGCCTCGGTCGAGACGCCGGACGCGAAGACCATCACCTTCCACCTCAAGACCGCGTACGGCGACTGGCCCTGGATCGTCTCCATGCCGGCGTTCACCCCGGTGCCGAAGGCGAAGGACGACCCGAAGAAGTACAACCAGAACCCGGTCGCGTCCGGCCCCTACCAGGTGGAGTCGTACCAGCAGGGCGTCGCGGTGAAGCTGTCCCGCAACCCGAACTGGGACGCCGCCACCGACCAGGTCCGCACCGCCGGGCCGGACACTGTCGTCTTCCAGCTCGGCCAGGACACCACGGTCCAGGCGCAGCGCCTCATCACCGACTCGGGCGACGACAGGTCCGCCTTCGGCGCCGGCTTCGTGCCACCCGCACAGCTCGTGCAGATCGCGCAGAACGCCAGCGCGAAGCAGCGGCTGGTCACCTCGGACGCCGGGGCGCTCTCCTACCTGGCGATCAACACCCAGCGAGGGCCGCTGAAGGACCTCAAGGTCCGCCAGGCCCTCCAGTACGCCGTGGACAAGCGGGCCTACCAGATCGCGAACGGCGGCGCCATCGGTGGCGACCTGGCCAGCACGCTGATCACCCCCGGCATCGCTGGTCGGGTCGACTACAACCTCTACCCCGCCGACCCCTCGGGGGACGTGGCCAAGGCCAAGCAGCTCCTCGCCGAAGCGGGCCAGACGAGCCTGAAGCTCACGCTGCTGTCCGAGAACGACCAGCCGAGTCTCGCCAAGGCCCAGGCCATCCAGCAGGGGCTCCAGCGGGTCGGCATCACGGTGACCATCAAGCCGGTGGACGACGACGCCTGGACCGCCGAGGTCAGCGGCGACAAGGGTGACTACGACCTGACGGTGGCCTCGTGGCAGCCGGACTTCCCGAGCGCGAACGGCAACATCCAGCCGCTCTTCGCGTCCAGTGAGATCGGTGGGGGCGGTTACAACAGCGCCCGCTACTCCTCGCCTGAGGTCGACAAGCTGATCGAGCAGGCCACGGCCGAGACCGACCCGGCGAAGGCCCAGGCGCTGTGGGCCCAGGCGGACAAGCTCATCCTCCAGGACGCGCCGGTCGTGCCGCTGACCTACACGAAGAACTCGTTCCTGCACGGCTCGAAGGTGCAGAACTTCTTCGTGCCCGCCTTCCCGGCCTATCCGAACTACCTGAAGGTATCGCTGAAGCAGGGATGACGGTTTCCTCCACGGAGCCACACCTCACGAAGGCCACCCGGTCACCGCTGCTCGCGGTGGCCGGGCTGGCCGTCTCGTTCGAGGTCGATGGCGAGACGCACCAAGCGGTCCACGACGCGTCCTTCGAGCTGCACCGCGGCCAGGTGCTCGCCCTGGTCGGCGAGTCCGGCTCGGGCAAGAGTGTCACGGCGATGGCCACCCTCGGCCTACTGCCGGCCACGGCCCGGGTCAGCGGCAGCATCACCCTGGCCGGCACCGAATTGATCGGCGCGGAGCCCCGCCTGCTGCGCGAGGTACGCGGCGGCCGGATCGGCACGATCTTCCAGGAGCCGATGACCGCGCTGAACCCGGTCTTCACCATCGGCGACCAGATCGCCGAGGCGATCCGGGCGCACCGTCCGGTCCGTCGAGCCGCCGCAGCCGCCCAGGTCCTGGAGTTGCTCGGCACCGTCGGCCTGGACGACCCCTCTCGAGTGGCCCGGTCGTACCCGCACGAACTCTCCGGCGGGCAGCTCCAGCGGGCGATGATCTCGATGGCCATCAGCTGCGACCCGGTCCTGCTGATCGCGGACGAGCCGACCACCGCACTGGACGTGACCGTCCAGGCCGGGATCCTCGATCTCCTCCGCGACCTGCGCAAACGGCTCGACATGGCCGTTCTCCTCATCACCCACGACATGGGTGTGGTGGCCGACGTCGCCGACACGGTCGTGGTGCTGCGCGACGGTCAGATCGTCGAACAGGCCACCGCGGCGCAGCTCTTCAGCGCGCCCCGGCACGAGTACACCCGGACGTTGCTGCACGCCGTACCCCGACTGCCGGAGCTGCGGCTCGCCGAACCGGGCACGCCGCAGCCGCCCGAGCCGCAACCACTCGACCCGACGCTGCCGCCACCCGTCGTGCAGCTGCGCAACGTCGTCGTCGAGTACCCGGGGCGGCGACGCGGCCACCCGGTCCGGGCGGTCGACGACGTCTGCCTGCACATCGACCAGGGCGAGATGGTCGCCCTGGTCGGCGAATCGGGATCCGGGAAGTCGACCATCGGCCGGGCGCTGGCCGGGCTCCTCCCGACGACGTCCGGCACGGTGACCGTCGCTGGAGTCGAGGTCGGGCGCGCCACCCGGCGTGAACTGCGAAACTTCCGCTCTCAGCTCGGCATCGTCTTCCAGGACCCGGCGTCGTCCCTGAACCCTCGCCGGACGGTTGGAGCCAGCATCGCCGAACCCTTGTCGCTGCACACCGACCTGAGCCCCGACGCGCAACGCCGCCGCGTCGACGAGTTGTTGGAGGCGGTCGAGCTACCGTCGCGCCTGCACGACCGCCACCCTCATGAGATGTCCGGCGGGCAGCGGCAACGGGTGGCCATCGCGCGGGCCATCGCATTGAATCCGGCCTTGTTGATCGCCGACGAGCCCACCAGCGCTCTGGACGTCTCGGTGCAGGCACGGATCCTGGATCTGCTCCTGGCACTTCAGCGCCAGATCGGCTTCTCCTGCCTGTTCATCAGCCATGACCTGGCGGTGGTTGAGCAACTCGCCGACCGGGTGGCGGTGCTGCATCGGGGTCGGGTCGTGGAGGAGGGCCCAGTGCAGACGGTGCTGCGGGCGCCCCGACACCCGTACACCGCACGGCTCCTGGCGGCGGCGCCGGTTGCCGACCCGACCCGGCAGGCACTGCGGCGCGAGGCGTGGCGTCAACTCACCCTCGCCTCGCCCTGAGGACGACGAACCTGCGTCCGTACGCGCCGCTGTGCCCACCGCCAGTCCCCTGTGGACATCGCCGGAGTACGATCCCGGTCGTACCGCTGTGGTGACCTCCAGCTGACGACCCCTCGATAGGAGCCTGGCATGGCCGGCCCGGACCCCGAACTCACCGCGAAGCTTCAGCCCGACGTGCCGCACGCGGCCCGAATCTGGAACTACTGGATGGGCGGCAAGGACAACTTCCAGTCCGACCGGGCGGCCGGCGATGCCGTCGCCGAGGTCTACCCGGAGATCGTCCTCATGGCGCAGCAGTCGCGCGTGTTCCTGGTGCGGGCCGTGCGCTACCTCGCGGCGCAGGCGGGCATCCGGCAGTTCCTGGACATCGGCACCGGCCTGCCCACCATGCAGAACACGCACGCGGTCGCCCAGGGCATCGCGCCGGACTCACGGATCGTCTACGTGGACAACGACCCGATGGTGCTGGTGCACGCACGGGCACTGCTGGCCAGCACGACGTCGGAGGGGGTCACCACCTACGTCCCCGCCGACTACCACGACCCGGAGAAGATCCTCGCCGAGGCGGCGCAGACGCTCGACTTCGACCAGCCCATCGCCGTCATGTACATGGGCGTGATGGGCTACGAGCCCGACCTGGCCGTGGTGCGCTCGATCGTCGGGCGCACGATGGACGCGATGCCGTCCGGCTCTCACCTGGTGCTCTGGGACGGCACCAACACCAGCCCGGCGGTGGTCTCCGGTGCCGACCGGCTGGCGCAGAGCGGCGGAGTTCCGTACATCCTGCGCAGTCCCGAGGAGCTGGAAAGTTGCTTCGACGGGCTGATGATGGTGGAGCCGGGCCTGGTGCCGATCCCCCTGTGGCGAGCGGACGAGCCCGACGCCGTCGGCATCGACGCCTACGGCGCGGTGGCCCGCAAGCCCTGAGCGATACGACGTCCGCCCCGCTTTCGCCATCGCCGGAAGCGGGGCGGACGTCTTTCACCGCTCGCACGCCAGGGTCAGGCCGTCGGGCACCGCGCTGGTCGCCACGAGCAGACCGAACGTCGTCACCCCGTCCAGCGCCAGGGTGCCGTTGTAGGAGGCGTTGCGGACCGTGACGTCGGCACCGGCCGTCTCGGCAACCCCGCCCCAGACCGTCTGGACACGCTCGTCACCGGCCCGCCGCCAGGAGACGCGCCACTGGTCCAACGGCAGGGTGCCGCTGTTGCGGACCGTGACCGTCACGACGAAGCCGCTGCCCCAGCGGGCGTCGATAGTCGCGGTCGCGCGACACGAGGTCAGCGAGGCGGTCCGGGCCGAGGCGATCACGTACGGATCCCGCCGGCCCTCGACGTCAGTGAACCGGTACCAGTACTCCGTGCCGGGCGTCAGCCCGTCGATGGTCACCGAGCCGTTGCGCTCCGGCCCGGAGACGGCCACGGCCACCGGCGCCCGCCACTGTTGGGCGTCCTCGCGGCTGGCGAAGAGACTGACGGTCATCGGCGGGTCGTAGCCACAGGGCGGGCGGAAGAAGATGGAGTACGAGATGGTCAGGCTCGTGGTGGTGGCCCCGGTCACGTTCGCGGTGATCGGCAACGCCGGTGGGCAGGTGATCGTGGGCGACGGTGTAGGCGTGGCCGACTGCGTCGGTGTTGGCGTGGCCGCCGGTGTCGCCTCAGCGGCGTTGGTCGTCCCGGTCCAGGCGGCCAGCGCCATGGTCGTGACAGCGAGGAACATGCGAAGCATCGGTACCTCCGTGGTTGCCGGACACCGATGACCACAGTGGTGGCCGGTGCCGCGCTCGGGTTTCCGGCCGCCGACGTGGGCTGCCCGGCACGGGCGGCATGGCCACCTCGTGCGCCCCGTGGGCCGGAGGGAGTGTGGTGCGCGCTGGCTCCCCGAGCACGACCGAACCACAGCATGGCAGCCAAGGGGCATCGATACAAGCTGATCCCGTTCTCGTCGAACATCGTCCGTTTTTTCTTCGCCGCAGGGACACCCATCGGGCGTCCGCGGCGAGAATGATCCATTGCGGTCTATTCATTCGGACACGGGAGCACACCATGCTCGACGCAAGCAGCACGACCCGGCGACCCCGGGTGGTGAGGGCACTGATCGCGGCAGGCGCCGCAGCAGCGCTGGCGACTGGGGCACTGGCCGCGCCGGCCCCCGCCGACGCCGCCGTCAGCCGGGCCGAACTGGCGCTGCGCTGGGCGCCCATCCACTACCAGGACGTCGATGCCACCGGCAGCCACGCCTTGGGCGGTCAGTCCGACTACCTCACCCGGGTCGACTTCGACGGTGACCTGGACGGGCGCAACAACTGGGACCGGGCTGGCCAGGCAGGTGCCACGCTCGCCGCGCACGCGTACTACTCGGTCGTGGAGACCAGCACCCACTGGTACATCACGTACTTCTTCTTCCACCCTCGCGACTGGACCGACCACCCGTTCTTCGAGACCGAGCACGAGAACGACGGCGAGGGCGCGCTGTTCGCGATCGAGCGCGACGGCTCCACGTACGGCGTCCTACGCTCGGCCGTCACCGTCGCGCACAGCGACTTCTTCTCCTACACGCCGAGCGGCAGCACCTGGACCAGCGGCGGGGAGAGCGTGGACGGCACCCTGCGGTTCCAGGCGTCACCGCACGACACGTTCCAGCACCCGGTGACGGCACAGGAGGCGCAGGGTCACGGCCTGAAGGCGCACCCGCAGTACGACATCAACGGTGACGGCCTGGTCTACTACCCGTCGACCGTGGCCGAGACGCCGAGCAACGGCAACGACCGCGACGTGCGGTATCAGCTGATCGACATCTTCGCCGCTGGCGGCCTGTGGGCGCAGCGCGCCAACGCGAGCCTCTTCGCCAGCCTGGGCACCTTCGCCGGCGACACCTCCGGCGACTGCGGCGCCGGCACCTGGAGCTGTTCGACCAACTCGGCCAACGCGCCCTGGGGCTGGGACGACGGCAACGACGTCCCCGCGCGTGGGGAGATCGCCAGCGACCCGGCAAAACTGGCGGCCGCGTACTTCACGGTGCCGACCGGTCTGGCCCGCACCTACAGCTACAACCCGTACGCCGGCGCGGCGGCGGCGCTCGCCGAGGCGGCGCGGACGGCACCACCGACCGTCGACTGATGTCGTCGTCTCCCCGGTGTCGGACCCGCCAGGCCCGTCACCGGGGAGACGGATCGACCCGTACCCGGTCGCTCTCGTTGTCGGAGAGGAAGGACGCCAGCGCCTGCCCCTGCTCGGTCACGGCGGCCCGGTCCGCGCGGGAGAGCCCGCGCAGCGGACTGACGGTCACCGTGCCCGACTCGACGCGCCAGGTCGCCGCGACCCGGCCGTCGACGAGCACCACGCGCTCGCCGGCCACCGAGAGGCCACGGTGGGCGTCGTCGATGATCCGGCTGCGGTCGTCGTAGCCGAGGATCGCGTTGTCGAACGCCGGCAGGAAGCGCACCGGGGCGGGTGTCTCCGGGTCGGGGCGAGGCGCGTCGGCAAGGTCGATCAGTTTCCGGCCGCGCTCGTCGCGAAAGGTCACCAACTCGTCGCGCAGCGCGGTCACCGCGGCCGGCAGCCCGGCGAGACCGCACCAGGCGCGCAGGTCGGCCGTGGCCGCCGGGCCGAACGCGGCCAGATATCGGCGTACGAGCAGCTGGCCGACCGGATCGACGCCCTCCGCGCTCGGCGGGGCAACCTGCCGGCCCAGCCACGCGGAGAGCAGGACGTAGCGTGCGCCCGCCTTCGCCCGCCACACCCCGCGCGGCGGCACCTGTGTCATCGCAAGCAGCGCGACCCCGATCTCGCCCAGCACCCGCGGCCCCGGCGTCGGCCAGCGCTCGCCGAGCGCCCGCCCGATCTCGGGCATCGAGCGGGGCTCACCGTCGGCCACCACCGCCCGCGCGGCAACGGCGAGATCGTCGAGGTCCACCCCGTCGAGCTCGCTGCGGTAGACCCCGAGCACGCGTTGGCGCAGCATGGCGTCGTGACGGGCTCGCCAGGCCACGACGTCATCGGCGCCGAGCAGGTGCACGGTACGGCGCATGAGGTGGGTACGCACCACGTGCCGCTCGGTCAGCAGGGCGGAGAGCACCGCCGGGTCGAACGCGCGAAGGCGCGACCAGAGCCCGATGAACGGCTCCTGCGGCTCCTGGGCCTGGAGACCGCCGAGGTGGGCGACGGCGTCGAGCGCCGGCAGGTCGGCACGGTCGAGCAGCAACTGCCGGGCGAGCGTCGCGCGGTTGAGCGCCCGGGTGTCGAGAACGGTCATCGGGTCCCTTCGGTCGGTCCCATTGTCTGACCGGGGGCGACAGTCTCGGGTACGCGGCTCGCTCTGGTGGCCGGATCCGAATTCGCCCCGTCCGGCGGCACCGGGCGGGGCGAATTCGAGCGGGGTGCACCGATCAGTGCTTGCCCACGAAGATCCCGATGCCGTTGGCGACCATTCGCTCCGTACCGTCGGACGGGCTGTTGCGGGCGGTGGCCGCCGCCTGGCCGGGCTCGCGGACGGCGACCGTGCTCGAACCGCCGCCGTCCAGGTTCACGGCGGCGTCCGCGCCGAGCGAGCGCATCAGGTCGGCCAGCTCGGCGATCGTGAACCCGGCGCTGGCCGGCGCGCGACCGGCCAGCGCGACCAGGTACACGGTCCGGCCGTCGGGGCTGACACCGGCCGCGCTGCGTACCGCGGCGGTCTTGGTGTCCAGGCCGACCAGCGGCGCACCGTCGCGCAGGATCGGCGCGCCACCCACCGCGAAGATCAACTTCGGGTTGCCGGCGGAGGAGAGCTTCTCGCGCACCTGCACCCGGTCGCCGACGACGAGGTCGTCGAGCGCGTCCGCGCCGCCCTCACGGCCGACCAGCACCTGAGTGTCGGCCGCGATCGCGCCCGCGCCGGGCGCCTGACCGACAGCGGTCACCACGCCGTCGCGGACGGTCACCTCGTAGGTGTGGGTGCTGCACGGGTCACTGCGGCTGGTGTCGGTGCCGCAGGTGGCCCGGACCCGGGAGGCGGTGCCCCAGTCGGCGGTGAACAGGCCGACGCCGTCGACCGGGAGCGCGTACTGGTTGAGGCCGCCCAGCGCGATCGTGCCCTTCTTGCTGCGCACCTCGCCGTCCAGGCTCAGGGTGTCGACGCGCGCCTTGCCGTTCACGCCGACACCGAACACGTCCCGGGTCGAGGTGCCGGGGGCCAGGCCGGGGCCGAAGCGCTGCGCGGTCGGCACCGCGAACTTCAGCTCCTCGCCGTCGGCGATCTCCGGACCGGACGACGAGTAGGTCGGGGTGACGCCGGCGTGGGTCTCACTGTTGTTGAAGAAGTCGCCGTTGACCCCGGCGACGGCACCCTGCTCGTTCGTCATCGCCGAGATGACCTTGCGCTGCGCGACCGTGTCGGGGTGCAGCAGGTCCAGGGAGACCTTGTTCTTCTTGAGGTCGGCCGTGAGCAGGTAACCGACGGTGACGCCCCGGGGCGTGGTCACCTGGAACGAGCCGTAGGTGACGCCGGGGGCGAGCTGCTCGGTCGAGGTGAAGGTGATCGGGGTGTCCGTCGCGGGTACCGTGGCGGTCGCGGCGTGGGCGATGCCGGCCGGCGTCACGAGCGTGGTCAGCCCCGCCGCGAGCAGCAGCGCCAGTTGTGGGCGTACGAGGTGCAGTGACCTCATTGCCGCTCCTTTCTTGGTGCGTTCCTGGCCTGGGCCGGGAGGGTCGAACCGGGCTGGCGGTTGACCGGCCGGCGATGATCTTCCTGGCCAGCCGATCACCCAGGGGTGAACGCGGGAGGCTGTGGACGTGAACCGCCCACACCTTCTTGATCAACTACCGGAGCGGGTCGGGCAGGTCGACCCGGGCCGGCGGAGGTCGACGCAGCCCTCGGGGGTGCCAAAAAGTTTTGTGCACTTCCTACAACTGAGGGACTGTTGGTTCGGTGGTTGCGCCATAGCGCTGGCAGCCGCCACGCGGAAAGGTGATCACTGCAGGGAGCCGTCGTCTCGCGGCCTGCAGGTCGAGGTCTAGCTAAGGGGTCTTTCGGGTGTTCAACCGTGTCGCCATCGTCAACCGTGGTGAAGCCGCCATGCGGCTCATCCACGCGGTCCGCGAGCTGGCCGCGGAGACCGGCAGCCAGCTCGAAACCGTAGCCCTCTACACCGATGTCGACCGCAACGCCACATTCGTCCGCGAAGCCGACATCGCCCACGACCTGGGCCCGGCGTCCGCCCGCCCGTACCTCAACCTGGCGCTGCTGGAGCGCGCCCTGACCGAGACCGGGGCCGACGCCGCCTGGGTCGGCTGGGGCTTCGTCGCCGAGGATCCGGCGTTCGCGGAGCTGTGCGAGAAGATCGGCGTCACGTTCATCGGACCGAGCGCGGACGCCATGCGCCAACTCGGCGACAAGATCGGCTCGAAGCTGATCGCCGAGAAGGTCGGCGTGCCGGTCGCGCCGTGGAGCCGCGGCGCCGTCGAGACCCTCGCCGCCGCCCAGGCCTCGGCAGCCGAGGTCGGCTACCCGCTGATGCTGAAGGCGACCGCCGGCGGCGGCGGACGCGGCATCCGCGTGATCAGGAACGAGGCCGAGCTGGTCGACGCGTACGAGCGCACCAGCCAGGAGGCGGCGCGGGCGTTCGGCAGCGGCATCGTGTTCCTGGAGCGCCTGGTCACCGGGGCCCGGCACGTCGAGGTCCAGGTGATCGCCGACGGGCAGGGCACCGCGTGGGCGCTCGGCGTCCGCGACTGCTCGGTGCAGCGACGCAACCAGAAGGTGATCGAGGAGTCGGCGTCACCGGTGCTCGAGCCGGCGCAGGCCGCCGAGTTGAAGGCGTCGGCCGAGCGGCTGGCCGTGGCGGTCGGTTACCGGGGCGCGGCCACCGTCGAGTTCCTCTACCACCCCGGCGACCGGCTGTTCGCGTTCCTGGAGGTCAACACCCGCCTGCAGGTCGAGCACCCGATCACCGAGCTGACATGCGGTTTCGACCTGGTCAAGGCCCAGCTGCACGTCGCCGCCGGTGGGCGACTCGAAGGCACGCCGCCGGCCGAGCGCGGGCACGCCATCGAGGCGCGGCTCAACGCCGAGGACCCTGACCGCGACTTCGCGCCATCGCCGGGCCGCATCGCCCGGCTGGACCTGCCCAGCGGCCCCGGCATCCGGGTGGACACCGGCGTCAGCGAGGGCGACACCATCCCGGCCGACTTCGACTCGATGATCGCGAAGATCATCGCGTACGGCCGCGACCGCGACGAGGCGCTCGGCAGGCTGCGCCGCGCGATGGCGAACACCACGGTGATCATCGAAGGCGGGGCGACCAACAAGAGCTTCGTGCTCGACCTGCTCGACCAGCCCGAGGTGATCGACGCCAGCGCGGACACCGGCTGGATCGACCGCGTCCGCGGCGAGGGCCGGCTCGTCACCCACCGCCACTCTGCGGTCGCCCTGGCCGCCGCCGCCATCGAGGCGTACGAGGAGGAGGAGCGCGTCGAGCGGCAGCGGCTGCTGTCGACGGCGGCCGGCGGTCGCCCGCAGGTGCAGCACGCCAGCGGTCGACCGTTGGACCTCAAGCTGCGCGGCGTCGGTTACCGCACCCGCGTGGCCCGCGTCGGCGCGCACCGGTTCCGGGTCGGTATCGAGTCCGGGCCCGTCGTGCGCACCGCCGACGTCGAGCTCGACCGCTTCGACCGGCACACCGGCCAGATCGTCGTCAACGGCATCCGCTACCGCCTGCTCACCGGCACGTACGGGCCGACCCACCTGGTCGAGGTGGACGGCGTGACGCACCGGGTCAGCCGGGACGAGGGTGGCGTCCTGCGCTCGCCGATGCCCGCGCTTGTCGTCGCCACGCCGCTGGAGGTCGGCGCCGAGGTCGAGGCGGGTGCCCCGGTGCTGGTGCTGGAAGCGATGAAGATGGAGACGGTGCTGCGGGCGCCGTTCAAGGCGCGGCTGAAGGAGTGCGCCGTCTCGGTGGGCAGCCAGGTGGAGTCGGGTGCGCCGCTGCTGCGCCTGGAGCCGCTCGCGGATGACGCCGACGAGGCCGCCGACGACCCGATCGCCGAGACCGTCGAACTGGACCTGCCCACCGCCGCCGCCGACATGCCGGCGGACGAGCGCAGCAGGCGCGGTCAGGAGGACCTGCGGGGTCTGCTGCTCGGCTTCGACGTCGACCCGCACGACGACCGCCGGGTGCTCGACGGCTACCTCACCGCGCGGCAGGTGGCCGCCGAGGCCGGTAAGCGGCCCCTGGCCGCCGAACTCGACCTCATCGAGGTGTTCGCCGACCTCGCCGAGCTGAGCCGCAACCGGCCGACGGGTGAGGACGGCGGCGCCGCGCACGTGCACAGCGCCCGGGAGTACTTCCACACCTACCTGCAGAGCCTCGACGTCGAGCGGGCCGGTCTGCCGGCCTCCTTCCAGACCAGGCTCGGCAAGGCGCTCGGCCGGTACGGCGTCACCGACCTGGAACGCTCCCCCGCCCTCGAAGCGGCCGTCTTCCGGATCTTCCTGGCCCAGCAGCGCGCGTCCGTGGACGCCACGGTCGTGGCGACGCTGCTGCGCGCCTGGCTGCGGGAGACCCCGCCGGACGAGACGCTGCGCGAGCCGGCCGGCCTCGCGCTGGAGCGACTGATCGCCGCGACGCAGGTCCGCTTCCCCGTGGTCGCCGACCTCGCCCGTGGCGTGGTGTTCGCCTGGTTCGCCCAGCCGCTGCTGCGCCGCAACCGCGCCCGCGTCTACGCGCAGGTCCGTGGGCACCTGCGGCACCTGGACGCGCACCCGGACGCGGCGGACCGCGCCGAGCGCATCGCCGAGATGGTCCGCAGCACCGAGCCGTTGGTCCGGCTGCTCGGCCAGCGGCTCGTGCGCGACCACCTCGACAACGCGGTCATGTTGGAGGTGCTGACCCGGCGCTACTACGGCAACCGCGCGCTCACCAGCGTGCGTACCCACGAGGTCGCGGGCTGCACGTTCGTGGTCGCCGAACGGGCCGACTCGAGCGTGGTCTCCGCCGCGGTGAGCTTCGACGCGCTGGGTGGCGCCCTGCGTGGGCTGGCCGAGCTGGCCACCGGCGAGGACGCCGTGGACGCCGACATCTACCTCGGCTGGGAGAACCAGCCGGAGGACTTCGACGCCATGGCGGCCGCGCTGGCCGAGGTCATCGCCGCGCACCCGCTGCCGTCGCAGGTCCGTCGGCTGACCACCACCGTCGCGGGTCGCGGCGGGGCGGTCATGCACCACCACTTCACCTTCCGCCCGTCGAACGACGCGATGACCGAGGACCGGTTGATCCGGGGTCTGCACCCGTACATCGCGCAGCGGATGCAGTTGGAGCGGCTGCACAAGTTCGACCTGACCCGGCTGCCGTCGTCGGACGAGGAGGTCTACCTCTTCCAGTGCGTGGCGCGGGAGAACCGGTCCGACGAGCGGCTCGTCGCGTTCGCGCAGGTGCGGGATCTGACCGAGCTTCGCGAGCAGGACGGCCGCCTGGTCGCGCTGCCGACCACCGAGGACGCCATCGCCGCCTGCCTCGACTCGATCCGCCGCGCCCAGTCGCTGCGGCCGTCGAAGACGCGCTTCAACACAAACCGGATCGTGGTCTACGTGTGGCCGCCGAGCGAGCTGACCCGCGAGGAGATGGAGATGATCGCCGGGCGGGTCCGCCCGACGACCGCGGGTGCCGGCCTGGAGGAGATCCTCTTCATCGCGCGGCAACGCGACCGCCACACCGGCGAGCTGACCAAGATCGCCGTACGGATCTCGTTCGACGCCGCGGGCGGCGCCGAGCTGGCCGTCGGGGAGCCGCCGGTCGAGCCGATCGAGCCGCTCGACGAGTACCGGCTCAAGGTGCTGCGTGCTAGCAGCCGCAACACCGTGTACCCGTACGAGCTGACCGGCCGGCTCGGTGACTTCGTCGAGCACGACCTCGACGACGCGCACGAGTTGGTGCCGGTGAGCCGGCCGAAGGGGCGCAACAGCGCCGCCATCGTCGCCGGGGTGGTCACGACGCCGACCGAGCGCTACCCGCAGGGTGTGACCCGGGTGGTGCTGCTCGGTGACCCGACCAAGTCGCTGGGCGCCCTGTCCGAGCCGGAGTGCCGGCGGGTGATCGCCGCACTGGACCTGGCCGAGCGGATGCAGGTTCCGCTGGAGTGGTGGGCGCTCTCCGCCGGTGCCCGGATCTCGATGACCTCCGGCACGGAGAACATGGACTGGGTGGCGGCCGCGCTCAAGCGGATCGTCGAGTTCACCCAGGCCGGCGGTGAGATCAACATCGTCGTCGCGGGCATCAACGTCGGCGCGCAGCCGTACTGGAACGCCGAGGCGACGATGCTCATGCACACCAAGGGCATCCTGGTGATGACGCCCGACTCGGCGATGGTGCTCACCGGCAAGCAGTCGCTCGACTTCTCCGGTGGGGTGTCCGCCGAGGACAACTTCGGCATCGGTGGCTACGACCGGGTGATGGGGCCGAACGGGCAGGCGCAGTACTGGGCACCGAACCTGACGGCCGCACGGGACGTGGTGATGGCGCACTACGACCACACGTACGTCGCGCCCGGCGAGGACGCGCCGCGGCGGGCGGTCACCACCGACCCGGCCGACCGCGACATCTCCGGCTTCCCGCACGACGTGGCGGGCAGCGCCTTCGCCACCGTCGGGGAGATCTTCTCCGTCGAGGCCAACCCGGACCGCAAGAAGCCCTTCGACATCCGTACGGTGATGCGGGCCCTCTCCGACCAGGACCACCCGGTGCTGGAGCGCTGGGCCGGCATGGCGGACGCGGACACCGCGGTCGTACAGGACATCCACCTCGGTGGCATCCCGGTCTGCCTGCTCGGCATCGAGTCCCGGTCGGTGCCGCGGCAGGGCTTCCCGCCCACCGACGGTCCGGACACCTACACGGCGGGCACGCTCTTCCCCCGCTCGTCGAAGAAGGCCGCGCGGGCGATCAACTCGGCCAGCGGCAACCGGCCGCTCGTCGTGCTGGCGAACCTGTCCGGCTTCGACGGCTCACCGGAGTCGATGCGCAAGCTGCAGTTGGAGTACGGCGCCGAGATCGGCCGGGCGATCGTGAACTTCCAGGGTCCGATCGTCTTCTGCGTGATCTCGCGCTACCACGGCGGTGCGTTCGTGGTGTTCTCGAAGGCGCTCAACCCGAACATGACGGTGCTGGCGCTGGAGGGCTCGTTCGCCTCGGTGCTCGGTGGCGCACCCGCCGCCGCCGTGGTGTTCTCCGCCGACGTCAACGCCCGTACGGCGGCCGACCCGCGGGTGCGGGACCTGGAGGCCCGCGTGGCCGCCTCGGCCGGCACCGAACGCGCCGCGCTCACCGCTGAACTCGACGAGCTGCGCTCGTCGGTGCGCGCGGAGAAGCTCGGCGAGGTGGCCGCGGAGTTCGACCGGGTGCACAACATCCACCGCGCGGTCGAGGTCGGCTCGGTGGATGCCGTCATCCGCGCCGCCGAGCTGCGTCCGCGCATCATCGAGGCGATTGAGAGCCGTCTGAGCTAGCAGGAACCGGCAGAGACGTCGGCCCGCCCCTTTCCGGGGCGGGCCGACGTCTGCGTTCCTGGTCATCCTCATCGGAACCGCGCTGACATCGGTGGGTTATTCCTCACCGCCGTACGCGAACCTCACCGACGAGCATCGCGACCAACAGTTCGTCAGTGAGCGTTCCACACCGACACCTCGCAGCCTCCGCACAGCGGCTACCCGAGCTTCATGCTGCCGCAACCCGCCATCAACGCCTTATTCACCCCGGTTTAATCCGTTTCGCACCGCGAGCGTTACATCCTCTTAATGCCACCCACGATCAACAACGTCGACTCAACCGCTAGATTCGCAGGGCGAGGCCAACTTCAAGACAGTGGTTGCAGAGAAGGCGGGGCCAATCCAGTGGTGTAGCCCCACCGTCTTAGGAGCGTGGACGCGGTGCCTGATTTTCAGGATTCGGATGATCTGGCGGAGTTCTTCAAGCTGTTTTATGGCGAGGAGCTTCCGGGATTGTGGCCGGAGAAGTTCGCTGCCCTGGGGCAGGCTTTGCATGAGGTCGCGGCTTCTCTGGATGACGCAGGGCTCGATTATCTCGATGCGATTAACACGATCCGATCTGGAGTGATGGGTCGGGCCGAGGAAGCGCTTGTCGAGTCGGCGGATGGTGTAGCGGACTCGTTGGAGAAGGCCCCGGAGTTCGTGGATCTGCTGGCCCGGATGATGACGCAGTTCGCGGCGATGTTTCAGTACGTGATTATCACGGTGTTGGCGATCACCGCGTTGTTGTTGTTCGAATTGATTCTCGCGTTGAAGTTGTTGTGGATCAATCCTGCGGCGTTGACGGAGTGGCTGGCCAAGGCGCCGACGTACCGGGCCGGTTTCCGTGCGCTGTTCACGCAGTTGGTGAAGCATGCGGGCATGACGGCGGCGTTCAATATTCTGTATGAGTTGTTGGTTGATGTGACGGCGCAGTTGGTGAACCGGGGTAAGGGGTATCAGCGGGGGTGGGATCACAAGAACACCGGTGACTCGGTGAAGTCGGGTGGGTTGGAGAGCCTGATCGGGCTTGGCTTCACTGGCGGGAAACGGCTTGGGAGTAAGTTGGGCCTCGGACCCAAGGGTGGCGCAAAGGGTACGCCGTCGCCGAGCAAGTCGCCGAGTACGGGTGTCAAGGCGCTGACCGCTGGTGGAGGGCTCGCGGGTAACGCGGGTGAGGAGCTCACGACCGAGGTGCTCGTCGGTCTGGCGATGACCGGCAACGTGGATAACGCGATCCTCATGCCGACGGTGGTGTCGTCGGCGTTGCAGGGCACGACGTTCGGTGCGATCGGCGCCGGCAGGGACGCCCTCGGCGGCAGCGGTCGTGGTGCCGGGCGGGGCAGCGAGGAAGGCCCGAGAACCTCGAGCACAGGCGACGACCGGGCACCCGACACGATCGCGGACACCGACCCGGTCCCGGCGTACGAACCGCCACCGACGTCCGGGCTTCCGCCGGCGAATGAGATGCCGCCGGAGCACACCGAGCATGACCCCCACCTCGGCGCGGGCCCTGGCCCAGCTGCTACCAGCACCGGAAGTGCTGGCACCGCCCTGCACGGCGCCACCACCTCAGGCGGATCGTCGGACACCCCGCCCACCCGCAATGCTGCCACCCCACCAGTCGCCGCCGCGGCCCCGACGTCACTCACCCCACAAGCGGGTGTGCCGGCCGGTACGCCTCCGACGTCGCTCAGCCCACAAGCGGGCATGGCGGCTGGTACGCCTCCGACGTCACTCACCCCACAAGCGGGCATGGCGGCCGGCACGCCTCCGACGTCACTCACCCCACAAGCGGGCACGCCTCCGACGTCACTCACCCCACAACCCGGCCTGACAACCGGAACCGCCCCAACCTCACTCACCCCACAACCCGGCCTCACAACCGGAACCGCCCCGACCCCACTGACCCCACAACCCGGCCTCACAACCGGAACCGCCCCAACCTCACTCACCCCACAACCCGGTGCGGTGACTGGTGGCTGGTCGAGCGCAAGGAAGTCTTCCTCGTCGCCGGTGCCGGCAGCTGTGGGCATGCCGCGGCGGCCTAAAGCGTTGTTCGATGCGGTGTCGGAGGCGACGAGCAGTTCTGGTAGGTCGACGGTCGCGCGTCAGCTGGACGGGGACTGGCGCAGTGGCTCTCTGGGCTATCTGGAGCGGCTGCGTCCGGGATCGGTAACCGCCGTCCAGACGCAGAAGAATAGGCTCGCACCGGTCGAGGTGGTCCTCGTTGAACGTCTCGAAGATGGCCGCTTCGTACAGATCACCAGAGCCCGGCGAGGCAGACCAGCCCGCACAGAATTCACCCTGACCGGTTGGCCCGGGCCCGGCCCGGCACCCGCGGTTTTCTCCACGACCTTCGTCGTCTTCACTGACACCGACGAACTGGGCCAACTGCCCTTCGGCGCGACAGATCCCACGCCGCCCGTGGTGGTGCCAGCCCTTAGCGCTACGACGACGTCAGCGCTAACAGCCACACCAGTACCCGGCCACCCCACCCAGGGCACCCCGCAGCAGCAGCGGGTGATCCCCCACGCCGGCCACGACACCACCGGCCGAGGCAATGCGCCCGGCACCCCGCCCAGTGCGTCGACAGGTCAGATCGGCACCACAAACCAGCCTGATCACCATCCACAACACACCACCCCACAACAGACCGGTTCGCAGCAGACCGGTTCAGGACGGTCTGGTTCGTCGCGGCAGGCCGGTCCGCGGTGGGTCGACGCGACGACGCGGAGCGACTTTGGGCATTTGCCGCACGCGCGAGGTCCACACCCACTTGATAGACATTCGTCGCTTTCCGGTATGCGGATCGGTCACGCCAAGGGTAGCGCGATGTTCGCAGCGAAGATTCACCGAAATCCGACGGACGCCGAGGTCAGCCGTGAGTATCCATGGCTGAAGAAGGTGAATCCTCGGTGGTCGAAGTCAGATGGCAAGAATCCTTACAGCACGAATTGTGTTCTTGCCGCAATTGAGACGGATATGGCACTGGAGGAGAGTGGTAGAGGTGGTAGGTATGAGGCGGGTGGCACGGAAAATGCGTTAACCTATGGCACTCTGGCCAATTATCAGCGCGTGCGCCTGGGGCTGGCGGATGACGTCGACGGGGTCAGCTACCGAGTCCAGGGGAAAACCCCCATCGAGGCAATCAAAGAAGCGATTACGAAATCTGGCCGCCCAATCAAGCGGGAGGAGATCAAGGACGACAAGAAGCGAGAGCCGCGTGCGCGTGGTCTCGTGGTACTGAAGACTGACAAAGATGAGACCGCGCATGTGTTCAACGTGGTGCAGCGAGCCGACGGCAAGGTCTTTTTCCTGGACGGGCAGACAGGCCTAGCAGCTCGCGTGCCAAAGGGTAAGCACGAGATGTTCTTCCTGCCGATGACGCATGGCATTCCGCAGCCGCGAGGTTCGGTGCGTGTGCTGGAAAGGGAGCAGCGGAAGCGGTGGGTGGAGAATATTAAGGCGGACACCCAACGCAACATTCAATCGTGGAAGGCACAGACCAACAACCCGTTCGGGCAGCGGAGAATCATCGATCAAGCGCGCCCCGTCCTGGGCGCGGTCAACACTCTGGACGTAGAAGCGGACAACCCGCTCTGGTGGCTGCAACTCGACCACACACGCGAACAGTTGGAATCGTGGCGCAAAGAAATGAACAGCGCGGGCCAGAAGTCGCCGGCCAGCGAGGAGTTGGACAGACTCATCGCACGCGTTGATGAGGCCCTCGCCTCGGCAACGGGCTACAGAGGAAAGTTCAGCCACACGACCGACGACCGCCTCACCGACCTCACCGTCGCAGGCATACCAGGGACCACCGAATCCCGACCCGGGAGCACGCGACAGCAAGTCCAGTCGTCACCTCCGATGATGCCGCCACCGGCTCAGGGACTGCTTGATGCGTCGCTAGTGCAGCAGCGGAATGATAGGCCGCCGGCGCTGGATAGTCTGCAGCAAGCGGTCCGTCTCGTGGGGGCCTCGACGTCGCCGGTTCCATCGAAGACCCGGCTGGCAACGTGGATCTCGCAGGTCGACACGCCACCCATGGCCATGGACCGGGCGCTGCCAGGTGACTGTGTGCCCCGAGCCTGGGGCGCATTCACCGCCCTGCACGGCCGAATCGGCAACGACACAGTGGACGAGGGCGCACTGCGAGACCCCGACGTCAACGACCTTGTGGGCGCCCTCAAGGGCGAACTGACACCACTAGCAGACACTCCCCAGCCACCCGGGCACCTCCTCAACCTCATCCAAGGCTCGCCACCGCACACCATGGTGCTGATATCAGCACAGCCACCCAACCAGCCCCGCCACGTCTTCTGGCTCTACGCCGACAGCGACGACCACGGGCACGTGACACCCCGCTGGATCGACACCGAACAACCCGGGCAGTTCGGCAAGGCCGTCTCACCAACCGACCAGTGGTCGAAAATGCTCGCGCTACCCGACACCAAGATCTTGGCCCTCGACCACACCGGCCACCCCACCACGATCGACCAGCTACGCACCCCGGCGACCCCGACCCCACCCGAACCCCGCACAGACACCCCCCGCACCAACGAAGCGCTGCTCGACCCATCAACCACCACCCGATCCGGCATGCTGCGGCAGCCACCCACACGCCGCGGGCAAACTGCGGCTCCTTCGCTGCTACTACGCGTCGACGCCAACGAGGCGACCAGGAATGCCGCCGTCGACAAGTGGATGGCTGCCAACAACGCAGAGCGCCACCGAAGAGATCACATACGTGCCGCCGTGGATCTAATTACGAGGATTCAGGCAGGCATGAACGGCAAAACCCAGATCAATCTCGATACGTTTTCAGCCCTGTTCAATCAACCTGATCTCCTCTCTGCCATCCACGCCAATTCAACAATGATCGCGCTATGGATTACCGACCGGCAGTTGACGGAGGACCTCTTCCGAGACATGCCAAATCTCTTCAATGATTTAAAGAATAAGGGAATTCCTGCCGGCAAGGGTGACACATTCCCTAAGATCGCTAACGAGTACCGAACCCTAGAGCAGAAATTCGGGCTCCTCTCGAAGCTTGAGCACGATAACCAGTTGCGCCATACAATCCTCGAAAGGGCTGGAGGGTACCGGTCCCTAGTAAATTTGGGCGAACAGGGAAATCTACTGCTAGACGATTGGCGTCTTGGACGAAAAAGCACGCTCACGCTCCTCGCAAACACGACGCTCGGCAAGCACATCGCTGAGCACTCGGATCCAGCATCGGTCTACAAAGAAATAGATGGCGCAGGGGGCGTTGCTGACGAACTATTCCAGGCCCTTAGCGCCGGTGCGGACCAGGCGCAGGTCAAAAAGATCGTCGACAAACTAGTCGTTCTCGACACCTTGACCCGCAACCCGCGCGCCTCCCGGGCTGCCTTTCGGATACCCGGGATGCTTGAAGCGGTCAGCAAGAATGCTGAATTTGCAGAGATTCTCCATAGGCACGATTATTTCGCAGACGCTCTTATTGACAGCCCTCAGCTGGGAGCCCGGCTGGCCGGGTCGATTGAGCTACTTCGCGCTGCTGCAGGAAATCCAGCGGTAGCATCGCGACTCTCCCAAACACCAACCGCGTTCGACGCTATATCTGACCACGAGCTGCTGAACCACCTTCAGAGCATCGATGAGCCCAATGTTCAGGACACAGTGATGAAAACCGCCCTGATGGCGGACCTCCTCAGGCGCGGAGAGAGTCAAGGGCTGACGAGAAAGTGGGCTGCCAATACTGCTCTCCAAAACATCTTCAATAGGAATCCTGGCCTGCTACAGCATCCGCACGAGTTTCGGCGCCTTCTGCTCGACGACGAGCTTACGCATATCCTCATTGAGGACCACAGGCTGCAAAACACGCCAGGACTGCTCCGGGTGGTCCTGCGCAGGAAGAGTTTGGCCAGATATTTCGGGATGGGCGCCGGCGACATCGGAAGTACTGCCACAACTGAGTCTCCGCCAACTATCGGGTGGGCGTTGGCCGAAGCGCTCAGCCCCGAAAGGCACCCCAATTCCCACCGACTGGCGGCCACGGCATTACTCCACAGCAGCGATCTCCGCAGCATGCTTGACTTTACCCGCGTACCTCATCTGAAAACGATCCTTACGAGCCCGCCGCTCCTCGAGGCCATCCAGCAGAACGACCTACTGACGAGCTCGATACATGACGTCAATGTCGCGATCTACAGATGCCTGAACGACGACCCGCAGAGCGTAACTGACCTAGCCCAGACCATTGAATCTGCGCGAAGGCTGCTGTTCCAATCAGCGGGTTTCTTCGACGCACTTCATGAGGTTAAAAAACCGTCGACGCTGTCGGCGAACTTCGCAAAACACCCCAAGGTCTTTGCCGTTTTCGCGGAGGAACCCAACACTCTTCTTTCCACAAAGCATTGGATAGCCCTATTAGGCAACGCGGCTCTCTTCGACTATCTCGACACCGACAACGGCATGAGGCTGGCTCGCGCGCTCGCATCGGAGCCCGACTTGCTCCTCGAGTTCGCATGCCGGCCACTACCGCAGAGCCTAATTGAATTTCAGACACTGTTCGACGGGGAGTCCGACTCACCTGCCAGCCTCATTTCCGCGGACAACAAGCCAACCCCCGCCTTGCGCAAGGTGATCAATAATCTGGGGCTACAGGTACTATCACCAGAAGGGGCGCCAGTACAGCCAGGCCAGATGGAAAGTGCTGCTCGATTCAGCGCCGTCGCCAACGATGAGGACGCCCGATCTTCCGCCCCGACTGGCCAGGCAGACACGTGGGTTGCTCTGCATCACAAGGTGCAGAGCAACGCTAAGCTACGCGCGGCGGTCGAACGATTGCCGACCCTGGCAGCGGCCTTAATTCAGTCACCAAAACTGGCAGATATTCTCCTCAACCGACCGGCGCTGATTGACCTACTCAACAACCCCTCCGAATCTACTGTCGTCGTGTGCGCAATGCTGCAGGCACCGGAACTGTTCGAAGCCTTCTCCAATGATTACCGCCTTTACAATGTCTACGTATCGAATCACTTCGCGCGATTGAATTCCCTCGAAGATCATATTAGAGAAAATCCAAGGTTCATAATTCTGCCCATCGAGCACGCTGAGGCTGACGCCGCAATCGGGTCAAGTGAGGATACCCGGAACCTGGTGGCTAGGAGCCCGGCGTTGACTGACGCCTTGGTGCGCTACGAAAGCGCGGTTGGCCCGCTTACTCGGCCTGAGTTCGTTGCGGCCTTGGCGGGTCACGACGAGGCGGTGCGGGCGGCGGCGGTCAGTAGCCTGCCATTGCTGGAGTTCTTGTCTGAGAACCCTAATTTACTCTCCCGCCTTGAGTCGTCTGAGGAATTAAGAACCGCACTGCGGGAGCATCCGCATGAACTGACCGGTGACCAGTACCGGAGTCTGCTCGACGGTAAACTCTGGGAGCAGTTGCGGGAGCATACTGATCTGATCCCGTTGGTGTTTTCGTCCCCCAATGTGTTGGTGACGGCGGCAGCGGTGCCCGGTGTGGTGCAGGCGATCGCGGAGGGGGTGGGTGTCGCGGAGTTGCTGCAGGCGAACGATGGGGTTCGACGGTTGGTCACGGCTCAGCCTCAGGTTGCGGATCACCTCCGAGACAACGCAGGTAGCTTGGTTCCGATGTTGCGGGTGTCGCCTGATCTGGTGACGTTCATGTCGCAGAGCCAGGAGAACGCTGCCCTGATTGGCAAGAACCCCGAGTTGCTGTCGGCCTTCCGCCACAATCGGGGTTTGGTATCGGCTTTCCTCAAGGACGCGGACCTACGGGCGGCTTTGGTCGCGAATCCAGCGTTGGCTGAGGCGATAGGGAAGAATTCAGCATCCCGTGGGCTATACCGGCTACGCCGGCAGTCGAATCTCCTGCAACTGGTGCCCGCCACCCCCTCGGTGGTCGTGGATACGCAGACGTGGCAGGACCTGTTGAGCAATTTGTCCATGCTTCAGTTGTTGGACTCGCGTCCGGATGTCGCCAAGAGGTTCCTGACTGATTCAAAACTGATCGAATTGTACCGCCGTGACCCTGAACATTTCGTCGGTTCGGTTCGCCGAATGATCGAAGGGAAGGCGGGCTGGTCTGGGTCGTCGCTCAAGGCGGATGATTTCCCCGCGAAGCAACAACCGCTGACGGGACCGGGCGCCGCGCCAGCGCTCACACCGGCCCCCACGGTGTCCGCGCCGGTGGCCGTGGTGGCGCCCGCGGCGACGTCGGGACAGACACCGGCAGCGCCGCCTGCTGTCACACCGCTCGCAGCAGGGGTGAACGCCTCGGTCGAGGTGCGGCAGCTACTGCGCACTCCCGGCCGCGCAGAGGTGGTACAGGCGCTGGCCGAGCAGGCAGATCTACTGCCGTTGCTGCTGGCCCGTCCCGACATCGCTGCCGACGTGACCGACCACCCGGACCAACTCGACACCTACCTGTTCGCGACGTTCCTACGGGAACAGGAAACGGCCCGGCCGTGGCAGGAAGCCACCTTCGAGGCCGACTTCGGGGCTTTCGTCAACGCCCGCGACATCGCCTTGGTCGACCAGGCCTGGAGCGCCGAGGTGAAGAAGGGCGCCCGCACCACCTGGTCGCAGGAGCGTAGGGCGTTCGCCGATCAACAGAGAGCGGCGGAAGAACAGCGCCGGGATCGTTTCGCGCGACTCAAGCCGAACTCTTCGAGCACCTGGGTCATGAGCGGCCGCGTGCACTACGGCGGTCTGGTCACCGCTGATGACTTCACCTCGGCGGACGCAGAGGTCCTGAACCGCGTCGCCAAGGGGGAGGCGGTACGCGAGTCAACGTTCACACTGAACCATGCCCTGCACGCCCACCTGGACGGCGGCAACGGTGGCCTGTCGTTCGCCTACGTCGTCGCAGACGACGGCAAGGTCGACGTTCTCGCCTACGCCAAGAGCGACCACCGGCAGGGTAACGCCTACCGATGGACGAGCGCCGGCGGCGCCTACCAGAACGGACCCCTCGATGTCGGGGCCGTCTCCGCCAACCCCGCCGTCAGAACATCGCGTGACCTGGTCAACAATCGCGCCGATATCGCCGCCGACACCAGCACGCCAGCGACCCACGACACCACCGCGTGGCACGACACCGACCGCACTCTGCGCGCCGCGATACTGAACCACTACCAGGCCGAGGAGAACCTCACCGCCCTGACCACCGCACCCCCGGCGGCGACCACACCAGCGGCACCAACCGGCAGCGGCAAGAGGAAAAAGAAGAAGAAGAGTACGGCCACCGACCAGACCCCCACGCCCCACGCCACGCAGGACACCGACCTCGATCGGGCCATGCAGGACGTGACCCAGACGCGGCAGAGCCTCATACAGAAGGGAATCGTTCCCACCGGCCAACGGCTGAACGCTTCCACCACAATCGCCGACGACGACGCCGCGCACAACGCATTCGAGTGGCTGGCGGACGTGAACCCCGACGGATCCGCCAAGAACTGCGTCCTCACCGCGATAACCGCAGACCAGAACTACCTCGATCCGGGCTTCGGCGGCGCACCGCACGATGATGAACTGCCCATAGCCCATCTGCGGACATACCAAACAACACAACTAGAGCCAGCCAACGGCAGCACCCCACCCGTGTACCGCACCAACCACACCGCGATCAGCGACACCCTCGCCGCCGCCCCCATCGGCGCGCGAGGAATCGTGGTCGTCCGAGAACGGAATGACAACCAAGCCCCCGCCCACGCCTTCAACGTCATCCGCCACCACACCGGCGTCGTCTTCCTCGACGCACAACGCCCGGGACTCGCTCACATTCCCCCACAAAAAGACGATTGGCTATTCTTCCCCCTAGACAGCAGAATCTTCCCACCGGCAAACGCAGATCCCGTCCACGCCAACGAACTGACCGGCCTCGCCGGCGGCCTCGACGACCCACCCACGACCATCGCGGACCTGCCTGCCGATGCGGTGACCCGCGCCCCCACGCCGGCTCGGGACCAAACCGGGCAAGCGGTGCTCGACCCCAGCCCGACGAGCGGGCGGCCGAGTGCCACGCAGTCAGGTGCGGTTGCGTCAGCTACCGGCTCTACGCCCCGCCGTGGCCTTCCGGCCAATGCGCTCCCCGACGGGCAAGCGGCCGTGGGGCGTCCCATCCCGACAGCACGCCCCGATTCGACGGCGCCGGTGTCAGAGGACACCTCGCAAGCATCCCCTGCTCCTGTCTGGCACGAAGTCAAAGCGGCCGACCCAGAGGATGCGAGCGCCGTTCGCCAGGTGGTTATGGAGACGCCGGAGTTGCTGAACGTCCCGGCCACCCCGCTTGATCCGGAGGGTTGGTCTCGCCGCGCCGTCGACGCCACCATTGCTACCTTGCGCAATGGGGGCATACCGGTTAGCGAGACGGACCCGTTGCTTCAGGCGCTGGGGACCGAACCCGACACCTTCCTCAACATGCCTCGCCGGTTCGACATCCCGCTGCCGACTTCCTCGTCCGGCAGCACCCGTTTTCAAACTGTGGAAGTCAAGTTGGTGCCCAAGCCGACGTCGACGGATCAGGTGCTTGTCGACAACGGCGTCAGGGCACCTCGGTTCGCCCGGGAGCGACTGGCGAGCGAGAACACCCGTAGTTCCTCCTCGCGAGGGCTGTGGTTGGCAGCCGTGCCGCTCACCGCCGCCGGTGTTCCGGTCAGCGTCTCGGTGGGGGTGCCCGATAACCGTCCCACCAGTTCCGCCGCCAACTCGGCCGTAGTCGTCGACTACACACTGATGTGGGGCGATCCGCGGTCTTATGTGGTGGAGGCTGAGCTCGAACTGCACGTACGCCGGGTCGGCGAGCAACCGGCGGCGGGCACGGCGCAGCAGCTGGAAAGAGTTCCGCTCGGCACGCATGCGTTCCGGATCAACGAGCGGCACGCGCGTATGACGCTGGCGAAAGACGCCGAGCCACATAAGCTCGATGAGAGCGGACAGTGGATGTTGAAGGAGACCCGCTCCGTGTTGGACTTTCGGGATCCGGACGGAGCGATGGCCACTGCGGCGGAAGATCTGATGGGCGGTAAGCCGGGAAGTAAGGAACTTCAGGTCTTTCGCGGCCAGTGGTCGTCGAAGAATTCGATCCGGAGTTTGTTCACGGGCACCCGGGCACCATCGGTGCAGCACGGCGATGCCCGGATGGGCCAGCCCCGCGCGGTAAGTGGTCTGATGGTGCAGAAAGTGCGTCCGGTTGAGGTGCAGGAGGTGGGTAAGCCGAGCAGCGAGCACCCGCTTCGGAGCCGCCGGCAGTCTATCTCCGGTACCGAATCGAGTCAGAGCATCAGCAACACCACCGGCATCCGGGGGCAGGTGAGCGCGGGCGGCGGAGTGCCGTTCCTGAAACTCAGCGGCGGACCGAACGTCATGCATACCAGAACAGAGAGCACGACCCACTCACTCTCCGCCAACACCCGGGTGGCCCAGGATCTGCGGGACGTCCCGACCGTCGTGGTCTGGACAACGTATGAGCTGACCCTCGCCCGGGCCGCGTCCTACAGTCCGTCGCGGTTCATGGTGAAGAAGCATCCGGCGTCCCGACCCCAATCGAAGGTCGTGCGGGTGCAGGTGCTTGAGGAGATACCGGAAGGGTCCTACCGCGCCGCGATGGCCGAACTACCAGGCCCTTCGCAAGGCCGGCCCGATCAGGTCCTGGTGGATCGAGCACATATCCTGGCGCCCAAGGAGGAGACCCGGCACCTGCCGAGCTATATGTGGCAGGGTGACCGGTTACGGGTCGACACCGAGCCTATTGGCGCCGAAGCGCTCTCAGACAAGATCGCGACGGAGATTCTCCGAGTCCTCGACCTGCCGCAGAACGTCAAGCACCGCGAACTCCTGCCGGACTGGGGTGGAGCGGAGGCAAAGCGGGAGATCCAGCGGGCCACCATGGCGATGATCAACCAGGAAAGCCTGACCCTGGAGGCCGGACCCACCGCGCTCAGAGCCAACTTCCTGTCGCTCACCGCTGGCGAGTTGGCGTTCAACCTGGAGATGCCGGGCAGGGAGCGCCGTCGTGTGCTGACGGTGGTGATGCGGGCGCGTCGGGCAAATCCGACAACCGGACCGGAGCACCTCGGCACCCGCGACGAGAGCCGCCGCCCTGATCCGCTACCCACCAACCCGGCATCGAGGCAGCCGTCCGTCGCCAGCATCGAGGAGGTGCCGGAGGGGGAGTCGGAGCTGAACGAGGTGTCCAGTTCGTTGGCTCAGGAGGGCTCAGCGGCCTCCCTGCCAGCACATCGGCCCGAACCCGCGAAGTCGCGCCCGGCTACCGCGCGACGCCAACGGCGAGCCAGCACAAGTTCGTCGAGCATCACCAAGTCGGTCTCCACCACCGTCGGCGCGGATCTCAACCTACGCGGCGGGCGCGCGTTGACCGGGACTGTCCGAGGCCGCTTCCAGCGACAGCGCACCTACACCGTGACTGCCGGGGCAGAGGAGATCTGGCTGAGCTGGGACCACGGCGTCCAAGAGCTATTCCGAGACGAACACGTAGTCACGGTGGAACTCTTCGCCCTCGATCATGCGGCGGGCATCCGAAATATGACACGCCGGGCGAACAACAGCACCCCTGGCGCCGTGTCGCTCTCGGCGGGCGATGGGCGAATCGAATTCCCCCACAATTTCATCTTCGGCGTCGCCCGCGACCGGACATTCGCCGCCGGCCAGGAGGAACTGTCCCGCAAGGTCACGCTGGACGAGCCCACGGTCCTTCCGCACCAACTCGATCAGCAACAGTCCGGCACCATGCAGCTCGGCTTGATCCCCGAGGGGCAAGCGGTGACCAACTGGAGCTATGTCTCCTACGTCGAGGGAGGCGAGCAGGTAAGAGCGGCGATTGTCGAGGCGATCGCTGACGCCTGGGAGCAGACGGCCGCCGACCCCATGCCCATCACCAACAAACGTGGTACGCGGCTCGGCGTCCTCACTCCCGGCTCCGACTCGTATTTGGCACTCGCGCGGATCAGCAAGCCGAACTGGCTGGCGAGCATGCTGCCGGCCATGTCCGGCCAACCTCTCGTGCTGGCCAACCTCGGTGAGGTCATCGGAATCCCGGACATCTACGCAACCGTCTTCATCCAAGCAACTTCCGACCAAGGCGGCACCGGACCTCACGACGTTTTCAGCGATGGTGGTGAGAACAGCGTGACCAGCATCGCCTCAGTCAGTGACTCGCGGAGTTCCGGAACCCAGCTCACCATAGGGGCGGGTCTCGGTTGGAGCGACGACATCGTCGCCCACAAGGTCTCCATGAGCGGGGCGCTTCAGCACCGGCGAACGTACGGCCACAGCCGCACCAAGACGGTCTCGCTCACCGGGGCCGTCGAACTCAACGACACCTGGGACACGAACCGTGGCATGGCCGTGCCGGTGATGGCCCGGGTGCGGTTCGTGGTGCGGGCGGTCATGGTCAATCCGCAGGCGGTCGGTGCGAGCAAGCTCCACTCGGCCACTCGCATGGTGGACAGGGGCACGGCGATCGGCACGATCCACGCCGACGAGGCCCGGTTCAGTGGCGTGCTCGATGAGGCGCGGCCACCGACGCACATTGAAAGTGAACCAGCGCTCCAACCGCCGCAGATCTTCGATGCCACGGCGGTGACGCCCCTCGCCGCCCCCACACCGACCACGATCGGCCGAGCGGCAGACGGGACAGTCTCGCTGCCTGTTCCACCGCATTACGTCGGTGCCGGACAGATCCTCAACATGCCCGCGCTCGGCAGTCAGGTGCTCGGGTGGCTGCGAGATCTCCGCATGCCCTCCAAGATTCCGTTCAGCCAGGGCCGGCGACTGATCGCCGACGACGAGAACGGGTTGCGAAACACGGCCGTGGTGCTGACCCACACCAGCTCACCCCACCTCAGGTCAATGCTCGGTAAGGGCGTCGACTCGTTCCTGCTCAGCTACCCCGGTACGACCGGGGCCGATCATGTCCAGGTCATTCTGCAGGTCGTCGCAGTGGATGGCAGCGGCACAATCACCGAGCCGAAGGTTCACCGGGTCCATGCCGGCACGAAGAACCTTGAGATGGACATGCAAGGGGTGAGCGCGAAGACCGACGCCACCAAGCGCTCCCATACCACCTACTACATGGAGGACGTGGCACCTGCGGGCACCGGGCATGATGGCGCCGTTTCCACAGGTGGCGACCTGAGCCAGTTCCATGGCACGTCGCGCAGCACCGGCAAGTTCAGCACTGCCGCCGATTCCGACCTGAACATCATTGAGGAGTCCGGCTCGGAGGCCCAGGTACGTCAGCAAGTGGTGATCGTGGCCCAGGCGTTCCACAACGGAGACGAGGTCGGCGCGCCGCTAAGGATCGACCACGAACTCTGGTTGTCACTTCGCGCCAATCACCTGCCTACCCGGACACCTGATCGTCCGGCCAACCCGACGGTCAGGACCTTGCCGGTCGCGCCCACCCCTCGGCAGGCACATGAGTGGCAGGCTGGCAAGTGGGGTCAGCCGACCTCAGTTCAACGCATGCCGGACCACTATCAGGTAATCAACTACCGCGGCGCCGGGCCGGTCCAGTCTGCGACGGTCATGGCATTGCGCCAAGCCGGTGCCCCAGCCAAGGTCACCAGGTTGGGCAGCCGCACCGCACATCAGCTCACCACCACCGTTTCACCGTCGATGCTGTGGGGTCTCTCCCGGCAACGATTGTCCACCCGCTCGATCGAGATTCCGGTCGGAGACGCTGGGTCCGCGACGGTGACGTTGTACACCAGAGTGCGAGCCGTCCGCCTGGAGTCGGCGCTGCCGCAGATGTATCGCGACGGTCACCGCTACGTGACCCGCCTGAGTGGCGTCAGCGCTACGATGGGCCCGTCAAACTCCGGTGCGGTGTCCCTCCTCGCCGGCGGACCGATCACCACTCCGGGCGGGAGTGCATCCGAGCCTCAGCCCGTTAGCGAACCGCTGGGGAACCCGGCTCAGCGCCCCGATTTCTGGGGCGGAAACGACGGGCAGCGATCCGATACCTACGACCTCAGTGGCTCGCCCGCCCACTGGACCGGCTCACCGGCAGCAGACGGTGGCGGGGCGTGGCACGGCGGCTTCAATGCCCACGCGTTGTCGACGGTCGCCGAGCCTGCCGCATTGACCTGGGTCTCGGAGGAGATTCTCGTTGTGGCGCAGGTGCCGCAGACGGTCGGCGAGGCCAAGGTCGCGGCGGTCACGGTGGAGATCCCTGAGTCAATGAAGGTGTGGATGGCCCTGTCGGACGCAGCCCGAATCCTCGGACTAGACGACAACCCTGACGCGACTGCCGAGCTGAACAGGGTCAACTCTGCGGCCCTCGCTCTCGAGAAAGCGTTCGAGGAGTGGCAGGATGCCGGCCGCCACCTAGAGCGCGAACGGCTCGTTCCGGAGGTGCAGAGACGACGGAGAACCCCCGGTATCCCGGCTCCTGCCCCGGTTCCCGCCCCGAAATGGCCGACGCAGCAGGAGCTCGAGGAGAACCCGGAGGGCCATAAGAATGCAGCCCACTACCTCGCAGCCCAGCAGACTTGGTTCGAACGCAAGCGCGAGCTAGACACTCAGGTTGCCCGCTTGAACAGGATCGCCACCCCGGGTTCCACGTCGATTCCGGCGACTGAGACGAAACCGGACCTGGCTGCGGGCGCCGTGCTCGAATCCGAGCCGGCACTGCCACCTTTACTGAGCCAGGTTCCGGCCAGCGGGAGCCCCACCGACTCGACACCGATCGTCGAGCAATATCCCGACGCGCCGCCGGTCGACGTGGTCGACCCTCGCACCCAGGCACTCACTATGAGGGCGAGAAGCCACGAATGGTCGACGGAGATCGATCGGCTCGAGGCATGGATCAAGGCGGTCGAGCCACCCTCCCCGCCGCAGACGACGGCACCGAGCGCCTCGCGGACGCCCGACGGCCTGAACCGGGCCGCCAGTGCGTTCCTCGTTCTGCATGGCCCTGCAACGAACTCCTCGGAGGACAACTTCCTTGTCGTAACCGAACTGCCGCGCCTCGTCACAGCATTGGGCGGCACGTTGCAACCCGCCAACGAGGTATCGTCTCAGGACCTCCGGCTGGCTCTCGAGAAGAATCCGAACGCCATGGTTCTGGTGAGCGAACAGACCGATGCTGGGCCCCACGTCTACTGGTTGGTTTCCGACAGCCGGACTGGAACACCAGTCGTACGCACGGTCGACACCCAGGTGCGCGGCAGCTTCGATGAGCCGGTCCAACTCGGCAATCTGACTGAGACGTTGGCCAGGCCGGGCACCGAGCTGCTCGTGCTCGACAGTGGCGGGAAGTCGACCACGGTGACTGCCCTGCATGCTGCGGGGGGCGGTACCGACCCGGCCCCACAGCGACCGCCTGGCGACCGGCCGTCGATCACCCGTACGCCGGAGTTGTACGGCCTGCCTTCTGCATCCTCGTCGGGTCGCGCGTTGAACAGCACGCCGACCCGGCGACGGTCTGACGCATCGGTGCGTTCGTCGGCCCATGGGCATCAGCCACCCGCCGGCCACGGCGAGCTGGCGGAGAGGCCGCCGGTCTCCGCGACGGACGAGCCGAACCCGTCGCTCCTGCAAGAGGTAGAGAATCCACCCCTGCCGGCATCGGGGCGGGATCGGGGGGACCATTATCGGGATCCCTCGGCTCTGGCTCGCGAGCATCTGGGTCGCCTGCCGCACCCCCTTGCCTTGGGTCGGGCGGGGTCGCCGTCCGTCGGAAAGGTGGCCGAGGTCAACGTCGCAAGCTCGTTCGCTGGGGCCGCATCTGGCAACCCGGGATGAGCCGCTCGTCGCCGCGCGCCCGTGGCGAGGGCTTCGCTCAGCCGGTTCGTCGCTCGTGGCTCGCGTCGGTGGCGGCGCTCACCGCAAAGTCGACGAGCTGCGTCCGGGCATAATCGCGGCCCGGCTGGGTTAGCACGGCCGGTACGCCCACATCACGTCAGCGCCACCGGTCCTCCACGACCGGTGGCGCTGACCGTAACCAGGGGGTGGAGTGCTGCAGGGTCTAGCTGAACGCTGCGTTCAGCGCGACGGCGATGACGAGCCAGACGATGACCGCGCCGACACCGACGCCGAGCATGGCGAGCGCCTTGACGGCGGTCGCCATCCGGGTGCGGGCAACGGCGAGGTTCCCCGCGATGCCCAACGCCCCGACCAGCCCGCCGAGGATGCCGCCGACGGTCAACAGCAGGATCGGCAGCATCACCAGGATGCGCAGGAAGATCGGCATGGCGGGGCCGGTGCGGTGCCGCACACCGTTGACCTCGACGGTCGGATAGGGGTCGGCGAGCACGGTGCGCACGGTGGCCTGGACGACACCGCCGCCCACTGCGGGCAGCGCGTAGCGTTTGCCCGTTCTGGGGGCTGGTACTCCGCCGACGGTGACGTCAGGGTGGCCCCAGACTGCCTTGGTGGCGACGACGATCGGGCCAGCTACGCCGGCGACGTTGAGAGGTCCGGTGTTCACCAGCGTGATCTTAGGAAGCGCGGCGCGGCCCGTCCATGCCGTTGATCGATCGGGGGTGCCATCGCAGCCTTCGGGTCGCCCTCAGCCGGTGCGTCGCTCGTGGCCTGCCTCGGTGTCGGCCTGCCAGGCGGCGACGAGGTCCTCGCGTGCTCGGGCGACCCGGGAGCGGATCGTGCCGACCGGGCACTGGCAGACCTCCGCCGCCTCGGCGTAGGACAGGCCGAGCACCTGGGTGGCGACGAACGCCTCGCGGCGCTCCTGGGTCAGGCCGGCGATGAGCTGGTGCAGGGTCACGCCCTCGTCGGCGCCGGCCGTGATCGCACCGGCCGCCTCGGCCGCCGCCTGCCAGTCCGGCACCGCCGCCATCCTCGGCCGGGCCACCGCCGTCCGGACGTGGTCCACGGCGACGCGCCGGGCGATCGTGAACACCCAGGTGCGGGCCGACGAGCGGCCGGCGAAGCCGGACAGGTTGCGATATGCCCGCAGGAACGTCTCCTGGGTCAGGTCGTCGGCCTCCCCCGGCCCGGCCAGGTGGGACAGGAACCGCCAGACCTGGCCCTGTAGTGCTCGGATGAACGCCGTGGCGGCCTGCCGGTCACCCTGGCCTGCCTCCCGCGCCCACCGGGTCACCTGGTCGTCGTCAGCGACGCCGTTCCGCACAGACCACCGTCCTGTGTGCCACGGGGGCTCCTTCATGCCGAGATGCCGTCGTCGGTGCGCCGCCGGTCGGCCGCGCACTCTGGTTGTCGCCGGCCGGGCCGGAAAAGTTCCCGGGGTTCGCACGTTCGAGTGATCTCGCGGATGGTCGAGGTGGCGGGAACCGGGACCGCTCAGCTCGCGACCGGCTGGTCCGCGCTCTCGCGTTTTCGCGGGACCACGAGGTCGGGCACGCTCCACGAACGCCACAGCTGGCTGTACCCGCCGCCGGCGCTGAGCAGCTCGGCGTGCGTGCCGTGTTCGGCGACCCGCCCCTGGTCCAGGACGACGATGCGGTCCGCGGTGGCCGCCTGGCTGAGTCGGTGGGCGACGACCAGCGTGGCACGGCCCTCGGTGGCCGCCACGGCGGCACGGTCGAGGTCCCGCGCGCCCGCGCTGCCCGCCTCGGCGGTGGCCTCGTCGAGGACCGCGACGGCAGGATCGGCGAGGACGAGGCGGGCCAGCGCGAGTTGCTGGGCCTGGGCCGAGGTGAGCTGTCGCCCACCCTCCCCGACGGCCGTGGCGAGACCGTCCGGCAGGGTCCGCACCCATTCGGTCGCGCCGACGAGGTCGAGGGCGGCGCCGATCTCGGCGTCGGTGGCGTCCGGGTTGGCCAAGCGCAGGTCGTCGGCGAGTGGCCCGGCGAAGACGTGCACCTCCTGGCTGATCAGGGCGATCTCACGACGGAGGCGGTGCTCGTCGAGCTGGGCCAGCGGCACGCCGCGCAGGGTCACCGCACCGTGGGTAGGCGCGATGATGCCGGCGATGATGCCGGCGAGCGTGCTCTTGCCCGCGCCGCTCGCGCCGACGAGGGCGACGCGCTCCCCGGGTGCGAGGCGCAGGGTGATGTCGCGCAGCACGATCGGCCCGTCGTCATAGCGGTGCTGCGCGACGGTCACCTCCAGGGCCGCCGGGACCCGATCGGGGCGGGCGGGCTCGGCGCCGGCCGGGGTCGTGGTGTCCGGCAGCGTGGTGACCCCGACGAGTCGGGCGAGGCTGGCCCCGGCCTGCAACACCGAGTCCGACTCGAACAGCAGCAGACCGATGGGGTTGAAGAGGCGGTGGAAGTAGAGCGCGGCCGTGGTGGCGGCACCGACGCTGGCCAGGTCGCCACGGACCAGCAGGAAGCCGGCGAGCAGCACGGCGGCGAGCCCCACGAACTCCGAGCGGTTGATGCGCAGCCCGAACCGCGTGTAGAGACCGAAGATCTCCAACGACAGGTCACGGGCGACGCCGGAGCGATCCGCGATCCGCGCGACGTGGGCGTCCTCCATCCGGTACGCGCGCACGGTCGCCGCACCCCGCAGCGCCTCGGCCGTCGCCTGCGCGCGCTCACCCGTCGCCACCCGCTCCCGGGCGTAGTACGGCACCGACCGCTTGAGGTACCAACGCAGCGCCACCGCGTACGCCGGGGCGGCGGCCAGCCCGGCGATGCCGAGCCGCCAGTCGAGGGCGAAGAGCCCCGCCGCGGTCAGCACGATGGAGAGCAGCGCGCCCAGGAAGGCCGGGCCGCTGGTGGCGATCACGTTCGTCACGACTGCCACGTCGTCGCCGGCGCGGGCCACCAGGTCCCCGGTCCCGGCCCGCTCCAGGGTGGCCGACGGCAGGTGCAGGGCGCGGTCGAGGACCCGTTCCCGCAGGCGGGCCAGCACGGTTTCGCCGAGGCGCGCGGCGATCGCCGCTCCGGCCGCGGTGAGGAGTCCGGCGAGCACGGCAGCGCCCGCGATCACGCCGGCCCAGGTCACGACCTGCGGCGTGTCGGTCCCGGCGATGACGTCGTCGACGAGGCGACCGAGCACCCAGGGGGCGACGAGCCCGGTCGCGGCGGCGGCGATCAGCAACGTGCCGGCGACGGCGCTGAGGCCCGGCAGGTGGGCCAGCTCAGTACGGAGGGCGGCCCAGGTCTGTCGGCCGGTGGCGGTCGGCAGCAGCTGCCGAGTGCTCGGCTCGGACGTCATCGCAGGGTCTCCTCCCGGTAGCGGGTGTCGCTGGCGAGCAACCGCTCGTGCGGGCCCTCGGCGACGACCCGCCCTCGGTCGATCACCACGACCCGGTGCGTGACCCGCAGCAGGGCCGGGCTGGTGGTGATCACAACGGTGCCGCGGGTTCCCGCCCCGCGAGTCGCGGCCAGCCCCGCAGCGAGCAACCCCTCGGTCACCGCGTCGACCGCCGTGGTGGGGTTGTGCAGCACCAGCACCGGCGGGTCGGCGACGAGCGCCCGCGCCAAGCCGATCCGCTGCCGCTGCCCACCGGACAGGTTCGCCCCGCGCTCGGTGAGCATCCGGTCGAACCCGTGTGGGTGCGCGGCGAGCACGTCGTCGGCGGCGGCAGCGCGCACGGCGGCACGCAGGACGTCGTCGTCGACGGAGGCGCCGGCGCTGAGATTGGCGCGTAGCGTCCCCTCGAACAGCGCCACGTCATGCTGCTCGACCAGGACCACGGCGCGCGCGGCGTCGATGTGCAGTTCGTCGGCGGGCACGCCGTCGACGGCCAGCGTCCCCCGGTAGTCCGCGCGGGAGACCCGGCCGGCCAGCAACGCGACGAGCGCCTCGGCCTCGCTCGGGTCGTAGGCGAGCACGCCCAGCAGTTCACCGGCGCCCACGCGCAGACTGACGTCGTCGAGGCCCGCGTAGGAGACTCCGTCGAGGGCGAGCCGGGACGGGCTCGGGGCGGGCATCCCGGCATCACCCGGCTGGACGGCCGGCGCGGCACCGAGGACCCGGGCGACCCGCCCCGCGGAGGCTCGGGCCATGGCGAACATCTGGACGCAGTACCCGAGCGTCTGCACCGGCTCGGCGATGAACTGGGCCAGCCCGACCACGGCGACGAGTTCGCCGATGGTGAGCCGGCCCTGCAGCGCGAGCCAGCCGGCGACTCCGGCGACGGTCGCGAGGAAGAGTCCGTTGACCGTGGTGGTGAGCCCGAGGTGCAGGCCCTTGGTGGTGGCGGCGCGCAGGGTGACGTCGAGCGCGTGGCGGCTGGCCCCTGCGTACCTGCGGGCGGCGTGGTCCTGTGCGCCAATGCCACGCAACACGCGCAGGCCGGTGACGAGGTCGACGGCGAGGGCGGTCGTGGTCGCGAGGGCCTCCTGCTGCGACGTGCTGCGCCGGGTGAGCAGCGGCGCCATCCGCTGCAGGGCGACGACCAGCAGAGGTACGCCGATGAGCACCCCGAGGCCGAGCGGGACGTCGACGACGAGCAGCGCGACGGCCGCGACCACGATGGCGGTGAACGCTGCGGCGGTGAGTCCGGCGACCCGTACGACGAGCGCGGACAGCTCGGCGTCGGAGGCCGTCACGGAGAGCAGTTCGCCGTCGCGCATGCCCGAGCGGCGTCCACGCGGGTCGAGGGCGCTGCGAACGATCTCGACCCGCGTGGCGTGCGCCTCGTGTTCGACGGCGGCGAACGCCAGTCGGGCACCGGCCCGGTAGGCGAAGGCGAGAACGGTGAACAGGGCGGCCAGGCCAGCCAACGAGAGCAGCAGGGCGCGGATGTCCCCAGTGGCCACCGCACGGTCGATGACCACGCCGATGGCGACCGGGACGAGGGCTTCGGCGGCCTGGTGGGTGCAGAGCAGCGCGATGCCTGCCGCCACGCGGGCACGCTGTCGACGCAGCGCGCGACGGAGCACCACACCACCGGTGATCTCGGCGACTGTCATGCTCGGATCGATGAGGGCATGGCGTCGACTCCACTGATTAGGGCAGGCTAACCTAACACATGCCGCTCACCAGTCGTGCACGGTGCCGTCCTTGAGCCGATTGAAGGGCAGGTACGCCGGCTCGTACGGGAACCGGGCCGCCGCCTCCTCGTCGAGCTCCACCCCGAGTCCTGGTTGGTCACCCGGGTGCAGGTAGCCGTCGGTGAAGGTGAACGACTGCCGGAACACCTCGTTGGCCAGCGGGGTGTGCTTCATGTACTCCTGGATCCCGAAGTTGTGGATGGCCAGGTCCAGGTGCAGGGCCGCGGCCATACCCACCGGGGAGATGTCGGTGGGGCCGTGGATACCGGACTTGATCTGGTACTGCGCGGCGAAGTCGAGCAGCTTGCGCATGGCGGTGATGCCACCGGTGTGGGTGACTGCGGACCGCACGTAGTCGATCAACTGCTCCCGGATCAGAGTCTGGTAGTCCCAGACCGTGTTGAAGACCTCGCCGATGGCCAGCGGGGTGGTGGTGTGCTGGCGGACCAGCCGCAACGCCTCCTGATTCTCGGCCGGCGTGCAGTCCTCCAGCCAGAACAGGTCGTACGGTTCGAGGGCCTTGCCGAGCTTGGCGGCCTGGATCGGGGTCATCCGGTGGTGACCGTCGTGCAACAGCGGCAACTCCGGGCCGAACTCGCTGCGCACCGCCTCGAAGACCGACGGCAGGTGGCGCAGGTACGCACGGGTGTCCCAGTCCTCCTCGGCGGGCAGCGGAGTGCGCTGCGCGGGTTCGTAGTCGTAGCGCTGCCCGGTGGCGCTGGGCTGCGCGGCCACGCCGTACACGGCGTTGATCCCCGGCACCGAGGTCTGTACCCGGATCGACCGGAAGCCCTCGTCGAGGTGGCGACGGATCGAGTCGAACAGCTCGGGGATGTCCCGCCCGGACGCGTGCCCGTACGCCATGATGCCGGTGCGGGACGCGCCGCCCAGCAGTTGGTACAGCGGCATGCCGGCGGCCTTGGCCTTGATGTCCCAAAGCGCGACGTCCACCGCGGCGATGGCCGCCATGGTGACCGGGCCCCGCCGCCAGTACGCCGAGCGGTACAGGAACTGCCAGGTGTCCTCGATCCGGTGCGCGTCCCGCCCCAGCAGCAGCGGAGCGACGTGGTCGCGCAGGTACGAGGCGACGGAGAGCTCACGGCCGTTGAGCGTGGCGTCGCCCAGACCGGTGATGCCCTCATCGGTGGTGATCTTCAGGGTGACGAAGTTCCGGTCGGGGCTGGACACGATGATGTCCGCTGCGACGATCTTCACGGGGTGCCTTTCGTTCCTACCGTCGGGGGATCTAAACCTGATCACATCAATACGTGAATGGAAATGATCAGGCCCCGGTGCGCGCGGCAGTCGGTCAGGCGAATGTGAAGATGTTCGGCCTACTGCGCGGCGCCGCCCGGCCGCCCCGCACCGGACGGCCGGTGCGCGATGCGGGGTGCCCGCACCGCCGAGGCGTTGCCGGACCCCGGGCGGAAGTCCCTGGCCGCGCTGGCGACCATCTCGTCGGCGTCGCGCGTCAGCGTCTGCCGGATGTGCGCCGGAACGACCTCGGAGGTCGCCATCGCCAGCCGGACCTGCACGGCGCGGTCGTCGGCCAGGCGCACCAGATCGGTCTCGTCCAGCTCGACGGCACGGACCAGCGCGGCGCGGACGTCGACCACCGGGTCCGCGGCGAGCGCGCTGCGCTGCTCGGCGGTGGTCCGCGGGTTGCGGGCAACCCCCTTGCGGACGCGTGCGGTGCGATCGGCCAGCAGGGCGGTGATCACGTCGGGGTCGTGGGTGTGGGTGCCGAGTCGTTCGCGTACCTCGGGTGAGACGTCGTTGATCAGCTTGGCGGCCAGCTCCGGCTCCAGCTCCCGACTCTCCGCGAGCAGACCGCGAAGCTCCTTGTCCGAGGCGTCCGCCATCACTCGACGGATCGGCTCGTCACAGGCCGGGTTGCTGGCGACCGCCCAGCGAACCCACCGGTCGGCGTCCTTGACCAGACGCATGAGGTTGGCGGCCGAGGTCGACGGGTTCCGGGCCACGGCCTCCCGGACCTGACGATCGTGGTCCCTGGTGAGCGGTCGTAGCGCCTGCGCGGGTGCGTCGGACCGAGTGGCCACCGCCTTGCGGACCACTGGCGACGGGTCGGAAGCCAGGTCGATAAGCGTCATTTGTGGCGTTGTGGGGTCCTGTGCGAGGTCGAGCCGCGCGTCAGCGCTGCCACCAATCGGACGGTGGGCGGTGGTGCTGGACTCGCTGTGTCGGTCGGCCGCGCCGACGTCCTGCTGTTTCCCCATGGCGCAATCATGTCACGCAGCCGATCTGGCGCTGGAAAGCCGCAGGCCAGACGTGCCATACCAGCGCCCGTCGGCCGCGACGAACCGGCGTTCGTCACGCGCTCCTGAGCCAGGGCCCTCCATGATCCACTCGGCTTCCGTGAAGTCGCGGTGTTGCACCGTCCCGGACACCCCGATTTCCGTGAAGCCGAGTGGATCACCCCCGGCCCGCGCCGATCTTGCAGTTTCGGTCGCCGAAATGCGCCGAATGCCCCGTATGTCGCGACAGAAAAAGCAAGATCGCGAAAAGGACGCAGCCCGACCTCGCCGATCATGGAGTTGTGGTGCCTGCTTTGGTATCAGGCAGGCACTTTGTCACCCACCACAACTCCATGATCGACGCGGCAGCGCGGGTTAACGAACAGCCACTCCGCCTAACGCGACGGTGTCGAGGTCCACGAGCAACCTGGATCATGATGCAGCCCTTACGCCGTGCCGCCTACCGGTTCTACGCCCACCGCCTTCGCGCCCAACTCACTGGCAAGTCGCTGCCACGGCACGTAGCGATGGTGATGGACGGGAACCGCCGGTGGGCGAGGCAGGCCGGCTTCGACGACCCCCGGGTGGGCCACCGATACGGCGCGGAGCACATCCATGAGGTGCTCGGCTGGTGCGCCGAGATGGACATCCATCACGTCACCCTCTTCGTCGCCTCCGTCGACAACATGCGCAAGCGGGCATCCGAAGAGGTAGCGAACCTGATGGAGATGATCGAGGAGGTGGTCGCGGAGCCGCTCCTGCGGCCGACCAACCCGTGGCAGCTTCACCTGGCCGGCCGCGCGGACGTCCTACCCGACTCGACACGCCACGCCCTGAAACTCGCGACGGACGCCCCGCACGAACGCGGCGCTGACTTCCACCTCACCATCGCCATCGGCTACGACGGCCACGAAGAGATCGTCAGCGCAGTTCGTTCCCTCTTGGAGCAGGAGGCGCACGCGGGCGCCACCCTCGACGACATCGCGCAGCGACTGACCGCCGACGATCTTGCGGCGCACCTGTACACCGACGGTCAGCCCGACCCTGATCTGGTCATCCGCACGAGCGGAGAACACCGCATGTCCGGGTTCCTACTCTGGCAGGCCGCCCTACTCCGAGTTGCATTTCTGCGACGTGTACTGGCCCGGCTTCCGGAAGGTCGACTTCCTTCGCGCGCTGCGCTCCTACTCGGCCCGAGGCCGACGATTCGGAGCCTGACAACCACGTACCGCGCTGGGTTTGGCCTGTTTACGCCCTGGCGGCAGGGGGTGCTCTCCGTCACCGTTAAATCACTTTCCGCCATCGAATCCATCGGGCACTGTGGATGCATGAAGCTACGTTTGCTCCTGATCGCGGCCTTCGCGGCCCTCATCGCCACGCTCGCAGTGCCGTCTGCCGCCACTGCGGGCCCGGCCGATCAACCGGTGGCTGGCGTCACGGCGCAGTCGGCCAACCCGACCAACGCGATTGCGGCCGACAATCCGAACGCCGGCATCGTCGGCGTCTCGTCCCAGGCTGTCGGCCCCTGCCCGTACACCGCGGTCTGCGTCTACACCGACACCTTCTTCGGCGGACGCATGTTCGTGCTGTACCAGTGTCGGTGGTACACGCTTACCAACTGGAACGGCTGGGGTTCCATCTACAACAACCAGACCTGGGGTGCCTGGGCCGACATCATGGACCAGAACCGCAACCCGATCCGCGGCTTCAGCTCTGGCGTTGCCTGGGAGGCCGTGGACTTCTCGCCGGTCTGGTACATCCGGATGTGCTGACCCACTTGCCCCGGGCGGGAGTCGGGGTTACCCGCTCCCGCCCGCTGGGTGCTCGGGCCGGCAGGGGTTCCTGGACCTCGCCGATCGGGCTCCACTGCCCGGGCGTCCACACCGGAACTACTCGGCGCCGTTCGCCGGCAGGCGCTCCGGCAGCCCGAGCCGCGGGAACTGGTCGTCGTGGAACGTGACTATCTCGGTGATCGCTCCGCCAGTGATGCGCAGGACGTCGATCGTCAACGGCAGGTACGCGTCCTCCTGCTCCCGCCAGAGGTAGAAGGCAACGGCCGGCTGCCGGTTCACCGAGGTGGGTACGGCCCGCAGGCGCCCCAGGTCCGCGAAGCCATCCTCGACCCAGCCGCTCACCACCACGTCGCGGCCGACGTGCAGGCCGGGGGTGGGCGGCATCGAGCAGCGGACGTCGTCCCGCAGCAGAGCGGCCAGCCGGTCGACGTCCTTGGCCACGCTCGCCTCGGTGAAGCGGCGTACCAACTCGCGCGTCCCGGCGTCCTCCGCACCGCCGGTCCAGTCCTGCCGCTCGGCGGGCAGGTGTTCCCGCATGCCGGCGCGGGCCCGCTGCAGCGCGCTGTTCACCGAGTTGACGGAGTCCCCGAGAAGCTCCGCGACGTCCTTCGCCGGCCAGTCGAGCACGTCGCGCAGGATCAGCGCCGCCCGCGGACGTGGCGCGAGGTGCTGAACTGCGATCAGGTACGCCAGCTCGATCGTCTCCCGCGCGACGGCGACGGCCTCCGGCTCGTCCGCACCGCCGGCGGGCAGCTCGTCGAGCAGCCGGTCCGGGTAGGGCTGCAGCCACCGCACCTCACCGCCGGTCGCGGGCTCCGGGCGGCGCTTGGCGAGCAGGTCCAGGCAGGCGTTGGTGGCGATCCGGTACAGCCAGGCCCGGAACGTCGAGCGTCCCTCGAAGGTCTCCCGCCGCCGCCAGGCACGCAGGAACGTCTCCTGCACGGTGTCCTCGGCGTCCTCAAACGACCCGAGCATCCGGTAGCAGTGCACGTGCAGCTCCCGCCGGTGCCGCTGCGCCAACCCCGAGAACGCCGGCTCGTCGACCTCGCCCAGACCGCTCACGCCCAGCTCCTTCAGCCGCGTGTCCGCACTCATCACGTCATCCTTCTCTCTCGTCGAACCCCATCCGTAGGTATGACGGGTGCCGGCCCGAGAACTCATCACTCGGGCGAGCGCTCGGGAGATCAGGTCTGCGACGTGGTGCACTCACGACCCCGATGCTCGGAGACGGCATGGTGACAGGCAGTGCGCGTCTCACCCGTCAGTCACTCATCAGCCAGCGATAGTCGGATCGAGCCAGGCGGGAAGGTTATGGCACAGGTCGGCGAGAGTGCGCACCTGCTCCTGGTGGCGGTTGTCCGGCACCGGCCGGTCCCCATCAGACGCTGCCAGGTAACGAATCATCAGGAGGGACTCCGTCAACAGGTGCGCGACGGCCGCCTCGGCCGCCTCCTGGTCCTTGGCCCGCGTACGCATTGTGTCGTCCTCCTTTCCCGGGAAGCGCTCCCCGGCACGCGTACGGGCGCTCACCGACCGGGGACTGGAAAATCCTCGCCGCTGATCACGATGCACCCGAACAGTCTGCCGAGGACTGCTCGTTGATGGTCCGTGAGCGGGTTTACGAACACCGCAACACCGACATCTGCCGCTCGGCACGCCTGCGCGATCTCGCCCGCCTTGCCAGGGCTGAGCAGTGTCCGCCGCGAGAAAGACACCGCCATTCTGGCCGCACCGCCGTGCGAGACACCCCGCCGCTGGACATGCCGGCTCACTACCCGCCCGCCGTGGCTTTCCACGGCGTCCGCCAGGACGTCGAGCTTTGCGAGAAATTCCCTGTCCTTCGCCGAGAACAGACCGACGAGCGCCACGTCGGCGCCCGCCAGCACAGACGTCGGTAGCTCGGCCTGATATCGCCGCACGGGGCAATGGTGTCAGACGCCACCCGGTCATCATTGAGCGGTGACGACCCCTGCCGCGCTGCCAGCCCACCCTTGGCGTTCGTCTTGTGGCGGGCCGGCGTGCAGGTGCACCTGGCACTGAGAACACCATCGGCAGGCGGACGAGCTGCTCAGCGCCCGCATCCCGCGCGCTTTCCCGCGCTGATCGACGCGCCGGAGCCGTGGGCGTCAGGCACAATCCCTGGGGTGGCGTTCGACTTCGGGATCACTGGGTATCAGCCACGTTGGCTCAACGGAGTCAATGAGGTCGCCAACCGTCACGGCCACCGGCTGCGTGGGCTCGTCGGCCGCCGGCTGACCGGTACGTGGGTCGTGTGGCATACCGAGGACGACTCGTGGTTTGCTGACTGTCCAATGGTGCTCGATTTCGGCGGGGAGCGCCTGGAGATCAACCACCAGAAGTTCGATGATCTGTCGATCACGTGGAATTCGATAGACGTGACCAGGGCGCCGTCGTGGCCAACATCAAACGACTTCGAGCTGGTCTGGCGCGACGACGTTCCCGCCGTGTTGGCGGCCCGATGCGGGCAGCGACTCGCGGCGGTGGAGCTACTCGAATGGGCGGCCGGCGGCGACCTGGCGGACGGTAGTGTCGCCCTTGGCCTACGGTTCGCGGACGACTGGCTGACTCTCTACAACGCCTTGGACGAGAACGGGATCGAGTTCGGCCAACTCGCCCCACAGTACCGCCGACACCGTCAGGCATGAGCGCACCCGACCCACCGCAGTCTCGGACGCAGCCGCAGGGCTCGTTTCGGCTGCCGCTGGCGTGAGCGCGCGGAAATTTCAGTGGAGCAGCCGGGCCCCGGCAGCGCACCTACCTATCGAACGTGTCTATCCGCTGCCGATCCAGATCGCCGCAAGCCTGAACACCAGCCCGGACGACGATCAAGCCGGACGCATAGCCCCACGTCCTGAGACTGGTCCGGCACCGGCGTCCTGACCTCCGGCCACTGCAAGTGAGCGCCTATCGTCCTCATGGTGGAGGGAATCTTCTGGGCAGTCCCCCTGTCGCTCTGCGGTCTGCTGGGTTGCCTAGCTCCGTGCGCGGTCTTGGCGGCGCTGGCCACCTGGCCCAAGAAGGGCGACCGTGGGTGATGGACAGCCGCATACCTCCCCACCTCATGTCACCGGAGTACGGGTATCGCCGCAGTTGATGATCTCCATGCGCAGGTCGTCGAACTCCTTGGAGTGCTCGGGCAGAGCCTTGCCCAACGTCCGGTAGCGGTCGACCCACAAGACCCGCTGACCACCGGAGACGGTGCGGCGGATGCCGACCACCAGGGCCTGTGCCTGTTCCGGGTGCCCGGCGACCACCAGGTCCGCTGCCCGCAACAGCACCGCGTGGTAATCACGCTCCGCCCCAGCCGCGGCTGACGCCTCGACGAGTCGCGTCACGGGCGGCAGCAGGCTCGGCCGCTCCTTCAGCACTCGGAACAATCCCGGGAGCCCGTTGGGACGCCCGGTCAGATAGTCGTACCCGATCGCGCCCCCACCGGCGAATTCCGGGTCGATCAGGGCGGCGAGGATGTCGGCTCGACGGTTGTCCGGCTCGTCTGCCCGGATGTGGTCGAGCATTGCCGTCGCCTCCGGTGTGTGCAGCTCGGCGTGATGGTCGGCAAAGTAGGCAGCCGACCGGTGCCAGTCGGCGATTGCCAGCCACTCCCGCAGCACCGGCTCAACAGCGGGTCGAGGGGGTGTCGGTGGTTCCACGGCGACCGCCAACTCCTCCGGCCCGACGGCGGGCAGCGTCTCGGCGTGGGGCAGGAGGTCGCGTACGTCCGGCAGGATCTCCGGCCGCAGCGGCACCGCGACGAGGTCCGTCAGTCGATCGCCCCCCGGCGGCATCACCTCGGTCACTTCATGGGCCGCGCCACGTCGTGCTCGCGGGAGACGCGCACCACCTCCACCGAGCACCTGTGCTGCTGCCGGACCCGATCGGACTGCGGAATCCTCGATGGTCACCACCTCGCTGACCGTCCCGAACTGAACCGGGGGCGAAGTCATCACTGGTTCACCCGTCTCGATTCTTGGATCGGACCCCGAGACGGTGGTGGAGACGGCGGCAGGTGAGGTCGGGCTGGACACCGCTGGAGGCGACGATGCCGCCGAGGTCGGGTTGGTTGCGGGCGAAGCTTCCGCCACCACCGGGCCGAGTCGACTGTCCAAGACGTCGCCTGACACCGCGTACGCGCCGGGCGTGCCGGAGAGCGGCGCCGGGCCGGCCCCCAAACCCGGCGTCGGCATCAGCGACGACGGCGTCCCAGTCAACCCGTGACTCACCTGCGGGCTCGATTGTGGATCGGCCGGGGACAGCGTCGGGCCCGTGACCGATCCGGACCCCAGCCCCCACGTGCCAGAAACCGTGGGCGGACCACCGACGGTGGACAGGGCGCCGGTGCCTGCTGCTGGGCCGTCCGGCCACAGGCTCAGGCCGCTTGGCGAGACGACACCCGGGCTGCCCGGGAGCCCATCACCACCGGGTAGGACCGCCGTGGTGGCACCCGACCCGACAGAAGGCACCCCCGGACCGGCCAGCGAAGACTGCGGCACCTGCCGTGGACCGCCCTCCGCGTGCCCCGATGGCGAATCAGCAAGAGCCACGGACGTCACCGGCGGAGGGGCCACCCCGTCAACGGGCCGCGTCGTGGCACCCGCCGCGGATTGCCCCGGCACCGGATCTGTGTCCGCGATCGGATCCGGGTGGTCGACCGGCGGCGCTGTCGTGTCGTCCTTCTTCCCACCACTGGTGACGGCGTCCTTCCCGCCACCGCTGAGGGCGTCTCTGGCGGCGCCGATCCCGCCGAACGTCATGCCCTGCAACGCCGATGACACCACCGTCGGCGCCAGGATCCCAGTGTCGACGGTGCCGGTCATGGCCAGACCGACGATCACCTCGGTCGCGAGCTCCTCACCCGCGTTACCCGCGAGCCCCGCGCCGGCTATCGCCGCCTTGCCACCCTGACTGGGCGGCGGCGCACCCTTCGCGCCGCTCTTGGGCCCGATGCCCGCCTGACGAACAAGCCCCTTCCCTCCACTGAAGCCCATGCCGACCAGGCTCTCCAGCCCGCCCGACTTCACCGCGTCACCGGTGCTCTTGTGGTCCCACCCCCGCTGATACCCCTTACCCCGGTTCACCAACTGCGCCGTCACATCAACCAACAACTCATACAGGATGTTGAACGCCGCCGTCAGGCCCGCATGCTTCACGAGCTGCACGAACAGCTGGAAAAAACCCGCCCGGATCGCTGGCGCCTTCGCCAACCACTCCATCAAGAGCGCAGGATTGATCCACAACAACTTCAACGCGAGAATCAACTCGAACAACAACAACGCCGTGATCGCTACCACCGTGATAATCACGTACTGAAACGTCGCCGCGAACTGCGTCATCATCCGCGCCATCAGCCGCACGAACTCCGGGGCCTTCTCCAGCGAGTCCGCCACACCCTCAGCCGACTCGACGAACGCCTCCTCGGCCCGACCCATCATCCCAGCACGGATCATCTTCGCACCAGCAAGAAAGTCGATGCCCGCGTCGTTCAGAGAATCCGCGACCTGATGCAAAGCCTGCCCCAGAGCAGCAAACTTCTCCGGCCACAAGCCCGGAAGCTCCTCACCATAAAACCACTCGAAGAACTCCGCCAGCTCATCCGAATTCTGAAACGCAGGCACCGCCTCAACACCCCCACAACAGTGGGGCTTCGCCATCCGGGTGTGGCATGGCCCCATTCACTGCAAGATTCGTCACCTGCACCCAGGCGGCTACAGGCGGCAGTCGGCGAGCACCGCGCGTAGATCATTGATTTGATCGGCATGGTCGGTGCCGACCTCTTCTTCAATCGACGCAAGTCGGTCGATCCACGCCAGCTTGGCTCTCTCGTCGGCCAGGCCGTGGACCGTCCGAAGGAGCCGCTCGGCGTCCTCCGAGTTGCCGCTCAAGGTCATGCCCAGCGCCTTGAGCACGATGTCATCCGCCGGACCGTCGATCGGACCACCAACCGAGACACCCGTGCCGGGTGCGTCGGGGATTGACCGCCACCGCGCTAGCCATTCGTCCGCGTCAGCGACGTCGTGCTCCGGGTCGAACTCCGCACGTCGGCTGGAGGCCAGCGCCCGATCGATCGCTTCTCCCGTATCGTCGGCCTCTTCCTCGACTTCGACGATTGTGGACAACTGGTCGACCGGTCCGCTCGGCGGAGTCTCGGGTCCGGGTGGACGCGACGGCTCATCGACGCGCCGGGCCGCAGGGGTGCGGTACCTGGCGGTCATGGCGGTCGCCGAGGCGCGCAGCTCGCGGTACCTCGCGGCAGCCGCCTCCGCCGCGCTACGTGCCTCGTTCAGGGCCACGGTGGCGGCGGTGGCCACCCGTACCGCTTCGTCCTCGGCGTTCTGGGCAGCGGTGAGCGCCGCGATCCGCTGCACGTCCTGGGGGTCCTCGGAGAGCTTGGCCTCCGCCTCGGCAACGGATCTGCGCGCCGCCGAGAGGGAAGCCTCGGCGGCACTCACGTCGTCACGCCGAGCGCGGAATGTCTGATCACTGCGGGTCCACGGGGCACGGGCATCGGCCACGGCATCCCACTCCTTCGCCACCGCAGCGGGGAAGGTGTCGTCCGTGATCAAGCCGGCCGCGCGGGCCTGGTCCTCGGTGAGCCGGATCCAGACTCCCTTCTCCACACGAAGTTCGGTCATGTTCTCCGGCAACGGCCCCTTCCCGGCGAGCCCGGCAGCCAGGCCGCTCATCGTCGCGCGCGTGCCGGTCGTGGTGAACTCCCAGTCCACCGGAAACCGGAAGACGAAGGTACGTCGATACAGCGGCTTCACCAGCGTGCGTTGTGGCTGGTCGATGGTGGTGGTCTGCCCGTCGACCTGGTTCTCCGCCCACATCCGGTCGGTGCCGAGCGCACCGGAGGTGAAGTCCGGCGCACCGGGATCCCCGGCGGTCAGGGCTGGCCCGACACCCAACCCCGAGGTGTGCGTGTCGTTCAGGCTGCCACCCAGCGCAACGGTGCGTCCGACGCGTTGGCCGACGTCGTACCGGTGGTCGTTGCTGACGGACACGAGCACGGCGCCGCCGACATCGATCTGCGCCCGCACGGTGGTCCGGGCGGTGGCGCCACCGGTCACGAAGTTCTCCGTCAGTTGCGGCAATGGCAGCCCGGTAGGCCCGGTGATCTGGGCGAAGAACGAGCGCAGCATCGGCCCGCTGAGCGCGTTGGTCTGCACCTCCGCGGCGACGTTGCCGGTCCGGGTCAGGGGCGTTCGCCCTGCTCGGTGCGGTTCGCCTTCCAGGGCTGCCACCGACCTGGTGCCGGCGTGCCGGATCGCGGCCACACCACCCACGTCGACGATCGTCGCGTTGGGCGGCAGGGTCAGCGGCTTGTCCAGCTCTGGCGCGTCCGGGCGTAGTTCCCGCAGTGACTCTCCGATCGCGCCGTCGGCACGCCGCGACGGCACGGTGAGACTCCACGGCACACTGGCCACCACGGTTCCACCCGGTGCGGAGACCGAGTGCACGACCTTGCCGTCCTCCTCCACCGAGAGGATGACCTTGGTGGGGAAGGCGAGACTCGCGGTCGGCCGGTTGACGTTGGTTGCCGTGTTGCGGTAGTCGACTGTCCGTTTCGCCTCGACCCGGGAGCTCGTCGTGGTGGCGGCACCCGCGTCCGTGAACGTCGCCGACAGGTTCGCCGACGAATCGTCGAAGGAGGTGCCTTCGTTGACCGTCAGTCCCCCGCCCCGGGTACGACTGAGCGTTTGGGTCTTCTGCGCACCGACGTGACTGTTGGGATATTCGTCGATCTCGTGACTGTGCCGTGCCTCGAGGAACTCCGGCTCGCCCAACTCCACCCGAATCCACAGCCGGGCCTTGTTGGTCCACGGTAGGTGGCCGGTGCCCTCCAGCAGGCGGATCGGCACACCGTCAGCCACCATCTGGCTCAGCAGGCCAGACATTCCCAGCGTGGAGGTCGCCGACTGGAGGTGGCGTAGGTTGTTGTTCAGGTCCTCCAACTCCTCGGCCGGAAGCAGCCCGGCGTAGCGCCCCTCGGGCTGCTCGGCGAACCACCGGCGCATCAGGCTCGCGGCCTCGCGCGCGTCCGGGACGTTCTCCGGCGACCACCCGAGCGGATGCGACAGGAACTCCCGGGGCACGGTGACGCTGCCATAGTCCGGCTTGGGGCCCGGCCCGGCGGGGATGAGGCCCATGGCCACGGCATCGTCCTCGCGCACGATCATCCACACGCCGTCCGGAACGGACACCGTGGTCTCCGGCCGCCGGACCGTCGCCCCCTTCTTGCGGACCAGTCGGCCGGTGCGCCGGCCCTGCGCCTGCACGGTGTAGGTGACGTCGCCAGTCACCAGCACGAAACGCCCGTTGTACACCGGATCGATCTCATGCACGCCGGTCAGCCAGGACGTCTGCTCCTGACCCCGCAGCCGTTCGTAGAGGGTCACCGCCGCGCCGTAGCTACCCGGCACCGGCGTACCGTCGATTGTCGGCTTCGGGCCGACGCTTGCGGACATGACGGCGCTGTGGCCGGTCGCCGTACCGATCACCTGGCTGGATCGGATTTCGCCCTGGCGGTCGATGTCCAGCTCCATCTCATCGCTGAACAGGCCACTGACGGCGTGCAGGTTGCTGACACTGGATTCGATCCGCACGGCGCCGACCCGGTCCTTGACCGGGCGTTTCGCCACCAGCGGTCCCAGGGTCCATCCGCCGGTCGCCATCCGAAGGAAGTTGGCGTTGAGCGCGTCCGAGGTCACGCTGTCCTGGACGACCTCGTGCGCCGTCGCCCCGGGCTGGGTGTAGAGCCAGGAATCCTCCTGCGCCTCGGCGATCTGCTGGTTGACCGCCTCGTTGAGCCGGTCCGCGCCGGCCACACCGACGACCACGTGTACGCGTCCCCGCCAGTCGCGGCTGTCCGTGCCCTCTCCGGTGCCCGCGTCCGGCCGCGTCGGGGGTGCAACCGGCTTGTCCAGGGCCTTGGTCAGCGCGTCCGGCACCCGGACGACCAACGTCCCCGTAGCCGGACGGTCCGCAGCCGGGAGGACCGGTTGCCAGTCACCGCTCTGGTGGACGAAGTTCTCGGTGGCGAGCAGGTCCAGCGTGGCCACCCGCCAGGCGTTGCGAGGGCGGGTAAAGCTCGCCTCCTCAAGGTGGTACTGAACGTCGTAGGCGAAGGAGTGCGAGCCGAGCGGGGCGATCACCAGGTCTTCCCCAGAAACAGCCTGGCCGAAGCCGCTCGTCCTGGTGCGCTGCTCGACGCGACGCCACGTCGCTGCGACCGTGCCGCCCACCACCCCGGTGCGGTCCTGCACCCGGATGTTCGCGGTCACCCCCACGGTGCCCGTGCGCACCTCGCGCCGGGTCGAGTCGATGCGGTCACCCAGGCTGCTGAAGACCCGCATACCGACGCCGTCTTCGGAGCCCACGTACGTGCGATTGCTCAGCTCGGCCCGGAGCCGGATGGTGACGTACTCCTTGGTGAACACGTTGTAGAGGTTCAGCCGGAGCCGCTGGCCAGTGCTGATCAACGTGTCCGTCGCGGCGGTGACCGCGTTCTCGGAGAGGAAGCGGCTGAGTTGGATGGTGTTGCGCAGCGCCACGGCGTGCCGGTGCGGATGACCGCGCCAGCGCGGGTGTGAGGGGTCCAGCTCGCTCCACGGCGCGACGAGATCCGGGTGCCGCGCGGCCAGGGCGTCGATCGTGCGCTCCCGCAGGTCCGGAATCCCGGTCAGGGATCGGACGCTGTGCAGCCCGAGCGTCGCGGGCTGATCGATGGCCAGGTACGGCGGCGGCGTGGGCCCGGCCGGTGGCACGACGGAGACCGGTGGGTTCCCCAGCCGGATCGCCTCCTCCTCCGGCAGTCGGATCAGGACGTGGCCAGCTACCGTCACCTCCTGACCGCCGGTGCGCTGGAGCGTGTATTCGACGGCGACCCGGTACGTGGCGTTGCGCCCCCAGGACACCGCGAGCCGCTTGCGGGCGGCGGTCCCCCCTGACATCGCCGCTTCCCGCCAACTCCAGGACGCCGAAGCGGTCACACCCGCCTGGACCCGGAGGCGCACCGGGCCGGTCGGTACGGAGACCGATCCACCGGCCAACCCCGAGACCTGCAGGCCACTCGTCGTGGCCATGGTGGTCTCCGAGCGGGCACCGGCCGCCCGACCGACCCGCATCTCCTGCCCGTCCGTGGTGAGCAGCAGCTCGGCGGTGCCCAGCCGGGTACGGACACGGATCGCGCCGGCCGGTGCGCCATCCTCGGAACCCGGAATTTCCTGAAGTACGCCCCAGCCGTCGACCGTCTCGGCCAGGCTTCCGGTGAGCGCGCGCCCACTGATCATGTGCCGCAACACCTGGTACCCCGGCGAGCCGATCCGCAGCTCCGGGAACTGGTCCAGCGCTGCGGAGAACACCGGAGCGACCGGGCCCAGCTGCTCGATCTGGTAGGTGTCTGGGACGCGGCCGGCGATGTCGAGCTGTTTCGGCACGTCCACCGTCGCCGGCAGGGTGATCAGGTCCGGAACTCGCACCTGGAGCCCGCCGCCGACGGTGAAGTGTCCCTCCCCCGCCAGCTCGCGGGCTTCCCTGCCGGGTCGGTAGACGCGCACCGAGAAGTCGAGGTCGTCGACGTGTACGTGCGACACGCCGCGTCCCGCCACGGAGGCCGGGAACGAGATGCGGGTCTCCCGCTGATCCAACCCCGACGTCCCGTGGGCGTACGCGTAGCTGTGCTCGTTGCCGACGACGTCGACGGAGACCTGGCCGAATCCGGTGTGCGGGCCGGGGCCAGGCCCCAACGGCACGGCCACCGCGACCCGGCGCGAGTCGCCGAACGACCGGTCCACCTTGAGGTCGGCGGTGCGCAGGGTCTGGTTCTCCACCCGGTACGCCGCACCGTCCGCGTCGCGGAAGCGGTCCCAGTTTCCGCGCGGTCGGGCCTGGATGACGACCTCGAACGGCGCCCGACCGGGCTGGGAGACCGTGAAGGGCCGGCCATCGCCGAGGAACGAGTGTGGCTCCTCGGTCAGCGCGGTCTTGATCTCACCCCAGGTGGCCTCCGGCAGGTCCAGTCGCGGCCGGGTCTGCTCGGCCTGCTGGTCGCTGCGGGCTGCGGCAGCGCGTCCACCCCGGTCCACCGCCGCGAGATGTTGGAGCCCGTCCAGCACCTCGGCATGTCCCCGCAACACGACCTCGCCGTGACCCAGGCCGAGGTCGCGGTCGAAGAAGTAGGACGGCAGCCGCGCGCCGTCCGTCCACACCGCGTCCGGATCGGGTGCTGTCTGAGTGACCGGGCCAAGGGTGGTGGGACGGCGGATGTCGAGCTCGGGAAGCAGGTACACCGGCCGTCGCTGCTCATCCTCCGCCGAATCGTCGGGCGGCGTCGAACCCGGCGGCGTCTCAGCCGGCGGGGTCGAGACGGGCGGCGTCAGGACGGGCGGCGTCAGGACCGGCAGGGTTGGGGTGGCGACGTCCAGCGAGACCGGAGAAGGTTCCGCATCGAGCGGAAGCGGAGCCAGCGGCGCAAGCACGGCCGGCGCAGCGTCGGACGGTCCGTCGACGCCGGTGGTGACGGCCGGTGCCGGTGGCCGGTCGCCGCGGGCCCACGACCCAGGAACCTGGGCGTACGTCGTCGGCACGGCGGGGACAGGCAGCTCGCGAGCGGGCGTCGGTACGGACTTCGGGCTGGTCGGCTCAGGTTCGACAACCGGTGCCCGATCGAGCGAGGTCAGCGCTTCCTGGCGCAGCAGCCGTTCGTACGCCTGCTGCAACCCCGTGGTGATGCTCGTCTGCGCCTGCTCAAGCTCCGCCGGGGACGGCTCCCATCCCCCCTGGCGGGCAATCCGCAGCAGATCCGCGGCGACCGGGAAGCAGTGCTGCGGACCGGCCGTCGAGGCCGCGGGGCTAACCACGCTGATCGCCCTTGATGGCCGCACGCATGCCCGGTTCCTCCCCTGCTCGACCCACGCGTAGGTGCCGCTACGCGTGATCAACCGGACCACGGCCCATGATCCGAAGCAAAGGAGACTGACGAGTTCGATACGCCGACCCGAAGAATTCTTACGCTTTCAATACGCTCGCCCAATGGGCTGCCGACCAGCGAGAACGCGGTGGTCGGTCGGCTCAGGAGCCGCGAGACGACCGACCACACCCAGGGCGTACGGGTCAGCGGGCCTACGAGGTAGCGAACCTGAGCCGGACGATGGTGTTGTCCAGCACGCTCGGCGTACCGCCGTTCTTGTCGTTGTTCGTGGAGGTCAGCCAGAGCCCGCCGTCGGGGGTCTTCACGACGGTTCGCAGCCGTCCCCAGGTGCCGTTGAAGAAGGCACGCGGCGTGTCGGTGGTGCTACCCGTGATCTTCATGACCCAGAGCCGACCGCCGCGCACCGCCGCCATGTAGACCCAGTCGTTCACGATCTCCAGGCCGCTGGGGGACGCCGACGCGGTGTCCCACTGGCGGACCGGGTTGGTCATGCCGGAGACGCTGCAGGAGCCCTCGCAGGTGGGCCAGCCGTAGTTCTGGCCTGACTGAATGAGGTTCAGCTCGTCCCAGACGTTGTTGCCGAACTCCGACGACCAGAGCCGGCCCTGCGAGTCCCACGCCAGGCCCTGCGGGTTGCGGTGGCCATAGCTGTAGACGCGCGTGCCGAAGGGGTTGCCGGGTGCGGCGGCGCCAGTTGCCGTGACCCGGAGGATCTTGCCGTTGAGGGAGCTGAGGTTCTGCGCCCGATTCGCGTCCTGCCCATCGCCGGTGGCGATGTAGAGGTAGCCGTCGGGCCCGAACTTGATCCGGCCGCCGTTGTGGAACGTGTTCTTGGCGATTCCCGTGACGATCGGTTCACGGGCGCCGATCGTGCCGTTCTGGAAGGTGAACCGCACCACGCGGTTGTCGGACGCCGCGGTGTGCATGGCGTACACGTAGCGGTCGGTCGCGAAGTTCGGCGAGACGGCCAATCCCATCAGGCCGCCCTCACCGTTTGTGGTGACGGCCTCGGTGATCCGTCCGACCACGGTCTTCTGCCCGCTCAGCGTCACCTGCACGATCTCGAAGCGGTCCCGCTCGGCCACCAGGGCCGTGCTGTCCGGCAGGAACGTGATCCCCCAGGGGAGGTCGAGCTGGGTGTTGACGTTCCGGTCGAAGATCGGATCGCCACCGGTCGCCGCGGTGGCGGTGCGCACCGACAGGCTCGCGCTCCGTGCCGAGGTGTTGTTGTTGGCGTCGAAGGCTTCGACGCTGAAGAGGTAGGTCGTGTTGGGGGTCAGGGCGTCGGCGGTGGCGGTCAGGTCCGGCACCGTGGCGAACTTGACGCCGTCGCGGTACACGTTGTAACCGGTCACGCCGATGTTGTCGGTGCTGGCGTTCCAGGCCAGGCTCACGCTCGTGCCGCCGACGTTCGTGGTGCGCAGGTTGGCCGGTGTGCTCGGAGCCTGGGTGTCGCTGCTGGGCGGGGTGGTGACGGTGAGGTTGTTGCTGCCCTGGGACGGGTTGCCGCTGGCGTCGTAGGCGAGAACGCTCAGCACGTAGCTGGTGTTGGGCTGCAGGTCGACGGTGACCGCCGTGATGTTGCCGCCGGCGGTCTTGATCACGTTGCCACCGTTGTAGACCTTGTACTGCGCGACGCCGACGTTATCCGTCGACGCGTTCCAGGCCAGATCCGCGCCGTACGGGCGGACCGCGCCGACCACGCGCAGGTTGCTCGGCGGGGTGGGCGGCTGGACGTCGCTCGGCGGGGTCACGCGCAGTCGGTCGAGGTTCGGCCCGCCGTTCGCGGTCGTCGCCGTCGCCGTCGCCCGGATGGTGTTGGCCCCGGCGGTGAGGCTGAGCGTGACGCTCACGTCGGCCCAGGTGTCCCAGGTGGAGGTCGGTGGGAAGGCGAGCCCTGGTGCCGCGACCGCGCCGTTGACGGAGATGTCCATCGGGCGGTTGACACCCGACCCGTGGGAGTGCCGGAAGGTCACGGTGTGCAGGCCGGCGGTGCTGGCCTGCACGGTGAACTGCACGTAGGAGCCCACCACGTTGTCACCGTTCACGAAGCCCGTGCCGGTGTAACCGGCCCAGTTCGACTCGACCACGCCCTGCGAGATGACCGCGCTCTCCGCCTGGTAGTCGGTGAAGGCCTGCGGTGACTCGACGTCGACGTAGTCCAGGTTGGGGCCGCCCCCGCTGGTGGTGCTTGTCACCCGGATCGTGTTGCTGCCGGCCCGTACCGTCGCGGTCACGTTCTTGGTGGCCCAGGTGGCCCATGCTCCGGTGCTCTGAAAGACGAGCGCCGGAGCGACGACGGAACCGTTCACCGCGACATCCGCAGGACGATCGGCGCTCAGCCCGTTCGCGAAGCGGATGCTGAACGTGGCAGTGCCGGCGGTCGTGGAGTTCACGGTCCACTCGACGTAGGAACCCACCACGTTGTCACCGTTGACGAAGCCGGTGCCGGAGAAGTTGGCGTGGTTGGACTCCACCACGCCCTGCCCGATCGTCGCGTTCTCGGCCTCGTAGCGCACCGGCGCGGCGGCCGCTGGCCCGATAAAGGTGACAGTCGCGACGAGCAGCCCCGCCGCGACTGTCGCGAGGAATCTTCTGCCTGTACGGTGCGCGAACATGCCACCTCCAACAGATAGTAAAGTTTACTAACTTCAATATCTGGATACCACCGCACTTCAGCCGTGGTGTCAATGGAGGTGTCGCAGTGGATCAGCGCGGGGCAGGCAATCGCAGGCCGGACATGCCACCGTCCACCGGCAGCGACGAACCGGTCACCGACCCGGTCGCGGGCGACGCGAGATAGACGACGGCGGCGGCCACCTCGTCGGCGGTCACCAGACGCCCGGTCGGCTGGCGGGAAGCGAGCTGCCGCTTCTCCGCCGTCGGGTCGGCAGCGCTCGCGAGCAGGCGGGCCACCCAGGGCGTGTCCACGGTGCCGGGGGCGACACAGTTGACCCGAACACCCTCCGGCACCAGGTCGGCGGCCATCGCGAGGGTGAGGGCGTGCACGGCGCCCTTGGTCGCCGAGTAGAGGGCACGTCGGGGCAGGCCGACGGTCGCCGCGATCGAGGAGATGTTGACGATCGCCGCCGACGACGACCGGCGCAGATACGGCAGGGCGACCGCGCTGGTGCGAGCCACGCCGGAGACGTTGACGTCGAGCACCCGGCTCCACTGCTCGTCGTCGTTCTCCTCCACGGTCCCGACGGCCGAGATGGCGGCGTTGTTCACCAGGATGTCGATGCCGCCGAACGCCGCGGCGACCGAGTCGACGGCCGCGCTGAGGGAGGCCCGGTCGGCCACGTCCGCCCGGACGCCGTGCACGCCGGGGTCATCCGGCAGGCCGGACAGGTCCAGGTCCAGCACACCCACCCGGGCGCCGGCGGCGAGGAACGCCCGCACGCAGGCGAGCCCGATCCCCGACCCACCTCCGGTCACCACCGCCACGAGACCGTCACACCGCATGCTGCTCTCCCCTTTGTCGTGAGTGGCGCACCGCCGTCGACACGGCCGTGCGTTCGTGCGTGTCGTTCGTCAGGCCCATGCCGGTCCGTCGGGGTACGCGTACGTGGCGAGGCTCTCCGGCCGCATCTCGGCGGAGAACCCGGGGGCGGTGGGCGTCACGTAGTGCCCGTCCCGGATCACCACCGGATCGACGAAGTGCTCGTGCAGGTGGTCCACGTACTCGATGACCCGGTTGCGCATCGAGCCGGACACCGCCACGAAGTCGAACATGGACAGGTGCTGCACCAGCTCACAGAGGCCGACTCCCCCGGCGTGTGGGCAGACCGGCACCCCGTACTTCATGGCCAGCAGCAGGATGGCGACGTTCTCGTTGACGCCGCCCACCCGACACGCGTCGATCTGCACGACGTCCACAGCGCCGGCCTGCAGCAGCTGCTTGAACACCACCCGGTTCGCCACATGCTCGCCGGTGGCGACCCGGATCGGCCCGCCGTCGGGCGCGCTGGTGGCCAGGGCAGCGCGGATCGCCGCGTGCGCGAGCACATCGTCCGGGCTGGTCGGCTCCTCGATCCACCACGGGTCGTACGGCGCCAACTCGCGCATCCGCTCGACCGCCTCGGCGACGTCCCAGCGCTGGTTGGCGTCGACAGCGATCCGGATGTGCGGGCCGACCGCCTCGCGGGCGACCTTCAGGCGGCGCACGTCGTCGGCGGCGTCTGCCCCCACCTTCAGCTTGATCTGGGTGAACCCGTCGGCCACGGCCTGCTTGGACAGCTGGATCACCTTGTCGTCGGGGTAGCCGAGCCAGCCGGGTGACGTGGTGTAGCCGGGGTAGCCCCACTCGGTCAGCCGGGCGATCCGGTCGGCCCGCCCCGGCTCGGCGGCGCGCAGCATCTCCAGCGCCTCGTCGGGGGTGAGGGCGTCACTGAGGTAGCGCCAGTCGACCAGGTCGACGATCTGCTCGGGGCTCAGGTCGGCCAGGTAGCGCCAGACCGGCTTACCCGCCCGCTTGGCGACCAGGTCCCACATCGCGTTGATCACTGCTGCGGTGGCCAGGTGCATCACGCCCTTCTCCGGGCCGAGCCAGCGCAGCTGCGAGTCGTGGGTGAGCGAACGGGCGAACGCGCCGAGGTCCACGGTGTCCGGGTCGAGGCCGACCAGGTACGGCACAAGCGCGTCGATCGCCGCCTGGCAGACGTCGTTTCCCCGCCCGATGGTGAAGGTGAAGCCGTGCCCGTCCGGCCCGTCGTCGGTCTTCAACACCAGGTACGCGGCCGAGTAGTCGGGGTCCGGGTTCATCGCGTCGGAACCGTCGAGGTCCCGCGAGGTCGGGAACCGGACGTCGTACGTCTCGACCGAGGTGATCACCGCCATCAGGCGTCCCGGAGCGTGCTGCGCTGCCGGCCGAGGCCGTCGATCTCGACCTCCATCACGTCGCCGTCGGCCAGGTACGGGAACCGGCCGGAGAGCGCCACCCCCTGCGGGGTGCCGGTGTTGATGACGTCGCCCGGGTCCAGGACGGTGTACTGGGACAGGTGCCACACCAGGTACGCCACGTCGAAGATCATGTCCTTGGTGCTGGAGTCCTGTCGGGGATCGCCGTTGACCCAGGAGCGCAGCCGCAGCGCCTGCGGGTCGCCGATCTCGTCGGCGGTGGTCAGCCACGGCCCGAGCGGTTGGAACGTCTCGCAGGACTTGCCCTTGGACCACTGGCCGCCGGAGACGGCGAGCTGGAAGTCCCGCTCGGAGACGTCGTTGGAGAGCACGTACCCGGCGATGTGCCCGAGGGCGTCGGCCGGCGAGGCGAGGTAGCGGGCCTGTCGGCCGATCACCACCGCCAACTCCACCTCCCAGTCGGTCTTCGTCGAGCCGCGCGGGATCAGGACCTCGTCGTACGGGCCGACGACGGTGTTGGGCGCCTTGTAGAAGATGATCGGGTCGGTCGGCGGCTCGGCCCCCGACTCGGCGGCGTGTGCGGCGTAGTTCTGCCCCACGCAGAGCACCACCCCGGGCCGGGCGATCGGCGCGCCGACCCGCTGGCCGGTGACGTCGATCTCGGGCAGGTCGGTGGCCTCGCGGACCCGCTGGACACCATCGCCGGCGAGGAAGTCCCCGTCGATGTCGGCGGTGAGCGACGACAGGTCGAAGTGCCGCCCGTCGACGTACAGCACGGGACGCTCCTGCCCCACGGGCCCGACGCGCATGAATCTCACGAACCAACCTCCAGTGCATAGGTACGAATTGCGGTGCCGGCCAGCACGTCCGCTCGCTCGGTGGACGACAGCTCACCCAGGCATGCCTCGATCGCCGCCCACGCCTGCGCGTACGAGGCGACGAGGTCGCAGACGGGCCAGTCCGAGCCGGCCATCAGCCGTTGCGGGCCGAACAACTCCAGCGCGGTGTCGACGTACGGCCGGATGTCGGCCACCTGCCACCCCGGGCCGGCCTCGGTGAGCAGGCCGGAGAGCTTCGCGACGACGTTGTCGCAGCCCGCCAGGTCGCGTACCGCCGCGCGCCACTCGGCGAGGCCGGCGGCGGCGATCCTCGGCTTGCCGAGGTGGTCGAGGACGAAGGTGGTGCCCGGCGTGGCCCGCGCCGCGTCGGCGCAGCTGGTCAACTGTCCCAGGTGGACGACCAGGTCGAAGGTGAGGCCGGCGGCCCCGATCGCCGCGAGGGCGGCGCGCACGTCGGCGCGGGCCAGGTGCCCGGGGTCGACGACCCCCTGCACCTGGTCACGGAGCCCGACCAGCTTCGCCGCGCCGGGCAGGTCGCGGTAGCCGGCGAGGGTGGCGGAGATGGCCGGGTCGGTGAGCGACGCCCAGCCGACCACCCCGGCGATCCGGGGCGTGCTGGCGGCGTGGGCCAGGAACTCGGCGGTCTCCGCGGCGTCGCAGCGGCCCGCCTCGACCAGCACGGTCGCCGTCACCCCGGCCTCGTCCAGTTGGGGTACGAGATCGGCGATCGTGTAGTCGCGCCGGATCGACTCCAGGCCCGGCTCGGCGAGCCAGGGGTAGTCGGCGGTCCACAGGTGGTGGTGCGCGTCGATGATCACGGTGTCGGTACCTCCCTCGGTAGCAGGCCCTCGGCCTTGAGGTCCGCCCACAGCGCGGCGGGCACGTCCCACTCGAACATCGCCACGTTGTCGGCGATCTGCTGCGGGTCGCGGGCGCCGACCACCACGCTGGCGACCGCCGGGTGCCCGAGCGGAAACTGGATCGCCGCGGCTCGCAGCGGCACGCCGTGCCGCTCGCACACCGACCGGATCGCGGTGGCCCGGTCGAGCAGCTTCCGGTCGGCCGGTGCGTAGTCGTAGTGGGCGCCCGGCTTCGGGTCGGCCAGCAGGCCCGAGTTGTAGACCCCGGCGGCGAGGATCGCGATCCCCTTCGCCTGACACAGCGGCAGCAGCTCGTCGAGGCCGGACTGGTCGAGCAGCGTGTATCGGCCGGCGAGCATGAAGCAGTCGAAGTCACCGGCGTGGGCCAGCTCGACCAGCGCCGGGGCCTGGTTCATGCCGGCGCTGACCGCGCCGATCTCGCCGGCCTCCCGCAGCTGCGCCAACGCCGGGTACGCCCCGGCGACCGCCTCGGCGAGGTGGTCGTCCGGGTCGTGGAGGTGCGCGATGTCGATCCGGTCCAACCCCAGCCGGGCCAGGCTCTCCGCGTGGGAACGGCGCACCCCGGCGGCGCTGAAGTCGAACTGCGGGGTGAGGTCGGTCGGCTCGGCCCAGAACTCCTGCGCGTCACCGCCGCCGGGGACGAGCAGCCGACCCACCTTCGTGGAGAGGGTGAACTCGCTGCGCGGCTTGCCGGCGAGGACCTCCCCGGCGCGCCGCTCGGAGAGGCCGCAGCCGTAGAGCGGGGCGGTGTCGAAGTAGCGCAGCCCGAGGTCCCAGGCCGCCTCGACGGTGGCGTGGGCGACCTCGTCACCGACGGGGTCGAAGAGCCCGCCGATCGGGGCGAGCCCGAGCCCGAGCCGGGTCACCACCACGTCGGTACGCCCCAGGGTCACCGGGTCGGTGGCCTTCACGCGACCACCCGACCTCACGCCACCCTCCGGTCCTCGATGGCGTCGCGGTCCCAGTCGATGCCGAGGCCCGGCACGTCGGGGGCGAGCGCGTGCCCGTCGACGATCGCGATCTCGGTCCGGGTGATCGCGCGAAGCTGCGGGATGTGCTCGACGTAGCGGCTGTTCGGCACGGCCGCGCAGAGGCTCACGTGCAGCTCCATGAGGAAGTGCGGGCAGACCACCACGTTGCAGGCCTCAGCCAGGTGCGCCACCTTGAGCCACGGGGTGATGCCACCGATGCGCGCGACGTCGACCTGGACGACGCCGGCCGCCTGGCGGCGCAGGTACTCGGCGAACTGGCCGATCGAGTACATCGACTCCCCCACCGCGACCGGAATGGTGGTCGCGCGGGCCAACAGCTCGTGCCCGGCGACGTCGTCGGCCGGCAGCGGCTCCTCGAACCAGGCGAGCTGGTGCGGTTCGAGCAGCCGGGCCCGGCGGATCGCCTCGGCGGCGGTCAGCGACTGGTTGGCGTCGACCATCACGTCGAAGTCGTCGCCGAGGGCCGCCCGGACCGCGCCGATGCGGGCGGCGTCCTCGGCCGGGTTCGGCTTGCCGACCTTCAGCTTGACGCCGGGCCAGCCGGCCGCCTGGGACGCCTTCGCGCCGGCGACCAACTCGTCCTCGGTGAGGTGCAGCCAGCCACCTTCGGTGTCGTACAGCGGGATCCGTTCCTTGGCGCCCCCGGCGAGCACCCACAGCGGCAGGCCGGCGGCGCGGGCGCGCAGGTCCCACAGCGCGGTGTCGATCGCGGCGAGCGCCAACGAGGTGATGGCGCCGACCGCGGTGGCGCGGGTGGCGGCGTGCAGGTCACGCCAGATCGCTTCCACCCGGGCGGCGTCGCGGCCGACGAGGTGGGGCAGCAGGTAGTCGCGCAGCAGCGCGAGGACCGCCGTGCCGCCGGTCCCGATCGTGTACGAGTAGCCCGTGCCGTGCCCGCCGTCGGCGGTCTGCACCTCGACGAAGATCGTCTCCTGCTTGAGGAAGGCCTGGACCGCGTCGGTGCGGACGGTCTCGACGGCAATGTCGACGAGGTAGGCCTCGGCCTTCGTGATCGTCGCCATCAGCTGCACCCGAGCAGGTCGGTGCGGGCGGTGCGGCCCGAGCCGATCCGGGACAGGTTTCTGCGCGGCATGTTCGTCTCCTCGGAGGTGGTGGTGGCGAGACGGAAACGATGGAACCTATTTCCTATAGGATGTTGCTTTGCTAGTGTGTACTCGCTCACACGGGCGCAGTCAAGGGGTGCTGAGGAGACGAGATGGCCCAGCAGGCAGGTCGCGAGGGTCGACTCCGTCCCGCCCGTCGACTCACCCTCGCCGACGACGTCTACGAGTCGATAAAGACGCTGGTCATGGACCACATCCTTCCTCCCGGCGAGCGGGTCAACATCGACGCGCTCGCCCGGGAGCTGGATGTCTCCCCCACTCCGGTGCGCGAGGCCCTCGCCCGGTTGGAAGCCGACGGCCTGGTCCGCAAACGCCCGCTCTCCGGCTACACCACCACGCCCCTGCTGAGCCGTGCCGAGTTCGACGACCTGTTCGAGGTCCGTCAACTGCTGGAGGGTGCCACCGCCGGGCGGGCCGCCACATACGCCTCCGCCGAGGCGCGCCAGCGGATCAGCGTCGAGGCGGCGGCGCGCATCGACGTCGAGTCCGGCGACGGATATCGCCGACACGCCGCCTTCACCGCGCTGGACGCGAAGTTCCACGACCTGATCGCCGAGGTCGCCGGCAGCCCCCTGCTGCGCGACACCATCACCCGGCTGCACTCGCATCTGCACCTGCACCGGCTCTACTTCCCGATCGCCGGCGCGCCGGCCACCAACAGCGAGCACCAGCGCATCGCCGCCGCCATCGTCGCCGGCGACGCGACAGCCGCCACCGAGGCGATGCGCGCCCACCTCAGCGCCGCCCGGGAGCGCCACCTGCCCGCCTTCGACCAGCTCCCCACTCCCGGAACACCGCGCGACTCGGCGTGACCCACCCCCGACACATTCGAGGAGCCGCCATGCGGATCGCCCTCTTCATCACCTGCGTCAACGACCTCGCGTACCCGGGCACCGGCATCGCGGTCACCCGTATCCTGCGGCGGCTCGGCCACACCGTCGAGTTCCCCACCGCGCAGACCTGCTGCGGGCAGATGCACGCCAACACGGGCTACCGGGCCGAGGCGATGCCGATGGTGCGCAACTACGTGGACGTCTTCGACTCCTACGACGCCATCGTCGCGCCGTCCGGGTCGTGCACCGCGATGATCCGCGACCAGTACCCCCACCTGCACGCGCCCGCCGCCTCGGTGGCCGCCCGCACCTACGAGCTGTCCGAACTGCTCGTCGACGTGCTCGGCGTCACCGACGTGGGCGCCGAGTTCCCGGAGACGGTCACCTACCACCCCACCTGCCACGGCCTGCGCATGCTGCGCCTCGGTGACCGGCCGCTGACCCTGCTGCGCAACGTTCGTGGGATCCAACTGGTCGAGCTGGGCGACGCCGAGGAGTGCTGCGGTTTCGGCGGCACGTTCGCCCTGAAGAACCCGGACGTCTCGACCGCGATGCTCACCGACAAGTGCGCCCGGGTTCGCGACACCGGCGCGCGGGTGCTCGCCGCCGCCGACAACTCCTGCCTGGCGCACATCGGCGGCGGCCTCGACCGCAATCGCTCGGGCGTACGGGCCATGCACTACGCCGAGATTCTCGCCGAGACGGGGGCCACCTCATGAATCCTCCGGCCACACCCGCCACCGGGAGCGGACGGATCCGCACTCCGCTGCCCTTCCCCACCGCCGCCAAACCGGCAGTCGCCGACACGCAACTCCGGGCCAACCTGCACCGGGCCACCCGCACCATCCGCGCCAAACGGGCCCGGGTCGTCGACGAGGTACCCGACTGGGAGGCGCTGCGCGACGCCGGCTCCGCGATCAAGGCGGACGTCCAACGTCGACTGCCGGAGCTGCTGGAGCAGTTCGAGGCGTCCGCCACCGCTGCCGGCGCCACCGTGCACTGGGCCCGCGACGCGGCCGAGGCGTGCCGGATCGTGGTCGCGCTGACCCAGGCCGCCGGGGCCGACGAGGTCGTGAAGGTCAAGTCGATGGCCACCCAGGAGATCGAGCTCAACGAGGCCCTGGAGGCGGCCGGGATCGCCGCCTACGAGACCGACCTCGCGGAGCTGATCGTGCAGCTCGGCGAGGACACCCCCTCGCACATCCTGGTGCCGGCGATCCACTACAACCGGGGACAGATCCGGGAGATCTTCCAGCGCCGGATGGCCGACGCGCCGACCGACCTGAGCGACGAGCCGGCCGCGCTGGCCGAGGCGGCCCGCGCCCACCTGCGCCGACGTTTCCTCTCGGCCCGGGTCGCCGTCTCCGGCGCCAACTTCGCCGTCGCCGACAGCGGCACCCTCGTGGTCGTGGAGTCCGAGGGCAACGGGCGGATGTGCCTCACCCTCCCGGAGACGCTGATCAGCGTCGTCGGCGTCGAGAAGCTGCTGCCGACCTTCACCGACCTGGAAGTCTTCCTGCAACTGCTGCCGCGTTCCTCGACCGGCGAGCGGATGAACCCGTACACCTCGATGTGGACCGGCGTCACCCCCGACGACGGCCCCCAGACCGTACACATCGTGCTTGTCGACAATGGCCGGTCCGCGGTGCTCGCCGACCCGGTCGGGCGGCCGGCGCTGTCCTGCATCCGCTGCTCCGCGTGCCTCAACGTCTGCCCGGTGTACGAGCGGGCCGGCGGGCACGCGTACGGCTCGGTGTACCCGGGCCCGATCGGCGCGATCCTGTCGCCGCAGCTGACCGGGGTGGCCGACAACGCCTCGCTGCCGTACGCGTCGACTCTCTGCGGCGCCTGCTACGACGTGTGCCCCGTGAAGATCAACATCCCGGAGATCCTGGTCCACCTCCGGCAGCAGGCACCGCACCCGGCCGCCGAACGGGCCACCATGCGGGTGCTGTCCTGGGTCATGCGCAGCCCTCGACGGTGGGCCGCCGCCCTGCGCCTGGCCCGGGCCGGCGCGGGACCCCTCGGGGCGTACCGTCAGCGGCGCACCGGCGCACGCACGCTGCGGCGACTGCCCTGGCCCGCCTCGGCGTGGACCCGGTCGCGAGACCTGCCGTTGCCCGCGCCGCAGACCTTCCGTGATTGGTGGGGAAAGCAGTGACCGCACGTGACGAGATCCTGGCGCGGCTCCGGACGGCCCTGGCCGACAACCCGCCGCCGGTGCAGGTGCCCCGCCGGTACCGCCGGGTCGACGACCGCGCCGACCTGATCGGGACGCTGGTCGACCGCCTGGAGGACTACCGGGCGGTCGTCCACCATGGCATCGACGCGCTACCCCGGCTGCTGAGCGAGGTCGACCGGCTCGCCGTCCCCACCGACGTTCCCGCCGAGTGGCTCGCCGGCTACGCCGGGCAGCTGCACCGCGACGCGCCGCCGCTGTCACCGGCCGCGCTCGACGCCCTGGACGCGGTCCTGACCGGCTGCGCGGTCGCGGTCGCCGACACCGGCACCATCATCCTCGACGCCGGCCCGGCGCAGGGACGGCGGGCGCTCACCCTGGTGCCCGACCGGCACATCTGCGTCGTCCGCACCGACCAGGTCGTCGGTCTGCTGCCCGAGGCGCTGACCCGGCTGGACCCGCGCGCGCCGCAGACCTGGATCTCCGGCCCATCCGCGACCAGCGACATCGAGCTCAACCGGGTCGAGGGAGTGCACGGCCCACGCCGGCTGGAGGTCGTCCTGATCGGCTTAGGAACCTGACGACACCTGTTCGCCGCTGCGGGTCTCACCCGCCGTCGCCTGCAACGGTATGCCGCGCACGTTGAGCAGCATGACGATGCCGACGCCGACCACCAGCGCGATGTCCGCGACGTTGCCGACGAAGAACCCGGCGTAGTCGATGAAGTCCACCACGTGCCCGCGCGCGAAACCCGGCTCGCGGAAGAGGCGGTCCAGCAGGTGCGTCGCCGCACCGCCGAGCACCAACCCCAACGCCACCGCCCAGGCCCGCGACGTGACCCGCCGCGCCACGACCGTCACCGCGACCACCGCCGCCGCCGCGAACACCGCAAAGATCCAGGTGTACGCGGAGCCGATCGAGAAGGCGGCACCCGGGTTGTAGACGAGCCGCAGTTGCAGCAGGTCACCGAGGAGGGAAATGCTCTGCCCGCCGCCCAGCGCGGACTCTGCCCAATATTTCGTGAGCTGGTCTGAGGCGAGCACCACAGCAGCGATCAACACGACGACGCGGAACACCCCGGAACCCTAGCCGGTCAGGAGTGACCGGCACCACCGGCGGTCGCGGTCAGACCACGGCCCGTCGTCGTCGCAGTCGCCGCGACACCAGCAGCACCCCGGCAGCGACCAGCAGTGCGCCGCCGGCGCGGGCGGCGATGGGAACGGCGGCACCACGGCCAAGTTTGACACTGTGGGCGGGCTCGGTGCTGCGGACGGCCACCGGAACGCCGGTGAGGGCCCAGTCGTGGGAGTCAGCACCCGAGGCGTACACCGCGCGTTGTCCGTCGGGGCCGGTGGCCACCGCCCGGTACGCGGGATTGAGGTCGGTGAGCATCCGCACCGCGACGGTGGCCGTGTCGACCGGCCCGGGGCAGGTGTAGTCGACGGTCGCGCCGGCCCTCGCCAGGGCTTTCGACTCGGCGACCGTGCCGAGGCAGCGACGCGTGCCGTCGGACACCGTGATCTGCTTGAGCAGGTACGCGGAGAACCGCTCAGACGATGCGAGCACCGCGGGATCGGTCGTCCGGTAGTCGACCGCACCGTCGAGCAGGACGCGGTCGGGCGGCAGCAGGCCGAGCGAGACTCCCAACAGGGTCAGGTCGTCGGGGCCACCGACGCGCCACCGCACCCGTACGACCTCTGGCCGCTTGTCGTCGCGCGCGATGGACACCGTCTGCGGATCACCGGACGGATGCGCGGTCGCCGGAACCGGCAGGGCCGTGATGGACGCGGCAACGGCGAGCACCGCCAGCGGGAGGACTTTCACCGCGCTTCGCCGACGACGTCTGGGCAGGGGCACGAAACGCTCCGGGATAGCGGCGGCAGGAGTCGCGCCCACCATGCCGAACGCGCGGGAACGTGCAGGTCCGGATGGGTGTGCAGCACCGGACCGCAGCGTGAACAGTGCGTTGATCAACTTCATGCCGCGTCGGGAGGAACGTGGGAACTTTTCTGCTGGTGTGGCCGACCACCCGAGTGCCACACCTGTCATCGAAGGGACCGTTCATGCTCAGCACCAGCCTTGCTGGACGACTCGGTGTCGCGACGGTCGCCGCCCTGCTGACGCTGCTCGTTCCCGCCAGCCCGGCGCGGGCGCACAACACGCTCCGGTCCTCGTCGCCGGCTCGGGACGCGGCCCTGCCCGTCGCGCCGACCGAGGTCTCGCTCGAATTCTCGGCACGGCTCGATCCGGCGTTCGCGACGGTCGTGCTCACCGACGCCAACAAGCGCAGGATCCCCACGAGCGACCCGGTCGTGGTCGGCGCGACGAGCACGATCACGCTGACCGGCACACTGCCGAACGGGACGTACACCGTCGCGTACCGGGTGGTCTCCACCGACGGGCATCCGCTGCGTGGGTCGTACCCCTTCTCGGTGGCCGACCCGACGGCGAGCGCCGCGCCGATCAGCGCCGCCGGCGCCTCGGCGGACGCCGGCGGCAGGAGGACCGACGGCGACTTGCGCGTGGTCTTCCTCGTCTCGGGTGCCGTGCTGGCCGCTCTCGTGGCGGTCGCCGTCGGCCTGCTCAGATCACGACCTGTTTGGTGTTGGGCAAGGCGTCGACGATCGACCTCTGCACGTTGATCGTGTCGGCGATGATCTCGTGCGGCGTGTTGGCCATCCACTGCATCACCGAGATGTCCTCGAATCGGGGATGGCGGAACATCTCCAGGAACACCAGTGGCTCGTCACCGGTGTTCTCGATGTAGTGGCCGTACGCGAAGGGGACGTAACCCACGTCGCCGGCCTGGAAGTCGAAGGTCCGAGCGGCGGCCGAAGACGCGAAGACGCCCATCCGTCCGGTGCCGGAGATGTAGTACTGCCACTCGTCCGTGGTGGGATGCCAGTGCAGCTCGCGCATCCCGCCCGGCTCGACCTCCACCAGCGCTGCCGAGGTGGTCACGGACGCGGCGAAGTTCGTCGAGTCGGTGATCCGCACCGTCCCACCGCGGAAGCGCTGCGGGGTCTGCGCGAGCATCCGGTGCTTGAAGCTGCGCGGGATGTCACCGGTGGGGCTGACCACCCGATCCTGTTGCAGCGGCGGCGGCACGTCGCCCTGGAAGATGTACTTCTCCCGCTCGGGCAGGTTCTCCATCTGTTCCAACGTCCAGCCGAAGTTCTTCGCCAGGACGTGCCGAGGCGTGTGCGCGAAGAAGTCGCTGAGCAGGAAGGTGTTGTTCTCCGAGAAGGCGCCGTCGTCGAAGACCAGCAGGAACTGCGCACCGTTTTCGAGCGCCTGGATGTTGTGCGGCACACCCTGCGGGAAGAACCACAGATCACCCGCCTTCACGTCCTCGATGAAGTTGCGTCCCTCGTGGTCGACGGCGCTGATCCGGCAACTGCCGCTGAGCATGTACGCCCACTCGGACTGCTGATGCCAGTGGATCTCCCGGTACGCGCCCGGTTCGAGACCGAACTGGACGCCGGACAGCTGGCTGGCGATCGGCAGGTCACGGCTGGTGACCTCCCGGGTCCAGCCGCCCTTCTCCACTCGGGTGTGCGCCTGCGAGAACGAGAACTTGAGGTTGGGCACGAGCCGGCTGTCGGTCGTCGGCGGCACCAGGAGGTCCGGGTTCTGCCGCTCAAGTTCGACGTTACGGCCCGCGAAGGGCGCGGCACCCTGGTCGCCGCGTCGCGGCTCGGGATCGCTGTTCGCCATGATCGCTGTCTCCTCACTCAGGTTGGATCGGACGGCTTGCGGGAACGGTTCCGCCCCGCAGCCGTAGCCGGGACGACAGCCCCAGCAGGGCACGCACCCCGGGCCAGCCGTGCTGGACCACGATCGCGGCTGGGATCGCCGCTGCGGTCGCCACCAGCACCAGGCGGGTCCACGCCGGAGCGTGGCCAGCCGCCCCGGTGCTGGCGAAGAGGACGAACATCAGCAGTACGACCCGGAGCCGACGCAGACCGGGAAGTTCGGTGAGCTGGGCCATGATTCGATGATCGACGCCGAGCACCGACCGTCGCATCACGTGATCGCGCCATTACCGCGCACCAGATCTCGGACGGCGGGGCCCATTGCGCGCATCCCCGCCGGTTCGTCGATCTGGTCGCCCGCACCTGCCGTCATGGCTAGGCTCGGTCGCAGGACGGCCTTTCGACGCGCCTGGTAACAACCGGGGAGAACGCCCTTGTCCGAATCACCCTTCACCACCGGCACGCTCCCGGCCGACGACGTCGCCGCCGACGCCGAGCAACGGCGGCACCGCCTCTTCGCCACGGCTGATCAGCTCCGGCTCGCCGGGCGCGGCATGGAGGCGCTGCACGTCCTGGCCGCGGAGATCGCCACGAACCGCTTCGGCGAGCGCCACCGCGCCCACCTGCTCGGTCGCCTGGCACAGATCGTGGCCCTGGAACAGCCGACCATCGCCCTCGCCGGTCTGCGGGAGGCGCTGAACCTACGTTTGGACGCCCGCAGCCGCAGCACCCTGCTCGCCCTGGTCGCCACGATCGCGGCCCGCACGGGGCATCCGGACACCGATGCCCTGCTCCGCGAGGCGGGCACCGCGCACGCCACGGCGGGTGACCAGTCGTCCGCGCGTCATCTCGCTCTCGGCCGGGCCGCCCGCTCGCTGGCCCACGGGGATCTGCCGGGCGCCCAGGCCGTGCTGGCGGCCCTGGACCCGGGCTCCTGGGCGGCACGACCCGACGCCCCGATCATCCGGGCCGAGCGGGTCCTCGTGCAGCTCGGCCTGGGGCGACACCAGGACGCGCGGACCGCGACCCGCCAAGCGCCCGACGAGGCCGACGTCTCGCTTCCCGGGCTGACCGCGCTGAACTGCCTGCGCATGGTGGCCGTGGGAGAGCTGCCCGAGGCGGCCGCGCTGGCCGTCACGACGCTCAGCTCCGGCGCGGCGGGGATCAGCCGGGAGGTGCGTGCCCTGCTGGTCGCGGTGATCGGCGAGGTCCGCTACCGCCGTGGCGAACACGACGACGCGCGCGCCATCCTCCGCGCGTGTCTCGCAGAAGATGGCTGGCCCGACCGGACGATGTGGACTCCCGCGTTCTGCGTCGCGGTTCGCGACCCCGCCCTCAGCGCGTCGGCGGGCCTGCTCACCAGGGTCGTTGCCGACCTGCACCGCTCAGTCCGGTCGCTTCTGCCCGTGCCGCACTTCGGCCCCCGACTGGTACGCGCGGCGGTGGCCGCCGGCGACATTCAGGCCGCCGGCCGGGTCACCGAACTGGTCGAACTGGTGGCCACCCGCACCCCGGTACCGCTGTGGCAAGCGCTGGCCGACCAGAGCAGGGGGTTGCGCGACCGCGACCCGGCTGCGCTCCGGTCGGCGGTCGACGGGTTGCGCACCACCGCCGCCTGGCCGGCTCTGGCCGACGCGTTGCTCGACCTCGCGAACAACCCCCGGGTGCGGTCCGTGCAGGCGCACGATGCCGCGCACGAGGCGGCTGCCCTCTACGCGCGGATCGGCGCCCCGGGGGACCAGGCCAGCGCTGACCGCCGCTGCGCCGAACTCGCTGACACTACCGGCCACCGGCGGTCGATCGACGAGCCGCCGGCCCGGGGCCTGGACGCGCTCACCCCCGCCGAGGAGCGGGTGGCCGAGATGCTCGCCGCCGGCGTCACGAAGAAGGAGGCGGCCAAGAGCCTCTTCGTCTCCTTCCACACCGTGGACACCCAACTCCGATCCATCTACCACAAGCTGGGCATCCACAACCGGACGCAGTTGGTGCGGGCCTGGGAACAGACCAGGCGATGATCAGCCGATGACCCCGCCAGGCGACCCGACCTCGGTGCCACGCCAGGCATCGACCGGGCCCTGCGGGCGGTCGCCGCGCAGGGTGATCCGGTGCACGACCCTCCGCGCGCCGCCGTAGTCGCGGTTGGCGTAGTGCGCGGTGCCGCGGTTGTCCCCCATCGCCCACCGACAGCCTTATTCGGGGAAAACAGTGATGCCGGTGAGTCATCACGATGACTCACCGGCATCACGTCGATCAGTACGACGCGTCGTCGAGGCTCACTCGGGCGGCTTGGTCCCCGCCTGCTCGCTCACCAGGTACGCCGCGTACCAGTCGGGCCAGTTGTCGTCCCGCTCACCCGTACGCTTCTCGTGCTCGCCGTGGGCGTCGGCTGCGCGCCGCAGCGCGCTCGCCAGGTCGCTCGCGGAGCCGAACGACGTCAGGCCGCCCTCGACGCGCCCGGGGAGCCTGGTGGTGATCTCCTGCATCAGCCAGGTGTTGCCGTCCGGGTCGCGCAGCGTGGCCCGCGAGAAGTAGCTACGCCGTTGCGGGTCCGGCCCGTCGACCGGGCCGTCCGGGCTGATGTGGAAAATGTCGCCGACCTCGACACCGGCGGCGACGAGGGCGCCGCGGGCCGTCTCGATGTCGGACACGATCAGGTACGCCATGGCCGAGCCGGGAGCCGCCGGGGTGAGCCCGGGGCCGAACTGCACGGAGCACCCGGAGCCGTGCGGCGTCAGCTGGACAATGCCCGGCGGAGTCTGGTCGAGCCGCCACCCGAGCCGCTCGTAGAACGCCTTTGACCGGTCGACGTCCGAGACCGGGATGACGATCACCTCAAGCTTGACGTCGAGGCTCTCGATGCGCGACGCCGCACTCGCGTCACCCTGGGCAACCTTCGGGCTCATCGCCGCTCCCTCCCTGATCACCACGCTACTGATTGCGTCCCCGCTCGGTGTCGGCTTCCCGGCATCAGCCCGGCGTCATCCTGGTGGCTCTGCGCACCCCCAACAGGGCAACCAGGGCGAGGAGGATGACGGCGACGGAGTACTCGTCGGCGGTGCGGGGCAGGCCGCCGGCGTAGACCACGAGGAAGCCGGCGATCACCGTGGGGAGACCGAAACCGACATAACAGACGACGTAGAGCACGGAGAGCACGCTGCCGCGTTCGTGCGCCCCGACCAACGGCATGACCGTCTTGAGGCTGCCCTGGAATCCGTTGCCGAAGCCGATCCCGCCGAGCGCGAGACCGACGAAGAAGCCCGGGACGGACTCCGCCATGACCGACACCAACGTGACGATCATGCCCAGGATGAGCGCGACGATCCCGGTCAGGATCACGGTCCGCGCGGCGGTGTTGCGCAGCAGCAGGACGGCGACCGACCCGAAGACGGCGAAGACGAAGAGGACCAGACCGCCGACCACGATCGACGTCTCCATGAGACTGCGGACGAGCGCCGGGCCGAGCGCGCCGAAGAACCCGGCGAGCGCCCAGACCGCGAACAGCACTGGGACGACGACCAGCACCGGTTGGCGCACCGAGCGGGGCAGCGTGAGGTCTGGCCGTAGGCTGCGTCGCGCTCCCGCCATCGGCGTGACCGTCTCCGGCATCAGCGCCACCCCGATGGCCTGGATCAGCAGGATCACGAGCAGGACGACGTACACCAACCGCGTCGGCGCGGGCAGAAACTGGATGAGCAGCGCCGAGAGCAGGGCACCGCTTCCGGTGCCGATACCGGGGGCGATCGAGTTCGCGAGCGTGCCCCGGCTGCGGTCGATGTCGAGCATGGCCGCGCCCACCGCGCCGGTGGCGGCACCGGCCGCGAGGCCCTGCACGAGGCGGGCGGCCAACAGCGCGGGTACGCCGTTGGCGAAGACGAAGATGACCAGCGAGAGCATCTGCACCACGATCGCGACGGCCAGGACCGGCCGCCGGCCGACGTGATCGGACAATCTGCCGAACGTGAGCAACGAGGCCAGCACCGCAAGCGCGTAGACGGCGAACACCACAGTGGTCGTGACCGGTGAGAAGTGCCAGCGTTCCTGGTAGACGCCGTAGAGCGGGGTCGGGGCCGCCGACGCCGCCAGGAACGACACGAGGATCGACGCCAGCAGCACCAGGGAGACCGTCGGTGAGAGTCTGGCCCGCCCTGCGATAGGCATGTCGGTGCTCCTCGGCTGCGCGGCAAGCGGTCCAGCCTGGGTGTGCTGGCGACGCCCAGGGCCACGGCCGCGTACCCGTCTGACGCCAGCACATGCCAGCCCAGCCTCGGTGTCCCCTACAGCTCCGGGTGGCCGAAGAGGCCCGGCAGCCCGCCGCTGTGCAGAAAGACGACCCGGTCGCCGCGCGGGAAGCTGCCGGCCAGCAGCGCCGCCATCGCCCGGCCGGTGTACGTCGGGTCCAGGAAGACACCCTCCGTACGCGCGGTCACCTCCAGCGCCGCCCGGACGTCGTCGGTCAGCGTGCGGTACCCCGCACCCACCTGGGTGCCGTCGATCCGCAACGTGTCCGGCTCGACCTCGCCGACGAGCAACCCGGCGACGGTCGCACGCGGGTCCGGCACGGCACCGACATCCACGCCGATCACCCGTTCCGCGCCCAGTTCCCGCACCAGGCCGGCCATCGTCCCGCCGGAGCCGAGCGCCGCCACGACCTCGACCCCGTCGATGTTCGGCAGCTGGGCCCGCAACTCGCGACCGCAGTCCACATAACCCTGGGTCGATTCGGGTGAGGTGCCACCGAACGGGAGGACGTACGCCGAACGTCTCTCCGCCTCGGTGGCCACCACCTCGGCCAGCGGACGGTCCTCGGCCCAGACGACCTCCGCGCCGGCAAACTCGTCGAGCAGCAGGTTGCCCCGCCTGGTCTCCGGAGGTGGGCCGGCGAGCACCAGCACGCAGGCAAGGCCGAGCCGCGCGGCCGCCGCCGCGGTGAGCCGGGCATGGTTGCTCTGCGGCGCCCCCGAGGTGATGAGCGTGGTGGCACCGGCGGCGATCGCCTGCCCGCAGGTGTACTGGAGCTTGCGGATCTTGTTGCCACCCCCACCGAGGCCGTTGAGATCGTCGCGCTTGAACCAGAGCTCGGTCAGCCCGAGCCGGGCGGCGAGCCGAGGCGCGGCCTCCAGCGGTGTCGGCCACGTACCGAGCGAAACAGGAGTGATCATCCGTTCAGCTAATCACCAAATCCGGCGCATGAGACGGAGCAACTGTTCGCAAGCCCCGCACAGCCCCGTCGATCATGGAGTTGTGGTGGGTGACAAAAGCCTTAATTACACCAAACCAGGCACCACAACTCCATGATCGGCGCGGGTGAGGGCACCCGCGAGGGAGCGACGCCCCCTGTCGACGGGGCCCGCCCGCCGCGGGACGCCGGAAGGATCGACTGCATGGCGACATCGACATCGGTCGCCCTTTGACCCGTTGGAGCTCGCCAGCCGGCTCGACTGTGTCACCGGGACCGGGCCCTCGACTGACTACCACCTTCGCACTCGCGGCGCGTGCGGTGCCTGTGGCCGGTGACGCTTCCGATCAAGACGCATTGACAGGAATCATTGGACGAATTAGCCTCCTGAGAATCGAGCACTTGGGAGCGCTCCCAGAATCCACCCTTCGTCCGACCCGTCCCTGAACTCCATCGGAGACGAGCCCTCCCGAGCGTGGACGCCACCACCACCTTCAGGAGGAGTTCCGTGAGACGAAGAAGAGTGACCAACGCCGCCTTGGTGTCGGTCGGCGCTGTCTTGTTGGCGTCGACGGCAGTCGCGGTGGCGGTGCCAGCGGCCGCAGCCGTCGGTTGTTCGGTGACGTACGCCGTGTCGTCGCAGTGGCAGGGGGGCTTCGGCGCCAACGTCACCATCACCAACCTCGATGCGGCGGTGACGAGTTGGACGCTGACCTGGAACTACAACGCCGGGCAGACCGTCACGCAGGCGTGGAACACGACGCTGACCCAGAGCGGCACCGCGGTCACCGCCAAGAATGTCAGCTACAACGGGAGCATCCCGACCAACGGGACGGTCTCGTTCGGCTTCAACGGCTCGTGGACCGGCAGCAACCCAGATCCGACCATCTTCGCCTTGAACGGGGTGGGCTGCACCGGTGGCACGACGCCGACCCCGCCGCCCACCACCACCCCGCCGCCGCCGACGGACCCGCCGCCCACCACCCCACCCCCGAACGGGCCGGCCGACATCACGGTGAACAGCGCGACCAAGTACCAGACCGTCGACGGCTTCGGTGCTGCGCAGTCGATCTGGGGTAGCGCGTGGTCGACGACGGACACGCAGACGCTGGTCGGGATGGGCGCCAACCAGTTGGGTCTGTCGATCGTGCGGACCGGGTTGTCGCCGGTGTCCAGTGAGTGGGCGACGCACGTGAACTCGTTGAAGACGGCCGAGTCGTACGGGTCGAACGTGAAGATCCTCGCCTCGCCGTGGACGGCGCCAGCGGCGTGGAAGACCAACAACAGTCGGGTCAACGGCGGCAAGCTGAAGACCGACTACTACGACGACTACGCCAACCACCTGAACAGCTACGTCCAGTACATGCGTGGCCAGGGTGTCAACGTCGACGTCACCTCGGTGCAGAACGAGCCGGACTGGCACCCGGACTACGACTCAATGGACTGGAGCGGCACCGAGCTACGCAACTTCGTCCGTGACCAGGGCACGAAGGTGCAGAACACCAAGCTGATGGTCGCCGAGGCGGTCAACCTGAACTACGGCTACAGCGACCCGACCCTGAACGACACCACTGCCCGTAACAACATCGGCTACATCGGCGGGCACCTCTACGGCACCGAGGAGTCGGGCCGGCTGCGGCCGTACTCCCTGGCCGAGCAGCACAACAAGCCGGTCTGGATGACCGAGTGGAACCTGCACGCCGCAGACGGTGGCGGCTCCAACATCTGGGGCAACCCCGCCAACACGGCGGTGTGGAACGAGACCCTCGACGACATCATGCGCACCGTACACAAGTCGATGGAGGCCAACTGGAACGCCTACATCTGGTGGTACGGCAAGCGCTACTACTCCTTCATCGGTGACGGCGAGTCGGCGTTCGGCACCGTCGCCGGCGCACCGCTCAAGCGCGGGTACGCCTTCTCGCAGTACGCCAAGTACGTGCGCCCCGGCTACCAGCGCGTGGCCTTGACCAAGAGCTCCAAGGCCTCGCCGCTGGAGGTCACCGCCTACCAGGGCGACGGGAAGATCACCCTGGTGATCCTCAACCGCTCCAACAGCGCGGTCAACAACGCCGTGATCCAGGCCCCACAGAACGTCACCAAGGCCGAGCACTTCCTCACCTCGCAGAACGCCAACGCGGCCAGCCAACCGACCACCGTGAACGGCGGTCAAGCCACCATCAACGTCGGCGCACGCAGCATCTCCACCCTCGTCTTCACCCTCTGAACACCTCGTCCGACCTGAGCACGGTCGACGTCGCGGGAGCCCCGGCAGCGCGCCGGGGCTCCCGCCCGATCGCGGAGTTCGTGGCCGCTCAGGGGCCGGTCCGGGCCGGCGGCGCGGTGCTCTCCCGCACCACGAGCTTGGGGACGACCAGCGGCAGGCGCTGCGGCACGGTGTCGTCGATGGCCTGGGTGACGGCCGTGATGGCTCGTCGACCGACCGCGGCGAAATCCTGCTGGACCGTCGTCAACGGCGGGATGAGGTAGGGCGCCTCGGGGACGTCGTCGAATCCGACGACGGAGACGTCCTCCGGCACCCGCCGCCCCCGCTCGTGCAGCGCGCGCAGCACACCGATGGCCATCTGGTCGTTGGCGGCGAACACCGCCGTGGTTTCGGCCATCGCACCGATCCGCAGCCCGGCGGCGTAGCCGCTGGGGGCTCGCCAGTCGCCCTCGACCGGGTCGGGCGGGCGTAGGCCCGCGGCACCCATCGCCTGCCGCCAGCCTTCGAGGCGTGCGCGGGCCTCCGCCCAGTTGAGCGGGCCGCTCACATGCACGATCTCGCGATGGCCGAGGTCGAGGAGGTGCTCGGTGGCCATCCGGGCGCCCAGCACCTGGTCGACGCCGACGGTCACACTGGCCCTGGAGAGGTCGCCCTCGACGACGACGAAGGGGACACTCGATCGCGTCATCCGCACCACCTCCAGCGCCTCGTCGTTGCCGGCGATCATCACGACGCCCTCCACGCCGACGCGCATGAGGTGTTCGGTGGCGTCGCTGAGCGCCCGTACCGTCACCTCCGACAGGCTCACCGAGGTGGCGAAGTAGCCGGCAGCGCGGGCGGCATCCTCGACGCTGCGGTGGATGCTCGTCGGCCCGAACAGTGTCCTGGCCGTGCCGATGATGCCGATCATTCCGGAGCGCCCGCGGACCAGCGCACGGGCAGCGGTGTTGGGGCGGTAGTCGAGTCGTCGGATGGCCTCGAGGACCCGCTCCCTCGTCTCACGCCTGATGCTGGGCGCCCCGTTGATGACCCGGGACACCGTCTGGTGCGACACGCCCGCCAGGCGAGCGACGTCGGCCATGACCGGTGGCCGGTCGGCCGCCGTCACAGCGGCCTTTGCGTGAACTCGCACTGGCGGGCCGTCCGTTCTTCCATGGGATCAGATCCTCGTGAGCCTCGTCCGTGCCACGGCCGTCAGTGCGAGTGCCGGGGCACCGCGCTGCCACTGCCACCCACCAGGAAGTCGAGGTCCGCGCCGCTGTCGGCTTGCAATACGTGCTCGCTGTACAGGCGTACCCAACCCCGGTCGGCCACCGGCTTCGGCGGCTGCCAGGCCTCGCGGCGTACGGCCAACTCCGCCTCGTCGACCAGGAGGTCCAGGCGGCGCGTCGAGACATCGACGTGAACCAGGTCGCCGGTGCGGACCAGGGCGAGCGGGCCGCCCACGGACGCCTCCGGTGCCACGTGCAGGACGCAGGTGCCATAACCGGTGCCGCTCATCCGGGCGTCGGAGATCCGCACCATGTCAGTGATGCCGTCGGCGAGCAACCGGCGCGGCATCGGCACGTTGCCCACCTCCGGGAAGCCGGGGTAGCCGCGCGGTCCGGCGTTTCGTACGACGATCACCGTGTCGGCTGTGACATCGAGGTCCGGGTCGTCGGCGGCGACGACGTACTCCTCGATCCGGTCGAAGACGAGCGCCGGGCCGGTGTGCGTGAGCAGGTGCGCGGAGGCGGCGGAGACCTTCAGCACCGCCCCGGACGGCGCGAGCGACCCGCGCAGCACCACGGTCCCCGAGCCGGCAGGCTGGAACGGCTCCTCCATCGTGCCGATGACGTCCCGGTTCCAGCACTGGGCGCCGTCGACGTTCTCGGCGACACTCGTGCCGCTGACGGTGATGTGGTCCATGTGCAGCAGCGGGGCGAGCTCCTTCATCACCGCCGGGAGGCCGCCGGCGTAGGCGAAGTCCTCCATCAGGTACGCCCCGGACGGCATGAGGTTGACGAGCATGGGCACGTCGGCGGTGAGAGTGTCGAAGTCCTCCAGCGACAGGGGGACGCCGAGGCGTCCGGCGATCGCGAGCAGGTGTACGACGGCGTTTGTGGAACCGCCGATCGCGGCGTTGACCCGCACGGCGTTCTCGAACGCCTGCCTGGTGAGCACCGAGGACAACCGCTGGTCCTGCTCGACCATGGCAACGATGCGACGTCCGGCGGCGTGCGCGAGCGCGTACCGCCGGGAGTCGACGGCCGGCACGGCGGCGGCCCCCGGCAGTTGCACACCGAGCGCCTCGGTCACGCAGGCCATCGTCGAGGCCGTACCCATGGTCATGCAGTGACCCCGGCTGCGGGACATGCCGACCTCCGCCTCGGAGCAGTCGGCAGCGGTCATCCGACCGGCCCGCATCTCCTCGGTGAAGCGCCACACGACGGTGCCCGAGCCGATGTCCTGGCCACGGAACTTGCCGTTGAGCATCGGGCCGCCGGTCATCATGAGGGTCGGCAGGTCGACGCTCGCCGCTCCCATCAGCAGACCGGGCGTGGTCTTGTCACAGCCGGAGAGCAGGACCACCCCGTCGAGGGGGTTGGCGCGGACCGACTCCTCCAACTCCATCGCCAGCAGGTTGCGGTAGAGCATGGTCGTGGGTCGCATGAGCGGCTCACCCAGGCTCATCGCCGGAAACTCCAGCGGCAGGCCCCCGCTCTCCCACACGCCCCGCTTCACCGACTCGGCCAGGTCGCGTAGGTGGGCGTTGCAGGGTGTCAGCTCCGACCAGGTGGTCGCGATGCCGATCACCGGGCGACCGTCGAAGACGTCGTCCGCGAACCCCTGGTTGCGCATCCAGGACCGATGGATGAACCCGTTGCGGCCTTCCGCACCGAACCACTCGCCGCTGCGCAGCGGTCGATTCGTCGTCGACATCAGCAGACCTTCCTGTCATTCGTCTGGCCGCGTCCTGCGCGGCGATCAATGCGCGTGTGGTGGATTGGCTGGTGGCGCGGAGCGCGGCCTACCGCAGACCGCCGACGGACAGTCCGCCGCGCCAGTGCCGTTGCAGGCTGAAGAACGCGATGATCAGTGGGAGCACGGACACCAGCGAGCCCAGGATGATGAGGCTCCACAGCGAGGTGCCTCCCGAGTTGTTCGCGGACGCGATCCCCTGCCAGAGGCCGAGGCCGACGGTGACGGGGAAGAGCCGGTTGTCGGAGAGCATCGCCAGGGGCAGGAAGTAGTTGTTCCAGGACGCCACCGCCGACAGCAGCAGCACGGTGACCACCGCGGGGCGCATCAGCGGAAGGGCGATCTGGAGGAACGTCCGCACCTCCCCCGCGCCGTCGACCCGTGCCGCGTCCAGGAGTTCGTCGGGCACCGCGTCGCGCGCGTACACGTGCATGAGGTAGACGCCGAACGGGTTGAGCAGCGACGGGAGGATCACCGCCCAGACCGTGTTCGTCAGGCCGAGCCGGGAGAACATGATGAAGGTCGGGATGACCAGGGCGGTGGCGGGCACCATCAGCGCGCCGAGCACGACGGCGAAGCTGAAGCGTCGGGCGGCGAACCGGTACTTGGCGAACCCGTAGCCGGCCATCACCGCCAGGACGGTGGCGCCGACGCCGCCGGCGATCGCGTACAGCGTGGAGTTGAGGATCCACCGCAGGTAGATGCCACCGTCGTAGGTGAAGAGCTGCTTGAGGTTCCCGATGTAGTCGATCTGGTCGGTGAACCAGAGGGTGTTGCCGCCGCCGAAGAGGCCCGGTGCGTCCTTGGAGCTGTTGACGATGACCCACCAGAACGGCACGAGGAAGTAGATCACCAGGAAGCCGAGGAGGATCTGCATGGGGAGATAGCGCTGCGGCCGGCGGGTGCCGGCGCGGACGCTTGTGTGGTCGGTCATCTACAGGAAGCTCCTCCGCTTGCGGGTGAAGAACAGGAAGGCGTACACGCAGATGAACACGATGCCGCCGAGGGCGAAGGAGATCGCCGATCCGTAGTTGAAGTTGGCCAGCGAGAACGCCTGTTGGTAGGCGTACATGTTGGGGGTGAAGTCCGTCCCGATGGTGCCCGCGGCGAGGTATCGCAGGATCTGCGGTTCGTTGAAGAACTGCAGGGTGCCGATGAGCGAGAAGACCAGGATCAGGATCAGCGCCGGCGCGATCAGCGGAATCTTGATCCGCGTCGCGATCTGCCATCGCCCGGCACCGTCCATCCGGGCCGCCTCGTAGAGCGTCGGGTCGACGCCCTGCAACGCCGCGTACAAGATGATCATGTAGTAGCCGGCCCACTGCCAGGTGACGACGTTGAGCAGCCCGTAGAAGATCAGGTCGCTGCTCAGGAAGTCGGGTGCGGTGGCGCCGAACAGCCCGAAGATGTCGGTGAGCGGGCCGAAGCCCTTGCTGTAGAGGAACCCCCACATGACCGCCCCGATGACGGTGGGGATCGCGTACGGAAGAAAGATCATGAGGCGGGAGAAACGGGCGAACAGGGTGGTCACCGCGTCCAGAATGAGGGCCAGCGCCAGCGCGATGAGGATCTGCAGCGGGATCGAGACGAGCGAGAAGCGGAGGACGAACCACACCCCAGACAGGAAGCTCGGGTCGGTGAACGCCTTCACGTAGTTGTCGAAGAGGACGAAGCTGGTGCCCCCGATCAGCTTCTTCTGAAAGAGACTGAGGTAGAGCGCGTACCCCAGCGGCGCGATGAGGAACGCCAGGAAGACGACCCCGAATGGCCCGACGAAGAGCCACCCCATCAGGTGCTCGCGCAGGTGCACCTTGCCACGGATCTTGCGCTTCTCATGCTGAGTACGCGGTGCGCGCTTCTCGGTCAGGAGTGTCATCTTGGTCTCCGGGACGTGGACGCTGAGGGTGCAGGGTGGGCCGGCCCTGGCCGGCCCACCCGTCCGGTCACTGAACGGTGAAGCCTTGTTCCTTGGCGTACTTCGCCACGTCCTCCTGGAGCCGGTCGGCAGCCTGCGAGCCGGTGATGGAGCCCTTGATGACCTCACTGACCTGCTTCGTCATGGCGTCGAGGTAGTACTGACCGAAGGGGGCGTAGGCGACGCCCTTGTAGGCGTCGGCGGCGGGGAGGTAGACCTCCTTGTTCGCCTGCTGGCCGTCGAAGAACGCCACCTTCAGGTCGACGAACGCGGGGTCCTTGAGCGCCGTGAGGTTCAGCGGGAAGATGATCTGGTTGGTCCAGCCGTCGGTGAGTGACTCCTTGTCGGCGTAGAGCCCGTAGGCGACCTTCGCCGCCAACTCCGGCTTCTTGGCCTGCTTGGTCACCGAGAAGGCCGACCCACCCCAGTTGACCTGCACCGGGTTGGCCGGATCCCACTGAGGCAGCGGCGCGACCGCAAACTTGCCGGTGTCCTGGCCCTTGCCGACGCCCGCGCCGGTGAGGTAGCCGGGTGCCCACGCCGCCGAGATGTACGTCGCGTAGTTGCCGTTGATCACGCCGGAGATGTACTCCGGGGTGAACTGGTCCTGCGTGCCGACCAGGCCCTTCTTGGCGAGGCCGCCCCAGTAGTCCAGCACGTCCTTGGACGCCTGGTCGTTGAGCTTCACGCCGATGGACTTCGGCTGCGCCGGGTCGTAGGTGAAGGGCGAGGCGCCCTTCTGGATCTGCAGCGCCATCAGGACCGCCGGGACGTTCGCGCCGAGGTCCCCGAAGAGCGGGCCGCCGGCGTCCTTCACCTTCTGCGCGGCCTGCTCGTACTCGGCCCAGGTCTTCGGCGGAGTGATCTTGTACTTGTCGAAGATGTCCTTCCGATAGATCATGCCCATCGGTCCACCGTCGACCGGGACGCCGTAGACCTTGTCGCCGACCGACACGTCCTTCCAAGCGCCCTCGCCGTAGTTGGCCTTGACCGCGTCGTAGCCGTACTGCTTGATGTCGACCAGCGCACCCTGGATCTGGAAGGTCGGGATCCGGTCCGCCTCGACCATGATCACATCAGGCGCGCCGGTGCCCGCCGAGATAGCGGTCTGGAACTTGTCGTACTCGTCGCCGCCCTGGCCGACGTTGGTCCAGCAGACCTGCACGTCGTCGTGCTGCTTGTTGAAGTTGTCGACGACGAGCTGGGTGTTGGGGTACCAGCCCCACATCGTCACGACCGGCACGTTCTGCTTGGTGATGGTGTTCGTGCAGTTGCTCGCGTCGCTGCCGCCCCCGTCCGAGGAGCAGGCGACGAGGCCGCTCCCGGCCGCGAGCATGGCTACCGTGGCGAGTATTCGTCTTCTCTTCATTGAGATGGTTCCCTTCGGGATCGCGATGCGCGGGCATCCATGCGCCGGCGGGCGCCACCGGGGCAGGTGGCCCGGCCCCGGTGGCGTCGCCTGGAAAGGCTCCTAGCGCTTGAACAGACGGGGCGCCAGGTCGATGAGGTTCTTCTGCCACACGTCCCAGCCGTGCGGCCCGGGGGTGACCCCGTCGAACTCGTAGCGGATACCGAGGTTGTTCAACGTGGTCAGCGATGCCATGAAGCTCGGGTACACGAAGTCGGTCTGGTCACCGACGTACAGGCGCAGCATCTTGGTGCCGTTGTTGATCGCCTCGACGTCTACGCCGGTGCCGCTGCCGAACCCGGCCGAGAAGGCCGCGACGTAGGCGAACTCGCCCGGGTACGCCCGCAGCACCCCGAACGACTGCCCGCCGCCCATCGACAGGCCGGCGAGGGCCTGCTGCGACGGATCGCTGGAGATGTGGTAGCGGGCACGGGCCGTCGGAACGATGTTCTCCCGCAGTTCCCTGTTGAAGTTCGACGAGTTGCCGTTACCCATCACGACGACCATCGGCGTGAGGTCGCCGTCGAGGAACTGGTGGTCGAGGATCTGCTTGGCGCGTCCCATCTCGACCCAGTCGGTGTAGTTCTGGCCACCGCCGTGCTGAAGGTAGAGGACGGGGTACGGCTGCGTCCGACTCGGGTCGTACCCGGGTGGGGTCCACACCAGCGCGGTGCGGTCCTGGCCGGCGACCGTACTGGGATAGGTCATGCTCTCGACCTTCCCACCGCGACCGGCGGGCACGTCCGACAGCAGTCGGGCACCAGGGCCCGGGATGAAGAAGGTGCTCCACATCGGTTCGGTGGTCACCTTCGTCGGGTTGGAGGTGTCCTTGACCGCGACCCGGTCCACGATCAGCCGGTAGTAGTAGAACCAGGGCTTCAGCGGGCCCACGGTCGCCCACCACCGGTCGCCGTCGCGGGTCAGCGGCAGGCGCAGCCAGCTGCCGCCCGGCGCCACGTTCGCCCAGACCGTGACGTGCTGAGCGTCCTTGAAGTCCGTGGTGGTCTCGAAGGTGACGAACCCGTCCTCGGTGACGAAGGGCGTCGGGGTGGTGCCGGCCGGCGGCGGGGTGAACTCCCCCTTCAGCTGCTTGTGGCCCGGGCTCGGCCCGTGGTCCGACGCGTGACCGAACAGCCGCGGCAGGAAGTCGACGAGGTTCTCCTGCCAGGTGTCCCAGTTCGCGCCGCCGTCCGGGTTGACCCCGTCGGATTCGAACCGGACATCGGCTCGGCCCAACGCCTTGGTCAGCCGGTAGGTGGCGTTGTGCGCCGGATCGGTCACGTTGCCGGTGTAGAGGCGCAGCACCTTGATGGTGCGGTTGATCTCCTTGGCGTGCCTCCGGTCGATCTCCGGGGCCGACGTGCCCGAGAACCAGCCGACGTAGCCGAACTGAGCCGGCTTGGCCAGCGCGGCCTTCACCGCCAACGTGGCGCCGTCGGACACGCCCGCGATCGCCTGGTTCGCCGGATCGCGCAGGACCCGGTAGCGGTCGGCGACCGCCTTCCGGAGGTCCTTCAGGTCCTTGTCGTCCGAGCCGTCGCTGATCACCACGACCATCGGCTTGGTGGCGCGTGCGGCCGAGAGGTTGTCGAGGATCTGCTTGGCTCGGCCGAGATCGAGCCAGTCGGTGGCCGCGGCACTCGCACCCGACTGCAGGTAGAGCGTCGGGTAACCCTTGGGACCCTTGGCGGCGTAACCCGGTGGCGTCCAGACCAGGGCGGAGCGCTGAGCGTTCTTGGTCCGGTAGGCCAGCGTCTCGATCTTTCCGCTGGTGCCGGCTGGCGCGTCGACAAGCCACCGGGCCGAGTCACCAGCGACGAGGAACGTGCTCAGGAGCGGGTTGGACGCGACACTTGTGCTGTTCGTCGGGTCCTTGATGGTCAAGGTGTCGTCGGCGGTGAGCTGGTAGCGGTATAGCCCCGGCTCTAGCGCGCCGAGAACACCCGACCACACGTCACCCCGTCGGGTCAGGCCAAACTCCGCCCAGCTGGCGGACGGACCGAAGTTGCCCTCGACGACGACCTGCGAGACGGTGCCCAGGTGTTCCTGGACGTACGCGGCCGGGACGGCGAACGAGGCGTAACGGTCTGCGGAGACGTCCAGCCACGGCGTGTCCGCCGCCGCCGGTTGCGGCGCGAGCAGGGCCGCCGCCATTGCGATGACTCCAGCGGTGAACGCCGCCGAGAGTCGGCGTACGCCAAGACGGCGTAAGCGCCCGTGATACTGTTCCGTTCTCACGCTCCACTCCTTTCCTGTGCCGGCAGCGGATGCGACCCGACTGACCGGCTCAACTCATCGGTGGATCTCGCCGTGCGTGGTGGGTGCACCTCCTCCAGGCTCTTGTCATGGTCGTGGCGCGCTCGTCGGTGGTGCGGTCGAGCCGCGGACCACGAGGCTGGTCGGGAGCACGATCTGGTTCGGCTCGTCCCACTCGCCGGTCACCAGTGACTTCAGCATCCGCGCGGCTTCGTACCCGAGCTGATACATCGACTGGTCCACGGTGGTCAGACCCGGCTCGGTCAACGCCGACTCCGGGATGTTGTCGAACCCGACGACGGAGAGGTCCCCCGGCACGGAGAACCCCAACTCCCTGGCGACCTCCAGGACCTTGAGGGCCATCCCGTCGCTCGCCGCGAAGATCGCTGATGGCGGGTCTGGTCGTTGCAGCAGAACGCGTGCCAGTGGAGCGGCCGACTCGGGGTTGAAATCACCTCTGCCGATCAGCGTCGGGTCGACCGGGACGCCGGCGTCGGTAAGCGCGGCCCGGTATCCCTCCTCCCGGGACCAGGCCGAGGCCAGGCTGTCGCGGCCCGCGATGAACCCGATGCGCCGATGACCCAGGCCGAGCAGGTGCTCGACCGCGGTGGTGGCGCCCGTGAGGTTGTCGGCCATCACCGAAGGTGCCGTCGAGCCCCGCACCGGGTCGATGGCCACGACCGGCGTCCGGCTCCGGACCTCACCCCACGGCGTGACGACGATGCACCCGTCGGTGAGGGTGCCCGACAGGCGGGTCAGGTGCCGCTGCTCCCAACCCTCCGAATACGACCCGTAGAGGTCGCTGTTGGCGTAGATGATCAGGTCGAAGCCCGAGCGGCTCAGCGCCTTCATCACGCCCTTGAGCACCTCTGCCGTGTACGACTGGAAGCTGTGCGCCACGAGGCCCAGAACATTGGTGCGGCTGCGCCGAAGACTTGACGCCACCAGGCTCGACTCGTAGCCGAGCTGCTCGATGGCGGTACGCACCTGAGCGATCGTGCGGGCGCTGACGCCGTAATGCCCGTTGACCACGCGCGAGACGGTGGCGGTGGAAACGCCGGCGACTCGGGCGACATCACTCATTGTTACCGGCGCATTGACTTCAATCATGGCGCTCTCTCTGGACTGCAATCGTTATCGGTTACGTTTCCAGGATGTTGCCAACGTAACTTACGACGATTACGAGCACAAGACCTCTTCGCCCTTGCCCGACAGCCGTTAAGAAGGTCCCAACTGGATGTTGGTAAGGGCGCGACGAACCCTCAGTTGCCGTCGCGGTGAACGCGATCGGCGAACCATTCCACCCGCAGGTGAACGATCACAGCTGCCGAAACTTCGGCGCTTCCGGCAAGGACCCAGGGCGCCCTGGCCGCGCGCCGTGGACGACGGGCCGGGACACGGTGGGCGGCCGTCCCAGCCATCCACATTGATCCAGGTGCCGTGTTCCCTTACGCAAACGTAATCGGTAACGTTTACATAGATCGACAACGTAATCCAAGACGATCACGTTGTCCAGAGCTCGCACCGCCCCCACCCCCCTGGAGTCCCGGCGCTGGGTAGAGATCTCGGCGTCGGACCCTGCCCGAAGGAGCCAGCCCTGATGCACACGGCCCGCCTGACCCTTGACCCCCGCCGACGCGTCGCGCCGGTGCCGCGCCGGCTCTTCGGCTCGTTCGTCGAGCACCTGGGTCGCTGCGTCTACACCGGAATCTACGAGCCGGGGCACCCGAGCGCCGACGCGGACGGCTTCCGGGCCGACGTCCTCGCGCTCGTGCGCGAGCTGGGCGTCACCACGGTCCGCTACCCGGGCGGCAACTTCGTCTCCTCCTACCGCTGGGAGGACGGCGTCGGCCCGGTCGACAAACGACCGGCCAGGCTCGATCTGGCCTGGCACAGCCTGGAGACCAACGCGTTCGGGCTCGACGAGTTCATGCGCTGGGTCGGCAAGGCGGGCGTGGACCCGATCATGGCGGTCAACCTCGGCACCCGTGGCACCGCCGAGGCCGTCGACCTGCTCGAATACGCCAATCACCGCGGTGGGAGTCACCTCGCCGACCAGCGCCGCGCCAACGGCGCGGGCGACCCGTACGGGATCAAGCTGTGGTGCCTGGGCAACGAGATGGACGGCCCGTGGCAGGTGGGCCAGCGCAGCGCTACCGAGTACGGGCGTCTCGCCGCGCAGACCGCGAAGGCCATGCGCCGCTTCGACCCTGACCTCGAACTCGTCGCCTGCGGCTCGTCGCACCTCGGTATGCCGACCTTCGGCAGCTGGGAACGCGACGTGCTGACCGAGGCGTACGACGACGTCGACCTGATCTCGCTGCACGCCTACTACCAGCCGGTCGACGACGACCTGCCCAGCTTCCTCGCCTCGGCCGAGGACATGGACCGCTACATCGACGCCGTCACCGCCATCGCCGACTCGGTCGGAGCGATCCGCCGGTCCACCAAGAAGATCATGATCGCGTTCGACGAGTGGAACGTCTGGTACCAGTCCGCCGCCCCGTCGACGCCGCCGAGCGGCGAGGACTGGCCGGTCGCACCGCCGCTGCTGGAGGATCACTACAGCGTGGCCGACGCGGTCGTCGTCGGCGGTCTACTCATCAGCCTGCTACGGCACAGCGACCGGGTGACCGCGGCCTGCCAGGCACAACTGGTAAACGTCATCGCCCCGATCATGACCGAGCCGGGCGGCCCGGCCTGGCGTCAGACCATCTTCCACCCCTTCGCCCGCACGGCCCGGCACGCCCAGGGCACCGTGCTGGACGTGCTGCGCCACGGCAGCACGACGACCACCGACCGCTACGGCGAGATCGACGCCGTCGACGCGGTCTCCACCTGGGACGAGAGCACCGGCGAGATGACGGTCTTCCTCGTCAACCGGGTCGTCGACACCCCGGCCGAGGTGACCGTCGACGTCAGCGGCGCCCGGCTGGCCGGCGTCATCGAGTGCGTCACCGTCGGCGGCACCGACCTGCACGCCAAGAACACCGCCGACGGGCCGGACCAGGCCGAGCCACGCCCCAACGGCACGGCACAGGCCGCGGACGCCAGCGTCCAACTGACGCTTCCGCCCGCGTCCTGGACCATGCTGCGGCTTCGGGCCACCGACGTGACCCCGTAAGCGCCCCGGCCGCGCAACCCTGGCTTCACCGGGGGTGCGCGGCCGGGACTTCCCCACCACAGGGAGTACGGGGCCAGTAACGAGCGATGCAGCGATGCGAGCGCTCACATCGAAGCCCTACCGAAGGCAAAACGATGAATTGCATTGACGGTCAGCATGGAGCTCGGAAGTCGAACCCACGGAATCGCGCATAAACCAATTCGGGCATGCTGCGGTAGCCCTGACGACTGGCGCGTGGAATCTCCGTCGGGTCAATTTCGTCAAGCAATTCAACCGCCAGTCGCCAACATCCCGTCGACTCGCCGGGGAATGGTGACGTACTCGTCGCGCAACTCCTCGGGGAGGATCCAGGCCGGAGCATCCTGCCATGCCAGCGGGCGGAGGAACCGTCGGATCGACGTGGCGCCCACCGATGTGTGCACGGCGTTCGTCGACGGCCAGGGTCCGCCGTGGTGCTGGGCCCACGACACGCGGACACCGGTGGGGTACCCGTCGAAGACGATGCGACCCGCGCGGGCGGCGAGCCCGTCGACCAGGCGACGCACCACGTCGGCGTCGTCCCCCGGTCCGGAATGAAGCGAGCCGGTCAGCGACGGCGGAACAGTGGCCAGCGCGACGTCGAGTTCGGCGGCGTCGCCATAGCGGACCACGACCAGGAGCGGGCCGAAGCACTCGTCGGCGATCTCAGCGGTCAGGCCGGACAGGCCGACCTCCAGGAGGGTTGGGGCGACGGTGAAGCCCACGCCAGGGTCGACCTCAGGCCGCGCCGTGACCCGAGCGCCGGCCCGCTCGAACTCCGTGGCCCGGTCCTCGTACGCGTCGCGGATGCGCTCGTTGAGCAGGACCGCGCCGCCCGCCGAGGCGACTCGTGCCCGCAGCGCGTCGACCAGGTGGTCACCGCCCGGGTCCGCCGGGATGAACGCCAGGCCGGGCTTGGTGCACAGCTGACCGCCCGAGTTGGTGAAGGAGCCGAACAGTCCCTCGGCGATCTGGTCACCCCGGTCGGCAGCCGCGTCGGGCAGGACGACGATCGGGTTCACGCTGCTCAGCTCGGCGTACAGGGGGATGGGATCGGGCCGTTCGTCGATGGCCGCCTGGATGGCGCGGGCGGCGCCGACCGAGCCGGTCAGGGCGGCCGCGCGGATCGCCGGGTGGCGCACCAGCGCCCGGCCGGCCTGCTCCCCGTACACGATCGCGATGACCCCCTCGGGCCCGCCGCGCTCGCGGATGGCCGACTCGATCGCGGCGGCCGAGGCGTGCGAGGTCAGCGGGTGCGACGGGTGGGCCTTCAGAATCGTCGGGCAGCCGGCGGCGAGCGCGGCGGCGGTGTCACCGCCGGCGACCGAGAAGGCGAACGGGAAGTTGCTGGCTCCGAAGACGGCGACCGGCCCGAGGGGTACGAGCATCCGCCGCAGGTCCGGGCCGCGTCCGAGCGGGGTGTCGGCGGCATGGTCGATGGCCGCTTCGAGGTACGCCCCGTCGCGCAGCACCTCGCCGAACATCCGGAACTGGACCGCGGCCCGGGTCAGTTCCTGGTCGAGCCGTGCGTGGCTCAGCCCGGTCTCCGCCTCGGCGGCGGCGATCAGGTCGACCCGGCGCGACTCCAGTGACGCGGCGATCGCGTCCAGCAGTTCTGCCCGGCCGAGCCGCCCGAGGGCGGCCAACCACTGCGCCGCCCGGGACGCCTGAGCGGCGATCACCTCCAGCCGAGACTCGTCGGTCTCGGTGAGATCCGTCGCGCGACGCTGACCGTCGCGCGGATCGACAGTGATGACCACGTTCACAGCAGTCCTCTCCTCACCAGATTGCCCATGAGATCGCGGACGCCGAAGTGCCAGGGCTCGCACTCCTCCGCGTGCCGCACCCGGTTGACCAGGGTGCCGAGCGCCGGGCAGCTGATCCGTACCACGTCGTCGACCTTGTGGGTGAAACCCTCACCGGGGCGGTCCCGGTCCTGGATCGGCGCGAACATGGTGCCGAGCATCAGGGCGGCGCCGTCGGGGTAGCGGTGGTGCGGGCCGATCATCTGCCGCACCAGCTCCTCCGGGTCGCGCGACATCTGCGTCATCTCCGAGACCGCCTCCAAGTGGAAGCCGTCCACGCCACGGACCTCCAGGCGCACCTCGAGTTCGCGGACCTGATCCATCCCGAACCGATCGTCGAAGAGCCGGATCAGCGGGCCGAGCGCGCAGGAGGCGTTGTTGTCCTTCGCCAGGGGGAGCAGGAGCGCCGAGCGGCCCTCGATGTCGCGCAGGTTCACGTCGTTGCCGAGGGTGGCGCCGACGATCCGGCCGCTGGACGCGACGATGAGCGTGACCTCGGGCTCCGGGTTGTTCCAGGTCGACGCGGCGAGCACGCCGACCGGAACGGCCGTGCCGACGGCGGAGAGGATCTGCCCCTTGGTGAAGATCTCGGCGTCCGGGCCGATCCCCACCTCCAGGTACTGACTCCACATGCCCTCGGCGACCAGCAACGACTTGAGCCGCTCTGCCTCCGCCGAGCCGGCCTCCAGGCTGTGCAGGTCGACACCGATGTCGGCGAGCATGCGGCGACGAATGTCGGCGGCCAGCGCCAGGTCTCCCCGTGCCCGCTCCTCGATCACGCGTTCGATCATCGAGATGGGGAAGGTCACGCCGGCTGCCTTGAGCGCCTGAAGGTCGACCGGGGCGAGCAACCAGGGCCGGGTGCGGTCCCGGGTCGCGGCCCCCGTGTTGGCAAGTATCTCCCCGAAGTCGCCCACCCGTGTGCCGTCGAGCCCGGCCACCGTCGCGGCGGGATCGGGCAGCTCGCAGATGTCCCGGACGGTCGGGAACCGGTGGCTGATGTCGATGACCTCGCCGTCGCGAACGGTCACTGGCGAGGGGCCGTCGCCGGACGGATCCCAGATCCGGCCGATGAGGACACTGTGCTCGACATCGTCCGGCAACGCCTCGGCGGCAGTCCCGGCCCACTGCGCGCCCGCGGCCCGTCCCCGGGGCCGAGGCACCGTCATGAGCCGCTCGCCGGGTCGAAGTGAGAGCGGTCATTACCCATCGGTACTCCACTGTTGCGAGTCAGGGTCACGCGGAGGAAATTGCAACGAGCGTAGCGCTATGTGCAACGGTGTCAAGCGGTGATTGCGCATCGCGTCAGCTACATTGCACAATATGCAATGACAGCGACGGCGCTGCCCGTCGCGCGAGGGGAGCCAGCCTTGGCGCAATCGATTCGCCGCGCGATCGACCTCATCCGTCGATCCGCGGAGCACCCGCTGTCCCTTACGGAGGCTGCGGACGTGCTCGGCGTCCACAAGTCCACAGCCCTGCGAATCCTGCAGACACTAGAGTCCGCGCGCTTCGTCCGCCGGACCGGCGCGGGCACCTACGTGCTCGGCAGCGGGCTGATCGAGTTGTCCGAGCTCGCGCTCGGCTCGATGGACCTGCGCCAACCCGCTGCCGCACACCTGCGGGCACTGCAACGCGAGACCGGCCACACCGTGCACCTGGCGCAGTTGACCGGCGACGAGATCATCTACATCGACAAGGTGGACAGCCCGGCGTTCGACGCCGTCAAGCTGCCGTCACGGGTGGGACGCGCGGTGTCGGTCTACGCGAGCGCCGTCGGCAAGACGATCCTGGCCTACCTTCCCCGGGAGGAACGCGACCGTCTCCTCTCCCCCGTCGTCTTCGAGAGATTCACCGACACCACCTTCACCGACCACGACGCCCTCGAAGCCGAACTCACCCGCATCCACGAGCGCGGCTGGGCCACCGACAACGGCGAGCACGACGCGTACGTGAAGTGCGTGGCCGCGCCGGTCAGGGATTCGCGGGGGCGGGTCATCGCCGCCGCCTCGATCACGGCGATCGAGGTCATCGCAAACCTCGACCAGCTAAAGAGCAACCTCCCGCTCCTCCTGGAGACCGCCAACCAGATCTCGTACGAGCTCGGCTACGCGCCGCCGTCCTCGACGAACCCGGACGGTGACGGCCACCCCGCGACCTGACCGCGCGCGTCCCGGGCGATCAATGCGCTGCCCGGCACGGGGCACGGCGGCGACACGATCAGGGGACCCGCTCGCTGCCCAACGCACCGATTGCCCGGTTTAACCCTAATCTCGACACGTTCATGTTCGCCTCAGCACGGCAACCACGGAGCGTGACGATGAGCGCGATGCCCCGACGTCAGTTCGTCAGACTCTCCGGGACCGCCGGCGCCACCGGGCTCCTGGGCCTGGTCGGCGCAGACCGGGCGTTGGCCGACGCAGGCCCGACCCCCGAGCCGTCCCCCACGACACCTGGCAGCCCCGGTGCCGCGGCCTGCCCCACGCCCTCGGCCCTGTGCGGCTTCCCCACCGACACCGGCGGCAGGTACGACCTGTGGGACCGGGTCCAGGTGTGTGAGGGCACCAAGACCGGTCCACCGTTTCCGCAGTGCCTGCGGACGACCCCCACGTACGTCATCCTCAATGGAGGATCGGGGTCGAACCACGACTTCCTGCTTGTCCCCAGTTGCCGGATCAGTGGCATCGAGTGTCCGTTCATCACCACCGCCAACGCGCCGAACTACTGGCTGGAGGCGTGGAACAACGCGCAACCGGGGCAGCCGGGGCACGTCGTCTACCCGCACATCGGGCTGGGCATCAACTCAGCCGACCCGATGATCCGCCAGCAGGACCAACTCCACATCCACCTCGCCGGCATCCACTCGGGCATCCAGACGCAACTGAACAACCACGACAGCGTGATCAGCAACAACCCGGCACGGTGGCGCAACCAGATCGTGCCGATCTGGGGTCTGACGAGCACCGGCCAGCCAGCCCCCCGCTCGTACCGTGTGCTCCATGTCGGGAACCTGAACGGAAACCTCTTCCGACTCCTGCTGGACAGTGTGGTGCAACCGACCGGAGCGACCATGGCAGCGCAGATACTCGCCGTGACACCTCGCCTGATCGGCAGCGGCGGGTTCTACGTCCTCAACAGCGAACCCGGCCTGCCCGTCCCGGCCGGTCAACCGGGCGGCACCGGCACCGTCGACTTCCTGCTCGCGTACGCCTGAGGGCTCACCGTCATCGCAGCAGCGCCAGCCGGTCGATGATGGAGTTTCGCAGGTCCGCTGGCCAGGGGAACAGTGGTGTCGCTTCGGCATCTTCGCCGCTCTTTTCACCCTGCTCGCGGTCAGGCCGCGGCAAACGGCCGGCGTCTGGGAGATCGTGCTCGTCGGCAAGGCCGCTCTCGTCGTGTTCGGCGCGACGATCGGAGACGTCCCCGAGGCCCGCCTGTCGGCCGGCGTGGCGTCCCGCGATCACCAACCCGACCCGCTGACGGAGACGACAGTGCCCTCAGCGGTCCCGCTCCGGGGACGTCGGATCGCCCGTCGCCGTCATCCGACGGTGGCGGGCGATCCGACTGCTCAGTATCGAGGGAACGAGCCCCATTGCTTGACGGCGTACGACTCGCCCCGCCCAGCAGGCGGCGTGACGGGTCAGCGCAGTGGCAGGGTGGCCAGCGCCAGGTTGGGGTCGACGCCGGTGGTGTACGCGGCGCTGAGCACGTAGACGGTGCGGCCGCGCACAGCCACCGAGGTCGGGTTCTGGAGCCCGTCGGCGGCGGTCATCAGCGTTCGGGAACGGCCGGCAGCGTCGATGCTCACAAGCGTGTTCGGCCCGTTCAGCGCGGCGATGACCTGTTGGTCACCAACGAAGGCGAAGTCGTCGATGCCAACCAGGCCGGTCGCCACCACCCGGACGGGTCCGGGCCGGCCCTGCCGTACCGGAATGCGCAGCAGCGTGCCGTGGTCGAGGTTGGTCGCCCAGACCGCGCCGGCGCGTACCTTGATGCCGTTGGCGCCGAGGAAACCCGCCGCGGCCAGCTCGGGTGCCGACGACCAGACCTCGGCTTGGCCGCCTTCCAGGGGAACCGTCGAGATCGTGCCAAGCACGGAGTCCGTGAGGTAGAACCTCTTCGCCTGCGCGTCGAACGCCAGGCCGTTGGGGAGCCCGTCGGCCGGCAGGGCGGCGATGCGGTGCGGGGCCCGACCGGGGCGGAGCCGGTACAGGCCGGTGGTCGCGGCATCGCCGCTCGCGTAGAGGAAATAGAGGGTGCCGTCGGTCATTCGGACGATGCCCGTGGTCAGCGCGAAGCTGAGGACCGGCGTGTTGACGCCGCCGTCGGCTGGTGCCGGCAGGGTCGCCAGGATCCGCGTCCCGCCGGACGGGGTGACCGCGGCGACCTGTCGGGCGGCCGCGAAGGTGACGTAGGTGGTGCCGTCCGGGCCGACCGCGATGTTCTCCGGCATCTGCCCCTTCGTCAGATCGAAGTGGACCGCGATCCGCGACGGCACCGACGCGGCCGACGCTCGGGCCGGCCCGACGGTGAGGGCCGGTGCGGTCGCGGCCGGTGCGGCGCTCGACGGTACGACCGTCACGACGCCGATCCCCGCTGCTGCGAGTGCCACTGCGAGGGTCATTGTTCTCTTACGCATTTCTGTCCTTACTCACGGTGTTGTTGATGGGCGTGAAGCGGGCACGACGGGTCCGGCGCTCCTGGCGGAGCACCTCGTGTCGAGCCGATGGGGAAGGCGCTATTCGCGCCTGACGAGCGGCTGCGGAACACCGGCACGGGTGGTGACGGCGCCATGCACGAGCAACGTCATCGCAGCGTGAGATGCCGAGCCGAGTTCGGTGGTGGCGACGACGACGCTCTGGCCGTCCTCGGTACGCAGGGTCTGCTGTGTCACGTCCATGGCACCGACCAGCGGGTGACGCATCTGGTAGATGGTGTCGCCGCCGGCCTTGACCCGGTGGTCGGCCCACATGGCGGCGAACTCCGGGCTCCGCACTGTCAACTCACCGACCAGCGCAGCCATCAGCGGATCGTCCGGGTGCTGCCCGGACGCCATCCGCAGCGTCGCCACCACCGCGCGGGCCTTGGTGGGCCAGTCCGCGTACAGGTCACGGGTGTGCGCGTCCAGGAACACCAGCCGGGCCATGTTCGGGTGCCGGTTCGGCCGCTGCGGGATCTCCGGGTCCAGGTGGCCGGCGAACAGGGCATGACCGGCGGTGTTCCAGGCCAGCACGTCGGCACGGCGACCGAGCACCACCACGGGTACGTCACCGAGCGCCGCGACGAGCTGGCGTACCGCCGGGCTCACCCGCTCCGGTGCCGGGCGACGTACGGCGGGCCGACGGCGGGTTGCGGCCGCGAGCTCGCTCAGGTGACGGCGTTCCGCGTCGTCGAGCCGCAGTGCCCGGGCGAGCGCGTCGAGCACCTCGGGTGAGGCGTTCACGGCCTGCCCCTGCTCCAACCGTGAGTAGTACGAGACGCTCACTCCGGCCAGCAGGGCCAACTCCTCCCGGCGCAGCCCTCGAACCCGGCGCCGCTCACCGTACGTCGCCACGCCGGTGTCCTCTGGCCTCAGCTGGGAGCGCCGGGCCTGGAGGAAATCACCGAGCTGTCCTCTCGCGTTCATGACTCGAAGTATTGCGAGCCCTGCCCGCTCCAACCACTCCCTGCCAGGGGTAGGCACCGCATGCCGAGGCAGCCCGTACGCGTCGACGCGACCCGGGGTGTCAGCGGTCGGTGGCGCTGCCGGTGACAGCGCCAGCCCGCAGCCCATGATCGATGAAATTGATCAACCAGGTGAAGCTCTCGTCGACGGACGTGTCGATCTGGAAACCGTCGGCCGCCTCCAGGGTCGCGAACCCGTGCAGGACGCTGCGCAGCATCCGCATGGCGTGGATCTGCTGGCCAGGGTCCAGTCGGTATCCACTCAGCATGGCCGCCCAGGAAGCGAGCACCCGCTCAGTGGCCGGGATGAGCGGGTCGTCGGGCCCGGTCGGGCGGGCGGTGTTGCCCGCCGCGTACCGGCCGGGGTGTTTCCGCACGTGGGTCCGCATCGCCTGCGCGCCCGCGACGAGCGCATCGCTGCCGGATCGGCCCTGGGTGGCGTCGCGGATGGCATCACCCATTTCTGTCATGGCCAGGATGGCGATGCGGTGGGCCAGGTCGGCCTGGCTGGTGACGTGCTTGTAGAGCGAGGGGGTCTTGATCCCGAGCCGTTCGGCGAGCAGGCCCATGCTGAGATTTTCGTAGCCGACCTCGTCGGCCAGCGCGGCTCCGGCCTCGGTGACCGACGCCGGGGTGAGACGGGCCTTAGGCATCGGTCAGCGTCCTGGCGAGGAAGGGCAGGGCCAGTGCGAGAACCTCGTCGGGCGTCTGAACGTGCGGGTAGTGGCCGGCGCCCTCGATGACGGCCAACTCGCCGAGCCCTTGCGGTAGGTCGGCGATGATGCGCTCACCCTCGGCGCGCGGGTCGGCCCAGTCGGGGTCGGCGCTGCCCTGGATAACCAGGACCGGGCAGGTGACGTTGGGCAGCTGTCGACCGGCGTCGGCCGGGCTGCTCTTGGACATCGCCTGAAGCACCGACATCCGGCCGGGCTCACTCATCTTGGCCTCGATGCGCGCAAGCTCGCTGTGCCAGTCGGCGGGTTTGGTTGGGATTGCCACGTCCAGGTACTTCTTCCAGTTCGCGAGGCTTCCGCGCATGATGACCTGCGCCAGTTGAAGGTAGCCGGCCCGGAAGCGCTTCACCCGCACCAACCCGCCAAGGTCGAAGGACTGGGCGCGGGTGAACGGGGCCAGCTCGATGACACCGGCGATCACCTCGGGCGCAGTGGCGGCTGCGATCGTCGCGGCACCGCCGCTGATCGACTGACCAATGATCACGGCCGGGCCGCCGAGGTGGCGCACAACGGCGACGAGGTCGCCCGCGATGTCGGTGCGGCTGTAACCGTCCCAGCCGAGGCTGGAGTCGCCGGAGCCGCGGATGTCGACGTTGGCGACCCGGTATCCGGCCGCGGCCAGAGCCGGAGCGATGAAGCGGTAGGAGTGTCGACTGTCGCCCATGCCGTGCGCCAGGACGACGAGTGGGCCCTCCCCGGTCACCTCGTAGGCGATGGTGTTGCCGGCGATGCGCAGGTTTTCAGTCATGATGTTCTCCAGGATCAGCTAATGCGGTTAGCTAAAGGCTAATGACATTAGCTTGAGGAGTCAAGCGCGCGGAGCCGTATAGTGCCGCGATGGAAACGGACAAGGTGCAGCAGGCTTACACGTCCGTCGCGGAGCTCTACATCGAGCTGTTCGGCACAATCCAGCAGGTGGACGCCGACGACCTCGCCTTCATCAGGCGACACCTGGCGAGCCGGCCGGGCACGGTGCTCGATCTGGGGTGCGGCCCAGGCCACCTCACCGGCTACCTTCATGCGCTGGGCGTCGAGGCGACGGGGATCGACCTGGTTCCCGAGTTCATCGCGCACGCGCGGGCGACCCACCCGGACGTCGAGTTCGAGCTGGGTTCGATGGAACGCCTCGACGTGGCCGGCGGCTCCGTCGACGGCATCCTGTCCTGGTACTCGTCGATCCATCTACCGCCGCAGGAGCTCGACGGCCTACTCAAGGAGTTCCGGCGGGCGCTGACCCCTGCCGGGCGGTTGGTCCTGGGCGTCTTCGACGCCGAGGAGGTCGGCGCTTTCGACCACAAGGTTGTGACCGCCTATCGCTGGCCGGTCGACGAGATCGCCGAGCGACTCGCCCGGGCCGGTTTCCGGGAGGTCGAACGCCTCCGGCGGCCCGGCAACGACAAGCATCGGCCGCTCGCCGCCATCGCGGCGGTCGCGGTGTGAGGGCCGCCGAGGGCCGGCCTCCCAGCGCGGGAGACCGGCCCTTCGCCAACAGCGCACCCGGATTGAAGCGGGGGCTTCCGGTACGGCGGCAGCGCGCTCAGGCGCTGAGCTTCCCGGCGATCTTGACGACCCGCGCGGCCATGTGGTCGAGGGCAGCGAACTGGGCGTCGCCCAGCGGGGCGTCGTTGTTTCCGCCGGTGACGTGCGAGACGCCGTACGGGTTCCCGTCAGCGAACTTGAGCGGGTCGGTGTAGCCCGGGGCGACGACCAGACCGCCGAAGTGGTGGACGGTGTTGTAGAGCGCGAGAAGCGTCGACTCCTGACCCCCGTGCGAGGTCATTGATGCGGTGAAACCGGCGTACACCTTGTCGGCGAGCAGCCCCTGCGCCCACTGCGGCCCGAGGGTGTCGATGAACTGCTTGAGCTGGCTGGCGACGTTGCCGTAGCGGGTGGGAGTGCCGAACAGCACCGCGTCCGCCCAGACGACGTCGTCGGCGGTCGCCTTCGGCTCGTTCTTCGTGGCGTCGAAGTGCTGGCTCCAGGCGGCGTTGGAGGCGATGGCCTCTGCCGGGGCAAGCTCCGGAACCTGACGCAGCCGCACCTCGGCGCCGGCCTTCTCGCCAGCCTCGGCAAGGCGCTTGGCCATGGCGTGGAGGGTGCCGGTGGACGAGTAGTAGATGACGGAGAGCTTGGTCATCGGAGCATCCTTCCTCAAAGTAGTTGCTGCCGATAAATTTGCTGCAGCAACAATCTCGACTGTAGCAGCCCCCTCGCAGTACCCCAACGGCCCGACCAATCCCACGGTCGTGACGGCGCACACCAGCCGTCCCCGGACGCGGTGACCACTTCGGGTCAGGAGCCGTCCGGAGGGTTGGCGGGCTGCTGCCCCGGCCAGAACGGCCACTCCTCGAACGACCGACACCGTCCGTCGTCGGCGAACCGCATGACCCACAGGTCGCGGTACTCCTGGTCGACCGGGTCGCCGTAGCGGACCTCCTGGCGCGACACGGCGGTATCCCCCTCGACCGCGACGATCTCCGTGGTCAGCTGGAACACCTCGTCGGGGCCCTTGCGCTGCTTCTCCCACATCCGGGCGATGGCCGGCAGGCCGACGACCGGCGTCCAGTACGGCCCCTGCTGGTAGCTCGCGTCCTCGGTGAAGATCGTGACCAGCGCATCGGTGCCCGGAGTCCGCCAGAGCCGTTCGTAGGCGGCGAGCCAATCCTCGACGTGCTTCCTGTCCATGGACATCACCCTGCCAGCCGAGCGGCCCTCAGCGGGGCAAACCCACGTGGGCCGGCGACCCCTCGTCGTCGGCCCACCGCCAGCCACCCGTTCCGTCCGGGCCAGTCAGCTCACTCCCCGAACCGCCTCGATGATCGTCTCGGCGACCTCGCTCGGCCGGGCCACCGCCATCGCGTGCGACCCGCCGACGATCTCGCGCTGCCCTCGGGGGTTGGCTCGCTCGGCCATGAAGCGGTGCACGTCGGCGGGAATGTTCTTGTCAGCGTCCCCGAAGACGAACCAGCTGGGCAGCGATCGCCAGGCGGGGTCGCCGTTGAGCTTGTCGCCCAGGGCCTGTTCGGTGATCGGCCGCTGGGTCCGAGCCATCAGCGCGGCCATGTTCTCCGACGCGTCCGCGCAGAACTGCGCGTGGTACTGCTCCTGGCCAATGGCCACCTCGTTCCCGCCGGCCGACAGCGGGTACTTCACCAGCGTGTCGGCGAGCGTGCTGCCGGGGAACTTCGCGGACAGCGCCAGCGCCGACTCACCCGTGTCCGGAGCGAAGGCGTTGACGTACACGAGGGCCCGCACCGAGGTGTCATCGGCGGCGGCCTGCGTGATCACCATGCCGCCGTAGGAGTGGCCGACGAGGACGACCGGGCCGCCGATCCCGCGGACGACATCCCGCACGTACGCGGCGTCTCCCGCGACGCCGCGCAGCGGGTTCGCGGCGGCCACCGAGTCGTACGCGGCACCCAGCCGCTCGAGCACGCCATTCCAGCTTGCCGAGTCGGCGAACGCGCCGTGCACGAGAACGATGGTGGGCTGTGGATCAGGCATGATAGGCGCTCCCTCACTCCGTGAAGCTGTTCACCGCCGGGTCGCACTGGTACGCCTGGATACCCGTTACGCGAGTGTGAAACGTCCGGTCCCGACGGCTTCCACCCGTCGGTGTTTCCGCCGAGCCCGCCTCACCCGAGGCACGCCACCCCTTTGCTCTGCACCCGCCCGCGCACCACGCACGGTCCGTAACTGGCGCGTGGGCGGGTGCAGAGCAAAGGGGGGATCCGGCGCGGCACGACCCCGCCCCACAGCCGGCGGCCTGCCGCGCCGGACCCGCGGTGAGGTGCATCAACCCGATGGGCAGGAGGCTGCGGTGGTGGCAGCGACGCTGGCCGAGGTGCTGGCCGAGCTGGTCGAGCTGGAGGACCCGAAGGTACGCGAGATGAAGGACGCGCCGGATCGCCTGCAGTGGGCGATGAACCACTGCCTGGCGCAGATCGGGATCGCACACGCAGAGCACCGTGCCCGGGCGATCGACATCGGCGAACGCCTGTAGGTGCTCAAGGACTATCCAACCTCCCCCGGCTGCACGTCTCCGTTCGCGCCCAGCTGGATCAGCGCAATGGTGCGCCGAGCGGGATAGGCGGCGGGCCCTCGGGCGAGCCCGCATCGGCGGGTCGACGCCTCTTCCCGCCCACACCTATAGTGAGTTCCATTATGGGACTTACAACGTTCTGGCGCTGGTGGGTGGCCGGCACGACCAGCCACCTCGGCTCGGCGGTCGGCGGGGTGGCCCTGCCGCTGACCGCGCTGACCGTGCTGGACGCGTCCGCCTTCGAGATGGGTCTGATCACGGCGGCCGGTTATCTGGCGTACCTCCTGATCAGCCTGCCGGCCGGGGTGATCGTGCAGCGCGTAGCGCTGCGCGGCATGCAGGTCTGCCTGGATCTGATCCGGGCCGTTGCCATCGCCTCCGTCCCCCTCGCCTGGTGGTTCGAGACGCTGACGGTGGCTCAGCTGATCGCGGTCGCCCTGGTCGTGAGCTTCGCCAACGTGCTGTTCGACGTGGCGAACCAGACGTTCCTGCCGGAGATCGTGCCGGCCGCGCAGCTACAGGCCCGCAACAGCCTCACTTCCGGCACGCATGCCGCCACCGCGCTGGGCGGGCCCTCCCTGGGCGGTCTCGCGGTGCAGCTGCTGGGTGCGGTGCCGACGCTGTTCGTGGACGCCGTCAGCTACCTGCTCTCCGCCGTGCTGCTGCGAACCCTCCCGGCCCGGCGGGTGCAGCGACCGACTGAACGGCCACCGATGGTCACGATGATCCGCGAGGGCTGGCACTACGTGCTCCGGCATCCGATCATCGGACCGGCCATGTGGGACGCCACCGCGACGAACTTCGTCAACGGCGCGATGCTGGCCCTCTTCCCGTTCTACCTGGTGCGCGAGCTGCACGCATCGCCGTTCATGGTCGGGCTGCTGCTCGCCGCCGACGGCCTCGGCACCCTCATCGGCGCCGCGCTGACCACCCGCTTCACCGACCGGGTAGGCACCGCCCGCGGCCTGATCATCGCTGCCGTCGTCGGCGTGGCCGGCGCGCTGATCATCCCGCTGGGCACCGGCACCGCCGCACTCCTCGCCTTCGCCGTGGGCAACATCGTCTTCGCCGGGTCCTCAGTGGTGCTCAGCGTGACCACCCGCACGTACCGGATGCTCGCCAGCCCGCCGGAACTGCTGTCCCGGGTGATCGCCACGGTCAAGTTCGTCTCCTGGGGCGCCATCCCGCTCGGCGGCCTGCTCGCCGGCATCCTGGCCGGGCCGCTCGGCGCCCGCACCACTCTGCTGATCTTCGGAGCGCTCACCGTGCTGTCTCCGATCATCTACCTCTCGACGCCGATCCGCCGGCTGCGCGACCTACCCCTCGACGCGCCGCCGACACCCACCGAGGCTCGGGTGTGACCGCCCAGTCGCGCTGATCTTGCACCTTCGGATGTCAACATGGCGCGAATGTCCACTGTGTCGGAATAGAAAGTGCAAGCTCGCGGAGCAGGGGCGTTGAGGTGTAGCCCGCGGTTTCGCGGGGCAAGAAACCGCGCATGGAGGGAACAGCAAGGGGCGAGGGACATCTGCTCGGCCGGCGGCACCGCACCGATGAATCGGGCCGGACGGGGCTGGCGACGCCGCTTGCGGCAGCCCTCGTCTGATGCGGCTGAGGCACAGCCTTCCCCCGGTGGCGCTCGGCGCGGTGGCGCTCGGCGCGATTCTCGGCGCAAACCCCGCCCACGCCGACACGCCGTTACCAATACCGCTACCGACCAGCCTGCACCCGGTGGAGGTCGCCACCTCGCCGGAGGTCATCAAGGTTTCGGTGGCCGACGTGGTCGACGTGGTCGACGTGGTCGACGTGGTCGACGTGGTCGACGTGGTCGACGTGGTCGACTTGGTCGACGTACGGCTGGACGTCCCACCGCCCCTGCCGTCGGCCATTCCGGTGCCTACGCCGTCGGTTCAGCCCTCGACAGTCCTACCAGGTCGGCCGGCCGGCACGCCGTCCTCGCCACAGGCCACACCTGCCCCGTCCACCTCGGCGTCATCGGCCGCACCCCGTGCCTCGCGACCGTCGCCCGCACCGTCGGCGTCCGCACCGGCGACGGTGTCCCTGGGCAGCGCCCACGGCACGGCCGATGACCGGGTGCCGGATCAGGCGCGGGCCGCGACGGCCGCTGTCACCGGAGAGCGACCCGGTCCGCCCGCCCGGCCCGCGTCGGGGCCACCGGCGCTGGTGCTGGCGCTCGCGTCCGCAGCCGGCGGCGTCGGCACCAACGGTGTCGATCCACCGACCTCGACAGCCGAAGCTTCGCCGCACACCTCGCCCCTGCACCCGGGGCTTACCGTCACCGCCGTCGACATGCGCGCTGCCGGCCGACCGGTGGAACGTGGTCCCCCGCCGCCTCAACAACTCCTGATCACCCACTCGCGTCCACGACGTTGATCAGGAGAGGTTCATGGAAATCGCCGTTATCTGGATCCCCGCCGACATCGAGCCGTCGGAGCCCGCCGTCGCGAGGTGCCTCAGCCACCTTCGCCGAAACTCCTACCGATTCGCAGGAATCATGCGGGCCTCGTGGGAGACCGTCGAGCAGACGATGATCGACGGGGAGGTGGATGTCGTCGTCATCGCCGACTTCGCTCACCTCCCGCCGGACCGGTCCCCCCGGATCGAGCTGGCCAGCGCGACCGGTGTCGACACGGACGGGGACCATGCGGTTGCCAACACACAGCTCAACTGACACCAGAAAGCGCCCCGTCCGTCGTGGACGGGGCGCTTCGTCGATCGGGCGGGCGGGGCGAGTCGTGTCCGGGATCGCCCGGACGAGACAGGGAATCGCCCCGCCCCGGTGGTTCAGGACGCGACGGCCGCCCGTACATCATCGTCGGCGTCGCGCAGCCGTGCCGCAGCCTCCTCGGCGGTGCAGTTCGCCAGCAGCAGCACGATGGCCGTCTTGGCGTGCCCGTGCGCCGCCGCGAGCGCCCGCGCGGCAGTGTCGAGGTCGGTGTCGGCGGCCTGGGCGACGATCCGACGCGCACGATCGACGAGCTTCTCGTTGGTGGCGTTCATGTCCACCATCAAATTGCCGTAGACCTTGCCGAGCCGAGCCATCGTGGCGGTGGAGATCATGTTGCAGACGAGCTTCTCGGCGGTGCCGGCCTTGAGCCGGGTGGAGCCGGTGAGCACCTCGGGGCCGGTGGGCACCTCGATGGCGACGTCGGCGTGCCGGCTGGCCACGGCGTTCCGGTTGCAGGCCACCGAGATGGTCGCCGCTCCGCGCGCACGAGCGTGATCCAACCCACCGACCACGTACGGCGTACGGCCGCTGGCGGCGAGCCCGACCACCGCGTCACGGGCGGTCAGGCCAAGGGCGTCGAGGTCGGCGATGGCGCGGTTCGGGTCGTCCTCCGCGCCCTCGACGGCGACGCCGAAGGCTCGCGCCCCACCGGCGAGCAGGCCGACGACCCGCTCGGGTGGCGTACCGAAGGTGGGTGGGATCTCGACGGCGTCGAGCATGCCGATCCGGCCGCTGGTGCCGGCGCCGAGGTAGATCAACCGCCCGCCCTGGCGTAGCGACGCCACGATGACGTCGACGGCGGCCGCGATGTCCGGCACGGCCCGGCGGACGGTCTCGGCGACGGTCTGGTCCTCGTCGTTCATCGCGAGAAGCAACTCGGTGGGAGACATCCGGTCGAGGTCGGTGGTCTTGTCGTTGCGGGTCTCGGTACCGAGGGTGCTGAGGTCCACGGGGTGCTCGTTCCTCTCGCTGGTGTTCAGTCGCCGGCTGGCGGGGCGTGGTTCTCAGGTCGCCCGCCGGCCGCCGACGGCCCGCTGGTGTGGTTGACGACGAGCGCGTCTCGCAACCCGTTGGCGCGGCCGGGCCGAGGCGCAGCCGCGCGATTCGTCCTGTATCAGCAGGCTGGGACCACAGCGTAACCAGCCCGGAGGGGCGGTGGCAAAAAGTTTCGCGGTAGGCTCGTCCAGCGTCACTTTCTGACAATTGCTGGTTGGGAGCGAGCCGTGCGTCAACTCGACCTCGTCGTAATCGTGCTGTACCTCGTAGTAATCGCCTTCGTTGGGCTGCGTCTGTCCGGCAAACAGAAGTCCGCCAAGGACTACTTCGTGGGCGAGGGTCGGCTGCCGTGGTGGACCGTCTCGTTCTCGGTGGTCGCCACCGAGACCAGCGTCCTGACGGTGATCAGCGTGCCCGGCGGCGCCTACAGCGGTCAGGGGTTCGGCAACGTCGAGCTGGCCCTGGGATACGTCATCGGCCGCGTCATCGTGGCCGCGGTGCTCATCCCGCTCTACAAGCGGGGCGGCTTCGTCAGCGCCTACCAGTACCTCGGTGAGCGGTTTGGCCTGAAACTTCAGGGTCTGGCGTCGGTCACGTTCGTGTTCACCCGTCTGCTCGCTGAGGGCGTACGGCTGTTCGCCTCGGCCATCCCCATCAAGCTGCTCCTCGACGTGCTCGGTCTGCACGTCGGCTACCAGGCAATTATCGTCGTCCTGACGCTGATCACGGTGATCTACACCTACCTCGGTGGCATCAAAGCGGTCATCTGGACCGATGCCATCCAGATGGGGCTCTACCTGGGCGGGGCGATCCTGGCCATCGCGGTGCTGAGCCACGCCGTCGGCGGCGACGGATACGCGCAGGCGCTGGACGCCGGCAAGTTCCAGCTCTTCGACACCAACTTCAACCTCGCGCACGTGCTCACCAGCCCGTTCGCCCTGCCGACCGCGATCATCGGCGGTGCGATCTTCGCGATGGCCAGCCACGGATCGGACCAGCTGATCGTTCAGCGCATCCTGTCCACCCGGACGCTGCGCGAGGGCCAGAAGGCGATGATCTCCTCGGGCATCTTCGTGGTCATCCAGTTCGCGGCGTTCTCCCTGGTCGGTGCGCTGCTGTGGTCGTACAACAAGGGTCAGACCTTCAAGGAACTCGGCCTGAACAGCAGCGACAACCTCTACCCGAACTTCATCCTGCACGCCCTGCCGGTGGGCATCTCGGGTCTGCTGGTGGCCGGCATCCTCGGCGCCGCGATGGGTTCGCTGTCGTCGGCGCTGAACTCGATGTCGAACTCCACCGTCGCCGACTTCATCCACAGCTTCTTCCGCAAGGTCCCGTCGGACGACGTGATGCTCCGACTCGCCCGGGTGATGACCCTGGTCTGGGCGGTGCTGATGGCGATCTTCGCCTGCGCGTTCAGCTCCAGCACCGGAAACGTCTACCTGACCGGCCTGACCATCGCCGGCTACACCTACGGAGCGCTGCTCGGGGCCTTCCTGCTCGGCCGTCTCGTCAAGCGGGCCAACCAGGTCGATGCGGTGATCGCCTTCCTCGTCACCGTGGCGGTGATGACCTACATCGTCCGCTACGTCAAAATCGATGTGACGACGGCCGGGGCCACCAAGGCCACCGCCATCGCGGCGCAGTGGCTGGTGCCGATCGGCGTGCTGATCACCCTGCTCGTCGGCGCGGTGGCGAGCCGGTTCCACGCGGCCCCGGAGATCCCGTACGACCATGGACGCACCGACGAGGTCGACGACGACGCGGCGACGGCGCCCGTCGGCCGGGCGTGAAGGAGGACGTCATGCGCGTGATCGGTCTGATGTCCGGCACCTCCTATGACGGCATCGAAGCCGCCGCGGCCGAGTTCGAGCTGAGCGGCGACACCCTGCGGATGCGTCCGCTGGGCCGACTCAGCCACCCGTACCCCGACGAGCTGCGCGGCGGCATCGCCGCCGCGCTGCCGCCGGCGCCGACCAGCACCGAGGCGATCTGCGTCCTGGACACCGGCATCGGCCAGGCCTTCGCCGAGGCCGGCGTGCGGGCGCTCGCCGAGCTGTGCGACGGCCACGCCGACCTGGTCGTCTCACACGGGCAGACCATGCACCACTGGGTCGAGGGGGGTGCGGTCCGGGGCACGCTCCAGCTGGGTCAGCCGGCCTGGATCGCGGAGGCCACCGGCCTTCCGGTCGTGGCCGACCTGCGCAGCCGTGACGTCGCCGCCGGCGGCCAGGGCGCTCCGCTGGTCGCCCTCTTCGACGGGCTGCTGCTCAGTGGCCTGCCCGGCGTCCCGGCCGCACTGAACCTGGGCGGCATCGCCAACATCACCGTCGTCGCGCCGGACGCGGACCCGCTCGCGTTCGACACCGGGCCGGCCAACGCGCTCCTCGACGCCGCCGCGCGCCACTTCAGCGGGGGCGCTGAGGAGTTCGACCGGGACGGACGCGGCGCGGCTGCCGGGCAGGTGAACCCGGTCCTGCTGCGGCGACTGCTCGACGAGCCGTACTACCAGCTGCCCGGCCCGAAGAGCACCGGCAAGGAGCTGTTCCACCTTCCCTACCTGCTCGCCGCCCTCGCCGACGCGCCGACGCCGGATCCACAAGACGTGCTGGCCACGCTCACCCGCCTGACGGCGGTCACGGTGGCCGACGCGTGCCGCGACCACGGCGTCACCCGGCTCGTCGTCTCCGGCGGCGGCGCGCACAACCCGACGCTGATGCGCATGATCGCCGATGAGCTGCCCGAGGTGCACCTGTCGTCAAGCGACGACCTGGGCGTCGCGTCGGACGCCAAGGAGGCGCTCGCCTTCGCGCTGCTGGGCTACCTGAGCGTGCACGGGCTGCCGGGCACTCTGCCGTCGGGTACCGGGGCGCGCCACGCCTCCGTGCTCGGCAGCATCACCCCCGGCCGCCAGCCGCTGCGGCTGCCGGCGCCGGTCAGCACCGCTCCCCGCCGGCTGCTGATCGCCGGCCGTCCCGCCGAGCCCTCGGTGGCCGGCTGACCCCGTCCCGGGAGGACCCGCCGATGAGACCCGTCGTAGGAGTACCCGCGCCGACCGCGGCCGACGTTCGCGCCCGCGAGGTCGCCGAGCTGCTGCGCTCGCGCCTCGACGATCCGACCCGGGCCAGCACCGAGCTGCCCCGCAGGCTCGCGGCGGCGCACGACGCCTCGCCGTACCTCTTCGAGCCGCAGGCCGTGGTGCGCGCCGCCTCGGCCGCCGAGGTGGGGGCGCTGATGGCCGGTGCCCGGGAGGCCGGCGTGCCGCTGACCCTGCGCGGCGGCGGCACCAGCCTCGCCGGGCAGGCCGGCGGCGCGGGCGTGCTTGTCGACGTCCGCACCGACTGGCGGCACGCCGAGGTGCTCGACGACGGCCGCCGCATCCGGCTCCAGCCGGGCTTGACGATCCGGCAGGCCAACGCTCGGCTGGCCCGCTACCGGCGTCGGCTCGGCCCGGACCCGGCGAGCGAAGCCGCCTGCACGGTCGGTGGGATGGTGGCCAACAACTCCAGCGGGATGACCTGCGGCACCACCGACAACGCGTACCGCACCATGGAGTCGTTGCGCTTCGTCCTCCCGTCCGGCACCGTCGTCGACTCCGGTGCGCGCGACGCCGACGACCGGCTGCGGGCCGACGAGCCCGAGCTGCACGCCGGGCTGCTGCGCCTGCGCGATCAGGTGCGCTCTGCACCGCAGTCGCGCGCCACAATCGAGCGGCTGTTCGCGATGAAGAACACCATGGGGTACGGGCTGAACTCCCTGCTCGACCACAGCAGCCCGGTCGAGATGCTCGCCCACCTGATGATCGGCAGCGAGGGCACGCTCGGCTTCGTGGCCGAGGCCGTCTTCCGTACCGTCGAAATCCACGACCACGCCGCCACCGGCCTGCTGATCCTGCCCGGCCTCACCGAGGCCACCGACGCGCTGCCCGCCCTGCTCGCCGCCGGCGCCCGTACCGCCGAACTGCTCGACGCGGCCGCGCTGCGGGTCAGCCAACGCGACCCGGGTGCGAGCCCGACCCTGCGCGGGCTCACCGTCACCGGGCACGCCGCGCTGCTTGTCGAGTTCACCGAGGCCAGCGCGGAGCGGCTGGCCGCGACGCTGGCCGACGCCCAACCCGTGCTCGACCGGCTGCCCGCCGTCACCGGCACCGAGCTGACCCGCGACCCGCGCGAACGGGCCAAGCTCTGGCACCTGCGCAAGGGCCTCTACACCGCCGTCGCCGGCGCCCGCCCGCCCGGCACCACAGCCCTGCTGGAGGACGTCGCGGTGCCGATGCCGCGGCTGACCGGCACCTGCGACGGGCTGATCGGCCTGTTCGACAGGCACGGCTACCCGGATGCGGTGATCTTCGGACACGCCCGCGACGGCAACCTGCACTTCATGCTGACCCAGTCCTTCGACACACCGGCGGAGATCGACCGCTACGCCCGGTTCACCGACGACATGGTCGACCTCGTGCTTGCCGAGGGGGGCACCCTCAAGGCCGAGCACGGCACCGGCCGGGCCATGGCACCCTTCGTCCGCCGGCAGTACGGCGACGAGCTGTACGACGTGATGCGCGAGGTCAAGCGGTTGTGCGACCCGAGCGGCCTGCTCAACCCCGGTGTGCTGCTCAACGACGACCCGAGCGTGCACCTGCGGCACCTCAAGGCCGTCCCCACGGTCGACCCCGAGCTGGACGCCTGTGTGGAGTGTGGCTACTGCGAGCCGGTCTGCCCCACCGCCGACGTCACCACCACCCCCCGGCAGCGCATCGTCCTGCAACGGCAGATCGCCCTCGCCACCGCCGCCGGTGACGAGGAGCGCCGCCGGGAGCTGACCGCCGACTACGCGTACGCGGCGGTGGACAGCTGCGCCGCGGACAGCCTCTGCGTCACCGCCTGCCCGGTCGGCATCGACACCGGGGCGGCGATGAAGCGACTGCGCGCCGAGCGGCACAGCCCCCGCGCCCAGCGCACCGCCCGCACCGCCGCGCGGCACTGGCAGGCCGCCGTGGCGGGCGTCCGGGTGGGCCTGACCGCCGCGCACGCCGTACCGACACCGGTGACGCGTGCCGCCACCGGAATGATCCGTGGGCTCGGTGCCACCGAGCTCATGCCAGCGTGGAGCGACGACATGCCCCGCGCCGGTGCTCCCCGCCCCGGACCCCGCAGCGCCCCGGACGCGCAGGCGGTGTTCTTCGCGGCCTGCGTCGGCAGCCTCTTCGCACCGGAGGAAGGCCCGGCCGGCGGCTCGGCGGCAGCGTTCCTGCGCCTGTGCGAACTGGCGGGAGTGCCACTGGTCGTACCGGCCGGCACGGCGGGCCTGTGCTGCGGAACGCCGTGGCAGTCCAAGGGCTACCCCGCCGGCCACCGCGAGATGGCCGAGCGGACCCTGGCCGCCCTCTGGACGGCCAGCGACGAGGGTCGGCTGCCCATCGTGTGCGACGCGTCATCCTGCACGCACGGGCTGAGCCAGCTAACCGCCGCGCTGGCCGAGGAGGACCAGGCACGGTACGGCGCTCTGCGCTTCGTCGACAGCGTGACCTTCACCGCCGAGCACCTCCTGCCGGCGCTGCCGCAGCCCCGCCGGCTGGGCTCGCTGGCCCTGCACCCCACCTGCTCCACGGTGCACCTGGGCGGCATCGACGACCTGCGCACGGTGGCCCAGGCGGTCGCCGACACCGTGACCGTGCCGGACAGCTGGGGGTGCTGCGCCTTCGCCGGTGACCGAGGGCTGCTGCATCCCGAGGTCACGGCCGGCGCCACCGCGGCGCAGGCGGCCGAGATCAATCAGCGCGAATACGACGCGTACGCCTCCTGCAACCGCACCTGCGAGATGGGCATGAGCCGGGCAACCGGTCAGTCGTACCAGCATGTGCTCCAGGTCCTCGTCGAGGCGATCGAGCCGCGGGCGTAGCCGGTCGCCCGTACCCACGAACGCGCCGCCCGCCGCGAATCTGCGGCGGGCGGCGCGGTGGGTGCGGGAGACCTCAGGAGAGCGCGATGTCGCTGTAGTAGTAGCGCAGGATCGCCTGATAGTTCTTGCCCTCGTTGGCGAGATCACGAGAGCCGTACTGCGACAGCCAGTCCCCGTCCACCCAGCCACCGCACGCGGTCGTGGTCGCGCAGTAGTGCGCCCGCAGGATGTTGCCGCTGCGGGTCATCCGGGCCGACCAGGTCCGGTCCACTGCGGCGGACGTCGACGACTGCGCCGACGACGGCCGGTAGACCTGGTCGTTGGTGTTGTCACTGACGTCGTAGCACTGGCCGCCGGGCGTCTTGCGGGTCGAGTGCAGCGCCCAGTACCAGCCATAGCTCTTGACCGCCATGGCACCGGCGTCCAGCGAGGCCGCCGGCCAGCTCGTCACCCACTCGTTCGGGAGGACGTTCTTGACGTACGTCTTGAAGTCGACCCGATCGACTCGCCCGAGACTGACCCGGTAGACGAGGATGGTGCTCGGTAGCTTGCTGTTGGTGCCGTCGGTGCTACAGCCCGTCGGCCCGCTCAGCAGTTCGTGCGAGGCGTTGTTGTTCTTCAGCGTGGCGTTGAGGTTGCCCTTCGCTCCGGCCGCGAAGTCCTGGTTCGCACCGGCGAAGTTGCTGTTGAAGTAGACCCGCACGGTCTTGCCGGTGCGGTTCCACACCGACGCGGCGTTGTTCTTCACGCACAGGCCCTTGCCGTTGCCCGCGCCCTTGAAGTCGTAGCAGGTCGGTTGGGTCGTACCGTAGTCGTCCAGCGAGTCGGTGAAGTCGGAGATCGAGCCGGCCTGGTCGCTGTTGTAGTAATAGCAGAACTCGCCGCTGTCGCAGGTTCCGTCCCGTTCGGCCGCCGCTGCCGGCGAGGCGACACTCAGGATCGAGCTGGACATGGCGAGGACGGCGCCGACGATGGCGAGGCCCTTGCGAATGTTCACGGCGCCCTACCTCTCGTTGTAGCCCTGCGAGTTCCAGAACGCGGTCGGATCGGCGTTGTCCAGGGTGGGGTCGCCGACGCTGACGGCCGCGTGGGTCTGCCGGCCGGACCGGACCTCGACGTGGGTGTGCGCGCCCGAACTGGAGGACACCCCGTGCCACGACTCATCGGCGATGATCTCGCCCTTGCTGATGGCGTCGCCCACGCTCACCCCGGACTTCGGCGCGGTGTGCAAGTAGATCACCGACTTGTTGAGCGAGGAGTTGTAGACGGAGATCGTGGACAATCCGCCGCTGCCGGTGTTGCCCCGCGCGACGTAGATGACAGTGCCGGAGACCAGGGCGCGCACGTCCGAGCCGACGCTGCGGGCGATGTCGATGCCCTCGTGCCGGCCGGGCGTGGTGGTGTAACCGTCGAAGCCGCACGTGACAGTGCCGCCGCTGGCCTGGTACAGCGCGTACGACATGTTCGTGCGCGTCGACGGCGAGAACTGGTGCGAGGCGTTGTTGTTCTTCAGCGTGGCGTTGAGGTTGCCCTTCGCGCCGGCCGCGAAGTCCTGGTAAGAACCGGCGTAGCCGCTGTTGTAGTAGACACGTACGGTCTGGGTGCTACGGTTCCAGACCGAGGCGGCCTCGTTCTTGATGCACAGGCCCTTGCCAGCGCCAGCGCCCTTGAAGTCGTAGCACGAGGGCTGCTCGGTGCCGTAGTCGTCGAGCGAACCGGTGAAGTCCGAGATCGATCCCGCGTTGTCGCTGTTGTAGTAATAGCAGAATTCGCCGCTGTCGCAGACCCCGTCTCGGGCCGCCGCCGACGCGGGCGATGCGACGCTGAGGATCGAGGTGGTCGCGGCCAGCGCGATGCCGGCGGCGGCGAGGCTCTTACGGATGTTCATGGTGTCCTTTCAGGAACGGTGGAAGGGTGCGGGTCACTGCCCGCGCTGGTATTGCTCCCAGGTCTTGATCGGGACCTGGGGGCCGTCGTCCGGGCCCTGGTTGGCCAGGCCGTTCATGCCGAGGTAGTAGTCGCCGACCTGGTGCTGCGCCTGGCTGGACAGGTCCGTGTCGTTGATCGCCGTGGCGTGGATGTGCCACGGCCAGTCACCCTGGCTCGGGCTGCGGACCCAGGCGGCGAAGCCGACCTGGCGCAGAGCTCGGGCGACGGCGGTGCGCTTGGCGGCGGTCATGCCGGTGACCGAGATGTCCACCACGCCCCCGCCGTCGTGCGTACCGGCCGAGGTGGGGTCGCCCCCGGGGTTGTATGAGCCCTGGTCGAGCACTAGGGAGTACCCGAGCAGACGCTGCGCCTCGGCCAGCATCGCCTGGGTACGGGCGTTGACCACGTACCCGTCGCGCTGGACCTTCGCGCCCGGGCCGATCTTGTTGCCGACGGTGTAGCGGTTCAGCCCGAGCTTCGTCAGCGACGTCGTGCCGGGCAGCCCGTTGGCGGCCAGGCCGATGTAGCCGAGTGAGCGCTGGTACGCCGCGTACGCCGAGATGGTCAGCGTGCCGAAGTAGCCATCGACCCACTGCGCGTCCAGCAGGTTCTGCGCCTGCAACGCCTGTTCGACGGCGAGCACGGAGCTCTTCGCGCCCGGGGTCAGTGTGTTGTCGGCGCGACGTGGGTCGATCTGGGCGGCCAGGACGGTGGCTTCCATGTCCACGACTGGCAGCGCGGCCGTGGCGACGGTTCGCTGTGCTGTGGCGTTGGTTGTCGCGGCCCATGCGTGGGCCGGGGCACCGACGGCCACGCAGAGCGCGGCGAGCCCGATGGATAACCAGGAACGGCGCAAGGTCGATCCTCCTCGCTTGTGGTGTGTCGTTCGGAACGGACATCACCATGCGAGAAAGGCTCTGCTGTTCGGTACCCCCGCCGTCGTGTCAGATGCGTCAGCCCGTCACTGACCTCGATGAATGCGGTGTTGTCAGCTTTGGCGGCACCCGGGACTGACGCGCTCTGACACCCTCAGGGGCGACCCGAGACCGCGCTCAGGCGGTGACGGTGACCATGAAGTACACCGGCCGGCGGGTGGGGAAGTACTCCTGCCCGTTCTCGTCGACCATCTTCCAGCTGACCCAGCACTTGCCGGGGCGGCTCGGCGCGGTGACCGGGACGCTGATCATCACCTGCTCGTCGGGCGGGGTGTCACCGATCGCCACCCGATCCGGCACCTGGCATCCGTCGGCGTCGGCGGTGGGGTTCGTCCGTGCCAGGAAACGGTTGTGCCAGGCGACCTTCCCCACGTTCTTGAGCGCCCACACCTTGACGAACTGGGAGTTCGCCCGCACCTGCGTGCCGTCGGGGATCGTGACGTCGGCGATGAATTTGCTGGAGTCCCCGGGGATCAGCGAGTCCGAGAACGGGGTGGCCGACGGCGAGGATGACGGCATCGCCGCCGCCGCGGTGCCGGAGTCGTCCCGAGATGCCCGGCCTCGGACGAGGACGGCCAGGGCGGCGACCATCGCCACCACAAGCACCACCGCCGCCGCAGCGAGCCACGGCATCCGCTGCCGCCGCACCTTTGCGGCGTCCTCGTCGGCCGGCGGGTACTCCTCGTCCTGCGGCGTACCCCGGGCCTCCGACGGGGTCACCGCGACGCCGGTCACGACGGGCCCGTGCGTCTTCAGGGCATCGGACGTCCCGGTGGCGGGTTTCTCCGCGCCGACAGCGATCGGGGAGTCGGTGCTGACCGGTACGACATCGTCGTCCGCGAGGGCGTGGACCGTCCCCGGGCGCTGCGCGTCCTCCCAGCGACGCCGCCACTGGACCTCGTCGGCCTCGCAGGCTCGGACGAACTCCCGCGTGGTCTCCCAGGAGGGGAACCTGGTCCCTGCAGCGGCCTCGTGCAACGTCGTGTGCGAGATGCGGCCCGACCGCCCCGCCATCTTACGAAACGACGGATCACCGACGCTGGTCCGCAGTTCCCGTAGCTGTTCAGCGAAGCTCTCGGCAGCCTGTCTGTTCTGAGTCGACTCCGCGTCGGCACGCTGGTCCTTCATCTCTCCCCCATGTCAGACGACGTCGTCAGGCGTTGTCAGAACGTGTCAGAGGGTACCGAACAGACCGAGGTGACCATCAATGTGGTGCATCAACGACATTGGGCAACATGGTCCCGGTGCGCTTGAGGAGGTCACCGATGAAGAACCTTTCCCGACGCGGCATCCGCATCCTCGCGGCGGTCGGACTGGCCGTGCCCGCGACGCTGGCATTCGCCGGTCCCGCCCACGCCGAGACCAACCCGCGCTGCGCCGACTCGGTGCAGATCGGCGCGACCGCGTACGTCACCGTTGGCGGTCAGACCGCAGCGTCGGTGAAGCAGTACAAAGGTTGCGGCAAGAACTACGCCTACACGTACGTGTGGCAACAGTATCGGGCCAGCCACGGCTCGTACCAGGTCTGCACCTCCATCGTCACCGGGAGCACGCTGCGCGACCTGCAGTGCTCCAGCGGCCCCGATGTGTGGTCCTCGGGCGCCAACACGCTGTCGGTGTGCACCCGAGCACTCGGCGGCATCTCCGACGTGGCGCAGAAGGAGACCGAAGTGCGCTGCTGACCCGGCACGCGCGACGAAGCGGGGCGCTGGCCGTGGCCAGCGCCCCACTTCGTCGCGCGTCCCGCCTGAGGGGCAGGGTGCTCCCGCGCAAACGTCGATGACCCTGCCGGTTCCACTCCGGCGAATCGATCCGGTCGCAGGACGGCTATACAGCCCATTCGGGGGCCGCTGACGCGAAGAACTTCGCCGACCCGCCGTCAGGCAGTGATCACCGGCCAGGCGTAGGCGAGCAGGGCGCAGGCGGCACCCAGAAGCGCGAGTGAGACGCCCCGAGTGGGCAGCGGCAGGGCAGCGAGCACGATCAGGATGACGGCGACGACGTAGAGAAATGCCTGGACCGACATGGTGCTCTCCTCGATAAGGATTGACTGACTAGTGGATCTCGCCGCCGAGATGCCCCCGGAGGTCATTGCGCAAACGTCCTGCCGGTCACAGTGGTGCGTACGACCCGTCGAGGGTGTGACCAACCACCGGGCCACACCCTCGACGCCGATCTGAGCGTCAGCAGCCGATCCGGCTGGACCCGAGTGCGACGTCGTCGTACCAGAGGGTGTCGGCCCCGCCGCCGTAGCTCTCCCAGCCCAGCTTGAGGTCGGTGAGCTGCGGCCGCCAGGTGCGGTTGTACCACTGGCCGTCGATGTCGTGCGTCGGTGCGCCGTCCGCGGTCAGCCCGGTGATGGCAGCGCCATCCAACCAGGTACGGAGCTGACCGGCCGCACCGTCCACCATGAACTCCACGCAGGTCCACCGGTTCGTCGGCAGCGGCACGCTCTGCGCGACCCCGGCCGGACTCTGCTCGGGCAGGGTCGCGTCGTCCGAGGCGCGGTTCCACTGCAGGGCGCCGTTCTGGCCGCCCAACCGCAGGTCCTTGTTCCCGTCGGCGGCGTCGACCATCGCCATCATCGTGGTGTGCTCGGTGGGCTGGGCGGTGGTGTGCCGTACCCAGATCCGGCCGTACCGGACGCTGCCCACGTTGCCGAGGTTCTTCGTGGACCTGATGAAGACGTGGTTGCAGTACCCGGCAGCACCGTTGATCCGGACCGACCGGCTGCCGCTGTGCGTGGTGGCCGTGTCGATGGAGGCTGTGCCGGCCCCGGAACAGTCCGGGCTCACCACGGCCCAGTCGCCGGACGGCGTCGAGCCGGTCTGCGTCTCGAAGCCGTCGCAGAGCACCGCGCCGGCACACCCGACCGGTGGCTCGGTGGTGGGTGGCGGTGTCGTCGGCGGTGGGGTGGTTGGCGGAGGCGTGGTCGGCGGAGGTGTCGTGGGCGGTGGCGTGGTCGGGCCGGCGCCGTTGCACGGTACGCCGTTGAGGCTGAACCCGGTCGGCGCGCCGCCGCTGGAGCCGAACGTGCCCTGCACGCCAAACTCGGTGGAGCCGCTGGCCGGGATGTTGCCGTTGTACGACATGTTGCGGGCGGTCACCGTCGATCCGGACTGGCTGACCGTGGCGTTCCAGCCGTTCGTCACACGCTCGTCCCCTGCGTAAGACCAGGTGACGGTCCAACTGGAGACGGCCGTGTCCCCCGGGGAGACCTTGATGTTGGCGGTGAAGCCGCCGGGCCACTGGTTGGGCGTGTAATCGACCCGGCAGCCCTGAGCGGCCGCAGCCGGGCTGGTGAGCAGGGCCGCTCCGGTGGTGGTCACGGCGGCGGCCAGCGCGGCGACGACCACCAGGGTCGAGACGCGGCGGGCACGGAGAATCGTCATGAAGGGTCCTTCTGCCATCAAGCTGGGTGGAGGCGGCGCGGCGGCGCGCCACAGCGACCGGTCGTGCGTACGACCGAAGTGCCCGGCTCGGGGTGGACCTGTCAGTCGCCGACGGCCCGGTCGCCCGGACCCCGGCGGCGCCCACTCCCAATCTATTGACGGTTGCCTATTTAATCAAGCGTCACCCCGACCAGGCCATGACCGGAAAAGAAAAGCGCCGAGCCGTGTCGATCCGTGGGCCGCTCGTTCGACGTAGGGATGCTAGGGCCGGGAGACGGCCCCATCGGACGAGGAGAACGCGATGTCGAAGTACCTGCTGATCATGCGGGGCACCGATGAGACGAACGCGGCCATGATGGCCAATCTCGACGAGATGATGGCCGCGACCCACCGGTTCATCGAGGACATGATGAAGGCCGACGTTCTCGTCGCGGCCGAAGGACTGGACGATCCACACCAGGGCGTCGTGGTCGACTTCGACGGCGAGGCACCGGTGGTCACCGACGGGCCGTACGGCGAGACCAGGGAACTGTTCGGGGGCTACTTCCTGCTCGATGTCGCCACGAAGCAGGAGGCGGTCGAGTGGGCCAAGCAGGTCCCGGCGGTCCGCGGGTCCAAGATCGAGGTCCGGCGAGTGGCCGGGGCCGACGAGGTCCCGCAGGGCGGCGAGAGCAACGGCCAGATCTGATGGGTACGGCCGACGTCGAGGCCGTCTGGCGGATCGAGTCGGCGCGGATCGTCGCCGCGCTGACCCGATTCACCGGCGATTTCGGGCTCGCCGAGGACGCCGCCCAGGAGGCGGTGGCCGAGGCGCTCGTGTCCTGGCCGCGCGCCTCTCCGGCCAATCCGGCCGGGTGGCTGATGGCCACGGCCCGGCGGCGGGCGATCGACGCGATCCGCCGCCGGGCCGCTCTTCAGGACCGATACGCCCTGTTGGCGGCCGCTCCAACGCTCGATGAGGAGATCGACCTTGACCGGATCGACGACGACGTCCTGGCGCTGATGTTCGTCAGCTGCCACCCGGTGCTCCCCCGCAAGGCACGGGTGGCACTGACCCTACGCGTGGTCGGCGGCCTGTCCAGCGAGGAGATCGCCCGCGCGTTCCTGGTCCCCGTGCCGACCGTGCAGGCCCGCATCACCCGGGGCAAGAAGACGATCGCGGCGGCCGGGGTGCCGTTCGAGCTGCCGCCAGCCGGCGAGCGCCGGGACCGGCTGGGCGGTGTGCTCAGCGTCCTCTACGTGATCTTCACCGAGGGGTCGACGGCCACGTCAGGCGACCAGTTGCTGCGACCCGACGTCGCGTACGAGGCGATCCGGCTGGTCCGCACACTGGCCGCGCTACAGCCAGACGAGCCGGAGGTGCACGGCCTGCTCGCCCTGTGCGAGCTGACGGCCGCGCGCTTCCCGGCCCGGACCAACCCGGACGGCACGCCGATCCTCCTCGAGGACCAGGACCGCCGGTTGTGGGACTTCGCGGCGATCCGCCGTGGGCTGGCCGCGCTGTTCAGGGCATCGCACCACGGCCTCGGCCCCTATGGCCTGCAGGCCGCGATCGCAGCCGCGCACGCGTCGGCGCCCTCGGTCGAGGAGACCAACTGGGCCGGGATCGTCAGGCTCTACGAGCTGCTCGGCCGGGTCGCACCCTCGCCGGTGGTCGAGCTCAACCGTGCCGTCGCCGTCGCCATGGCCTGCGGCCCGGCGCCAGCGCTGACGATCGTGGACGAGCTGATCGCCTCGAACCGGCTCGCCGGATCACACCTCGTGCCGACCGTACGCGGTGAGCTGCTGACCCGCCTCGGCCGGCTTCCGGAGGCCCGCGCCGAGCTGGAACTGGCGGCCCGACTGTGCGCGAACCAGCGCGAACGCTCGGTGCTGCTCCGCAAGACGGCCAGTCTGCCAGCACAGTCGACCGGGACCTGAGCGCATGCCTGCCGGAGGCGACGCCGAGCATGATCGAGCGAGCCTGCCGCGAACACCAGATCAGGAAGCCGGATGATCATCGAGAGTTCGTCGCGCTGTACGGCTACGACGACACCCACGCACACCTGATCGACGCGGCAGCCGGAGAGACCGGCGACCCGGACCAACTCAGCCGCGCCTCGGCGATCCTCAGCGAGTTGGCCGACCGGGAACGCCACGCCATGCAGATCCTCTCCGGCATCCGGACCGACTGACCACCTCGCCAGCGGGCACCTCAGGACCTGCGCACCTCGGCGCTAGCAGCGTCACACCCCGTTAGGCATCCTAGGATCCTGGGTGAGCGGGGTCGGCGGCTAGCGGCTCGGGTGCCCGCATCGGGCCTAGTGGTCGTTCAACAAGAAGAAGAGCGTCTGGTGCTCGACATCGAGGAACCCGACCCGCCACCGTGGCGACGGATCCGCCTCGTCGTACGACCTGCTGTACAGCCACCGCGGCGCGGCCGGCAGGAAAGGCATGAGGGCCGGCCACGCGTCCGCGGGACTACTGGAGTGAGGCAGTTCATCCAGGTTGACGGAGGCGTACGGCTGGAATTCGTACTGCTGCGCCAACGCCCTCGCGTCTTCCGGACGCAGCTTGACCACACCCTGGTACGCCCAGTCCGTCGGACCCGGTACTAACGAGCACGGGTTGCCCAGAGCACGCGACTGCCAGTGGATTTCGGGGTAGTCGCCAAGACCCGGCAACTCTTCCGGCGGATCCCAGCGGTCAGTGCGGAGCTTCGCCTCGGCGGCCTGCACCGACTTCTGGCACGAACGCACGTCGGCAGGGCTGTCCTGAAGAAGCAGGATCCCGGCCGCGACGCACCCGCCCGCCGCCAACAACGCCGTGGTCGCCGCGGCGAGTACGACGACCAGCACCAGCTTGCGCGTCTTCATGGTCAGCAGACTAGGAGTGCGCGACCATTCGTCGCTTCGTCGGCGGGGACGGAACTGGCCGGCGTCGGACTTGGACCCCGTACCTTGATGCCGTGGCTCCCTTTGCGAGAACGCCGAGCACGGCCCGAACGGTGCGGCTGGTCATGCCGGTGGCCGCGCTGCTGTTCCTGGGCCTCGCCCTACTGGTCCGGGTCGTCGACGACGGGGCGCTGCGGCAGTACTCCGGCACCGCGTTGTACGCGTCGATGGTCTGGGCCGCGACGCTGTTCCTGTGGCCACGGCTGGCACCGGTGCCGGCCGGGATCCTCGCCACCGCCTTCTGCTGGGTAGTCGAACTCGCACAGCTGACCGGAGTGCCAGCCGAGTTGTCGGCGCGGAGCCTGGCCGCGAGGCTGGCGCTGGGTGTGCAGTTCGACCCCGTCGACCTGGCCTGGTACCCGGCCGGTGTGGTGCCCCTGATGGTGCTGCACCATCTCGTACGCGCCAGACACCGCCGCAACCACCGCGCGACCTCGTCGTCTCAACGGCCCGCAGAGTTGACCCGCGCCCACAGCGGACCGCACAGCTGACGACCGGCGTTCGGCGACCGTCATTGTTCCGAGGCGATTCGTCGGGATCATCGGCGAGGCGTCTCTCTTCGCGGTCTGTCCGAGCGGTATGGGTGCATCGCTATTTGAGCTGCTGTGACCGGGGCGGGGTGCGTCGCCGCAACCCGCCCCGGATCAGATCAGAGTTCCCGGTGGTAGACGGCGACCGGCAGCGGCGTGCAGCCCAGTGCGTCGTACAGGGCTCGGGCGGGCGCATGGAATCCGTCCCCGCCCGTGCCGATCGTGACGACCTCGGCGCCGAGTTCCCGCATCGCGGCGAACGCATGCTCACACAGCACGGTGCCCGCGCCGAGCCGGCGGTGCTCCGCGGACACGGCGAGGATCGTGACGCTGGCATTGCGTCGTTCGGGTTCTACCACCCAGGCCACGTAGCCGGCGATGGCGCTGTCGATCTCGGCGACCGCGACGTACCGGTGCTCGGCGGGGTCGTGGAGCTCGGCAACCTGCTTGACGTAGTCGTCGCGCCACTCGCCATGCTGGTTGGCGAAGACGACCTCGCCCACGAGAGGGCGGAAGGATTCTTCGTAGAACGGTCCGAACGTCTCGATGGTCAGTTCGGTGAGCCGGGTCAGGTCCTGTGGAAGAAACGGGCGGATACGCATGAGTGTGCCTCTCGAGCTGAGATCCTGAAAGCCAACAAACCGGGCATCAGATGGCCAGCCAGCTGCCGGAACGGCGGCAAGCCGACCCTCAGTGGCGGGTACGCCAAGCGGCGAAGCAACTCATGATCCGAATCCTACGGGACGCTGCAACCGCATTCGTGGCACAGAGCGTCCACCAAGGCCGCTGGGACGAGATCTCAGACTCGCGAGCGACCGATCCATCAGCGGGGAGATGGCACGGTTCGAATCTCACCAGCGCCGGCCGAGGGCAATGCTGGGTACCCTCATGCTCATGAAAGCGTGCCGGCTTGTGGTCGCTGCGTTCCTGGTCTCGCTGGTCACATCGGGTTGTGGCTTAGGGCAATCCACGACCGCGGACGGCACCTCAACGACGTACACGTGTTGCGATGCCACGGACGTCGATACTGTCTACCAGCCCGGTCAGAAGCTCATTCTTCATTGGATCGTCACGCCGGGGACTGCGCCCGCCTCGAAGTCACCCCAGGTCGAGCTGACTGCGCGTCTGACCGGCCCCTATGCGGATCCCAGCGAATTGAAGAGCGCCACGACCGGCAAGGCCGCCCCCGCTGCGGGACAGGCGACATTCCAGGCCCCGCCGGTGCGGCCTTCCGGCGCGGCGGACGAACGGCCCTCCAGCGTCATCCCCATAGCCGAGGACGCGCTCCCCGGTTACTACCACCTGACCTTCGCCATCCGGGAGGGAGGCGGAAGCGTGGGCGGAGCGAGCATCGTCCTGGTGGCCCCTCAAGCCTGAGCCTAACGAAACCTCCAGGCCGGGCACTGCTCCTGTTGACCCCTGCTGCCCGACAGTGCTCTTCGCCGGGCAGGACGGCTTCCTGCGTGAGGGCTCGGTATGGAATATCGCCTTCTGGGACGGCGACCGGGTCATCTGGCCTGAAGCCCCGATGCTGGCCGGCATCACCATGCAGGTGCTCCGGCTGGGCATGCGGAGGCTAGGCATTCCCGACGAGACGCGGCGCTTGACGCGCGAATCACTGAACGGCATGAGAGCCACTGCCGCGACCAACTCGCACTGCTCAGCGCAGCCGATCGCTGCCGTGGACGAGACAGCGTTCCCCGGTGGCGAAGCACTTACCAGCCTGCTGCAGCGCGCCTGGCGGGAGGCTCCCTGGGAGCCGGTCCGCATAGCTCGGTAGAAGCCGTTGCCCCAGGTGGAGATGCGCTGTCATCGGCCAGGAGCGGATCCTCGCCGGAGCAGCGGCGTAGCCCGCACAGGAGGGCACAGGTTGGACCGTCTCTGCCTACGAAGCAGGTTCCAGAACGACGACTGGGATCTGGCGGGTGGTCTTCTGCTCGTAGTCGGCGAAGCCCGGGTACGCGGCCTTCTGCGCGCTCCAGATCCGTTCCCGCTCGTTGCCGGCGGCAACCCTGGCGACCAACTCGACCTTGTCCGTGCCGATCTCCGCCTGGGCCCGCGGGTTTGCGAGCAGGTTGTGGTACCAGTCGGGATTGGTGGGCGCACCGGCCTTGGACGCGAACACGGCGTAGCCGCCGTCCACCTTCTGATACATCATCGGGTTCACGCGAGGTTGGCCGCTCTTGGCGCCGACCGTGTGCAACAGCAGCAGCGGCGCGCCAGCGAACTGACCGCCGACCTGCCCACCGTTGGCGCGAAACTCAGCGATGATCTTGTCGTTCCAGTCACTCATGCCTTCTCCTGGTCCTCGGGTCGTGCAAATTCCCGCGTCAATGTGGCACGACGGTGGCTAGCGTAGGCAGATGAGCACTATCCCGATGGCCGGACTGCGGCTGCGGTTCCTCACCGAGCCGGGAGAATTCCTGGCCGCTGCGGGTGATTACCTGGGCGCCGACCCCGTCGTCAGCACGGTGGTGACCACCGTCGCGCACCGGATGTTGTCGCAGCGGGCCGAGGAGCTCTCGCAGCCCGACCGTACCTGGTGGCTGGTGGTCAGCGACGACTCCGGGACCGTGGTCGGCGCAGGAATGCGCACGGCGCCGTTCGCCCCCGACCCACCATTCCTGCTGCCCATGCCCGACGAGGCGGCTGTTGCGCTGGCCCACGCGTTACACGACCGCGAGGAGGAGGTGCTCGCGGTCAACGGAGCCTTGCCTGCCGTCGAACTGTGCGCCGCCGAGCTGACCCGGCTCGGCGGGGGCCGAGTCCAGGTCACCCAGCACACGCGGCTGCACGAGCTCGGCGAGCTGGCGTGGCCGCCACCGGTAGGCGGCGGCCTGGTGGTCGCGACCGAAGAGGACATGGGACTGGTCACGGAGTGGTTCGCCGCGTTCATGGGCGACGCCGACGAACAGGCCGGTCGCCCGCGCGGCACCAGGGCGCACGAGATGCCCGACCACGCGGAGATGCTGCGCCGGCTCCAAGCCGGACGGCTGTGGTTCTGGGTCGACGAGACAGGGAAGCCGGTGCACCTCACCGGTGCCAACCCACCGTCGTTCGGGGTGGCCCGCGTGGGCCCGGTGTACACGCCGCCGGCCCAACGCGGTCGCGGTTGGGCCAGCAACGCGGTCGCCGAGGTTTCCCGGCGGATCCAGGCCGAGGGTACGCGCGTCTGCCTGTTCACCGACCAAGCCAACCCAACGTCGAACAAGATCTACGCCGCCCTCGGCTACCGGCCGGTCGTCGACATGGCCGACCTGGTCATCGTCCACTGACGCCGACTGCACCGCGGCGAAGGAGTGCGGGCTGGTCGTTGCGGGGCACTGTGTCATAGGTTGCCGATGTAGATGACTACTGCGTCCGGCGGCGGTGACGGCCGCTGCGCCGACACCGGCTCGACGTCGTCGTACAGCCACATGCGGTGCGCCGTCCAGTTCAGGATCCCGCCGGTCTCGCGGGATCCGCGAAAGCCGCGAGCTTCGGGCTGGAGGGGCCAACCACAGCTGCGGAGGTGTGCGACGAGCCGGGCCACGGTAGTTGCCCTGTCGGCACCATCGGCGGCCATCACCGCGAACTCGGCTGTGCAGTTGCCGCTGCTACCACCGTCGGCGCAGGCGTCGGCCGACACGAGGCGCAGCGACGTCGGCAGTGGGAGGGCCTCGTCGTCGCGGGCGGGGAACCGTAGCCTGCCATCACCGTCGGACCCAACGACGCCGAGCCCGCAGCCGCCCAGCAATAGCACGGTTGCCAACGTCGCGGTCGAGGCAGCCCAGTGAACTTTGCCCGCCGTCAGGTTCCCTCCGGCCAGGTGAGGGGACGAGACGGGGTGGACGCTCCGATCGATGACCAACGCGGCCAGGCACACGATGCCGACGAGCATCCACACCATGAGCCAGTCAAGCCATGGTGCGGCTATCAGGCTGCGGGGCCACTGCGAGATGGCGAACGCGGCGGCCTGCCCGGCGATGAGGACGACGCCGACAGCCACGCCGACGGCACGACCGCTACGGGTTCCCCAAGCCCAGGCTCCCACCACGACCAGGCCAAAGGTCGCCGCCACGACAGCGGTCATGGGCGCACCCTGCCCGAGCGGCAGCAGCGTGAGCGCGATGCCGCCGGCACTCAGCCACCAACGCCAACTGTTGCTCATCACCATCATCACGGTGCACCCTAAGATCCTCGTCGAGGCGGTTGGCAACCACCCTCGGAGCCGACGGATTGCGGCAGCACCAACACCTGAGCGGCGATGACGCGTTCGCCGTTGAAGGTCAGCGCCGGCGACCCGTGCAGTTGATAGCCCTGGTCGAGAAGGACGCTCACGCGGATGCAGAACTCAGCATCGTCGGGTCCGGTGATGAGTCGGTAGCCGAGCGGCTCAGTGAAATCTGCCATCGCCGCATTGTGCCTGCCCGAATGCCTATGCCCAGTCCCGGCTGCATCCCGTCTTGCTTGGTTGCGAGACCAGCGGCGGAAGCGCGACTGTGTCGGCAGATCAGGATCGCTGAGGGCAAGCCGCTGCGGGATGATGTGTGGGTGGACCCGAGCGGTGAGGCGCAGTTGAGTGAGGTGAGTTGGTTCTCTGTGCGGTGTGTCTTCCGCATCGGGTCCGATCCGAGAGAGCAGTTGTACGAGGAAAGGCTGACGCTGTGGCGAGCGGAGAGTTTCGACCAGGCGATCGTGCTGGCGGAGGCCGAGGCACTCGAGTACGCGGCTGATCAGACAGACACGGTTTTCGCGGGACTCGCTCAGGCGTACCGAATGTTCGACGCCCCGGAACATGGCGCGGAGATCTTCTCACTGATGAGGGACAGCGAGTTGGACCCGCAGGCATACCTGACGGCATATTTCGATACCGGCCAGGAGAGACAAGGTGACGTTTGCGCGGTATCCGACGAGGGGTGCCACCCCTGAGCAGGCTCGCTGTCCGTTCCGCCCGCCCGGCCTGCGGCAGACGCGCACACCGCAGGCATGGCTTCAGGACGGACTAAAGGCTCGGAAGCGCTTCACGTGGCTGACGAGGTCTTCGGTTATCCAGCCAGAACCCGTAGTCACGAAGATCAGCTTCCAGCCCGTCGTCGAGGTACCGGCCGAACTCGACCAGGCCCGCCGCGTTGTCACGCTCGTCGGCCCGATCGCTGGCTGACCACTGGTGTTGTACCTGATCGATCCATGCGGCCAGCCACTCCCGCTCGGTCCACCATTGCCGCACGAGGTCGAGCGTCCAGTGCTCGTCGCCGTCTGCGGCGTAGGCGCAGAAAGGGTCGCTCCAGGCGGCCGTCAGCAGAAGTTGGACTTCGCTGGAGTTGGTCGGCTGCCGGTAGACGATCTCGCCGCCGAACTCGGCCTCGTAGACCACGTGCAGCGGAGCGATCTCGCGACCCGTCCAGCACGAATCGGTCCGCGCACCGTAGAAGGCACCCGGCACGTTCCGCCAATCCCTGTCTGTCCACCGCCCCCGCAGGTACTGCTCCGGCGGCCCGAGGCGCCGTCCGCCCGCGAGAAGACTCGCCACCTCCACGTCGGCGGACGCTTCAACCGCCGGCGCCGGGTCCCAATACACGACCTGAACGTTAGCGCTCGTGTGACTCCTGAGGGTCTTCAGCCGCTCATCGGCCCGAAGCGCACGATCGGCGGATGCGGCAGTAATCAAGATTGACAGGCTCAAGTCAGCTGCGGCAACCTTACGGTCGACCACGTGATCGACGTGGCCACTCTGCATGAGGGGATGACGCCTGTGATCCGGGTAGGACGAGCGGCCGCCTGAGTGTTGACCACGCGACGGATGACCGTCGTGCTGCTCTCGCGTGGCAAGTGGCCCAATGCTTCTTCGCCCACCGCAGCGTCTCCCATGCATCGAGGTTTACGTTGACCATGGATGCCCGCATCCAGCAGTCCGTCGTCGCCAACCTGTCCAACCGACCCACGCCCATAGGGGTGGGGCCGTTCGTGATCGGAATGGATCCGACAACGACCAGTCCCCACATCAACTACGCGAGTCCGTATCCCGGTGCTGCCATCACCGCCGCTGACATCACCGCGCTGGTCGCGGCCTTCCGCGCGGCTGAACGCACGCCGCGCCTGGAGTACGTCACCAGTTGCGCCCCGGGCCTGGAGGCGCAACTGGTCGCTGCCGGCTTCGTCGTGGAAGCCCGGCACACCTATCTGCTCTGTGTGCCAGGCGCATTGACGACACCACCTACGCTCGACTACCTCAATCTGCACGAACCCGGCACCGATGCTCAGCGCGCCGCGGTCATAAGCACTCAGAACGAAGCCTTCGGCGGCGATCCGGTGGCCTCCAAGGCTGACGTAGCTCGGCTCCGGCGTCAGCAGGAGGCCGGCGGCGTGGTCGTCATGGCCGTCACTGACGACGGCGTCTGCGCGGGAGGTGGTGGAGCAGCCCCGCCCACCGGCGCGGTAAGTGAGGTCGCCGGCATCGCCGTTCGTACGGCCTACCGTCGTCGAGGGCTTGCGGGTGCGATCACTGCCGACATAACCCGGCGGCTGTTCACCACCGGCACGGAGATCGCGTGGCTGGAGGCCTCCGGCGAGGATTCGTGGCGGGTCTACGAGCGCGTCGGCTACCGGCCTGCCGGTGAACGGCTCTACATCGGTTTGAGCTGAGGCTCGGACCTGCTCGGCGTGGCCGAGCCGCCTGCGGACGGCTCGGCCACGCTCTGGTTCGTCAGGGGGTCAGCCGGGTTGCCGGGCTGTCACCCGGCAGGCCCGACATGTCGACCTCGACCTGCGGCAACGGGGTGGTCCCGAGGAGACGGCCGTCCCTGGCGTACGCGGTGAAGGTGGCCGACTGGTCCGGCGCTATCCGGGTGATGCCGGCGTTCGACGCGTCGAGGGTGACCATCGCTGGAGCTGCGCCACCGATCGTGACCGTGACGCGGGCCGCGTCGGGCGGGGCGATCACGCGCACCTGATCGGTTGGCGTGCCGGTGCCGGTGTCGGCCCGGAGACGCCAGCCGATTGGTCGCTGGTCGGCGCCGCCGGCCGGCAGCAGCAGTCGCAGGTCGGTCCACCATCCGGTCCGTTCGTCGCCGTGCCTGGCGTACGCGATCACGCCGCCGCCGGCCGGCTGCACGGTGAGCAGCGTGGCCGCGTGGCCGCGCTCGCTGCCCGACCACCGCACCCGTACCGTCGTCCCGGCGGCTGGCAGGCGGCTGTCGAGCAGTGCCGATTGGACGAAGTCGCGCAGGTTGGCGTCGTTCAGCGGCGTACCTCGGACGCCCTGTCGGGCGGCGGTGAGCAGGAAGTCCATCTCCGGGCCGGTCGGGTCGATCGCGTCGTACGGGCCGCCGCCCAACCCTTCCTGAAAGAGCACGTGATCGCCTCGGCTGACCCGGACGACGGGTTCGTTGCGAAGCGGCGTGTCAGGCAGAACGGCGATCCCCACGCCACTTCCGTCGGTCCTCGCGAGGTTCTGGTACTCCAGCGTTCCCCTCGACGTGTACCGAGGGTCGCCAGTGATGAGCACGGTGGACTCGGTCGGCCCGACCACAACCGCGTATCCGCCCCGGTCGGTGCCGGGCTGCATCAGGGTCATCACCGGGTTGTCGACGTCCTCGCTGTGGCCGGCATAGCGCATCTCTCGGGCGCTGGCCCCGGCCGGACCGACGTACCAGAACAGTGCCTGCTTGGTCAGTAGGCCGAACCGTAGCGGCACCGCGACCAGCGCGACCCGGTGGCCCGGCTGGTCACTGCCGTAGAGCAGACGAATCTGGTCACGATCGCCCACCTTCCAGCCTCCCAACGAGGCGTCGATTCGCGCCGGCAGATCCGTGCTGATCCGCGCCTGGAGGGTTTTCAGCCAGGCTTGATCTCCGGTCAGCGCCCCCCGTGGTGGCGCGTCGAGCAGCGCCGCCGGGGCGGCGGCGACCGCGATGCCAGGTGCCCATCCGGGCAGGGGCACCACGTTGGTCTGGACCCCGACGAGCGCGACCCCGACTACGGCGGCCGCAGCCGCCCGGATCAGCCGCGTCCGCCGGTGCCGTCGCTCGCGCCGGGCAAACCCCGGCCACGGGTCCTCAGGTACGCCGACGCCGTGCGCGGCCTGCCGCAGCGCGGGACTGAGCGTCGAGTGAGCAAAGCTCTCGGTCATGCCAGTTCCTCCTCGAGCCGAACCGGAGTCTGAAAGTCGGGTAGGGCGAATTCGCCCCGCAGCCGGGCCAGACCGCGCGACGCCTGGCTCTTCACCGAGCCGACGGAGCAGCCAAGAACCTTGGCGGTGTCCACCTCGCTGAGGTCCTCGAAGTAGCGCAGCACCAGAACCGCCTGGGTCCTGGGCGGCAACCGCCGCAGCGCGGTGAGAAGCCATTGCCGCTCCTCCACCTGCGCGTAGGCGTCACCCGTCGGCGCGCTGTCGGAGGTCAGCAGCGGCACCTCCAACGGCCGCCGTCGACGCCGCCAGGAAATCGCCGTGTTGACCATCGCCCGACGTACGTAGACCTCAGGCGCGTCTCTGCGCAGCACCCGCCCCCAGCGCCGATGGGTCTTCTCCAGCGCCGACTGCACCAGGTCCTCGGCTGTCCCCCGATCGCCAGTCAGCAGGTAGGCGGTTCGGAGCAACGGCCCCCATTGTCGTTGTACGAACAGCCGGAACTGTTCGTCGTCCTCGCGCCGACTCACGCCACCTCCAGGTCGTGTCCGCCTCGCATCCGCGAGCGGATGCAGGGTGAGACGCGATCGGCGGCGTCCGAGGTTGAGTGGGAGGGCCTTGTCTCGCCAGTTTGCACCCTGCATCGCCGTAGCCGTTGGCGCCGGGTGATCGTCCACGCTGGTTGCCCCTATCGTCGAGGCATGCCCCGCGAGACCATTGAATTTGTCGCTCGATCCCGCGTCATCACCGCAACGGCGGTTCTGCAGCAGCTGATCGATCTGCGCGCATACCCGCACCGGCACCTTGCCGTGGCCGCCTATGCCGCTGGTGGCAGCAGCATCAGCCAGGCACTCGCCGCCGCCGACTTCCTCAGCCGAACGGGATGGGAACTCATTAATGTGACGCAGGTCGGGAGTGGCAACACAATGCACGCGATCATGCGACGCCGATGAGTCAGCAACTGTCGGGTAGCGGCAACGCGACATTGTGCCCCTGCCCGCCGGCCGCGCTGTCGTCGTACGCGGCAAACTGCGCCGCCCGCGTCGTCTCCCTCGCCGCCGCGCGTTGACCGCCCGGCAACGCAGCCCGCCCACCGGATGGCAACATGGTCTTGGTGAACGCTGTTCCGGACTGGCACGCCTGGCACCTGCCCTACGACGACGACACATCGCCGCTGTCGCAAAGGCTTCGGCTCGTTCGGCAGCACATCAACGATTGGCTCGACCAACGGCCGGAGGCCTCACTCCGGGTCGTCAGCGTCTGCGCGGGACAAGGGCATGACCTCATCGGCGCCCTCGCGCCGAGATCAGACGCTCATCGGGTACGCGCAGAGCTGATCGAGTACGACCCTCGCAACGTGGCCGCAGCCCGGATGGGTATCGCCGCAGCCAGGCTCGACGGGATCACCGCCACCGAGGCCGATGCGGGCGACTTCGCCGCCTACCACACGGCAGCCCCTGCCGATCTGGTCGTTCTCGCTGGAGTGCTGGGCAACATCAGTGATGAGGACGTACGGGCAACGATCAACGCCCTGCCTCGGCTGTGCGCCTCCGAGGCAACCGTGATCTGGACCAGAACCCGCCGCGATCCTGATCTCACCCCGGCGATACGCGGCTGGTTCACCGACGCCGGCTTCGCTGAGGAGGCGTTTCACGCCCCAGCTGGCGTGCTGTTCTCTGTTGGCGTTCATCGCTTTCACGGTCGACCTCAGCCGACCCCACCGAGCGGCAGAATCTTCACATTTGTTGCGTGAGTCGCCGACCGTCGATGGCGTACTTGTTGCCCGACACCGTGGTACGGCGATGGCCGCATGCCCCCGCTGCACCAGGGGCGGCCTCCGCGCAGTGGCGAGGCCTGCCCGCATCGGTCTCGGGTCAGCTCAGCGTGAAGCGGTAGCTGCCCAGTCGTGCCATCAGAACGGGGTCGTTCGCGGATGAACTGCTCGGCCAGCTGGCGATGGTGTTCATGTCGCAGCTGCGGTAGTGATCGCAGGCCCGGAAGGAGTAGGCGGCGACGATGGGCTCGGTGATTGTTGCATGGGTGACCGATTCGTCGCCGGAGAGCCGTTGGTAGTAGAGGATCTTGTGCCCGGGATTGCTCATGGCTGTCGCGCTGGTCTCCGAGACGACGACGTCCGCGTAGGACCCGATCAGGGTCCAGTCTGTGCCGGTACCGTCGGCCTGGGGGTTGTTCGCCGACCAGGTGCGATAGAAGGCCGAGTTGGCGGCCATCTGGCTGCACTGGTGGGTGAAGGCCCCGCAGCCCAGCGCCAGCACGTCGGAGATGCCGGCGAACGGCGAGGCGAGCGTGGAGACGTCCTCCACGTAGATGTAGGGGGCCCAGCCGACGAGATTTCGTTGGGTCCCCGAGATTGCCGCCATGGTGACGAGGCCACCCATCGAGTGGGCCACCACGTCGACGGCGACCCCGAAGCGCGCGTAGCGGTGGTAGATCTCCCAACTGAGTAGCCGGCCCAACTCCTCGATCGGGGTGTCGTGCGTGCCCTCTACGAGCCGGACATCGCAGTTGGTGTCCCCCTGGTAGAAGCCGACGGTTCTGGTGATCTCGGCGTAGGCGGGGTCCCCGTCCAGGCGGAAGTCGGCGACGGCGTTGGCCCAGTAGGAGTGGTTGCAGTCCGTCCCGGAGCCCCAGACGTATCCGTGGACGAAGTAGACCGGCTTGGTCAGGCCGTCGGTGCGGCCAGGAGTGCCAGGAATGGTGGACGCTGGCAGGGAGAGGTCGCCGACCGTCCCGAAACCCACCCGAACGACGGCGGTGCCGCCGCCAGCGTAGGCCACCGACCAGCTCCCATCCCTTGGACGGAAGATGGTCAGGTCCGAGGAGCCGTCGCCGTCGAAGTCGCCCGGCACCGGCATGTCGTCGTAACCACCCCACGACGAGCGCAGCACCGTGGTGCCGCCCCCGCCCCCGCCCTGGCTGAGCAGCCACTGCCCGGCTGCCGGACGGTAGAGGAGCATGTCGCTGCGGCGATCACCGTCGTAGTCGCCGGGGACGGGAATGTCGCTGCGACTGCCGCCGACCGTCCTGATTGTCGTGGTGCCACCGCCGGCGTAGGCAGCGAGCCAGCTTCCGTCGGGGCGGAACACCACCATGTCGAAGCGGCCGTCGCCGTTGTAGTCGCCCGGCACCGGGATGTCTCCGGGCCCGCCTCAGTTGTTCTTGAGTACCGCCGTGCCACCACTGCTGTAGGCGACCGACCAACTGCCGTCCGAGGCGCGGAACACCATCATGTCGTCACGGCCGTCGCCGTTGTAGTCGCCGGGGACCGGGAGGTCACCCTGGATGCCCCAATTGGTCTTGAGTACCGCCGTACCGCCGCCGGTGTAGGCGACGGACCAGCTGCCGTCCCAGGGACGGAAGACGGCGATGTCGGTCAACGCATCGCCGTTGTAGTCGCCCGGAACCACCTCGTCGCGCAACTCACCCCAGCCGGTACGAAGCGTCACCTGCGTGCCGCCGGTGTAGCCCACCCGCCAGGTGCCACCGTTGGGGCCGGGGCGGTAGTAGGCGGGATCGGTCCTACCGTCACCGTCATAGTCACCGACCCGTGCGGGCGCCGTGGCGTGAGCGGCCGTCGCGGGTAGGACCACCAGCGATGCCAGCGCGGCCAGCAGGGCGATGAGCGCGATGCTGGTTGCTCGGACGGAACTGCTACGGCGGTCTGATCCCACGGCTGGCCTCCGTTGTGCCTCGACACACGATCAGGCCCGGTGACCGCCACGAGTGGCGATCGCCGGGCCTACCCCCGTTCAGGTCATCGGCTCGCCCCCCAGGTGCTTCGGGCCGCAACCTCTGGTCAAAGGATTCCGGCCGTCACTAAGCGCTCTCCTAACTGCCGACTATGTCGCCGACATACTCGAGACCGACCCGACGTCACTACATCGCGGCTCAGCCACGGCTATGTGGATCACACGGTCCGGCGTCTCTCAGCACGCACCGCGCTTTCACTGGTCAGTTGGGACGATCGACGCTCACCTCTGGACCCGGCACCGGCGGACCGGCAGAATCGACGACGGCGTTTCGGTTGCCGGTTGACGGGGAGAACGCGTCTCATCGACGCAGGATTGATGTGGATATGGACGCATCCGCGTCTGAGGTACGCGTCGGTGAGCTCGTTGCGCGCCACCGCCGAAGGATCGGGTTCACTCAGGACGCGCTCGCCGAACGCAGCGGCGTCAGCGTTCGGACCCTCCGCGACATCGAGAAGGATCGGGTACGGCATCCGCACGTTGATTCGCTGGAGCGTCTGGCCGCCGCACTTGAGTTGTCGGCGGACGACCGGAGCGAGCTGCTCTCGGCCGCGAGGGTCGACAGCCGGCTCGGCGGCGACCAGGTCCGCATCGACGTGCTCGGGCCGCTGGTGGTTCGCCGCGGTGGCAGATCCGTCACCATCGCGACGTCGGCCCAGCGAGGGTTACTCGGACTGCTGGCGCTGCGGCTCAACCGGCCGGTCGGCCGCGACGAGATCGTGGAGATGCTCTGGGGCAGCACGCCGCCCAAGACCGCCGTCACCCAGATCCACATGGCGATCGGCCAACTCCGCTCGATGCTGGAGCCTCTTCGCCCGCAGCGCTCACCCGGAGGGATGATCCAGCTCAACCACGCCGGCTACCTGCTGCACCTGGCCGATGAACACCTCGATCTCACCCGATTCACCGCCATGCTCGGGCGGGCCCGGTCCCTGCGGAAGGAGCGGCCGACCGAGGCGTTGGACCTGCTCGACCAGGCGTTGCGCTGCTGGCGTGGCCCGGTGTTGGCCGATGCCAACCCGAGGCTGCGCGACCATCCGGTCGCTCGTGCGGCGGGCCAGCTGCGCCTGGACGCGGCCCTACTCCTGGCCGACGTCGCCATCGAGATACGCCGCTACGACCGGGCCGTGGCACCGCTGCGCCACCTCGCGCAGGACGAGCCCTATCACGAGGGGGTGCACGCCCGGCTCATGCTGGCGCTCACCGGAGGCGGTGAGCGGGCCACAGCGCTACGGCTCTTCGCCGAGGTGCGCGAGCGCCTGATTGAGGAGCTCGGGGTGGAACCGGCTCAGGAGTTGCAGAGCGCGCACCTCCGGGTCCTGCGCGACGAGGTGCCCGAGCAGGACGACGACCACGATGATGACGAGTCTCCAGGGCTGGTCCGCAGGCTACGACTCGCCCGGTCGGTGGCGGTGCCCTCGATGCTGCCACCGGACATCGCCGACTTCACCGGCCGCGACAGGGCTGTCGACGAGTTGTTGACGCTGCTGACCGCTGGCTCGTCGACCCTGGTGATCGCGGCGATCACCGGCATGGGTGGGATCGGCAAGACGGCGCTTGCCGTGCACGTGGCGCACCTGGCCGCGGAGACCTACCCGGATGGTCGGCTGTACGTGAACCTGCGCGGTTCGGAGCTGCGCCCGATGGAGCCGGGTGAGGTCCTGGCGAGGTTCCTGCGCGCACTTGGCGTCGACAACCGGGCGGTGCCCGACGACGTGGTGGAACGCGCGGCCCTGTACCGCAGCCGTCTCGCCGACCGTCGAGTGCTTGTCGTCCTGGACAACGCGGCTTCCGAGGAGCAGGTCCGGCCGCTGCTGCCCGGCGCGGCCACCTGCGCGGTGCTCATCACCGGCCGAACCCGGCTCACCGGCGTCGAGGGTGCGCGCCTGATCGACCTCGACGTGTTCGATCCGGACAACGCGCTGCGCCTGTTGGGCCGGATCGCCGGCTCGCAACGGGTCGGAGCGGAGCAGGTCGACGCGGCCGAAGTCGTGCGGCTGTGTGGAGGACTGCCGCTGGCCGTACGGGTCGCCGGTGCTCGCCTCACCGCCCGGCCCGGGTGGCGACTGGCGCACCTCGCGGAGCTGCTCGCCGACGAGAGGCGCAGACTCGACCGGCTTGCCGCAGGTGACTTGGAGGTCCGCGCGTCACTGGCGTTGAGCTATCAGGGCCTGCCCGAGGCCGCCGGACGGCTGTTTCGGATGCTCGGGTTGTTCACCATGCAGGATTTTCCGGCCTGGTTGCCGGCCTGCCTGCTGGGCACCTCCCTCGACGATGCCACCGAACACGTCGACGCGTTGGTCGACGCCCAGCTGCTGGCGATGGTGGGGTCCGATCAGATCGGGCAGATCCGCTACCGCTTCCACGACCTCGTACGCCTCTATGCACGGGAACGCGCCGAGGCTGAGGACGGCGCGGACCGCTGCGCGGCGGTGCTGGCGCGCGGGCTCGGGGCCTGGCTGGCGTTCGCCGAGCGAATGGCGACCGACGTGCCCGGTCCCTGCTACGCGGCGATCCACGGGTCGGCACCCCGTACCCCGATCGGGTTCGTGACTGACGGGTCGATGCCCCGGTTCGAGGCGTTGGACTGGTTCGACGCCGAACGCTCGGCGCTGCGGGCCGCGATCCGGCAGGCCTGCGATCTTGGCCTGGACGAGCTGGCGTTCGGGCTGGCCGGGTGCATGGAGAAATACTTCGACATCCGCGGGATGTACCTCGAGTGGGCTGCCACCAACGAGTTGGTGCTGCAAACCTGCCAGCGAAACGACAACGTCCTCGGCGCGGCCGTCATGCTGCGCGGTCTCGTGGACGTGCGCACCTGGAGTTCGGGTCAACAGGCTGGCGAGGCGATGGCGGCCCTACGGGCGGACGGGGCCCGGCTGCTGGAGATGTTCACCAGTCTGGGAGAGCGGCGGGGCATGGCGGACGCCGCCGTCATCTGTTCCTGGGGCCTGAGCGCACAGGGCGCGGTAGAGGAGGCGGTGGCGATGGGAGAACGCTCGCTCCGCCTTGCCGAGGAGACCGGCCATCTCGGCGGGCAGGCCCGCGCCCACGTCGCGCTCGCGGTCGCCCATGGCGAGCAGACCCGGCTGGACCAGGCCTTAGCCCACCTCAACGCCGCACTGGCGCTGGCCCGCGCACTCGGTACTCCGCGCTACGAGTCGACCGTGCTGCAGTTCCTCGGTATGGCCCATCGGGAGGCCGGCGACCTCGACCTGAGCCGCCAAGCCCTGGCCGAGTCGTTGGCTATCTCCGGGCGCTACCGCGACCACTACGCCGAGGTGTTGACGATGCTGGCGTTGGCCCGCGTCCACCTGAGCAGCGGTGACCCGGACATGGCCCGGGACGCCGCGGCGTCCTCCCTCGTACTGGCTCGCGAGTACACGATGACCCACCACATCGCGGACGCGCTCCAGGTGCTCGGTGAGATCGAGCTGGCTGAGGGGCGTCCGGACGAGGCCGTTGAGCACCTGGAGGAGTCGGTGCGGCTGTGGCGGACACGCGGCTGGCCCTCGTTCCTGGCCGCGGCGCTGACGATCATCGGCACGGCATACCGGGAGAACGACCCTCCCGCCGCGCGCCGCGCCTGGACGGAGGCGCTCGGCATCTACGCCGGCCTCGGCGATGGCACTCGCGCCGAGGCGGTGGCCGTCCTGCGCGCGGGGCTGGAGTAGGTCGCTCACTCGGCAGGGGGCGAGAGATCGCTCTGGTGACGGAGGCGGTGCTCCCGGTGTCGATGCGATGGTCAGGCCACCACCGGGGCGGCACCGACATCAGCGGGGAGAGGTCATGAGCAAGCATGCTGTGCGGGCGGCACGGATGTTCGACGGCGAGCGGCTCGTCGACGGCGGGGTGCTGGTCCTGCTCGACGGCGGGCGCATCGCTGGCGTACACCAGGGTTGGGCCGAGGCGCCGGAAGGCTGGCCGCTGCGCGAGGAGCCGGACGGCACGCTGCTGCCCGGCTTGGTCGACGCGCACGTACACCTGTGCGCCGATGCTGGGCCTGATGCGCTAGGCCGGCTCGCGCAGCGTCCCGAGACAGACCACGATGCGGTCGTCGAAGCATCGCTGCGTGCGCACCTGGCGGCCGGCGTCACGACGGTCCGGGACCTGGGCGACCAGCGCGACGCGGTGCTCCGATGGCGGGAACGGGGGGTGCGTGACGACCTGCCAACGGTGGTGGGGTCGGGGGCGCCGGTCACCAGCGTCGGCGGGCACTGCTGGTCGATGGGGGGCGAGGCGAGCGGTGTCGACGGGGTCCGCGAGGCCGTTCGGCTGCGGGCGGCGGCCGGCGCGGACCTGGTGAAGGTCATGGCCAGCGGTGGGGTGTTCACCCCCGGCACCGACACCACCCGGCCGCAGTTCACCGACCAGGAGCTGGCCGCCGCACTGACCCAGGCGCATGATCTGGGCCTGCCGGTGACCGCGCACGCGCACGCGCTCAGCGCGGTGGAGCAGGCGTTGCGCATCGGTGTCGACGGCATCGAGCACTGCACGTGCGTGACCGCGACCGGCGCCCACGTCCCCGCCGAGCTGGCGGACCGGCTGGCCGCGTCCGGGGTGGCGGCCTGTCCCACACTCGGCACCGACCCGGCCGTGGTCACGCCACCGGAGGTGGTCGAGATGGCGGCGCGGGCCGGGCTCAGCGAGGCCGCGCTGCGCGAGGGCGCTGCCACCCTGCACCGGGCCGGGGTCCGTCTGGTGGCCGGTTCGGACGCGGGCCTCGGCCCCGCGAAGCCGCACGGGATCCTGCCGGAGACGCTCGTCGAGTACGTGGCCTGCGGAATTTCCGCCGCCGCTGCCCTCACCGCGGCCACCTCGGTCGGTGCCGAGGTGTGTGGTCTCGGGCAGCGCAAGGGCCGCGTCCGCCCCGGATTCGAGGCCGACCTGCTGGTCGTGCAGGGCGACCCGACGAGCGACATCACGGTGCTGCGCCGCCCGCTCGCCGTGTACCGCGCCGGCGATCCGGTGGCCTGACGACGTCACCGGGTCGAGGTGATTCGGCCAGGCGAGCGGCCAACACGCCTTGACAGTCGTCGATGTTAACGCCAACATGAAGTCCGCCACCTGGCCGCAACGCCGCCGTCACATTCCCAGCCCTTCGCTGGTCAGTGGCCGCCCCAATCTCGCGGAGGACAGATGCCGCTGCCACTTGATCGCACCGACCCGGTCATCCGCCGAGCCGGCCGCCATGGCCCTCGACGTCTGCGGTCGGTGCTGGCCGCGATGCTGGTGGTGCTCGCCGTGTCGGCCGGCCTGCCCGTGGCCGGGCCGGCGCACGCCGCACCGGCCGTCAACTACACCAACCCGCTGGTGAACCAGCGGGCCGATCCGCACATCTTCCGGCACACCGACGGCTACTACTACCTGACCGCGACGGTGCCGCAGTACGACCGGATCGTGCTGCGACGCGCGACCACCCTGCAGGGGTTGGCGACGGCGGCGGAGACGACGATCTGGAACCGGCACACCAGCGGAGAGATGGGCGCCCACATCTGGGCGCCAGAGATCCACTTCATCAACAACCGGTGGTACGTCTACTTCGCCGCCGGCCGGACCGATGACGTGTGGCGAATCCGGATGTACGTGCTGGAGAACGCCAACGCGAATCCGCTGACCGGTTCGTGGACCGAGCGCGGCCGGATCACCACCCCCTGGGACACCTTCAGCCTGGACGCCTCGACCTTCGTCGCCAACGGGGTGCGCTATCTGACCTGGGCACAGCAGGAGCCGAGCACGCCCAACAACTCCAACGTCTACCTCGCCCGAATGGGTGCCAACCCGTGGCAGATCACGGGCACCGTGACCCGGCTCGTCGTGCCCACGTACGACTGGGAGACCCGCGGCTACCGGGTCGCCGAGGGGCCGGCGGTGGTCCAACGCAACGGCCGTCTCTTCCTGACCTACTCGGCCAGCGCCACGGACGCCAACTACTGCCTGGGCATGCTGAGCGCCTCGGCCACCGCGAACCTGCTCGACGCCGCCTCCTGGAGCAAGAGCCCCAGCCCGGTGTTCGCCAGCAACGCGGCCACCGGCCAGTACGGCCCCGGCCACAACTCGTTCACCGTCTCCGAGGATGGGCAGAGCGACATCCTCGTCTACCACGACCGGAACTACCGCGACATCAGCGGCGATCCGCTCAACGATCCGAACCGACGTACCAGGCTGCAGAAGGTCTACTGGAACGCCGATGGCACCCCGAACTTCGGCATCCCGGTGCCGGACGGGGCCACGCCGGTTCGGCTGCGCTCACATGACCAGACCAGCAGCTACATCCGGCACTACGACTATCGGGCCCGGATCGAGCCGAACGTGACCAACCTGGCCGACTCCCAGTTCCGCATCGTCAACGGCCTGGCTGGCAGCGGATCGGTGTCGCTGGAGTCGACAAACTTCCCCGGTTACTACCTACGCCACCGGGGCTACGCCCTGTACGTCGAGAAGAACGACGGCTCGGCGCTGTTCGGCGGCGATGCGAGCTTCCGCCGCCAGGCCGGCCTCGTCGACAGCGCCGGGATCTCGCTGGAGTCGCAGAACTTCCCGGGCCGATACGTGCGCCACCGCGACGGACTGCTCTATATCGAGGCGGTCAGTTCGAGCGCCGACCGCGGCTCGGCCACCTTCCACCTGGAGTAACTCACGGCGGCCGCTGACGGGGGTGCTGGAAGCTGCGCCGGCCCGGGCGGGTCGCCGGGTTTCGCCGCCTGTCGCCTTCGGGTAGCGGATGGCTCATGAACCGCAATCTCGTCAAGGCGTTGCAGGTGGCGTGGGAGCTGCCGGAGTTCCGCACCGGGGTACGACACGTCGTCGACCTCGATGAGGTCGCGGTGCTGCTGGCCACGCTCTCCGTCCCCGACCATGACCACGAGGTAGAGCGCAGCCTGCTGAGCCTGCTGCGCTCCGCCCTGGACACGGTCGAGATTCGGGAAGCGGTGTTGCTCCTGCTGGAGCAGGACGAGGTACGCCGACCGCTCGTCGCGGCGGCGGTGCAGCCGCTCGCGGACCGGCCGGGCCAGGCTGCCGCCATCGCTTCGGCGGCCGAGGATCCCGCGGTGCGGCGGGAGGTGCGGGCGGTGCTGGCCAGCGCCAAGGTGCGCGAGCTGATCTGGCAGGCGATCGAGAATCAGCTCAGCGACGACCGGTTCGGTCTGATCCGCCGGGCGGCGGTGCTGTTCGTGCGGCACCCGAGCGTCCGGCGCCTCGCCTGGGCCCTGCGCCGGCACGGGGTGTTACGCGAACTACGCCGCAAGCGGTGAGCCACGCCAGCCAATGCCATTGGCACGCTCGCTTGACCCCGGACACCAGATCACCGACGACGGCGGGCCATCCACTGCCAGATGTGGGTGCCGTCGACGCTCGGGTCGTTGCGGGCCACGTAGATCCAGGACCAGTGGCCGGGGAACTGGTAGCCATTCCAGACGACGTGGTCGTACAGGCTGATCAATGAGCCTGGGATGAGGTCGTGGGCGTGGATCGTGTTGGTCTCGGGTGGCACGGTGTCGTCGTCGCGCGAGGTGACCAGCCAGGTCGGGGTTCGAATCTTCGCCAGCTCGGCGTCGGTGATCAGCGGCGGACCCTCCCCGCTGAGCGGCTCGACGACGCCGCAGATCGGCACCGACGCGGCGAACAGGTCGGGATAGGTCGTCGTCATCTCCAGGGACATGTATCCGCCGTTGCTGCAACCGACCACGTAGATCCGGTCCGGGTCGACGCGCTTGCGGCGTACGAGGTCTTGAATGATCTCGCGGATCAGCGGGGCGAACCGGGGGCCGTCCTCCATCCAGTAGGACGTGCTCTGCGGAGCGACGACGTACGCGCCGGCGAAGATCCGCTGAGCCTGCGCGGTGGCGAAGCCGAGCGCACCCCGGTTGGCGCGCAGTGTGGTCTCGTTGTCGTAGTAGTCGTCGGGCAGCGAGGCACCCTCGCCGCCACCGTGCAGCCAGACGATCAGCGGCCGCCGACCGCGCTGGCGCGAGTGGTCGGGGGAATACAGCCGGTACTTCAGGCCCGAGCCCGAGACGTGGTGACTGAAGGCGTCCACCTCGGGGTTCGACAGCCCTGCCTGCACGAAGCGGGTGATGGTGATCGGTGAGCCGTGACGCCTGGCGATCGGGGTGTTCTGCGTGATGGTGTAGACGAGGTTCAGCCGGACGTTGCGGCCCCTGCTCAGGATGTAGCCGAGGGTGCCACCCCCGAGTTGACCTTCGGCGTGACTCAGCTCCAGCACGATGTTCCCGTGCCGGTCGAGCCGGGCGGCGACCACCGGACGGTCCACGTCGTACTCGCTGAAGATCTGATCGCCGGGAGCGATCGGGATCGGGCTGGTGGCCTTCGCGTGCACAGTGAACGTGCCGGGGGTCAGCCCGGCCGGGTCGATCGGCCCGAGCCGGCCGGTGTCGAGGGTGACCGAGGTGACCTGCTCACCGCCGTCGAGCGTTCTCGCGTCGAGGGTGAAGCTCACGCTGCTGGAATGGTGGCCGCCGGCGTGGGCGGCGTGGCCGGGCAGGGCCAGGCCGATGGCGGCCCCGGCCCCACCGGCCAGGACGCTGCGACGAGTGACGGACGTGGACATGCGGGCCCCCGTACTTGCGACGTCGACGATCATCGATTAAACCTCACCGTAACGCTGCGGAGATCCGCTGGCAACCGGTGCCGCAACGAGCGATCAGGGCGCCCACGACGCCCTGATCAATCACGGGAGGAGGGCCGTCGCCCGCACGGTCAACTCAGGCGCTGGAACACGGAGAACGGGTAGACCCAGGCGGGGTTGAAGATGAGGCCCAGCCGGTGCAGATACCGCTGGCAGGTGCTCGGCTGCGCCGGGTCGGGGCAGAAGGTCACCCACAGCTCGGAGTAGCCGTCCTTCTCGGTCGGGCTGTAGGTGACGATCTGGTCCCGGACGACGAACTGCATCGAGGTCAGTCGGGGGTCCTGCACGTCGTTGGGGAAGGACAGCGAGGTATCCAGGCCGTACAGCACGATCTCGTTGGAGAACAGGCAGACGCTCGCCTGGAAGTACAGCTCGTAGATGGTGGTGTAGGTGGCTGTCTCGTAGACCTCCTCGGAGACCTCCTCGCGGTAGCAGGGGGTGCCCGGCGGGAACGCGGGTGGCGTGGGCACCGGGATCGCGTTGGTCGTGACGTCACCGGTGGTGCGGGTCGAACTGCCCGATGACGTCACGCGCAGGCTGCCGTCGGCGCAGGCCGCCTTCGCCTTGCAGATGGCCGCGTCGGGCGCCGCCGACGCGGCCGCCGCCGGGACGGTGAGCGTCGCCGCGAGCACGGTCAGGGCCAGGACCAGAGGCTTGAGATGTACGGACACATGACCTCCATTGGTTCGATCAGTGCGCTCTGCACCCGAGCAGGATCGCCGATCGGGTATGACCTCTGGCCGGGATTCCGTACACCGCCGTACACTGACGGACGTCGATTGTCGACTGTGGGGGGCCGGGCGCTGGATGCTGTGACGGCGCGAACGTCCGACGACCTTGCCGCGTTGTTGCGGGCGTTGCGACGCAGGCACGCTCGCCAACAGGGTGACGGTGAGCTGACCTATCGAGAGCTGGCCGCCCGCACCGGCTGGTCGCACACGGCGATCGCGGAATACCTCACCGGGAAGACGCTGCCGCCCACCGACCGGCTCGACGCGCTGGTTCGGCTCCTCGGTGCCACGCCGGCCGAGCAGGGCGCACTAGCCACCGCCCGGGACCGGATCGAGGAGAGCCGCCGCCGCGCGGCACGCGTACCGGACCGGATGGTCCCCCGGCAACTCCCGGCCGACGTGGCCAGTTTCGCCGGGCGTGACGACGAGCTGGCCCGCCTCGACAAGCTCGTCGCCGCGCCCACCGCCGTCGTGGTCGCCGCGATCTCGGGCACCGCCGGGGTGGGCAAGACCGCCCTGGCCGTGCACTGGGCCCATCGCGTCGCCGACCGGTTCGACGACGGTCAGCTCTACGTGAACCTGCGCGGCTTCGATCCGCGCGGGCCGGCGCTGAGCGCGGCGACGGCGTTGCGCGGTTTCCTGGACGCGCTCGGGGTTCCGGCCGCGCGGGTGCCCACCGACCTCGACGCCCAAGCCGCCCTGTACCGCAGCGCGCTGGCCGACAAGCGGATCCTCATCGTGCTGGACAACGCACGGGACGCCGAACAGGTCCGTCCGCTGCTGCCCGGCACACCCACCACCATGGTACTGGTGACCAGCCGCGACCAGCTCACCTCACTGGTCAGCCTCGACGGGGCGCAGCCGCTCCCGCTCAATCTGCTCACCCGTGACGCCGCCAGCCACCTGCTCACCAACCGGCTCGGTGTCGAGCGGGTCACCGCCGAACCGGAAGCCGTCGAGGCGATCATCGCGGCCTGCGCACGCCTACCGCTGGCGTTGAGCATCGCCGCCGCCAGAGCCCAGCAGTCCGGCTTCCCGCTGGGCACCCTCGCGAGTGAGTTGGGGACAGCCGGTCAGCGGTTCGGCGTACTGAATGCCGGTGACGCGGTCGGTGAGGTACGCGCGGTGTTCTCCTGGTCGTACAGAGCGCTCACCCCGCCGGCGGCCGGGCTGTTCCGGCTGCTGGGCCTGCACCCCGGGCCGGACATCACGGTGCCCGCGGCGGCCAGCCTTGCCGGTCTTGCGGCGGATGGAACCCGCCGGTCACTGACCGAGCTGACCCGCGCGAACCTGCTCGCCGAGTACCGGCCCGGCCGGTTCACCGCACACGACCTGCTGCGGGCGTACGCCGCCGAACTCAGCGACGGCACCGATCCGGCGCCAGATCGTGTGGCAGCCACGGTTCGGCTCCTCGACCACTACACCCACACCGCGTACGTCGCCGACGAGCTGCTGCGCCCACAGAGCGACCCGGTCGACCACCTGATGAGGCCACCCGCGGCCGGCGTGGACCCCGAGCGGCCCACCACCCACGCGGAGGCGCTGGCCTGGCTGAGCGCCGAACACCCGGTCCTGCTCGCCGCGCTCCGCCAGTCCGCCGACGCTGGCTTCGACGCACACACCTGGCGGCTGGGGCGGGCCCTCGACACATTCCTGGATCGGCAGGGGCACTGGCACGACCGTGTCGAGACCTGCCAGGCGGCCCTGCTCGCCGCCGAGCGTCTCGGTGACCCGGCCGCGCAGGCGGTCGCGCACCGCTTCCTCGCCGGCGCGCACACCGTGGTCAACAGGTACGCCGACGCATTGGGCCACCTCGAACGGGCCCTCGACCTGTACGTCCGCGCTGGAGACGTGGAGGGCGAGGCGCGTACGCACCAGAACCTCGCCTCGCTGTGGGACCGGCAGGGCGAGCCGCGCAAGGCCCTCGAACACTCGAAGCGGACGCTCGTCCTGGCCCAGGCCGCCGGCCACCGCAGGGCCCAGGCCGATGCGCTCAACGCGGTTGGCTGGTGCCTTGCCCAGCTCGGCGATCACCTTGCGGCGTTGACCTATTGCGAGCAGGCGCTCGACCTCCTGCGACAGCTCGGCGACCAGGCTGGTGAGGCCGCCACCTGGGACAGCCTCGGCTACGCACACCACCACCTTGGCCAGTACGACCGGGCCGTGGAGTGCTACGAGCGCACGCTCGAGCTGGCCCGCGATCTCGGCGACCGCTGGGGCGAGGCGGACACCCTCAGCCGACTCGGCGACACCCGCGACGCCCTCGGCGACCCCACTTCCGCCCGGGCCGATTGGCAGCGGGCATTGGACATCTTCACGGCCCTGCAGCACCCGGACGCCGACGCCGTGCGCGCAAGACTCCACCTCGCGTGATCGACGCCCTCGACCAGCGACCACACCTGTGGCGTCCGGACGCAGCTGTCAGTGCGGCGGGCCTGCGTTGAGACGAGCACGAGGAACGGGTGCGACGGCGTCTGCGGCCGGTGTCCGGCTCTGGCCGCCCCGGAGGTCCTCCTCGATCCGCTTCGCCGCGGCCAGCAGCGGCGGGAGCAGCTCCCGACGAATCATCTCGAAGGACCCTCGGGTGGCGTGCGCCGACACGTTCACCGCCGCGATCACCGAACCGTTCTCGCCGTGGATCGGCGCGGCCACCGACCGCAGCCCCTCCTCCAACTCCTGGTCCACGATGGCGTACCCCTGGGCGGCGATCTTCCTCAGGGCGGTACGCAGCTTCGCCGGGTCGGTGACGGTGCGCCGCGTCAGCGGCCGCAGCTGCGCCGTGGCGAGGTAGTCGTCCAACCAGTCCCCCGGTTGCGCGGCGAGCAGCACCCGGCCCATCGACGTGGCGTACGCGGGGAACCGGGTGCCGACGCTGATCCCGACCGTCATGATCCGCTTGGTGGGGACGCGGGCGACGTAGACCACCTCGTCGCCGTCGAGCACCGACACCGAGCAGGACTCGTGCACCCGCGCGACAAGCGCCTCCATGTGCCGCTGCGCCACCTCGGGCAGACTCAGGCTGGACAGGTACGCGTAGCCGAGTTCGAGGATCCGTGCCCGCAGCGAGAAGAGCCGGCCATCGGTGTGCACGTAGCCCAGCTCGACCAGGGTAAGCAGGAACCTACGCGCCGCGGCCCGGGTCAGCCCGGTCCTCCTGGCCACCTCGCTGAGCGTGAGCTGCGGATGTTCGCCGTCGAACGCCCGGATCACCGCGAGGCCGCGCTCCAGCGACTGGACGAACTCCGGCGACCTCGCCGCCTCCTCGCTCACGCTCACCCAGCCTCCTGCCGCAGGTTCTCCCGGGCCACCTTGAACGCCCGGTTCGCCGCCGGTACGCCAGCGTAGACGCCGACCTGGAGCAGAACCTCCGCCACCTCCGCCGGGGTGAGGCCGTTACGCAGCGCGGCGCGGACATGCATCGCCAACTCCTCGTCATGGTGCAGGCTGGCGAGCACGGCGAGGGTGATGCAGCTACGGGTACGCCGGTCGAGGCCCGGTCGGTTCCACACCTCCCCCCAGGCGTAGCGGGTGATGAAGTCCTGGAAGTCGGCGGTGAACTCGTCCGTGCCAGCGATCGCACGGTCCACGTGCGCGTCACCGAGCACCTGTCGACGTACCGTCATGCCCGCCTCGTGCCGCTCACGGTCGTTCATCTGTCCCCACGTTCCTCGTCGAAGTGTTCCAGCAGGAGTCGGCGCACCTGCTCGGGTCGCTCGACGTTGGCCAGGTGTGCCGCCGCGTCGAGCACGACCAGCCGGGCCCCCGGGATGCGTTCGACGATCCGGTGGGCGTGCGCCACCGGAGTGGCCGGGTCATCGGACCCGGCGATGACAAGCGTCGGCGCGGCGATCCGGCCGAGGTCGGGTCGGAGGTCCATCGCGGCGATCGCCGCGCAGCAGGCGGCGTATCCGGCCGACGACGTCGCGGTCAGCATGGCGCGGTAGGTGGCGACCACCTCCGGCCGGGCCGCGGCGAAGGCCGGAGTGAACCAGCGGGCCACCACCGCGTCGGCGATCGCCGGCAGACCGTCGGCGAGCACCGTCGCCGCGCGCTCGCGCCACTGCTCGGGTGGGCCGAGCGACGCCGACGTGCAGAGCAACGCCAGCCGCCGCACCCGATCGGGGGCGTGTGCGGCGAGCCACATGCCCACCATGCCCCCGAGGGACAACCCCGCGTAGTGGACCCACGGCACGTCGAGATCGTCAAGTGTCCGCAGCAGCTCCCGGCCCAGCAGATCCAATGTGTACGGCCCGGGCGGCACCGCCGAGCGGCCGTGGCCCAGGTGGTCGTACCGGATGACCCGGAACCGTTCGGCGAGCGCCGGGACCTGGGGTTCCCACATCGCGGCGGCGGTGCCGAGGGAGCTGCCGAGCAGCAGCACCGGCGCGGTGGCTGGGCCGTCGACGACGAGATGCAACCGGGTTGTCATCGGCCGGCTCTCCGGGCGGCGACCAGGGCCCGGTCGACGAACCGACCGGCCGAGCCGAGCCAGCGGTACGGGTCGAGCGCCTCGGCTATCTCACCCTCGGACAGGTAGGCGCGGATCTCGGGGTCGGCGAGCAGCGCGGCGCGGAACGAGGGTGCGGCGGCGGCGCGGGTCACCAGGTCGTGGGCGACGCCGCGACCGACGGCGGGCGCCAGTCGCGCGGCGACCGCCTCGGCGAGCAGGAGACCACCTGTGGCATCGAAGTTCGCCCGCATTCGTTGCGCGCTGACCTGAAGCCCGACCAGCATCCGGGCGCACCGGGCGGCGGCACCGCCGGCCACGTGCAGCAGGTCGAGCAGGGGCTCCCATTCGGCGTGCCAGGCGCCGGCAGCCCGTTCATGTTCCTGCACCGCGGCGGCGAACAGGGTGGCGACGAGACCCGGACCGCGTCGCGCCGCGGCGGTGACGAGGATCGAGTCCACCGGGTTGCGCTTGTGCGGCATGGCCGAGGAGCCGCCGCGTCCGGTGCCGCCCTCGGCGACCTCGGCTATCTCGTTCTGGGCGAGCAACCCGACGTCGAGCGCCACCTTGCCGGCGGCGACGAGGAGCCCACCGAGGGCGGCGGCCAGATCGAGCCAGGGCTGGCGGCGGGTGTGCCACGGCAGCGGGCTCGACGGGAGGCTCAGGTGGGCCGCGAACCGCTCGGCGACCTCGGCACCGGCCGGGCCGAACGCGGCCAGGGTGCCGACCGCGCCGCCGAGTTGCGCTGGCTGGTCGGCGCTGGCTTGGAGCAGTCGGTCCCGGGCCTCGACCAGACCGGTCAGCCAGCCGGCGGCCTTGAGCCCGAACGTGGTGGGCGCCGCCTGCTGTCCGAGGGTCCGGGCGACCATCACGGTGTCCCGGTGGGTGTCGGCCAGGTGGGCGGCGGCGTCCACGGCGGCGTCGAGGTGCCGCAGCAGCGGCCCGAGCGCCCGCACGGCCACCAGGACCAGCGCGGTGTCCAGGACATCCTGGCTGGTCGCGCCGAGATGCACCCAGGCTCGGGCGTGCTCCGGCACGGCGGTGGTCAGCTCAGCCACGAGCGGGACAACCGGGTTACCCGTGGCGTCGGCTGCCCGGCCGAGCACGCCCGGGTCGTACCGGTCGGCCCGGCACTGCTCGACGATCGCCTGGGCGGCCGGTACGGGCAGGATGCCGGCGTCCGCCGTGGCCCGGGCGAGCGCCGCCTCCACGTCGAGCATCGCCTGGAGCAGGGACGGGTCGCTGAGTTCCGCGTCGACGTCCGGGGCACCGGAGACGCCGCCGAGCAGACTGTCAGACGGCGAAGAAGACGGTCTCATGGTCTCCCTGTAGGTGGATGTCGAACCGGAACCCGTCCGCCGTGGGGTTCGCCAGCAGGGTGTCCCGGCGGTGGGCCTCGACGCTGCGCAGCACGGGGTCGGCGGAGTTCGCCGCCGGCTCGTCGGCGAAGTAGAGCCGGGTGACGAGGCGGTGCAGCAGCCCTCGCCCGAAGACCGACAGGGTCAGGTGGGGGGCTTCGGTGCCGCCGTCCGGCTCGGGCAGCGAGCCCGGCTTGACGGTCCACAGCCGGTAGCACCCCTGCCCGTCGGTCTCGCTGCGCCCGAAGCCGCGAAAGCCGGCGAGCGTAGGCGGTCGGGCGCCACGCGGGTCGTCCGGGTGGTCGAACCGGCCGTCCGGGTCGGCCTGCCAGCTCTCCACCATCGCGTCGACCACCGGCTCCCCGGTGCCGTCGACGATCCGACCCCTGATCCAGAACGCGCCCGGCGTCGTCTCGGGCACGACGTACGGGCCGTCCGGCCAGCGCAGACCGATGTGCAGGTACGGCCCGACGGTCTGCGCGGGCATGACGCCGAGTCGCTCACTCATCGTCGTCCTCGTCCTCGAAGGGGGTGCTCTCCCGGCCGCGCAGCACGATGTCGAACTCGTACGCCAGCGCCCACTCCGGTGCCGTGGTGGCGTGGTCGTAGCGGGCGATCATCCGTTCCCGGGCGAACGGATCGCGGACCGAGTTGAAGATCGGGTCCTGGAAGAAGAGCGGGTCGCCCGGGAAGTACATCTGCGTGACCAGCCGCTGAGTGAACGCGCGGCCGAAGAGGGAGAAGTGGATGTGCGCCGGCCGCCAGGCGTTGTCGTGGTTACGCCAGGGGTAGGCGCCGGGCTGCACGGTGACGAACCGGTACCGGCCCTGGTCGTCGGTGAGCGCCCGGCCCACCCCTTCGAAGTGCGGGTCGAGCGGCGCCGGCCAGGTGTCGCGAGCGTCGCGATAGCGGCCGGCGGCGTTGGCCTGCCAGATCTCGACGAGGGTGCGGGGAACCGGTCGACCGTCACCGTCGCGGACCCGCCCGTGCACGATGATCCGCTGTCCCTGCGGCTCACCGTCGTGCTGGCGGGTCAGGTCGTGGTCGAGCGCACCGAGCCGCCCCTCCCCCAGCAACGGCCCGGTGACCTCGGTCAGCCGCTGCGGCAGGTGGATCAGCGGGTGCTTCGGCGCCCGCGCCACCGTCGACTTGTAGCCAGGGCTGAGCAGGGGTGGGTGGGCGTCGACGTCGTCGCGCCGATACTGCGGTAGCACCAGGCCGCTGTTGGCCTGGTGAACGGTGTCCTGGGTGGTCATGGTCGTCTCCCGTCAGACTTCGTCGCCTCCAGCGCCCGCAGCACCGCGAGTTCCCGCGCTGTCGGCGGTTCACCCGTGGTCAGCCCCTCGGCGACGGCGAGGTCCCAGCCGGTGGCCGCCCGCGCCTGCTCCCGCGTCACGCCGGGGTGCAGGCGGGTCAGGGTGAGTTCACAGGTGACCGGGTCGGGTTCGAGGACGCCGAGGTCGGTGATCACCACTCGGGGACCTCCGCCGCGCAGGCCGAGCCGCTCCCGGTCACCCGGACCCGACCCGTACCCGACCGAGGTGACGAAGTCGACCCGTTCGGTGAACGTCCGGAGGTCCTGCCGGACGATCACCACGACCTCGCCGCAGGAGGCGGCGATCTCCGGGGCGCCACCAGCGCCGGGCAGGCGGACCTTCGGGGCGTCGTAGTCGCCGCCGACGACCGTGGTGTTGATGTTGCCGTACCGGTCGAGCTGCGCGGCGCCGAGGAAACCCACGTCGATCCGGCCGGGCTGGAGCCAGTAGTTGAAGACCTCCGGCACCGAGACGACCGCGTCAGCCGTGTCGGCGAGGACTCCGTCCCCGATGGAGAGCGGAAGCCGGTCCGGCTTCGCGCCGAGGCAGCCGGATTCGTAGATGAGCACCAGGTTCGGGGCATGGGTGGCCCGGGCGAGATTCGCCGCGGTGCTGGGCAACCCGATCCCGACGAAGCAGGCAATTCCGTCGCGCAGTTGCCGCGCGGCGGCGACGGTCATCATCTCGTCCGCGGTCCAGCCCGCCATCGCGTCCCCTCGCTCGCTGCGCCGACTCATGCCGCCGCCCCGGCCTGGTGCACGTGCTGGTCCAGCCAGGCGCGGAAGGTGTCGCGGTGCCGGCTGACGGCGTCCCAGGACCGGTAGAAGTCGTTGTCCCGCACCGAGTAGCCGTGGGCGTAGGAAGGGTGCGCGCCACCGGGCACCTCGGCCACGGCGGTGATCGCCCAGCCAGGCAGGATGACCTGCCCTGGTACGGGCTCCAGCTCGTCCACGATCTCCTCGACGGTGACCAGTGACCGGTGGGCGGCGAGCACCGCCTCCTTCTGCACTCCGGTGATGCCCCACATCTGCACGTTGCCGTCGCGGTCGGCGCGCTGGGCGTGCACCACTGTCACGTCGGGACGCAGGGCGGGGACGGCGGTGAGCGTCTCGCCGGTGAAGGGGCAGGTGATGGGCCGGATGTTGGCGGTGTGCCGAGGCAGGTCGGTGCCGGTGTAGCCGCGCAGGACGGCGAACGGCAGCCCGGACGCCCCGGCGACGTACCGGTTCGCCATGCCGGCGTGACTGTGCTCCTCCAGCTCGAGCGGACGCGGCCAGGAGTGCTGCACGGCGTCCCGGAAGCGGTGCAGCGACCCCACGCCGGGGTTGCCGCCCCAGGAGAAGACCAGGCGACGGGCGCACCCCGCGCCGATGAGCTGGTCGTAGATGACGTCGGGGGTCATCCGCACCAGGGTCAGATCCTGCCGCCCCTGGCGGATGATCTCGTGGCCGGCGGCGAACGGGATGAGGTGGGTGAACCCCTCCAGGGCGACCACGTCACCGTCGCGGACCAGGTGCGCCACGCCGTCGGCAAGCGAGACGAGCTTCGCCATGAGCCTCCCGCCTCCTGCGAAAACCGTGGCGCCGCCAGCCGTTCGCTATGCGGACTGCCGTACTCATATCGAACGTACGACGGAGGACGGCGTCCGTCAACGGCAGGTTGGCCCGTCCCGGAGCGGCAGGTCCACAGTGTTCGGTAGTCACGTCGGCCGATGCGTTGACGCGAGCCGAGCCACGTGCCAACGTTCATGCAGAGAACGGTCGTTCGGTCAGCGAACACTCCCGGCCCTCGCGAGCGCACGCCCGCCCCGCCCGATGACCCCGGACCACCCCACCGGCCCCACGCCCCCAGGAGGACCGCCATGACACTGCTGGACGCCACGACCTGGCAGGGCATGCTGCACAGCGATGGCTGGGTGGAGCCGGCCGGCGGCACGGCGCCCGTACGGTCCCCCGCCACCGGGGAGGAGATCGGCCAGGTCGGCGTGGCGAACGCCGACGATGTGACGCGCGCCTGCGCCCGAGCCGCCACCGCCCAGCGCGACTGGGCCGCCACCGGCTACGCCGAGCGGGCCGCGGTGCTGCGCCGGGCCGGGCAGCTGTACGAGCGGCACGCCCCCGAGATCGGCGACTGGATCGTGCGGGAGGCCGGGTCCATCCCACCCAAGGCCGGTGTGGAGACCGATACCGCGGCGCAGGAGTGCTACGAGGCGGCGGCGCTGGCTTCGCACCCGCTCGGCGAGATCATCCCGAGCGCGCAACCGAGGCTCAGCCTGGCTCGCCGGCTGCCCGTCGGCGTTGTCGGGGTCATCGCGCCGTTCAACTTCCCGCTCATCCTGGCCACCCGTTCCGTCGCCCCGGCCCTGGCACTGGGCAACGCCGTGGTGCTCAAGCCCGATCCGCGCACCGCGGTCTGCGGTGGTGTCTCGATCGCCCGGGTCTTCGAGGAGGCCGGCCTGCCCGGCGGGTTACTGCACGTCCTTTCCGGCGGCGTCGAGGTCGGCGAGGCGCTGGTGGCCGACCCGAACGCCCGGGTGATCAGCTTCACCGGGTCGACCGCGGCCGGCCGTAAGGTCGGCGAGGCGGCGGCACGCCACCTCAAGCGGGCGCACCTCGAACTCGGCGGCAACTCGGCGCTGATCGTGCTCGACGACGCCGACCTGGACCTCGCGGTCTCCGCCGGCGCCTGGGGGTCGTTCCTGCACCAGGGCCAGATCTGCATGACCACCGGGCGGCACCTGGTGCACGAGAGTCTGTCCGAGCGGTATGTCGAGCGGTTGGCGGAGAAGGCCAACCATCTGCCGGTCGGCGACCCGGCGAAGGAGCAGGTGGCGCTCGGTCCGATCATCGACGAGCGCCAGCGCGACAAGATCCATTCTCTGGTCACGGCCAGCGTCGAGGCGGGTGCCCGGCTGGCGGCCGGGGGCACCTACGACGGGCTGTTCTACCGGCCGACGGTGCTCACCGACGTCACCCCCGCGACCCCGGCGTACGCACAGGAGGTCTTCGGCCCGGTCGCGCCGGTGATCACCTTCGCCGACTCCGACGAGGCCGTGAAGTTGGCCCGGCACACCGAGTACGGCCTGTCGCTGGGCATCCTGGGCCGGGACGTGATGAGGGCGATGGCCCTCGCCGACCGGATCCCCAGCGGGATCGTGCACATCAACGACCAGACGGTGAGCGACGAGGCGGTGGCGCCGTTCGGCGGGGTGGGCGCCTCCGGCACCGGCTCCCGGTTCGGCGGGCCAGCGGCGAACGTCGAGGCGTTCACCGAGACCCAGTGGCTGACCGTGCAGGGCACCATCACGCGGTACCCGTTCTGACACCGCAGGAGAGGAGGATGCCAGAGATGCGTACCCAGGTCGGCATCGTCGGCGCCGGGCCGGCGGGGCTCATGCTGTCGCACCTGCTGCACCTGCGGGGAATCGAGTCCGTGGTGCTGGAGAGCCGCAGCCGCGACTACGTCGAACACCGGCTGCGGGCGGGAGTCCTCGAACAGGGCTCGGTCGACCTGCTCTGCCGCAGCGGCGTCGGCGAGCGGCTGCAACGGGAGGGGCTGCGGCACGAGGGCATCGAGCTGCGCTTCGCCGGGGAGTCGCACCGGGTGCCGATGGCAGATCTGACCGGGCGGGCGATCACCGTCTACGGGCAGCAGGAGGTGGTCAAGGACCTGATCGCCGCCCGGCTCGCGGCCGGTGGGTCGATCCTCTTCGAGGCCGACGCCGTACGCCTGGACGGTCTCGACTCGGATTCGCCGGTCGTCCACTTTCGACGCGACGGGCGGGACGAGGAGCTGCACTGCGACTTCGTGGCCGGCTGCGACGGGTTCCACGGGGTGAGCCGCGGCGCGGTGCCCGACGGGGTACTGACCACCTACGAGCGGGCGTACCCCGTTGCCTGGTTGGGGGTCCTCGCCGCCGCCCCGCCAGCGGTGCAGGAGCTCATCTACGCCCACCACGAACGGGGCTTCGCCCTCTACAGCATGCGCTCCCCCGAGATCTCCCGGCTGTATCTGCAGGTCGCGCCAGACGAGGACATCGCCGCGTGGCCGGACGAGCGAATCTGGGCGGAGCTGCGGACGCGGTTGGAGACGGTGCCGGGGTGGTCGCTCAACGAGGGGCCGATCCTGGAGAAGTCCATCACCGGAATGCGCAGCTTCGTGGTCGAGCCGATGCAGTGGGAGCGGCTGTTCCTGGCCGGCGACGCCGTGCACATCGTCCCACCCACCGGAGCGAAGGGCATGAACCTGGCCCTCGCCGACGTCGCGCTGCTCGGCGATGCCTTCGCCGCGTGGTACGACAGAGGGCACACCGATCTGCTGGAGACCTACTCGGCCACGGCGCTACGCCGGGTCTGGCGGGCCCAGCACTTCTCCTGGTGGATGACCTCCATGCTGCACCGGCTGGAGCGCGACGACCCGTACGAGACGAAGCTGCAGACCGCCACGCTGCGCTACGTCGCCACCTCCGACGCCTACGCCACCAGCCTGTCCGAGAACTACGTGGGCCTGCCCGAGGTCTGAGCACGCGCGTGCGCCACGCCGCCACCGCGCACCGTTGTTCAACTTATCCATGACGGGCGTCAGAAATTATTGACTTTCGATGCTGGGGTGACTGACCATGGCCAACACAGCGGCGTGCGCCCCCACGCAGCGGTAGTTCACCTGCAGATCCGAGGCATCCGCCGACTTCCGACGCACCCACCACCCCCGCCCAGGAAGGGCCTCGTCAATGAAGAAGGTCTTGGCTCTCGGGCTGATCGCCGCTACCGCGATCGCCCTCACCGGATGTACCGACTCCGACGCGTCCAACCCGTCCGAACAGACCTCAGGCGAGTCCCGCAAGGTCCGGGTCGCGGCCCTGCCGATCACCGAGACCGCCGCGCTCTGGGGCGGCATCAAGGCGGGCCTCTTCGCCGAGCGCGGGCTCCAGGTCGAGGTGCTGCCCGCCCAGGGTGGCGCGCAGGCCATTCCGGCGCTGATGAACGGCGACATCGACTTCGCGATCGGCCAGCCCTTCGGCCCGTTCCGGGCCGACCTGCGCGACCTCGGCGTCGTCATCATCGGCAACTACGCCTCCTCGTACGCCGACGGCGACGACATCAACGCCGTGGTGGCCTCGGCGAAGTCCGGCATCAAACGGCCTGCCGACCTCGCGGGCAAGCGGGTCTCGGTCAACAGCCTGGGCGCCGCCGGCGACGTGACGATCATGGCGGCGGTCGAGAAGGACGGCGGCGACCCGTCCAAAATCAAGTTCGTCGAGGTCGCCTTCCCGGACGCCCCGGCCCAGCTCGAAGCAGGCAACATCGACGCGGCCTGGGTGCCGGAGCCCTTTGTCACGCAGCTCAAGGCCCGTGGCGACACCTTCATCGTCGCCCCCTACCAGGCGGTGGTGCCCGGCCTGACCACCCTCACCACGATCACCACCAAGGAACGTACGGACAAGGACGCCAAGCTGGTCGAGGACTTCACGGCGGCGATGAAGAAGACGCTGGAATGGGCCAAGGACCCCGCCAACGAGCCGGCCCTGCGGCAGGCCATCAAGGACAACCTGGAGCTGCCCCCACCGGTGGCCGAGTCGGTGCGGCTGCCGGCCTTCGGTTGGCAGGTCGACCGGTCGAGCCTGCAGACCCTTGCCGAGCTGGCGCAGAAGTACAAGGTGCTCGACAAGCAACCCAACTTCGACCGTCTCATCCAGCAGCAGTAGCCGGCGCGACCCCGCCCTCCCTGGCCCCCGGGACCGGGGAGGGCACCGCCGCCCGCCTGACGACGGGAGTGACATGCGCGTGTTCTCCACCAGACGCCTGCGCGCGTTACGCAAGGCCCTGCTGGGCGTCGTCGGCCTCACCGGGTTCCTCGTCGTCTGGCAGCTGATCCCGACGCTGGGCCTGGTCAACCCGCTGTATCTGCCGTACGTGACGGACGTGCTGGCGCGGCTGTTCGAGCAGCTCGTCGACCTCGCGTTCTGGCGGCGGCTGGGCAGCACCATGACGTCCTGGGCGATCGGCCTGACGGTGGCGACGATCGCCGCCGTCGCGCTCGGCACGGTCGTCGGGCTGGTGCCGTTCCTGCGGCGCTCAACCCACACGGTCGTCGAGTTCCTGCGGCCGATCCCATCGGTCGCCCTCATCCCGCTCGCCGTGCTGATGTTCGGCATCCAGATGCAGGCCGCCCTCGTCATCATCGTCTACGCGTCGTTCTGGCAGGTGTTCGTGCAGGTGATCTACGGCGTCGCCGACGTCGACGTGGTGGCTCGCGACACCGCCCGCAGTTTCGGTCTGACCCGGCGGGAGCAGTTGACGCACCTCGTCCTACCGACCACTCTGCCGTACCTCATGACGGGTTTGCGGCTCGCGGCGGCGGTCGCGCTCATCCTCGCCATCACCGCGGAGATGGTGATCGGTAACCCCGGCCTCGGGCGCATGATCGAGCTGTCCCGGTCCGCCGGCGACGCCGCCGGCCTGTACGCGTTGGTCGTGGTCACCGGCCTGCTCGGGCTCGCGGTGAACATCGTCTTCCGGTTCATCGAGCGTCGGGTGCTGTCGTGGCACCAGTCGATCCGAGGAGAGGAGGCGCGGTGAGCGCGTACACCAGCCGGATCGCCACCACGACGCGTGGCCGGCGGGTCGGCCCCCGGATCGCGGCGAGCCTGCTCTACCCGCTCGGGCTGCCGATGCTGCTTCTGGTCAGCTGGGGCCTGGTGTCGACGAGGGGGACGAGCCGGTTCTTCCCCGGCCCGTTGACGATCGCCGACGCCTTCCTGCAGACCTGGGTCGGCCCGGCATTCGTCGAGGACGTGCTGCCGAGCCTCGCCCGCCTCGGCCTCGGTGTCGCCGCGTCGATCGTGCTCGGCATCGCCGCCGGCACCGTCATCGGTCTGGTCGTCTGGTTGCGGGAACTCCTCGAACCGCTGCTGGAGTTCCTCCGGGCGATCCCGCCGCCGGTACTGATCCCGGTGGTCATGCTCCTGCTCGGGATCACGGACACCATGAAGGTGGTCGTGATCGTCTCCGGCGCGGTCTGGCCGATCCTGCTGAACACGATCGAGGGTGTCCGGGCGACGGACAGTGTCATGAAGGAGACCGCGGAGTCGTTCCAGGTCTCCTGGTGGGAACGGCTCTGGTTCCTCGTGCTCCCGGCCGCCAGCCCGCGGATCATGGCCGGGGTCCGGCAGGCCCTCTCGGTCGCGCTGATCCTGATGGTCATCTCCGAGATGTTCGCCTCGTCCTCCGGCCTCGGCTACCGGATCGCCTACTTCCAGCGCAACTACCTGATCGCCGAGATGTGGAGCGGCATCCTCCTCCTCGGTCTCGTCGGCGTCTTCCTCGCCGTAGCTTTCGGTCTCGTCGAACGGCGCGTGCTGCGCTGGTACCACGGAATCAGGGAGGTCAACCGTGCCTGATCGACGCACCCTGCTGCGGGTGGAGCACCTGCGGAAGGTCTACGAGTCCGCCACGGGGAACGTCGAGGCGATCGGGGACATCAGCTTCACGATGGACGCCGGCGAGCTGGTCTGCATCGTCGGGCCGTCCGGATGCGGCAAGACCACTCTCCTGAAGTGCCTCGCCGGCCTGCTGCGACCCACCAGCGGCGTGGTCGAGATGGACGGCTCGCCGGTGACCGGGCCCAGCCCCGCCATGGCCGTGGTGTTCCAGGAGTACGGTCGCAGCCTCTACCCCTGGCTGACGGTGCGCGGAAACGTCGAGCTTCCGTTGCGGCACAAGAAGCTGTCCCGCGCGGCCCGGGCCAAGCTGGTCGTCGACGCTCTTGAGGCGGTGGGCCTAGCGCACGCCGCACGCAGCCACCCGTGGCAGCTCTCCGGGGGGATGCAACAGCGCGTGGCGATCGCGCGAGCGATCGCCTACCAGCCCGACGTTCTGATCATGGACGAGCCGTTCGCCGCGGTGGACGCACAGACCCGGGCCGACCTGGAGGACCTGGTCCGCGAGCTGCACGCCAGCCGCACCATCTCTGTTCTCTTCGTCACCCACGACATCGACGAGTCGGTCTACCTGGGTCAGCGGGTTCTAGTATTGTCCACGTCGCCGACCTGGGTCCAGGAGGACCTCGCGATCGACCTGCCGCCGGAGCGCGATCAGATCACGACCCGCGCCCTGCCCCGTTTCACCCAGTTGCGGACGCACGTCTACGACCAGATCCAGCGGGCCAAGCGCGGGCAGACTGTGGCCCCGCGGTCCGCGCGGTGATCGGCGACCAGGGGCACCGTTTTCGCCGAAGGGGAGCACTGTGGGTAGTCGTCAGCCGAAGCAGTTGTTGCTCGCCTTCTTCGGCGAACACGTCGTCGATGGCGCAACCGGCCCGATCCGGGCGAGTGCCCTGATCAACGTGTTGGAGGGTGCCGACGTCGCCGCGCCGGCCACCCGCGCGACCCTCGACCGTCTCGTGCACAGCGGCATCCTCGCCCGCAGCAGGAGTGGCCGGGAGACCCTCTTCTCGCTGACCGAGCACGGGGTCGCGGTGCTACGCGAGGCGACGTACCGGGTTCGCGGGCCGCGGCCGTTCGACCCGCAGGGCAGCGGGTGGACCCTGGTCACCTTCTCGATCCCGGAGCATCAGCGGACGCTGCGGCACCGACTGCGCTCGACCCTCACCTGGGAGGGCTTCGCGCCGCTGCGCGACGGGCTCTGGCTCGCGCCCGGCGAGGTCGACCTCGCCGGTTCGCTGGAGCCCCTGCGGCAGGACCTCGCGCCGAACACCGTGGTCGCCTTCCACGCCCGCGAACTCGCCGGGTTCCCGATCGGCGAGAGCGTACGCGCGGCGTGGGACATCGAGGCGATCCGGCGCGCGCACCTCGCCTTCATCGACGTGTGGGACGACCCGTCGGCGTTGGCGATGGCGCCGAGCGCCCTGACCGTGCGGACGATGCTCGTGGCGGACTGGCTCGCGCTGCTGCGCGCCGACCCGAGGCTGCCGGCCGAGTTCATGGACGCGCAGTGGCCCGCCACCAGGTCGGCCGAGACCTACCGCCGGGCGCACGAGAAGCTGGCCGAGGCGTCCGCGGCGGAGTTCGCCGAACTCGTCGCGACCCGGCCCGCGACTAGCCGCCGAAGCGGGTCCGCAGATCAGCCTTCCGCACCTTCCCCGACGCGGTCCGTGGCAACTCGTCCACGATGACGACGTTCTTCGGCAACTTGTAGCGCGCGATCCTGCCGTCGAGGCACGCCCGGACGGTGGCGGTGTCCACCGACGCCCCCTCCCGGACGGTCACGATCGCCCACGGCACCTCCCCCCACCGCTCGTCCGGCACGCCGATGACCGCCGCCGAGGTCACCCCGTCGACCTCGGTGAGCAGCTGCTCCAGTTCGAGCGGGTAGATGTTCTCGCCCCCCGAGATGATCATGTCCTTGAGTCGGCCAGAGATGTAGAGGTAGCCGTCGGCGTCCAGGTGGCCAAGGTCGCCGGAACGGAACCACCCGTCGGCCGTGAACGCCTCGGCGGTCGCCTCCGGGAGGCCGTGGTAACCGGGGAAGACGTTGGGCCCGGCCACCTCGATCTCACCGACGTCGCCGACCGGCACCACGGCACCTGTCACGTCGGTGATCCGCACGTCGGTGAAGAAGTGCGGCAGACCGACACTGCCCTGCTTGACCCGGGTCATCGCCGCCGGCAGCGCGGTCGCGCCCGGCGCGGCCTCGGTCATGCCGTAACCCTGCGAGAACGACAGACCCCGCGCCTCGTACGCGGTGAGGATGCGGGTCGGCACCGCCGAACCTCCGCAGGTGAGCTTCGTCAGCGTCGACAGGTCCGTCGACGCCCAGGCGGGATGGTCGGCCATCAACTGGTAGGTGGTCGGCACGCCGCTGAGCATGGTGACCCCGTGCCGCTCGATCTGCGCGAGCGCGCGGCCCGGCTCGAAGCCTCTCTCGATGACCATCGTGGCGCCCTTGAGGATGACCGGCAGGGCGCCCATCCCGAGCGAGGCGACGTGGAACAGTGGCGAGATCATCAGGGCGACGTCGGTGGAGACGACGTCGTAGTCGACCACACAGTTGAGTGCAACCCAGGTGAGGTTGCCGTGGGTCAGCACGGCGCCCTTGGCCCGACCGGTCGTGCCCGAGGTGTAGATGATCGCCGCCGGATCCCGGTGGACGGTGTCGGCGTGGTCGGTGAACCCGGCGACGACGGCCCGCGCCAGGGGGGCCAGCCCCGGACGGTCCGCGGTGCCCTCGCCGGTGACGATCACGTACGGGGTCCGGGCGGCCGCTGCGGCGGAGGCCACCGGCACCGCGAAGTCCGGGTCGTGGATCAGCACCCGCGCGCCGCAGTCCGCGAGGACGTAGGCGATCTCGGGCCCGGCGAGCCGGGTGTTGACCGGCACGAAGACCGCCCCGACCTGCGCCGCCCCGAACATCACCGCAAGGAGGTCGGGACTGTTCTCACCCAGGTAGGCGACGGAGTCACCCTTGCCGACTCCGCACTCGCGCAGCACCGCCGAGATCCGGTCCGCGGCGACGGCGAACTGGCCGTACGTCATTGTCGACCGGTCACCGTGGACGATGGCGACCTTGTCCGGGGACTTGAGCCGGCGCTTGGCGACCCAGGCGCCGATTCCGTGCTGCTGCATCATCATTCTCCCGGGGGTGGAGGTGGTGTGCTCGCCCGGCTCGACGGATGCCCCGGGCTCAGGCGTAGAAGCGGTACAGCCCTCGTGCGACGACCGCCGGCTTGGCCCCGCCCTCGATCTCGATCGTCTGGTCGACAGCGATCTGGTAACCACCGCGGACCTCGACGACCTCGACGACGGTGGCGCGCATGCGCACCCGTGCCCCCACCACGACCGGCGCGGGGAAGCGCACCTTGTCGAGGCCGTAGTTCACCTTCGTGGACACGCCCTTGACCTCAAGCAGCTCGGTCCAGAAGGGCACCGCCAGGGAGAGGGTGAGGAAACCGTGCGCGATCGGCGCCCCGAAGGGGCCGGTCTTCGCCCGTTCGGGGTCGACGTGGATCCACTGGTGGTCGTCGGTGGCGTCCGCGAACAGGTCCACCTGGTCCTGGCTGACCGTGCGGTACCCGGTGTAACCGAGATCGGTGCCGGCGAGGTCGCCGAGCCGGTCGTAGGTGATGGTCGTCGTCATGGCATTTCCTCTCGTCGTCACCGGGCAAGGCCCAACAGCCGGGCCGCGTTGTCCTTCAAGATGCCCGGGAGCACATCCGGCTTGAGGTCGGTCGCCTGCACGTCGCGCAGCCACCGATCGGGGGTGAGCATCGGGTAGTCGGTGCCGAAGAGCACCCGCCGCTTCAGCACTGAGTTGGCGTAGCGCACCAACTCGGCCGGGAAGTACTTCGGGCTCCAGCCGGACAGGTCGATCCAGGTGTTGTGCTTGTGTGTGGCCACCGACAGCGCCTCGTCCTGCCAGGGCACCGACGGGTGGGCCATGATGATCTGCAGGTCGGGGAAGTCGGCCGCGATCGGGTCGAGCAGGATCGGGTTCGACAGGCCGAGCCGCAGGCCGTAGCCGCCCGGCGTGCCCGCGCCGATGCCGGTCTGCCCGGTGTGGAAGAGCGCCGGGACGCCGGCCCGCTCCAGGAGGCCCCACAGCGGCGCGTACTCGTCGTGGCTGGGGTCGAAGCCCTGCACGGTGGGGTGGAACTTGAAGCCGCGTACGCCCTCCTGCTCGATCAGGCAGGCGGCCAGTTCGAGGGCCGCCTCCCCGGTGCGCGGGTCCACCGACCCGAAGGGGATGAGCACGTCGGCGTGCTCGGCCGCCGCGCGGGCGATGTCGACGCTCGACAGTGGCGGGTGCATCAGCTGCGTACCCGCGTCCACGGTGAAGACGACGGCCGCCATGCTCCGCTCGCGGTAGTACTGTGCCACCGCGCCGACCGCGGGTCGGGGCCCGTCCGTCTTGAAGTACGCCGACGCCGCCGCCACGAGCGGCTCGGGCAGGGAGGCGTGACCGTGGTCGTCGACCTCGATGTGCACGTGCATGTCGATCGCCGTGACGCCGTCGAGGTCGATGGCGGGCTGGTACATGGTGGGCCAACCTTCCTCGGGCGGGTCAGTGGGTCGCGGGCTCGAACTCCTCGGGGAGTTTCGGGAAGCGTTCACCGACGCTCTGCACGGCCTCGGCGAAGGTCGTCGGCCAGGCCGCCACCAGCGCGTCGTAGGTCCAGCCGCCGTCGCGGTGCGCGGTCAGCGCCGCCTCCGGATGGGTCCAGATCTGCAGGCGATCACCGCCGACACCGATCACCTGCCCGGTCACCGATGCCGCCGCGTCGGAGCCGAGGAACGCGACGAGCCCGGCCACGTCGTCCGCCGTGCCGAAGCCCAGATCGTGGCGGAAGAACGCGGGCATCGGCTCGCCATTCGCCTCGGCCCGCACCGCTGCGGCGAAGTAGGGGACGGTGGCGGTCATCGCGGTCGCGGCGACCGGGACCACGGTGTTGGCGGTGATGCCGGCCCGCTTCAACTCCAGCGCCCAGGTCCGGACCATGCCGACGATGCCCGCCTTGGCGGCGGCGTAGTTGGTCTGGCCGAAGGTGCCCCGCTGCCCGGTGGGTGACCCGACGCAGATGATCCGCCCACCCTCGCCGGCCTGCCGCATGTGCTGCACCGCCTCGCGCACGGTGGTGAACGTGCCGCGCAGGTGCACGTTGATGACGGTGTCGAAGTCGTCGTCGCTCATCTTCCACAGCACGCTGTCGCGCAGGATCCCGGCGTTGGTGACGAGGATGTCCAGCCGCCCGAAGTGCTCGACCGCCGTGCTGACGAGTTCCTTCGCGGTCTCGGTCGGGCCGACCGGTGCGACCACCGCGATGGCCCGGCCGCCAGACGCCTGGATCGACCCCACCGCGTCGGCGGTGGCATCGGCGTCGACGTCGTTGACCACGACCGAGGCGCCCCGCCGCGCCAACTCCTGCGCGTAGGCGAGGCCGAGACCCCGCCCGGACCCGGTGACTATGGCGACCTTGCCGTCCAGTGACATGAGTGCTCCCTTTCGTCGATGCCGGACCTCCGGGTAACACGCGCACGGGCAACGTAATGCAGAATTTGATCGGGCGTCAACGATTTGCAGTCTGTGCCAGCGCGCGGGAAACCACCCGGCCCGCGGCCTGGACCAGCGGGGCCAACGCCACCGGATCCGCCCGCTCGTGGGCGACCACCAGCGAGATCGCCGCCACCACACCCTCCGGTACGCGGATCGGTGCGGCCACCGAGAGGGCGTCCATGGTGACCTGGCGGTCGCTGACCGCGTACCCGACCCGGCGTACCTCGGCGAGGCAGCGACGCAGCCGCCCCGGGTCGGTGATGGTCAGCGCGGTGTACCGCTCCAGCGGCGCGGCCAGCACCTGCGTCTGGACCTCGGCCGGCGCGTGAGCGAGCAGCACCAGCCCGACGCCGGTGGCGTGCAACGCGAAGCGGCCGCCTACCCGGGTGAGCACGGGCACCGCGTGCCGCCCGGCGATCCGTTCGATGAAGACGAGTTCGAGGCCCTGCCGGACGGCGAGCTGGACGTTCTCGTGGGTCACCTCGTACAGGTCCTCCATGACCGGCAGGGCCAACTCCCGCAGCCCGAGACCTCGCGGAGCGAGTGAGCCCACCTCCCACAGCCGCAGGCCGATCCGGTACCGCCCGTCGTCGCCGCGCTCCAACGCCCCCCACTCGACCAGCTCCGCCGCCCGCCGGTACACGGTGGACAGTGGCAGCCCGGCGCGACGGGCCAGCTCGCTCAGGGTCAACGCCGGTGTGGCCGGGCTGAACGCGTCGAGCAGTGCCAGCACCTTGCTCGTCACCGACCGCCCCGGTTCTGCGCGCACCCCGCCATCATCCCCGCGCGCACCGCCCGCTCACAGCTCCAGGACGAGTCGGGGCGTACGGGCCCGGGACACACAGATCATCATCGTGTCGCCGACGGCCCGCTCCTGCTCGGTCAGCAGGCTGTCACGATGCTCCGGCACGCCGGCGAGCACCGGGGTCTCGCAGGTGCCGCAGGTGCCCTCCCGGCAGGACGAGAGGACCTGCACACCGGCCTCCTCGACCGCCTGCAGGATCGGCATACCCGGCGGCACGGTCACCGTCCGGCCGGAGAGCGCGAGTTCGACCTCGATCGTTGTCTCCGGAGCACCGGTGTCGCCCAGCGCGGTGAAGCGCTCGACGTGCAGGCGGCCGGGTGGCCAGCCGCGACAGTGCTCCTGCACCGCGGCGATCAGTGGCTCCGGGCCGCAGCAGTAGACGAGCCCGGCGCCGGGCCGGCCCAGCAACCCGGCCACGTCGAGCAACCCGGTCTCGTCCTGCGGGTACAGGCTCACCCGGTCGCCGTACTTCTCCCGCAGGGTGGTGGCGAAGGCCATGGTGGCGCGGCTGCGGCCCCCGTACACCAGTCGCCAGTCGGCGCCCGCGGCGTCGGCGGCGGCCACCATCGGTGCGATCGGGGTGATGCCGATGCCACCGGCGACGAAGAGGTAATGCCGCGCCGCGACCAGCGGGAAGGCGTTGCGGGGCCCGCTCACCCGGACGGTCGCGCCGACGGTGAGCCGCTCGTGCACCAGCCTTGAGCCGCCGCGTCCGTTCGGTTCGCGCTGCACGGCGATCCGCAGGGCCGAGCGGTCCGCCGGGTCGCCGCAGAGGGAGTACTGACGCGCCAGCCCGACGCCCAACTCCAGGTCGATGTGCGCGCCCGGCGACCACTCGGGCAGGTCGCCGCCGTCCGCGCGGCACAGGCGGATCGCCACGACCTCGGCCGCCACCTGCTCCCGGCTCGCCACCACCAGCTCCACACCGGCCAGTACGTCCACCGTCACGCGCGCATCACCAACCGCCTCGGCGGGTCGGGTGGCGGCACGGCCACGTCCTGATGGCCCTGCGGGTGGGCGAGCAGCCACTCCCACAACTCGACGGGGTCCTCGGCGAGCCGCTCGGCGCCGCAGTGGCAGGTCCCGCGCAGGGTGTCGGTGCCCGGCATCCAGTGGATCCGGTAGACCCGGTCCCCGGTCAGCATGCCGGCGGGCGAACTCACCGCGCCGCTCCCACCGTCCCCGACCCGACCATCCGGGCCAGCAGCCGCCGGGCGGCCAGGCCGCCGGTGTCGATGTTGATGCTCAACTCCTGGTACCGGTCCGGCTCGGTCGCGATCACCTGCTCCAGGATGTTCAGCGCCGTCACGTCCTGCATGACCACTGTGTGGTTGCTGTGGTGCAGGTACTCGCTGACCGACTCGTCGTCGATCGCGAAGTCGCGCGCCACGGCCCAGAAGTCGTAGGTGGTGTGCTCGGTCGACGGGGTGATGGCGTACACGATCTCCGCGTGGAACGCCTCGCGGTCCTCGCCCTCGGCGGGCGGATAGACGCCCTGCGGTGCGATCCGGCTGTGCAGGAGGTAGAGGCAGGGCGGGTGGTACTCGATGTCCTGCCACCGGGTGATCCGGCCCTGGATCCCGGTCGAGCGCGCGTAGAACGGCGGGCACTGGGCGTCGTCCATGTGCCGACTGACGTAGACGATGCCCCGGTCCTCGTCCACCTCGGTGGTGATCGGAGTGTTCGCCACTTCCGGCGTGCCGATGTAACCACCGTGCAGATAGGTCTCGTGGGACAGGTCCAAAAGGTTGTCGACCAGCAGGCCGTACCGCGCGTTCAGCGGCGCCATGCCCCGCACCACCGCGTACCTCGGGTCGACCAACCACGGCGCGCGAGGAATCGCGGCCGGGTCGGCCCGGTCCCGGTCACCGATCCAGACCCAGATGAACGAGTCCTGTTCCACCACCGGGAACGAGGTGACCCGCGCGGTGCGCGGAATGCGCTGTTGACCGGGTACGAAGACACACGCGCCGGTCTGGTCGTAGGTGAAGCCGTGGTAGCCGCAGACGATGGTGTCGCCGTCGAGCCGGCTCTCCGACAGTGGGAAACGCCGATGCACGCACCGGTCGGCGAGCGCCACCGCCTCCCCGGCGCCGGTGCGGTACAGCACCAGCGGCTCACCGAGCACCGTACGGGCGAGCAGGTCCCGCCCGACCTCGCTGCCATAGGCCGCCACATACCACTGGTTGCGTGCGAATGCCATGCGACCGGACCTCCATGCAGACAAACGTCGATGGAAGCCGAATCATCCCGCGCGACGGCCACGGTGGGGACCGACGCTTTCACTGGGTGAAAGCCGAGGGTCGAGGACAGCACCGGCAAGAACGGCCACCACCTCGGGCCGTCGGGCTACTAGTTGCGGTAGGGCTGACGTCCACGCGCCGAGGGCGAGCGCTTCAGCGATCAACCGCACGGCTCTCTCCTCGTCCGCGGATTCGGCGATGTTGAGGAGGGCTACTGCCAGATTGTCCGGCTCGGCAATCCGGCGCGCCAGGCGCTCGGCGCGGTCGTGGTCGCCGCACTCCGCCCGAGCCTGAACCACCCTGGAGATTGCGGTGGCCGACCAGCCAGGGCGCAGGATCGTCGAGGCGAGTTCCTCGGCGCGATCGACGTCGCCCAGCAGAACGAGGGCGTGCACGACATTGGCGAGGGAACCCGCTCGGGTTCCGTGATCGGTGATCATCCGGAGATGTAGTTCTGCCTCGGCAATGAGCCCGCTGGCCCTGGACGCGTCGCCGGCCCGGGCCGCTGACTGTGCCGCCACCGCGAGGCACCAGGTCCGGTCGCCGGGCGCCTCGACCTCGCGAGCCAAATCCGCGGCCCGTTCCGGGGGCCCTACGGCCAAGGCCGCCAGGACCACGTTGTTCATCGCCCGGGGAAGGTTGCTCGATCGGACGTTCTGGGCCCGGCTCAGCGACTCGTCGAGCCACTCTTCCGCGCGATCGGCCTTGCTCATGGCTGCCCAGGCTTGACTCAACACGGCGCAAGAAATCGTTGCCAGGTACGGATCGGTCATCCGGCGCACTGGCGCTTCGGCGATCACGAGGAGGTCGTGCGCCCACGCTGTCCCCATGAGTGATGCACCCGCCGTCGCGAGGTGTGTTGCCTTGTCTGCCGCTGTCTCTCCGTCGGTTAGTCGCTGGACGACCTCTGCCATCTCGAGGAACAGGCAACGGGCCGTGTCGGAATCACCCGTCTCGGCGATTGCTTCGGCGAGACTCGCCCGCTCGTAGATTCGTTCGGACGGGTCGTTCCTCTGGCGGGCAAATTTCTCGACTTCGAGGGCCAACTTCCGGGCGTGGAGGTCATCACCGGCTTCGGCGACAGCGGCAGCGACCTGGGTGAGCGCGCGCGATCGTGCTCTCTGCCCCGGCACGGCCCGGGCAGCATGCTCCGCGGCCTCGACGAGACGCGTGGCCCAGGCGAGATTCCCTTCCCGCGCGGCGGCTGTGGCCGCACCGGCAAGGGCCGACGTCCGGTCGGCGGGGGCACCGATTGCCGAGGCGGTGCGCTCCGCACCGCCGAAGTCGGTCGAACCGGCCACGAAGTACGTCAGACATTCCCGGAAGTGGTCCGTGAGCTGCTGAGCGTCTTCAGACTCCACGATGTGCTCGGCCCATGCCACGTCGCCGAGCTGGACCGCCGCCGCGATGACGCGCTCGAATCCGTGGTGTCGTAGTCGAAGGTCGGTGGTCCCGGTGATCGCGAGCTCCGCCTCCGCGATCAGGCGGCGGCTCTGGTCGCTGTCACCCATAGCGCAGAGTGCAATGGCTATGTCGGCAAGGGCAAGACACCGCAGGTAGTCATCCAGGTTCCGGGCCAGGGACGTCGCTTCGCGAGCCAGGGCTTCGGCGCCTCGGTGGTCTCCGTGCGCGGAGAGGAGCCTCGCGACGGCGATCAGCGTCGACTGGCCGCTCTCCGGATCCGCGCTGTTTCGTGCCAACGCCACGGCCTCCTGGCCCAGCGCGAGGGATCGATCCCGACCTGGAGCCACGGCCGCGATCTCCGCAAGACCGTGGGCGCGCACCGCCGGGTCGGAAATCGCCCGGATGAGGCGCTCTGCACGGTCGAACAGCCCGAGCTCGGCGATGCTGACGGCTATCGGGGGAATGCGGTCGGGCCAAGCCAGCTCTGCCGCGAGCGCGGCCTCCTCGGCGTACTCGACCGCCGTATCCGGTGACTCCGCACGTCGGGCCACTGCCCGGCCGACGCCAGCGAGTGCGTCCGCGCGGAAGTCCGGGTAGTCGATGCTACGGGCCAGGTGACCGGCCCTAGCCGCTTGGCCGATCGTGGCCCAGACCGCCGGGAGCGCCGACGGGATGAAGCGGTTGCGCTGCTGCAACTCGTTACGGCGCACCGACAGCACGGCAAGCGCCCCCAGATCCAGATCCTCCGCCGCCAACAGCAGGTTCTGGACGGTGGTCAGCTCGGTGATCCCGGCCGCGTCCCCGCCCGTCAGGTCCAGCATCAGCTCGTGCCGGGCCGGCTCACTGGCCAACGCCGCCAGCCGGGCGAGATCCCCCGTCATCTCCAGCAACCGCGGATACCCACGCAGCAGGTACTCCGGCGTCTGCGGCGGCCAGTCCCGATAGCCATCGGCCCACGCGTGCAGCCGATCCTGGCACTCCAGAAGCTTCGCCTCCCCCAGGTAACGACAGGCCGCGTTGTGAATTTCCTCGTGCCCGAGCAGGTAGACCTCGTCTGCCCTCCACTCACCGGCACGGCGGGTGAAGGTCCGCCCCGCGACGGAGTGCAGCACGTCCTCGATCTCGGCCAAGTCCCCGCCGGTAAGTTCGCGGAGGTCCACCGCCGACAACCCACCCCGAGCAGCCGTGAGCAGACCGAGCAGATCCCGCTCCACCGGCGTCCCGGCATGTAGCCGCCGTATCTCCGACCGACCGAGCCGTTCGACGTCACGGGCATACGGTGACTGCCCGAGCAGGCGGATGATCCCCGGGTCCCGCAGCGGATGCCAGTCCGGCACATCATCGGGGACCGGCGGGTTGGGGCGTCCCGCCACGATGATGCGCATCCCCTCCGGCGGATTCCCCGGCAGCAGCGCGGCAATGCTGTGCGCGTCCGGCCCGACGGTGGTGCCGCGATCCTCGTCGAGCCCGTCGACCACGAGGATCAGGCGGCTCCCCTCCGACCGGCAGGCTGCTGCGGCTTGGCTCAGCAGGTCGAGCAGGCAGGCTTCCCGGGTGACCTCACCTGCCGCGATCGGCAGATCCTGCCCGGTGAGCTGGCACAACTGCTCCAAGAGCACGGTGGTGAACGCCTCACGGGTGTCCTGTGCGGCGAGCCGGGCGGTGATGAAGAACGACACGATCCGGACCCGACCGGTCAGGATTGCCGGAGGACGCAGCACGAACGTCGACATCAGGGCCGACTTCCCGCTCCAGGCGGGCGCACGCCACCAGACGTACGGACCTCGGTGCTCGTCGAGGCAGAAGGCGGCCACGTCGGCAAGTTCCGAGTCGCGGCCGATCAGCTTCGGTGGCGCGATGCGGCGCACCTGCTCCAGGTAGGCGCTGCGGACGGCGACGCGGGACGCACCCTGCACGATCGTCACCTGACCGGCGGAACCGATGCCGACCCCGCCCGTGTTGCCGTTCCCCGTGCTGTGCAGGGGCCCGCCGGGTGCGGTCAGGGGAGAGACCGGCCCGGCTGCGGAGGGTCCGCCGGGCTCAGGTGGACGTCACCGCCCACCTGACCGATAGCGATTCCGGACGACTGGGCGTCGGCGTGGGCGTCGCCGGTGAAGACCCGTACCCCGTCTCCGGTGGCCCTTCGCTGCGCGAGCGCGGCGGTCACCGCGGCGGCGAACGCGTCGTCCTTGCGGGCCGCCGCGGTGATCGCGAGCTCGATCTGTTGGCGGGTAAGCTCGGACACCGTGCCGCCGCCGGCCTCATCCTCGGCGTCCAGCAGCGCCGGGTGGTCGCCCAGCTTCCCCGTCACCAGCCGATGGATCTCGCCCCGACCGTTGTCGGCTGGGGGCAACGGCCCGCTGCGGCCAACCTTGGCCATCACCCAATCGACCACGTGGCCGGCGATCACGTTCGCCTCGATCACCATGGGCATCATTGTCCCGCCTCGGGTCGTGACGCCGCACCGGTGTCGCCGATCCGTCTCCCCGATGTCTGCTCCTGACCGAAATGGACGTCTCCGCCGACCTGCCCGATCGCGATCCCGTGATTGGTGGCCCGCGCCTGCGCGCCGCCGGTGAAGGTGGCCGGATCTTCGACGGTCCGCTTCCCCGAACGCCGGGAGAGCACCAGCCCGTACACCGTGATCGGCATACCCAGCACCGCGACCAGCGCGGCGACCACGCTTCCCCACTTGTCGGCGTCATCGAGCCGCACCAGCGCGAACCGCACCCCGAGCCCGACGAGCGCGCCTCCGACGACCAGCAGTGACGTCCATGCCAGGACCCGTCTCATGACCACGCAACGTACCAATCCCGCGCACACAGAGTCGGCCCGGTCTCGCCCGGTGCGGCCACGACGTCGCCATGGCCGCTCAGGCGACGGCGGTGGCCATCCGGTGGACCGCCTCGGTGATCAGCTCGGGTGCGGTAGCCAGATTGAGCCGGACGTGGCCGACGCCGCCGGTGCCGAACGTCGAACCCGCATTGAGCGCCACCCGGCCACGGTCAAGGAACACGGTCGCCGGGTCATCGCCGAGGCCCAAGGCGCGGCAGTCGAGCCAGGCGAGATAGGTGGCCTGACCGGGTTGGTAGCGGATGGCCGGCAGGTGCTCGGCGAGCAGCGCGGCGAGGAGCCGACGGTTGTCGTCCAGGCCGGTCAACAGGGCGTCGAGCCACTCGCCGCCGTCGCGGAACGCCGCGGTGTGCGCGATCACGCCGAGGTGGCTGGTGCTGACGCTGACCCCGAACGGGACGCGGGCGAGGTCCCCGGCCGCGGCCGCGCCAGCGACGAGGAGCCCGCCGCGCAGGCCAGCGAGGTTCCACCCCTTGGAGGCAGACATCAGTGACAGGCCGTTCTCCGCGCCGGGCACCGAGAGGTACGGCACGAACCGCGCTCCCCCGAGCACCACCGGAGCGTGGATCTCGTCGGCGACCACCCGCACCCCGTGCCGCTCAGCCAGACCGGCGACGGCGGCCAACTCGGCCGCGGTGTGCACGACGCCGGTCGGGTTGTGCGGGCTGCACAGCAGGTACGCCGCTGCTCGCCCGCCGGCTCGAGCCTGCCGGAACGCATCCTCCAGCGTGCCGAGATCGAGCCGCAGATCCGCACCGAGCGGCGCCTCCACGATCCGACGGCCGGCGTGCGCCACGAACTCGTAGAACGGCGGGTAGACCGGGCAGTTGACGACCACCGCGTCGCCCGGCTCGGTGACCAGCCCCAACGCCTCGACGACGCCGTGCATCACGTCGGGCACCAGCGCGGTGCGCTCCACGGCCAGCCCGTCCCAACCCCACCGCCGCCGGGCGAACTCGGCCAGCGCCTGCGGATACGCCGTCCCGGCGGCGTAACCGGTGTCGCCACGCGCGACGGCATCGGTGATCGCCCGCGCGACCGGCTCGGGCAGCGGCACGTCCATCTCCGCCACCCAGAGCGGCAGCACGTCGGCGGGGTACTCCCGCCACTTGAGGCTCGTCCGTTGCCGGAGCTGGTCGATCGTGAGCTGGCGAAGAGGATTCACCGCGGTTCAAGCACCTTCCAGGCCTCGACCGGGGTGAGCGCAACCGGTGCCGGCCGCTGCACCACAGTCGTCAGCTCGATCCGCCGGCCTTCCGCTGCCGACTGAAGCAGGCTGGTCATCGTCTCGAGTACGTGCAGCGCCACGTCGCCGCTGGCGCGCGGTGGACGCTCACCGTCGGCCCGGACCAGGTCGATCAGACCGATGCCTCGGGATGCCTCGGCGTAACCCGCCCGCGGTTCGAGAGCGCGCCATTCGGTGCCACCGAGCGCGAAGAGGCGGACCACACCGTCGAAGTAGTTCGGATCGGGCACGGCGAGCGTGCCGGTCTCCCCCTGCACCTCGATCGGCGCGGCTGTCGTCGCGACACCGTCGAAGCTCGTGGTGATTGTGGAAAGAGCACCGCTGACATGCTCAAGCACGCCGGTCACGTGGGTGTCCACCCCCACCGGGATCCGCTCGCCGACGCGCGGGCCTGAGCCGATGACGCGCTCGGCGCGCAGACGACTGGCGGCTCCGCTGACCGCGCGAACCGGCCCGAGCAGGTGGATGAGCGCCGAGATGTAGTACGGGCCCATGTCCAGCAACGGGCCGCCACCCGGGGCGTAGTAGAAGTCCGGATGGGGGTGCCAGCGCTCGTGCCCCGCAGTCACCATGACCGCCGACGCGGACAACGGGCGTCCGATGAGCCCGCCGTCGATCGCCGCCCGCGCGGTCTGCGTACCCGTGCCCAGGACGGTGTCCGGCGCGCACCCGACACGGACGCCAGCCGCAGCGGCCCGCTCGATGATCGAACGGCCGTCCGGGAACGTCACGGCGAGCGGCTTCTCGACATACACACTCTTGCCCGCGTCGATCGCGGCGAGCGAAAGGTCGGCGTGCGCTGCGGGGATCGTCAGGTTGAGCACCGTCTGCACATCTGGGTGGGCGAGCAGGCGCTCGACGCTCACCGCCTCGGCACCGGGAATCATGGCCGCGGCCGCAGCCGCCCGGGAGGCGTCGAGGTCGGCCAGTGCGGCGATGCGCACCGCAGGGTGGTTCGCGAGGGTGTCGAGGTATGCGCGGGAGATGACGCCGAGACCTACGATGCCGACGCCGTGCGGGTCGCCCACACCATCCCCCTCTCGATGACGGTACGCACGCTTTCGTGCTCCAGCACGTCGAGGCTGTGGCCCGGGGTCGTCACGACGATGCGCCCTGCGCCCCAGCGCCGAGTCCAGATCGCCGGCGAGGTGACCGGCCGGTGCCACGGGTGCCACGCCTGCGTCGGGTGGGTGGTGACGGCCAGTACGTCGATCAGGTCGTCGTGCAGCACCCAGTACTGCTCGGTGACCAGGTCGAAGTCGTCGATTCCCGCGGTGATCGGATGCTCCCGGCCGAGGTCGGTGACGCGCACCGTATGCGGCAGGAAGTTGTCCTCCGCGCCACCGTGCCGCTCGCACGGCTCCTTACCCGGGTGGGTGGCGAACTGGCCGCCCACCAGATGCAGATATTCGGAGGACGCGCGGAACGAATCCACGATGCCGCCGTGCCAACCGGTGAAGCCTGTGCCGGCGATGACCGCCGCGCTGAGGCCCGCCACCTGGTCCGCGGTGATCTGCGACATCGTCATGCACTGCACGACGAGGTCGGTGTCGGCCATCTCGGCGGCATCGGCGTAGATCTCGGGCGACTCCTCAACTCGAACGGCGTAGCCGCTGCGTTCGAGGAAGGGGATGAACAACTCCGTCGCCTTGACCGGCTGGTGCCCCTCCCAGCCGCCCCGAACCACCAATGCCCTCTGCTGCGCCACCCTCGCTCCCTCCCACGGTCTGTCGCCACCGGGCTGGCCGCTCCCGCCCCGGCGATGTACCGCCGATGCCTGTGCACGCCGAGCACCGACACCGTACCCGTGGTTGCCGACAAAGCCGGCGTACGCCGGCCTCCGGATCTGGCTCTACTCAGGATGGACGACGATCGACACCGAGGCTGGACCGGCGCGGAGGTTCTGGGCCGACGGGTTGAATCGTGAACGCCGCGGCGAGACGCCACGGCGCTCACGAGCCGGCATAGCGGCGATCAGCTGAAGTAGGCCCAGCTGGAGCAGCCCTTGATGGGGTAGCCGTCGATGTAGTAGTTCGTGCAGGCCCGGAATGCCTTGATCTTGCCGCCCGGGTCCTTCGACGCGCTCTTGCCGTGGCCGACCGCCAACGTGCCGGAGCCGCCGTTCGTCAGTTGGTACTCGACCTGGCCGCCGGTCGCATTCGCCTCGTTGCCGGAGTACACCCAGACCCAGGCGGTCCCCTGGCCCGGGTTGTTGTCTGCCTGCGCCTGCGTCTGGTGGTGCGAGATCGAGGACGCGGCGAAGGCGGGCTGCGCCATCGTGACCGTGAGGGCGGCCGCGACCGCCGTGGCAACACTGACCCTCTTGAGCAGGGAGCTCTTGCTCATTCTCTCGACCTTTCCTGGTGGCGCGGTAGCGCCCGTTGTCATGCAATCGATCAAGGCGGCCGACAAACCGATCATGGCGTTCGGCCGTGTCGATCATGACACTCGCATCCACCGTGGATGGTGAATAGGACCAGGCCAGGAAGTGAACGCAGGTTACGACCGGAGTCACGCCTGAACCGCATCGTGCGGCCCCTGATCCCTGAGCACTTCACGCACCTGCATGAGCGCGAATCCGAGCAGGTTGAGGCCTCGCCAGGAGCCGGGGTCGCTGGCAGCCGGATCGTCGCGGTTCAGGCCGATACCCCAGATCCGATCGACTGGGCTGGCCTCCACCAGAACTCGCTGCCTCGTAGCCAGCAGAAATGCCCGCAGCGCGGGATGCTGGTCGAATTTCGCAAGGTTGCCGGCCACCACGATCGCAGAGCGGTGTTCGTTCCAGGTCTGCTGATCGAAGCCTGCGACGCGTCCTCCCAGCGCCTTGGCCGCGTGGGGATGCGGCGCGGCAAGGATCTTTTCGGCCACGGCGCGGTCGCCGAACAGGGTTGCCTTACGCCACATCATGTAGTGCTCTGCGGTGGCGAACCGCAATTCGTCGATGGTGAACGCCGCCGGCCACCACTGGCTCAAGCAGCCTGCGCCGACACCCCCGTCCGGCTCGGGCTGGTGTCCCCAGAAGAACAGGAACCTGACCCGATGACCCTGCGCCTGCGCAGCGGTCAGATCCGCGACGCTCCGAACCGATGCCAGCATGATCGCGAGTGTGCGCTACCAGCGTCCCGCATGATGCCCCGGGGCCACGGACCGATCCAGTTGGTGGAGTCCGGAGTTTACCGGCACCCACCAGTAGCGCCGCAGCGGCATGTCGCGGCCGCATCGATCCACGCCAATCTTGCAGTTTCGGTCGCCGGGATGCGTGGAATGCCCCCTACGTCGGGACAGTAAGTGCAAGATCGGCGCGGTGTTGCGGGGTGACGAGAGACGCGGGCGCCGCACCTCTTGGCCACGCACGGTCATCGCGATTTCTTCGGCGGCGCGCTCTCGCCGTACGCGGTGAAATTCGATCTCGTCTGGGTGCGCTCACGGGCACAATGAACGCCGTGCTCGCCACCACCCGCGATCTGCTGACCTCTCTCGATCCGCTGCCGTACCGCAAGCGGCTGAACCTCCTCGCCGACTGGGCGCACACCGCGGCCGACCGGGCCCAGGTCTGCACCGACCTGCGCGAGCAGGGCCCCTACGAGCGGCACCTCGCCCTGGTCGCCGCGATGGTGGCCCGGGACACCGACGGCATCGCCGCCGCGACCCGCGACCAACAGCCGTCGATCAGGAACGCCGCGCTCACCGCGGCGCTACGCGCCGGCCTTCCGATCGGCGACATCACCGACCGGCCGGCGCTCGAACGACGGCGTATCTATCGGACCCTGCGTCGCCGGTACACACCCGGCATCGCCGACGCGCTGATAGGCGAGGTCCGGGCCGAGTTCGGCGACGACGAGGCCGCAGCGCTGCTGCCAGCCTGCGGTCCTGACACGCTACGGGCGTTGCTGCCCGAACTGGAGCACGCACTCGACCTCGAGCGGCTGGTCCGGTGGCATCCCGGCCCGCTGCTGGAGCGAATCCACGAGCGGCTGGCCGGGGCACCACCTGAGTTGCGGCGGCACATCTGGAACGGCGCCGCCAAGGCGGTGCTGCGGTGCGACCCGGGGCAGGCGCTCAACCTGCTCGAAAAGCACGCGCCGGAGGAGTCGCTGCCCGGCCCGCTCGACGCGTACGGAATGCTCGCGGCACACGACGCGAGTCGCGTCGCCCGCCTGCTCACCAGGCCGGGTCGCGCGGCCTGGCTACAGCGGACCACGCTGCCGCCGGCCCTGCTGCGCCGCCTCGCGGTGCTCCCCACCGACGAGTTGGTGCCGCTCGCCAGCCTGTTGCGTGAGCACAGCGGTGCGCTGGCGGCGCTGCTCGACGCCGTCGCGCCGAGCCGGCGCGGGGAGTTGTACGACCGGGCCATGGCCGAGGTCGACGCGGCAGTGCTGATTCCGCCGGCCGAGATCATGGAAGTGTTGCCGGCCGCGGTTCGGATCCGCGAGGCAACGCGGGTGCTGGGCCTGGCGAAGACCCGCGAGCGTGAGGCCGAGGTGCTTACCTGGAGTGCGTACCTGGCATGGCCGGACGCGTCAGCGGCACCGGTTGTCGCGCTGCGCTCGGGGAACGCCGACGAGCGGGCGCACGGCTACGTGCTGTTGGTGGAGGCCGCTCGCCGCTCCCGTGATCCGCAGGCGGTGGCCGCGGTGATCGGCCGGCTCAGTCGGCTGCGCAACGAGCAGGATCCGGTACGCGCGGCCGCACTCACCGCGCTGGCGAAGGTGACACCACTGCTCACGGCGGGCACGGCGGCCGGGCTCACTCAGTTGACCACTGACGCGGTCGACGCGCGCGACGGCTCCGCCGCCACCACGAACGCGCTGAGCCGGCTCGCCGCCGACGTCCTGCAGCACCACATCGCCGTACCGCCGCTTCGTGAGTGGGCGCTGCTCACGATCGACCTGACGAGCACCGGCGCGAGCACGCCGGTGCTGCGCCGCTTCGACACGGTGCTGCGCCGCGGGCAGGAGACCATGGTCTTCGAGCAGTTACGCGGCTGGGTCGAAGCCGGCATCTCCCGCGGCCGATACGGTCCACTCTTCGCGCTCACCCACGCGCTCGGCAAGCGGGCCTGGCAGCTGCCCCAGCTGCAGGATCTGCTGCATCGGGCAGCCGGCCCGCACACACTGCCCTCGGTGGCCCGGACGGCGATTGGGTTGTGGCTCGACAACCCGCGTACGCGCTCGGACCGCGTCGCCGAAGTACTCGAGACCGACTCCACCGCGATCACGATCCATCAGGTGTGGGCAACGATCTGTACATCTCGCACCGATCTGCTCGACCGGGCGCTGGAGCACCGCCCGCGCGGCCGGTTCGTGGAGGCAGGGACGCGATGGGTGCCCACCTGGGCGCCACACGCCGAACGCTGGTTGCCCCGCCAGCAGGCCCGTTTCGTGGAGCTGCAGAACCTGTTGATCGCCGACCCGGGGCAGGGGGTGTGGCAGCGTGCGGCGGCGATCCGGGCCGCCGCCAGCCTCGGCGGCCCGGGCCGCCAACTGGTGCTGCGCCACCTTGACGCCCCCGAGGTGGCGATCGCCGAGGCGGCGCTGGGCGCGCTGGTCTGGACCGACCGGCCGGACGAGGCACTGCCGATCCTGCTCCGCTATGCCGACGGGGACCGGGCGCGGGTCGCGCTGTACGCGGCCGGCCGGGCCGCCCGGCACGTCCCGCCGTCCCAGCTGGCCGACAATCTCGCCGAGGTGGTGACCGGACCCACGAAGATCACAAGTCAGAAGGAAGCAGCTCGGCTGCTGGCCCGCCACGGACCGCCGCGGGTGATGGCGACGCTCCTGCACGAGTACGCGAACCCGGACGCGCACCGGGACGTCCGCGCGGCGATCGTCTCCGCCGCTCGGCAGCGCCTGCAGACCGAGGCAAGCTGGACCATCCTGCGGGCCGCGGTCGACGGCAGCCGGGAGGAGCGGCGCGCGGTCTTGAACGCGTACCCGTTCACGATTCCGGAACGGAACCGCCCGCGCTACGGCGCGATCATCGTCGAGGCGTGCCGCGCCACCGACCGGGAGACCCGGCGTACCGCGTTCGGCCAGCTCGGGCAGTGGTCGCCGTGGCTGTCCGGAGTCACCGAGCTGGTGGTGGACCGGCTCACCGACTGCGCCGAGACGATCGTCTCCATCGGGGTCGCCAACCTGCTGAAGGCCGGCGGCGACGCCGTCCTCGGTACCGCGCTGGCCCGGCTGGTGGATCGCGATGCGGACGATGCTCATCCGGGCGATCCCGCCGCGGACCGCCCGGCCCGACGCCGCGTCGAAATCCTCGTGCGCGGCGCGGGCGTCTGGTCCGACAGCCGATCGGCAAGTGCCGACCGGAGCGCCCTCGTCGATGCCGCCCGGTGGCTCGCCGGTCATCCCGCCTTCGCCGGCATGGCCATGGAGCTGCTGATCAACCTCGGCCGGCTGGACAACCTGGATGAGATCACCGCGCTGTGTGCGAGCCGTCCCGTCCTCGCGATCCGCGCTGCCGAACGCGTCGGCACCCGCCTGCGCGGCCTGCGCGCGTGGCCCGAACCGGAGTTCCTCACGAGGACCATCACCCGACTGGCCGGACGCGGCGACCTCGCCGGCGGGCTGATCGCGGTGGCGCTGGTGCGGCACGGAGCCGGCTACGGCTGGAAAGCGCCCTGGCGGGACCTGCTGATCGGACTACGCCAGCACCCGGACGCCGACGTACGCGAGCAGGCGTACGCCATCGACATGAGCTGACAAAGCACCCACCAACGGGTCAGCCGCTTCGGCGGTTACCGTACTGGCGCGGGCTCTGGACCGAGCCTCGGCCGCCGAGCTGCTGACCCTTTCCGAACGGTTGAGGCGAGGCGACCTTGCCCTTCGCGCGTCGGGCGGCCCGATTCGCGGGAGGGGCAGGCTGGTCAGTCTCGGCCTCGGCCGTGGTGGAGGTGTCGGCATCCACCGCGTTGGCATCCTGAACGGGCTCAGGCTCCGGCATCGATATCTCCTTGAATTCGTGGGGTCCTGCGGATCATCGACGGCCGACGGACGCGGACTGATCGACGTCGGAGTGTGCGCCTTGACGGTAGCGCAACGCCGGGACCAGCTGAGTTCCCCCCGGCCAGATCGTCGCAGACGGCGGCAGCGGACCGTCAGCTGTTGAACGACTGCGCGCCCAGCTCCCAGCGGCGCAGGTCGACCGGAGACTGCTTGGCCTGCATCGCCGCGATGTCATGGGGACGTACTCGTCAAGTGCCGGGGTGTCACGCCGGTGTCAAACCGACGCGACCCCTTGCGCTCCGCTTCCCTGCCACACCAATCCGGTACGACCCTACGCCGGTCGGCCCGGCTTCTGCGCCACGACGAGTTCCCAGCCTCCGGGCAGGATCTGGATGTCGGTGAATCCGATCTCCGCCAGCAGGGCGGTGTAGAAGTCGACCTCGCGCAGCCGGCTGACGGAGCTGTCGACGCCGATGAGGAAGTAGGACCAGAAGAACTGCACGGCGAGGCGGTCCAGAGTACGGAACTCCTCACAGATCAGCAGCAGCCCGCCCGGCGGCAGGGCGTCGTACGCCTTCTCGACGAGTCGGCGGGCGTCCGGTGTGGGCCAGTCGTGCAACACCCGGACGAACGCGAGCGCGTCGTACCCGGTCGGTAGTGGCTCGGCGAAGAAGTCGCCACCGACGAACCCGAGTCGGTCCGGGTGGGCGGACTGCTTGCGGGTCTCCTCGACCAGCGGGGCGACGGCCGGCAGGTTGTAGACGTCGGCCCGCAGATCCGGAGCGTCGCCGAGGACGTGCGCCGCGAGCGTGCCGGCCCCGCCGCCGACGTCGAGGAAACGGCGTCGCCCCGGCCACAGACGGTCCGCGTGCTGGGCGAAGGTCTCGATGACCGGTCCGAGGCCGACGGACATGCTCCGCTCGAACGACTCCATCTGCTCGTCGGTCTTCGGCGGCCAGCAGAAGTCGTCGTCGGCCATGCTCACCTCGCCGCGCAGACTCTCCGCCAACCGGCCGTGCAACCGCTGCCACGGGTACGTGTCGCGGTCGCGCTCGATCGCGGCCGGCCCGACGGCGGCCGCCGCTGCGGCACACAGCCCGGGAACGGCGCGGTACGTCGTCTGGTTGATGTCGTCGCTTGGTTCGTCGCGGTCGAGGAACCCGAGACTCTCAAGACAATCCAGAAACTTGTAGAGCCGCAGCGGTTGCATCTCGAAGCGGTCGGCGAGTTCGCGAAGGCTCACCGGCCCGGGTTCCAGCGCGTCGAGCAACCCGACGCTGAGTGCTGTCGTCACCACGTCGACGGCTTTGGAGCCGTTGAAGAGCAGGCTCATGAGCGCACGCGGTGAGAACGCTGTGGTGGTCGTCATCGTCTGCCCCCTCGTGACACGGTCTCGAGTGCGTCCATGAACTCGTCGATCTCGTCCAGCGTGTTGTAGATGTGGGGGCCGATCCGCAGGTAGTTACGCCAACTGCAGATCATGTTGCGCTCGGCCAGCCGGTGCTTGACCGCCTCGCCGTCGGGAATGTCCAGGCACACCACGCCGCCGCGCCGGTGCGGCGGCACCGGGCTGACCACCGGGATGCCGGCCGTCTCGGCCCGCCGGACGATCCGGTCCGTGCAGACCAGTGAGTACGCGCGGATCGCCTCGATGCCGATGCCGCTGAGCAGGTCCAGGCCGACCTGGGAGATGAGCGACGTGAGCGGGAACGGTGTCCCGCCGGTGAACCGTCGCGCGTCGGCGGCCCAGCCCGTCGACGGCTGGAACGTCAACGCCCGGTCGCCCGCCTGCCAACCGGTTGCCGCGGGTTCCAGGCCGGGCAACAGATCAGGGCGAACGTAGAGGAAGGCGTTGCCGACGCCGCACATCCACTTGTGCGCGCCGCCGAGCACGAAGTCGACGTTGAGCGTGGTGACGTCGAGCGGCATGATGCCGACGCTCTGGAACGCGTCGACGATGACCATGGCCCCGACGCTGTGTGCGTGTTTCACCAGGCGGTTCAGGTCGATGGTGGCCCCGGACGAGTAGCTGGCATGTGGCACACACACGAGCAGCGTCCGCTCGTCGATGCGCCGCAGCAGTTCATCCTCGTCGACCTGTGGCCCGCCGGTGCCGACCACGTCGAGCTCGGCACCGTAGCGTCGGAACGCGTTCCAGATGAACGGGATGGTCGGGAACTCAAGGTCGGTCGTGACCACCCGGTTGCGGGGTGCCCGGTAGTCGAAACATGAGGCGACCCGCGCGAGCAGGGTGCTCAGGTTGGCGTCAATGGCCACACTGCCCGGCTGGGCCTTGATGAAGTCCGCCAATCCGTCGGTGTATTTCTGGAGGCCGTCGTGCCAGCTCTCCCAGACACCGTCACGCCAGGTACGCAGCGTGTCCCAATAATGGGCCAGGACCTGTTCGGCCCCCTTCGGCACCGCACCGGTCGAGTTGTTGTTGAGGTAGACGCAGGTGTTCAACAACGGAAACTGCTCACGAATTGCCGCTTGTGCGTCGCTGAAAGGCTCAGAGAGAGCGCTCATGTCGGGAGCCTCGCGTTGTCTGCCGTGGTGAAGACCGGGATAGATCGGGCTGCCGCCAGGTATGGGGTGCCCTCGGTGTATCCAGTGCCGGTACGGGTGCCAAGCATTCGGGTGGCAATTCGGTAATGGGTTTGGCGCCACTGGGTAAGTGCGTAGGCGAACTCGCCGATCCGTTTGTCGAGCAGGGCCCGGCCCGGTTCGCGCAGGCGGCCGAGTCGATTCGCGGTGTGGTAGGCGTGCTCGACCGACACCTGGCCGGCAAGCACACGGTCGCGGACCTCGGGCACCGACAGGTAGGCCGCGGAGGACAGGCGCGGCTCGTCGGGCGAACGGCACAGTGACTCGACGAGTTTGTAGGACCGGGACTGGATGGCGCTGGCGCCCTCGGTGTAGACGCGAAACGTGCGGAACGACTCCGGCTGCATGGTGGCCAGCAGCGAGAAGAGTGGCGCGGCGGCGGTGAGCAACTCCCGGCCGTACGCGAGTCGATCGGCCGCCACTGCGGCATGCCCGTCGGTCAAGGCGTCGACCGTCGCCCGCACCTCGGCGGCGAGCATGGTGAAGGTGGTTTCGTATGCCTGAAGCACCCGGATGAACAGGTACTCGTCGTGCACCAGGTAGACCGGCAACATGCCGATCAGCAGGTTACGCCGCTCTGCGGGGCTCTGGTCGGCGACCACCATGGCGTGCAATGCGGCCACCGCGGCCGCAGGTTCGGTCGGATCGAGCACAGCCGGTCGGCCCTGCCGGGCCAGCGCCGCCGACATCGCCCGAAGCCCGAGCCGATAGCGTTTGGCTACCCGGGCCGGCTCCGGACGTTGCAGCGGGAGCAGTTGGGTGGCGCCGGATTCGGCCGCCAACTCGAACGCGAGGGCATCGGCGATGAGGTGCACGAACAGGCGGTCGTGTAGTCGCCGCAGGTCCACCCGGTCGTCGTCGGTGGGCTCGTCGTGCAGTCGAAGCAGGCTCAACCCCAGGTAGCTCTGGTAGTCGAATCGACCGTCGCGCTTGTCGAGCACGACGTGGAGAAAGTCCCGCAGGAGCCGGGTCTCCTCGGCCTGCGGCGTGACCGCTCGAACCTGGTCGAGGAGGACGAGGAGATCGTCGGCGATGAAGTGCTTACCCGTCCGGTGGAGTTCAGCCACGACCGTCTCGTAGGGGAAGGCGTCGGGGTCGGCGCCAACCGACAGCCAACTCAGCAGCTCACGCAAGGCAGCTCTCGCCCACCGGGCGGCCCATGGCAAGGCTCGCGCGCACCTGCCAGAGCTCGGGGAAGAAGCGGTAGTCGATCAGCTTGGCGAGCATGCCCGATGGGCTGCCCGCGGTGCCGATGACGCCGTGGCTGCCAACTCGGATGGCGAGCTTGTAGTGCCGCACCCGCCATGACGAGACCCGATCGTCGAACTCCACCATGGCCTCGGCAAGGCGGTAGGCAGGCTCGGACGGCTCTCCGGAGTAGAGCGTCACCAGGTCGACCCCTCGGTCGGCAAGGAAGGTGGCGAACGCGTCGCTGAGCTTGCGGCCCGCGGTTTGCGTGCGCCGCCAGCCCGGCGACTCGGCACCCGATCCGTTGCCGAGAGCTGGCTGCATCGCCTGGAAATCCGCCGGACGCAGGTGGGCCAACATGTCCAGTTGGTCGGTGATGAGCCGTACGGCGAGTGTTGCCCTAGCGAGCAGGAGTTCGGCCGGCGACGGCTCACCTGCGTTTATCCGGGCTACCGCCTCAGTCAGTTCGGCCGCGGCCAATTTGAGCCACAGTTCAGCGGATTGGTGCGCCACCTGGAAAAGCAGTTCGTCACGGTGAATGACCTCTTCAGGCCGCCTTTGCAGGTCGAGCAGCACATCTGTACGCATGTAGCGCGCATAGTCGGTGTCACCCTCGCCAACCAGTTCGGGTCCATCGTTCCTTCGTTTCACGAGCGCACCCCTCCCGATCGCCCGGGACAGTTCCGGCCGATCCGCAGGAGATCATCGCGCGCACTGCATTCGGTTGACAATAGGTAACTTAAAGTTATCGGACTTTGAGGCTCTCCTTTTAGCACCGACATCTGTTAGTGCCAATAGCATATGCGAGTTCAATCAATGTGAGGATTATCTCCCTCGCCCCACCACTGCGGCTCCGAGTCAATGTCTCTTTACCTCGTGATTTGCCTGGTCACGGCAGGACGCGGAGCAGCGCGAAATACGACATGGGATGAGTCACCCGATGAGGCGGCATTAGACCAATATCTGTACGGGTTGTGGCCAACAGGCAGCTTGGATGGTTCGCCAGATTTGGCGGGTATACAGCGTTTGTGAAGGCGCGGCCGTGCCGGGAAGGTTTCAGGCCGAGTGCTCGGCGTAGTGGAGCACCGCCGCGACGAGTTGCCGCGCGGCCTCCCCGCGCAACGTGTAGGTGACCTGTCGGCCGCGACGCTTGCGCCGGATCAACCGGGCGTCCTTGAGGTAGCGCAGATGACGGGCAATGGTCGTCGGATCGGTGGACATGGCCTCCGCCAGGGATGCCGGCGTCTGTTCGCCGCCCTGCAGCAGCACGAGGATGCGCATCCGGTGCTCGTACGCCATGGCGCGCAGCACGACGACCGCGCGGTCCAGTACGGATCTCGCCTCGTCGAGGTGTGCCGCGCTCATGCCGCCAGCAGCAGCTCGGCGGTGGACCGGTGCGCCGCGCCCGCCGACCAGCTCATGGGGGCGATCTCCTTGCGTCGGAGGCGACCTGCCCGTGGTTGCGCCCCGCAGGCAGCGCGCCCAGGGCGGATATACGGAACGGTAATCGTTCTCGCTAAACATCGTCTAATAGCGAGATGACCATGCGTTCACCCGCGGTGACACACCAAATTCACTCCGAGACCGGACGGTCGACCCTCAGGCCATCGCCGCCAGTGCGGCGTGCCTGCCACAACGCCAGAGGATCCCGACCTCGCCGAATCCGGCTTCACGAGCGGCGGTGGCATGCCAGGGTGCCGCAGCGGTGAACTCGGCCGGCAGGCGTTTGTCGAAGATGGCCGCGCGGTGCGCGAGCAGCGGCCGCAGGTCCCCCACCGCTGCGATGTCGTTCCACCACTGCGCCCAGGCCAACTCCGCGGCGGCCTCGTCCGGGGCGGGATCCAGGGCGCCCATCAGCGACGGGAGCCCCTCGTCTGGCATCAGGTCCGCGACAATGAGCAGCCCGCCGGGCGCAAGGCATCGACGAGCATCGTCGTAGAACGCCCGCACCGCAGCCGGTGGTAGGTAGTGCAGGGTCATGACCACAGTGATCAGGTCATGATCGCCACCAGCACGGGACACCCAGTCGGGCGTCGACAGGTCACCCTCCACCGTGTGCACCTCGCCGGCCAGCGCACCGCGCGCCAGCGCGAGCAACACCGGATCGATGTCCATGAGAGTGATCGCGGCGGCGGGCCACCGCCGAGCCATCCGCTCGGCGAGCAGCCCGGGGCCGCCACCGAGGTCGAGCACCCGACCAGGGGGCCGGCCGTGCACCGCCTCGGCAACACGGCACAGCGTCTCCTCAAGGCTGGCGAGGTGCGGCACGAATCCCCCCATGACCTCAGACCAGGTCTCGCGCCAGCGAACGATCTGCGCAGGGTCGAGCACGACGCCGGGCACGCCGGTGGTCGCTGCCATGGATGCACTCCGGGATGATGCGCGAACAGGAAGGCCACTCGAAAACGGAAGCCATTTCCAACAGGATAGGCGATCCGATTCGGCACATCCGCGCATCGTGGCGCGTGTCGGTCAATCGTGGTCGAGCTCGCCCAGGACCGACAGGAGCCGGTCCACTTCCGCAACGGTGTTGTAGACGTGCATGCTCACCCGTACCGATGCGGTCTTCTCGCCCTGGTCGCCCTGGCAGTGACCGTCCGCGCGGACCAGAAGGCCGTGCGCGGCCAGGATGAACCCGAGGTCGTTCGAGCCGATGTCGCGGTGACGGAAGGCCACAATCCCCTGGCGCTGCTGCGTCGGGGCATCGGCGGCCAGGCTGCTCTGACAGCCCAGCACCTCAATGTTGGAGAGCATGCGTAGCCCGTCGGTGAGCCGTGCGCCGAGCGCGGTGTTCCACCGGGCGACGCGATCCAGGCCGGCGGCGTCGAGCCAGTCCAGCGCGGCGACCAGGCTGATGATGCCGCTGGTGTTGGGTGAGCCGTTCCAGCCGGTCGTCGCGTACGCCGGACCGCGCTGATTGCGCGCCCAGATCGCGCCAGTGCCTGGCAGCGCCATCGCTTTGTGCCCAGAGAACACCACGAAGTCGACGTCGGTCGTCGCGGTGGACAGCGGCAGGTGCCCCACGCCCTGCGCGGCATCCAGGCAGATCGGGACGGTCGGGCCGGCTGCCACGCGCAGCCTGTGCACGTTCATGTCGTTGCCATAGACGTGGTGCACGTGGGTCGCGGCGATCAGACGCGTGCGGTCGTTGATCATCGCCGCGAGTCGGCCAACGTCGTAGTCGTGCGCGGCGTCGTAGGGCATCGCTCGCACGCCGATCGAAGCGCCCTGGCGACGCAGCAGCTCCGCGACTTCCAGCCAGGGCGCGTTGTTGGCGGCGTGATCGGCGAACGGCACGATGACCTCGTCGCCGTCGCGCAACTGCGGCGCGAGCCAATCGCGGGCGACGGCGCGCAGACCCTCCGTGGTGCCACTGACGAAGTGCACGCCGGAACGCTGCGGCGCCGGGTCGTCGAGGAATCGGCGCAGCCGGTCGCGGGCCTGCTCGATGCGGGTGGTGGTCCGGTTCGCCCAGGGGTACGTGCCCCGGGCGGCGTTGGCGTTGCCCGTCGTCAGATAGGCCAGGACAGCGTCGAGGACCGCTTGCGGTTTCTGCGAGGTGGCGGCGCTGTCCAGGTACGCCACGTCGGGGTTTGCGGTAATCAGCGGGAACTGACCGCGCAACGTCTCCTGCCACGGGCGCAACTCGTCGAGGACATCCATGTCAGTCGCGCACCAGCTCGGCGCCGGCGTCGCGCCAGGCGATGATGCCGCCGTCGAGCGAGCGCACGTCTGGATGGCCCATCCGGGTCAGCAGAGCGGCGTAGCGGGCGGACTTCTCCCCCACCGGGCAGACCAGCAGCACCGGCTGGCGGCGACCGAACGGTAGCCCGCCGTGCAGCAGCTCGGCGAAGAGCTCGTCGACGATGTTGATCGAGCCGTCGATGTGCAGCGCCTGGTACGCGAACGGGCTGCGTAGGTCGACAACAAGCCCTCGACGCTCGGTGATCCACCGCTGCGCCTCCGCGACATCCACGGTGGCCGCCTGCCCTACCTCCGCGTCGGTCACCGTGCGCAGCGAGTTGCGCCGCGGCGCCCGGCCGAACAGCTCGGGACGCCGCTCCCGCAGATAGCTCAGGTAGCTCTCGACGCGATCACAGACGATGAAGACCGCGCTACGGCGCTCGGCGAGCTGCGCGTCGACGGCGCGCAGATGGCGTACGGCGCCCTGGTAGGCACCGCCGCCGGTCGGCCCGGCGAGCGTGCCGCATCGGCGTACCAGGGTCAGCAAACCATCGATGGCGTCGTCGGCGGTGATCGTCTCCACCGTGTCGTAGACGTCGGGGTCGAAGAGGCCGACCTCGTGCACCTCGTCGATGGTGCGGATGCCCGGGATGAAGTCGGACTTGTGCGCCACCAGCCCGACGACGCGTACGTCGGGGTTGTGCTGGCGCAACGCGGCCGCCACGCCGGTGGAGGAGCCGGCCGTTCCGATGCAGGCGATGAAGTAGTCAGGGGCTCGTCCGTCGAGGTCCTTAACGATCTCCGGGCCGGTGCCGTTCAGGTGCGCGTCGACGTTGAGCTCGTTGAAGTACTGGTCGGTGTGCAGATAGCCGCCGCCCGATCCGGCGAGCCGGTGGTACATCCTGGTCAGCGGGTCGTCGGTGTCGGTAGGGTCGAGGCACTCCGCCTGCCCGGGCAGCTCGTCGATCTCCGCGCCCAGCAGTAGCAGCAGGTCCTTGATCTCGGCGACCTTCATGCGGTTGGTGACGCTCTTGAATGTGAGCCCGTGCATGCCGGCGATGACGGCGAGGGCCTTGGCGGTGTTGCCGCTGGACAACTCGACGACGGTGTCACCGCGCTCGACGGCCTGGGTGAGCAGAGGTCGGGCCATGTTCCAGGCGGCGCGGTCCTTCAGCGAGCCAAACGGGTTGAGCAGCTCCATCTTGGCGTACAGGTCGATGTTGCGCAGACCGTGCACGGCGGGGTCGATGCGTACCAGCGGGGTGTTGCCGATGGCCTCGGTCATCGTCTCAAATCTCATGGTGCCTCCACGGGATGGTGAACGGGCCAGTACTGCTCGTCGAGGCACCACCGCCATGCGCCGTCGTCGCGGTACAGCGCGACCTTGCGGCCGATCGGCTGGCGCAGCGCCTGCGTGGCGCTGAAGTCCATCAGGTAGCCGGCGGTGTTGACGAAGGCCAGCAGGTCACCGATGCGGGGCAGGGACGGCAGGAAGACCTTGCGTCGGGTGATGAGATCCGCTTCGAGACACAGATTGCCGAACAGGTACGCCCCTGCGGGCCCCGGACCGGCCGGAGTCGTCCGGTGCACGACGACCGGGTCCATCAGGACTCCGTGCTCCTCAAGACTGACATCACGGGCGTTGCAGTCCAGGCGCACGATCGTGTCGCCGTTGGCGTCCTCGCGTACCTCGAGAACGCTGGCCAGGACCAGGCCGCACTGGTCGAGCAGGGCCCGACCCGGCTCGACGTGCAGGTCGTACATGTTGTCCAACAGCAGTGTCCCGAGTGGACGACGCTGCTCGGGCGCAGTTGTTCGCAACAGCCGATCGAGGTACGCGGGTCCGGAGATGGGCCGGTGAGCGGGGTACAGGTTCAACGAGCCCCGAACGTGACCGTTCTCGGCGCGTAACCCGTAACCGTGCCCGTTCCAGGTCAGTGGCGCCCGCCTACCGAGCACCGCCTCAGTCAGCGCGGAGGTGTACTGCTCCCACTGCGCGCCGTCAGCGAGGTAGTCGACACCGAATCCACCGCCGATGTCCACCGACCAAGGACGCAGCCCACGCCGGCGGCACTCGTCCAGGACGCCGAGGCAGCCCTCCAACGCCACAACTTTCTCCGGCAGCCCGATCGTGTCGAGGTGAAACGCCACCCCGACCAGGTCCAGGGCGTCGGCATGTTTCTCGATCACGTCGAGAACCTCACTCGCCGCAGCGACCGACACCCCGAAGCGGCTGCGCCGGCTGTTGAGCTGCACGCCCGCTGAGGTGAAACCCGACAGACGGGCCATCACCCGTACGCGCGGCAATGACCGATCCCTGACCAGAGCGGCCAGCGCCGCCAACTCAGCGACCGAATCGGCGCTGACGATGACTCCGGTGCGGGCCGCGAGCCAGAGGAACTCCTGGTTCTTCGGCCCGGTCGCCACGATCCGCTGCGGCACGAAGCCGGCACCGAGCGCGTGCTGCAGCTCGGCGAGCGACGCCACGTCGATGCCCGCGTCGGTGGCGGCGAGTTCGCGTACCAGGGCATTGGATCGGTTGGCCTTGTGCGCGTAATAGATCTGGCCGGACAGGCGATGGGCGGAAAAGACCGAGCGGAATGCGACGACGTTGCCTGTCAACTGCTGCGGAAGAACCACTCCGAGTGGCGAACCCAACGCGTCGGATAATTGCGCCAGCAGGACGGTTTCGGCGAGTGCCGACCGCAGTTCCGGACCGATTCGCGGAGACAGGTGAAGGGGCAATGCGACTCCTCACGTGAGTCGTGGTGCCACGGACGCCGCCACTCCCACCTCACCGAAAAACTCTTCGTGACGGCGGCCTGTCTCAACGTAACCGATGTTCCGACGCCCGCCAAGGGGTGGCAGATGAGCGACTGAACGCGCCACCGCCACATATACGAGTGCGCATATGTGACGGTGGCCGTCAATGCAAACGCCGACTATCCACCACACCCCGGAGCCAATGCCCACCTCCGCCCGACCGGGAGCCACCCCTTCGCCGAAAGAAACGGCTGGCGATCCTCATCAGCGCCGCCGCGGCAGCAGTCAGCGGTAAGGACCGCCCTGCAGTAGCTGTGGTCGCACCGAGCCGGTCCCTGGCCAGGTAGCGGGTCGCGCTGGCGCAGCATCCGTCCTCAGTAGTTCGAATCCTGAGCAGGACGGAGGGTGGAGTCGGTGGTCACGGTGTGGTGAGGTGAAGCCGCATGGGCGGCGAAGTCGACACCCGTGGGGAGAGCGGATGACCCAGGCGCATCGTTGGACGGCGGCCAGCCTCCTCAGTGTGCTTGCCGTAGCTCTGGTCTGGCTGGGCTGCCAGTTGGGCTTCGGGCTCGACGTGGAGACGTCGGCGACCGTGGCCGCGTTGGCGGCCGCGCTGGTCGCCGCCCCGCTCACCCAGTGGGCAAAGCAGGGGGCGGTCAAGCGTGCCCTTCCGACACCACCTGTCGACAGTGTCCGTCGGCGGCTGGAGCCGGGCGACATTCCCCGGGCCGACGGGATGGCACGGGTGTGGAACATCCCCAACCGCATCGCCGGCTTCACCGGCCGGGAACACTTGCTGACCGCGCTGCATGATCACCTTCATGCGGGTAGCCCGGTGGCGGTACTCGCCCTGCACGGCCTCGGTGGGGTCGGCAAGACCTCCCTCGCGGTGGAGTACGCCCACCGGTTCGCCGGCGACTACGCCCTGGCGTGGTGGATCAACGCCGAGCAGAGCGGCCTCATCGGCGAGCAACTCACCGCCCTCGGCCTCTCCACCGGTTGGGTCACCGCCGCACCAGACACCGCCACCACCGCCCGACAGGTCCTGCACCACCTCCGCGACAGCGACCACTGGCTGATCATCTTCGACAATGTCGAGGCGCCCGAGGACGTCGTACCGTGGCTGCCGCAAGGCTCTGGTCACACGATCATCACAAGCCGCAACCCCGGGTGGCGGCAGGTGGCCACACTTCTGGACGTGGATGTGTTCGAGCGGACAGAGTCCGTGGCGCTGCTGCGCCGACTGGCCCCCGAGCTGACCGAGGCGGCGGCCGATCGCGTCGCCGACGCTGTCGGTGACCTCCCGCTGGCAGTGGCTCAGGCAGCCGGGGTGATCGGCGAGACGGCGATGACCGCCGACGAGTACCTGCGAGAACTCGTCCAGCAGGTCGCGCAGGTCATGGCCGAGGGCAAGCCCCCGTCCTACCCGATGACACTTGCCGCAACGGTGCAGATCTCGCTGGACCGGCTGACCGCCAAGGATCCGGCCGCGGCACAGTTGCTGCGACTCTGCGCATTGCTCGCACCGGAACCCGTACCCATGGAGATCTTCACCGCCGCCCCCGTCGGTGTCCTCTCCGAGCCGCTGGCCTCCGTCGCGGCCTCCACCATGGCGATCCGTCGGTCGCTCGGCCTCCTGGTCCGGTATGGACTGGCCAAGGTCGGGCCGGTCGGGCCACAGCTGCACCGCCTGACCCTGGCCATCGTCCGGGACCTCACCAACGATGAGACGGGGGCCGTCGCCCGAAGCCAGATCGGAGCCCTCCTCGTCGCTGCGGCACCCGGCCCCAGTCACGCGCCAACCTCCTGGCCCTACTGGGCACATTTCCTACCGCATCTCCTTGCCGTCGATCCGGGCGCCAGCACGAACCCGGACCTCCGCGATGTCGCCATCCAGGCAACTTGGTACCTGCGCGGGCGCGGCGACCTGAAGACCGGCCATGATCTCGCCGAACACCTCTACCAGCAGTGGCGCAGCCGACTCGGGCCTGACGACCCGGCGACGCTACGGGCCGCGCACAGCTTGGTGGACGCTCGTTCACAGCTCGGCCACCTTCAGGCGGCCCACGAGATCGCCGAGGAGACGCTGCGCCGTCGTCGGCGGGTGCTGGGCGACGACCATCCGGACACGCTCAACTCAGCCTGCACCCTCGGGCTGTGTCTGTACCGGCTTGGGGTGTCCGCACCAGAGACCTCCCCACCGTTCGAGCAGGCGCGGGCACTGCTGGAGGACACGCTGTCGCGGTTGCGGGTGATGTTCGGCGAGGACCGAGGGTTGACCTTGGGCGCCGCCCACAACCTCGCGCTGACCCTGGGGGCGCTGGGCCGTCACGAGGAGGCGCTAGCCCTGCACCGGGACACGGTCGCCCGCCGCCGTCGTGTGCTGGGCGAGGACCATCCACACACGCTGCTCTCGGCCGGCGACCTCGCCGAGGAGCTCGCGGCGTCGGGGCATCCCGCAGAGGCGCTGGAGTTGCATCGGGACACCCTCGCCCGTCAGCGACGGACGCTCGGAGATGACCACCCGTACACAATGCTGTCGGCCACTCAAACGGCGGCCGTCCTGTACCGCCTGGGGCACACGGCGCAGGCGCTCGTCCTCGGCCAGGAAACGCTTGACCGCAGGGTACGAGTGCTCGGCCCGCACCACGTCGACACCAGGCGCTCCGCGCGGTCGGTCAGTGCACACCTGCGTGCGCTGGGACGGGCTCGCCAGGCGCGAGAGATTGACGCCCGCTTCCTCTCGGTCGGGGACGGAGAGTCAGGAGCCGGCTTGGGAGGATCGTCGTTCCGGGATACGGCGGAGAGCACCCCTGCCTGACAAGACGAGATGACGTGCCGTCGCCGACGACCCCCCACTCACCTCAGGTCGCCGCTGCGAGCCAATCATTGACATTCTTCTCGACGTCGCCGATGGGTATCACCGCCGTATCGATCACGAACTCGATCTTGCCGCCCGAGACGCCATTCCGGACACCGACCACGGCTGTCGCCAGATCGCCGGTGCCGTCGAGCACCCCGCGAACTCCACGCCGGATCGAGAAGCTGATGACGTCTGCCTTGGGGACGGACCGCACGCTTCCCAGGCCGGAGGTCCTCCCGATCGCCGCCATCAGGCCCGAGATCAGCCCGAGCTTCTTGCTGGACTTCGGCTGAACCACGAGAACGCGGTCCGGTGCGAAAACCAACACGTCGCGCGTGTCGCTGTCAAAAACCTCTCGCAGGCGGATCGGCGCCAGACTCGCACATCCTGCCAGAGTTCCGATTTTCTTGTTCCAGTCTTCGGTGCCGATCAACTGCTCGACAACAAACCAGGTTCGGCCTTTATTCACTGGTTTCCTCTCGGCTTATGATTGGCAGGCAGGCGCAAATCCGGTCGAAGACGCTGCCCGCAGTGACGCTATCTCCGCATCGATTGTCGCGGTTGCAAGAAAGATCGACATAGGACTTTCGGACAGCATCGGGAACACGACTGGACGCCCCGGGCCAGGCAAGTTCGCGGACAAGCCGACTCTCGGGCAGATCACGGCACTCGGCTTCGAGGAATGCCATCCACATGACGAACCGATGAGCGACACCGCGCCGAACCCCTCGCCAGCCAGACGTGAGCATTGCTCAGGAGTCACCCTCTCCAGCGGCCTTTCCTGGAGCGCGGAGGCGGTTCGGAGGGCTTGCTGCGCGGCGGCAGGGGCGGTGGGGCCGCGGAAGAGGTGGGCGGCCGCTGGGACGAAACCGGAGTCTGACCCAGCGAGCCGCCCAGGTCGTCGTCCTCGTCCAGAAGATCGTCGGCGGGTGTCGGAGTGTCGCTGCTGATTCGCTGATCGTCGGACATTTGCCGCCTTCGAGAGCTATGGACAGCACGGTCATTCGACCCTACTGTACGTCACATTGTGAGTCGCTGATGTGGAGTGCGGATGCCCACAACGATCGTCGGCCTGTTTCTCACCATCGTCTTCGCGCTTCCCGGTTACGTGTACCACAAACTCATGCTCCGTCGGCGGCCCGAGAGAGTGGACACCGCTGTCCAGGAATTACTCTCCATCGTGTTTGCCAGCGTCGCCATCGACCTTGTCGCCTTTGCCACCCTGGGCCTGGTGACCGTCGTGGATTCACTACGCACCCCGAACCTTTCCATGATCCTGCTCGACCCGGCGCAGTACAGCGCCGCGCATCTCGCCCTCGTCACCTGGTGGCTGCTTGCCTTCCTCGGACTGGCCATCGCTATCGCCATCTTGTTCGGGCTGGAACCATGGGAGAAGCGCCTGCCGGCCCGATGGTTGAGCCAGCGCCGCGATCGTGCGCGCCGCGTCCGCGAGCAGCAGTCAGCGTGGTGGCTGCTGTTCCACGAGCATCCTGAGTCGACGATCCACGTCGGCTGCGCACTTGACGACGGCACCTATGTGGCGGGCCGGTTACACAGTTACAGCAAGGCTCCGGTGGAGAGCGGGGATCGTGAGCTCACCCTGAGTGGTGAGATCCTGTACCGGGCGGCGGAGGATCCGGACGCCGTGGTCCTCCCGTCGGTCAACGCCGTGTCGGTGAGCGCTCGCCGCATCGTCCTACTCACGGTCACCTACGTGGTGCCCGATCCGGCAGTGCCGCCTACTACCGGACCGCCCGCAGGAGCGTCATCGTGACCGCAACGGTGCCGGAGTCGTGGGGCGCCTACCAGGTGAACCATGTGGTGTCGGGCGCACTCGCCGTCGCGCGCAGCCGCGCGGCTTGTCGCGGAGAGCTCGCACCCCGGCTCTCCGACGTCGCAATCGCGGTCCTGTCGGCGCCGGGCAGCCTGGCGAGTGCGGCACTGGCAGCCGTCGGCATCCTGCCGCGCGGCCTACTCGACGCGTGGTCCTCGCCTGATGAAGCACAGTTCGGCCCGGAGGCCCGCAACGAGCGGATGAAGACCCTCCTTGCCCGCGCCGACGGGGAGCGCCGACGCGCCGGAGACGACGTCATCGGTTCGGTACACCTCACCGCAGCGCTCGCGGGCTTGGACGACGTCGAACTGGCACCGCTGCGCCGCGCAAGGATCGATCTTGACACTTTGCGTACGGGGGTCGCGCGCGCCAGCCGGAACATGACGTCAGAGGACCGTGCGTTCGCGCCGTCACCGGTGCAGCAGGTGTTTCTCGCACCGGAGACACCCGAGATCACCGAGTTGCAGACCAGAACGAATCGCAGCCGGTCGGCCGTGGTCAAACGGCTCCTGGACACCCGGATGCCGGCGGGCTCCAACGCCACATCGTCTCCGTACGGCATGGTCCGGTCCAGGCGCTGGGCCCGGTTCCATTTGGCCCACCAAGCGTTGGTGATCGCCACTCTGCTCGTCGCGCTGCGTTACGGCATGGATTGGTGGCTATACCTGGTTCTGGCACCCGTGTTCGGCACGCCGACAAATCTGCGGACGACGATATGGTTGGCGTTTACCGCAGTCGCGCTGGTCCTGTGCCCCACGCCGGTGGCGATCGCTCTCGTCCTGACGGTCGCCGCCGGAGCTGTCAGCTCGTGGTACGAGCTCTGCATGAAGCGGGTCGACCTCGGCAAGCCCGAGACCACCCTGCGTGACATCCGCCGCGCGACCAGGAGTGCCGGGGAGAGCATGCTTCGGCGCAGGCTGGGGGTTGACGATGGGGACTGACCGGCGGGCAGCTCTTCCCGACGCCGAGACGGAGGCAGCGGATTGGCTGCGGCAGTACGCCGCCCGGGGACGCGAGCTCGACGACTTGTCCACGTACGTCGATGTCGTGATCGCCGCACGCTCGTCGGGGCTCCTGCACGCGGTGGAAACCCTGTTGCAGGCGCTGAGCGCCCGTCGCACGATCCGGGCAGCGCGAACCGGCCGGCGTGTTCTCGGCTGGTTCCAGTCCGACTGGGTGCGGCCTCTGCTCGGCACCCTCGCAGCGCCAGCGCTGTACCGGATCGGCACCGCGCTGGGCGTATTGGCGGGCCTGGTTCTGCTCCTACGGCCGATCGATGACCGTGCTGCGGTCCAGTTGGCGATTCTTGCGGTGGCGCTCCTCTTCGTCGGCCGGCGCGACCGGCCATCGGTCGTCCTCGTCGTTCTGACGGTGGCCGGTGCGGTTTCTGTCGACCCCGGCGGGTGGTGGTATTGCCTACTGGCCGTCTCGCTCCAGTGGCTTCTGTTCCTCTACCGCGACGTGGCACGGATGCTCAGACAGCCATGGTGGGCTCGGGGGCCGATCCTCGGCATGGTCCCGCTGCCGATTCGGATCCGCTTGCTGGTCACCGGACGCTCCACCCGGCTGGCCAACGCCGTCGACCTCGCCACCTCTGCCCGGGCCGGTGTGGCAGAGCCGTTCGTGGCGCGCTGCGACGATCTGCCGGCAGCCGTTGAGCCGATGGTGGAGATCTGCCGATCCCTGCTCGCACTCGACAAGGGCGACATCGAGGACGCTCTCGCCCTCGCCGCGCGGGCGACCGCTCGGGAGCGCCCGATGCCGGACACGGTCCGCGGGTGGTGTCTCGCCCAGCTCGCGAGTCTGCTGGCCGTCACCGGCAACCCGGAGGCCGGGCGGTGGCGGCGGGAGGCGATCGAGTTGCTGACGCCGCGATCGTGTCGCCGGTACTCCCGTGAGCTGCTGCTTGCCGAGGCGCAGCAGTACGTCGTGGCGGCGCCGTTCGAGGAGGCCATCCGCCTGATACACCACTACCGCCTGATGGCCGTCCGACGTCGCCAGTTCGATCTGCTGCATCTCACCGAGATGTGGCTGGTCCGGCTGATGATTACGCACGGCTTGCTGGAGGAAGCCGCCGTCAGCTTGGAACAGCTGGTCGGTGGCGAGGACGGGCGAACCGCGATGTTCAGCAGTCGAGACGAGACCGCGAACGACCTGTTGCTGCGGGCCAGTGTGCAACTCCAACGCCAGGACCGTGCCCGGCTCGACCCGCGCCGAGACGTGGTCACCGCGCTGGCGATGCTCGACGCCGGCACGCGGCCGCTCGCGGCGACGACCGGGCGGCTGTTGCTGGCCAAGCTGGACGATGCGGCCGGGGAGGGCACGACCGCCCTGATCCAGGCCGGATCGGCCCTGACCGCCGCGCAGCACGGGCGGTACATGCTGCCGTCGGCAGCCTGGCGTGACTCATGGAGCCGGACTCAACTCGACGCGCACAGCACGACCCTGGCGATGGCCAGCGCGGGCGGTGACAGCGCCCTGGTTGCGGAGATCATCGAGCTGACGCGGGGAGAGGTCCTGCCCGCGGTGGCCGACGCGCGTACCCTCTCGGCTCTTGCCGCTCTGGACGCTACCGCAGACGACGTCGAGCATGTCGGCGGCGCGGATAGCGCCGAGGTCGCCGAGGAAGTCGCCACAGTGGCCGCGTTGCAGGGGTTGAGCCCGGTACGGCAGCCGCCGCGGGTGCGCATCGGGTCCAACCTGCGGCTGCCCAGCCTGGACCCGAAGATCGCCGAGATCGGCTTGGACCGCGAGCTCAGCGCCATTGGACCGCGGACGTGGTACTGGAGCGCCGTCACCGTCCTCGACGACTGCTACTGGGCCGTGCGTGACCCGGCCGGTCGGTGGAGCCACGGTCGCATCCCCCTCTCGGAGGGCACGCCGGCGGCGGCCGCGTACGGTGATCTGCTCGACGCCCTGCCGTTCAGCCGTCCCGGCGAAGATGCCGAACAGGTCCGCGACCGCGTCGTGGCCGGCGCGTTGGGTCGCTCGGCCGGACCGCAGGCGGAACTCGATCTACTCGCCCGGGTCGCGGCTGCCTTCCTGCCCCGGCCGCTGGCCGAGGGCCTGCACCGCACGGCGGGCGACGCCACGCTTGTCGTTTCGCTGCCGACCGCGCTCGGGCATCTGCCCGTCGCAGGGCTACCGCTGGCACCTCACCGCGACCTGCGAGTCATCGAACGCGCGGCCGTTGTGCACATGCCGTCCTGGGGTGTCGTACACGCGGCGCGCAGATCGCGCACCGGCCCGACGCCGGGCGGGTGGCCAGCCCGGCTGGCGATTGTCGCCCCGCACGGCGACGACGACATGCGGGTCCTCGAACGTCCGGAGGGTGTCGACCGAATCGTCCGTGGCCCGCTGACCAAACAGCAGTGCCGCGACCTGCTACACGCCATGAACGAGGACCGTGCCTGGCTGCTGACCCTGATCGGCCACGTCGACGCGGTGCCCGGCAACACGGCGGCTGGCGGGCTGCGTCTCACCGCTGCCGAGCCGGGCCCGGTAGACCGGCTCACCATGAGCGATCTGGTCGGCACCGGGGCCGGCAACGAGGGCGGTGGCTCCGGAGATGCGGCCAACCGGGCCTTCGATATGCCGGAGCGGGTCGTACTGATCGGCTGCGGCAGCATCGGCATCGGGCCTCCGCCGAGCTTGATCGCGGGACAGACTCCGGCGAGCGAGTGGCTCGGCCTCGGATCGGCGGTCGTCCTGGCCGGCGCCTCCCACGTGTGCTGCGCCCTGTACACCGTCTACGCCAGCACGCACCTCAAGCGGATGACCGACGGGCTCATCGCGGGCCTCTCGTCCGGCACGGCGCCAGTGAGCGAGCTGCGCCGGGTGCAGTTGGCCGAACTCGCCCGCTGGCGCGACGGGCAGCGCACCTACCCCGTGCTGTGGCTGGCGCTGGCGTACGTGGGAACAGGGTGGGTCACGCCGTGATCATCCTGTCGTACCTGGTGCGGTGGCTGCCGCTGCCCTTGCTCGCCGCCGCGTGTCTCCAGAACCTGGGCTGGTGGCGCGCTGGCGTCGTCGTGCTGGTCTATGCGAGCGTTCCCCGGCACTGGATCGTCGGCCTGCTGGTGACTGCCGCCAGTCTGATGTGGCTGGAGATTCCCTATCGGTACCTACTCTGGGCCGCCGCCTGCCGCCTGGGGTGGGACCTCGGGTTCAAGGCCGTCTTCGCGCGGTGGGCACGCGCACGCAAACGGCGCATCACGCTACCGCCCGCGGCACCTCGCCTGCGCTGCGGACACGGCCTGGCTGAGCGCATCGAAGCCGCCGACCGGCTAGCCGGCATCGGGCTCGCCGACGGGGCGACCGACGGCTATCTCGCGATCATCGCTGACCATCCAGCCGAATCGTCGTGCGATCGAACTCTCCTGCTCCGGACGGCCGAGGCGGCCCGGTCCGCTGGTGACTGCACGCTCGCGGCCGAGCTAGGCGCGGCCGTGCTGCGCGGAGTGCCCCGCGATCCGACCGGCCGGCTAGCGGTCATCGCCGTACGCGCCCACGCCACCCGGGCGGCCGCGTACGCCGAGCTTGGCGACCTCGACCAGGCAGCCCGTAGCCTCCGCCAAGCCCAGCGCCTCACGCAGGCGAACCGGGCCACCGAGCGGTACGTGCGGTGGACAGCGGCGCAGATACGTCTGGCAGGCCGCCGGATCAGAACCCCGGACGAGCTCACCAGAGAGCTCGCCGATGCCCTCAGCGAGCAACAACTGACCCTACGGGAAGCCCTCGAACGGCATCGGCTGACGCTCTCCGCGGCCTGGCGGCTGCTGGCGGCCGGTGACGGGGAGGGCGCCGAGCGTGCCTTCTTCTCGGTACGCCATGAGCTGGAGCTCGACGCGGCGGAATTCCGGCGTTCGGACGGCGCCGTTCGGGTTCCGCCCCAGCACCAGTACGCCTGGCGATTGTTCACCCTCGCCGTCGCCGGGGAGGTCGCAGCGGTGCTGGCCAGAGACGAGGAGCTCTCCGCCGAAGACAGTGCGGCGGCCGACCTCGCCACCAACCTGGCCTGGTACCTCGACGAGAACCTGACCGGCGCACGGATGCTGCTGATCCGGGCGCAGTTCGAGCACCGCCACGGCAGGGACGCCAAGGCCGCGGAGAGGCTCCAGCGGGCCCGGCGCTTCGCCGATCTCGGGCTGCACACCTTCACCGACCATCGCCGGCAGGTGGAATGGCTGCGCCTGCGCCGGCAGATCGCGGCCACGTCACAGAGCATCTCCGGCAGCACGGAGCCGCCGATCAGCTCGCCGTGGCCGGTCACCGCGACAGAGCGCGAGCAGGCTGCGGGTGCCCACGCCCGAGCCGAGGCGCTGTTCGACAGATTGGCCGCCAAAGACCCGGAGACGTTCCGCGCGGCCAGGCATCGGCTCGTGCCCGGGCTCGACATCGAACCCGACGTCGAGCTGCACGATGCGGCACCGGCCGCCCGGACGGGACCGCCCGTGGCAGTGGCCGCGGACCCGCCCGCCCCGCCGAAACCGATGCCAGAGGTGGAGGCCGTCGAGCCGCCTCCGGCGGACCCGCCGTGGATGGCGTCCTTGATGGCGGCGGCCGGCGGCCGCTGCTGGACCCTGCTCCTCGCGCTCGACAAGGCCCGCGAACTTGGCCACGGTCACGTCGGGGCGGAACACCTGGTGCTCGCAGTCACGCGCGACGGCGACTGCGCCGAGATCCTCGCCGGCGTCGGCCTGGCCGCCGAGGACCTGTGGACGCTGGTCGGCTCGTGGTACCACCGATCCGAAACCACCTCACAAGCTCTCGATCCGGCACTAGCCGTCCTCGTCCGCGACGCAGCATCGATCGCGATCAGGCTCGGCGCCACCCGCGTCCGCGCCACCCACCTACTCATGGCGGTGGTCGCGAATCCGTGCGGCGCCGGCGCCGCCGTCATGCGGGCCGGCGGCGCCGACCTGGAGGAGGTCCGCGTGCGCGCCGACGCCGCATTTGCCGGGCCGGTCCTGCAGGACCGCACCGGTCCACTGTTCACCGCCGGTGAGATCGTTCACCAGCACCGGCTCACCCTGCCGGCCTGGCTCGCGATCGGTCACGCGCTGGACCTCGCGCAGGCCGGGCCGGGCCGGGTCCTCGACGTGGAACACCTCGCCGCCGGAGCCGACGCGTACCAGGGAAAGGTCCTGCTCTCCCCCGTACCCGGCAGTCGCGGCACCGTGCGGGTCAGCCGCGCGGCTCGTGCGACGCTCGCCGACGCTCGGCGCAGGGCCGATGCCGCCGGCGAATGGGGTGTCGACCTGGAGCATCTATGCCGGGCCGTGGGAGGCGAGGAACCGGCCGCCGATCCGGCGCGCGGGCCGGGCACGCGAGCAGCGTGCGAACGGGCAGCACGGCGTGGCGAGCGTTTCGTCACGCCCGAGGACGTCCGCGAGGCGTCGTCGCTCGATCGGCACGGCCTGCTGCTGCCGCCGGTGCCGGTGCTGACGCCGGCCGCCCGTCGGGCCCGAGATGTCGAGCGGAGCACACCTTGACACGATGCCGGCACGCAGGCGAGCCCCTCGAACGCGCTCGGAGTCTGCGTGCGCAGGGAAACTTCGCGGCCGCCCTGGACGAATACCTCAGTGTCCTGGCCGACCATCCGGCCGAGACGACGATGTGCCGCCGGCCGATCCTGATGGAAGCCGCCTGGCTGGCGTACGCGCTCAGCTGTTCGAAGCTGGCCCGGGTGTGCGCTCACGCCGCCTTCGAGGAGGCCGTCCTCGGCCGGGCTGAGGTGCCGCCCCTGCTGCTCATTGCCCTGGTGGATGCCTCGGACGGCGAGTGGGAGGAGGCGCAGCGTAACCTCGGCGAGGCCCGCGCACGTGCCCGGTGGAGCCCGTCGCTGCGGCGCCGCACCCACCTCGCCGCGGCGGTCATCGCTGCCTTCGCCGGCGACGAGGGCCTGGCGCTGCGCGGTGGCGACCGCCGCGAGCGCGCTTTCGCCCGGCTCGCGTGCGCCGAAGCCCTGCAGACCTGCGGCCAGGCACAGAAGGCGGCGGAGCAGTTCGCCCTCGCTCGCGCCGACTTCGAACGGCTCCGGCCGGTCCGCCGGCTACGCCGGCGAGGGCGGCCGGCCGCGCGCCGATATCCAGATGCCCTCATGGAGCTCGGCTGGGCCAGGACCGTGTCCGGTCAGGGCCCCTCGGCACCGGACGCCGCGCTCGCGGCCACGACGCTCGCGGCAAGGGGCGCCACCGACCGGGCGATGCTCCTGAAGACCGATCTCCCGGCTGCCAACCGACGTAACCCGGGTCTCTACTGGTATTCCGACAGATCCCTGGTGAAGCGCTGGAGTGACCTCGTCGGTAGTGATCCCGGCCGGAGCTGGCTGACGTCGGAAGACGCCGAGGCGCTGGTCTCACGACTGGTCGACGTATTCGGACGACTACGCGCCACCGACCCGGTCCGGTTCACCCCCGGCGACCGGCTCACGGTAGGCACACTGGCCCTCTACGGCGATCGCATGGGGTATCCCCAGCTAGCGCTGGAGGCGTCGCGGGCCGAACTGCGGATCGTCCGGTCCGAGGCCGGTACCGACGACGCGCTCGGCTGGGAGGACATGGCATGGGTGCTGCGCCGGCAGGCGATCTGCCTGCGCGACGTCGGCGTGACCCACGGCCGGATCCCCCTGCTGGTCGAGGCGGCCGAGCTGTACCGGGACAATGACACCACCGAGGCTGGCCGCGACACTGTGCGGCGGCTGGGCGAGGACGTCACCGCCATCCACCTCGCCCATGGCGACTGGGCGAGCGCGACCGCCGCGACCGTGGACTCTCAGTTCCGGCTCGCAGCCATGTCCGGCGAGGACCCGCTGCCCGCAATCGCGAGCGCCCTCGAGATGCTGCACGCCAGGTCTCTGCATGATGCGCCGCCCCGCATTACCTACGACATCAACGACGAACGCACCGAAGTGCTCAGGGTTCTGGCCGAACGTGATCCCGCGCGCTTCGCCAGCGCGTACGGCGAACAGCTGTTGACCTCGATGCACGCGCAGCCTTCGGCGACCGGCGCTGCCCGAGAGGCGCTTTCCCTTGCTCGCGGCCTCCGCAGCGACGCTGCTCTTCGCTTCCGGATCTACCGTGAGATAGCTCAACGTACGCTGCCGGAGCGGCCGGCGACGGCACTGTCCATGCTGGACGAAGCGCTCGCCGCAGGCCCACTCCCCCCGGCGGACGCCGCCGACGAGGCTGAGACACACCGACTGCGGGCCGGATGCCTTCGACTACTGGACCGCGAGGCGGAACGTATCGACGCGCTGCAGCGCGAGGCCCAGATCAAGCTTGGGTACCCCGTTAGCGCCTTCCCGCACCGACGGCTACTCGCCATCGAGGACGTGCTCTGGGATGCCGGCCGGACCGATGCCGCGCTGGCGTTGATAGACAAGGCCGTCGACGTGGTAGCCGAGGGCACCGACGCCGCCGCGATGCTCCGGCTCCGGTGGGCCGAGCGTGCCTCCGAGCTGCTGCGCGACGAGGACGCCCTCGCGGAGCTGGCAGCCGTGGCCGAGCGATACCCGCCGCTGGCGGCACGCTGCCTGGCCGCGTACGGACTGGTGCACTGGCGGGCGCAGCGGCGCGACGAGGCTATCGCCGCGTTGGACGAGTCGCTGGCGCTCGATCCCGGGCAGCACCACGCGCGTCATGTACGCGGCGTTCTCCGAACCCGGCTGGGCCACCTATTGGCCGCACACGAGGACCTGGAAGGGGCGGCACGGATTCAGCCGGAGTATTGGACGACGCGAGCCGAGCTGTCCGAAACGTCGCTGCTCCTACTCCTCGGCGACGGCGCAGTCCGTGAGGGTCATCTCGCCGTGGACCTGGGTCCGGACGAAGGGGGCGCACACGCGGCATACGGGCTGGCGCTATTGGCGACCGGCCACCGCCAGGAAGCCGTTGCCGAACTAGACGCCGCCATGGCGCTGCGCGCGACACTGCACCCCCTCGACCTGCCCCGGTTGCTGGTGGCGCGCGGCGAACCGGACGCGGCGATTCGGGCGATGCACGAAGCAACCGCATCGTCGCCGGCGCCCTACCTGGTCCGAGATGCGGCCACCCAGCTACGACAGATGGCGGCCGCCCTGCCGGAGACCGCCAACGGGTGCGAGGTCGTGCTGGAGGTACTCACCCCGGCGGGCGACTGACGCCCTGTCTGGCCTATCCCCGCCCACGCCGCTGAACATCGCCACACCTCCCGCCACCCGATCTCGCGATCGGGATCTTGACAGGACTTCGATGAGAGACGAGCATCCCTGATGGACTAGACAACGTTGTCAAAGCCGTGTGCGGCTCCGGCACGCATGGAGTGGAGCGTGATGGGCGACCCCCGTCGCGCTTCCCGCACACGGTGTCAATCGAAGGGCAGACACTGTGTCAGACACATCGGCGCGCGTGACGCATACCGCGAAACGCCGAGCCTTCGCCGCTGTCACGGCCGTGGCCGTGGCGGCGCTGTCGGCGGTCTCCGCGGGCACGCCGGCCTCGGCCGCCTCGGCTCCGCAGTTGGTCACCGACCCCGCCGCGTACGTCAACCCGCTGATCGGCTCCACGAACCTCGGCAACACCTACCCCGGAGCGGTACGCCCCTTCGGCATGCTGGCCTGGAGCCCGCAGACCAGCACCGGCAAGCAGACCTCGACCCCGGCGCCCGGTGGCTACGAGTACGGCGCGTCTCGGATCCGCGGTTTCAGCCTCACCCATCTCAACGGGGTCGGCTGCAACGGCGGCGCCGGCGACATTCCGATCATGCCGCACGTGGGTGACGTCACCTCCTCACCCTCCGTCGACACCTCCGACGCGACGTACGCGAGCAGCTTCTCCCACCAGAACGAGACGGCGCGCGCCGGGTACTACCGGGTGGGCCTCGACAGTGGCGCATCGGCGGAGCTGACCAGCACCGCGCGCACCGGCTCGGGCCGGTTCGGCTTCCCGGCCAACCAGCCCGCCAGCATGCTGTTCCGCACCTCAAACTCGGAGACCGGCAGCACCGACGCCACCGTACGGGTGGACGCCGCGGCACGGACCGTCACCGGTTCGGTCACCGCGGGCAACTTCTGCGGCCCGCACAGCGAGAACAACCGCAAGGCCCTGTACACGCTGCACTTCACCGCCCACTTCGACCAGCCCTTCGCCAAGGTCGGCACGTGGCAGGACGGCACCCTGACGCCGGGCGCCTCGACGGCTGCGGGCGGCACCGGCCTCGACGCGGGCAACCCCGTGCCGGGCAAGGGCTCCGGCGCCTACGTCACCTTCGCCAAGGGCACCACCCAGGTCGGCGTGAAGGTTGCCATCTCCTACCTCAGCTCGGACAACGCCGAGGCCAACCTGCGGGCGGAGAACCCGCAGAAGAAGACCTTCGACGCGGTCCGCGCGGAGGCGACGGCGGACTGGCAGCGCGCACTGGGCAAGATCAAGGTTGGTGGCGGCACCGCCGACCAGCTCAGCACCTTCTACACCGCGCTGTACCACTCGATGCTCGAACCCACGCTCACCAGTGACGTGGACGGCCGCTACCTCGGCGCCGACGGCAAGCCCCACCGGCTGACCAAGGGCCAGGAGGCGCAGTACGGCACCTTCTCCGGCTGGGACCAGTACCGCGCTCAGGTGCAGCTGATGACGCTGATCAACCCGAAGGCGGGCAGCGACTATGCGCAGTCGCTGTTCAACTACGCCACCCAGCGTGGCGGCGAGTGGGACCGCTGGCTGCTCCAGCACGGCAAGACGAGCGTCATGTCCGGTGACCCGTCGGCCCCCGCGGTCGCCGGCATCCACGCCTTCGGCGGGCGGGACTTCGACGTCAAGGGCGCCCTCCGTTCGCTGATCACCGCGGCGACGGTGCCGAACGCCAACGACTCCGACAGCGCTGGCTGCAACGTGGCGTGCGTCGGTCAGCGTCCCGCGCTCGACAAGTACCTGGAGCTGGGCTACGTACCGGCCGACGGCTGCTCCTGCTGGGGTGGCGCGGCCGAGACGATGGAGGACGCGGTCGCCGACTTCGCGCTCGCCGAGCTCGCCGGGCAGGTCGGCGACCGGGCGAACCAGCGGACCTTCCTCAAGCGGTCGGGCACCTGGAGCAACGTATTCGACGTGACCGCGACCCCGCAGGGTGGCTACATGCGCTCCCGCAAGGCCGACGGCACGTGGGCGGACCGCACCTTCCACCCGGCGACCGAGAGCGGCTTCGTCGAGGGCAGCAGCGCCCGTTACACCTGGATGGTCTATTCCGACGTCGCCGGCCTGGCCCGCGCCATGGGCGGCAACAAGGCGGCCGAGCAGCGGCTCGACGACTTCTTCCGGACCCCGGACGGCAGCTTCGACTTCTCGGCCCGCGACCTCACCCGGTACGACCCCACCAACGAACCGGACATGAACGCGCCGTATCTCTACAACTACTTCGGCGTGCCGTACAAGACCCAGGAGACGGTCCGGGCCGTGTTGGACCAGCTCTGGAGCAACGCCCCCGGCGGCATCCCGGGCAACGACGACGCCGGCACCATGTCGTCGTGGTACGTCTTCTCGGCGCTGGGCATGTACCCGCAGAACCCGAGCCGGGCCGACCTGGTGCTCTCCGCACCGCTCTTCCCGCGCGCCGTGATCGAGGCCGGGCACGGCCGCAAGATCACGATCAACGCGCCGGACGCCTCGGCCAAGAACAAGTACATCCAGTCGGTCAAGGTGAACGGCAAGAAGTCGAACCGGAGCTGGGTCTCCGACACCCTCGTCAACAAGGGTGGCACCGTCGACTTCGCGCTCGGCGCCAAGCCCAACAAGTCGTGGGGCAGCTCCCCCGATGACGCCCCGCCCTCGTACGGCGACGGTCGGCGGCCGTACCTGACCGGTGCGAGCCTGCAGATGCTCAAGGTCGAGCCGGGCACCGCCTCGGGTACGACGTACAAGGTTCAGGCGCTCACCGACACTCCCACCGCCGTGCGGTGGAAGGTCAGCGCGCCGGCCGGGCTGACCGTCACTCCCGCGCAGGGTGAGTTCAAGCTGACCGGCGACGGTCAGGGCAGCAGGGAGCTCTCCGTTTCGGCGGCGGCCAACCTCAAGCCGGGCGCCTACGCCGTCACGGTGACCGCCACCACCACCTCCGGTACGGCGCTGCCCACCGTGCAGATCCCGGTGACGGTCGCCGTGCGCGACAGCGTGCTGTGGAACCTCAACAACAACGGCATCTCGGCCGACGACACCAACCCGCAGGCCAACTTCGACACCGGAGGGTGGAGCTACTCCGCCAAGGCGCTCGAAGCCGCCGGGGTGAAGCCGGGGTCCACCGTGTCGGTCGACGGGTTCGACTTCACCTGGCCGAACGTGGCGCCGGGCGACCCGGACAACATCCTGGTCGGCGGCGGGGGCCAGGTGCTCAGCGTCCAAGCGGCCGAGGGCGACACCAAGCTGAGCCTGCTGGGCAGCGCCGCGTTCGGTGCCACCAGCGGCACGGTGACGCTTACCTACACCGACGGCACGACGCAGGAGGCTGCCATCGGCTTCAGCGACTGGACGCTGGGCGGCGGGGGCGACCAGCCGTCGTTCGGCAACGTGACGGCGGTGCACACCACGTACCGCGATGTGCTGGGTAGCGGCATCGACCCGGTGGCCACGTACGTCTTCGCGACGGCCCCGATCGACCTGCAACCGGGCAAGCGGCTCGCCAGCCTCACGCTGCCCACCACCGCCGAGGGCGGCGTCATCCACCTCTTCGGGGTGGCGACGGCCTAACCCTGGTCCGGACCGCCGAATGACGTGCGGGCCTGCTCTGCCGCGAGGCGGAGCAGGCCCGCACTGGCATCGGATGGGTGAGGGGCTCGCGTTTCGCGGGTCGGCGACGAACGGCGGAGCATAGCGTTCGGACGTGAACGGATCACGTCTGCCTCGTCGGTTGCTGCTCACCGGGGCCGGCTCGGCCGCCGTGGCCGCGCTCACCGCCTGCCAGGCGGCCCGGTCCACCGTACCCACGCCGCAGCCGACCCGCGCGACGACGAGCGCTACGCCGGACGCGGCAGCGCTGCGGCGCAAGATCGCGAGTCTGCTCGTGGTGGGCTTCCGCGGTGACCGGGTGAACCGCGACGACTGGATCGTCAAGGCGATCAGAGACGGTCTCGGCGGGGTGATCCTCTTCGACCGCGACCTGGAGACCGACACCGCCCGCAACGTCCGCTCACCGCAGCAGGTCACCACGCTGATCCGGGACCTGAAGAGCGCCGCGTCGGGCCGACTCATCGTCTCGATCGACCAGGAAGGCGGGCGGACCGCGCGTCTCAACCCGAGCAACGGTTTCCCCGCCACCAGATCCGAAGCCGAGATCGGCGCCGAGAACTCCGCGCCGGCGACCCGCCAGTGGGCACGGGGACTCGTCGACAGCCTCACCCGGGTCGGGGTCAACCTCAACTACGCGCCGGTCGTCGATCTGAACATCAACCCCGAGAGCCGGGCGATCGGGGCGCTCGACCGCAGCTTCTCCGCCGACCCTGACGTGGTCGTCAGCAACGCCACCGAGGAGATCAAGGCGCACCGGGCCGCGAACGTCAAGACCTCACTCAAGCACTTCCCGGGCATCGGAAGCGCCGCGGGCAACACCGACTTCGAGGTCGTCGACGTCAGCTCCACCTGGCACCGCACCGAGCTGGAGCCGTTCCGACGACTGATCCGGGCTGGTCTGGCGGACTCGGTGTTGGCGGCGCACGTGCTCAACAAACAACTGGATCCGAACCGGCCCGCCTCGCTGTCGCCGAAGGTCATCACGGACCTGCTCCGCGGCGAACTCGGCTGGCAGGGCCCGGTGGTCAGCGACGACATGCAGGCGGTCGCCATCACCCGTCAGTACGGCACCGCCGAGGCCGTCCACCTGGCGTTGCAGGCCGGCGTCGACCTGCTCGTCTTCGCCAACCAACAGGTGTACGAACCGAATATCTTCACGAAGACGCTGGACGTGGTGGTCGGGCTGGTCCGCAGCGGGAAGCTGACCGAGGCGCGCATCGACCAATCGGTCGCCCGGGTCGACACCCTCCGCCCGAAGCGCTGATCCCCGGCGCCTGTGGGCAGGGCCTCCGTCAGCGGCGGCCGGCGGCTAGGGCGACAAGATACTGTCCGCCTCCAGCGTCGACGCTTGCGGTCACCGGCAGTCCAGGCACCAGCCGCGAGAACCGGTCGACCAACCAGTCCGCCGCCTCCTGGGCGTCCTTCCTGCTCGGACAGCGGGCGACCAACTCGCGGCCACCCTTGCGTTCGAGTCGCTCGGCGACGGTGATCAGTGGCGCGGGTTCCACCACGTGCAGCCGGTCCGGCCAGGCGATGACCACCTTGACCGCGCCCTTGCGGGTGTTGCAGGCGCGGTGCGCCAGTCGCTCGGTGACCTTGGCCTTCTTGTCGGCGGTGCGGCTGTCGACGCTGGGACCACGCGGGTCGTTCACCGACATGTCGGCGTCGACCGCCTCATCGCACACCCAGCATCGCCAACTGTCACGCCTCGCGACGTCATCGAGGAGACTCATCCGAGCAAATTAGCCCGTCGGGCCCCGACCAACGACATCCCCACCCCCGGCGAGCACCGCCAACCGCCAACGCCTACCCCTGGCCGGGACCTGCTCCACGACCGGATGGCGGAAAATCGCTCGGCGTACGGTCGTCAGGGCGTTTAGGTTGCGGGCGTGAGCAGAATTGTCTCGGTCAATCTGGCGGTGCCCGAGCCCAACCCGGCCAAGGACGTTGGTGTCACGGGTATCAACAAACAGCCGGTCGATCGCCTGGTGGCCGTACGGGCGCCGGGGCCCAAGACGACCGGGCTGCACAGCGGCCTGGTCGGTGACCAGATCTTCGACATCGAGCACCACGGCGGTGACGACCAGGCCGTCTACGCGTACGCGCGAGAGGACTACGACTGGTGGCAGGCGCGATTGAGCCGCCGGTTGTCCAACGGGCTCTTCGGCGAGAATCTGACGACCGAAGGAGTTGACGTCAACGGCGCGGTCATCGGCGAACGGTGGCGCATCGGTCCACGGTTGGTCCTCCAGCCGACCTTCGGGCGCATCCCGTGCGTCACGTTCCAGGTCAAGATGGGCGAGCCGCGCTGGGTGAAGACCTTCGGCCGGGCGAGCCGCCCGGGCGCGTACCTGCGCGTGCTGGAGCCGGGTGAGGTGTGTGCCGGCGATCCGGTCACCGTGGAGGACCGCCCGGAGCACGGGGTAACGATCGCGCGGGCGTTCCGGGCGTACCTGACCGAACCGGGTCTGCTGCCCGAGCTGGTCGAGATTGACGGACTGCCCGACGATCTGCGCGAGACCCTCACGGAGCGGCTTCCCCAGCGACGGCGGTAGCTCGGTTGCGACTGGCGCACACCCGACACCGGAGCACGGGGTAGCCGACTGTGACCACGGCGTCACCACCGGCACACTCCTTCCCGACACGTCCCTGTCGAATGGAGGACCACGTGCGTCTCCGATCGTTCGTCACCGCGGCACTGGCCGCGGTTCTGGCCGCCAGCGCACTCGCGCCGCCGGCACCCGCCTCGGCGGCCACCGCCGACCGCTGGGGTTTCGCGTACGTCAAGGACCCCACCGTGTCGGTCTGGACCGTGCTGGACACCAGCCGGCAGTGGGGTAGCTGGAAGACCGCGTTCCCGGCCGCCTGGGCCGACGGCATCAAGCTCGCACCGGGCCGGTTCCAGGTTCGGTTCCCGCAGGTGGGCGCCAGCTCACGAGGCGTGCCGCACGTGACCCCGGTGAACCGGACCGGGCACTACTGCGAGGTGGTTCGCTGGTTCCAGTCCGGCGTCGACGAGATCGTCGACGTGCAGTGCCACAAGCCCGGTGGCACCCGCGACGACACCCCGTTCACCGTTCTCTGGACGACCAGTTCGGGCGTGCTGCCCGCCGGCACCTCCCACGCGTACGCGCAGTGGGGTGGTGGCGCGGTGGTGCAGTCGTACAACTCCACAGGCGCGGTCAACACGGTCGGACCGGTCGGCGTCGGGCAATACCTGGTGCAGCTGCCCGCGGTGGGGCTGGCCGGCGTGCTCGCCGGCAACGTGCAGGTCACCGCCGTGCAGCCGAACGCCGGTCCCCGCCGGTGCAAGGTCTACTCCTGGAACGTGGTCGGCAGCGACGTGCGGGTGTACGTCTTCTGCTACGACCAGGCCGGCGCGTTCATCAACACCGACTTCGCCCTCTCGTACCACCGTCGGCGGCCGGTGATCGGCTCCCTCGGCCCGCCGTCGTACTTCGGTTACCTGGGTACCGCAGTCGGCGGGCCGACGAACGACAACTCGGTGCTCGGCGTCGGGGCGAACACGGTGGTGCCGATCGCCCCCGCCGGCCGCTATCTGGCGACCTTCCCGCAGATCGGTCTCAAGGAGACGCACGCCCAGGTGGTGGCGCAGGGCTCCGGCAGCAACTACTGCCACCTCACCCAATCCTGGACATACACCACCGACGCCGACGTCGACGTGATCTGCTTCGACAACGCCGGCGTGGTCACCCCGCACCGCTTCCTGGCCACCTTCACCTCCCGGCTCTGACCCCCTCGCTGCGCCGGCGGTGACAGCGCAAACGCTGTCACCGCCGGCACTTTCGCATCACGCGGCTACGAGTGACCCGGATGGCACGCAGCGCCCGATACCGGACAATCAGTCGTCGGCCCTGAGCGATTCGCTGTGGTGGTGGACACGAATCCGGTGCTATGTCGGCAGTTTGCGATGTCGCGACGTAGCGTCGAGGGTTGCCCAGGGCGGGTCCGCATGCCGCACGCCTGGATGACGCCGACCCGCGAGGTGAAGATGGTGCACGCCCGGTGACCGTGACGACTGATCTGCGGCTGGGCACGCTCCCGCCGGTAGCCACCGCACCGACAGCCCCGGCGGTGTTCCGTTCCTCCGCTGCCCCGATCCGCCGCACGCTCGTCGACATTCTCGACGAGACCGTACGCGCACACCCCGGGGCCTCCGCTCTCGACAACGGTGCCACGGCGCTGACGTACCGCGAGCTGGCCGACGAGGTGCAGGCCGTCCGGGCGTCGCTCGCCGCCAACGGGATCGGTGTCGGCGACCGGGTGGGCGTCCGGATCTCATCCGGCACGGCCGAGCTGTACCTGGCGATCCTCGGCGTGCTCGCGGCCGGCGCGGCCTACGTGCCGGTCGACGCCGACGATCCCGAGGAACGCGCCGAGCTCGTCTTCGCCGAGGCGGGCGTCGCCGCGGTGCTCGGTGACGGGCTGACGGTGTCGCTGCGGCGTACCCCCGGGGGTCAGCACGGCCGGCCCGGCCCGGACGACGACGCCTGGATCATCTTCACCTCTGGCTCGACGGGCACCCCGAAGGGTGTCGCGGTAAGCCACGGCGCGGCGGCGGCATTCGTCGACGCCGAGGCGCAGTTGTTCCTGGTCGGCGAGGCCAATGAGGCGATCGGCCCGCACGACCGGGTCCTGGCCGGATTGTCGGTGGCCTTCGACGCGTCGTGCGAGGAGATGTGGCTGGCGTGGCGGCACGGCGCCTGTCTGGTGCCGGCCGCGCGGTCGCTGGTCCGCAGCGGCGTCGACCTCGGGCCGTGGCTGGCGCAGCAGCGCATCTCCGTGGTCTCGACCGTGCCGACGCTCGCTGCCCTGTGGCCGGTCGAGGCGTTGGACGAGGTCCGGCTGCTGATCTTCGGTGGGGAGGCCTGCCCACCGGAGCTCGCGCAGCGCCTGGCGGTGGAGGGCCGCGAGGTCTGGAACACCTACGGGCCGACCGAGGCCACTGTGGTCGCCTGCGCCGCGCGGATGACCGGTGAGGGGCCGGTACGCATCGGACTGCCGCTGGCCGGGTGGGATCTCGCGGTCGTCGACGGGTCCGGCGCCCCGGTCGAGATGGGCCAGGCCGGCGAGCTGGTGATCGGCGGGGTGGGCCTCGCCCGCTACCTGGATCCGGTGAAGGACGCCGAGAAGTTCGCGATGCTGCCGGCGCTCGGCTGGCAGCGGGCCTACCGCAGCGGGGACATCGTCCGGGCCGAGCCCGAGGGACTGCTGTTCGTCGGACGCGGCGACGAACAGGTCAAGCTCGGCGGACGCCGGATCGAGCTGGGTGAGATCGACGCGGCACTACAGGCACTTCCGGGAGTCGCCGGTGCCGCCGCCGCCGTGCAGCGGACCGCCGCGGGCAACCAACTGCTGGTGGGGTACGTGGTCCCCCACGACGGCGTCGCATTCGACGCCGCGACGGCGGCGCTGCGCATTCGTGAGCAACTGCCGGCCGCGCTCGTTCCGCTGCTGGCCGTGATCGACGCGCTGCCCACCCGAACGTCCGGCAAGGTGGACCGGGCCGCGCTGCCCTGGCCACTGGCCACCGCCGCGGACGCCGAGGGTGAGCTGACCCCGACCGAGGAGTGGCTCGCCGGCGGCTGGGCCGAGATTCTGGGCGTACGCCCCAGCGAGGCGGACGCGGACTTCTTCACCCACGGCGGCGGCAGCCTGAACGCCGCGCAACTGGTGGCGTGGATCCGACGTCGGCACCCCCAGGTCTCGGTCGCCGACATCTACCTGCACCCGAAGTTGTCGAAGCTCGCGGCCGTGCTCGACGCGCTCGACACCACTGTGGCAGCTCGCCGGGAGGTCCGGCCGACGCCACGACGCGCTGGCCTGATCCAGGCCGTGCTGATGGTGCCGATGCTCGCGCTGGTCGGGCTGCGCTGGATGACCGTCCTGGCCGCCCTCGGCAACGTCCTCACTCTGCTCGCTCCGGCGCCCTGGGCGCCGACCGTGTCCTGGTGGTGGGTTGCGCTGGGCTGGGCGTTGCTGTTCAGCCCGCCCGGGCGGATCGCCCTGGCCGCCGGAGGAGCACGGCTGTTGCTTCGCGGCGTACGCCCGGGTAGTTATCCGCGCGGGGGCAGCGTGCACCTGCGGCTGTGGGCAGCCGAACGGCTCGCCGAGTTGACCGGCGCCACAAGCGTCGCCGGCGCATCCTGGATGATCACGTACGCGAAGGCGCTCGGCGCGCAGATCGGCGCCGACGTCGACCTGCACTCCGCCCCGCCGGTCACCGGCCTGCTGAAGCTCGGCCGCGGCGCGGCCATCGAGCCGGAGGTCGATCTGGCTGGCCACTGGGTGGACGGCGATGTCGTCCACATCGGCAAGGTGCGCGTCGGCGCGGGGGCCCGGGTCGGGTCCCGCAGCACCCTCATGCCGGGCGCACGGGTCGGCAAGGGGACGCGCATCGCCGCCGGCTCGACCGTGACCGGCGCCGTACCGGCGAACCAACTCTGGGCGGGTTCACCGGCCGCCCCCGCTGCCAAGGATCCGGCCGAGTGGCCCGAGCAGCGTCCCCCGCGTACGCGGATGGGGGCACGCCTCTGGCCGATGACGTACGGGTTGACCGCGCAGTTGCTGGGGCTGGTGCCGATCGTCGCCGCGCTGCCGTCGCTCGCCCTGCTCGGCTGGACGCTCACGACCCGACCGACGGTCGGCGCGGTCCTGGCCGCCGTCGCGGTGGCGACCGTCGCCTACGTCGTGGGCTACGCGCTGCTGGTGCTCGGGGCCATCCGGGCGCTCAGCATCGGCCTGCGCGCCGGCTACCACCGGGTGCAGGGGCGGGTGGCGTGGCAGGTGTGGACGACCGAGCGGCTGATGGGAATGGCCCGGGTCGGGCTGTTCCCGCTCTACGCCAGCCTCTTCACGCCGGTGTGGTTGCGGCTGCTGGGCGCCAAGGTGGGTCGCGGGGTGGAGGCCTCCACGGTGCTCGCGCTGCCCACGATGACCACGGTCGCCGACGGGGCGTTCCTGGCCGACGACACAATGGTCGCGACCTACGAGTTGAGCCACGGGTGGCTGCGCGTCGCCCCGGCGCGCATCGGCAAGCAGGCGTTCCTCGGTAACTCCGGGATGGCGGCGCCCGGCCGATCGGTGCCCAAGCGCGGGCTCGTCGGCGTGCTGTCGTCGGCGCCGCGTAAGGCGAAGAAGGACTCGTCGTGGCTCGGCGCGCCGCCAATGCCGCTGCGCCGCACGGTGGAAGCCGCCGACACCAGCCGCACCTTCGAGCCGCCGCTTCGGCTGAAGCTGGCCCGGTCCGCGATCGAGCTGTGCCGGATCGTCCCGGTGATTGTCGCCGCCGCCCTGGCGGTCGGTGTCCTGGCCGTGCTCGCGTACGTCTGGCAGACCGCAGGGTGGGGCGTGGCCGCGCTCGCCTCTGGGCCGGTGCTGTTGGGTGCGGCGATCGCCGCCGCCGCCATCGCGACGGCCGCCAAGTGGCTGCTGGTCGGGCGGTTCCGGGTCACCGAGCGCGCGCTGTGGACCTCCTTCGTGTGGCGCAACGAGCTTGCCGACACGTTCGTCGAGGTCCTCGCCGCACCGTGGTTGGTCCGCTTCGCGACCGGCACGCCGCTGCTCGCGGCGTGGCTGCGCACGCTCGGCGCGAAGATCGGCCGGGGCGTCTGGCTGGAGACCTACTGGCTTCCCGAGTACGACCTGGTGCGCCTCGGTGACGGCGCCACGGTGAACCGCGGTTGTGTGGTGCAGACCCACCTGTTCCATGATCGTGTCATGAGCATGGACACGGTGGAGTTGGGCGCGGGAGCCGCGCTGGGCCCGCACGGCATCGTTCTCCCGGGCGCGAGCATCGGCGCGCGGACCACAGTCGGCCCCGGTTCGCTGGTGACCCGCGGCGACGCCGTGCCCTGCGACAGCCGGTGGCTGGGCAACCCGATCGCGACCTGGCCCGCACCGACCGCGCGGGCCAGATGAGCCCGAACGCATCGGCGTCGGGCGGTGCCACGCCCGGCGCTGAGCGCTCGGGCGACTCGTACCTGCCCGAGCACGGCAACGGCGGCTACCGGGTGCTGCACTACGACCTCGACCTCGACTACCGGGTCGTGTCCAACCGGCTCGCCGGCCGGGCCGACATCACCGCGACGGCCACGCAGCCGCTGTCGCGGTTCACCCTCGACCTCGGCCGGCTCCGCGTCCAGGATGTCCGCGTGGACGGGCGCCCAACGAAGTACGTCCACCGGCCGGACAAGCTGCAGATCAAGCCCGAGCGGCCGATCGGCGTCGGAGACACCTTCCGGGTGGAGATCCGGTACGCGGGCAAGCCGGTGCCGATCGCCGGCCGGTGGGGCGAGCTGGGGTGGGAGGAGCTGACCGACGGGGCGCTGGTGGCCAGCCAGCCGAACGGTGCCCCGTCGTGGTTTCCCTGCGACGACCAGCCCGGCGCCAAGGCGACCTTCCGGGTGGCGATCACGGCCCCCGCCCCGTACACCGTGCTGGTGACCGGCGATCCGGTGCAGCGGCGGCGTGGCGCGGGCAGCACCACCTGGGTGTACGAGCGGCAGGAGCCCACCCCGCCGTACCTGATGAGCGTCCAGATCGGACGCTACGAGCTGGTGGACCTGGCGGTTGGCGGAGTGGTGCAGCGCGCCGCGATTCCCCCCGCGCTGCGCAGGAACGTCGCCCACGACTTCGGCCGACACGGCCAGATCATGACGACGTTGCAGCGGCTCTTCGGGCCGTACCCGTTCCGGGAGTACGTCGTCGTGGTCGCCGACGACGACCTCGACGACCCGGTCGAGGCGCAGGGCATGGCCGTCTTCGGCAAGAACCACGTCGACGGTCTGCGCACGCACGAGCGGCTCGTCGTGCACGAGCTGGCCCACCAGTGGTTCGGCAACAGCCTCACCGTGGCCGACTGGCGGCACATCTGGCTCAACGAGGGCTTCGCCACGTACGCCGAGTGGTTGTGGTCCGGCGTCTGCGGCGACCTGCCGGCGGACGCCCTGGCCGCGCAGTGGTACGCGCGGGTCGCGGCCCTCCCCCGGGACGTCATCGTCGCCGACCCCGGCGTCGCCCGGATGTTCGACCCGCTTGTCTACAAGCGTGGCGCGCTCACCGTGCACGCGCTGCGCAAGAAGGTCGGCGACGAGTCGTTCTTCGCGCTGCTGCGGGCCTGGGTCGCCGAGCACCAGCACGCCACGGTGACGACCGAGCAGTTCCGGTCACACGCCCAGCGCTTCACCCACGAACCCCTGGACGGTCTCTTCGCCGCCTGGCTCGACAGCCCGGCGCTGCCCCCGCTACCGCGCTGACCACCCGATGGGAACGATTGCCCGGCGATCACCTGACCGGCGGCCAGATGGATTAGCCTGCCCTGGCTATGCCGGTGCACGACCTGCGACCGTTCGAGAGAGAACGTGGGGTGAGCGACGATGACCGGACTCGCCGAACGCCTGGCAGACCTTGCCAGCGGAGCAATGCTCCACGACGCCCACGTCACCGGCTGCAGCCGCCTCTCGGCTGAGTTCGTGCGGTTGGAGTTGTCGGCCGAGGCGTTCCGGAAGTCGACGTGGGTGCCCGGGGCGAAACTGCAGTTCCGGCCCCGGCGCGGCTCGATGAGCCTGCGCACGTACACCCCGATCAGCTGGGATGCGGACCGGGGTGTGACCGAGCTGATCGCGTACGCACACGGGAACGGACCGGCGGCGCAGTGGTTGCGGCGGGTGACGGAAGGTCAGACGGCTGAGGTCTTCGGGCCACGACGCTCGATCGACCTGCGCGCGGCGGCCGGTCCCGTACTCTTCGTCGGGGACGAGACCAGCGTGGCGCTCGCCTGCGCGTTGCGTACCGTTGCGGCCGACGCGTCGTACGTCTTCGAGGCACGCGATCCCACCCAGCTCACCGACGTTCTCGCCCAGCTCGGGTTCACCGAACGAGTGGCGCTTGTCGCCACGGCTGCCGACCGTGTCGATCTCCTCCGTCGGGCACGCGACGCTGCCCCTGAGACGCCGTACACGCTGGTGGTCACTGGAGATGCGGCGACGGTGCACGCGATGCGTCGAGACAGCCGTGAGTGGGAGCGGAAACCCCGACAGGTCAAGGGCAAGGCGTACTGGGCCGAGGGCCGCAGCGGCCTCGACTGATCGTTACGGTGGGCGGATGACCAATAGCGATCAGGACCAGGGTGCGGTTGCCCTGATCTTCGATGACTCCGGCGATCTCCTGCTGCACCTGCGCGACGACATTTCGGGAATCTCCTGGCCCGGCTACTGGAGCGTGCTGGGCGGCGGCTGCGACCCCGGCGAGAGCCCGCGTCAGGCCGTCGAGCGGGAACTGTTGGAAGAAGCGGGCCTGGTGCTAGACGAGATCACCGAGCTGTTTCAGGTGCAGGACGAGTTCGGGTCCGGCCAGCTGATCACCTTCTTCTTCGGCCGCTGGAACGGTCAACCGCACCTGCTGCCTCTCACCGAGGGCGTCGAGCTTCGCTTCTTTGCGCCGCAACGGCTCTCGGAGCTACGGATCCCGCCGTACATCTCGGCGGCGATCCAACGAGTACTCGCCCACCACGGCCAGTAGGAAAGGCCGACTGGTCGTGCGGATGCCGAACCCGGACAGGCAGACGACGCCGGACAGCCAACTCCCACCGCACTTCCCGACTTCGCGGTACTGATCAATCCTGAGCCCCAGCCCACACCGCAGTACCGGACCAGCGTGCAGACGTTCGACCGCTAGTCACCCCGCCAGGATCGCGCGCTGGTTCGGATGAGCGAATACCCGCCGGTGGCCGGGAACCGCATCGCAGCTGACATCGTCCCAGAGATGTACGAATTAGGCACTTCCGTCATCTAGGGGCGATATGCGAACGATCGTCGGAGGGTTCGTCGTGGTGATGATCCTGACCGGACTGGCTGCGTGCGGGCGTGCGCCAACGGTGGCCGAGGCACCGACCGACGAGCGGGAGGCGCAGCCATCCCCTGCCGTGACCGGCACGCCGGCGATCCGATCCAGGTGGGTCTCCTGCGCGGTCAACGCTCCGATCGGCGACGACGGGCGTCCGCCCAATGCCCTCACCCTGCCGCGCCTTGGCACCGAATTCGCGGTCGCGTACGCGGTTCACTGCCAGCGCGAGCCAAAGCGACGCGCCGACGGCGGTGAGGACCTGGTCCTCACCGAGGGCCGGGCCACCGATGTGACGGCGCTTCTTGCCGCGCTGCGCCTGCCCAATGACACGACCCCCGTCGAGGCCTGCACCCTGGAGATGCCCTGGGAACCGAACCTGCTGCTGTTCGGCGCGCAAGGCCAATGGATCCGGCCGGGACTGCCGGTGGACACCTGCGGCAAACCGCTCGCCGCAGTGCAGGAGGCGGTGCGGGCGCTGCGCTTGACCACCGTCACGTAGGCGGTCGTACGGAAACTCGTGCTCAGCCGAAGCCGCGGCCTCCGGCTGCAACCAGGACTGGTCAGACATGGTGGCCACCGACATCAGGGACCGGGAACTCCATCCACGGCCGCCGTCGCAAACCACCATCGCGCGCATCAATCTTCGATGTCCAGGACCTGGGGACGGAATTCTGGGCGACCGCACGTGAGAATACGACTCAACTGACGACGAATCTCAGCGATGTCAACTCGGAGATCAGCAACCGTCACGTTCCACTCGGCCCCAGGAAGCTGCAATGCCGCAACAGTCTCCTCATCGAACACCAATCGCAACTGGTGGCCATGGAACGTCGCCTCCTTGACGCCGCCGAACCTTGTGCGACCGACCGAGTCCACTACACAGTAGGTCTCCCCCTGCGGCCAGTTGCTTCTGGGCGGGTAATCGTTATTCCTCAGGTCGCACTGGAAGATCAGGTCACGGCCCGCCTCATGGTCAGACTCACCGAATCCGACCATGAGCAGGTGCTGCTCCGCCTCCAAGCCGACCTCGTTCGCAATCAGCGTGTTCATCGATTCATCCTAGCTGTTCGGCCCGCGCCACCAGAACTGCTGAAATCCCTCTTCCTGCCAGGTGTAAACCCAGTTCGCACCAGTGTGTTCAGCCGCTTGCTCCATGGCGGTCTGGCACCAGCTACACGGCGGCAACTCTCCTTCAAGGAGGATGGTGTCCCCGGGCTCGACGGGGTTTCGTCCCAGTGCCGCGTCATCGCCTCGCACCCAGTACGGCCATGGCGAGCCGGCCTCTCGGGTGGCCCTGGCCTCGGTGTGCGAGGCCATGGCACCCTTCCATTTACCTTGTGCCTGCTCCTCAGCGGTCTGACGACCGGCGAAGTATGTCTGCTCCTGCCCAGACCGAACACTTCCACTCGAATCGAGCCTGGTGTGTCCTGCAATATGGTTCGGCCGGGGGCATTCCTGGTTGTTGTTGTGAACCAGGACCGAAGAACTGCCGGCGATCACATAGTACGTGTGGGTGTTGTCGACGGTGAGGTCGCGCATGGTCTTGCTGCCGTCGACGTCGTCGACCTTGACAACGGTGACGGTACGTCCTGGTCCTCCGCCACCCATACCGGCGCCGGTGCTGTCGCCCTCGATCCGCTTGTCGTCGTGGACCAGCAGTCGGTGTCCCGGCGTCAACTGCCCGGCGTCGACCCATCGACCGTCCGTGGCATCCCAGAACGGGTGATGCTCGGTCGTCTTCAACACCGACGTCTCACCGGATTCACCATCCCGGACGGTCACATCGGTCAGGTCGTCATCGATGTTGACGTGCAGGTACGTGACCTTCTCCGATGCGCTCTCACCGGTAACGGGATCCGTCGCGACCACCTCGTCGCCGAGATCGACGTCCTCGATCGGCTTGGTGCTTCCGTCCGCCATCAACACCCGCGTTGCCGGGTCGAAACTGTGCTCACCGGTCAAACACCCCGAGCCTGACGAAGGCCGCTCCTCCGAGCGAGACCGCTGCGACGCGGACGACGGCGACCCACCCCCACCTGCGGCGCGGCTCGAGACGCCGGGCGCCCGGCCACCAGACCCACCACGAAGCTTGGCACCAAGACCGCCAGTGAGCCTGCTCGCCCCGGCCGACCAGGCGCCATCCAAGCCGCCTTCGATCATGTTGCCGGCCAGCCCGCTCCAGGAGAAGTCCTCATCTCCCTGGGCGACATCGGTCATGTAACCCGCACCGGCCGACATCGCGCCCGCGACCGCACCGGCCAGGATCAAACAACCAACACCCGTGGCACATAGCGCCCCGACCGCGACCGCCGCGACCAAGCCGACAGCAGCCGAAGCGAAGAACTTCCACGGATCTTGTTTGATGGCATCGACCGTGGACTTAACACTCTCCACGGCGGACTTGACCGCCTTCTTCGCGGTCGCCTTGACGCACTTTCCTACCCCACTGGAGAGGCACTTGTTAGCCGAATGGTAGGCATCCTTGACGGTATTGATCTTCTTCTTCGCCCAGCGGACAGTGGTTTCCTTGACAACGTTAAGAGCCTTTTTGCCCTTACTGATCGCCTTCTTTGCCGTGGTCTTCGCAACGGTCTTGACGTAGTTGTAGGCCTTGGCCACGGTCTTGACCGCCGCCTTGTACGTCGCAACCGGGTTGCTCACCACCTTCACCGCGGCCTTGAAGAGGCTCTTGAGGCCCCAGTGCCCGGTCGGGTCGGTGGTGGTGAGCGGATTGGCGTCGCCGTACTGAAAACGGTTGGCGGTGACCGAATCCGGCAGAGGACTGTTGGCGACCGTGTCGCGGGAGTCGAACTGGGCGGTGTCCGGGTTGTACCAGCGGGCGAGCATGTTCACCCGCCCAGTCGTCTTGTCGGTCCACTCTGACTGGTAGCCGAGGCTTCCTGCCATACCGGACGTCGCGGTGACCACACCCAGAGGGTTGTAAGTAGTCGATGCCGACAAAGTGGCGCCGGTGGCGGTCAGCAAGCCAACCAGGTCAGTGTGCTGATCGGTCCAGGCGTACAGAGAACCCGCGCCAGCACCGGAGCCGACGCCGAGCAGGTCCCCTTCCGGGCCACGTGTGTAGGTTGCGGTGTTGTCCTGCGCAAGAGTGTTGCCCAGGCCCGAGTACTTGAATCCGGGTCGCACCGCTCGACCCAACGCGTCGTAGAGGTAGGTGCTGGTGACGCCACCAGTCCCCTGCTGGGACAGCACCTCGCCGAAGGCGTTCGACGAGGTGGCGTAGTTGACCGTACCGACGGTCGTCTGACGCAGCGTGCCCCGAGCTGTGTACGAGTACGTGCCCGCTCCGGTCTGGGCCGTCAACTGGTTGCGGGCGTCGTAGGTGAAAACCTTCGCGCCGGCCTTGGTCCGGTTACCGGAGTCGTCGTAGGTGTAGTTGGTCGTGGTGGAGCCGCTGGTCCAGGTCTCCAACCGGTCGGCTAGGTCGTAGGTGTAGGTGTTCGATCCCGCGCCGGAAAAACCGGTCGTGACCTTCGACGTCTCATTGCCATTGTTGTCGTAGCCGTAGGTGATTGATCCGAGGGTCTGTGCCCCGCTCGACGTCTTGACGGTGTCGGTCTTCAGCCGGTGCAGTGCGTCATACGTCAGTGTACGGACGTTGTTGTTCGTGCCATAGGTGACCGTCGCCGGCAGCGACACCTTGTTGTAACCGACGGTTAGATTGATCCCCGTGGTGGGGTTGGTCGCCGTCTTGAAACGACCTGCTGTGTCGTAGGTGTAGTTGGTCGTGCCAGCAGCATCACTGCGCGATGCCATGCGGCCATCTCTGGTGTACGAGAACGAGGCGTTGTCATTCGGCCCGGTGATCGTGAGAGGCAGACCGCGGTCATCGTAGGACAGCGTGTTTGTCCCGGAAGGTACAGACAGCGAGGTAAGGCGGCCGGCATCGTCGTAGTCGAACGTCCGATCGGCGGTGGCTACCTCGGCGCCCGCGCCGGAGATCTGCTTGATTCTGCCCAGGTCGTCGTAGGTGTTGGTGACGTTGACCCCGCCCGGCATCGCCTGCTTCTTCGGCCGTCCCGCCGCGTCATAGCTGGTGGTAAATGTACGGTCTGCGAGGCTCGGGAAGGCCGTCGTCGACGGCTCAATCTGCGATTCCGGCAGTCCCCACGAGTTGTATGTCGTCCAGAACGGGTTGCCGCGACCGTCGGTGAAGCGAGTGCGTTTGCCCGCCAGGTCATATCCGAACGAGGTGCCGATTGATTTCGTGGCGGTGACCGGCTGGACCTCGCCGGTGACTCGACCCAGCGCGTCGTAGCTGAACGTGGTGGTCGTGTTTCGGGCGTCCCTCACCGAGGTGACGTTGCCGTTGTCGTCGTATCCCATTGACTGGGTGGTCAGCACAGCGTTGGAAGCGTCGAGGTTCTGGGTCTGCAGTACTCGGCCAGCGCCGTCGTACGAAAGCGTCTGCTTGGTGTCGTCCGCCAGGGTCGTCTTGACAGGGCGCCCCAGGCCGTCATATTCGGTAGTCGTGACGTTGCTGGCACCGTCTTTTACCGTTACCGGTTCACCGAGCCAGTTGTACGTCGAAGACGTGACGACCCCGTCGGGCGAGGTGACCTTCTGCAGCCACGGGCCAGCGGCAGGCGTCGTCCCGTACGCGCCCGAGCCGTAGTCATAGCTGGTGGTGTTCGTGGTCGGGGTGGGCTGTCGGACCACCTGGCTCGACGTGAGCTTTCGACCCAGGAAGTCGTACGTCGCCGTCGTCTTGGCGCCGGTTGGATCGACGGACTCGATCTGGTCGCCAACCTTGTCGTAGGCCGCCGTCGACACCTTGCCGAGCGGATCGGTAGCCCTCACCGTGTTGCCCAGCGAGTCATATCCGTAGGTCGTGGTCTTGCCCAACGGGTCGGTGGTTGACGCGACCTGGCTCAGCTTGTCGTAGACGGTGATGGTTTTCGCGTCGGTGATCGGGGTGCCACCAGGCGGGGTGTAGCCGGGCAGCAGCGTTTCGACCGGGCGGCCTACCGCGTCGTAACGGGTGGTGACGGTGTTGGTCAGCGGGTCTTGGGTCTCCGTCGCCTCACCGAAGGTGTTGTAGCCGGTCCGTGACACCGGCACCGCCGGCACCGGTCCGGACCCTCCGAAGGTCTCCGTCGACACCGACGGCGCGACGACCTTGGCCAGTTGCCCGGCACTGTCGTACTCGTAGCTCGTCAGGTTGCCCATCGGGTCGGTCATCGCGGTGGCCAGGCCCCGCTTGTCAACCGTGTACTTCGTGGTCAATCTCTGGCCGGTAACCGTCGTGTCGGTGCTACGGCCGTTGCCTGCGCCATACAGCGTTGAGGCCTCCGCCGCCGACAACGCGCGCTGGAAGATCTGCACATTGTCTATGGCTCCGTCGACGTAATCGCCCTCGTTGGGGCCCATCATGATTCCACCGACACCCAATGGCGTGATCGCGTTGAACGGCGTGGGGTTGGTGCCCGTGCCTCCCTGGGCGCCATTGACGTACAACGTCATGGCCTTGGTCCCCGAATCGAAGACACCGACCAGGTGCACCCAGGTGTTAGTAGTTAGTGAAGCTGCGGAGCTGGCCGAGTAGTAGGCCGAAGGTGAGGCCGAATCGCTGTTGGGCGAGATGAACGCCCACTTGTTCAAGCCCTTGCTGTACTGAAGGAAGAAGGCACCGTGCTTCGATCCGCCTTCACCAACGAACGTCTGATAAGTGTTGAAGTTGTTCAGCTTTACCCAGGCCGAGACCGAGTACGACTGGGTGGTGTTGAGGACCGGCTGCTGCGTCCGGTACAGCGTCGTCCGGTTGAAGACCGCAGCACCGCCGGAACGCGGGATAGCACCGTTCCAGGAAGCCAGGGTTTGCTGGGACGGCGATGAGTCGAAGGCCTCCCACGCTGGTCCAGGCTCCTCCATCTTCCACCAGCCCGACGGTCCGGAACTGTGGTTCACACTGACGCTCTTCGAGGTCACGTTCCCCATCGGGTCGTACGTGTTGTCGACGGTTTGGAGCGGCGTCTCGAGTTGACCGACGGAGTTACGGGTGCTGATCGGATGATCGTCCGCGTCGTACTGGTAGCTGGTGACGCGGTGCAGATCGTATGGCTGAAGAACGGATTTACGCAGGCGGTTCGCCTCGTCGTACTCGAAGGTCGCCCAGTTCGCCCCATTGTCCGACCGACGCGAGACTGGATTCCCGACCGCGTCGTAAGAGTTCTCCTCCTGAACGTGAGTCTTGACGCCGTCAGTTCGGGTGACCCTGGTGACGTTGTCGTTCAGGTCATACTCGTACCGGGTGACCCAGTTCATCGCGTCGGTGTCCGAGGCGAGGTTGCCGTTGGCGTAGTACGACTTCGACGACACCTTCGTGGCGGTGCCGTCCTGCCCCGTCACCGTCGTGGTGAGCTGCTGACCTACGGCGTCGTAGACCTCCTCCACGGTGCGGAGCCGATCGCCGGCGGGGCAGGAGGTCGACGGACTCGGACTGCTGTCGCAGGTGACCGTCTTGGTGTTGTTGCCGTATAGGTCGTACTCGAACAGGGTGACTGTGCCGACCGCGTCGACAGTCTTCACTACCTGGCCAAGGCTGTTGTAGAAGCTACTGGCGTCGCGGTACGCGTCACCGCCGGTCGTGTCTTCGACCTTCCGGTAGGTCACGTTGCCGTCGGAGTCGTACGTGGTGGTCGACTTCGCCGTGTGCGTGGCACCCGTGACCTGGTTGAGCACCGGTGGTTCGACCTGCTGGATGACCTGGCCGTCCGAGTCGTAGACGAAGGTAGTGGTCAGGTCGCCCGTCGGTGCACCGGCTTTGACGGTCTTGGTCAGCGTGCGCCCGAGCCCGTCATAGCCGAACTCGGTGGCCAGGCCAGCGGCGTCGGTCACCCGCACCACGTCACCGGCGGCGTTGTACTCGGTGCTCTGCTGGGCGTTGCCCGGAGACTTCGTGGTCAACGGCAGACCGGCTGGAGTCGTACCACCGCCCACGGCCGCTGTGGTCGCGGTCGTGTACGTCATGGCGGTGGTACGCCCGCTCGGATAACCGGGGATGGGCGGCGTGGTCATGCTCAACCGGTTGCCGGACGTGTCGTACGAGAACTTGGTGAGGTACTTGTTGTCCGCCTCGGACTGCGACCTGGCGTCCCGAATCTCGATCAATTGATCGTTTCGCGGGTCTGGGGTCAGGTTCACCGTTGTGGCGTCGGGCCAGTACTTGTAGTAGGTGGTGTCGCACCACTCCTGATCACGGCATACAGTGGATCGGATGGTGTTGCCCCGTACGTCTCGGCCGGTCACCGACTTCATGCCGAGCGGGTCGTACACGACCGACTCGTACCCGCCGATGTCGTAGCCGAACGACGTGGTCTGTCCCAACACGTCGGTCGAGGCGACCATCCGGCCGCCGTTCAGCAGGTCGAAAACCTGCTTCGACGTTTTTCCAGTCGGGTCAGTGATCGCCACGCTCGACACCGGGGTCAACGTCGGTGTTGATCCGACGGCCAGGCTGCTCTTCGACGCCTTGAAGTGCGAGTCAACCTCGAACGGTGACAGCGTTCGGTTGTAGTAAGCAAACTCGGCGATGTTGCCCTTGAAGTAGCTCACGTCGCCAGACGAACCGGGCCACGACCTGGTGGTGCCGGCACCAATGTAGGAGTGCGCGGCGTTAGTAGCGACCATCGCCGCGGTTCCGCCCACGATGGTGTTGTCTAGGTAGAGCAACTGAAGGGTGTTCGACGCCGACAGGACGACGTGGTGCCACTGTCCGTCGTTGACCTTCTTCGTCGAAGTCACCGGTGCCGCGCTGCCAGTCCAGAAACCCCCGCGAAGGTACCCGTCGGCGCCGACGTACAGCGCTGGCGTCCAGCTAGCGGCGATCGTCGCGCCTAGTTGCGCAAACTGGTACGAGTAGAGCACGCCGCTGGCGGCGTGGTTCGCCGGGACCTTGAACCACATCTCGACCGTGGCCGCCTCAGACTCCGGGTAAGCCGTACCCGGGTAAGCCGAATTCATGGGGTCGTAAGGCTTTACGTACGAGGAGGTGCCGTTGAAGACAGCGCCGTAGGTGTCCGGGAACGGACTGGTGCTATTCGGCTGCGCGGTGTTAAACGAGACGTTGTTGTAACGAGCCTCGTGGCTGTGAACCACGTTGACGGCGTCTACCGGTGCCCCAATATCACCCAAACGCCAGTAGTCAGTCGGCTGGGAGCCGAGCACTGAGGAAACATAGACCTGACTAGAGCCGTACGCGGTTGGGGCACCGATCTTCCACACGCCGCCGTGCTCGTCGGTGACCGTGCTGGTCCGACCACTGACCGAGTCGTAGGAGACCTGCGCCTGCACGCGGCCCGCCTCGCTCGTCACCTTGGACAGCTGAGCGGTGCCGGTCTTGCCCGACGCATGCATCGCCGAGACCATCGGCACGGTCAGAGCCTTGTTGAAGAAGGCGACATCAGCGATCGAGCCGGTGAAGTAGGTGGCTTTGGCAGTGGTGTGCGGCTGGTCCGGCCAGGCGCCACCGAGGAAACCGGCGCCGACAATACTCTTTGTCGCATCGAGCGCGCTGAGCCTGATGGTGCCGGTCAGCGTTGCAACCTGCGCACCGTCCAGGTAGAGCTGCTGATTACCACCGTTGCCGGCCAACGCGACATGATGCCACTGGCCATCGGTCACCGTGTTCGGCGACGACATGGCCGCGCCGTCGGTTCCCGTGGGGAACGCGCCGTGCAACTTGCCGTCCGAGCCGACGTACAGAGCCGGGTTGTACTTACCAGTCGTGGTCGCGCCCGGCGCAACCGTGTCCCGTTGATAGCTGAACAGGACGCCAGTGGGCGTGCTGGTCCGGAACCACATGCTGATCGACTGGTAGGACGTCTCGGCGACGGGCTTAGACGGGAGTGCGACAAGCGAGTTCGTGCCGTTGAACTCCGCAGAGGTTGACGTCGAGTCGGCCAGCGGCGACGAGCCACCCAGGGTGACATTGTTGTACGTCGCGTTGTCAGTGCCGTCGTTGGACAGCACGGAGCTGGCCGCTGCTGCCGTACCGGCAGCCTCGTTCAACCGCCAGAACGAGTACGGGGCCGTGTTCAGCACGGTGGTGGCGTGCTGGGAGACCCGGGTGTACTCATAGTTGGCGCAGGCGGTGGTTGTTCCCGGCGGGCAGACCTTGGTCAACAAGTCGTTGTCGTACGTGTAATTCCAGGTCAGTGCCGTGCTCGCGGAGCCCACCACCACCGGATCCGTGGTGACGGACGAGACGTGCGGGTACACCGAATTCGGCGGCGTGGACCAAGCGATGGACAGCGTCCGGTTCGACGTTGATTTCATCTGATCGGCGCGGCCGCTCGCGTCGTAGCGGAACGTAACGGCTCTTCCAGACGAGTCGGTGACCTTGGTAATGGCGTAGACACCGGTGCCGGCGGACCGCGTGAACTCGTACGCGGTGGCATCCTTGTCGGTGAGTGAATACCCACCAGTGATGGATTTGAAGACCGAGAAGCGGCCCGACGGTGCCATGAAGGTGCCGTCGTTGTTGCGACCGAACGCGACCTCCTGCCCGTTCGGATAACGCACGTTCACGGTTTGCAGGACACCCGCGCCGTCGACGACGTCCCGGGCCCGCATGTCCAAGACAGAAGACCAGCCGCTAGCGAAGGCACCATCAACCCTGGTGTCGAGGCTGTTGTAGTCACGCGTGATGGATAGGGCCGGGCCTGCAGCGGCTACCTGAGCGTCCGTATCCGACGAGGTGTAGTTACCGATGTTCGCCTCGTAACCCTTTCCACCGTTCTGTGCCAACGTCGACGTCACCATCGGTTGCGGCACTTGGGTGGTGAAGGCCGACTTTGTCGTCGGCGTAGGGTTCTTGGACGAGAAATCATCAACCTCGACCGCGTACGTGTAGGTCTTCCCCCAGGAGAGAACGCCCGCGGGGACCTTCCACACGCCGGGAACCCAACCGGATGAGGTGACCTGCGTACCTTGGTCGTTGTAGACGAGGAAGTTGAAGCGAAAACCCTTGTTGGGCCAACTGTCCGGGTCGTGGCCACCAGCCGCCAACTCCGGAGTCAGCGTACCGACCACGTAGTTGTTCGAGGGGTACTGCGAATCGACCTGCGGCGGCACGTTGTCGCTGTAAGTGATATCAATGAACGGATCACACCGGATACTGCCTCGCGTTGGATGCGCGCAAAAAACATTCGCGTCCACCGAAGTGAACCGTTTCCACGCGACCGTGTCCGTCTCCGACGCGGTCAACGCCAGGCCGAAGTTGCCACCCCCGGTTACCCATTCGTTGACGCCCGCAGTATCGAGAGGCACCGCGACCCAGGTACCGACATTTCGGGGCGGTGGATAGGTGGTGTTATTGCAGGCAGCCGTGCTGCTCGGCGAGGCCTTACCGATCGATTCGGAATAGGCGGGGAAAGTGTCATACTTCACCGAAGATGACCAGTTGGCGGTGACTCGGCGGACATCGAATTCCCGAGGTTCACAAGGGCCGCCCGTGCCCTGGTAGGTCATGAACAGGTTAAGCGTGGCCGCGCTGAGTCGCTTCCCAGCATATGAGGTAGCAAACGTCGGGAACGGCAGCAGCGCCTTCGCCTTGCCAGGAACACCGTTGTCCAATCCGAACGTTCCGACCGCGACGTTATTTTCTTCCTTCCGATCCGACTCTGAAACCCCCGACTGAACGTACGTATCGCCGCTTGTCGTAGAGATCGTCGGATCCAGAACTACTGGAAACTTTCGCGCCTTATCCTGGAGCCATGCGACGTCAACTGACATCTTGAGGATAGGCACTTCGCCGACGGTGTCGATTGAATAGCGGATGTCGTGCGACATCGCACCCGCTCCTGATACGTCAACCGCCGCATCCTCCATGTAGCCGATCGGCATGGTGGCGACAATGGTGCTCTCGTCATCGACGAACTCGACCGCGCCGCCCTCGCCGACCCGGGCCGTCAAACCCTTGAGGCGCAGCGGAAACTCGTACGTCGTCGGCACGTCGGCCGACCGGAAGACCAAGGTCTCCTTGACCCCGTCGGCCATGGCGGCCAGTTCCAAGTCCACATTCCGGTAGACGCCGGCGTACCGCGCGATCTCCCGATCCACCGAGGGCAGACCGATCGAGGCTCCAGATAGCGAATAGGCCAACTCATGACCGGTGTCGAACGTCAGCCGAACGAGGTCGTCTGCGGCGACTGAGTCTGCGATCGATCCGCCGGATCGGCTTGTCGAGCCGATGTCGGATCGCGTCAGCCCATCGGCGAAACTCAGTCCGAACGAGTTCGCGGTCACCTGCGGACGCCCCTGCGACCCCAGCGCCAGAGTGCTGTCGATTGTCCGCCAGGACCCATCGGCAGCCTTGAAGTTGACCGGGTGTTCGTGGACCCAGCGCGTGTATGAGCCATCTGCGTTCTGGAGGAGGTCCCCGTTCTGCGAGGCCGCAGAAGACACCGGCTTGCTCATCGACGCACTAAAACCGGCCCCGGCCGCAGCGGTGGTCACCGTCTTCGCATCGGCCCGATGCGGCTCATAGCGCTTCAGTTCGCCCCTGGCTCTGTCTTTTCCTTCGCCCAAGTCGTTTACCCGCTTGGCAGGAACGTAATGCCCGCTATCCGGGGAGACTCCACGCTTTTGCTGAGGAGTTGGCGGATCTGCAAAAGCCCAGGACGGGCGAGTAGACAATAGATTCCACAGCGACGTCAGGGGGTTACCCCCATGACCTGGGGGAACCGCGTCCACCGGAACCGCCACGGTTAGCGTCAGCGTCACGAAGACGGCAATGCGCCGAGTCAGATGCCCAACCGCGCGTCTCGGCCAGACACGCTCGTTGAACGCGCCGGCGGGCGCAGACCAACCACGCATGACAGTTCTCCCCCATTGAGCCAGACTGCGCGGAAGCTTCCTGTAAACAAGCTGAAAACACAAGAGCGATTCGACGAAAGCGGCGCCACATCCCATTCGACCAGCCATGATCACCTTCGGTTATCTCACCAGATGGGCACACATTTGGGACGGATGCGCTGCACGCTCAACGCGCGCGGTCTAGCCGCATGGCCTTTAACTGCCTGCAGTACGATCCCCCAAACAGCACCGAACAGGAGACCACCGATGCATGCCTGGCGGCGTCCGAAATGGGCAGTATCTGCCCTCTGCTTGGCGGCAGTTCTGGCCGCCATCGCGTCGTGGGCGCTCTGGCCATCTTCTTCACCCCCGCCACGGGAACGCCAGTACCGCGCCACCACCGCCTGCCTGCTCACGGACGACAAGGGACTCGTTGGCGAGCAGGCCCAAGCGACGTGGAAGGGAATGCAAGCGGCGTCAGTCGCCACACTCGTCAAGGTGCAGTACCTGTCCGTACCTGGACCGCAGACCCCGGCAAACGCGGCGGCCTACTTCAACAGTCTGGCGCTTCAAAAATGCGCTCTCATCTTCGCCACTGGTGAAGCTCCCATCGCCGCGATGCTCGATGGCTATTCTCGTTTCCCCGAGCTGCGATACGTGGCCGTTGGTGGCGCTAATGAGGACCCGCAGGTAACGGTTGTTCCAGCTACACCACTGGACACGGTTCCAACGACCGTGCAAAGGATCATCAGCGAGGCCGCTTAACACTACGGACCGTTTCAGGGCTCGGGATCAACTCGGGCCCTTGCATCTCTCGATAGTCGAGCCCACGGGCGGCCACCCCGCTGCGCGGCACCGCCCGACCTACCCCACCGCTGAAGGTCCCCGCGCCACCGCCACCAAGCCCGCCCACGTTGAATCCAGCCAACGCACCCGGCTCAGCCACGCATATGCCCTGGTCAACGGTCGCGGGCCCCACCTCGCGGAGACGCACGCCGGGGTCCAGGCCCAAACGCCCAAACGTCCGGGAACTACGTGCCAGGCAGCTTCTTCCGTCTATTCACCCTCAGTGACCCGACCGCACAGTTAAGGCGTTCCGAACGGAGCAGCCGGACGGACGAAGCAAGGGAACTGGGGATCACGATGAAGAAGAACGCCCTGTTCGCAAGCACCCTGGCCGCCATGATCGTGCTTCTCTTCCCGGCCGCCGCGAACGCCGACGACTCGACCGCCCCCACCACTCCCCCGGTCGTTGTCGAGGACAGCAACAACTCGACCGCCTGGGACTGAGCGCACGATCAATACTCGCCCTGCCGGCCTTGGCGGTCCGCAGTTGTGGGATCGACCCGCCGATGAACGCCAGTGGAAGGCAGAGGACCGATGACTGAAGCTGTGCCGGTCACCCCCATCGCGGGTTTGATAGTCGTCGGACCACGTTCAGAAAACCCGCAACTGCACGAGCTGCTGACCGAGCGCACCGCGCTCTGGCGGCAGGCGCGGATCACGACCGGTTCGGTGAGCGGTAAGCCGTGGACCGCCGGATCGGTCGAGGCTGCCGTGCGCGACGCCGTCCGATGCGTGGACGGGTCGGACGAGAGCACCGCGGCGATCGTGGACCCGGAGCATCGGGTCACCACACTGCTCGTACTGCTCGGTGAGGGCCGGACCCGTTGGACCGGGATTCGGAGCCTGACGGACCTCGAGTTGATGCCGACGGCTGCCCACGTACCGGGTGACGCCTTGGCGATTTTGGCACCGTGGGCCGGTTTGCTTGCTCCGGAGCCGCTCGCGGCACACGATTCGACACGATTCTCCGCAGCTGCGGTGCGGACGTCCGACCCCGCCCAGCCCCACCGCGGGCTCGGCTGGGCGACTCGGACGGACCTGGCGCTGCGGCACGCGATACTGGACAGCCTACGGTCGATGTCGTCGAACGCGGTTCCGACGGCTGGCCGCGCGGTGGCCGGCGCCTCGGGTGCGACGGAGTGGACGTGGCTTCTCGACGGCTCGCTCACCCTGCTGTCCGGGTACAGCCGGGACAGCCGGCGGCACTCCCTGCCGGACACCGGCTTCGACGTCGTCACCCGCCATATCCCGCAGTTCAGCGGGGCGCTGCGGCTCGCCGCCATCGTACGTCGGTCGTCCAGTGCCGTCGTGGCGGCAGCCTGGGGCCGGCAGAGCGAGGAGGCGATCGACTACGCCCTCACTGCGGCCCGGACCCGAGACCTGCTGCTCCCCACTACGTCCCAGGCAGCCGTCCCGAGCCCGCCGGAGACCGCTCCCCTGATCAGCGCCCTGTCCCCGGGCGACGTCCAGCGCCTGCTGCACGACATCCACGCCACCGTCTTCGGCACCTCCGGCCGGCGGGTGCTGGGGATCCGGGTCGCCGCCGACGCGCTGCTCGGCCCGCAGGACCTGGCCTGGGGGCCGGTCTGGCTCGGCTGAGCCGGTGACCAGTGATGTCAGTGCAGTGACAGCGAGACGTAGGTCGATCGGATATCGGCACCCGATGGAATGGTCTTAGTCAACACGGCGGGCCGATCCGGAGACGGAAAGCCCAGACATCACTGAGGAGCAGCGATGAACATCGACGACAAGACCAACCTGGCCGACCTGGCGAACGAGATCCTCGAGCTCGAGTCGGAGACCTTCGAGATCTCGGACTACGCGGACGCGAGCGGCGTCCTGCTGGCGGTGGCGGCCTCGTGCAGCACCAGCTCCACCAGCACCTGCTCCAGCACCACCAGCACCACCTCCTGCTCCGCCTGATCGTTCCTCGACCAACCACCCGAGGGCCTTGCCCTCTCCCGAACAGCCCTCTCGGACGATGACCGTCCAAGAGGGCTTTTCGGCGTGCCGCCACGGAAGCAACAGGCACGACGGCAGCAAGCGCGGCGTCAACAGGCACGACTGCACCAAGCACAGCGGCCGCAGGACCGACACGAACAGCGTGGCGCCCCACCGGAAAGTGACCGGCGGGGCGCCACGCGTCGTACGGCAGCTCAGGGGAACGGGTGCGGGACTTTCCGAATGTCATCATCGGCCAGGTCGCTGGTGCTAAGGCCGGCCCGCCGAGGCGCGGTGCGCAGCCGGGGCATCTGCAGGGCCCGTTGCCTGGTCCAGCCGAAGTCGATCGGCAGCAGGCCGGGGACGATCGTGGACACCGTGTGCAGGCCCATCCGGCGCTGTTCCGGGGTGGTCTGGTCGACCACGATCACGTCGTGGCCGGCCCGTTCCAGCTCGCGCTGGCAGGCACGGAGGTCGAGCAGGAGGTCTCGGGAGTCCGGGTCGCCGGGGGGACGGATGTCCTGGATCGCGCAGTGGCCGGCCGGTTCGAGGTAGTTGCGGGCGTGCTGGGTCATCCGTGGCAGGCCGAACAGTTGGGGGTGGTCGCCCAGGTTGGCGCAGCGGGTGTAGTCGTCCGCCATGGCGTCGAGTTCGTCCCAGCGCTCGTTCACCTGCCGGGACAGGTGGGGAATGTAGGTGAGCACCTCCGACAGCGCACCCTCGACGGCCGTCTCCGGGTTGAGGCTGGCGCCGGCGGCGAAGGAGAGGGCGCCCGCGCCGCCGTCGCGGCGGACCGCGAGGCCGGTGACGACGGGTACGGCCAGGTCGACGCGGCTGTCGAAGGCGTGTACGTCGTACCCGCGGAAGGCCGCCCGGTCCACCATGGCGCGGATGGCGGGGCTGCGGCACGAGTCGAGGTCGATCTCGGTGAGCGCCAGGTTGCCGTACCAGCCGAGCAGGAACGCGTCGCGTTCGATGAGTTCGAGCAGACCGAAGAGGATCGCCTCCTCCAGGCAGCTGCCGATCGCGCAGCCGTTGGAGGACTCGTAGACGAAGTTGTCGTCGGCCTGCCCGGAGGCGTAGTACGTGAGGCGGGCTGGCACGAGCACGGGCCGGTCGTCGCGAAGGGAGTAACCCCACACCCACGGGATCGGTCGGTCCGGGGCGAACGGATCGACCATCGGGTCGGTCCGGTACGTCTGCGCCGAGTACTCCCCGCAGCTGCGCGGGTCGAGCGCGGTGTCCCCGAGGTCGGTGTACGCGGCGACGATCGGCTCGGCCCGGCGTCGCTGGTGGGTGCCGGCGTACCGTTCGAGCCCTTCCAGATACGCGAGGTCCTTGCTGGTGCGGAAGGAATTGGCCTGCCCGCTCCAGCTGAAGTTGACAAGCCCCGCGTACCCGCGGATGAAGACGCTGCCGGTGACCGCGGAGGTGGTGGGCGAGGTGACGTCGAGCCAGGTGCCGGCGCCCAGGCTGCCGCAGACCGGGTTGGCCATCGCCCCGGTGGCCAGCGGGTACGACGTTGTCGAGGTGAGCCGGTAGCTGCCCGGGTCTGGCTTGGGGCGGGAGACCAGGTCGAGGGTGGCAAGTTGCGGGGTGGCCTCTTCCAGCGGCGCGCAGTTGGGGCAGAGCGGATCGGTGAGCAGCGAGAAGGTCAGTACGTGCAGCGTCGCCAGGTCGATCCGGGTGACCTGCGGCAGGCTGAGGTCGGCGGTGGCGTGCCAGCCGCCGGCGGTCCGCCGGCCGACGACCCCGGACCGGCCGAGGACGGCCGCCTGGTACACCGACCAGACGGCGTCCACGACGTAGTCCGGGACGACCGGCCAGGTGCCGGCCGGGATCACGGTCCGGCCGTGTTCGAGGGCCTCCCGCTCCGATCTGGTCCGCAACCGCTGCCACCGCATCGCGAGGCACTGGCCGCAGGCCTGGGCGTCCGAGACGCCGCCCCACGGGCCGATGAGCACGGCCTGGGCGCTGAGATGCACGTCGGCGACGCCGCGTACGGGTGCGAGGCGGGTGGCGGGCGCACCGAACACGTCGATCGCGCCGACGGTCTGCACCGCCGGGCCGGGGCCGTAGGAGGCGTCCCCGACGTCGCGCCGGTACCGGTCGGTGAGCGCTTGCTGCAGGGTCAGCCGGGCTAGCTCCATCGGGATGGGGCGGGTGTCGGCTCGCGTCGTCGTGCTCATGAGTTGTTGCTCCAGCGAAAGGTCCGCACCGCGAGGACGCCGAAGACGACTGTGAACCCGGCCAGGGCCGCGCTGCTCAGGCCGATTGTCGCGAGGTCGCCGCTGCCGGTGAGGGCGGTCGAGATGCCGTCGTTCATGTAGCGCAGCGGCAGGGCTCGGGAGATGTTCTGCAGCCAGGCGGGCATGAGATCGATCGGCAGGAACGAGCCGGACAGGAACGCCATCGGCACCATGATCGAGTTGGCGATGGCGGCGACGGCCTCGGGGGTGTTGGCGCGGGATCCGACGACGACGCCCATGGACAGGAACGCGGTGACGCCGAGCAGCAGCACGGGCAGGGCGAGCGGCCAACTGCCGGCGAGGCTGAGGCCGAACGCCGGCAGCAGGGCCACGCCGACGAAGAGCACGGCCTGCACCAGGCCGATCACCAGCGCGCCGGTGTAGCGGGAGGCGAGCACCGTGGTCAGCGGTGTGGGCGTCATCCGGATCAGGCGCAGGATGTCGTCGTTGCGCCACTGCATGAGCGTGAAGGCGATGCCGAAGAGGGCGGCGTTGCCGACGCCCCAGGAGAGCACGCCGGGTGCGATGTAGTCGATGTAGTTACGCCCGGAGCCCTCCACCTCCTGCCCCGCGAAGATCAGGCCGAAGACCACCAGGAAGAGCAGCGGGAAGGCGAAGGTGAAGAACACGGTGGTCTTGTCGCGTACGGATGCCTTGTAGTTGGCCGTGCTCAGCGCGGCGAATGCGGTCATGAGCGCGTCTCCGATCCAGTGAGTTCCAGGTAGACGTCCTCGAGGGTGGCGGTGCGGGTCTGCACCTCGTCGAGGCCGATGAGGTCGCCGACGGCGGCCAGGGTGGCGCCGGCCGTGGTGGTCTCCAGCACGACGGAGCCCCCCTCGACGGTGACCCGGATGACGCCGGGAAGAGCCCCGGCCTGGTCGGTGGAGAGCTGACCGACCGGCACCATGACGCGGGTGGGTACGTGCGCCGCGCCGACGAGCCGGTGCGGGGTGTCGAGCGCGATGACGGCGCCGGTGACGACGATGGCGACGCGGTCGCAGAGCGCCTCGGCCTCGTCGAGGTGGTGGGTGGTGTAGACGATCGTGCGGCCCTGCGCCTTCAGCTCGCGCAGCACCTGCCACAGGTCGCGGCGAGCCTGCGTGTCGAGTGCCGCGGTGGGCTCGTCGAGGAAGACCAGCTCCGGCTCGTGGATGAGGGCGCCGGCGATGGCGAGCCGCTGCCGCTGACCGCCGGAGAGATCCCCGACCCGCTTGTCCGCCTCCCCGGTCAGCCCGACCAGCTTCAGGGCGGGGCCGGCCGCCGTGGCCGGCAGCCCGTACAGGGCGGCCACCGTGGCAAGGTGCTCGCGGGCCGTCAGCCGGGCGAAGAACGCGCTCTTCTGGGTCTGCAACCCGAGGCGGGGGAGCAGTGCCACGTTGCGAGGCCAGGGCGACATCCCGAGCACCTGGATGGTGCCGGCGTCCGCCTGGCGCAGGCCCTCCATGATCTCGATCAGCGTCGTCTTGCCGGCGCCGTTGGGGCCGAGGATGCCGAAGAACTCTCCGCGTCGGATGGTCAGCGAGATGCCGTCGACGGCCTGCACGTCGCCGTAGCGCTTCCGGACGCCGTCCAACACGACGGCCGACTCCGTGCCTGCCTCCACGATGGGTTCCTCACTGCTCGGTGTCGACGATTCGATGGCGTGCGTCGTGGTCATTTCTGGACCTCTCCTCTGCGGCCGTCGGCCGGCTTGCGGGTCCCCGTGAACGAGGTGCGGGGCACCACGAAACACATCCCGATCAGTACGGCCAGCCCGGCCGAGACGGCCCCGGCGACCGGCCCGAAGTGGGCGGTGGCAACACGGTGCGCGACCAGCGCGACGACCGTCACGATGCTCACGACCAGAGCCGCCCCGCCCAGGGCGTACGCGGCATAGGCGATCCGGGCGGCCCGGGGGTATCCCGCCAGGCCCGGTCCGCGGCCGACCAGGCCGGCCAGCGCCCGACCGGCGAAGCGCCGGCTGCCACTGGCGTAGCGCAGCATGCCCAGCGAGTGGGCGAGCATCTTGTAGCCGTCCATCGGTGGCAGCGGCAGCAGGAACAGCGCGGCCTGGGCGAGCCCCAGCAGCAGGAACGCGCCGAGCAGCGCCCGGGCCGGCTCCCCCGCCGGCAGCAACAGCCAGGCCGGCAGCACCGGCAGCAGCAACAGCAGGTTCACCAGGATGCCGGCCGACGCGGTCGTCACCTGCTGCCGGCGGGTTCGCAGGAACAGGTAGTCGTCGACTCGGCAGTACATGACGACCATGGGCAGCTGCCAGCGGATCCCGATCTCGCCGACCGTGCCGCCGAAGTGGTGCGCCACCACCCCGTGCCCCAGCTCGTGCAGGCCCATGGTGACCCACAGCGCGGTGGCGACCGCCATCAGCGCGAACGGGTCGTCGAGCACCCGGGCGGTGTCGGCGACCAGGGCCGGCCCCTGCCACACCACAGCGGCCAGCATCAGCAGGATCGCCGCGCACGCCGGGACGAGGAATCCGCCCCGGAAGGTGAACCCGAAGAAGCGGTGCAGGCTGGCCGTGGTGGCCGTGGCGTCACTGACCAACCGCAGCGAGCCGCCGAGGAGTTTGCGCCGGGCCGGCAGCGGGTCGACCGTCGGCGCCGGGCACCCCTGGATGAGGCCCCGGGCGGCCAGCAGCCCGAGGAGCTGCTGCCAGGCGGCCGGGCCGAGCGAACGACCAAACTGCCGGCCGTACGCCTGCGCGATCTCCTCGCGCGACGTGACCCCGTCGAGCCGAACGAGGACGAAGTGCTCCTTCACCCCGATCTCGAACGTCTTGTCCGCAGCGGGATCCCGGACCAGGTACACCGACGTGGCGTCACGCAGGTAGCGCCCGCTGATCTGGATGTCGGCGCGCACCGCCGGCCCGGCGGCGACGGCGGTGCTCATGCCCCCTCGCCATACTCGCGCAGCGCCCGGCCCAGCATGTACGACAGGTACGCCTCATCGGTGATCGTGACGTGCAGCCGGTTGTTGGTCATGTGCATGTACGGCGACAGCAGCAACGGCAGCGAGGTCTGCGGATCGGTGGGGATCTCGTCGCGGGTGTCGTCCCAGGAGCGGAACACGAGCTGCCCGCGCTCGGTCAGCTCGGCGGCCCGGCGGCGCAACTCAAGGCAGTGTTCGGCCCAGCCGCGCAGCAGCCCGGGCAGGTCCTGACCCCCGGTGGTCCGCAGCGAATGCCGGATCTCGGCGAAACGTCGGCCGATCTCGGCACCCGTCGCGGCGTACTGCTGCTGGTATTCGTCGTCGCCCGCGTAGTTGGTGTCTGGGAACGCGCTGCGCCAGAACTTGTGGTACCGGTCCAGATAGTCGACCAGGTCGTCGGTCTCTGGCAGGAAGCACGCCGACATCACCATCATCAGCTGCGCCGACGTGCCGAGCAGCACGGTGCGCAGGTGCAGGTTCTTCGTGCGGATGGCGTCGACGACCATCTCGCTGGAGTGCGCGAAGTGCCACTCGGCGAGCTCGATCCCGGCCGCGCCGCCGTACTTGCCGTACTCCGGCTCGTACGGCTCGTAGCTGTAGGTGTTGTTCTCGCGCAGGTTCATCCGGCCGTCGCCACGCAGGTAGCTGGACTTCTGGTCGGCGGAGAACTCCATGTCGAACAGGGAGTTGTAGAAGTCCTCCAGGAACCCGGCGTCGACCTGGTACAGCGCTGGCCGGACCCGCAGGTACTCGGTGATGGCCGCCTCCGCGCGCCGCTTCACCTCGGCGGTCGCCGCCACGGTCACTGGCTTGAGCCGCAGCCGGACGTGCGGCCCCTCGAGCCAGTAGTTGATGAAGAAGTGGCCCGCGATCAACCCATCGGCCTGGAGCCCGCCGATCAGCGGACGCACGCACTGCACGAGCAGCGGCTGCGGGTTGGCCGCGTAGAAGATGTGGATGGCCTGCCACTCGCCGGCTGCCACGTCCGTCACGGGGTCGATGAGGGTCTGCGTCATGGCTGCCCGTCCTGTCGCGTCGCGGGGGGAAGGATCGAAGGGGAACGGAGGGTCTCGACGGCCAACTCGGCGACGTGTTCGCCGCGGCTGGACCGCACGTGCAGCGCGTCCTCGTCGGGGAGCATCTCCCGGAACACCACCCGCGCTCCGGGGCTCTGCAGCAGTCCGTCGAGGGCGTACAGGGAGAGGTAACTGGCGAAGTCCACGTACTGCGGCTTGCCGCTGCGCGATCGGCCGTCCCCGGCGGTCTCGGTGACGGTGGCGAACGTGCGGTCCGGCAGGCCGTGCGTCCGCCGCCAGCGCTGCCAGGCCAGGAACCAGTCCTCGTCGGCGACCTGCGGCGACAGCCGAGGCAGGTCCGCACCGGCGACGGTCCAGGCCCGGCGGCTCAACACCAGGTTGCGATGGCGCACCCGGGGCCGGCACCGCACCCCGTCGCGCGGCTCCGCTTCGGGCACCCCGCCCCACAGGTTCACCGGGGCCAGCGCCGTCGGCGACAGCAGCAGCAGGGTCCGGGGGATCTCCGGAAGTGCCAGCGGCACCAGGTAGCCGAGGTAGACCGGGATGACCTCACGGCCCAGCCGGTGTGACCGCAGCACCAGGCGCTCCTCGGCCACGTCGTGCTCCAGGTAGAGATCGTCGAGGTGGAGTTGGTTCTCGGCCGGCACGGAGCTGGTCTCGCCCGGGCAGACGATCTGGTAGCGGGTCAGCCGCCCGTGCAGGTTGAGGTTGGTGACCACCGCGCCGCCGGTGATCTCCGCGAGGACGGCCCCGTCCGGTTCGATCTCCCCCGTCTGGCGCAGTAGCTGTTGCGCCAGCCCGTCCGGCTCCAGTTCGTCCGCCGGCGCGTCGAAGCAGTGCGTGAAGCGGCTGAACGGGAAGGACAACCCACCGTAGGACTGGTTCAGGACCGCGACCGGGTCACCGGGACGGTCCGCGAGCTGGACGAAGTGGCTCTGCGGGGCGAACCGGGTGGTCACCGGGGTCAGGTGCGCGGCGACGGCGTCGACCGTCTCCTCGTCGAGCCACACCTCCCCCGCGTCCGCGGCCCCGGCCCAGACCTCGCGCATCCGGACGACCAGCTCGCGGCGGGCATCGTCGAGGGCAGTGATGCTGGGCAACCGCAGCCAGTTCACCTCCGGGACGTACTCGCCGTCCACGAACGACTTCGGACGCCCGTTGAACGACAGGTACTGGTCGAAGAAGTCCTCGTGGAAGTCGTGCACCAACTTCAACAGGTCATCGCAGCGCCCGCCGCGGCCGTACCGGGCCAGGAAGTACCCGTTGAACGTGATGCGCTGGGGCAGGGTCACGTCGAAGGCCGGCAGGATCCGCTCCACCGACCGCAGCGAGTCCGCGAGCAGCCCGGACCACGCCTGCCGGTCGAGCACGAGGGCCTCGGCACCGGCTCGGACGTCCTCGTAGAGCAGGGTCCGCGGCAGCGTCGCGGCCTCGTCACCGAGGCTGATCTGCACCTCGTGCAGACTGGCGCGCAGCCGCCCGAGCAGCTCCCGGCGTTCGGTGTGACCCGCCAGCGCGTACCTGTCGACGCACGAGATGGGCTCGGTCAGCCCGTCGGCCAGCTCGTCCGCCCAGGGGCGCTCGATCGCCCGCAGGGCCTCCTGGAAGGCGCGCAGCGGGTCGCGGCTGTGCACGTCGGTCAGCAGCACCGGGAACTGGATCATGCCGAGGTGCAGGAGCGCGGCGAGGTACCTGTCGCACTCGTCGGCGCTCGCCCGCTCGGTGGCCCCGAGCCACTCGGCGAGCTGCCCGAACCGGACGCCCGGGGTGCTCTCCATCATCCGCAGCATGCGTTCGAGAACGCCCGTACGCTGCAGGAAGTAGAGCCGGTCGGAGGCCGCGTCGAAGGTCACCGCGGCGTTGTCGTCGCCCGTGGTGACCCAGCGGCGGACGAACCGGACCCGGTCTTCGTCGTTGCGCCATCCGGTGGCCGCCTGGACCGGCAGGTCGGCGCGACGCTGTGGGTCGGCCAGGACGAGTTCGGCGAGCCGACCGAGCACGACCACGTTCAGCCGGGGATGGCTGGACCAGTCGTCGGCCACGGCCACCCGGTGCCCGGCGTCGGCGGCCTCGGCGAGCTGACCCACCCCGACCGCGGTGAGCGTGCTGAACGGGCTCGGCTTGCACGCGGTCCGGTACAGGTAGGACAGCACCGAACGGGTGATCCGCCGCTCCTTCTTGCCGGGTCGGTCGGCGCGGCCATCGATGAACGCGTCGAGCTGCGAATCCAGCGACGGCGAGGCGAGCAGCACACCTCGGCGCAGCCGGTCCTCGGCGGCCAGCTGGCGCAGCCGTGCTGTCGTGTCGGTCACCTCCGTGCCGACGACCCGTCCGCCTTCGGCGCGCAGGTCGTCGAGCCTGCGCCGGGCCGTCAACCAGCTGGTGAGCTGCTCGGCGGCAGGGGCGTTGCGCCCTGCCAGCAGGCTGACGGCGGCAGCCACGTCCTGGGGCAGCCGGTTGTTGAACACCTCGCGGCGCAGCCGCAGCAGTTGCCGGCGGACCAGGTCGTCATCGTTGTCGTTGACCATGCCGTGGAGCAGGTCGCTGAGGTGGCTCGCCGACTCGGCCAGCGACTCCTCCTCCTGCAACATCTCCTCGGCCCAGCGGCAACTGTCCGGGCAGCGAAGCGCCCCGACGGTGGCCAGGGGCAGGCCCGCGACCCGGGCCATCAGGCGGTTTTGCAGGCTCCAGCGGGTCTGCGCCGGTCTGCCGGCGACAAGTGCCGGTTGCAGGTCGGGTTCGGTGGTCAGGGTCATCACGGACTCCGTTCGACTCGATTGATCAGGCGATGTCATAGCGAAAGTCCGCGGGACGGGCCCGTTCGTGGCCGAGCAGCATGATCAGCAGGGGCGCCTCGCCGATGGCTTCGAGGTCGAGCTCCTCGATGAAGGAGATGTTGTCGAAGCCGAGGGCCACACCGCCGCCGACGTCCAGCGCCGACGCGGCGGTGTAGAAGTTTTGTGCGACGGCGCCGATCGTGGCGTTGACCAGGCGGTAGCCGCGATCCCCGACGGCGTCGAGCACCGCTGTCGTACGCACGGTCGGCACGATCACCACGCCGGCCTGCTCCAGGTTGTAGTTGGACAGGAAGTAGTTGCGCTGCAGGAACGGCCCGGGCCGGCCCGCCTTGACCAGGTACAGGGCGTGTCCGTCCGGGTCGTACTCGTACGCCCCCGGTGGCACGCCGTCGACGTGGTTGACGAAGGCGTAGAGCTTCGCCAGTCGGGCTGCTCCGGCGCCACTCGCCGCGTCGGTGAACGGCGTGCGAGCGCTCGCGGCCAGCCCGGTGCCGAGCTGCGCGGCGGTCAGTGGCACCTTCGCGTCGAAGCGGCCGAAGCTGCTGCGCCGACGGCGCAGCGCGGTGCGTACCGGAACATCGAGCGCGAGTGGGGGTGGCAGCTCGACGCGCGCGCGGCCCGGCTGCGGCGGATGGGCCGCCGCGGCCACCAGTTGCCCGGGTGCGGGCGACTCGGTCGCACCCTGCACCGTCCCGGCGTGAATCTTGGTCATCGTGTCGAAGGTCAGGACGGTCCGGGACCGCTCCTGGTCGCGGTGGCGCACCGACACCCGCGCCGGCGCGCTGCCGGGCCGGCGCGCCGAGTCCCAGGCCAGCGGTACGACGGCGAAGATGCCCTCCTCCTCGTTCGCCACGCCCAGCAGCTCGGCGATCCGCGGCTCGTCGAACCACAGCTCCGGCTCCACCACACGACCCCGGGCACCGGCCCACAGCCGCCAGGTCTGCACGATCGTGCCGACGTCCATGGTGACCGCGTGGAACGAGAAGCTGTTGTACTTGAAGGCGTTCTGCCAGTACTTGACGCTGAGCAGGAGGAACTGGTCGTCGCCCTGGCCCGCGCGGGCACCGAGCGCCTCCCGGACGACAGGTGTCACGTCTCCGGTGAGCAGGCGCTGCATCGCGTGGTGCTTCGTCGAATAGTGGTAGACGCCCGGCGGCATCGGGCCGCTCGGCCCGCAGACCCAGTAGACGCTCACCGGGTAGAGGCCACCGCCCGACGCGGTGCCACGGTTCCAGTTCGCCGTGGTGTACGTCGGCAGCGCACGCAGGTCGGTGTTGGCCTGGACGCCGAGGCGACGGCCGACCAACCCGTACGAATCCTGCAGCATCGCGCCGAGCAACGGCAGGTCGAAGGGGCGTGCGGTGTCCCGCTGCGCGCCGTCGAGCCCGTCCTGGACGGTGGCGTCCCCGGGTGGGCTCCCGTCGTGCAGGGGGAAGGTCTCGACGCCGGGGAAATACTTCCCCTTGCGCGGCTGGTCGGGCCAGTTCGGCACGAAATCCTTCGGCTCCATCAGGACACGACCGCGGTGCATGATGGCGGTCGCGTATTCATATGCGTAACCCATGTCGGTCCTTGTCTCCTCGCGTGGTGGTTCGCGCACTCACGGGAACGGATGCGGGACGAGGTGCAGGTCCGCGACCTCAAGGTCGTGATCCCGCAGGCCGGCGGCGGCCAGTGCGGCGCGCATACGCGGCAGGTGCGGCGCCCGCTGCCGGTCCCAGCCGAAGTCGATCGGCAGCAGCCCCGGCGCCAGGACGCTCACCGTGTGCAGGCCCAGGTCCCGCTGCTCGGGCAGCGTCTGGTCGACCACCACCACGTCGAAACCATGCGCGGCGACGTCGGCCACGCAGCGCCGCAGGTCCACGGCGAGGTCGTCGGAGAGCAACTCGGCACGGTCGGCGGCCGGGTAGACCTCGGTCATGGCCCGGGACTCCCGAGGGGCCACGAAGAACGCCGCGTGCTCGGCCATCTCGGGTAGGCCGTACACGAGCGGGTGGTCGTGCAGCGCCTGGACGTTGGCGAAGTCGGCGACCATCGTCCGGTAGCGCGCCTCCTCCCGCTCGGTGCGGCTGCGCAGGTTGACCGAATCGGTGGCGATCTCGCAGAGGGCCGCCGCCATCGCCGTCTCCGGGTCGAGGCTCGCGCCGGCCCCGAAGCAGATGGCGCCCAGGCCACCGCCGATGCGGGTCGCCACCCCGACGACGACCGGGATGCCGAAGGTGATCCGGGCGTCGAAGAACCGGGCCCGGTATCCGCACATCTCCAGTCGGTCGACCATCCACCGGGTCTCGGTGCGGGCACTCGTGCGCGGGTCGATCTCCGGCAGGGTGACCCGGCCGTACCAGGAGAGCAGGAACGCGTCGCGCTCGACGACCTCCATCAGGCCGTGGTAGATCGCCTCCGCGGCGCTGCCGCCCGACGCGCAGCCGTTGGAACTCTCCTGCACGAACCGGTTCTCCAGCCCCGGCGCGTGGTAGTAGGCCAGGATCTCCGGCACCAGCACCGGCCGGTCGTCGCGCAGCGAGTGACCCCAGACCCACGGGATCGGCCGATCCGGCGCGAACGGTGTCACCCGTGGGTTCGCCGCGTAGAACGCGTCCGAGTAGAGCCCGCAGACCCGCGGGTCGACCGCCGCGTCGCCGAGTTCGTCGTACGACGCCGACACCACGGTCCGTTTGGCCTTGGCGCGCATGCCGGCGATCCGTTCGAGCCCTTCCAGGACGCCGATCCGGGCGCTGCGGGCGTAGCTGTCGGCGTGCCCACCCCAGTAGGTCTCCCGCAGGTAGCTGCCCGAACGCAGCAGGAATCCACCGCTGACCGCCGACGTGGAGGGCGACACCGGGTCGTAGGCGACCATGGGACCGACCGGCCCACACAGCGGGTTCGCGAACGCCTCCACCGTGAACGGGTAGTCGTCGACCGACCGCAGCCGAAACGATTCGGGCGCTGACTTACGGGTGCTCCCGATCCTCGGGCGCGCAGCCTCCGGGGTGTCCGGCAGGCTGCGGCCGCAGGACGGGCACTCGGCGTCCGGCACCACCGGGTAGCGGCGCACCGCCAGCACGGTGAGGTCGACCACGTACACCGAGGCGTACGCGTCCCGGGCCGTCGTCGGGCCGTCCGCGCGATCGAGATGCGCGTCGACGAGCGCCGCGATGGCCTCGCCGCTGAAGGCCAACCGGAATGGTGACGGCCCGGCCTGCCGGGTCGGGCCGCCCAACTCCAGGGCGTCCCGCAGGGAGCGCTGCCGAACCGCCTGCCACCGCCGGGCCAGGCACCGCGGGCACGCCGGGTGGGCGGCGTTGCCCGGGAACGGCCCGACGAGGGCGTACTGGCCGTACAGGTGCACGGTCACCGACGCCGCTTGCGGGCCGTCCGACACGGCCAGTTCATCGCGTACGCCGAGCGGCGCGACCGAGACCGTCAGGTCCCCGCCGAGTCGCCTGCGCAGCCACTTCTCGAGCTCGGCGCAGTCGAGCGCCCAGTGCTCCGGGGAGCCGACGAGGTCAGGCCGCATGGACCGAACCGCCCGTCAACACGATCCGAGCCGTGTGGAGGCCGCCGGCGAGCAGGTCCGGCGGGGTGGTGCGGATCAGCAGCACGTCACCGCCCGCGTTGCGGACCCCGTCGAGCAGGTCGTCCCAGGTCACGTCCGCTACGTCGGCCGGGACGCCGGTCACCGCGAGCACGGCCGGGTCGAAGTCGGCGACCAGGTCGTCGCCCGGGTCGACGTCGGCGTCGCGTTCCCGGCCAAGCTGCACCCGCCCGAGCAGGTCTCGCACGGCGGTCATCACGGCGGCGTTCCAGGTCAGCTCACTCCCGGCTGCCCAGAGGACGTCCCCGGTGCGGGGGTCGGTGGCGTGGGCGATCGCCACCGGCGAGGTGCCGAACCGTCCGCCGCGCAAATTCAGCACCGTGACATCCACCCCGGCGTTCGCCGCGGACCGGCGCAGGAAGACGATCTCCGGGTTGTCGATGTCGGAGAGCCGCGCGGGAGCCACCTCGGCGCGGCCACGGAGCGCGTCGATGATCCGGGTGTACGCGACGGCCGACAGCAGGCCCCGCGCGGCGGCCTCGGCAGGGGATGTCCCCGCCCCGGCACCCGCCGAGGTGGCGATGACCGGGCGGTGGGCGTTGTGCTCGCCGAACGGCCGGACAGCGGCGGCCGGCACTCCGATCTCCTCCTTGGTGAGCAGCGACGTCGCCGTCACGACCGGGCCGGTCGCGGGGGCGGTGCCGCTGCACGTGACGATCTCGGCGACCGGCACCGTCCGCTCCGGCGCGGCCTGTTCGGCGGGCAGGGGGACACCGTGGTCCACGTAGCTGACCGCGGCCGTGCGTAGGGCCGCGAGCCGGGCGCCGGCCAGGGTGTGCAGGTCGAACGTCGCCACCTCGCGGGTGCGCCCCGGACCGGGCGAGAACCGCAGGGTGCTCACCTTCAGCGGGGTCTGAGTCCACTGCTCGTCGCTGAACTCGGCGAAGACGCCGACGTGGGGGTGGATCAGAACCTCGCGGTTGGTCAACTCGGCCAGCAGCTCCGACGCCTCGACCTGCGCCTCGACGATCCGGGTCTGCCCGATGGCGAGATCCGTCGTGACCGGCTCGTCGAGCACCGCGTCGCCGGAACAGAACCCGCAGGCCGGGTGCGGCAGCAGCGGCTCGGTGACCACGTCGAGCGACTCGAGGTCCTGGATGATGACGCTGCCGGCCGTCTCCGCCGGTAGGGCGCCGGTCAGGGTCCGGAACACCTCGTACCCGAGGAGGTTTCCGATCATCGCGGCGAGCGGCCGGCCCACCGCGGCGTCCCGGCGGGCCGTGGCGAGGGAGACGCCCTGCCACAGGTCGGCGGCGGCCGCCGGGTCGCCGTTGGCGGCGAGGCGCAGCGCGGCGCAGAGCCAACAGCCGGTGCTGCCAGCTGTCATGTGCGGGCCGATCACCGCGCGCCGGCCGAACGTCCACGCGGTGAGCAGGTGACGCCCGGCCGGCACCCGCTCGCTCAGCAGGTCCAGCGTCTGTCGGGCGCCGGCGGACCCACCGGTCACGACGACGACGTCGTACGCCGCGAGTTCGTCCCAGGTGTAGCGGGTGCCGGCGGCGGGGACGACCGCGATGTCGACCGGGCAGCCCTCGTCGGTGAGCGCCCGCGCCTCGGCCCGCACCTCGGCGAACCTGTTGTCGGGGTGGTCCAGGCTCGGCATGATGCCGATGGTCGACGACCCGTTGCGCACCAAACTCAGAACGCACCAGCGGGCCACCAGGTCGTCGCCCAAGACAGCCACCCGGGCGTCGCGGAACGTCGTGAACCGGCCGTCCGCGCCGTCGGCGTAGTGATCCACGTACGCGATCTGCGGCGCGAACCGCTCGGTGACCGCCGCCTGCCCCTCGCCGGTGGCCCGGGTTGCCAGCGGCACGTCGCGGGCGAAGCCCCGCTCGTACAGCGTCCCCACCAGGTTGGCGACCATGGCGCGTTGCTCCGCGCCGAGTGCCGCGCCGAGGTCCGCGACCTGGTGGTCGCCGGTGAGGTAGGGAACGATCAGAGTGGCCAGCCGGTACGCGCTACGGCCGCTCAACTGGAAGCCGCCGAGGGAGTTGTGGAACAGGACGCCGTCCGGCGTCTGGGTGTAGAGAACGTCCCGGCGGATGCGCGGCCGGGTCTGGGCGATGTCGTCGAAGGTCGCTGCGGCCATAGCGGAAGCACCTCATTTTCTTGTGGATGACGGCAGACGCCGCCTGGACGGGGTGGACCGGCGATCACGCCGCGAGAGCGGTGCTCCGTTCGCCGTAGCCATCGACGGCGAAGGCCCGGACCAGTTCGTGCATCGTGTAGGTGCCGGAGCCGCCCTCAAGGGCGCCGGCGTCCGCCAGCAGGTCGAGGATCTGACCGGTGGCGGTAACGGGCCGGTCGAGGACGCCGGCAAGGTCGGCGAGGGTCATGGATTCCGGGTACGCACATCGGGCGATCCGCACGAGCGCGTCGCTGAGCCGGGGATCGAGTTCGTCGAGCCAGGCCCCGAAGGTCCCGGTGATCGACATCCGGGGGTCGTCGATCAGGGACATCCGGGCGAAGCGGTCGCCGCGCAACCACGTGACACAGTCGGCGATCCGGGTTCGCGGGCGGACCTGCAATCGAGCCGCCATGATCCGCAGGGCCAGCGGGAAGTTCCCGCAGAGCGCCGCCAACTGGTGCACCGCGCCGGGTTCGGCTGCGGTCCGGTCCGGTCCGAGTAGGGCCGAGAGGAGTTCGAAAGCCTCGTCGTCGGTGAAGGGGTCGAGCCGGTGCACGCGGCCGCCGTGCGTCGCCACCAGCCCGGTGAGGCTCATCCGGCTGGTGATGAGCACCGAGTGTCCGCCGTCGAGCGACAGGACCCCGCGGATCTGCTCGGCGTCGAGCACGTCGTCCAGGATGAGCAGGGCCGGGTCCGCCGCCCCGGCAACCTGGAGCCGCACCAGCTCGGCGGTCAGCTCCACGGGCGTTCGGGCCGTACCGTCGGGCCGACGCATTCGGAGCGTGGCGTGGCCTGCCACGGACCTGGCCCGCAGTTGGTCCGCGACGTGTAGCGCCAGCGCGGTCTTGCCGATGCCCGGTGCGCCGGTCAGCACGACCGTACGCGGGCCCGGCCGATCGTCGCCGAGCCACCCGGTCAGCAGCGCGACATCCGCCGCCCGCCCGGTGAAGTCGCTGGTCGCCATCGGCGGAGGGGACTCCTCCGTCCTCGCCGCGCCGCCGGTGGTGATCGGGGCATCGTTGGCCGCGCCGACGGGCGTCAGCTCGTCACCGCGCAGAATCGCGGCCTCCAGACGTTGCAGCGACGGGCCTGGGTCCAGGCCCAACTCGTCGAGGAGGTACCGCTTGACGTTGCGGTACTCGACAAGCGCCTCGGTCTGCCGGCCGGTGCGGTACAGCGCCTCGATGAGCTGCTCCGCGAAGCGCTCGTGCCCCGGGTGCGAGCGGGCCGCTCGCCACAGGTCGGGCAGCACCTCCCGGCAGCGGCCGAGCATCAACTTGAGGTCGTGCACCCGTTCGGCGGCCCGCAGCCACTCCTCGGTCAGCCGCGGCGCCTCGTCCCGGCACAGCGCGTCGGACGGCACGTTGGCCAGCAGCGCGCCGCGCCACAGCCGCAGGCCCTCCGTCAGGCTGTGCAGCTCGGACTCGGGATCCGTCTCGTTCTCGGCCCGACCCACCAGTTGGCGAAACCGCAGCAGGTCGAGCGTCTCGGCGTCCGCGACGATGCGGTAGCCGCCCGGAACGGACTCGATCACGTTGCCGGCGATGCCGTGCTTGGCGAAGAGTCGCCGCAGGCGAAGGACGCAGGTCTGGAGCGCGGCCTTGGCCGAGGCCGGCTGCTGCTCGCCCCAGATCGCGCCGAGCAACGAGTTGATCGACACCACCGCGTTGGGGCGGAGTAGCAGGGCAGCCAGCAGAGTGGTCGGCTTGGATGGCGGGAGCACGGCGACGTCACGCCCGTTGGTCAGGTTCAGTGTGCCTAGGATTTGAAAACTCATGCGCCGGAATTGGGCTACGCCCACAGTTTCAATATTCGCGAGACTCGTCATTGCGTCGTCCTGCTCAACAGATACACACCGTTTCTCCCCCCACTCGACACCGATGACCATTGCGGGATGATTTCGACCGCGCTCCCCTCTTGGGGGATTAGCGCTTTCGCTCTGCGGTGCTGTAACAAGTTTGTTGAGTTGGCAATAGGAGGGTCAAGGAACGACCGGCGGTAAGAAGCTGCATGGCAGCTTTCCCACGAATGGCAGGGCCGCCTCGTCGCAGCATCGCCGCTGGTAGCGGGCGGGTGGCCGAGCCGCCATCCACGGTCACCGCCGCAGGTGGGCGAGCGCGGCGAGCGTCATCGCCGAGATGCCGGTCGGCAGGGCCAGCGCCACATGCGGGGCGAACGCGGGAGAGTGGTTGGCGGGCACCGGGACCGTCGCGGCCGTCGACCATTGTCGAGGGCTGGTGACGCCCAGCAGCCAGTAGACCGTCGGTATGCCCGAATGCCCGTGCACATCGCTGCCCTCGTCGCCGAAGAGCGGGAAATCCTCGGTCGCCATCGCTCGTGGCCAGGACGCGATCCGCGCGGCGCCGAAGGCAGCCTCGTGCGCCGCACGGACCACGGCGGTCGCCGTGGCATCCGGCAGGTTCACCGGCGAGGAGGAGACCGTACGGATCTCGGGATCGGAGTCCGCTCCGGAGGCCGCGCACTCGGCCCTGACAATCCGGGTGACCGCCGCGACCACCCGGTCCAGGGTGGCGGTGGCGAACGCGCGGATCGTCAACCCGATGACGGCCTCGGCGGGGATGACGTTGCCCGTCTCGCCGGCTCGCAGCGAGCCGACGGTGAGCACGACCTGCTCAGCCGGGTCCACCTCCCGGGACACGACCGTCTGCAGTCGGAGCACGATGGCCGCGGCGATGACCACGGGGTCGATGGTGAGGTGCGGCGTCGCCGCGTGACCGCCCCGACCGAGGATCGTGATCTCCAGGGAGACGCTGCCGGCCATCACCGGGCCGGCGCCGAACGCCAGCATCCCCGCTGGAAAGGGTGCGCTGTGCTGGGCGAGGACGACGTCGGGTCGACCGGTCAGGTCGTACAGGCCCGCCGCCAGCATGGCGCGGGCCCCCTCCAGGGTCTCCTCAGCGGGTTGCCCGACGATGGCGAGCGTCCCACTCCATTGCTCGCGGTCGGCGGCCAGCACGGTGGCGGCCCCGGCCAGACAGGCGAGGTGCAGGTCATGCCCACAGGCATGCATCACCGGCACCTCCCGGCCCTGGGGCCCGGCGGCCACCTCACCGCTGGCGTACGGCAGACCGGTCTCCTCCTTGACCGGCAGCGCGTCGAGTTCGGCGCGGAGCAGGACGGTCGGGCCGACGCCGTTGCGCAGGACGCCCACCACACCGTGGCCACCGACCTCGGTGGACACTCGATAGCCGGCTCGGCCTAGCCGCTCGGCGAACGTGCCCGCCGTCCGTGCTTCCGCGCCAGACAGCTCGGGGTGGGCATGCAGGTCGATGTAGAAGGCGGCGGCCTCGCGCAGGGACGCGCTCCGGCCAGACATGGGCTCAGTGGCTGATTTCATCCAGAAGTCCTTTTAGTACCGGCGATTTTCGGGAAGGCCGCCGAAAGAAGGTGACCGATTCCTGTCCCGTACGGAAGGAATTTCCCCAAACGAGTCGCGCCATCGGCGGATGAGCGGAATTGCAGTGGTCGAACGGATCTTGCACCCCCGCACGGCGGCTGATAACTTGCGGGCATTTCCATATGTTGAGCTGTCGGGGTGGTGAGGTGACCCGGTGAAGGCTGAGGACCACCGACAGGGAAACCGGCCAGAGCGCACAATCACTGTTGAAGCGGCCAATCTCTACCAGTGGATTCTTCAACGGGGCCAGGTATCCAGCGCAGAGTTGGAGGACGCCACGACCGTCCTTGGACAGTCGCCTGAGGAGTTGGCCGAGGCCCTGGCTTCGCTGCTGGCCCTGCGGCTGCTGCGGCACGCGCCCGACGAGCCCGACGTGCTCGTGGCGAACAGCCCGGATTCGGCCGTCGCGGAGCTCGTCGCCCCCCTGGAGTTCGAGGTTCGTCAGCGCCAGCGCCGGATGGAGGCGCTGGAGGCGACCCTGCTGGCCTTCAACCCGATCTACTTCAACACCCGCCAGGTCCGCAATCGGCGTGAGGCCATCGACATCATCGACGAGGTCGACCGGGTCCGCGCCACTCTCGCCGGGATCGCCCGGCGGTGCACGGTCGAGGTCTTCAGCGCCCATCCCGGGGTGCTATCGGACGGCGCCATCGAGGAGTCCCTGCCGAAGGACCTCGAAATGCTGGCACGCGGGATTCGAATAAGAACGGTCCACCAACACCCGGTGCGTGTCCATCCGCGCATGCGCCCTTTCCTCAAAGAGCTCGTCGATGCGGGCTGCGATGTGCGCACCCGAGAAGAGATCACCGACCGGATAATCATCTTCGACCGTGAGATTGCAGTCATTCCGAACATGCTCGCGAGCGGCGCGGTCGTCCTGCGGGAGCCGTCCGTGGTGGATTACCTGTATCGCTCGCTGGAGCAGGTCTGGGCCTCGGCCCTGCCCTTCGACGACGAGACCACGCCGAACGGTGGCTACGGAGTGGCCGGCGACGACCTCAAACGGGCACTGCTACACCTGCTGGCGGCCGGCCGGAAAGACGAGTTCATCGCTCGCAAGTTGAGTATCTCGGTGCGCACCTGCCGGCGGCACATCGCAGAGATCATGCATGACCTCGGTGCGGAGAGCCGGTTCCAGGCCGGGGTGCTCGCGCGGCAGCGCGGGCTATTGGACGATCTCACCGAGGCGGGGTGAGGACGGCCGTGTCGGTCAGTCCCAACCTGTGGAGTTCCCGCCGCTGAGGATCCGCATCTCGCTCTCCCTTCCGGTGGCGATGATTGCCGGTCGTGTCGCCCGGCATACCCAAATTCTGCGCGGGCCGGGCGGCGGCGAACAGCCGCAGGAACCTGCGTGACATGTTGTTCCGTGCGGCCGCCCGCCGGTCATGCTCGGTCCAGCGGCACCACCCAGACCGGCGCGTACCTGATCAGGAGCTGGTGTGATGACCTGCCTTGATGACCTGGTCGTACTCACTGCGCCGGGCGTCGTATGCCTGCTCCAGGAAGGTCTCCGAGTCAGGCCCGATCGGCAACCGCAGCGGCGGAGACTCCATCTGACCGAGCCGCCAGACGACGTCGGCGAAGAGTTCGGGAGAGTTGATTCCCGCCGTGGTGTTCATGCCGCGTAGCGCGCCGAGCATGCCATCGTCGACCGGCAGGTAGTCGGCGATGCGGCGCTGCGGCAGCACCAGGTTGGCGCTGTAACCCGTGGCGAAGCCGCCCGGCTGCAGGATGGTGACCTTCACCCCGAGGTGTCCGGCCTCGGCGGCCAGCGATTCGGCCGCTCCTTCCACCGCGAACTTGCTCGCGGTGTACGCGGCGAGGCCCGGGAAGGGCACCATGCCGGCGACCGAGCTGACGAAGACGGCGTGCCCCCGGCGCTGCGCCCGCCACAACGGCAGCACCGCACGGGTGAGCCGCCACGGCCCGAAGACGTTGGTGTCGAACTGCGCGGCGAGCTCCGCGTCGGAGACCTCCTCGAAGGCGCCGAACTGTCCATAGGCTGCGTTGTTGACCAGGACGTCGACGCCACCGAAGGCGTGCACCGCCCGCTCGACGGCTGCCGCGCACTGCTCCGGATCCCGCACGTCGAGGGCAGCAGCCACCACGTTGTCCGGATGCCGCGCCACCAGTCCATCCAGGGTCTCCGGCCGTCGGGCCGTTGCCACCACCTGTTCGCCCTCGGCGGCGAGCCGGCCCGCGAGGGCCAGACCGAGTCCGCTGGAACACCCGGTGATCAACCAACACTTCGTCATGCTCTCCACCCGCCCTATCCATTGAGTGACTTTGCGATTGCACAGTGTCAGATGCGGTGTGGAGAGTGAAGACAGGTCGACCGTCGCCAACCGGACGAGTCAGGTATCCGGCGCGAAGCCCGGTCCGCCGATTCGGGAGTTGGCACCACCTTCCCTGATTGGGCAGTGGCACGCAGTGCCGCCGCGCCACCCCATCCTCGCCATCGAGTGCCATCACTGCCGCCCGCCTCCCTGACAGCGCCCAGGTCCGCCAGTCGGCGCGCACGCCCGGCCCGACCCTTGCGGGTAAATGTGACCCATGGCACAGTGTTGGCACTCAGTGCCGCATCTGAACGGCCTGGCGGCACAGCGTGCTTAGGCAGGAGATCCGCTATGAAGCGAGTGCTGCGAGTTCGTGGAAGATCGAGACGATTCCCCGCCGGGCTGGTGCTCGCCACCACGTTGGTGGGCGCGACGGCGATCCTCGGGCCCGCGCCGGCCGCCGCCTCGCCGGGCACGACCCTGAGATGCGCGGAGTTGGCGGGGAGAGAGATCCCGGCATCAGCGATCGGTTTGCCGACCAGGGGCGGCCGCGTCGGGTCGGCAAGCCTGGCGACCCAGACCGTGGGTGGCGAGACCGTCGAGTACTGCAACGTCGGCGCGTCGCTCTTCCCGGTCGATCCCTCCGCGCCGGACATCAGGCTGCAACTCGCCATGCCGCGCGACTGGAACCACAACGCGATGATGTTCGGCGGCGGTGGATACAACGGAACGATTCCCAGCATCGCGCAGAACATGCCATTCGGGCGTCCGGACCAGCCAGCGCCCCTGGCTCGCGGCTACGCGACGTTCGCGAGCGACTCCGGACATCAGGCAGGTCCCGCAGGGTCCCTGGACGGGTCCTTCGGCATGAACGACGAGGCGCTGCGCAACTTCGCCGCCGGCGACGCGCTCAAGAAGACCCACGACGCCGCCCGGTACCTCATCCGTCGTGGCTACGGCGCAGAACCCGGCCGAACGTTCTTCGCGGGCGGCTCGACAGGCGGTCGTGAGGCCCTCGTCGTCGCCCAGCGGTGGCCGGACGACTTCGATGGCGTCATCTCCGCCTACCCGGCCTGGAACAACACGGCGGAAATCCTGCACCTCGGATACCTGGCGCAGGTGATGTCCCGGCCTGGCGCATTCCCCGGGCCCGACAAGCAGACCCTCCTCTACAACAGCGTCATCGCGGCCTGCGACGGGCGGGATGGTCTCCAGGACCACACCGTCTCGAACCTCGACGGTTGCGACTTCGACCCCCGGACGCTCCGCTGCCCCCGGGGCGCCGACACCGGCCCGACCTGTCTCTCCGATGCGCAACTCACATCGGTGATCGCGGCGTCCACGCCGTTCGTGTGGCCGTACCGGATCGCCAGCGGTGAGCGCTACTACCCCGGCTTCCCGCTCCTCTCCGGTGCCGACATGAGGACGCCGATCCTCGGATTCGGCACCTCCGCGCCCGCCAACCCGATGCCGGTGACGAGCGGATACGGGGTCCAGTACTGGGACCAGTGGGTGAAGTACTTTCTGACGAGGGATCCTGGCCACAACTCCCTCGATGTCGACCCTCGGCGACCAGGGAAGTGGCTCCCCCGCATCAGCCACCTGTCCACCATTCAGGATCGCAACAACTCCGACCTTCGTCCCTTCGCCCGATCCGGCGGAAAGCTGCTCCTCCTGCACGGGGCCGCGGACGAGTTGGTCTCGCACCGCTCGACGAACGACTACTACCGACGGGTGCTCGATACGGTCGGGCCCCGACAGGCCTCAGAATTCATGCGGTACTACCTCGTGCCCGGGGCGAACCACGCCAACTTCGGCGCACCCGCCTTCGCTGCCAACTGGGACTCGCTCTCCGCTCTGGAGCGGTGGGTCGAGAAGGGACAGCCGCCGGTCGCGCCGGTTGCTGTGGACGGCAGGAACGGCCGCACGCGCCCGCTCTGCGAGTACCCGGGCTGGCCCAAGTACCGCTCGGGTGACCCCGACAACGCCCAGAGCTTCGTCTGTGTGCGCTGACGATCGCCGTCGGCGCGCCTTCGCCGGGCCTCGACCGCCGACGCCGCGCGACGCCGACCCTCTCCGCTCTCCCAAAGGTCGCCTGGAAGGAAGCAGTGTGACGACGAACGGCCGGGTGGCGCTGCGCACGCAGGCCCTGACGAAGGTGTTCCGCGGCTTCCGCGCGGTCGACTCGGTGGACCTGGTGGTCCGCGAGGGCGGCGTACACGCGTTGGTAGGTCCCAACGGCGCGGGGAAGACCACGCTGTTCAACCTGCTGACCGGCTTCGTGGCTCCGACGTCCGGGGCGATCAGGGTGTTCGACGAGGACGTCACCGGCAAACAGCCCGAGCAGGTCGCTCGCCGGGGGGTGGCCAGATCCTTCCAGATCACCAGCCTCTTCGAGACACTGACCAGCCGCGAGCACGTGGAGCTCGCCCTCCAAGGGCTCACCCGCCAGGGGTTCCGGTTCTGGCGGTCGGAGAAGCTCCTCGGCGGCAATCGCACCCGGGTGGATGACCTGCTCACGCAGGTGGGGCTGATGACGCTGGCGGACAAGCAGGTCGGCCTGCTCGCCTACGGGCAGAAGCGCGCGCTGGAGCTGGCACTGGTGCTGGCACTGGACCCACGGGTGATGCTTCTCGACGAACCGACGGCCGGCATGGGGACCGAGGACGTCGACCGCACCATCGAGCTGGTCCGGCGCATCGCGGCAGGTCGCACCGTGGTGTTCGTCGACCACAACATGCACGTCGTCGGCAGCCTGGCGGACCGGGTGACGGTGCTGCAGCAGGGCAAGATCCTCGCCGAGGGCGCCTACGACGAGGTCCGCAACGACGAACGGGTCATCACCGCCTACCTGGGCGAGGCCGACCATGCTTGAGGTCACTGCTCTGAATGCGTGGTACGGCGAGGCGCAGGCGCTGCATGAGGTGAACGTGCGGGTGGGCGAGGGCGAGGTCGTGACCCTGGTCGGACGCAACGGTGCCGGCAAGACCACCCTGGTGCGGTGCCTGATCGGCCTGCACCGGCAGGTCAGCGGTGCCGTCTGCTTCCTCGGCCGCGACGTCACCCGGCTGCCGGCCCACCAGCGTGCCCGCGCCGGCATGGGCTGGGTCCAGGACGACCGTGGCATCTACGCGAGCCTCACCGTGGAGGAGAACCTGCTCCTCCCACCCAGCGTCTCCGAACGGGCATGGACGCTCAAGCGGGTCTACGAGGCGTTCCCCGAGCTCGCCGGTCGCCGAAAGGCCGGGGGCACCACGTTGTCCGGTGGGGAGCAGCAGATGCTGGCCATCGCCCGGGCACTCCGGACCGGCGCCTGTCTGCTGCTGATGGACGAGCCCTCCGAGGGCCTGGCCCCGGTGGTCGTGGCGCGGATTCGAGAGATCATCCGCGAGGTCAAGGCCACCGGCGTCGGCGTGCTGCTCATCGAACAGAACGTCACGTTCGCGGCCACCGTGGCCGATCGGCACTACCTGCTCAGCCAGGGCCGCATCGTCGAGACCCTCGACACCGCCGACCTCCAACGGCGTGAGGGCGAGCTGCTCAAGCATCTCGGCATCTGACCCGTCGAGCAGTCGACGCGACGCACCCGACTCCAGACAGGAGAACCACCATGAACAGCAGACAGATTCGGGCCGGTGCCGTGGCCATGACCGGAGTCCTGCTCCTCGGCGCCTGCGGTGGCGGTGGCCCCGGCGGATCCGGTGGTGACTTCACTGACGGCAAGCTGGTGCTCGCCATCCTCAACGACCAGTCCGGCATCTACAAGGACGCGTCCGGGCCCAACTCCGTCAAGGCCGTGAAGATGGCGGTGGCCGACTACCAGAAGAAGTACGGCGATCGGGCGGTCGTCGACGACATCGAGGTGACGTCGACCGACCACCAGAACAAGCCGGACATCGCCAACACCAAGGCCAAGGAGCTGTACGAGCGCGGAGGCGCGGACGTCATCCTCGACGTGCCGACCTCGTCCGCGGCCCTGGCCGTCGCCAACCAGGCGAAGAGCCACAAGAAGCTGTTCCTCGACGTCAGCGCGGCGACCACCGCACTGACCGGCGCCCAGTGCAACAAGTACACCTTCCAGTGGGCGTACAACACCTACATGCTCGCCAACGGCACCGGCACCACCGTCACCCAGAACGGCGACAAGAACTGGCACATCATCTACCCCGACTACCAGTTCGGCCAGGACATGACCAAGTCCTTCACCGAGGCGATCAAGGGTGCGGGTGGCACCGTGCAGGGCACCATCCCGACGCCATTCCCAAACGACAACTTCGCGACCTTCCTCACCAAGGCCGGCAGCACCAATCCTGACGTGATCGGCACGATGCAGGCGGGCGGCGACCTGATCAATGTGGTCAAGCAGTTCAACGAGTCGGGGTTGAAGGACAAGGGCATCAACCTGGCCGTGGGGCTGATGCTCATCACCGACATCCATTCCCTGGGCGTCGAGCAGTTCGCCGGCACGATGTTCACCGACGCCTGGTACTGGAACATGGACGCGGAGTCGCGCGCGTGGGCGGACCGGTTCCGCGACGAGACCGGAGCCCGGCCGACCTTCGAACATGCTGGCAACTACTCCGCCGCGCTGCAGTACCTGGAGGCGGTCCAGGAGGCCGGCACCGACGACGCCGACGCGGTCGTCGGCAAGCTCGAGGGCAAGAAGATCAATGACATGTTCCTGCGCAACGGCGAAGTTCGCGCCAAGGACCACCTCGTGGTCCACGACGCGTACCTGGCCCGCGTCAAGAAGCCGTCGGAGGTGAAGGAGCCCTGGGACTACGAGGAGATCGTGACCACGATTCCCGCCTCGAAGGCATTCCCGCCCGCCGAAGCGTCCACCTGCTCGAGGTGACCGGGGTGATCCGGTTTCGTACGCCCCCGGCGTCCCTCGGCGCCCAGGATCAGCAGCAGGAAAGGAAGGCATGAACGCACTGCTGCAGTACGCCGTGCAGGGCTTGGCGGCCGGCAGCTTCTACGCGCTGGCCGCCCTGGGACTGGCGATCATCTTCGGCGTCCTGGGGGTGGTGAACTTCGCCCACGGCGCGTTCTACATGCTGGGCGCAGTCACCGCGGCCGTCCTGCTCGACACCCTCAACCTCACGCTGTGGTGGTCACTGCTGGTGGTGCCGGTGCTGATGTTCGCCTTCGGCGTCGTGGTGGAGCGGCTGTTCGTGCAGTGGCTTCTCCGGCTCGACCCGCTCTACAACTTCCTGCTCACGTTCGGGCTCACCCTCGTCCTCGTCGAGTTGGTCAAGCAGAAGTACGGCGTCTCCGGGTTGCCGTACACGCCTCCGGAGGCGCTCCAGGGACGCGTCGAGCTGGCCGGCGTCGTGCTGCCCCGCTATCAGCTCTTCGTGTTTCTCTTCTCCGTGGCGATCTGTGTACTCGTCTGGTTGGTGATGACGCGGACCAGGGTTGGCATGATCGTTCGGGCGTCGACCGAGAAACCCGAGCTCGCCCGGGCGCTGGGCATCAATGTCGGCCGCTGGGTTACTCCGGTGTTCGGCTTCGGCGTCGCGATCGCCGGCCTGGCCGGCGTGCTTTCCGCACCGTTTCGCGCGATCACGGCCGACATGGGCAACAACTTCGCGATCATTCTGTTCGCGGTCGTGGTTATCGGGGGGCTCGGTTCGATCGTCGGCGCCGTGGTCGCGGGTTTCCTGGTGGGCCTGGTGGAGGCGTTCGGTCAGGCCTACGCCCCGACGTTCGCGCAGGTCCTGATCTTCGTCCTGATGGCCCTGGTCATCCTGGTCCGCCCCGCCGGGCTGTTCGGACGCAAGGAGGCGACGGCATGAGCCAGTCTACGGCTACTCCAGCCCCGGTCACCGAGGCGCACCCGGTGGTCGCGGCGGCAAACCCGAGGCTGCGATGGGTACTGCTGGCCGGCGGCCTGGTGGCTGCGCTGGCACTGCCATGGTTCGTCTATCCGCCGGTGGCGATGGACATCGTCGCGATGGCCTTGTTCGCGATCGCACTGGACATCCTGCTCGGCTACACGGGTCTGCTCTCCTTCGGACACGCGGCGTTCTGGGGAAGTTCGGCCTATGTGACGGGCCTGATCGCGACGAACTACGGTGTGCCGTTTCCGGTGGCCATCATCGGCGGCGCGCTGTTCGCGATGATCCTCGCGCTGCCCGCCGGGTACCTGTCGGTGCGCCGGTCCGGGATCTACTTTGCGATGGTGACCCTCGCCTTCGCGCAGATGGTCTACTTCGTCGGGTACCAGTGGAGCGGCCTGACGGGTGGCGAGAACGGCCTGCAGGGCGTACCCCGGCATTTCTTCGGCGTCGAACTGGTGGAGACCGACTCGTTCTACTTCTATTACGCGGCCCTGCCGATTCTCCTGCTCGGCATGTGGGCCGCCTGGCGGATCGTGCACTCGCCGTTCGGACGGGTTCTGGTGTCGATCCGCGACAACACCCAGCGCGCGCGGGCGTTGGGCTACGAGGTGGACAAGTACAAGGTCGTCGCGTTCGTGCTATCCGCCGGACTGACCGGCCTGGCCGGCGGTGTGTTCGCCATCAACCACGGTTTCGTCGCGCTGACCGAGCTGCACTGGAGCACCTCCGGCGAAGTCGTGCTGATGACGGTGCTCGGCGGTATCGGCACGCTGTGGGGAGGCGTCCTCGGCGCGACCCTGGCCGTGCTGCTCGCCGATTACCTCGCCTCGTCCGGCTTCGACGGCATCGACCTGGTCACCGGCTCGGTCTTCGTCCTCGTGGTGCTGCTGTTCCGCCGTGGGCTCTGGGGTACCGTTCGTCACCAATGGCTGGCCTGGCAGCAGCGCCGTTCGTCGCGCCGCACCAGATCAGGAGGGGGCACCCGTCGGTGACGTCGCGCAGAATACTCGAGACCAAGTATCGGATCTCCGAGACGGCAATGGCCCTCTTCCTCGAGGAGGGGTACGCGAACGTCACCGTCGAAGCCGTCGCGGAGGCGTCAAGTGTGTCCCGCCGCACCGTCTTTCGACACTTCGAGAGCAAGGACGAGCTCGCGTTTCCGGACCACACCGAACGCCTCAGGCTCGTCGAGCGATGCCTCAATGACGCCGCCCCTGGCACGGACCCGGTAGAGGCCGTCATCGCCGCCACCGAGGAGTCACTGCGCGACTTCCTCACTCGGCCCGAGCTCGTCCTGCGGCGTTACAAACTGACGCGTGTCGTTTCCGAGCTACGGAAACGGGAGGTCATAGAACACGAGCGGTACGTGGCGCTCACCCGGTCGTTCCTGCGCGACCATCTAGCGGCCGACGCCCCACCTTTCCAGGCGACGGCCCTTGCCGCCCTCATCGACGCGATCCACCGATCCGCGCTCGGAAACTGGGTGCGTAGCGCCGGCGCGACCGATGCCATCGCCGAGGTGGAGGCGGGCATGGAATGGGTTCGCCGCCTGATGGCCCACCAGTCGACCTACTCCGCCTCCCCGCTACTGCTCGCGGCGCTGCCGGACACACCGCACAATCGCCGCGTCCTGGTCTCGTTGCGGGACGCGGCAGCGGAGGTGCTCTAGTCGCGGCGGCCAGAGCGCCTAGTGCACTCGTCGGGAACCGCTGCCGGCGCCCCGACGTCCAACGGATGGTCAACATTCGTAGCGCCGTAGACGAGAGGTGCCCACACCCATGATTACGGAGAGCAATTCGTTCTTGACGGAGAGATCTTGTCTCATTAAGGTATCGACATGTCTAGATCGGTTTCATTCCGAGCATTGACCGTCACCTTCGCCGCCGCCCTAGTGGCTGTCGCTGGGCCAATCAGCGCGTCGCCCGCCCTTGCCAGCAACTTCGGGTCCACGGGGACAACAGGTATCACCGGGACAACCAACGGCGTGTGGTTGACGACCAGCGCGAGTTTCGTCGTCGGCAGGATTTCGCTTACGAGTACCTACAGCAGTGCGGTGACCACCGTCATGAACGGGCAGTACAACCCCACCGACCTGAACGTCTCCATCGCGTCCCCAACGTACTGCGACTCCAGCCTCGATACCTGCATCTACGATTCCGACTATGGCGACAACGGGCTGAACGGCTGGAACGCCTGCGATGGACCGACGAGCGGCAGCCACCCGAACATGCGCTGCGCGACCCAGTGGGTGCGGATCAACCAGCAGTACAACCCGCCAGCGAACCGGATCGTCTGCCACGAGGTCGCCCACAGCGTCGGCCTGCGGCACACGTCGGAACAGGCTTCCTGCGTAAAGCGCACCGCTGATGGCGGAAACTCATCAACCCTGAGCACCCACGACCGAGGACACCTCAATGCGACCTACTGAGAAGGCCAACGACCCACGCCGGGCACGAAGGGTCGCCACTATCGCGGCGCTGTTCCTCGGCATGTCGATGTCCCTGGCGGCGTGCGCCGAGCCACGCTCGAGCAGCGGCCCAACGACAGATTCGGCCGAGGCGCAGAATTCTGACGAGCGCTTCTGGCAGACGTTCCGGGTCTCCGGTGACGAGGTGGAGCCCTATGTCGCCCTCGACTCTATGGCGAAGACCGCTGACGCGACCGTACTGGCCCGCTTCGGCAAGGTAGGAAAGATCCGCACCCTGACCGCCGAGGGTAACGACACGGTCCACTACGTATCCGTCGAGCTGGCCGTCACCCGACAACTCGCGGGCAACGGCAGCCTTCCTTCGGTGGTCCCGCTCGAATTCATGGTTATTCCCGGGCGTGGACAATCGATCAATAGGGTCGCCGAGGAAATGTCCGCATCGCTCCCGAAGGACGACATGGTCCTCTTCCTACGCGCCAAGAAGGGGAATGGTGAGGCAGGGCTGTACCGCGTAGTCAACTCTCGCGGACTCTGGGCATCGACATCCCGTGACACCCTCGACACACCCTTGGCCGAAGAGCCGGTGAAGGACGAGGCGCAGTACAGGGGCGACATCGCCAAGGTGTCGACGATCTCAGAACTCGCCAACCTCGTCGACAACCTGCGGTAACGCCCACGTCAGCGCAGGGCCAACCGGACCACGAACTGGCAGCCCTCGGCGGTGTTTCGCACCTCGACCCGACCTCCGTGTGCCTCCACCAGGCCACGAACGATGGCCAGGCCGAGCCCTCCGGACGCCCCACCGTCACCCGGGCCGGGGGTACGGGCCGGTTCACCACGGAACGCGATGTCGAACAGCCGGGGAAGGTCGGCCGGGGGGATGCCGCCACAGGTGTCGGTGACCGACAGCCAGGCGTGGTCCTCCTCGCGGCCGGCTTCGATGCGTACCGTGCCGTCTTCCGGGGTGTAGCGGACCGCGTTGAGCAGCAGGTTGGCCACGACCCGAGCCAGCTCCGGTTCGCTCGCGGCCACCGTCGGCCAGCCGGACTCGCTGGCGATCAGCTTGATTCGGCGCGCGTCGGCCAGCGGGGTGGTGCTGGCCAACGCGTCCGACACCACCTCGGCGAGCGGCACCGCCGTCAACGACAACCGCAGCGCTCCCGCGTTGATCCGGGACAGCTCGAACAGGTCGTCGACGAGTCGGGTCATCCGGTCGGTCTCCAACCGGATCCGGCGGTGGTACTCGTCGACCGTGTCCGGATCACGGACCACCCGGTCCTCCAGCGCCTCCGCCATGGCCCGCAGCCCGGCGAGCGGGGTACGCAGGTCGTGCGAGACCCAGGCGACCAGGTCGCGCCGGCCCTTCTCCAGTTGCCGTTCCCGCTCCCGGGCCTGGTCACGCCAGACCGCGGCGCGGGCCAGTCGACGGCCGAAGTGCCCGCCGACGGCGAGGCTGACCACCGCTGCCGCCGCGACGGTGATCAGCACCACCTCAAGGTCGTGTGCGGAGAGGAACATCGCTTCCGCGACCGCCATCACCCCCACCGCGACGGCGACCACCGTGGTGGTGAGCAGCACGCTGAGGTGCACGGTGATCGAGCTGCGTCGAAGCGCCCGCAGCAGCACCGCGCCGGCGAGTCCGATGCCCAGTGCCCCACCGAGGGAGATCGCAAAGATCAGTAGTACGTCACGCATCGGCCGGCTCGTACCGGTAGCCGACGCCCCAGACAGTCACGATCCGCCGCGGATCGGCCGGGTTGGCCTCGATCTTCTCCCGCAGCCGGCGTACGTGCACGGTCACTGTCGAGTGGTCCCCGAAGTTCCATCCCCAGACCTGCTCAAGGAGTTCGGCACGGCCGAACACCCGCGACGGATGCCGCATGAGGTAGGCGAGCAGGTCGAATTCGCGCAGCGTCAGGGCCAGGTCGCTACCGGCGAGGCGGGCGGTTCGGGAGCTGGTGTGCACCACCAGGCTGCCGTCGGTGAGCGCCTCCGGCCGCTCGGGCGGCGACTCACTGCCGGCACGACGCAGCACCGAAAGGACCCGCAGCACCAACTCCCGAGGGGAGAAGGGCTTGGTCAGGTAGTCGTCCGCGCCGAGCTGCAGCCCGAGGATCCGGTCGGACTCGTCACCGCGCGCGGTCAGCATGATGATCGGTACGCCGTCCGGCTGGGCCCGCAACTCCCGGCACACCTGGAGGCCGTTGATCCGGGGCAGCATCAGGTCAAGCACGACCAGGTGTGGCGCCTGCCGCTGCACCGCCGCCAGTGCCGCCGCGCCATCCGCGGCAAGGCTCACCTGGAAGCCGTCGTTCTCGAGGTAACGACGAATGACGTCGCTCACCGTCTGATCGTCGTCGACCACCAGCACCCGCTGTGTCACAAGCCTCCCCGTTCCGACCCGTCGATGTCTCCCCCACCGGTCCGTCGGCCCAGCCTAGCCACGCGTCGGTGCCCGCCCACACCAGCAAACCTTGCGAGGTTCTTACGGCCGCCTTCGCAGACCCGCCCGGGCGTACCCGGGGTCATACGGTGACCGGAATGCGGATACTTGTCACCGGGGCAGCCGGATTCATCGGTTCACACGTCGCTGACCTGCTCAGCGAAGACGGGCACGAGGTGGTGGCCGTCGACGCGCTCCTGCCCGAGGCGCACGGTGCGACACCACCATCCTGGGCCGAGCGGCACAACCTCGTGGTCGGCGACGTCCGCGACGGCGAGCTGCTGACCCGGCTCCTGGCCGGGGTCGACGCGGTCTGCCATCAGGCAGCCATGGTCGGCCACGGCATCGACCCGGCCGACGCTCCCCGGTACGCCGCGCACAACGACCTCGGCACGGCCACCCTCCTCGCGGCGATGCACGCCACCGGGGTACGCCGCCTGGTGCTGGCCAGCTCGATGGTGGTCTACGGCGAGGGCCGCTACCACTGCCCGGCTCACGAAATCGTCCGGCCTGCCGGCCGCCGGGCCGCCGACCTGGCCGAGGGCCGCTACGAGCCGACCTGCCCGCGCTGTGACCGGGCGCTCTCCCCCGGTCTCGTGCCCGAGGACGCGCCGTTGGAGCCGCACAGCACGTACGCCGCCACGAAGCTGGCCCAGGAACACCTCGCCGGCGCCTGGGCCCGGCAGACCGACGGATCGGTCTGGGCGCTGCGCTACCACAATGTCTACGGTCCACGGATGCCCCGCGACACCCCGTACGCCGGGGTGGCGTCGATCTTCCGGTCGGCCCTGGCCGCCGGGCAGCCGCCCCGGGTGCTGGAGGACGGCCGGCAACGGCGCGACTTCGTCCACGTGACTGACATCGCCACGGCCAACCTGCTGGCCCTCACGACGCCGGCTCCGGACCCCCTGGTCCCGGTCAACGTCTGCTCGGGTGAACCGCACACCGTCGGCGAATTGGCCCACGAGTTGGCCTCGGCCATGGGCGGGCCAGCGCCGGTCACGGTCGGAGGCGGGCGGGCGGCCGACGTACGGCATGTCGTGGCCGATCCGGCGCGCGCCACCCGGCTGCTCGGCTTCACCGCCCGAATCGGTTTCGCCGCTGGCATAGCGGACTTCACCACGGCGGTGATGCGGGATCCGGCATCGGTCACGACACCGTCCACAGTAGGTGGTTGACGGCGAGGGCCGTGGCGGCCTGGGCCGCCAACCACATCCGCCGGTGACGGGTGGGCAGGTGCGCGGTGGCGACGAGCAGCCAGACGGTGAACGGTAGCCAGATCCGCTCGACCTCGGCTTTGCTGAGCCCGGACAGATCCGCCGCGAGCACGGCCACCGCCGCCGCGATGGGCAACCACACGGTGGGTCCGGCGCTGGCGACCCTTTGTCGGAGGGCAGTCGCGGCCGGTGGTCGGATCGACACGGCGGCCACCGCCCGCCGCAGCGCCGGCCCGACCACCGGGCCAGCCGAGAGCAGCAGGGCGGCGAGATTCGCCCAGACCCAGTAACCGTAGGGACGTTCCGCCGCCCAGCCCTGGTAGTAACGGCGTGCCACCAGGTGGTAGCCGTCCAGCCACCAGAAACCGGCGAGGGTGAACGCGGCGACGACGGCCGCGACCGCCGTCGCCGCGACCAGGAGCACGCCGAGACGGTCCCGCGCCCGGAGCAACACCACTGTCAGCGCGAGCAGCCCGACCAGGACGAACCCGTACGACAGGTAGAGCGCGAAGCCGAGCAGCAGCCCGCCGAGCGCGGCCGAGGGTCGGCCACCCGCCGCCAGCAGCGCCAGCCCAGCCGCGACCACCGCGACGAAGATGCCGTCCCCGGATGCGCCCACCCAGACCGCCCCCGGGAAGAGGACCAGGAACGGCCACACCGCCCGGGCCGCGTCCTCGACGCCGAACGCCCGCAGCGCCACCGGCACCGAGACCGAGACCGTGGCGCCGAGCAACACGCAGGCGAGCCCGGCGGCAGTCCCGCCGCCCAGGCCGATCCGTTCCAGCCAGACGAAGAACAGCAACGCTCCCGGCGGATGACCGGCGGTGTGGGTGGACCACGAGTCGGGCTGGAAGTCGAGGATCCGGTCGGCGAAGCCGGCCAGCATGATTCCGACATCGGTCACCCGGGGCACCTCGTGCAGGTACTCGGCCTGCACGGTGAGCCGCTCGGTCAACCCCGCGGACCAGCCGTCCACCAGGGCCAACGACAGTGTCCAGAGCACCGAGGCGACGTAGCCGACCGCAAGCAGCCGCGGCCATCGGATGTCGGCGCCCCAGCGCGTCCCGCGCCAGACGAACAGCGCCGCGACGAGGAGAGCGACGGGGGTGCCGAGCCCCAGATGGGGCCCCCAACTGGCGTAGAGCGGAGCCGCGTCGGCATGCAGGCGCACGCCCCGATGGTTGAGCAGCGCGCCGACGGTGACGGCGACGGCGAGCAGGGCCACCTCGGCACCGAGGACGATCACGTCGGCGGACCGGGGTCGTCCCGGCCGGGTCATCATGGTCATGGTGACGGCCGACGATACGACCTCCGACCAGGGATCCGACAGCCAGCCGGGGAGACGTCAGGGAGTCGTAAGATCCGTTGCCGCGTAAGGGATTCGTAAGCAGAGACAGCGGTCCGGACGGCCCGTGGCGGGCCTAGCGTCGCCGGTATGCACACAACGATCGACGTGGTGCTGCCGTGTCTGGACGAGGCGGCCGCACTACCTGCCGTACTGGGCGGGTTGCCGCCCGGCTACCGCGCCATCGTGGTCGACAACGGCTCCACGGACGGTTCGCCAGTCATCGCTGCCGAGTACGGGGCCCGGGTCGTCCACGAGCCACGACGCGGGTACGGCGCGGCCGTGCACGCGGGCCTGCTGGCGGCGGACGCGGAGCTGATCTGCGTGCTCGACGCGGACGGCTCGTTCGACCCGGCCGAGTTGCCCAGGCTCGTCGCGGCGGTGCGCGATGGTCGGGCCGATCTCGCCGTCGGGCGACGTCGGCCGGTCTCGGCGGATGCCTGGCCCTGGCATGCCCGTACCGGCAACGCCCTGGTCGCCGCGCTGCTGCGGCGTCGTGGCGTGCCGGTCTACGACATCAGCCCGATCCGGGTGGCCCGCCAGGAGGCGCTGCTGGGACTCGGTGTCACCGACCGGGCGTTCGGCTACCCCCTGGAGTTGCTGCTGCGCGCGGCCGAGGCGGGCTGGCGGATTCTCGAGCTGGACGTCGCGTACGCGCCGCGGGCCGCCGGCACCAGATCGAAGGTCTCCGGGTCGGTCCGGGGCACCTTGCGGGCGACCCGGGACTTCGCCGCGGTGCTGCGCGCCGGCGTCGGTGGTGCCCGGTGAATGTCCTGCTCCTGGTCGCGAAGGCACCGGTCCCCGGGCTGGTCAAGACGCGCCTCTGCCCGCCCGCCGACCCCACGCAGGCGGCCCGGATCGCCGCGGCGGCGCTGCTGGACACCTTCGCGACGGTGCGCGCCACCGCGTCGACCATTCCGGTGCTGGCCCACGCCGGCCGATTCGACGAGGCCGAGTACGGCGCGGAGCTGATCGCCGCGTTGGCGGGTTGGCACCTTCTTCCGCAACGTGGCGCCACGTTCGCCGACCGCCTCGCCAACGCCCACGCCGACACCGCTGCGACGTTTCCCGGCCAACCGGTGCTGCAGATCGGCATGGACACGCCACAGCTCCGGCCGGCCCTGCTCACCACCGCGCTGGAGCGGCTCGCCGAACACGGCGCAGTCCTCGGGCCTGCGCTCGACGGCGGCTGGTGGGCACTCGGGCTCCGTGATCCGACCTACGCGAACGCGTTACGCGAGGTGCCCATGTCGACCGACGACACCGGTCGCCGCACCCTCGCCGCTCTGCGCGGGTACGGCGTACACCCGGCGATCCTGCCGGTGCAGCGCGACGTCGACGACTGGCCGACAGCGCTGGCGGTCGCGGCCGACCTGCCCGGCACCCGGTTCGCGGACGCCGTCGAGGCGGTAGGCAGCCAGTTGGCGAACGGACTCCCCCGGTGAATTCGACGATCAGTCTCGACGGTTTCGGGATGGTGCTGGGCGGGCTCGACGGGTGGCCCGCCGCGTGCGGTACGCCGGTCGCCCCGATGTCGCAGGCCCAACCCGAACACTGGCTGGTGCACGCCGACGGACGACGTGACCTGTTGCCGGTACGGCGCTGGCACGGCCCGCCCGAGCCGGCGATCGAGTCCGTCGTCGACAGGTGCGCCGGGCCAACGATCGATCTCGGCTGCGGCCCGGGCCGGCTGACCGAGGCACTCGCCCAGCGAGGTCTCGTCGCGCTGGGGGTGGACATCTCCGCCGAGGCGGTGCGGCTGACCCAGGGCCGGGGGGTGATCGCCCTGCGTCGTGACGTCTTCGCACCACTTCCCGGCGAGGGGAGGTGGTCACACGCCCTACTCATCGACGGCAACATCGGCATCGGTGGCGACCCGGTCCGGCTGCTGCGCCGCTGCGGCGCCCTGATCGTGGCCGAGGGAACGCTTGTGGTCGAGGTGGAACCGCCGGGAGCCGGGCTGTGGCAGGGACAGGCGTACGTCCTGTCCGGCTCCTCCGGCGAAGGGGAACGACAGGGACCGGCATTTGCCTGGGCGCGGGTCGGGGTGGAGGCGGTGGGGCGTATCGCCGTCGCTGCCGGCCTGCGGGTCGCGGACCGGCTCCGCTTCGGTCCCCGCTGGTTCGCCGAGTTGGTGCGCTCATGATCCGCCGGCCACGCCTCCCCGCCCCCGAGGACTTCACCGCGCCGTCGCACTCACCGCTGGTCGCCGCCCGGCTCGGGCTCTGGCTCGGAGTGGCGTTCGGGCTGTGTTTCGCCACCGGGCTGCTCAGCCACTTCATCCAGCACCCGGCGGGCTGGTTCACCTGGCCGACCCGACCGGTCAACCTCTACCGGGTCACCCAGGGTGTCCATGTGCTCTCCGGCGTCGCGGCGATCCCGTTGCTGCTGGCCAAACTGTGGAGCGTCTACCCCCGGCTGTTCGTCCGTCCACCCCTGCGCCAGCCGATCCGGTTGTCCGCGCACGCCCTGGAACGGATCTCCGTCCTGGTCCTGGTCTGCGCCGCGTTCTTCGAGCTGGTCACGGGCTTGTTCAACGCCGCCCAGTCGTACCCGTGGGGCTTCTTCTTCCCGACGGCGCACTACGCGGTCGCCTGGCTGGTGGTGGGTGCGTTGCTGCTGCACGTCGCGGTGAAGCTCCCGGTCGCCCGCGCGGCGCTGAGCACGTCACTGCGGCGCCGGAGCGGGTTGGAGGCCACCGCCACCGGGCCTGACGATCGAGAATCGGCTGAGCGACGCGCGTTCCTGCGTACCTCGGCGGGCGTCGCCGGCATCGCCGTGCTGGCCACCGCCGGGGTCACCGTGCCGTGGCTGCGTCGGGTGTCGCCGCTGGCGTGGCGTTCCGCCTCCGGACCACAGGGCATCCCGATCAACCGGACGGCGGCTGCCGCGCGCATCACCGTTGCACCGGACTGGCGGCTGGAGATCGTCTGGCCGGGCGGGCGAGACACCCTGTCCCTGGCCGAGCTGGCAGCCCTGCCACAACGCACGGCCGAGCTGCCGATCGCCTGCGTCGAGGGCTGGAGCGCCTCGGCCCACTGGACCGGCGTACCCGTCGTCGAGCTGCTCCGCTCAGCCGGCGCACCGACCGGCCGACCAGTTCGGATCACCTCACTGGAGGCCGACGGCCTGTACGCGGCGAGCACACTCCCTGCCGCCCACGCCGGTGACCCGCTGACCCTGCTCGCCCTGCGGATCAATGGCGAGCAGCTCTCGCCCGACCACGGTTACCCCTGCCGACTCATCGCGCCGAGCCGGCCGGGCGTCCTGCAGACCAAGTGGGTGGCCCGGCTGGAGGTGTTGCGGTGAGGACCGTACGACTGCTGCTACTCGTTCTCGGCGCGGCGGCCACGGCGTACGGCGGTTGGCTGCTCCTCCCCCAGCTCGACGCCGTCCTGCCGTGGCTGATCGGCGGCCCGGTGCTGCACGACGTCCTGGTGGCACCGCTGGTCGGACTGGTCGGGCTGGCGCTGGGCCGACTGGTGACCGACCGGTTGCGCCTGGCCTGGATCACCGCAGGCCTGATGGCCAGCGCCACGTTGCTGCTCATCGCGGTCCCACTGCTGTGGCGACCGCCCTCGGCACCCCCGAACCCGGGCCTACCGGACCGCGACTACCCGCTGGGGCTCGCCGCCGGGCTGGCGGTCATCTGGGCCGCGATCGTGATCGTTCTGATCGTCACCACCACGGAGAAGAAGGAACCATGACAGCAGGAGAAGCACCCACGACCGAACGCCCGCAGATCGGCGTGATCGGCGGATCCGGCTTCTACGAATTCCTCGACGACATCACCGAGGTCACCGTCGACACCCCGTACGGACCACCGAGCGACTCGCTCTCCGTCGGGAATCTCGCCGGTCGGTCGGTGGCGTTCCTGCCCCGCCACGGACGCCGGCACACCCTCCCCCCGCACCGCATCAACTACCGGGCGAACCTGTGGGCGCTGCGCGCGCTCGGCGTCCGCCAGGTGCTCGCACCCGGCGCCGTGGGCGGCCTGCAACCACACCTGGGCCCGGGCACCCTCGTCGTACCGGACCAACTTGTCGACCGGACCTACGGCCGCGAGCAGACCTACTACGACGGGGAGCCAGGCGCGGACGGGCACCTTCCTCGGGTCGTTCATGTCCCCTTCGCGGACCCGTACTGCCCGGTGGGGCGAGCCACGGTCCTCGACGCCGCCCGATCCGCGGGTTGGCAGCCGGTCGACGGCGCAACGATGGTCGTCATCGAAGGGCCCCGATTCTCCACCCGGGCCGAATCACTGTGGTACGGCCGGGAGGGCTGGGCCGTGGTCGGCATGACCGGCCATCCCGAAGCGGTGCTGGCCCGCGAATTGGCGCTGTGTTACACCGCGTTGTCACTGGTGACCGACTTCGACTCGGGTGTCGAGGTCGGTCAGGGCGTGACCCAGCAGGAGGTGTTCACGGTCTTCGCCCGAAACATCGATCGCTTGCGTCTCCTGCTCGGCGACGCGGTGAAAGCGTTGCCGCCAGAGCAGGATGGCTGCCCGTGCGGACAGGCCCTGGCCGGTACGCAGTGACGACCGTCGTAAGAGTTCGGAAAGGATTCGTGACCGGTCCGACGGCTGCCGTGGCCGTACGCTGCGGTGATGGGAAAGCGGATCTTCCGGTCGCCGGTGGCCTTGGCCGGTCTCGCCTGCGCTGTCGTCGTGGCGATGCTGGCTCTCTACTGGTTCCAGCCGTGGAAGCTGTTCACCGACACCTACGTGGACGAGTCGATTCCCCGGGTCGAGACGCCAGCAGCCACCCCGACGACCGCGACCCCGTCCCCTGCGGCTTCGGCAGCCACACCAGCGCGGAACGAGATCCTGACCACCGGCGAGTTCGTCACCCATGAGCACCGGACGACCGGCAGTGCCGAGATTCACCGGCTCGCCGACGGGCGCCACCAGCTCGTCATTCGAGACCTGAAGACGTCGAACGGCCCGGACCTGCGGGTGTGGCTGACCGACCAACCGGTCATCGACGGCACCGCCGGCTGGCGAGTGTTCGATGATGGCGAATGGGTCGAGTTGGCAAAGCTCAAGGGCAACAAGGGCAATCAGGTGTACGACCTACCGGCATCGGTTGACCCCCGCGACTTCCGCAGCGTCTCCATCTGGTGCAAGCGGTTCGCGGTCTCCTTCGGCGCGGCCGATCTCACGAGCAGCTGACCCCGCCACCCGGGTCGCAACCCGCCGGACACGGCATTGACATACTTCACTGAAAGATCTAGCGTCGAAGCGAATCGATTCGACGACTGACTGGTCCCGCATGGGCAGCGAGACCAGTGGCGGGAACCTGTGGCGATGAGCCGACCGGGCGCCGTGGGCACTCGCGCCTTCTGGGGTTTCACCCGCAGGGGTGATCCGGAAGTGGCGCGTCGCGACGGCGTGAGGCCGCCGCGGACCGCTGTCGATCAGTGTGTGCCGAGTGGCGGGAGCCCATCATGACAAGACGTAGACCCATCCTTGGTCTTCTGGCAACGGCGGCAGCCGTCGTCGTGACCGTGAGCGCGGCGGTACTCGCCGGCGGCGTGAACACCACCGCATCGGCCACGGACGTCGCCGCGGCAGCGGCGACCGCCGGGTGCGGCAAGGCGCCCACGTTGACCAGCGGCCAACGGTCCATCCAGAGCGGCGGCCAGAACCGTAGTTTCATCCTGAGGATTCCGGACAACTACGACCGCAGCCACCCGTACCGGTTGATCTTCGGATTCCACTGGAACGGCGGCACCGCCAACGATGTCGACGGCGGTGGGTCGGACGGGGCGGCCTGGTCCTACTACGGGCTGCGGCAGCAGGCGAACAACAGCACCATCTTCGTCGCCCCCCAGGGCAACGGCAACGGCTGGGCCAACCCCGGCGGCCAGGATGTCACCTTCGTCGACAACATGATCAGCCTGATCGAGTCGGACCTCTGCGTCGACACGACGCAACGATTCGCGCTCGGCTTCAGCTACGGCGGTGGCATGAGCTACTCGCTGGCCTGTTCCCGGCCGGGTGTCTTCCGCGCTGTCGCGGTCTACTCCGGCGGGCAGCTCAGCGGGTGCAGCGGCGGCACCCAGCCGGTCGCGTACATGGGTATCCATGGCATCGGGGACTCGGTGCTCAACGTCTCCGCCGGACGGTCCCTGCGCGACACGTTCGTTAGGAACAACGGCTGCACCGCACAGAACCCGCCCGAGCCGAGGGCCGGCAGCCTCACCCACGTCACCACCACCTACTCCGGCTGCCGGTCCGGCTACCCGGTGGTGTGGGCCGCCTTCGACGGCGGGCACACCCCCGGCCCGGTGGACGGCGGCGGAGACAGCGGCGCCAGGACCTGGACCAAGGGTGAGGTGTGGAGGTTCTTCACCCAGTTCGGCAGCACCGATCCCACCAACCCACCGACCACCCCACCACCGGGCGGCACGTCGCCGCTGCGTAACGCGTCCGCCGGACGGTGCCTGGACGTCAACGGCGCCTCGCAGGCCAACGGCGCGGCAGCGATCATCTGGGACTGCCACGGCCAGAGCAACCAGAGCTGGACCTCGACCGCCGCCCAGGAGCTGCGCGTCTTCGGCGGCAAGTGTCTCGACGTGAACGGCGCCGGCACCGCGAACGGCAGCTCGGTGATCATCTGGGACTGCAACGGCCAGTCCAATCAGCAGTGGCGGCTCAATGCCGACGGCTCGATCACCGGGGTCGGCTCCGGCCGATGCCTGGACGTGGTCGGCAGCGGCACAGCCAACGGCACGCGCATCCAGATCCGGGACTGCACCGGCGCGGCCAGCCAACGGTGGAGCCGAAGCTGAGCGTCTCGGGAAAGCACAAGTGGATCTCGGTTAACGCACAAGGAGGATCAGCTGTGCCACTTCGCAAACTCGCCACCCCCTGGATAGCGGCAGCCATGGCGGTCATGGTCCTGCTCGCCGTCGGGGTCTACGTCGTCACGACCGTCGCACCGGCGGCCGCGGCCAGCACCGCCGGCTGCGGCAAGGCGCCCGGCCTGAACAGCGGCACCCACACCATCCAGAGCAACGGGAAGAGCCGCAGCTTCATCCTTCGGCTGCCCGACAGCTACAACAACACCTACCCCCACCGGCTGGCCTTCGGGTTCCACTGGCTGGGCGGGACGGCCAATCAGGTCGCGTCGGGCGGATCCGACGGGGCCCCGTGGGCCTACTACGGCATGCTCTCCCAGTCGAACAACACCACGATCTTCGTCGCCCCGCAGGGCCTCAACAACGGCTGGGGCAACTCCAACGGTGAGGACGTGACCTTCACCGACGACATGATCCGCATGATCGACAACGCGCTCTGCGTCGACACGACACAACGCTTCTCGGTCGGGTTCAGCTACGGCGGCGCGATGAGCTACTCGTTGGCGTGTTCCCGACCGGCCGTGTTCCGTGCCGTCGCGGCAATCGCGGCCCCCGGCGCGATCAGCGGATGCAGCGGCGGCACCCAGCCAGTGGCGTACCTGGGGATTCATGGCATCAACGACAACATCCAGAGTGGGCGGTCGCTGCGGGACAGATTCGTCCGGAACAACGGTTGTGCCGCGCAGAACCCACCCGAACCGACGGCCGGCAGCCGAACCCACATCACCACCGCCTACTCCTGCCAGAGTGGATATCCGGTGGTCTGGGCCGCGTTCGACGGCGGCCACCAGCAAGGCCCGGTGGATGGGTGTGCCGGCTGCGAGAGCGGCGCGCAGAGCTGGGTCAAGCAGGAGGTGTGGCGGTTCTTCAGCCAGTTCGGCTCGACCGTGCCGCCCACCACTCCCCCGCCATCGACGCCGCCAGCCGGCCAGCAGAACGTGCTGATCGTGGGTAGCCCGTCCGGCCGTTGCATCGACGTACCCAACTCGAGCACCAGCAACGGCGCCCGCCCGCAACTGTGGGACTGCCACGGTGGCACCAACCAACGCTGGACCTACACCGCCAACCGCACCCTGACCGTCTACGGCAACAAGTGCCTGGACGCCAGCGGGGCGGGCAGCAGCAACGGCACCGCGGCAATCATCTGGGACTGCAACGGTCAACCCAACCAGCAGTGGAACCTGAACTCCAACGGCACCATCACCGGAGCCCAGTCAGGGCTCTGCCTGGACGCCATCAGTTCCGGCACCGCCAATGGGACGCAACTGCACCTCTGGGCCTGCCACGGCGGCGCCAACCAACAGTGGAGCAGGCGCAACTAGGCAAGCCACCACGTCGACGACGCGCCGCTCGGGTCCTGCCCCGGGCGGCGCGTCGTGGCTCTCCTCAGGTGCCGGGCTCAGTCGAGCACCGACTCGCCGCCCGGGTAGGCGAACGACGCGCGCGGTGAGTAGAAGCCCCAGGTGATCTCCAGCGGATCGGCCGGACGCAGCGCGTACACCGGGTGGTCGGGTTCGAGGAACTCCAGGGACTCGACCTCGAACGGGTCGACCGGCTCCGCCACGAACGGGTAGTTGCCGCTGAGCAGCCTGCCGTCGAGCCGGGTGAGGTAGCGCAGCTGACCGGAGTTGACGGCGTCACCGGTGCGCCCGATGCGGGCGGTCGTCCTGATCACCGGTACGCCGTCCGCCTCGGTCGTCGCGATCAGCCGGTGCCCCCGTACCTCGATGGTGGTCTTTCCCGGGGTCGCCGGCACACCCCGGGCGGCGGCGTACGCCCGGACGACCGGGCTGGAGTTGACGTAGTGCGTCCACCAGCGGCCGGGCGTGACACCGTCGGGAGCGTCGACCCCGGCGAGGTCCGGCCCGATGTACGTCAGGGAGTAAGCGCCGAAGCCAGAGGTCTGCCCGGCGTCGTCGACGACGTACTGGTTCATGAAGACCTGGTGGTTCGGTGCCGGCTTGAGCCCGTCGGGCACCAGGGCGGCCACCGCGTCGGGGTCGGCCGGCAGCCAACCGAAGTAGATCATTCTGCTGTTCACGACGAGCTGCGCGGCAACGAGTTCGGTCACGAGGGGTCCTTCCCGCTGGGCATCGATCCGTAGTCGCGACGCTACGGATACGCCCGCCGCCCGGACAACGACGGATTGCCGACAGGCAACCCGTCGTCGTCCGGGAATCGCCGTTGCACCATCACACGGCGGTACGCGACCACTGCTGGTTGGTGCCGGTGTTGCACGGATACTGCTTGAGGACCACCCCGTCCGCGGTCGACGCGGCCGGTACGTCCACGCACTTGTTGCTGTGTCGTGCGCGGAGCTGGAAGTAGCTGCCGTTGGCGACCATCTGGAACTGCTGGTTGGTGCCGGTGCCGCAGGTGTACTGGACGAGTTCGGCACCGTCGGCGGTCGACGCGCTCACCACGTCGAGGCACTTGCCGCTGTTTCGGCTGACGATGCGCCAGTAGCCGCTGCCGGCGTCCTGGAACTGCCACTGCTGCCAGGCATTGCCGCCGTAGGTGTACTGACCGACGCGCGCGCCGTTGTCGGTGTTCGGTGACTGGACGTCCATGGCCTTGCCGCTGTGCCGCACGTTGATCCGGTAGAACGTTCCCGTCGACGGCGGAGGCGTCGTCGGGCCACCATCGATGGTGTCGCCCCACCCGTACCGGATCCGATCCGCGCCGGAGGCGTTGCGGACGGTCAGGTTGAGGTCGGTGCCGCTGCCGGTGAGAGCGAATATCGAATACCAGTCGTAGCCGATGGTGCCGGTCTTGCCGCCGAGGGCGGGCCAGTAGGTGCCGCCCATCTGGTTGTCCCGCATGACCTGAGCCATGGCCCGGATGTAGCGCACGAAGTTGTCGGTGCTGCCCGCGTCGGCGTAGTTGCGACCGTCGTTCATCGGCGCGCCGAACTCGGTCGCGACCGCGCGGGAGGCGCAGTTGCCGAGGCGGGTCTGGATGTGGCTGCGGAAGGCGTCGTAGGTCATCGCGCCGTAGAAGAAGGCGTAGTAGTGGAAGGAGAGCAGCGTCGAGTTGAAGCGGCTGTCGTTGCAGATGTCGCGTAGATCCTGGCTGAAGCCGGTGCCGCCGATCAGCACCCGGCCGGGCACCGCGGAGGTGTGGTAGCTGAGCCAGTTCGCGGCGACGTTGCGCCACTCGACCGAGCTGTAACCGTGCGGCTCGTTCATCGGCTCGAAGTAGACGTTGGTGTTCGAGCCGTACGTATTCGTCACCGTGGACCACATCGTGTTCCACGCGGCGAGATTCGTGATCCTGCCGCCGGAGGCGGCGCCGTCCTCCCAGTAGGCGAGGATCACCTTGAATCCGCGGGCGGTGGCCGCGTCGATGGCACCTCGGTACGCCTCCCACCAGGCCGTCCCCACCGTGTGGGTGTTGATGGGCAGCCGGATCGTGTTGACCCCCATGGTGGAGGCCATGTCGTCGTAGAGGGCGTTGGCCTTGGCCCGCACGGTCGCGTTGCTGTCGGTTGAATTCAGGCCCTGCACGACGAGTGGGCTGGTCTTGAAGTTGTCACCCAGCATTGCCCAGTTCATGCCTCGGAACTGGTTGGTGGCGGCGGTGGCCGGCGACGACGTGACGGCGACGACGCCGACCAAAGCGGTCATCGCGGCCACCAGGGCGATCAGCAGCCGGCGAAGCGGCCGGGTGCTGCGCGGTACGTATCCATGAGACGACGTGCTCCGTGTCATGACATGTCCAATCGGTGTGGGCCGCGGTCGGAGTTCAGCTGGTCAGGCGGAAGGTGGCGTCGGCGCGGCTCTGCGTGTCGGAGAGCGGATCGAGCCGGAGCACGCAGTTGTAGTGCCGGAGGTAGCGGTCCGGGTGGCTGTAGGACTGAAACGATGTCCACGAGGAGTTGGCGAGGCCGGCGACCTGCCGGAAGGTCGCGTCGGCGGCGAAGGTGGCGGTGCCGTCGTTGGCTTCCAGCCGGAAGTCGAACCCGTAGTGGCGCAGGTAGTAGCCCGGATAGTTGACCGACTGGATGGAGACCGTGCCGGAGCCGACCAGACCGGGCACCAGCCGCCACTGGCCGTCCTGAGCGGGGCTGACGTTCGGGTCGATGCGGACGTCGTAGTCGTAGTGCCGCACGTACCGGTCCTGGAAGTTGTACGACTGGATCCGGTTGACCGCGGTGTTGGGCCAGCGAGCGAGCACGCGGTTCTGCTCGGCGGCGGTCAGGTTGAGGATCGTTCCGTGCCGTTTCTTGCTGCCACCCATGGCGTACGAGCCGGATGCCGGCAGCCGGTAGGCACCCGGGCTCGACGGGTCGGTGGTCAGGACGGGCAGGTAGCCGCGTCCGCTGGCGTACTGGTCAAGGTAGAGGACCCACTCGTTGCGCGTGTTGAACTTCAGCCACATCGGGCCTTCGACCTGTGCGCCGGTCAGCCCGATGCCGGACAGATTCCCGAGGCTCGTCCAGGTGCCGAGGATGGAGTTGCTACCTTCGATGGCGATCTGGCCGTCCCGGGAGGCTCGGACGTAGCGGTAGCCGCCGACGCCGGCCGGCACCTCGACGATCTGGGTGTCGATGATCTCCTGGTTACCGGGTCGGTTGATGAAGATCTGCGGTGTGGTGATGCTGCGAAAGTCCGTCGTGCGCGCGTAGTAGATGCGGTGCTTGGTGACCCCGTTGGCCGGGACGTTCGTCGCCCAGTAGAGGACGTAGTCGCTGGTGGCCGGGTTCCAGATCGCCTCCGGAGCCCAGGCATTGCGTCCGTCCGGGATCGGGCCGGCGACGTTCAGCAGCCACGGCGCCGACCAGTTGACCAGGTCGGTGGACTCCCACACGACGAGATTGCGGCTGCCATTGTTGATCGCGGTCGACCAGTCCTGGCCGCAGCCGATGCACAGATCCGTGGCGATGATCCAGTACCGGTCGCCGCCGGGCGAGCGGACCAGGGCGGGGTCGCGTACGCCGCGGGTGCCGACGGTGGAACGCAGCACGAGCCCGCCGTTGTTGAGGTCGGTCCAGCGCAGGCCGTCGGTGCTGTGCGCGAGGTAGAGCTGCTGGGCGGTCGACGACTCACCGGTGAAGTGCGCCATCAGGTAGCCGACTGTCGGGTCGAGTGCGGCGGCCTCCTTCGGCGTCGCCGCCGACCAGGTGGTGAACAGCAGGCACGCGGTGACCGCAACCGCGCAGAGCCGGGCGAGGACTCTCGACATGGGTCCTTCTCCTCCGCGGGTGTCGCTGCCGGGTGGCCCGGTGATCACGCGTGTGAGCGTTAACAAATCCGGGCCGTACCTATGTGTTCTGTTCGTTAAATTCGTGTTGCGGACAAGTGTTAGCGATCGCATCTGGAGTGTCAAGGCATCGAAGGTGCTCGTTTGAATTCATCCGCGCCGGTCATCGGATCGTCGTCCTGCGGAACATCCAGCAGCAGCACTGGACGTCCCGGGGTGCCCCCACTTGCTGCGGTGTGCCACATTGATGGCCGTGGCCCGCGTGATGGTAGGCGCCGCCGAGAACGCTCCTGACATGGCGCGGCTCGCCGTGCTGATAAGTGATTACGAGATGGCTCGCGACGATGATCGAAGCTTCATCGCCACCATGGCGGCGATGATCGGCGTTGCGGTGGCCCTAGCCACTGCCGTGGTGGCGGTCGTGAGCCAGACCTGCCAGTTCGCGCAGACAGACGACTGCGTCACCGCACATGACGCGCTGCTCGCCGCGACCCCACTCCCGACCCTCGCCGCGCTTGCATACATGCAGATGTTGGGCGTCGTCGCGACGATGCGCTCCTACTACATCCGCGCGGTCGAGACGGAGTTGCAGACGTACGCGGTCGACCAACTTGTCGCGGTTCCGGAGCTGCGCCCAGCCAGCCTCGTCGGCGTGATGACCGAGATAGTCAGCCTGCGCCGGGGACGGCTCGGCTATCGGCTGCTCTATCTACTTATCTACTTCTGCGTCGTGGTCGTCTTCGGCGGACTCGCCCTGTACGTCGCACTCCGCCTCGGCCAGCCCTGGCAATTGATCATGTTTATCGTCTACGGCCTGTTCGCGCTCCTGTTCACCGTCGAGGTCATGGCCACCGCAGTCGGCGGAAACTCGCTCTTCTTCAAGCACGCGGCGAGGTACGCGGCGCGCACACTCGACCTCAGCAGGCCCGAGCCGCCACACGACGAGGAACGAAAGCTCTGGTCCTACCTTCTGGTGCCAAGGACTGCGGACTGGATCAAGTGGATCATCGTGCCGGCGGTCGGAGGACTCCTCCTGTGGGCCGGATCCATTCGGCTCGACCGAGATGAGCTGGCAACCGCGGCGGTGGTGTGGCTCATGCTGGAAGGTCTCATCTACACCGCCCGCTATCAGTGGAACGACATCATCGGGCTGGCCGACGATGTCGCTCATCCCGCGAGGAGCGCGCGCAAGAGGCTGCCGGTCGGCAACAGCAATCCGACGATGCGACGCAACGTGCGGCGGTCGGCCGTCACAGCTCTCGCCCGTGTCGCCCTGGCGATCGGCGTCGGTGTCTACTTCGACCTGGCCTGGGTAATGGCCTGCCTCATCTGCTCGGTTTTCGGTGTCGCCGTGCTGTACGAGGCTCTGCGGCGGCGCCCCGCCTCGGACCGGCCGGAGCGGACGACGCCGGTCACCGTGGCGATCTGGCTCGCCGTCGGGCTCGGCTACGTGCTGCGGGCAGCCGTCGCATGCTGGCTGATCGGGCTCGGTCCCCACGACGCCCGAACCTGGCTGGTGGCAGGTGCTTTCGGCGCGTTCGGGGTGATGTTCGTGACGCTGACCTGGGCGTTGGAGGCAAGCAGCTACTGCCGCGAGGTCGACGGCGAGATCCGGTACGCGCCGGAACTGCGAGCAAAGCCGCAGATCGCGGCGCTGCTCCCGTACACCGGCAAACCGGTCGCCCCCGGGAGCCACAGCAAGGACGACGCCGACTGCGGTGATGAAACCATGCTGGAGAAGCGCGGCCTGCTGATAAGCCCGTGGAACAGCGCGGCGCTCATCGCCCTCCTCCTGTCCGCGCCACTGGGCGTGCTCATGGCCGACGGCCTCGACATGCCGGCTGCCGACACTCGACTGGGCTGGGTCGCGTTGGTGACCGCCGTGGCGGCGGTGGCGATGCTGGCCAGCGCCAACACCAGGGTCCGCACGCTCGTGCTGCTCGCCGGGACGGTCGGCCTCGCGGCGACTCAGTACAGCCTGGGCCTGCAGCCCGGCTTCGGCGTCGCTCCCTGGTTGGTCTTCGCCGGCTGTTACGTGGCCTTCCGATCGCAGTCTTACACCAGCCTGACGGAGGGCCTCGAAATTCTCGCCAAGGTTCTGCTCTACCGGATCGACGTGCTGTGGAGGAAGACGCGTTCCGTGCTGGTCAGCAAGCGTACCGAGGCATTGGTGTGGGAGGACAGACCCGGCGGGTCGCCGTGATCACGGCCGACCTCATCCCGCAGGTCTCCGGCAGTCACTCATCCCTGCGGCACAGCACTAGCCGGCCACGACCGAGACGTGGGCGGTGACGATCCGCCAGCCGACGGGCAGGCGTACCCAGGTCTGGGTCTGCCGCCCGGTGGTGGCGGCGCCGGCGTAACCGAATCGGGTCGTCACGACCGCCAGGTCCGGGCCGAACGTGGTGACCACCGGGTCGACCAGCCGGCGACCGGCCGGCAGCGGTGGCTGCGCAGCCCGCCACTTGCGCTGCTCGTCCAGCCCGTACTGATGGTCGGCGAGGCCGAACCGCACGGTCCGCTCGGAATCCCAGAAGTAGCCGCAGATCCGGTCGGCGTCGTTGTCGGCCAACGCCCGCTCGTAGTCGGCGAAGGCCGCCGCCACCTCGGCGACCACGTCCGTCCGGTCGATCTCCATGCGGCACGTCCCTTCGATCCGTTGGGTCGGGAACTGGCCGGCCCGGTCGGAAGCCGTGCTGCCCCCGACCGGGCCAGCCGGCTCAGCCGCTCAGCGCCGACGTCCGCTGCTCGCCGTCGGACCGGCCGCTGGCCGGGTCGGCCCGAGCGGGCTCTCGGTCCAGTTCGATCTCCTCCGGGTCGGGGTCGCGGGGCGTGGGACGGGCCAGCGCGAAGACCACACAGATCACCGCGACGAAGAGGTAGCCGAGTGCTACCTGACCGTTGGCGTTCCACTCGATCCGCTCGCCATGGATCAGCCCGATGAACGACAGCAGCGCGCCGGAGCCGGCGAAGATCGCGGCCCGCACGAACCGCTTGTCGATGATGAAGACCACCACCGCGCCGAGCACCAGGCCGGCGAGGATCGCGCCCTGACCGAGCACCAGCAACCCGTCGTAGATCACGCCGGCGCCGTTGAGCGCGTCGTCGCCGACTGCCGCGGCGGTGGTGCCGGCCGCTGCCAACGTGTTGTCGATCTGCCCGGTGGCCCAGGCCGCGATGTTTGGGATCAGCGCGGCGACCACGGCGGCGGCGTGCGCCCGGGGGGTCGCCTGGAACGCCTGTGCCCCAATCAACAATCCGATGTAGAGCAGGATGGGCACGATGGCCGCCGTCGGGAAGATCGCGCCGAGCAGCCCGAACATGCCGAGGAAGCAGAGCACCGCGATCACCACGCCGGTCGCCATCGAGTAGCCGCTGCGTCCGCCTGCGGCCTTCCAACCCGGGTGTCCGACATAGACGGCAGGCGGGAACGGCGAGCCGAGCGCGGCCCCGATCACCGCACCCGCTCCGTCGGCGAGCAGCACGCTGCGCAGGTTGTAGTTGTCCCCCGCGGTGGCCGCGCTCTCCACGTTTGTCATGCCTTCGGTGAAGTTGTAGACGCCGAGCGGGATCGCCGTCGCCAGCAGGGGTGCCATGTCGGCCAGCCCGGTGAAGAGCAGGTCGAGCTTGAACGAGGGTACGGCGATCGCGATGTCCCGGGCCGCAGCCGTGACGTCCGGCACCGACATCGCCCCGCCGGCCCAGCCGATCGCGGTGCCGAGCAGCAGCGCGGCGAGGCCGATCGGAAAGTTGAACGGCAGCTTCACGTCGGTGAGCAGGCCGATCAGCAGCAACGCGAAGACCGGTAGGGCGACCCAGGCCATCCGCCACATCTGCCCGGCCGGGTTCATCGAGATGAACGTGATGGAGATTCCCGCGAGGGTGCCGAGCAGCGCGGCCCGGGGTGCGTACCGGCGGATGTAGGGCCCAACGAACGCGCCGATCAGCACGATCACGCCGATGATGAACGCCCATGCCAGCCCTGCCTCCCAGGCCCGCACGGGATCCTGGGTGCGCAGGTAGATCGGGAGCATGATGACGAAGATGACGATGAACATGTGCGGCACGCTCGGCCCGTACGGCAGGGCCGTCACATCGGTGCGGTTCTCCCGACGGGCCAGCCGGCGGGCCAGGTAGGTGTAGTAGATGTTGCCGGCGACCAGGGCGATGCCGAGCGCCGGCAGGATCGTGCCGAACACCTCCCCCTCGGGGAGGTTCACCACGGCCAGGCAGAGCCCGGTCAGGGTGAGCACGTTGACCAGGACGTTGACACCGAAGCCGAAGAACGCGTTGGTGTCGCCGCGCACCCAGTACGGGAGGGGGACGACTGTGGGTTTGGTCGAGACCATGGCTGCTCCCGGTCAGAAGGAGGGTTGCAACACTCCGGTGGTGGGCAGGGCGGCGCGCACCTGCGCCGAGTCGGCGACCCAGCCGAAGATTCCGCCCTGGGCGGCGATCATGTCGAGCCCGACCCGCTGGAACTCGGGGAAGTAGGACCCGACGCAGTCGGCGAGCACGAGGCACTCGTACCCGCGGTCGTTGGCCTCCCGGACGGTCGTGTGCACGCACACTTCGGTGGTGACCCCGGTGACCAGGAGGCTGCGGATCCCCCGCTCCGTGAGCAGGGTGTCCAGGTTGGTGGCGTAGAAGGCGCCCTTGCCGGGCTTGTCGATGACCGGCTCGCCGGGCAGCGGCGTCAGCTCGTCGATGATGTCGTGGCCGTACTCGCCACGGACCAGAATCCGACCGTTGGGGCCGGAGTCACCGATCCGCATACTCGGCGCCCCGCGGCTGAGTTTGGCCGGCGGGCAGTCGGACAGGTCGGGCAGGTGCCCCTCGCGGGTGTGCACGACGCTCAGGCCGACGGCGCGGGCGTCGGCCAGCAACGCCGCGAGCGGTGCGATGGTGCGGCGTAACTGGCCGACGTCGTTGCCCAGGCTGGCACCGAACCCGCCAGGTTCCAGGAAGTCGCGCTGCATGTCGATGACGAGTAGCGCCGTGGTTGAAATGTCGAAGGCGTACGGGCCGGGTCGCGCGGCGGTGATGGTCAACATGGGCGCACCTGCCTCACTTGGCCGTGGCGGCGATGACGTCGTCGGATGTGGTGACGCAGCCGAAGACGCCGCCCTGCATGGTCACCATGTGCAGTGCCGCGTCGTGGTTGGCCTTGTCGGTGGCGCCTGTGCAGTCGGAGAGGACCAGGCACTCGTACCCCCGGTCGTTCGCCTCGCGCATCGTGGTGTGCACGCAGACGTCGGTGGTGATGCCGGTGAGGATCAGGTGGGTGATGCCCCGGGTGCGGAGCACCAGGTCGAGGTTTGTGGCGTAGAAGGCGCCCTTGCCCGGCTTATCGATGATCACCTCGCCGGCAACCGGGGCCACCTCGGGCACGATCTCCCAGCCCGGCTCGCCCCTGATCAGGATCCGTCCGGCCGGGCCGGCCGTGCCGATCTCGGCGCCGATACGCGCCGAACGCCACCGCTTGTTCGCCGGCAGGTCCGACAGCTGCGGGTCGTGTCCCTCCCGGGTGTGTACGACAAGCATCCCGAGCGATCGTGCGTGCTCCAGCAGCCGGGCCGTGGCCGGCAGCCCGGCCCGGGTGAGGCCGATGTCGTAGCCCATCGCGTCGACGTAGCCGCCCGGTCCGCAGAAGTCGGTCTGCCAGTCGATGCAGAGCAGTGCGGTACGCGCGGTATCCGCCGCGCCGTCGTACGGCCACGGGTAGGGGTTGGCCGTTACCGGCCCGATGCTGCCCATCCTCTCGCCTCCTGTCGTCATCGCTGGTGCCTGCCCGCCCTACCGCCCGGCGGCGGCGCGACGGTAGGCCCGCCACCCACCGGCGGCGCTGATGTCCTCGGCCGGCGGGCCGGCGGCGTACGCCTCGCTGAGGAAACCGAGCACGTCCCGCCCGTCGTGCAGCCGGACCCAGCCGAGCGAGAGCGGAGCCGGCACCCCGGCCAGCAACCCGCCGACCGCGGACCCGGGCAGCCGCCACAGCTCGACCTCGATCGGGTGGCCGGCCGGCCCGTCCGGCGCTACCCGGACCAGGCCGGGCAGTCCCTCGCCGTCGGGCGTGTCCATCCGGAAGAGCCGGTAGAGCGGCGCAGTGCGGGCGGCGCCAACGAGGGCGGCACCGTGCCCGAGCAACTCACCGTTGCGGGACTCGCCCGCCAGGTGCCGGCCGACCACGGCGATCAACAGCTCCGCCGGACGCTGGGCCGGTGGTGAGCTGACCTCGACCGCCCGGCTCGGTGCGCCGGCCTCGGTGAGGGTGGCGGCCAGCCGGGCCAGGGTGGTGTCGCTGAACGCCGGGCCGACCAGGGTCAGGCTCGCCGGGCGGCCGGCGCTGGTGAACCCGTTGGGTACGGTCACCGCCGCCAGGTCGAGCAGGTTCGCGAACTGCGTGTAGCGGCCCAGCATGGCGTTGCGCCCGATCGGGTCCTCGGCGATCTCGTCGAGCGTGAACGTGGTGCCGACGGTCGGCACCACCAGCACGTCGATGTCCTGCCAGAGCTCGTCGACCTGTGCCCGCAGCTCGCGCAGGCGGTGCTGGGCTCGGAAGGCGTCGATCGCGTCGTAGCGCCGCCCAGTCTCCAGCACGGCCCGGGTGACCGCGAGGACCGACTCGGGGTGCGAGCGCAGGAAGCCGTCCAGGGCGACGAGACGCTCGGCCACCCAGGGCCCCCGGTAGAGCAGGTCACCCGCGTCGAAGAAGGCGCCGAGCGGCACCGACCGCAGGGACCCGACGAAGGTGCGTAGCCGCTGCACCCCCGCGGCGAACCGGGCCTCCTGCCCGGTGTCGCCGAAGAACTCGAGGTCTTCTGCCCGGGGCACCCCGAGGCGTAGCCTCCCCGCTAGGCGGGGAACCACCTGCTCCGCCGGCAACGGACGCCCCCAGGGGTCTGCCGCTGTGACGGCACGGGCCGCGTGCAGCACCTCGACGGCACCTGCGACGTCGGTGGCGAAGACCGACACGCAGTCCAGCGAGCGGCAGGCCGGGACCACGCCGGCCGTGCTGAGCAGCCCACGGGTGGGCTTGAGGCCGACTATCCCGTTGAGCGCTGCCGGCACCCGGCCGGAGCCCGCGGTGTCCGTACCCAAGGCGAAGCTGACCTGGCCCGAGGCCACCGCGACGGCCGAGCCGGAGCTGGAGCCTCCGGAGATGAGCCCGCCGCCGAAGACGCTCTGGCAACTGCCGTACGGCGAGCGGGCGCCGGTCAGCCCGGTGGCGAACTGGTCGAGGTTGGTCTTGCCGACGAGCAGCGCTCCGGCGTCGAGCAGCCGGCGCACCACCGGAGCGTCCTCGGCGGGCCGGTAGCCGAAGTCGGGGCAGCCGGCGGTGGTGACCATGCCGGCCACGTCGATGTTGTCCTTGACCGCGAAGGGGATCCCGTACAGCGGCAGCGCGGGATCACCGTGGCGGGTCAGCGACTGGGCGCGCTCACGCAGGCGGTCGGCCGGGACTGTACTGATCCAGACCGGCCCGCCGTCGCGCCCGGCGAGCCCGTCCAGGATGCGCTCGGCCTGGCCCGCCGGGGTCAGGTCACCCTCACGGTACGCCGACCGAAGCTCCGAAATGGACATCGCTGGCTCTGGCATACAGTCGATTGTCGACAGTTCTGTTACGGGAAATCGCGCGGCACGTAACGACGACATGACGGCGCGTGGCGGGGATCCGCCGGCCCGCAGGCAGTCTCGGCTATCCGAGGTACGAACGCGCACCATGCCCGGAAAGCACGGTGAGCACCTCCTCCGGGTCTCCCCCGGCGACCGCCTCGAACAACCGCTCGTGCCGGTGGACCCCGTCCAGCGGCTGCGCCAACTCCGCCTCCCGGCGCAGGTTGATCGCCATGTAGAGCTGCAACTTCACGAGGATCGAGCCGTACACGGCGGAGAGCTGCCGGTTGCCGGCGAGCGCCACGAGCGCGACGTGGAACTCCCGGTGCGACTCGGCGACCGCCATCCGGTCACCGGCCGGGGTCGCCTCCCTCATCTGGTCCAGTGTCGCCCGCAATCCGGCGAGGTCGCTTTCCCGGCCGACCGGGATCCCCGCCCGCACCGAGAAACGTTCCAACACGTCACGCAGCTCGTACAGCTCCCGCACGTCGCGATCTGACAGGGTCGCCACCCGGACTCCACGTCGGGGCACGTGCTCGACAAGCCCCTGCTGGGCCAGCAACCGCAGCGCCTCCCGCAACGGCGCCCGGCTGATGCCCAGCCGCCGGGTCAGCTGCTCCTCCACCAGGCGCTCGCCCGGGTCGCTCTTGCCACTGAGGATCTCCCGGGTCAGCCGAGAGACGGCGAGGTCCACGAGACTGACACTCTCCAGCTCACCATCCACCGTCGATGCGGCCACGTCGTTCACTCCGATGAGTCTGCCACCTGCCCCCGCAACGACCGACGCGCGCGTCGGTCGTTGCGGGGGCCTGAGGTGCTCTCCCTCCAGACGGGGCAGAGATCCTCGCTGGGCCGCCAACGTCAGTAGGGGAGCTTGACCGCGTCTGAGACCGGCTGGCCGATCGCCTCTTCGAAGAAGTCGTTCACGCCGCTCGGTCCCTGCCGCGTCAGCAGGTCCTCGGCCTGGGAATTTTGGGCGCTGTCCAGACCATATATCCGGCCATTCCGCGGATATTTGGTCTCCGCGTTCGCCGGAATTGTGACGTCGAAGGATGTCGACCTCCCGGTCATCTTCCTGCGGGGGTAGTAGTCGACATTTCCGTCGCCCCAGTCCACCTCGAGGATGAACCAGTACGTCAGCCCCGGCTCCGGCTCGCCGGACGCCTTGGCAGTGACCTTGACCGTACGCGTGCCGCCCGGCGAAGAGCTGAGCTGATAGCGCAGGTCCTCAGGTGTCGGGCTGGACGCGATTGGCGCGACGCTCGGAGTTGGTGTGGAGGAAGGCCCCTCGCCATCAGATCCTGCCGGTGCCGCTGCCAGGGCGACCTGGGCGACCGTGGCGATACCGAATATTCCTGCGGCCACGAACGACATGATCGTCCACTTCTCGCTGTGCTTCCGCACATAAAGGAACGTGATCACCAAGATCACCGTGATGATTCCGCTGATGACGGCGGTAATGTAGATGGCGTCGCTGCTCACGCGACGAGTGTGCCGTATGGCGGCAAGCTCGCCCTTGTCAGCGACACGATCGGATTGTGAGTGCCTAAAGAACACGATTTGAAATGATCAGAACCTCCGCTGTGGTCGAGGAGAACATGATGATTGGTCTGGCGACCGTCGGGGCGATCGTCGGCGTCCTACTCGTCGGTGTCGTGGCCCTGATCCGTAGGCCGACGGACACTCGGTCGGTGCTCAGATGGTCGGCGCTGGCGATCACCGTGCTGGTGGCCGCCGTGTTGACACCCCTGACCGTGCAGGATTCGGGAGCCGCGGCCAGCTATCTGCTCGGCGTTCCCGTCGTCGCCACGGCGCTGCCCGTCCTCGCGCAGCGGATCGGTCGGCTGAGCGTGGTCGCCGACCTGCTGGCGGCGCTCGTCGTCACCGGATGGGGCCTGCTGCTCGGGCTGGGCATCGGCGGCGCGTTCCTGCCAGCGGCGATACTCCTGATCGCCAGCGCCGTGGTCACCGGGGCACCGAGGCCCTCCACGACCATCTGAGCGAGCTTGCGGCGGGTTCGCGGTCGGGCCAGGGACGTACCGGCCCGACCGCGAAGAGGACGGCTCAGGCCGCCAACGCGGCGGCGAGCCTACGGGCCTCGGTCACCAACCGGCTCGTGCCGCCGCGCGCCACCACGTCAGCCAGCCCCGGCACCTCGATCAGCACACCTGTCGCGCTGGCCACCTCGGACGCCAGAGTGAGCAGGTCGGGCATGCCGCGAGGTGGGGTGGGTGCCGCCAACATCGGTGGCAGCGCGGCGGCGAGCAACCGCCAGACACTCAGCCGGGCGCCGGCCGCGATCGCGTCGCGCAGCGGTGTCACCACCCGGGTCAGCGTCAGCTGGCCGTCCGCCGCCAACACGCCCAACTGGCCACCGACGCCAGGGGAATCGAGGTCCCCGGCGGCTGCCAGCATCAGCAGGGCGTCGAGAGCGGCCACCCGGTCCACCTCGTGCCGGGCGCACAGCCCGTACGCCAGCGCCAGGTTGAGCGCCGGGCCACCCACGCCGGCGCACTCGGCGAGTGCCGGCAGGATCGTGGCGATTTCCCGGGCGTCCTGCTGCGCGGCGCTGGCGATCCCGGGCAGCAGGTGGGCGGCGACCAGGCCTCGGTGCCCCGGCAGCAGCGCCGGCCACAGGTTGCTCCAGCGGCCTGACCCTCCTCCGATCGGGTGCGCCGGCACGGTGAGTAGCCCGAGCGGATCCGCTACGCCCTCCGGCGGAGTGCTGGCGACCACGGTGCGTCGGACAGGTAGCTGGTCGTAGCCGTGGTCCCAGGGGCGTCTGCGCTCGCGCCGTCCCACCGTGACCACCTCATGCACCGGCTCCGGCAGGGCATCGCCGCGCAACCAGCTGGCCAGTTCGTCGCCGGCGGGGGTGCCGAGCGCGGCGGCCCGGGTCGCCAGCATCTCGTCCACGCCGACGGGCAGCCGCAGCAGGGCTTGGGTGAGATCCCACCGCCATACCGGGCGGTCCCCGAGTGCGGCCAGCCGTTCGTAGAGCGCGGTCGGATCGAGGGCCCCGGTGACGGACGTCGGGGCGGCCAGCAGGCCGGGATCGTTGCGTCCGTCCAGTCGCTGCCCGATCTCCGCGAGGCGGGCGCAGTAGACAAGCGTGAGCGCGGACTGGTGGCGCGGCTCGACCGCCGGCCGGTCCCGGAACGGACGCATCGTCCGGGTCAGTGACTGGCTGAGAATTCTGGACCACTGGTCGCGGCGGGTGGCCGCCTCGCCCGGTGCGGCGGCGGCCAGCAGGACGCCGTTCAGTTGCACCAGGACGTTGAACTCGGCCCACTGGTGGTCCCAGGCGCCCACCTGGCCCCGCCGCAGCACCGGCAGCAGGGCGGTGGCCAGCCGTTCCCGTTCGGTGGTGGTCAACCGGACCAGCCCGTCGAGGACCCGCTCCAGGGTTGACGCGGACCAGCCCTGGGCGAGCAGCCCGGAGACCTCCTCGACCAGCTCGTCCACCTCAGTGATCGGCGGCGCAGCGAGCGCGGGCGCCACCGGCGAGGGCAGCTCGTCACCGGCCACCGACACGGTGACCGTGGCGACCAGCCGATGGCCATGCCGCTGCGCCAACGCCGTCGCACGATCCCGCAGGTCTGCGGCGGCGTGTTCGGCACCAGAGGCGAGCACCTCGGCAATGTCGGCTGCCCGAACCGGGCTTCGCCGGGCCAGGCGGTCCAGCCAGGTCAGCTGCGCCCGCACCAGCGCCTTCTCCGGCCGACCCAGCACGACCCTCGAGGCGTCCAGCAACGACTCGAACTCCACCTCGCAGCCCGAGTCGCGAAGCGCCCGCTGCGCGAGGCCGGCGACCGGCCCCGGGCCGTCGGCGAGCAACCGCAGGTACGCGCTCGCCCGCGCCGCCACCTCGTCCGGGCTGGGTCTTAGCTCCTGGTGCAGGACAACGAACGGACGCAACGCGCCGGGTCGATCCCCGCGCAGCAGCCTACCGAGAACCCCTTCCAGCAACGCCGCTCGGTCGAGTCGGCCCTCCGTCGCGAGCGCCGCCAAGGTCGGGGGCACCGCACGCCCGGAGCCGGTGAAGGCCAGGTCCGTGCCGATCCCATCGACCTCGAACAGGCGGGGCACCAGCGCGTCCAGGAACGGGTCGGCGCGCAGCCGGTCGAGCAATGGCGCCTGTTGGCGCAACTCGGACGGCCGCTGCCACCACATCGACTGCGCCCAGCCGGCCACGAACGCGTCCCCGGTCGGCGGCTTCGCCTTCTCGGCCAGCAGCAGCTCGGCGACGAAGTGCCATCCTTCCCACGCTCGGCTGCGGGGCAGCCGCTCCGCCAGCCGGTACGCCAGGTCGGCCAGCCACGGCACGCCCCGCTGCCGCGCAGCGGCGACCACCGGCTCGGAGTCGACGTCCGTCAACATGACCGACCGTCGGCCGAGCAGGGCCGCGGCCTTCGTCGCGGTGCTCAGCGTGCCCACGGTGGCCACTGCCAGCGCGGCCGCATCCTTGCCCCACCACCAGTTGTCCCGCCGACGCCGGACGTGGGCGACCAGTTCGTCGCCGAGCGCCCGTCGCGCCGGCTCGTCAAGTGAGTGCAACGCCGTCCCGACGGCCGTCACATCGCCCCGGCTCAGTGCCTCGAAGAAGTCGGTCACACCGTCACCTCCGCCACCATGGACACCGCGAGGGCATGCTTGCACGGGCCGCGCTGCCCCCGGTGCTTCGCCCACCAGTGGCAGGTGCAGGTGAAGGCGCCGTCGGGCAGTCGGCGTACCCGGTAGTCCTCGTCGCCGCTGCGTACCGTGGCATGGTCTCCGTCGCGGCGGACGGCGCCCTGCTCGACAAGCGTGCGCGCGCCGATCAGGCGGGGGTTGTCCCGCTCGGCCCGGCCGGCGTCGTGCGGCATCACCCGGTGGAAGTAACCAGCGTCGGCCACGTCGTAGCCGACCCGTCCGGCGGTGCCGAGCTGGGCCAGGGCCGCGCGGACCCGGTCGGCGGGCAGGCCGGCCGCGTCGGCCAGCGCGACGACGTCGATCGTCGGATCCCAGGAGAGCAGGGCGCCGACCAGCTCCGCGTCGTCGATCACGTCGTCACCGGCGAGCGCGAGCAGCGCCGCCCCCTCCCCGGAGAACCCCCGGTACGGCTCGGGTGAGAGGGTCAGTGACAGCCGCAGCGATCCGGTGTCCAGCTCCCACGTGCTCGGCACGGCCGGCGAGCCGGTGCGCACCACCGGCCCGTACACCCGCAGAGTGCGGGCGTGCCGGAGCAGCCCACGCAGCGCCGCGAGCCGCCCCGCGCCGGCCAGACAGACCGCCCCCGGCGCCGGGCGCGAGGTCAGCCGGAGGGTACGCCCGGCCGGCACCGCCCAGAGCACCGAACGATCGCTGCCCCCGGGCAGCCGGCGCAGGAACGCCGCGGCCTCGGCAGCGGGGATCTCGGCGCGCGGCTCGAACCCGGCGGTGAGCACGTGCACCTCGGCGAAGCCGCGCATCCAGCGCCCCGGCAGTGGGACCTTCCGCTCCACCACCGCCCCCTCGATCGTGGAGACGGTGAGGTCGTCCGGGCCGACCGCCAGGTGCAGCGGCTCGATCCCACCCACCCGGGCAAGGGCCTCGCGCAGCGGCGGGTTGACGTCGACGTTCGTGGTGCCGTGCCCGACGACCTCGCCGTCGAAGCCGGCCGGCACCACATCCATCCGGGCGTACACCCCGCAACAACCAGAGAAGGACTCGAACCGCAACCGGTCCCGGCTGCCGGTCACCACCGGATCGAGGCTCGCCGGGCTGACCGGCTGGTGGTAACGGGTCCGGGCCACCTCGGCCACGGCCAGCAGCCCGGCGGCCGCCGCCGTCGGGGTGGTGAGAAACCCGGAGAAGAAGCGCGGGTTGGCCGCCGGGCCGCCGCTGGTCTGAAGGTCGAGGCCAGCGCTACGCAAGGCGGACGGCCGGAGATATCGGTACGTCTGAACGGCGTTCACGGCGCACACCGTAGAGCGACCGACCGACATCCGCTGCGGTGCTGGCGCGTCGCGCCTACATTCGGGAGGCCAGGAACGCCTGAGTCTCCGGATCCGTCGAGTAGAGCAACGCGCCACGCATGCCCCGGGTCATCAGCACCCGGTAGGTGTTGCGGATGAAACGGTCGGCGGCTTCCTCACCTACAGCTGATCGGCTGCGGAAAGCCGGATCCTTCGACTCTGCACGGCGGGTGACCAGTCGGCCGTCGCGGGCGACAAGGTCCGGGCCGATGATGACGCCGGCCCAGTCGTAGTCGAAGCCCTGGGCGGTGTAGACAGTGCCGATCTGACCGAAGCCGTTGGGGTCGGTCGCCCAGAAGGCGGAACCTGGAGCGTCGCCGACGCTGCGCTCACTCTTGACGTTCCAGGGCCGGGCCCACCCGCCGATGTGCACGTCGGGCACGAGCGAGCCGTCCGGTCGAGGGTCACTCCATGGCCAGCAGTAGCCGGCCGACATCCGCGCCGTCTCACCAGCGGCTTGCTTGGCGGCGAGGAACGCCTCCATCTCCTCCGGCGAATCAGCGATTCGCAGCTCGAAGCGACCGTCCCCGCTCCAGATCATCGGCTCATCGTCGTCGGTGCTGAACAGGGCCTTGGTCCACTGCACGAAGGCGCTACTGCCGCCGAGGCGGAATTGGTCAGCTAGGGAGACAATCTCGACTTCCAGGCCGCGCTGTCTGGCATAGCGACTGATGAGCGCCAGGCCGCCCAGCTCGCCAGGCTTGACGACCTGGTCCTCGTCGAGTAGGAAGACCGGCACCCGGGCAGCTGCGATCAGCTCCTCGATCTGCGGCCGAGACCGCTCCCGCCGGTTCCGCGGGGTGAACCGGTTGACTGAGGTCTCTCGGATGCGATGCGCCTCGTCGCAGATCAGCACGTCGAGGCCATTCGGCTCAGCCTCCATGAAGCTGTTGAAGTAGCCGAACAGGTTTCGGAGCCGCGTGCTTCCCTTACCGGCGTACTGGCGCAGGGTCTGCGTGAATGACCGCGACCCGGTGGCGTGCATGACCGAGTAGTTCTGCCGGGCCAGCTCACCGAGCACAGCCATGCCGATGACGCTCTTGCCGCTACCTGGCCCGCCAGACACCACCACGACCGTCTTCCGTTGCGCGGTACGGGCGCGCTTCACCGCACGCAACACCATCTCGTACGCCACGCGCTGCTCGTCGAGCAGCCTGAAGTGCGAGCGCTCCCGCAGCTCCTGCGCGGCGTGCGCCAGCAGGGACCTGCTGGGGCGTACGGCACTCGCCAGCAGGCGGTCGGCGGCGTCAGCTCCGGAGGCGGGCCCGAGGTGGATACGCAGGTAGTCGAGGAACTGTCCCCGCCGTTGCTTGGTGAAGACGTGGCTCTGGTCGGCACCGCGGCGGATGAGTAGGTCGCTGACGTCACGATCCACGGCCTTGAACAGATAGCCGGCACCGCGGATCGAAGCGCCCCCGCCGTCGGCCAGCACACCGGTGAAGTCACCCAGGTATTCACGGTAGGCGTCGACTTGCACGCCTGGATGCAACCTCGCGCTTCCGGTGCGCCCGACCGCCACCAGCGCATCGGAACTCTCCATCGACTGCGCGTGCGTCCAGGACTTCAGCTCCACCACCAGGTACGCGTCGCGCCCAGTCTCCGGGTGCACGCCGGCGAGGACCACGTCGACCTGCCTGCTGCTCAGCGGAAGTTGGAGGCCGACGATCATCGAGACCGCACCGAGCCCAGCCTGCACAAGGTCCTCAGCCACGACGGCCACCCGGCGCATCACCGCGCGGACCGCGGCCGCCAACCTGGGATCGGAGTCGGGGTGGGTGGGACCGGTGACCGCTGCGGGCAGAGCACGCTCGGCGACGAGTCGCCGCAACTCGGCGGCAGACAGAACGAATGTGACGCCGGCGAGGGGCACCTCATCACTCTCAGGTTCTGGGGAAACGCCCGTGGTGGCGGTGCTCGGATCGACGGGGTCAGCAGAGGGTCGGGGCCGCAGAGCGCCAGCCGCCCCCGACCTTGCCCCGCCCCAGAGGAGCGCGGAGACCTCGGCGCTCGTCGGACCGAAGCGTGGCCTGGTCAGGGCCGAATACACGTCCTCCGGCGGCACCGGGCGATCCCGGCGGCGGTCGGAGACCACCCACTCGTTCCAGTCCACCAACCAGGAGAGCGTACGAGGGTCCGAGAACAGCCCGACGCGCCGGAGGCAGGCACTGAGCGCCGCACGATGCTCCGGGCGGGGTGTCGCCGGCAACGCTGCAGAAAGCACCCGCAGTCGGCCACCGGAGAGGACCTCGACGCTGGGCGCGGTGCGTAGCGCCTTACGAAGCCGATCCCACGAACACCGCAGTTGCACCTGCGCATCGGCCTGATCCGGCAAGGTCACCGAGACGACATCCTTGGCCGAGGTGACCAGGAATGCCACACCCGCCCGGCCACCTGAGGTGGTGTCCCCGGCACAGAGCATGGCAGCGAACTGCGCGACCTCGTTGATCGGAACCGTCACGAGCAGCGACGCCGCCAGCGGACGAACAGCCTGCACCGGCAGCGGAAGACATCGATCGCCGATGTTCACAGCCAACTGCCGCGAGGCACGGAGGAGCTGGTTCAGCACAGCGAACTCCACGGCGGCCTGCGGCTCGCTGTGCGCATCGGGCAGCAGCGCCTCGCCGGCAGGCACAGCCGCGACGAGACCCTGAGCCTGCTGGTAGCTCTCGCCGGTGTAGCGGATTCGAGCGCGGGCGAGATCCTTGAGCTGGACGCGGGTCATCGCGTACGCCGGCCGCTCGCGGCTCCCACCGCGTCTCGGCTCCAGGCCCGCAGCTCGCACAGCAGGCGGACCGCCAGGTCACCGTGCGACTGGGGTCTCACCGCCACCAGCAGCAAGATCGGCGCAATACACAGCGCTAGCAGCATGATCGGAATGTGGGCGATCGCGACGATCAGCGGTCGCACCACCGTGGCCGGCACAGCCGCAAGGTCGAATGAGGGCACGCTCGTCTCCCGCTCCGCTGCCCGGCCAACGGCAATCGAGATAACGCACCTACAACGACAAGGGTGAAACGCGCGGAGGGTGGCACACCCTTCAGTCGCCCTCACTGGACGCCCAGCCGGGAGCTCCATGACGACTTGGTCACCGTGGTTGACCAACAACAGAGTAGCGGTCACGTCAAGCCGGGCGCCGACAACACCCATGCCGGACCGGCCATCCCGGGATGTCAGGTGGCAGCTGGCTCGCGCGGGCCTGCGGGAACAGGACGACGCACTAGTGTTCCGTCATGGACTGCTACACCTGCCGCAACAACCAGCAGATCAGCACCCTGCCGCCACGCGAACTCGTCGCGGCCGATGAACACTGGCGGATCGCCCATGCCTTCGACACGGCTCTACCGGGCTGGTTGATCCTCATGCCGCGCCGGCACGTGGTCTCGATCGCCGACCTCTCCGCCGCCGAGGCGGCCAGCCTCGGCACCTGGCAGGTCCGGCTCTCCCGCGCACTGCGGGCCGTGACCGGATGCGCGAAGACCTACGTGGTGCAGTTCGCCGAGCAGGAGGGCTTCGCCCACGTCCACTTCCACGTGGTGCCGCGAATGCCCGATCTCCCCGCCGACCGCCGCGGCCCCCGCATCTTCACCTACCTGGCAGCGGCGGAGGACCAACGCGTCAACGAGCAACGGCAGGATGATCTCGCTGCTGCGCTTCGCACCCAGCTCGACCACGCCGACCTGGGATAGGGCGGCGCGACAGTCGGCTGTGCTCTCAGCTACGACCTCGACCCAAGGTCGTACGTCCTCGGTCACCGGCGGGTTGACCTCCTTCGAGCCGCCGGACCCGCAGGTGGTTAGCGCGATGCTGGACGGCTGGCGCACGCTCCGCAAGAAGGCGAACATCCTGATCGCCCTGGACACCTCGGGATCGATGGAGGTCAAGGTCGGCACCCGGACCCGATTCCAGGTCGCCTCGGCGGCGGCGGGCAAGGGCCTCGCGCTGCTCAACACCGAAACCGGGTGGGGCTCTGGTCGTTCCCCTCCGAGGGGCTGTGATCGCCCGGTCGACAGGGCGCTCTCAGACCTCGACCGCTGGCGCGTGAGTCCGGACCGGACGATCCGTGAGGCCCGCGACGAGCAGAAGGTACGCAGTCAGCTCGACCGCCGCCGTGAGCGCCGGCATCGGTTGCGGTATGGACAGCGTGGGCGTGATGGCGTGCCAGGCGAACAGGGCATGGTGGCTGCTGACGGAGAGCGGCATCGGGACCATGCCAATGCACGTGTCCAGCAGAGGCAGTGCCATGAGGGCCAGCAACGCCGCGCCGATCGAGGCGAGCCGTCGACCGTGGCCGGCGAGCGCCGCGGCGAGCGCCAAAGCGGTGATCCCGAGGACCAGGGGTGGCAGGACCGCCGTACTCAGGGCCATCGTCTCGGCCTCGTCGGTGCCGGTCGCGCGCGGAGGATCAGCAGCGACGTCGCGCCAGATACCAACAACGCGGAAGACCGCGTACCCGATGATCAGCGCTGCCCCCACGACAGCCGGAGCCACCGTGTGTAGGTGCCAGCCACCGCGGCGCCACGCGACGAGTAGCACACATGCCGCAGTCACCAAAGGCCAGCAGAGGGAGAGACCCGACTCGAACGCGGACGGTGTATCGATGCTCGGTCCGGGCACGAGCACCATCTCGCCGTAGCTGTCGCTGCCCCGAGCGGCCGGCATGGTGCGGACCGCGTCCACGAGCAGCACCGCGAGGGCCACCCACAGCACCCAGCGGGAAATCTGCGATCGACTGATGATGGCGTAGGCAAGGAGCAGACCGATGCTCAGCACCTCGGCGTAGCGCCAGATCGGATTGGCCGTCAGGACGCCTGCGATATGAAGGGCGGCGGACGAAGCCGCCGCAGTCAGGAGGATCAATCGAGAACGCACGGCGCGCATCCTGCCACGCGTTGTCGCTAACCGTAGTCCTCTCGTACGTCCTGCTCAGTGCTGGAGTCCCGCGCGGCAACCCGATTGCGCGGCGCTGGTTCGCGGGGCAGCATGGCCGGTCGACCTGAGGAGAGGCACCCATGACGCGGACGTTCGTGCAGGCGGAGCAGTTGCACGACCTGGTGGCGGAGCAGTTCGGCTCCCACAGCCGGCTTACCGGCCTTGAGCGGCTGACCGGCGGCAGCAAGAAGGGCGTCTACCGGCTTGGTCTCGACGATCAGAAGACCGTGATTCTGTATGTGTGGGCAGCGGGCGAGAATTACTGGCCGCCGTCGCCGACGGTCCCGGATGACCCGTTCACCGACGCGTCGGGCGCCGAACTGTTCGCGGCCAACCACGCGGCACTCGTCGCCGCTGGGGTGCGCGTACCGCGTCTGATCATGCTCGACCGCGACGGCCGCTACCTCGACGCCGACATGGCGCTGCTCGAAGACGCCGGCGCGCTACGGCTGGAGACCCTCATCGAACGCGATCCCGCTGCGGCCGCCGCGCCGCTATCGGCGCTCGGTGACGCCCTGCGCCGCATGCACACCACCTTCGGCCCACGCTATGGCAAGCTCGCGGCCATAGCCCACGGCGAGGCGTCCCAGACTCGACGCACCGAGGACATCATCCTGGACCGGGCGCTCGGCCACCTCGACGCCGCAGCGGCCCGCGACCCCCGGCTGTCTGCTGCGCGGCAGAGGATCGCCGCTCACCTGCACCACCTCCATGTCGGGGTGGCACCACGGCGGGAGTACGCACTGGTGCACGGTGAACTCGGACCAGATCACGTACTCGTCACACCGTCCGGCGAACCGGTGATGATCGACATCGAAGGGCTGACCTACTTCGACGTCGAATGGGAGCACGCCTGGCTGCAGATGCGCTTCGGTGAGGCGTATCCGGCGCTGCATCCGGTCGATCTCGACCTGGACAGGTTGGCGCTCTACCGGTACGCGCAGGTGCTGTCGCTGATCGAGGGTCCGCTGCGCATCGCGGACACCGACTTCCCAGATCGACGATGGATGCGCGACCTGGCCGAGTGGAACATTTCCAAGGCACTCGCCGCAATCTGATGCCTCCGCAGCAACTCGGCCAGGGCCCCGAACGGGCCTTGACCGGGCACTCGAACTTCAACGCGCGGTAGGCCTTGGACACCGCGTGCGGGTTGATCGCGACCCGGGCCACCGCCTCCTTGACGGTGGGCAGCTTGTCGCCTTCGGTGAGGACTCCGAGCCGGGGCGCATGCCGTACCTGTCGGATGAGCTGCAGGTACGGCGCAACCCCGGACCGCGAGTCCAGGAGAAAACTGATCCGCTACGCGGCGGTGACGTCCTCGTGTGTCGCGGTCAATCGGTCGGCTCCTCGTCATCGTCGCCGGGCGTGGTCAGACCCCGCTCGTCGAGGAAGCCCCACCACTCGTCGTCGAAGCCGACCTCGCCGTACCCGGCGCCGAAGACGTAGTAGGCGAGGAACGAGTCGAGGTCCGGCGCGACATCGAGGAACAGCTCACGGGTGAACCACTCATCGGTGGTCTCCGCCGGGAAGTACCAGATCACGCCGGTGTCGCGGCGGATCAGCAGCGGCTCGTCGTTGAGCGTGCCGAAGACCAGCCACTCGGCGGGTTCGTCGGCGACGCCGGTGAACGCGGGCATCTGCTCGATGTAGTACTGGATGTCGCCGATGTCCGCGACCGCGGGCAGGTCGAACGCGCCAGCCAGGATGCCGTCGGCGGTCTTCAGCAGCTGCCGGACCGGTTGCGGCAGGCCGGAGAGAATCTTGTCGGCCCGAGCGCCCTCGTTGATCTGGGCCCAGGCCAGCGTCGCCGGCCGGTCAGCCTCCAAGCCGTTGCGCAGCTCCGCAATGAGCTCCCGCAACTCGGGATTCAACCGACTACCCCTATTCGGATCGGCCCGGTTCGTTCTACTGGGCGGGAGCCTCAGACTACTAACGCCGTCGAGAATCGGTCCTCACCCCAGGCGGCCGGACCGTACCGCAGAACGCGAACGGGCCCGGCGCGGAGAGTGGTCCTCCGCGCCGGGCCGCGCAATCGGTCGAGGTCAGCTGGTCACGCAGGTGGCCGTCACGCCCGGGCCGGTGCCGGTGCCCTGGAAGCCGAAGTTGGTCGACTGCCGGCCGAGAACGCGTCCGTTGTAGCTCATGTTGGCGAACCGGACGGTTCCGCTGCTGCCGCTGGCCTGGGCGTTCCAGGTGCCGGTGACCGCGGTGCCGCCGGGCAGCACGATTGTCACGGTCCAGCCGTTGATATCCGACTTGCCGGCGGTGACCGTCACGCTCGCGGTGAATCCACCGGCCCACTGGTTGACCGCGACATCCGCGTAGCAGCCGTCACCGGCCGGCGGCGTGGTGTTGGGCGGCGTGGTCGGCGGGGTCGTGGTCGGCGGCGGGGTCGTCGGTGGAGTCGTGGTCGGCGGCGGAGTCGTCGGCGGCGCGGTGGTGGGCGGATTCGGCGCGCCGTTGGCCAGGCTGTACGCCAGTTCGGGCTGGAACGAACCGGCCGTGTAGCGGCAGCCGTCCGCCTCCCCCGGCGGCTTCACCCACAGGTACGCGTCGATATTGCTGTCGCCGGTGTTGGTCGTCGGGTACTGCCCGATGCGTCGGTCGGTGTTGTCGTCGCCGCACCAGTCCCCGCTGGCGCCCCCGTTACGGCTGGTGTCGATGACCTGGCGCTTACCCGAGAGGCCCATGCCGTTGAGGGCGGAGATGACGGCCCGGCCGAAGTTGGCCTCGTTCGAGGTGGAGTTGTAGTTCGACACGTTGGTGAAGAAGCCGTCGGCGTACTGCACGCCGGCCGCCCGGAGCCGGTTTGCCGTCTCACCCGAGCTGTTCCAGGTGGAGTGGCCGCCGTCGAGGTACACCTTGGCGTTGGGGTTGGCGGACTTGATGGTCCGGGTGGCCGTCGAGATCGCCTGGTTGCGCGCATTGATCTCAGCGGTGCTCAGGCACGTGAGCAGGGCAAGCGAGTCGGTTTCCAGGATGATGATGACGGTCTGGTTGCCCAGCCCACTGGCGAAGTTGGACACCCAGGTCTGGTACTGGTTGAGGTCCGGCGCCCCACCCGCACTGGCCCCGCCGCAGTCCCGGTTGGTGATCTCGTACACCGCCAGGACCGGGATCTGCTGCGCCGCGTTGGCGGCGCCGATGAACCCGGAGACCTCGGACTGCACGGTCGACGGGTTGAAGTTGGCGAACCAGCGGGCCTGCGGCTGACTCGCGATCTTGTCGCGGATGACCGCGGTGCGCGAGTCACCGGGGTTGGCGGCGACCCAGCGAACGACGGCCGAACTCGGGTCGCGGTAGAGCGATCCGGACAGCGTGCCGGCGGAGGCGCTGCTGACGGCGAGGCAGACGCCGACGGCGACGGCGGTGGCGACGGCAGCCACGCTGGTGGCCACCGATCTGCGGCGGAGCGACGAGAGGATAGCCACGACGTGTTGCCTCCTAATCACATTGACGTTTCCAAGTTTATGGGAGCGTTCCCATGGACGGTAGCGGAGGCGCGCGTCGCTGCCAAGACGTAGAGGCTCGTCGATGAGGGGGCGACGAGCGTTTGTGTGCCGAGACTCGCGGGACTACCGGCCCGGAACTTCCGCTCTGCTGCGCCCGACCAAGTAACCAGCAGCAACCATCGGAGGAAGCACATATGCGCACCACCAGTCTCCTCGGGCCGCACCGCCGCTCGGCGGCGCGCTTCGCCACCGTCGCCGCGCTCCTGGCGGTCGGTGCCGCCGGATGCGCTTCGGCAGAGCCATCGTCGAACGCCGCGCCGAGCTCGTCGGCCTCGGCCAGCACCGCCACCGGCGTGGTCGGCATTCGTGACCCGTGGGTGAAGGCGGCCGACAAGGGTATGACGGCGGCCTTCGGGACCCTGGTCAACGACGGCGACACCGACGTGACGGTGACTGCCGCGGCAACGTCACTGTCGTCGATGGAGCTGCACGAGATGGCCATGAAGGACGGCAAGATGGTCATGCAGCAGAAGCAGGGCGGCATCGTGATCAAGGCCAAGAGCACGCACGCGTTGGAGCCCGGCGGTGATCACCTCATGCTGATGAACCTCACCAAGCCCGTTCAGGCCGGCGACGAGTTGACCTTCACGCTCACCTTCGCCGACGGCAAGACCCAGCAGTTCACCGCCGTGGCCAAGCCGTTCGCCGGCGCGCAGGAGAGTTACGCCCCCGGGCACGGCGAGCCCATGACGGGCATGAGCGCTACGCCGGGGATGAGCATGAGCCCGGCATCGTGACCGAGACGCCACCTGTCCGGCCGGTGAGCAGGCGTGGCCTGCTCACCGGCGGAGCCTTGGCCGCCGGCGGGGCCCTGGCCGGTGGGGCCGCGATCGCCGGGACGCGTACCGACAGGCCCGGGCGACCGGACGCGGCCGCTGCCGACACGACGCTGGCGGCGAACGTCGGCGGCTTGGTCGAGCCGTTCCACGGTGCCCGGCAGGCCGGGATCGCCACCGAACCACAGGCACACGCGTCGTTCGTGGCACTCACCCTGCGGGCCGGCGTCGACCGCGCCGCGCTGGGTCGGATGTTACGACTGCTCACCGACGACGCGGCCCGCCTCACCCAGGGCCAACCCGCCCTGGCCGACACCGAGGCCGAACTCGGGCTGCTGCCCGCGCGGCTGACCCTGACCTTCGGATTCGGCCCCGGCCTCTACCGCGCCGCAGGCATCGACGACCGGCGGCCAGCGTCGGTCACCGACCTACCCGCGTTCCGCATCGACCGGCTCCAACCCGCCTGGTCCGGCGGCGACCTCCTGCTCCAGATCTGCGCCGACGACGCCATTACCGTGGCCCACGCCCAACGGGTCCTGATCAAAGACAGCCGACCCTTCGCCACCATCCGCTGGGTCCAGCAGGGCTTCCGGCGCAGCCCCGGCGTCGAACCGAGCGGCCACACCCAACGCAACCTCTTCGGCCAACTCGACGGCACCGCCAACCCCCGCCCCGGCACACCGCTCGACACCGCCGTCTGGGTGCCGGACGGGCCAGCCTGGCTACGCGACAGCACCACCCTGGTGCTGCGACGGATCAGCATGAACCTGGAGACCTGGGACCTGCTCGGCCGCGCCGACCGCGAAGTCGCCGTCGGCCGCCGCCTCGACACCGGCGCCCCCCTCACCGGCACCGCCGAACACGACGAACCCGACTTCGCCGCCACCGACGACGACGGCCTCACCGTCATCCCCGACTTCTCCCACCTGACCCGGGCACACGTCACCGACGACCGGCTGAAGATCCTGCGCCGGCCCTACAACTACGACGGTGTACCGACCGCCGAGGGCCACGCCGACAGCGGCCTCATCTTCACCTCCTACCAGGCAGACATCGCTCGACAGTTCCTGCCCATCCAACGCCGCCTTGCTGAGCGGGACCTGCTCAACGAATGGACCACCCCGATCGGGTCCGCCGTCTTCGCCATCCCACCCGGATGTCCACCAGACGGCTGGATCGGCGAGCAGCTGCTCGGATGAGGCGCTGGCGGCGGGCGTAGGCCACCGTGACGACACCAACAGACGTGGCAGCCGCTCGCACCGAGAGCGACCCGCGCCGCACGGCCGGGACCGACCAACCCCGACTCTTCCGATCGGATCACCATGTCTCTCACCGAGTTGTCCGGCACGCCGACGCCGGAACCCTCCACCACCGCCGAGAAACCGGCCCGGCCCACCCGGCGCACGTCACCGTTCGGCGCGCTGCTGCTGCGGCTGCACTTCTACGCCGGCATCCTCGTCGCCCCGTTCCTGGTGGTCGCCGCGTTGACCGGCCTGGCCTACACCACGACCCCACAACTCGACACGATCCTCTACGGCGACCAGCTGACCGTCGCCCAGGTCGGTGACCGTCCGCTCCCGCTGGCCGAGCAGATCGGGGCCGCGCGCAACGCACACCCCGACGGCAGCATCACCACCGTGCAACCCGGCGAGGGCGACCAGAGCACCAAGGTGGTGTTCTCCCTGCCGGAGCTTGGCGAGAAGCAGCACACCGTCTACATCAACCCGTACACCGCCGAGTCCCAGGGGCAGCTCACCACCTGGTTCGGCTCCACTCCGGCCGCGACGTGGCTGGATGACCTGCACCGCCACCTGCACCTGGGCACGGTGGGCGAGCACTACTCCGAACTGGCCGCGAGCTGGCTGTGGGTGATGGCGCTCGGCGGGGTCATCCTCTGGTGGCGCCGCCGCAGCGCCGCCCGAGCCACCGCCCGACACCTGCTCGTGCCGGACCTGTCCACGGGCAAGGGCGTCCGTCGTACCCGGGGATGGCACGCGACCACCGGCATCTGGCTCACCGTCGGTCTGCTGTTCCTCTCGGTCACCGGCCTGACCTGGTCCCGCTACGCCGGCGCGAACTTCGCCGCCGGTCTCGACGCGCTCGACGCCCGTACCCCGCAGATCTCCACGAGCCTCGCCGCCGGCCCCACCGCCCCTGCCGAGACCGGCGGCGGCCACGAGCACGGTGCCGCCGGGGCGGGCGGGGTCGTCGAGTCGGCCGCCTTCGATTGGGTCCTCGCAGTCGCTCGCGGCGCGGGCCTCGCCGGGCCGGTCGAGATCAGCCCCGCGCCGAAGCCGGGCTCCGCCTGGACCGTCACGCAGACCGACAACACCTGGCCGGTCAGGAAGGACCGCATCGCCGTCGACCCGGCCTCCGACACGATCACCGCCCGCAGCGACTTCGCCGACTGGCCCCTGCTGGCCAAACTGAGCGGCCTCGGCATCCAGGCCCACATGGGTCTGCTCTTCGGCCTGGTCAACCAGATCCTGCTCGCCGCGCTCGCCCTCGGGCTGCTCTGCGTCATCTTCTGGGGCTACCGCATGTGGTGGCAACGCCGACCCACCCGCGTCGACCGACGGGCCCTCGCCGGCGCCCCGCCAGCTCGTGGCGGCGTACGCGGCCTGCCGCTGTGGGCGCTGCTGATCGGCGTACCGGTGACCGCAGCGCTCGGCTGGGCGCTGCCCCTGTTCGGGCTCACCCTGCTCGCCTTCCTCGTCATCGACGTGATCGCCGGCGCGGTGTCTCGACACCGACGACCTGCCGCGGCTCCCACCTCCCCGGCACCCGCCGGCAGCTGACACCACCGGGGCGTCCGGTCACCCGCCAGGGAAGGGCGGCCGGACGCCAGCAACCGCTGAGCCCAACGGCGGATCTGACATGATCACACTGTGTCCGTTCCCGAGCCGGCCGAAGGCAGGTCACCGCCAGAACCGCCTACACCGGCGGCGCGCAGCGACCTGACCACGCTTCTCGTACTGCTGCTCACCTCGGCCGTGCTGTTGGCGCTATGTTTCGGCTGCGCCACCGCCTGGCTATACAACTAATCTCGGCCCGGCTCAACGGCCAACTGACAGTGAAGTGTTGGGAAATCAACTACTCCACTTCCGGTCGCCGCAGACGCGTGGACGGACGGATCCGACTCCGCAGCAGGAACGCGACGCCGAGGACAGCGACGCCGAGGACGACGTTCACGAGCATCGGCCAGGGGCCGCGCTGCGGACGACCGGCGCTGCGCACGGTCAGATCGGGCAGCAGACCGGTGGCGAGGTGCAGGTCGAAGATCTCGCAGTTCTGCATGCCCAACTCGCAGGTACTACCGGTGTCGAAGCGGGACAGGGTACGGCGGGTGCCGCCGCCGAGTTGCACCTCGACCACTGACGCGTGACCGGCGGCGTTGATGCTCGCGGCGACCACCGTGTCCGCGGAGCGCCAGCCGAGCAGTTGCACGACATCCTCAACCGGCGTCGGTGCTGTGCTGGCAGTCGTGACGGGCAGGAAGGCGACATCGCCGGCCTTCCACAGGAAGGTCCCGTGCCGGCCGGCGTCGCCGCCGGAGGTGCCGTTGAACGGCCCGTCGGCGACCCATGGCACGGTGGCGAGGAGCCTGCCGTCCGGTGACCAGGCGACATTGGCGGCCAATTCGCGTCCGGCGGGAATCTGGACGCTGCCGCTCTCGCGGCCGTCGAGGTCGATGAGGTGGGCCTTCTGGTCGACCTGCACGGCGAGACGGCGGCTGTCTGGCGCGAACGCCGCCATCCAGGCCGGTGTGATCGCCGGCACCTCGGTGCTGCGTCCGGTCGAAAGGTCGAGGAGCCGCAGCGTGCCGGTGCGGGCCACCTCGGCCTCGACGACGTTGACGGTGCCGAACTCGCCGGAGTTGGTGAGCGGGGCGGCACTGTAGGCGACGTGGCGGCCATCGGGGGACCAGGCCAGCAGGCGTACGCCGACCGGGTCACCGAGCGGGATCGATCGACGCTCGCCGGTGCCCAGGTCGACGAGGATCAGGTCCCGGGTCGCGCCGCGATCGTCGGCGAGCAGCACGTGGGTGCCGTCCGGGGCGAGCAGCGCCGACGGGCGGTCCCGCTCCTGCATGGCGTCGACGCGCCGGTACGTGTCCCGATCGGCTCCGACGACAAGTGACTGGAACATGTTGAACGTTTCGCCGTTGCCGTAGCCGTACAGGGCGATCGCACGGCCGGGCGGAGCCTTCGTGACTGTGCTGGTCAGCATCGAGTACCCGGCGACGCTATCCGGCAGGCTCGGCTTCGTCGACGGGCCTGCCGCCTGGAAGGGAAACGGGACACCGGGCACGATCACGGCGGCCAGGACGAGCACGACGACCGCCCATCCCGTGGCGGCGCCGATCCGCTGACGCCGAACCGAGCGGCGGCCCTGCACGAGCACGGTGTCCAGGTAGCCGGGCGGCAACGGCGGCGGATCGTCCGGCAGGGTGCTGAACAGTTCTCTCATGGCGTGTCCGACCCTCCCGGCACATAGTTCGGCAGCAGGCGGCGCAGCGCCGCGATGGCAAACGAGGTCTGGCTCTTGACGGTCCCGGTCGAGCAGCCCAGCGCCACCGCGGTCTGCGCGACGTCGAGGTCCTCCCAGTAACGAAGGACCAGCACCGCGCGCTGCCCCCGGGACAGCTTCGTCAGCGCAGCCAGCAGGTCGACGCGGTGCTCGGCACCGGCCAGCGGCGCCGTCGGTGGCCCGATCACGTCGGCCACGGGCCGGACCCGACGGATCCAGGATCGCTGCCGTTCGGCCAGGTAGGCGTGGACCAGCATCGTCCGGACGTAGGCGTCGACCGAGTCCGCCGTCGACGCCTTACGCCAATGCCGGTACAGCGCAACGAGGCACTCCTGCACCAGGTCGTCAGCAGCCGACCACTGCCCACACAATCGGTACGCCAGCCGCCGCAGCCACGGCATGCGGGCCTGCACGTACTCGACGAACTCTCGCTCACTCTGCAACCCCGGCCTCCCAACAACACAATGAGTGTCCCGAGACCCACTTCGGTTGTGCCCGGTCGTGATCCAAAACTCGCGGACATCGCACGACCGGCGGCGTCGTCCACGGCACCGGGGCCAGCAGCTCCTGTATCCCGTCCGGGCCGTTCTCCGACGTCGTTGGTGATGGTGGCAGAGTGGTCCTGAGAACCGGTTTCGACCGCGATCGTCCAATACCTAGTTGGTACGCCAGCAGCCGTGTGGGGGCCCGGCGACGTGGTGGCGGCCGGGCGGCGCTGAGCTGGTCACAGCTCCCGGATCTGGGAGCGCACCTGGCGGCGGGTCGAGCGCATGCGGGCCAGGCGAGCCGAGCGCTCAACGTTGGGCGGCGGGGCGGCCGGCGGCGGAGGCGGTGCGGCGGCCGGGTCGTCCGGGCCGAAGAGAAAGAGGCTGAGCGACGCCAGGTTGGGGCGTTCGAAGACGTGCAGCGGCTCCACCGGACGCCCCAGCAGGTCGGTCAGTTCGGCGCACATCTGCAGGAGCGAGATCGAGGTGAAACCGGCGTCGAAGAAGTTCGTCGCCGGGTCGATGGGGCGGCCCAGCATCGACGAGGCCAGCTCCTGCAAACGGCGTTCGGTGCGGTGGGCGGCCGGAGGCGGCAGCTGGCCGGGGACCGCAGGCTTCAGGTTCGGCGTTACGGCCAGGCGGTCCACCACGTGCACGCGGGCCGGCACCGTCGTGGCCGGCAGCACGGTGGCGAGGCGGGCACGAACGTCGGCCTCGGTCAGCGTCGCGGTCGCCGAGCGCTGCACCCACACACGCAGGGACTGCTGGGTATCGTCGCCCACGACCTGAGCGATCGCCTCTGCCACGCCGGGACAGCCGCGGGCCACCGACTCGATCTCCTCCAGCGTGACCCGGTGGCCGTTGAGCAGGACCTGCCGGTCGGTGCGGCCGGCGAGGTGGAGCCGGCCGGCGGCGTCGAGGCGGGCCAGGTCGCCGGTCCGCAGCCAGCGGAGCCCGTCGGCGTCGGTGGTGAACCGGTCAGCGCCCGTACCGCCGCAGTATCCCTCGGCGATGTGCGGCGCCGCGACCCACACCTCGCCGAGCCGACCGGCGGCGCACCGCCGGCCGTCCGGGTCGCGCAGCTCGACCCGCCGGCCCGGCAGCGGCTCGCCGATCGGCACCTGCGCGGTCAGCGGTAACGGCTCATCGGGGCCGATCTCGTACGCGGTCACGAGTTGCGGGGTCTCGGTGCAGCCGTAGCCGTTCAGCAGAACGGCCCGCCCTGCGCGAGATCTGATCAGCTCGGCGGTCGCCGTGGATAGCGGGGACCCGCCGCACACCACGGCCCGCAGGTCGGGCAGCGGCTCCGGGTCGGTGCTCAACGCCAGGGCCAGCATCACCGGCGTCGCGTTCACCACGGTCACCCGTTCCCGGCGCAGCCAGGCGGCCAGCCGCCCGGGGTTCTCGATCACCTCGGGCGGCGGCACGCAGATGGTCGCGCCGACCCGCAGCGCCAGACCGAGGTCGCGCAGCACCGGGTCGTGGCCGGGGCCGCTGAGCATCGACACCCGATCGTCGGCGGTCATGCCGAGACGCTCGGCGAGGTCGGCCAGGGCGGCGTCGGCGACTGCGGTGGGCACCCGGACAGCCAGCGGGTCGCCGCTGGTGCCGGAGGTGAAGAGCACGTGGTGGCCGCCGCCTTCCCGGCCGGCGTCGACCGGAGCGGCGGGACCTTCGCCGCTGGACGGGAAGGCGTGTGTCACCGCGGCGATTTCCATCGCCCGCCGCCGACGCCATGCGGGCCAGCCGGCGTCGACCAGCACGGCCTCCGCCCCAGCCCGCCGGCAGGCGAGCAGACGGAGCACGAAGAGCCGATCGCGCCGGGCCGGCAGCGCGACGACAGCGTGCGGACCGGCGGTGTCGCGCAGGTGCGCGGCCAGGTCGTCGATCCGCCGGTGCAGCGACGCGTAGTCGAGGTCGCCCTCGCGGTCGGCCAGCGCCGTCGCGGCGGCCCGTTCCCGGCTGTGCTGATCGACCAGGTCCACGGTGGAGGTCACCGCGGGGATGTCCGCGGCAGCCGCGGTGGCGGCATCGGGTGGCGCGAGAACCGCGCCGATCGGGCGGGCGGGATCGGTGCCGGCCCGGACAGCCGTGCCGACGATCTGGTCGAGGAACGCGGCGGTGTCGGCCGAGTCGAACAGCCCGCGCGGCGTAACCAGGTGCAGTCGGTAGCCGTCGGGGCTGCGGCGCACGTAGAGGCCGAGGTCGAACAGCGCCCAGGCGGGCGGCAGGTCGTACTCGGTCACCGGCAGGTCGCCCAGCGCCCGCGGCGGGGCCGCCTGGGTGAGGTCGTTGAACCACAACCTGATCAGCGGTGTGCGCCCCGCGGCGGCGCGTGGCACCCGGGCCCGGTCGACGATCGCGTCGAAGACCGGCAGGGCGTGGTCGGCGGCGTCGGCGAACGCGTCGCGCACCGCTTCGTACGACTGGAGGAAGCTCGCCGCCCGGTCGAGGGTGACCGGCAATGGCAGCGTGTCGAGCAGGAAGCCGACGAGCCGTTCGTCCTCCGCCCGGCTCATCCGCACGCTGGGCAGGCCGAGCACCTCGGCGCGGTCGGTGCCGGTCCAGGCGGCGAGGACGGCGCCGGCCGTGGTCAGGAAGAAGACCGCGGGGGTGAGGCCCTGCGCGCGCAGCCTGCGGTCCAGCGCGTCCGACTCGCCGGCGGGCAACTCGACGCTGTGTGTCGCGCCGGCAAAGACGTGCTCCTCGCGGTGGGCCGCGGTCAAAGGCAGTGGCCCGGCCGGGGCGGTTTCGGACAATCGCCGCGACCACCAGTCGAGGTCGTCCGACCAACGCGGCGTGCCGGGCACCTGCGCCTCGAACGCCAGGTGAGCCAGCAGGCTGGGCGCCGGCGCGGCGAAGCTCGGCTCCTCGCCGGCGGCCCGCGCGCGGTAGGCCAGCGCGAGGTCGTTCAACACGATGTCGGACGAGCGCAGGTCAGAGATCAGGTGATGCATGACCAGGACGAGCCAGGTGCGGTCCCGCGCCGGCTCGTGCACGGCGCCGACCCGCCACAGCGGGGCCTTCGCCAGCGGGAACGGGCGGTCCGCGATGCGGTAGAGGGCCTCCTCGACGGAAGCCTGGCGGAGCACCTCCACCGACAGCGGCGCGGCGACCCGGTCGTGCACGACGATCTCGGGCTCGCCCGGGCGCTGCTCGACGACCGCGCAGCGCAGCGCCTCGTGGCGCGCGCCGAGGTCGGCCAGGGCGGCCCGCAGCGGGGCCGGTTCAACGCGGCCGGCGACGGCGAGCACCCGGACCACGTTGTAGGCGGGCGAGTCGGGATACAGGCGGTGCCACGCCCAGATGCGGCGCAGGGTCGGGGCGAGCGGGGCGGCGGACGACGACGGGTTGGACACCGGTCGCGGTGGCAGGGCGGCCGCCGTACGCGGGGCGGCCAGCCGTGCCCGCACCACCTCGACCAGTTCGGCCATGGTCGGGTCGTCGCGCAGAATCGCCGACATCGGCAGGTCGACCTGCAGCTCCTCGCGCAGCCGCACGATCAGGCGGGCGGCCGCCAGCGAGTGACCGCCCCCGGCCAGGAATGCCTGCTGGTCGTCGGCGAGCACGTCGGCCCAGGCGGCCCGCACCCGGGCTGCCACGTCGATGTCCGTCATCATGCGCCACCCTGCTGTGCGATGTCGGCCAGAGCGGCCCGGTCCACCTTGCCGTTGGCGGTCAGCGGCAGCTCGTCGCGGCGGAAGATCCGCGCGGGCACCACGTAGTCGGGCACCCGGGCGGCGAGCGCCGCCCGTACCGACTCGATCTCGGGTCCCGGTGACCGGCACGTGTAGAACGCGACCAGGGACTGCTCGCCGGCGATCTTCACCGTCACGGCGACCGCCTCGCGCACGCCGTCGAGGGCCGCGACGATCGACTCGATCTCGCCCAGCTCGACCCGGTAGCCGCGGATCTTGACCTGGTGGTCGACCCGGCCCAGGAACTGCAGCTCGCCGTCGGGGCGCCACCTGCCGCGGTCGCCGGAGGCGTACATGCGCTCGCCGGGGACGAGCAGGTCGGGCACGAAGCGCTGGGCGGTCTGGGCCGGGTCGCGGTGATAGCCGAGCGCCGTGCTGATGCCGGCCGAGTAGATGTCGCCGGGCACGTCGGTCGGCACCGGCCGGCGATTTTCGTCGAGCACGTAGTAGCGGGTGTTCCACAGCGGACGGCCGTACGGGATGCTCGCCCACGACGGGTCGACCTCGTCGATCACGAAGTAGGTGGACCAGACCGTCGTCTCGGTGGCGCCACCGAGGTTGACGATCTGGATGTTCGGGAAGACCTTCTTCGTCTCGTCCGGCAGCGACAGCGCGATCCAGTCGCCGGCCAGGAACATCAGCCGCATCGAGGTGCTCACCGAACCAGACGTGGACAGGAATGGCAGCACCCAGGCGAACATCGGTGGAGCCGAGTTCCAGAAGGTAATCGGCTCGGTCAGCAGGATGTCGGCCAGCCGTGCCGGCTCCCCGATCTCCTCGTCGGTGGCCAGCCGGATCGAGCCGCCGGCGGACAACAGGCCGAAGACGTCATAGATGGACAGGTCGAAGCAGAACGAGGTGACCTGCAGCAGCCGGTCGGCCGGGCCGACCGAAAACGTCTTGGTGGCCCACTGCAGCATGTTGACCAGCGCGGTGTTCGCGATCGCGACACCCTTGGGCCGCCCGGTGGAGCCCGAGGTGAAGATGACGTACGCGGCGTCGCCCGGCCGGCCCCGCAACGGCAGGTCGGTCGCCGGGCGCTGCGCCACGTGCCACCCGGTCCAGATCCTCGGGTGCGCCGCCCGGCCGCCCGGAGCCGCTGCGCCGCGGCGCAGCACGACCTCGGGACGCTCGTCCGCCGGCGCCGTCGACCAGACCTCGCCGGGGAGCGTGGCGAAGAACTCGGCGGGCAGGGTCATGCCGGCCAGCACGACCTCGCCGCCGGGTCGGACGACGTCGGCCAGCGCGTCGAGCACGGCGTGCAGATAGCGAATGCCGGGGTGGTCCGCGATGTTGGAGAGCACGACCGCGTCGTAGGGACCGGGCAGGTGCTCACCCACCTCGTGGGCGGCGCCCTGCACGAGGTCGGCCAGCAGGCCCTGCTCCTTGGTCCAGGCGAGGGCGGCGTGTACCGCCTCCGCGTCCGGGTCCAGACCGGCGTAGAGGTCGACGTGCGGCGCCGTCTGCCGCAGCACGGCGCCGTCGCCGAAGCCGATCTCCAGCACCGAGGACGGCTCGCCGGCCAGCACCAGCCGGGCGATGCGGCCGGCCGTCGCCTCGTCCGTCGCCCGCCGCCGGCCGGCCGGCGCGGGCCGGGGCAGCGGCGGCTCCTCGGCGGGCACGTCCAGCAGCACGACGTCGGTCAGCGTCGGCGCCGCCGGCGGGAAGCCGTCCAGCCGGGCCAGGTCGTCAGCACCGCCGATCAGACAGCGGGCGCCGGTCGACTCGAGGACGTGGCCGAGGCGGCTCGGCGGCCAGTCCGGTTTGCATGGCACGAAGGCCGCGCCGGCGAGGGCGACGGCCACCTGCGCCACCACCGTCTCCGGGCGGTGCCGGCCAATCACCCCGACGTAGTCGCCCGGGCCGATGCCGAGCTCCGCCAGCAGGTGGGCCAGCCGGTTCGCCTCGGCGAGCAGCTCGCCGTACGTGTGGGTGAGCCCCTCGCCGGTGAGCAGGGCGGGGGCCTGCGGCGCCCGGTGGGCCGCCTCGACGATCAGGTGGGCCGGCACGATGTCGGTCCGGTAGGGGTGCTCGGTGGCGTTCCAGGCGGCCGGCGGGTATTCGACGGTCTGGCTCATGGCACTCTTCTCTCGCTCCCGTGTTCCACGGCCGCCCGCACCGCCTCGCCGTAGTCGTCCTCCCGCTCGTGCAGTGCCAGGTGCCCGCCCGCCATCCGCAGGTGCAGCGGCGGCGAGTCGAACAGCGCGTCCCAGGCCCGCAGGGCCGGCTCGGGCACGAGCCAATCCGCGCCGAAACCGATCACGCAGGCGCGCACGGGAAGTGGCGGCCGGCGGCGGGGGCGATAGCTGGCGGTCATCGTCATATCGGCCTGCAGCAGACCGCCGAACGTCTCGGCCAACTCGGGCAGCTCCAGCATCTCCGGGGCGGCGAGGCCGAGATCGACGGCCGCCCGGAGGAACGGCTCGCCGGCCGGCAGATGGGCCACCGGCGGATGGCCGAGACCGGTGAACGGTGCCCGGCTGCCGCAGACCACCAGGCCGGCGGGTGGGGTGCCGCGGTCGGTGAGGCGGGCCGCCACCTCATAGGCCAGCACGCCGCCGAGGCTGTGCCCGAGCAGCACGAGATCGGTGGCCGGCAACGTCTCCAGAGCTGCCAGCAGGCCGGTGACGGCCTGGTCGGCGTCGTACAGGAAGGGCTCGGTCGCCTGCCGGCCGTGCCCGGGAAGGTCGACGAGCGCCAAGCCGCACCACGGCGGCACGTGCCGCCGCAACGACCGGAAGGCGCGGCCGGAACCGCCGGCGTACGGGATGGCGACCACCGTCGGGCCAGGCCCGTCCGGCGGCATCAGCTCGAACCATGGGCTCAGGTCCCGGCTGTCCACGCCTGCGCTCCCCCTCCGACCGCCGTCGACGAGCACCGTTGTCAGCACGCTACGGTCGGCGCCGCTCAGGTGTCCTGTCGCCGGAACCGGCGACCCGCTGGGCCGCACGTCGGCGAGCTCAGGTCTGCCATGCCGCAGAGGCTATCGAGCACGCAGCGGGGCTGGGACGTCACGTAAAGCGGGGAGGGTGCCGACCCACTGCGCGCGGTGGAGTGTGCGGCAGATGTACCGGACATGTACGGGCATCGCTGTAGCGTCGATCCCGGCGATTAGTGAGCGCGGGCCCGTCGCCGAAAGCGGGGACCTCGGGCGGGATTCTGGCGTTGCTAGCGTCGACGACGGGTCAGAGATCACTTCGGCAGAAGGCACGCTGAACAGGCAATTACGCACTTTCTCTGGAATTGATTGGGGCTCGCGTGATTCGTACCGATCTGGTAATCAGCTCGCCCATCTTCCTCGTCGGGCTCGTCGAGGTGCTGAACAGTGCTGGCATCAAGGTCGTCGCCGTGCGTGAATCGCCGGACGAGGAACCGTCCTGGCTGGCCGACGCCGCACTGATCGACATCGACGCCCTCACCGCTGGCGACGGCCTGAGCCAGATCGCGACGACCGCCCGCACCACCGCCGTTCTCGTGCTCGTCAACGGCACCGGAAATGACCGTGACTATCTCGCGGCCGGCGCCTCTGGCGTGATCAGCAAGCGGGAGTCGGGCGCCCGGATCGTCGAGGCCATTCACGCGATCACGGCGGGATACTGCGTCGGTCCCGACGGAGTCGGCGAGCGACCGGCGGTGGAACGGCCGCAGTCCCCCGGCCAGCAACTGTCCGAGCGTGAGGAGCAGGTGCTGCGCCGGATCTCCTGCGGGCTGACGCACAGCCAGATCGCCACCCGGCTGCGGATCAGCCCGCACACGGTGGACACCTATGTGAAGCGCATCCGCGCGAAGCTCGGCGTCGGCAACAAGGCGGAGCTCACCCGGGCGGCCCTGCTGGGCGGCATGGTGCGCGGCACGAATCCCGGCCCCGACCAGCCGCCCGCCCCGATGACGCCCGCCGCCTGAGTCAGGCGGTCAAGCGCCGGCTCGGAAGTCGACGCGCATCACGACCCGGCGCAGCGTGGGGTGGCTGACCTCACGGAAACCGGCGTCGGCGAACGTCTGCCGGGCGCCCACGTGCAGCTCGCCCCAGGTGATCACTCGGCCGGGCTGGGTGATCATCGGATAGGCCTCCAGCGCACGCGCACCGCGCTCGCGGGCGAAGTCGACCGCACCGAGGACGAGCTGATAGGTCAGCCCACGACCGCGGAATCCCTTGCGCACCAGCAGGCAGGTCACCGCCCAGACGCTGTCGTCGTCCTTGTCCTCGGCACGCCCCGTCCACGGCACGCGAAGGTCTCGGAGCTTGGGATAGGCGGTGCGTGGCTCGACCGCGGCCCAACCGGCGGGCTCGTCGTCGACATAGGCGACGAGCCCGCTGGTCGTCCGGGCGTCCGGGTCGCCGCAGCCGGTCTGCTCGATCAGCGCGGCGGTGCGTTCCAGCTGGGTGGAGTTCGTCCACATCCAGCCTCGGATCTTGAATTTCTGGCACTGGCAGCGGCCCGGGTCACTAGTGCCCAGGACCGCCTGCAGGTCTACCCCCGAGACCGCATTGGCCGGTACGACGCGCACGTCGTGACCGGCGAAGGGCTCGGTCACGCTACGGTGTTCTGGGCACCATACAGATATTCGTTGAGGTCCTGCGGCCGCGTGCTCTCCGGACACTCATCGGTGTAGTAGTTCATGCCGACCGCCACCCGCAGGCCGGGCTCACGCAGCGCGCGCACGTAGTGCGGCCAGCGGCGGGCGTCGAAGAAGACCAACTGGCCTGACGACGGATAGAGGATCGAGCAGTCCTCGTCGACCTCCTCCACCGACGCGGCGTCCGCGTTGTTGGCCACCACCAGCTCACCGCCGGTGCCGCGCGGGTGGTCGGTGACATAGAGCAGCGCCTCGATCGGGTTGGTGTCCACGTGGCACTCGTAGCGGTCGCCGCCCTCCTGGACGTTCATCACGACGGCGTAGCGCTGGTCGTCCGTGGGGTGCAACCGGCGGCCGGCCGCCTCCTCGTAGAGCTCGCGGAAGTACCCGCGGTAGAGGTCGATCAACCAGGGCAGGCGCTCCCACACGGTCACGCCACGCACGGTCATGACCTGAACAGCGGCCACGTCGGCGCTCTCCCGCGAGGTGTGGTGCGGCGGCACCAGTTGCTTGGTGATCCGATCGTTGCGGGCCACTTTTTCGATCTCCTCCCGCCAGCCGGTCGGCATGGCGGCGGAGACGTCAAAGCTGAGCCAGCTGAATCGGGAGGCGTTCGACGCGCCTTTCAGAAAATCAGGCGTCTGTTCAGACATCTCGGGTTCTCCCTTCCCAGGGCATCCACGCTGGCAACGTATCCGGTTAGGGCCGCCTTACCGCGTCCCGTAAACCGGGGAGATCAGTTCCGCCGGGCCGACGGGGATGGTGTCGTCGAATATGGTGACGAGGACCGCAGACCGCCGACGTGACAGAAGGTGATCAATATGACCGGCCGGATCACGCCGGAGCAGTTCGGTGAACTGCCGGGCGTCGAAGATTGGGTGTGCGTCGCCCGGGCGGCTTTCACGTTCTATCCGACAGCGTCGCTCGCGGCCGGCGCGGAGCTGGTCACCGCGATCAGCGCGGCGGCCGGCGAGGGCCACGCGGCCCCCGAGATCGACGTCCGGGCGGACGGCGTCACCATCCGGCTGCTCACCGTCGGCGCAGAGTTCACCGGTCTCACCGAGGATGACGTCGCCTTCGCCAGGCGCGTCTCCGAGGCCGCGCACGGGCTCGGCCTGACCGCCAAGCCGTCCGCCGCGCAGAATCTGATTATCACGATCGACGCCCTCAGCATCCCGGACGTGCTGCCGTTCTGGCGGGCCGTGCTCGGTTACGAGCCGCGGGTGGACGCCCCCGAGGAGGAGATCACCGACCCCCGCCGGCGGACGGCGGGCGTCTATTTCCAGCAGATGGACGCCCCGCGGACCGGGCGCAACCGGATCCACGTCGACGTCTGGGTGCCGTTGCGCGAAGCCGAGGCCCGGGTCGAGGCCGCGCTGAAGGCGGGCGGCAAGCTGATGACCGACAAATACGCCCCCGGCTGGTGGGTGCTCGCCGACGCGGAGGGCAACGAGGCCTGCGTCGCCACCTGGGTGGCCACCGCCTGACGGTACGCCGCGGGTGTCCCCAAAAGCAGGGAAGCTCTGCCGGAATCCGGATCGTCCACGATGAGCTGAGACGGTCAACCGGAAGGGACACCCGATGCTTGCCGCGGAATACGAGATGCTGCGCCACACCTGGTTCCCGGTCGCCCGCGTGGCGGACGTCGACGAGACCGGGCCGCTGAGCGCGAACATCCTCGGCGAGGACCTCGTCGTCTACCGGGAGGCCGGCGTGTCCACGGTGGCCGGCGCCTATTGTCCGCACCGCGGGATGGACCTGACGGTCGGGCAGATGGTGAAGGGCGAGCTCGAATGCCCGTATCACGGGTGGCGGTTCGCCCCCGGCTCCGGCGCGTGCACCGCGGTGCCGTCGCTGCCGGACCGCCCGGCGCCGCCTCGCTCGAATTTGCGGGTCTATCCGTCACGCGAGGCATACGGCTACGTCTGGGCCGCCCTGGAGACCCCCGACCGGGACCTGCCCGCGATGCCCGAGGCATCCGACCCGGACTGGCAGTTCGCGCACGGCGGGCCCACCGACCTGGGCTGCGGCCTGCGTCAGGTCACCGAGAACTTCCGCGACATGTCGCACTTCGCCTTCGTACACCGGGGCTCGATGGGCCCGAACGTGCAGCAGGTCGTCGACCCCTACAAGGTGCACCGGGACGGCGTCGAGCTGCGCTGGACGCTCGACGTCGACCTGGGCGGCACCGCCATGGACGGCAACGAGGGCGTGGCCGGCAAGCAGCGGTTCGACTTCTATCTCGCCGCGCCGATGTTCGCGACGGTCAAGGCCGAGTTCCCCGAAGGCGGGCACAGTCTCGTCGTCCAGTTCGCCACCCCGATCACCGTCGACGGTGAGAAGGTGCGGCACTTCTGGTCGATCGGCATCGACTCGGCGGTGTTCGAGAAGCACGGCGCGAACATGGCCGAGATGCGCCAGTGGGAGCAGGAGATCTTCGACGAGGATTTCCCGATCATGGAGCGGCTGCGGCCCCGCGAGGCCCCGCTCGACCTGCACAGCCAGGCGCACACTCGCTCGGACAAGTTCAGCCTGGAATATCGCCGGATTTATCAGGAGCTTATCGACGGCCGCATCGCTACAGCCGTTTCAGCAACTTAGCGATCTCATCGTCGTCGGCCCGCGCCAGCGGGAAGGCGGACGTCTCCGGCTCAGCCGGCGTCGGCGGGGTGTCGGCCGCGGCCGCCTCGGCGATCCCCGCCAGCGCGGCCACGGTGGGATGGGCGAAGAGGTCGTACGGGGTGAGCGCGAGACCTGCCTCCTGGGCCCGGGCCACGACCTGGATCGCCAGGATCGAGTCGCCGCCGATCTCGAAGAAGTTGTCGTGCGGCCCGACCTGGTCGAGGCCGATGACCGCGGCGATCACCGAGGCCAGCGTCTGCTCGATCTCGGTGGCGGCGCCGGCGCTCGGTTCGCCGGTCGGTCGCTGTGCCGGCGCGGGCAGCCGGTCTCGATCGATCTTGCCGTTCGCCGAGAGCGGCAGCGCGTCGAGCTCCACGAAGCTTGACGGCACCATGTACGGCGGTAGTTGAGCTTCCAGGAACAGGCGCAGCTCGCGGACGTCGGCGTTCTGACCCGGATGCGGCACCACATAGGCGACCAGCCGCCGGTCGCCGGCGACCGGCTCGTGCATCGCCACGACCGACTCGGTGACCGCCGGGTGCCGGCTCAGCGCGGACTCGATCTCGGTCGGCTCGACCCGGAAACCGCGGATATGGATCTGGGTGTCCACCCGGGCGATGAACTCCAGGTTGCCGTCGGCGCGCTCGCGCACCAGGTCGCCGGTGCGATAGAGACGCTGGCCCGGGTGTGCTGGGTCGGGATCGGCGACGAAGCGCTGCGCGGTCAGCCCGGGCCGGTCGAGATAGCCCCGAGCCAGGCTCACGCCGGCGACGTAGAGCTCGCCGGTGCCGCCGCGCGGGGCCGGTCGCAGTCGGCTGTCCAGCACGCGCAGGTCGGCCGACGGGATCGGCGTGCCGATCGGCAGGTTCGGCCAGTCCTGCTCCGGGTCGGCCGGGTCGAGACGGAAGAACGTGGAGCTGCACGTGGCCTCCGTGAGGCCGTAGACGTGCAGGAGCGGCACCGCGTGCCGCCGCCACCGGGTCAGCCGTTCCGGCAGGACTCGTTCCCCACCGATGATCACGAGACGCAGGCAGCTCGGCAGCTTGCGGTCGAGGCGGTCCAGCTCGCGCACCCATTCGTGCCAGTACGCGGTGGGCAGCTCGATCACGGTGATCCGCTCACGCTCGATGAGCTCGACCAGATCGAGCCGGGACACCGGCTCGGACGAGGTCACCACCGCGCCGCCCGCCAGCCAGATCGGGAACAGCTCCTCGACCAGCACGTCGAAGGCCGGCGACGCGAACTGCAGGAACCGGTCCCCCGCGCCGAGGCCCAGCCGGTCCGCGACGTCGCGGCCGAAGGTGACCAGCGACCGGTGCGTGATGACGGCACCCTTGGGCTGACCGGTCGAGCCGGAGGTGTAGACGACGTAGGCCGCCGAGTCGGGGTGCGGCGCCGGCGGCTCCGGGCCGTCGCCCTCCGCGGCCGGCCCATCCAGCAGCACGACCTGGCCGGGCAGCGGCACACCGGCGGCGGTGAGCAGCTCGGCGGTGCGGCGCTCGGCGACCAGCACCCCGATCCCCGCGTCGCTCAGCTGGAAGGCCAGGCGGTCGGTGGGGTAGGAGGCATCCAGCGGTACGTAGGCACCGCCGGCCTCCAACACACCGCAGACCGCCACCGCGAGCCGGGGCGATCGGTCGAGCAGGATGCCTACCCGGCTCTCCTGGGTCACGCCCAGCTGCCGGAGGCGACGGGCCAGCCGGCCGGCCTCCCGGCTGAGGTCGGCATAGCTGGTCGGCACGCCGTCGCAGACCACCGCGGGGGCGTGTGGGGCGGACGCCGTGCGGCGCCGCAGCAGCTCCACGAAGCCCGGACCGACGTCACCGGCCACCGGTGCCGCCGCCGCGCCGGACGCGGCCGGAGCGAGGCTCACCTGCCCGACCGTGCTCCCCGGCTCGGCCAGCAACCGCTGGAGCACCCGCTCGAACTGATCGGCGAGCAGGGCCACCGTGCCGGCGTCGAACAGCTCGGTCATGAAGAGCCACTGCAGCTGCAGCCGGTCGCCGTTCGGCACGGCGACCAGGGTCAGCGCGACCGGCGCGATGCCCAGGTGGATAGGTTCGATCGAGATGCGCAGGCCGGGCAGCTCCAGGGTCATGTCGGGGCCGGTGAGCGCGTTGACCCACATGCCGCTCAGCGACGTCTGCGACGCCTCCCGGTCGAGGCCGACCGCCTCGATGAGCCGCTCCAGCGGCACGTCCTGATGGTCGAGGGCGGTAGCCATCACCTCGCGCGCCTGTTGGACGAGCCCGAGCAGGGTGTCGTCGTCGCGCACCCGCAGGCGCAGCGGTAGTGGGTTGGCGAAGCAGCCGATCAGCTGCTCGGTCTCCACCCGGTTGCGACCCGAGGCCATCGAGACCAGCACCAGGTCGTCGCGCTCCAGATAGCGGTGCAGCAGCACGGACGCGGCGGCGAGCAACACCATGGACAGCGAGGCACCCTGCTGGTCGCCGAGCCGGCGCAGATCGGCACTGAGCTGCGGCGAAAGGTTCGTGAATTGGACGTCGCCGACATAGGTGGGCCGGGTCGGATAGGGCCGGTCGGTCGGCACCCCGAGCCCTCCCGGGATGCCGGCCAGCGTCTCCTGCCAGTGCCGCAGCTCGGCGGCGGTGCGCTCGGGTGTGAGCCGCTCGCGCTGCCAGGCCGCGAAGTCGCCGAACTGCACCGGCGGAGCGGGCGGCCGCGGGCCGCCATGCCGGTGCACCGCATAGAGGGTGGCAATCTCCTGCACCAGGATGGCCATCGACCAGGCGTCCGAGACGACGTGGTCGATGGCGAACAGGGCCAGGTGCGTCTCGTCGGACAGCCGCAGCAGGGTGACGCGCAACCGCAGCGGGTCGTCCGCGCCGAAGGCCCGGGTCAGCTCGGCGGCGTAGCGGCGGCGCGCCTCGGCATGCTGTTCCTCGGGGCTCAACTGCCCGAGGTCGACGACCGGGACGGTTACCCGGGCGACCTCGCCGACCAGCTGGACCGGCGCGCCGTCCGCGCCGACCCGCACGGTGGTCCGCAGCACCTCGTGCCGCTCGACGACCTCGGTGAGCACGGTGCCGAGCAGGTCGAGGTCGAGCGTGCCCTCCACCCGGAAGGCGGCGGTGATGTTGTTGGCACCGCGCACCCGCTCGGATGCCCACTCGCGCTGCTGCGCCAGGCCTAGCGGCGTGGGCGTGGACCTGTCGCGCGGCGTGATCCGCCCGTCCCGGGGCCCGCGCTCGGCCATCAGCCGCGCCAGCCGGCTCTCAAGCAGCGCTCGCCGTTCCGGCGAGAGGGCCGCGATCTGGCTGCGCAGATCCGTCATGGGTCACCACCATCGGAACGTCGGGCACCGGCTACCGGCCAAGCTATGCGCAGCCGGCGGTCCGACCCTGTCGCGGGAAACCGGGACGGTGACCGCGGGCCGGGGCACACCATCCTCGGAGCATGCGCCGGAACAGATGGCTGCCCCGAACGCCGGCAGCGAACGCCACCGGCCGGGTTTTCCTCGTCCCCTTCTCCGGCTGCGGCGCCAGCCTCTATCGGCAGTGGCCACGCCGAGTCGACGGCGTGGAGTTCCTGCCGGTGGAGCTGCCCGGCCACGAGACACGGTTCGCCGAGCCCACCTTCGAGACCTATCAGGAGCTGGCCAGCACCATGGCCGACGGGCTCGAGGCGCACCTCGACGTGCCTTTCGCGTTCTTCGGGCACTGCGGATCAGCGCTCGCGTCGTACGAGGTCTGCCGAGAACTCACCCGGCGCGGCACGCCGCCGGCCCGGCTCTTCGTCTCCTCCGAGGTGGCGCCGCAGCACGGGCCGGTCGGTCGCTATCTGGAGATGGACGACGCCGCGCTCGGCGCCGAGCTGGCCGAGCTGATCGGCGAGCTGGGCGGCACCGTGACCGACGAACTGCTCGCGCTGCACCTCGGGGTGCTGCGCGCCGACGTGGAGGCGAACAAGCGCTACGTGATGCCCCAGGTGACCCGGCTGAGCTGCCCGATCACCGCGATCGGCTGGACCGCGGACAGCGAGGTCGCGCACACCACGATGGGTGGCTGGACGGAGTGTGGTGACACGACCTTCGTGCTGCTCAAGGGCGGGCACCACCGGTTCACCGAGGCACCGGCAGAATTGATCGACCTGCTCCGTGACGGCCTGGAGCAGCGATGACCGCCGCGCTGAGCGGAATGCGCGCCTTCACTGTGGTCTGGGCGGGCCAGTTCCTCTCGCTGCTCGGTTCCGGGCTGACCGCCTTCGCCCTGGGCGTGCACGTCTATCGGGTCACCGGATCTGCCACCACGCTCAGCGTGGTTTTCGCGCTGAGTCTGCTGCCGGCCATCGTGGTCGCGCCGTTCACCGGCGCGCTGGTGGACAGGTGGGGCACGAAGCGGTCGCTGTTGGTGAGCAACACCGCCAACATGGTCATCGCGCTGGTGCTGGCCACGCTGCTCTTCTCCGGGGCGTTCGCGATCTGGCACGTCTATCCGATCGTGGCCGCCTCGTCGGTGGTGGCGGCCCTGGAGATGCCGGCCTTCGCCACGCTCGGCCCGCGGCTCGTCGCCAAGGAGCGACTCGGCCAGGTCAACGGAATGCGGATGTCGGCGATCGCGACGAACGAGGTGCTGGCCCCGGTCGCGGCCGGTTTCCTGCTGCTCGCCGTCGGCCTGCGCGGCATCGTGGTGCTCGACCTGATCACGTTCGGGCTGGCCCTGCTCAGCGTCGCGATCGTGCCGATTCCGCGGGACACCGACGCCGACGGGGAGGCGGCGGAGCGCCCGAGGGGCCTGTTGGCGTCCTTCCGCGAGGGCTGGCGCTATGTCGCGGCCCGGCCCGGCCTGACCGCGCTGCTGCTCTTCCTCGGCGCGGTCAATCTCAGCGCCGGCTTCATCGACCTGCTCATCACCCCGTTGGTGCTCTCCTTCGCCTCGGCGGACGAACTGGGCGTGGCGCTGTCGATCGGCGGGGTCGGCATGGTGCTAAGCGGCATCGCGGTGACCGTCACCGGCGGGCCGCGCCGGCGGGTCCGCGGCATCCTGATCGGCTCGCTGGCCATGGCGGCGGCGACGATCGCCGGGGCGACGCGGCCCAGCGTCGCGCTGGTCGCGGCCGCCGCCTTCGTCTTCATGGGCGCCCTCGGCGTGGTGCTCGCCACCAACCAGGCGCTGTGGCAGAGCAAGGTGGAGCCCCGGCTGCTCGGGCGGGTCGCGGCGCTGGTGAACATGGTGTCGCAGATCCCGCAGCTGATCGCCTATCTGCTGGCCGGGGTGCTGGTCGACCGTGTCTTCGACCCCGCGGTCGGCGCTGACGACGTGCGGTCGCCAGGGCTGGCCGCGGTGATCGGCGACGGGCCCGGTCGCGGCACCGCGCTGCTCATGATGATCGTCGGCGCGCTCATTGTCGTATCCGTCGCGGTCGCGGCGGCCGCGCCGCGGCTGCGGGGTCTGGAGCGGGAGCTCCCCGACGCCGTCGGGGAGCGGGACGACTCCGCCCGGCCAGTGGTGGCGGGCCCGGCGTGACGGCCGTGGTCACGGAAACCGGCGACATTCGGTCCACGGCGCGGCCCCGTGAACTACAGAGACTTACCACCTCCAGGGAGTTCTCGTGACGAGCACGCAGCAGCACGCAGACCTGAGCGCCAAGGACGGCGAGGCACCGGCCGAGTGCGTCGGCCCGTTCGCCCTGCCGGCCGGGGTGAACGCCGCGCTGCGGTCGCTGTGCGCCGAAGCCGGGGCGGAAGAGCTGCACGCGTGGTGGGTCTGCGCCACGGTGCTGGTGCGGCGGCTGCCCGGGGCCGCGGGTCGCCGGGCCCAGGTGATCTGCGGTGTCCGTGCGGCCCTCACCCCGTCGGACGACGCGGGACCCGACCCAGCCACCGGCTTGCGCGCGGCCCTGCACCGGGTGGCTCAGGCACCACCGGAGCCGGCCGGCGCGGGCGGCGTCCCGGTCGACGTCACGATCCTGCTCTCCGCGGACGGCACCGAGTTCTATGTGGAGACCATGACGCCGGTCGCCGACAGCCCGGTCGCCGAGGGCTGGGCACGCCTGGTGCGGACGCTGCTGACCGCAGCGGTGCGCCGGCCCGATGAACCGATGGCCGCCCTGCCGCTGGTCGACGACGACGAGCGAGAGCGCATCCTGCACGGGCTCAACCCGCACCGTGTGCCGCGGACGGAGTTCCGGACCGTGGCGCAGCCGTTCGAGGAGCAGGCGCAGCGTACGCCGGACGCGGTGGCACTGGTCACCGAGGACGGCGCCACGGTCAGCTATCGGGAGCTGAACGAGCGCGCGAACCGGCTGGCGCACCACCTGATCGGCCGGGGCGCCGGGCCGGGCGACCGGGTCGGGATCCGGATGGACCGTGGGGTCGCACAGGTCGTCGCGATCTACGCGGTGGTCAAGACCGGCGCCGGCTACATCCCGCTCGACACCGATCTGCCGGACGCCCGGCTCGCCTTCATGCTGGCCGACGCGGCGCCGCTGCTGGTGCTGACCGACCGGGCTGGTCAGGAGCGGGTGCCGGACGGTGCGTGGCAGGTCGTCGACGTGGAGACCGACGCGGCGGCGTGGGAGCGGGAGCCGGCCGGCAACCCGGTCGCGGGTACGGCCGGCGGGCTGCTGCACGTGCTCTACACCTCCGGCACGACCGGGCAGCCGAAGGGCGTCGCGGTGGTGACGGCAGCAGCCCAGGCGAACACCGACTGGATGCAACGGCAGTATCCGTACGCCGAGGGTGATTGTGCGATCTTCAAGACGTCGCCGGGCTTCGACGTGTCCATCTGGGAGCTCTTCTGGCCGCTGCACCACGGCGCGCGGCTGCTGATCTGTGAGCCGGGCCGGCACCGCGACCCCGCCCACCTGGCGCGGCTGATCGAACGGCACGGCGTGACGATGATCTTCGCGGTGCCGACCGTGCTGACGCCGCTGCTGCGGCGGCTCTCCCCCACCGCGGCCGGCGCGTTGCGCTGGGTGGTCAGCGGCGGCGAGTCGATGCCGCCCTGGCTGCGCGACGCGTTCCACGCCGCTCTGCCGGCGACCACGCTGGTTAACGCGTTCGGGCCGACCGAGGCGGGATCGGTCACCGACAACGTGATCCCGCACGGGTCGACCGGCCCGACCGTGCCGGTGGGCCGACCCGCCCCCAACTTCCGCGTCGTGCTGCTCGACGAGAATCTGGGCCTGACGCCGGTGGGCACGCCCGGCGAGGCCTACATCGGCGGCGAAATCGGTCTGGCGTACGGCTACTGGCGCTCGCCGGGTCGCACCGCGGAACGGTTCGTGGCCGACCCCTACGGCCCGCCGGGCAGCCGCCTCTATCGCACCGGCGACCTGTGCCGCTATCGCGAGAACGGCCTGCTGGAGCACCTGGGCCGGATCGACCGCCAGGTCAAGGTGCGCGGCCGGCGCATCGAGCCGGGCGAGGTCGAGTCGGTCCTCGCGGGTCATCCGTCGGTGGCCGACTGTGCGGTGCTCGCGTACGGCGATCCGGCCCGGCTGCTCGCCTTCGTGGTGCTCGCCGGCCCGGCGACGACGATCGCGGCGGTGGACGAGCACGCGCTCGCGCACCTGCCCGACTACCTGCGTCCCGACCGGATCGTCGCGGTGCCGGAGATCCCGGCCACGGTCAACGGCAAGACCGACGAGGAGGCGCTGCTGCGCACCTGGACCGAGGAGTCCGCGGGACGGGACGCCGAGGCGCCGGTCGACGACCTGGAAGCCGCCCTGGTGGAGATCTACCGCCGGGTCCTCAACGTCGGGACGGTCGGGGTGCAGGACACGTTCGTGCAGCTCGGCGGGCACTCACTGCTGGCTTTTGAACTGCTCGATGAGTGCGAGGCGAGACTGCGGGCCAAGCCCGAGGTGACCGTGCTGCTCACCAGCCCGCTGCGGGAGGTCGCAGCCTCGCTACGGGCCGGGGCCAGCGCAGAGCGACCGACAGACGAGGGGTACCGATGAGATTCGGTGTAATGATCGTGCCCGAGGACCGCTGGCAGACGGCACGGCAGAAGTGGCGGCGTGTCGAGGAGATGGGCTTCGACCACGCCTGGACCTACGACCACATGAACTGGCGGACGTTCCAGAACAAGGAATGGTTCACCGCCGTGCCGACGATGACCGCCGCGGCGCTGGAGACCTCGCGCATCACGATCGGTGTGCTGGTGTCCTCGCCGAACCTGCGGCACCCGGCGTATCTCGCCAAGGAGATCGCCACGGTGGACGACATCGCCGGTGGCCGGCTGGTGCTCGGGCTCGGTGCCGGCGGCGAGGGCGTCGACGCCAGCATGACCCGACGCACGCCGTGGAAACGGCCGGAACGCACCGCGCGGTTCGCCGAATACGTCGAGCTCACCGATCAGCTGCTGTCCGGTCCGGTGACCTCGTTCGACGGGCGTTACTACTTCGCGGAGGACGTGCACGTCCGGCCGCACGACACGCAGCAGCCCCGGGTGCCGTTCGCGATCGCCGCGGCCGGCCCGCGCGGCATGCGGCTCGCCGCCCGGTTCGGCCAGTACTGGGTGACCACCGGTGCGCCCAACCTCTTCGAGCGGGCGCCCTACGCCGACACCGTGCCGCTCATCCGGCGCCAGGTCGAGGAGCTGGAGAAGGCGTGCGCGGCGACCGGTCGCAACCCGGACGGCATCGCCCGGATGCTGGTCGCCGGACCGTCGGTGGGCGACGTGCTGGCCAGCAAGGACGCGTTCTTCGACGCGGCCGGCCGGTTCGCCGAGGCGGGCATCACCGACCTGGTGGTGCAGTGGCCGCGGGCGGACGAGCCGTACAAGGGGGATGTCAAGGTGCTCGATCAGGTCGCCGAGGAGCTGTGATGCGCACGCATTTCGTGGGTGAGGTCGCCCTGGACCTGGCACGACTCGAGGCAGACCTCGCGACGTGCCGATCGTTGGAGTGGTCGGAGGCGTACAGCGACTATGTCTTCGGCGGATCGTGGAAAAGCTGCATGCTGTGGGCGCCCGGCGGGGATGCCGGCGACGGGGTGGTCACCGACTACGCCTACGACCGGTCGGCGGGCTTCACCCCGCACGCCGAGCGGTTGCCCTATCTGGCCGAGTTGATCCGCGAGACCGCGGACCTCGACCGGCTGAACTTCGCGCGGCTGGCGCTGGTCACCAACAGTGTGATCATCCCGCACCGCGACCTGCTCGAGCTCAGCGACCTGCCGGACGAGGCGCGCAACGAGCACCGGATGCACATTCCGCTGGCCACCAACGACAACTGCTTCTTCAACGAGGACAACGTCGTCTATCGAATGCGGCGGGGCGAGGTGTGGTTCCTCGACGCCTCGCGGATCCACTCGGTGGCGGTGCTGACCGCCCAGCCGCGCATCCACCTGATGCTCGACTTCGTTGACACGCCCGGAGCGGGATCGTTCACCCGGGTGGCCGGCGGCGGCGTCGAGGCCGGCATCCCGGTCGACCGGATCGTCACCCGGCCGCCGCTCGGCGACGACGAGCGCGCGGACCTCTTCGGCGTGGCGCCGTTGCTCTCGATGGACACGTTCGACGAGGTCTTCAGCATCGTGATCAAGAAGCACTTCCGCCGGGACGGCGGGTCGGACTTCGTCTGGGACACGATGCTGGAGCTAGCCGCCAAGAGCCCCGACCCGGCGGTGCTGCCGCACACCGAGGAGCTGCGCAAGCACTACACCCTGGACAGGAGCGCATAGGCGGTGAGCGTCTGGCTGCAACGCCCGCCGGCCGCCGCGCCGGCCGGCCGGGTCTTCTGCATCCCGCAAGCGGGCAGCGGCACGACCGTGTTCGACAACTGGCCCGCCGAGCGGGCCGGGGTCGAGTTCCTGCCCGTGGAGCTGCCCGGCCGGCTGTCCCGGTTCACCGAGGCACCACCGGACACCCTCGAAGACCTGGCAGCCGCCATGATCGACGGCCTGGAGCCCTATCTCGGCGTGCCGTTCGCCTTCTTCGGGCACTGCTGGTCGGCGATCCTCGCCTATGAGGTCACCCGACGCCTGGAGCGTGCCGGGCACGAGCCCGCCCGGCTCTTCGTCTCCTCCGAGGTGCCGCCGCAGGCCGGGCCGGCCGGCCGGATGCTCGACATGGACGCCGACGAGCTGGCCGCCGAGGTGGCGGCCACGATCCGCGACATCGGCCGCAAGCCGCATCCGGAGCTGGTTGACCTCTATGTCCGCATCCTGCGGTCGGACATCGAGCTGCGCCGCGGATATCACGCCCCCGAACCGAACCGCCTGGCCTGCCCGATCACGGTCTTCGGCTGGCGGGACGACCCGGAATATCCGCCCGAGTCGCTGGCCGGCTGGGCGGAATGCGGGAACGCGACCTTCATCCAGTTGCCGGGCCGGCACAACGAGTTCAACGCGGCGCCGGACGACCTGATCGACACCATTCTCGCCGGGGTGCTGGAACGCCTGCGAGGCCGGAAACCCCGGCCGGAGGGGAGCCATCGATGAGCCGCATTATCGTACGCGCCGCGGTCGCCCTGTTCGCGGTCCTACTGACGGCCGGGGCGGGCGGCGCCGCGGTCGCCGCTCCGGTGCTGGACACCGGCGACTGCCTGCCGCCGGCACCGACCTACCACAGCCGGCCGGACCTGCGGCCGATCGGCGCCTGCGCCTATCTCGACACCGGCAGCGCCGCGCCGGGCTATCTCTTCGCCTCGTCGAAGGGGCCGGGCCGCGGCGGCCCAACGATCTACGCCAACGACGGCTCGGTGATCTGGAACAAACCGGAGACGGTAGCGGACACCCACAACTTCCAGGTCGTCACGGTGCAGGGCAAGAAGCGGCTGGTCTATTTCCGGGGCACCTGGCTGGTGTACGGCTTGGACACGCGCGGCGAATACGTGATGCTGGACGAGAACTACCGTGAAGTCGGCACGATCAAAACCAACGCCACGAATTCACCAGGCCTGCACGAACTGCGGATCACCCCGGAGGGCACGGCGCTGGTCGGCGCCTACACCCCGGTGATCCGGGTGGTGAGCGGCCGGCCGGTCGTGGTCTACGACTACGTCGTGCAGGAGGTCGACTTCCAGCGCGGCAACAAGATCCTCTTCGAGTGGCGCGCGCTCGACCACATCCCGCTGTCCCAGTCCCACCTGCCGGTGCCTGGCCCGCTGGGCATCTTTGACTACTTCCACGGCAACTCGATCGAGGTCATGCCGGACGGCGACCTGCTGATCTCGGGACGGCACACGTGGAGTGTCTACAAGGTCTCGCGCAAGGACGGCCGGGTGCTCTGGACGCTGGGCAAGCCGGCCGACGGCAGCAGCAGCTTCGGCACCGAGTTGCTCAACTCCGACGCCGGCTGGTTCTGCTATCAGCACGACGCCCGGGTGGAGGCGGACGGCACGATCTCGCTGTTTGACAACGGCAACGGCGGCCCCGGGTGCGGGCACGCCTCCCGCGGGCTCAAGGTGCGCCTCGACGAGGCCGCCAAGACCGCCACGGTAGTCGACACCGTGCGGCACCAGCCGGAGATCTCCGCGACGTTCGGCGGCGACATCTCGACCCAGCCGAACGGCAACCGCCTGGTGTCGTGGGGCGAGACCCAGCGGGTCACCGAGTTCGACGCGGCCGGCCGGCCGGTGCTGGAGATGAACTTCGGGCAGATCAACTATCGGGTGTACCGCTCCGAGTGGCAGGGCTTCCCACTCACCCCGCCGACCGCCGTGCGGGACGGCTCGCAACTCGTGGTCAGCTGGAACGGCGCGACCGAGGTGGCCTCCTGGCAGCTGCTCGGCGGGTCGGACGAGGGCGATCTGCGACCGGTCGGTGCCCCGATCCCCCGGGCCGGCTTCGAGACCTCGATCGCAGTGCCGGCCGGCACTGCGGCGGTCGGCGTGCAGGCGTTGGACGCGGCCGGCAAGCCGCTCGACCACGGCCACGCCGTGGCGGGGCCGGCGCCTGAGGGCCCGTCGACCCTGGGCGTAGTCGGCAAGACCGTGCTGCTGATGCTGGCCATCTTCGGCGGCTTCGGCATGACGCTGTGGATGGCGCTGATCGCCGGCCTGGTGCTCGGGCTGGTGTGGGCGGTCATCCGGCTCGCCACCCGCAAGGGTCTCCGCAAGGCGCTGTACGGCCTGGCCGGGATGGTGCTGCTGATCATGCTGGTGAACGTCACCGGCGGCCTGGCGCAGAGCTTCTATCCCCCGCTGATCTATCTGAACATCATCTATCCGCTGGCCTTCCTGGTCGCCAACCTGGTCGGCTGGCCCCTGGTCGGCATCGTGACCGGCCTGCTCTCCGGCTCGGGCGGGGCGTGGCGGCGCGACCCCCGGCGGATGCGCGCCTATCGCGTCGCCGGCTGGCTGTGGCTCGGCTTCTTCGCGGTGAAGACCGCTGTGCAGATGCCGCTCTACCTCACCAGCAACTGGGTGGGCCTGGGCATCGCCAAGACCCTGCTCGGCTGGCCGCTGTGGATCGTCACGACGATCGTGACCGTGGTCGTCGTCCGGCGCATGATCCGTCCTGCGGCGGTGGCCGCGGAACCGGAGCCCGAGCCGACGCCGGCCGAGGCCGAGCCGACGCCGACGCCGGTCGAGGCCGAGCCGGCAACCCAGGGCGCCTAGAAGCGACCGGCCGTGCCCCTTCTTGGGGCACGGCCGGTGCACGTCGGGCGGTCAGGGGGTTGCGCTGGCGGCGGTCAGCGGCACGGATGCCGCCAGCGGCGGCAGCCCGCAGGCGCGCCGGAAATCGTCGGTGTCGTGCAGGTGCGGGAACGGCTCCGCCGGCACGGGCACGCCGAGCGCCTCGGCCAGCGGCTCCCAGCCATCGACGCCGAGGGTCCAGACCACGAGACGGTCGGCCGGCACGGTCGCCTTGATCTCGGCGATCCGGTCCTCGTACATCCGGCGAACCCACTCCTTGTCCTCGAAGCGGCCGCCGAAGTCGCCCTGCCAGACGAGACGCTCTATCACCTCCCACGTCTCCCGCGGCGGCATCCGGTCGGCGTCGGCGGGCAGCAGGCCGGCGTGCGCCGCCTGCCGTACCGCGTGCAGCGTGTTCTGGCAGCTGCGGTAGAAGCCGTCGAAGTCACGGACGTTGAGCAGGACCGTCGCCTCGGGGAACGCCTCGACCAGCTCCCGCCACACGGCGCAGCCAGGCCAGTCCACGGTGGACTCCCAGCGGGCAAGGGCGGACCGCCAGTCGACCGTTTCGCCGCGGGCGGAAGCCACCCAGGGCGGCAGGTCACGCAGGCGGTGCTCGCCGCTGATGATGTCGAGCATGTGGAAACAGGGGCCCGCACCGAGCCGTTCGATCGCGGCCCGCAGCGATAGTGTGCCGGACCGGCCGAAGCCGACACCGATGATCTTCATGGCGCTGCTCCTTCTCTGAGGGGGTGTGCGTGGTGGTGGGTGAGCACCGCTATCGGTGGCTCAGGGCCAGCGACAACGACCGGTAACCGCGGAAGAAGTTCGACTCCAGCCGGACCGGCTCGGCCCGCAGCTCGGCGGTCCGCACGAGACCGGCCAGCGCCCGGACCACCGCGCCGACCTCGATCCGGGCGAGCAGCGCCGCGACGCAGTAGTGCGCGCCGTGCCCGAAGCCCAAATGCGGGTTGGGCCGCCGGGCGGCGCGGAGTTCCTCGGGTGCGTCGAAGATGTCCTCGTCACGGTTCGCCGAGCGCAGCCAGAGCGTGACGAACTCACCCGCACGCATCGGCACACCGGCGATCGTCAGATCGCCGACCAGGACCCGCATGATGTGGTTGACCGGTGTCTCCCGACGCAGGATCTCCTCGGTCGCGACGTCCGGATCGGCTTCGCCGCCGCGCAGCTGCCGCCAGAACTCCGGCTCGGTGACGAGGGTGAGCGCCGCCGCGCCGGACGAGTGTCGGGCGGTCTCGTTGCCGCCAGCGATCAGGTCGTGACAGTTCATCACCGCCATGGTTCGGCTCATCGGCCGGCCCATGAACTGCGCCTGGGCGAGCACGGTCGCCACGTCCTCACCGGGCGTCCGGCGCTTCTCGGTGATCAGCCGGTGGCAATAGGAGAACAACTCGGTGTGCGCGGCCATCTGCGCGCCGGACGTGGCGTGCCCGGACCCGCCGAACGCCGTCTGGGTCAGCCGCACCACCTCCGGCCGGTCGGCCTCGGGCACGCCGAGCAGGTCGCAGATGACGAAGGCGGGCAGCGGCGCCGCGACGGCCTGCACGAAGTCGGCCGAGGGCTGCTCCATCGCCTCGGTCACCAGCCGCCGGGCGAGCTCCCGGGTGCTGTCGGTGACCCGCCGCATCAGCCGCGGGGTGAAGGCGGCACCCAGCACCCGCCGCATTTCCGCGTGCGCCTCGCCGTCGCTGACCAGCAGCGACATCCCGCCGGCGGCAGCGCTGGCCACCACGTCGGATGGCTTCTCCCCCAGGTGGTTGCCCTTCGCGGAGGAGATCCGGTCGCTGTGCCGGAGCACCTCGCGGATCTGCGCGTGCCGGGTGATCGCCCAGTGGTCGCGCAGACCGTGCGAGCGCACCGGGCCGCCGGCGCGGCGCAACGTCCGCCAGATCCGCTCGGGTCGCTCGCTCGCGTAGAGCCGGGGATCGGTGAGGTCGACCTTTCGCGCCTCGGCGAGCAGGTCGTCGGGGTGGGTCGGCTCGTCGACTCGGCTCAGCATGCTCCTCCCAGCGAAGGCGTTGGCCCGACGCTACGGCGAGCCGGAGCGGGGAGGGTGTCACGTAAAGGAGTGGCCATCGCCGAGCTGGTGAGACGGCTGTCCCCTAAAGCGGGGAAGCGCTGCGCGCGCGGTCACTGAACGACCATGGAGGCCAGGTGACGCCTGGGACGTATGGAGTGATGCACGATGGCAGAAGCACACGGCCGACGGGACCCCCGGTTCCACCACGTCGGGATCCAGACGAACGACCTGGGCAACAGCGTGTCCTGGTACGAGGAGTTTCTCGGCTGCAAGCCCTCCTGGACCCTGGAGCAGTTCTCCGACCTGACCCGCAGCCGACTGCCGGGCATCCGCACGCTCACCGAGCTGACCCTCGGCGACCTTCGCCTGCACCTGTTCGAGCGGCCCGGCAGCGCCACCGACCCGGCCATCAGCGACGTGCGCTTCCAGCATTTCTGCCTCTCCGTCGACGACCCTGAGGAGCTCGTCCGGTTGCGTGACCGCTGGATCGCCCTGCACGCGTCGGGCCGCTACACGTTCGCCGTGGACGAGCCCCCCACCGACGTGGTGGTGGACGCGGACGGGGTCCAGAGCTTCTACGCGTACGACGTCAACGGGCTCGAGTTCGAGTTCACGCACGTGCCGGCTCCAGCCTCATGATGCGTGGACCGGCCACGCCGATCGCCGACCCGCCGGCCGAGGAGGCCTGGGACTTCGGCGGGTATCCGTACGCCCTGGAACCGCTGTTGCTGCCTCCGGTGGACGCGACCAGCGCGCTGGCGGGCCCGGACGTGCCGGCGGAGCACGTCGAGGCGAGCCGGTTAATCGGCGCCCTGGCCGAGGGCGGGCCGACGGTGTACCGCGGCGAGCCCGAGGAGCTGTTCTGGTTCCGCTGGATCACCGGCCACCAGGTGTGCTTCCTGCTCTGGCGACTGATGCGTCAGCTCCTCGAGGAGGTCGCGGAGGACAAGGCGACCACCGACGAGGCGATCGGGCCGCTGAGCCGTTACGTCGACGGCTACTCGGCCATGCTGCTCTACACCGGGTCGTGCACCCACCAGATCTACAACGACCTGATCCGGCCCAGCATGCGGCTGCGGCACCGCGCGTTCAGCGGGAGCTGGGCGCCGGACTACCCGCACGTCCGCGCGCTGCTGCGCGGCCGTCCGCAGGCCCGGCTGACCAACGGCCCGAGCGAGTTGGACGACGCGGTGCGGCTGCACGGCCGGGTGCACGACGGCGTGGCGGCGCGGCTGGTGCCGGACGGCCACTCACTGCTCAATCAGGCGCCGGTGCGCCGGCTGAACCACGGGCTGCTGGGCATCGCCTACGACAGCTACTTCGTGACCGTGCGCACCCGGGTCAACCGCGCGCAGGCGGTGGGCCAGCTGATGCGCCGGCTCACCGCGATCGTCCGCGACCTGAGCGCTAACGGCCTCTACCCCTTCCCCGACGACGGCGTGCTCCCCGACGAGCTGCGGCTCGACGAGGTGGTGTCGTGCGCGGCCGGGATGCGGCGCATCCTCGCCGACGTGGCCCGGGCCGCCGCGGGTGGCCCGGCGCATCGGCCGCACCCGATGGGCAGCGGCGTGGCGAAGGCGGCCCGCGCATGAGTGTCCAGCGACCCGAGCTGAGCGGGACCTTCGGCGCCGTGTCCGCTACCCACTGGCTCGCCTCGTCCGCCGGCATGGCCGCGCTGGAGCGGGGCGGCAACGCGGTGGACGCCGCGGTGGCAGCCGGTTTCGTGCTGCAGGTCGTCGAGCCACACTCCAACGGGCTGGGCGGCGACGTGGCGATCGCGGTCTACTCCCGAGCAACCGGAAAGGTACGCATCGTCTGCGGTCAGGGCCCCACGCCGGAAGCGGCGACGATCGAGGCCTTCACCGGCCTGGGCCTCGACCGGGTACCCGCCTCCGGCCTGCTACCGGCCTGTGTGCCCGGCGCCTTCGGCGCCTGGATGCGGCTGCTGGCCGAGTTCGGCACGACGACGCCGGCGGACGCGCTTGCCGCCGCGATCGGCTATGCGGAGCACGGCTTCCCGCTGCTGCCCGCCACGGCCCGCACCATCGAGGTGATGGCGCCGCTCTTCCGCGAGCACTGGACCGAGTCGGCCCGCACCTATCTGACCGGCGACGCCGCCCCGGCGGCCGGCTCGCGGATGCGCAACCCCGTGCTGGCGGAGACCTATCGGCGTCTCGTCGACGAGACGCGGTGGGCCGGCAGCCGGGAAGCTCGGATCGAGGCCGCACACGCCGCCTTCTACCGCGGTTTCGTCGCCGAGGGCATCGACCGGTTCCTGGCCACGGCCGAGGCGCTGGACGAGACCGGCCGGCAGCACCGCGGCCTGCTGCGCGGCAATGACCTCGCGGGCTGGCAGGCCGGGGTCGAGGAGCCCGCGACCATCGCCTACCGCGGATTCACCGTCCACAAGCCGGGGCCCTGGTCACAAGGGCCGGTCTTCCTCCAGCAGCTCGCCATCCTGGCCGGCTGCGATCTGGCCAGCCTGCGACCGGGCAGCGCCGAGTACGTCCATCTGCTGACCGAGGCCGCGAAGCTGGCGTTCGCCGACCGGGAGGCCTGGTACGGCGACCCTGAGCACACCCCGGTGCCGATGGCGGCGCTGCTCACCGAGGAGTACGCGGCGCAGCAGCGGGCGCTGATCGGCGCCCGAGCCGCGACTGACCCACAGCCGGGCACGCCGGAGGGCCGCAAGTCCTGGTTCCCGTGGCCCACCCCGGAACCCCTGCCGCCGGACGCCCCCGACTGGCTGGTGCAGTTGAGCAGCGGCATCCCGACGGTGGTCGGGCCGGCCACCCCCCGCACCGGGGCCGGCAACACGTGCACCGTCGCGGTGGTGGACCGAGCGGGCAACATGGTCGTGGCCGTGCCGAGCGGTGGCTGGCTGAAGAGCTCGCCGGTGGTGCCCGGGCTCGGCTTCGCCCTCGGCACCCGCGCGCAGACCATGTGGCTGACCGAGGGTCACCCCAACTCGCTGGCACCGGGCCGACGCCCGCGCACCACGCTGAGCCCGGGCATCGTGCTGCGCGACGGCGAGCCGTTCCTGGCGCTCGGCACGCCCGGGGGCGACCAGCAGGACCAGTGGACGCTGCAGACCTTCCTCGCGGTCGCCGAACACGGCCGGGACCTGCAGGCGTCCACCGAGCAACCGATGTTCCACATCGACCACTTCCCGCAGTCGTTCGCGCCACGCACGTCCCGACCGGGCGTGGTGGTGGTCGAGTCGTCCTTCGGCCCCGAGGTCATCGCCGAGCTGCGTGAGCGGGGGCACGAGGTGGACGCGGTGCCGGCGCACACCCTCGGCAAGGTGTGCGCGGTCGGGGTGGACCCGGCAAGCGGGTTCGTCCGGGCCGCCGCCGGCCCGCGCGGACGTCAGGCGTACGCGGTATGTCGCTGAAGGTACGGAGAGGACTGGTGACATGAGCGCCGCAGTGAACGCCTCGGCGCGGCGGTGGCTGATGCCGCCACCGTCCGTGGACACACCCATCCTTTTCTGCTTCCCCTACGCCGGGGCCGGCGCCTCCTCCTACCGGCAATGGCCGCGGCAGATCGGTGGCCACCAGGTCTGCGCCCTGCAACCGCCGGGCCGGGAGAACCGGATGCGGGAGGAACCCCACCGCACCCACGCCGCGTTCGCCACCGACCTCGCCGACGTGCTCGAGCCCTTCGTGCGCGGCGAATACTCGTTCGCCGCGCACTGCGGCGGGGTGCCGTTCGCGCTGGACACGATCGCCGAGCTGGACCGGCGCGGATTGCCGTTGCCGACCCGGCTGATCAGCTCTTCGTGGGGTGCGCCGGACCGCGGCCTCTACGGCCGGCTCAACTTCGCCGATCTGGCGACGCTGGACCTGGTCGCCGAGACCACCGCGTTGTTCGAGCGGTCCGGCTCGCCGGTTCGGGCCGACTTCGTCGAGCTGGCCGCGCGGGTGCTGCGCACCGACCTGGAGGTGCAGCGCGGCTATCGCTTCGAGCCCAGTCGCCGGGTGCCGTGCCCGGTGATCGTCGTCGCCTGGACCCGCGACGACGTCGTCCCGCCGGAGACGGTGTTCCCCGGCTGGGCGGACCGCGCCGAGGTCACCGAGGAACTGCTGGACGGTGAGCATCTCGACTTCCTGCACTGCCCGGACGTCCTGCGCGAGGCGCTGGGCCGATGGCTGAAGACAAACGACGTCGTTCGAAAGGACGGGTAACCACCGTGACGGAGAAGACGGCCACGATCCACGAGCTCGTCGCGCGGTGGGCCCGGGAACAACCGGACGCGTCGGCGGTCGTGGGTGACGACGAGACGCTTACCTATGCGGAGCTGGACGCCCGGGCCGATCGGCTGGCCGGGCACCTGGCAGCGCGCGGAGTGGGCCTGGAGACCAGGGTCGCGGTGTCGCTGCCGCGGGGGCCGGCGATGGTGGTGGCCTTTCTGGCCACGCTGAAGGCCGGTGGGACCTATGTGCCGTTGGACAGCGACTATCCCGAGCAGCGGCGCGCCTTCGTGCTGGCCGACGCAGGCATCGCCGTGCTGGTGACCGACAAGGCAGGCACGCCGGCCGAGCCGGGCGGCGACCCGGTCGAGGTGGTGGTGCTGGAGGACCTACCCGCCACCGAGGTCGAGGCCCCCCGCGTACGGGTGGGACCTGACGCTGCCGCGTACGTCGTCTATACCTCCGGGTCGACCGGCCAGCCCAAGGGTGTGGTGGTCCCGCACGCTGGCGTGGTGCGGCTGACCACCGATCCGCGGATCGCGGTCCGCTCCGGCCAGACGGTCGCCCAGCTCGCCCCGGCCGCGTTCGACGCGTCGGTGTTCGAGATCTGGGGTGCGCTGTGCTCCGGCGGACAAGTGGTGATCATGGACGCCCGCAGCACCGTCGCCCAGCTCGGCGCGGAGCTGCGCCGGTGGCGGCCGGACTGGCTGTTCCTCACCACCGGGCTGTTCCACCTGCTGGCCCAGCACGACGCGGCCGCGCTCGACGCGGTCGGCTGCCTGCTGACCGGCGGCGACGTGCTGTCGCCCCGGCACATTCGCACCGCCGCGGCGACCCAGGCCCGGGTCTATGCCGCCTACGGCCCGACCGAGACGACCGTCTACGCCTCGCTGCACCACGTGCCGCCGGGCGGCGACGAGCCGGCCCGGGTGCCGATCGGCACGCCGCTGACTGGCAAGACGATGTATGTGCTGGGGCCGGACCTGCGGCCGGTGCCGGCCGGGGAGGTCGGCGAGATCTATCTCGGCGGCACCGGCGTGGCCCGCGGCTATCACGGCCGGCCTGTGCTGACCGCGGAACGCTTTCTCCCCGACCCGTTCGGCGGGGAGCCCGGCGCCCGGATGTACCGCACCGGCGACCTCGGCTGCGTGCTGCCGGACGGCTCGGTGGACTTCCGCGGCCGGGTGGACCGGCAGGTCAAGGTCCGCGGCTTCCGGATCGAGCTGGGCGAGATCGAGAGCACCCTGCTGAGCCATCCCGACCTCGGCGCCGCGGTGGTGGTCGCGGTCGCCGACGACACCGCCGACAAGCGCCTGGCCGCGCACGTGGTGCCGGCGCCCGGCCGGCGGATCACCGTCGCGGCGGTACGCGACTGGCTTGGCCAGCGCCTGCCGGCCTACATGATCCCGGCGACCTTCGTGACGCTGGACGAGCTGCCGCTCGACCCGAACGGCAAACCGGACCGCAGCCGGCTGCCCAACCCGTTCGCGGCGCGGGCCGAGCTCACCTTCCTGCCGCCCTACGTGCCGCCGAAGAACGAGATCGAGCAGGTCTTCGCGCGCGCCTGGGCCGATGTGCTCACGATGGACGTCGTCGGTATCGACGACGACTTCTATCTGCTGGGCGGGGACTCGCTGCGCAGCGTGGCGATGCTCGAACAGTTACGCACGCACGGCATCGAGCTGGACGCGGTGCAGTTCTTCAACAACCCCACGATCCGGGAGCTGGCCGCGGTCGTCGACCCGCAGCTCACGGCCGGCCGGGCGGGTGGGTGACCGTGGAGCTGACGCTGCCGCCGTTCGACATGCCGGTCGAGCTGTCCGACGTGGACCTCTACGACCCGCAGACGTACGTGCTGGCCGACCAGCACCCCACCTGGCGGACCATGCGCGCCAAGGCGCCGGTGTGGTGGCAGGAGCGGGCGGACGCCACCGGGTTCTGGTGCGTCACCCGGCACGCCGACTGCGAGAAGGTGGTGAAGGACTACCGCACGTTCAGCTCGCAGGAGGGCACCATCCTGGCGTCGGTGGGCGTCGGCGACACGGCCGGCGGGCAGACCATCACGCTGACCGACCCGCCCGAGCACGCCGCGATCCGGGTGCCGTCGATGCGGGCCCTCGGGCACGCGGTCGTGCAGGAGCGGACGCCGTTCATCCGGGCCCGGGTCACCGAGCTGGTCGAGCCGTGTGACGACGGCGAGGTCGACTTCGCCCGGCTGATGCGGCGCCTACCGATGGTGCTGGCCGGCGAGTTCATGGGCATCCCACCGGAGCACTGGGACGACATCGCGCTGTGGGCGGCCGCCTGCGTGGCGCCCGACGACCCGGCCTACGCCCTCGGCGCCAACCCGGCGCAGACCCTGCGGCTGGCCCACCACCAACTCTTCGCGGTCTTCCGTGACCTGGTGCGGCACCGCCGTGCGCATCCCGGCAAGGACCTCATCTCGGTGCTCATCGAGATCACCGACGCGATGAGCGGGCGGGACAAGCCGCTCGGCGAGTGGCAGGTGCTGCTGAACTGCTACAGCTTCATCCTCGGGGCCAACACCACCACGCCGAACGTCGCGAGCCACACGCTGCTGGCGCTGACCCAGCGACCCGAGCTGTGGCCCCGGCTGCGCGACGACCGCGGCGCCGTCGAGGGCCTGGTGGAGGAGGGCGTCCGCTGGTCCTCGCCCACCCACCACCTGGTGCGGCGGGCCACCGCTGACGTCGAGCTCGGCGGGGCCACGATCCGGGCCGGCGACTGGGTGTCGGCGTGGGTGGCCTCGGCGAACCGGGACGAGGCGGTGTTCGACGATCCCTACACCTTCGACATCGACCGACGCCCGAACCGGCACCTGGGTTTCGGCGGCGGCCCGCACTACTGCATCGGCGCGCCGATGTCCCGGCTCGCGCTGACCCTGCTCTTCGAAGAGCTGGTCCGCCGCTACGCGGGCTTCGAACTGACCGGGCCGCCGACGCACCTGCGGTCCAACTGGATCAACGGGCTGGTGTCGCTGCCGGTCCGGCAGGTGGGAAGGAACGCACCATGCTGATGACCGGACCGGCCGCCGACGAGCTCGCCGACCCGGTGGGCGAGATCGACCTCTACGACCCAGCGCGGTACGCCGCACGGTCCCAGCACGGCGCCTGGCACCGGCTGCGGCGCGACCACCCGATCTGGCCGCAGGAAACCCCGGACGGCATCCGGTTCTGGTCGGTGACCCGCTATCGGGACGTGGCCGCGGTGCTGATGGACGACAAGAACTTCAGCTCCGAGCACGGCACCATCCTGGCCGTGGCGGCCGGCGACAGCGCGGGCGGCAAGACCATCAACCTGATGGACCAGCCCAAGCACGCCGACGTTCGACTGCCGACGATGCGGCTGATGTCCACCCACACCGTGCGCAACCGCGCCGACCAGGTGCGGGCCCGGGTGCGACGGCTGGTGGCGGACGTCTTCGACGCGGGCGGGACGGTGGACGTCGCGGAGCTCATGCTGCACCTGCCGATGTGCGCGGTCGGCGAGACCATCGGCCTGCCGGAATCGATCTTCGATGATCTACCACGGTGGGCGATGGCCGGGGTCGCGCCGGAGGACCCGCAGTACGCCGAGGGCAGCCCCGCCGAGACCCTGCGCAAGGCACACCACAACCTGATCGCCGTCTTCTCCGAGCTGATCCGATACAAGCAGGCGCACCCCGCCGACGACGTGGTCTCGGTGCTGCTCGGGTTGCGCCCGGACGGCCGGCCGATGGACGCGCACGAGGTGCTGCTGAACTGCTACAGCTTCGCGATGGGCTCGGTGACGACCACCGCCCAGGTGGCCTCGCACCTGATCCTGGCGCTGGCCGAGCAGCCGGAGGCGTGGCAGCGGCTGCGCAGCACGCCGGGGCTGGTGCCGGCCGCCGTCGAGGAGAGCCTGCGCTGGGCCTCGCCGACCAACCACCTGCTGCGGCGCACCAACGCCCCGGTGGAGATCGCCGGCACCCGCTTGGAGGCCGGGGAGCTGGTCGCGGCCTGGGTGGCGTCGGCGGATCGGGACGACGCGATCTTCGCCGACCCGTACACCTTCGACCCCGGCCGCAACCCCAACCCGCACCTCGCCTTCGGCCTGGGCCCGCACCGCTGCATCGGTGGCCCGCCGGCCCAGCAGGTGCTCGGCGTGCTGCTGGAGGAGATGATCGACCGGCTGAGCGAGTTCCACGTCGCCGGGCCGGTCACCCATCTGACCTCGAACTTCATCAACGGCATCACCAGTCTGCCGGTGGACTTCCAGCCGGTGTCGGCCCGCCGGGCGGCGGTGATCACGTGAACGACCCGCAACAGGACACCGTGGTGCGGCGGGAGGAGCGGGAGCTCTCGTCGGACTACCGGGCGCCGGGCAGCCCGCTCGAACAGGAACTGGCCCGGATGTGGAGCGAATACCTCAAGGTCGACCGGATCGGGGTGGACGACGACTTCTTCGAGCTCGGCGGCCACTCGCTGCGGGCCGCGGACCTGCTAGTGGCCACCGAGCGCGCGATGGGCGTGCATGTGCCGGCCACCACGCTCTACCTGCAGCCCACCATCGCCGAGCTGGCCGAGGCGATCGAGCAGCTCCGGGACGGTGGATCGTGAGGCTGACCCCACCCGATCCGGGCCGGCCGGTGGACCTCGGCGCCGACCTGACCGATCCGGCGTATTACGTCGACGGCGACCCGCACGCGGTGTGGCGCGAGCTGCGCCGCACGGCGCCGGTGTCGCTGCGGCAGACCGGCGCCGGGATCGAATACTGGTCGGTCACCCGACACCCCGACGTCGATCGGGTGCTGCGCGACCACCGGTCGTTCACCTCCACCCGCGGCACCTTCCTCAACGTGCTCGGCCGACCCGACCCGGCGGCCGGCCGGCAGCTCGCCGCCACCGACCCGCCGCGCCACACGGCGATGCGCAGCCCGCTGCACCAGACCCTGTCGCTGCGCTCCACGGCCGGCGAGGACCCGATGATCCGGGAACGCGTACGGGCGCTGCTGATGCCCTCCGTCGAGGCCGGCGAGATGGACGTCGCCACGGTGATGTCCGGCCTGCCGGTCGCGGTGCTCGGCAGCATGATGGCGCTGCCCGCCGACGACTGGCAGCAGCTCACCGACCTGGCCGCGATGGCTGTCGCCCCGGACGAGCCGGCCCGCATGCTGCCCAAGGGCCCACAGGCGACGCTGCAACGCGCGCATCGCGCGCTGTTCGCCTATTTTCAGGACAAGGCCCACGAGCGGCGCGAGAACCCGGGATCCGATCTGATGAGCGCGCTGCTCGACCTGCGGATCGACGACCAGCCCGACCCGGGCAGCATGGTGTCCAACTGCTACAGCCTGATGGTGGGTGCCGCCACCTGGCCGCACGCCGCCACGGCTGGCCTCTACCAACTGGCGGAGAGCGGGCGGTACGCCGAATACGCCGGCCGGCCCGAGCTGCTCGACCCGCTGATCGAGGAGGCTTTCCGGTGGGCCTCGCCGGCCAACCACTTCCTGCGACATGCCACGACAGAGGTCGAGCTGGGCGGGGTACGGCTGCCGGCCGGCGCGCCGGTGGTGGTCTGGTTGGGCTCGGCCAACCGGGACGAGGCAGTCTTCACCGACCCGTACGCCTTCGACCCGGCCCGGTGGCCCAACCGGCATCTGGCCTTCGGCAGCGGCCCGCACAACTGCCTCGGCGCACCCCTCGCTCGCCGCATGATCCGGCACGTGTTCACCGAGATGTTCGAGCTGGTCACCGACGTCGCGCCGGCCGGGCCGCCGAGCCACGTGGCGTCCAACTTCGTGGCCGGCTACCGGCACGCCCCAGTAAAGCTTGAGGTGGCTCAGCATGGCTGACCAGGTGCGCGTGACGGTCGACCGGGAACGCTGTGTCGGGTCGGCGACCTGCACGGTGGTCGCGGCCGGCCTCTTCGAGCTGGACGAGCACGACCGCGCGGTGCCGCTGACCGAGGTGGTCAGCGACGCCGACGTGGTCGACCAGGCGGCCCAACTCTGCCCGACCGCGGCGATCCACCTGAGCCCGGCGGACTAGCGCCTGTTTCATAAGGGCGGTCGAGCCGAGGCGGAGTCCGGGCGGCGGTCCGGCAAGGCGCGGTTTCGTTCGGATACCGGTGTTGTATCTGGACGAAACCGCAACGCCGCCGGTCGTCGTCCGGGCCCGCCGCAGGCCGGCCAGTTCTTATGAAACAGGCGCTAGTCGCCGGTCACCCCGTCGTACGCCTCGCGCAGCAGGTCGGCGTGGCCGAGGTGCCGGGCGTACTCCTCGATCAGGTGCACCACGATCCAGCGCAGCGTCGGCCCCTCGCGGTCCGGCCAGGGCCGGCCGGACAGCTGGTCGAGCCCGCCGGTCGCCAACGCGGCGGCGGTGAGCTCACGGCCTCGGGCGACCCAGTGCTCCCACAGGGCGGTCAACTCCTCGGGGCTGTCGTCGGCGGCCGACTCCCAGGGCCAGTCGCCGTCGGTCGACCAGTTGACCGCCGCCCACGGCGGCTGCTCCTCGTGGGCGTGCAGGTTGTAGGAGAGCCAGAAATACTCCACCCAGGCCAGGTGCTTGAGCACCCCGCCGAGGCTGATCGGGGAGGCCACCAGGCGGGCCCGCAGGCCGTCGGCGCCGACCCCGGCGGTCTTCCAGGCGAGCGTGGCCCGCTGGAAGTCGAGGAAACCGAGCAGCGTCTCGACCTCGGTGCCGGCGCCTGGCGGCTCGGGGCGGCCTTGATCGTCCCAAGTGGTCATGCCCTGACCGTACCGGCGGCCCAGTCGCAAGAACACCTGACAGGCGGGACCGTGTGCCGCCGGGTTGGCTGGGAGGTGGAGCGGGTCGATCGGCACATCGGAAGGACAGCAGTGGGCACCCAGACCATCAGGACCATCGCCGAGCTGCTACGCCGGCGGGCCAGCGAGCTTCCCGGTCACCTCGGATACCGGTTCCTCGCCGACGGCGAGGACGAGCAGATGCTGCTCACGTACGCGGAGGCGGACGCGCGGGCCGCCGGGATCGCCGCTGCCCTACGGGATTCCGGTAGCGCTCCCGGTGATCGGGTGCTGCTCCTGCTGCCGCCGGGCCTCGACTACGTCACGGCGTTCTTCGGCTGCCTCTACGCCGGAGTCATCGCGGTGCCGGTCTATCCGCCGGACCCGTTCGCGCTGGAGCGGACCCTTCCCCGGCTCGCCGCCGTGGCCCGCGACGCCGGCCCGGCGATCGCCCTGACCACCTCGCCACTGCTGGGATTCCTCGACGACGTGGCGCGCCTCGCCCCCGAGCTGGGCGCACTGCGCTGGATCGCGGTGGACGAGACCGAGGCCGACCCGGCCGGCGACGTCTTCTCGGACGAGCCGGAGGCCACGGCGCTGCTGCAGTACACGTCCGGCTCCACCTCGACGCCGCGCGGGGTGATGCTGTCGCACGCCAACCTGCTGCACAACTCCGGGCTGATCCGCGGCTTCTTCGACACCAGCGAGCAGGACAGCGGCGTCTCCTGGCTGCCGCCCTATCACGACATGGGCCTGATCGGCGGCCTGCTGCAGCCGCTGCACGCCGGAGCCACCGTCACACTGATGTCGCCGCTGCACTTCCTCGAGGAACCCATGCGCTGGCTGCGGGCGGTGCACAAATACGGCGCCTCGATCAGCGGCGGCCCGAACTTCGCCTATGAGCTGTGCGTCCGTAAGTCCGACCCGGCTCAGGTCGCACAGCTCGACCTGAGCGGCTGGCGGGTGGCCTTCAACGGGGCCGAGCCGATTCGCCCGGACACGCTGCGCCGGTTCGCCCGCACGTTCGCCCCGGCCGGCTTCCGGGCGGAGGCGTTTCTGCCCTGCTACGGCCTGGCCGAGGCGACGCTCATCGTCTCCGCCGCCCGGGGCGCCCGCGAGGTGACCGCCGACGGCCTGCCGGCTCCCCTGGTCAGCTGCGGGCGACCGGCCGACGACCAGCGGGTCGCCGTCGTCGACCCGGCCACCGCCGAGCCCGTCCCGGACGGCACGGTGGGCGAGATCTTGGTGGCCGGCCCCAGCGTGGCGAAGGGCTATTGGAATCAGCCCGACCAGACCGCGCGGGTCTTCGGCACCGGCTTCCTGCGCACCGGCGACCTGGGCTTCCTCGACGGCGGCGAGCTCGTCGTGACCGGCCGGCTCAAGGACCTGCTGATCGTGCGCGGCCGCAACCACTACCCGCAGGACATCGAGCACACCGTGGAGCGCACCGACCCGGTGGTGCGGCCCGGCTGCGCGGCGGCTTTCCTGGTGCCGGGCGACGACGAGGACCGGCTGGTCGTGGTGCTGGAGGCGCGGCGCGGCGCGGCGGAACTGGACGTCGGTGACCTCGCGGGTCGGATCCGCCGGGCGATCGCCGAGGAGCACGGCGTGCAGGTGCACACGGTGGCGCTGGTGCGGGCCGGCGGTCTACCCAAGACGTCCAGCGGCAAGATCCAGCGGTGGCGGTGCCGCGAGCTGTTCTGCGACGGCGAGCTGCCCGAGCTGGGCCGGGTGTCGACCTCCGAAGACGCTGCCACCGCACCGTCGGTCACGGCCGAAGAGGTGCTGTCGGCACCGGCCGGCGAACGCCACGGTCGGCTGGAGGCCTACCTGCTCGGCCACATGGCCCAGCTGGGCGGGGTCGCGCCCGACGACGTCGAGCGCGGCGAGCCGCTGCTGAACGCCGGCCTCGACTCGCTCGCCGTCGTTCAGCTCAAGCAGCGGATGGCGGTGGAGCTGGGCGTGACGCTGCCGCTCGCCCCGCTGCTCAGCGGCGCCAGCCTGACGCAGGTCGCCGGCCTGCTCGCCGAGCAGCTCGACGAGCCGGCCGCGCGGCCGGCACCGACGTCGGCGCCGGTGCACGACGATGACCAGGAGCCGACCGGCCCGCTGGCAGCCAACCAGCGGTGGATGTGGGTGCTGCAGCACCTGGAGCCGGCCAGCACCGTCTATACCATCGCGGTGGCGCTACGCCTGCTGTCGCCGGTGGACCCGGAGGTGCTGCGTCGCGCGCTGGGCGTCCTGGTGGCCCGCCATCCGATCCTGCGCACGACCTTCCCCCGCAGGGGCAGCACGCCCGTGCAGGTGGTGCACCCGACCGGGTCGCCGGCGTTTCGCGAGCACGACGCAGACGGGCTGACCGAGGCCGAGCTGGCCGACCGGCTGTCGGACGTCGCGCACACCCCGTTCGACCTGGTGGCGGGGCCGTTGCTGCGCGCCGACCTGTTCCGGCGCCCCGGCGGCGACGTGCTGCTGCTGTCGATGCATCACATCATCGCCGACTTCTACGCGGCGACCATCCTGGCCCGGGAACTCGCCCAGGCATACGCCGCCGAGCAGGCCGGGCGGCCGCTCGCGCTGCCGGCGCCCCGAGCCACCTATCTGGACGTGGTCGCCGATCAGCGGGCCGTCCTGAGCGACCCGGAGTCCGCCGGCCGGCTCAAGGATTACTGGGACGACCAGGTGGGCGCCGGCGTGCCGGGGTTGTCGCTGCCCGGCTCGCGGCGAGACGGCGCCGGCCGGGGCGGGTCGCACACGTTCGTGCTCTCCGCCGACCTGACCCGACGGTTGCACGAACGGGCCGCCACCGAGAGGGTGACGCTGCAGGTACTGCTGCTCGCCGCCTACCAGACGCTGCTGCACGGACAGAGCGGCAAGGACGACGTGGCCGTCGGCGTGAGCGCGGCCGCGCGCACCCGGCTGGAGTTCACCGACGTGGTCGGTTGCTGCACCAACCCGGTCATGGTGCGCAGCCGGACCACCGAACGGGAGCCGTTCCGCGACCTGCTGGCGCGCACCCGGACCGGGGTGATCGACGCGCTGGAGCACCAGGACTACCCGATGATCGTGCTTGCCGAGCGGCACCGGACCACGCACCGTGGGCGGCTGCTGTTCGAGACGATGTTCACCGTGAACCGGTCGCCGGACGGTGACGACCTGGCGCCGGCCATCTCGATCGGCCTGGGCGGGGTCCGCCGCAAGCTCGGTCCGCTCGAGGTGGAGACGATCGCGCTGCCGCCCGGCGAGGCCACCCGGCCGCTGGACCTCGCGATGGCCGAGGTCGGCGGGGTGCTGCACGGCCTGCTGCGGTACGGGGCGGGGGTGCTCGACGACATCTCGGCGGAGGCGTTCGCCGGCCGCTACACCCAGGTGCTGGAGCTGCTGGCCGCCGACGCCGATCGCGAGGTCGGCGAGTTGGCCCGCGGCGCATCCCGGGCGACGCCGGCCTGAGGGGTCAGCCGGTCGCCGCCAGCGCGGCCCGGATCTCGTCGGCGAGCTTGCCGGCGGCGTCGTCGGCGAGCGACCAGTGCCCGGCGCCGACCTCGGCGGTGCGGAACCCGGCGCTGGTGTGGTCGCCCCACAACGGCAGATCCGTCGCGTCCACGAACGGGTCGTCGGCGCCACGCACGGCCAGCACCGGGATCGGCAGTCGGGCCGGCCCGCGGAACACGTAGTCGTCGCCGAGCGCCCAGTCGGCGCGCAGCACCCGCTCGAGCAGCTTGCGAAAGTCGGGGTCGGCCAGCAGGCCCGGTGGCGTGCCGCCCATCGACGACGTCTGGGCCAGTAGCTCCTCGGTCGGCAGGCGGCTCATCCCAGAGTCGTACATCAGGGCCGGCGGCGGGCAGTGGCAGAACACCAGCAGCCGCGGGTTGCGGCACGGCGCGTCCACCAGCCGTCGGGCCAGCTCAAAGATGATCAGCGCGCCGAGGCAGTGCCCCATCAGCGCGTAGTCGCCCTGGAAGGCCGCGTAGCCGTCGCTTGCGGCGGCCCGGTCGAAGTCGGCGACCAGCGCGCTCATCTCCCGGTGCGGCTGCTCGCGGACCCGCCGCCCGTGCCCGGGCAGCACGGCCGCGGTCAGCGTCGTGCCGTGCGGCTCGAGGTGCCGGCGCAGCGCGTTGAAGACCGTGGACGCGGCACCGGTGTGCGGGAACGCGAAGATCTCGGTCCCCTCGGCTGGGACACGGTAGGGAAACCACGAGTGAACACCAGACATGAATGAGCCTCCGAAAGACGCCATAATCAGTCAATCGGCCGTACGCCGGGGGCGGCGGTCCCCGCTTTCGGCGACGTCCCCGCGCCCGGTGGGTTGCCTAACGTGGCGTCATGGCCCTGGAATCACACCCGCAGCCGATCGGTGACGAGGGCGCCAGAGTGCCGCCGCGCACACCGCGCGAGCAGACCATCGCCAGCATCTGGGCGACGGCTCTGGAGCGGACGGACATCGGCGTCTACGACGACTTCTTCGAGCTGGACGGCGACTCGCTGGCCGCCATCGACGTGATCGCGAAGATCCGCGACGTCTACGGCGTCAGCATCCAGTCGATGAGCTTCTTCGAGGCTCCGACGGTCGCCGCGCTCGCCGCTGCGGTGGCCGCGGCCGCACCCTCGGAACGGCCGCCGGTCACGCCCCGTGACCCGGACTCCGAGCCGGTGCTCTCCTTCGACCAGCAGCGGCTGTGGCTGGAGAACCAACTGGCGCCGGAGTCGGCCTACAACGTGCACGGCCGACTGCGCCTCTCCGGCCCGCTGGACGTGGCGGCGCTGAACGCCTCAATCGCCGCGATCCTGCAGCGGCACCAGGCGCTGCGGTCCCGGTTCCCGCTCGTGGACGGACGGCCCCAGCAGGCGGTCGACGAGGTCGGCGCGGATTGGCACATCGCCGTCCGCGACGTCGGCGGCGAGCCGGGCGACCAAGCCGCAGCGGCCCGCCGGGCGGCGGACGAGGACGCAGCCACGCCGTTCGACCTGGCCACCGGCCCACTCTTCCGGTGCACGCTGATCCGGCTCAGCGACACCGAGCACGTGCTCAGCATCACCGCCCACCACATCGTCTGTGACGACTGGTCGACCGGGCTGTTCGTACGCGAGTTGTCGGCGCTCTATCTGGTCGGTGGCGACGCCACCCGGGCCGAGCTGCCGCCGCTGCCGGTGCAGTACCGCGACTTCGCGGCCTGGCAGCGCCGGTGGCTGGTCGGCGAGGCGCTCGAGGGCCAGGTGAACTACTGGCGCGACCACCTGGCCGGTGCTCCCCCGGCGCTGAACCTGCCGACCACGCGCTGGCGGGTGCAGGCCGAACAGGCGCGCGGCGACCGCATCCGTGCGGTGCTGTCCGAAGCGGACACCGAGGCGGTGCACCGGCTGTGCCGGCAATACCACGTCACCACCTTCATGGCGCTGCTCGCGTCGCTCGGCACGGTGCTGGCCCGCTGGACCGGCGACCGGGACGTGGTGATCGGGGTGCCGATCACCGGCCGCACCGACGCCGGCACGAAGAACCTCATCGGCTTCTTCGTGAACACCCTGCCGCTGCGCATCGACCTGGCCGGCCGACCGTCGTTCGCCGACCTGCTCGACCGGGTGCGCCGGGCCGCGCTTGGCGGCTACGAGCACGCCGACGCACCGCTCGACCTGCTGGCGGGCCAGCTGAAGTTCGCCCGGGTGCCCGGCCGCACCCCGCTCTTCCAGGTCGCGCTGAACGGCGTGGACGACTTCGGTGTCGAGCCGCTCTCGGGCGTGACTACCCAGCCGATGGACGCGCCGGCCCCGCCCAGCAAGTTCGACCTGACGCTGACGGCCCGGGAGTCTGGCGGTGTGCTGCACCTGGACCTGGAGTACAACGCCGACCGCTACACCGAGCCGATGATCCGGGCGCTCTTCGAGCAGGTCCGCACCCTGCTGCTCGCCGCCGTGGCGGATTCCGACCGAGCCGTCTTCGACTATCCGCTCAGCGATGCCGAGCCGGCCGTCGCCCCCGTGCCGGCCGCGCTTCCCGACCTGCGGTCCGAGCGCATCGCGGTGCTGTCGCCGCGGCCCGGGCACCGAGCGGCGGCGGACACCTCCGGCGGGGAGGTGGTGCCGACCACGGACGCACCCCTCGGCGACCTCGACGCCCTGCTCGTCTGGCTACGCGACGCCGGGATCAGCGTGCTGCACGTCGACCCGCCGGTGCTGCGCGCGCTGGCCGCCCGGGCCGGCGAGGCCGGGCTGCCGAGCCTGCGCCACGTCTTCGTCGGCAACCGCGGCGACTTCCTGGCGCACGACGTGGAGCTGGTACGCCAGCTGTCCGCCTCGGCCGACTGCGTCGGGCTCTACGGCGTGGACGAGCCGGGCGGGCCACTGGCCGCCTATCCGGTGCCGGACGGATGGAAGCTGGAGACCGCGCCGCTGCGCGTGCCGCTCGGCACCGAGCTGCCAGGCAGCTCCCTGCGGCTGCCGGACCGCTCCGGCCGCCCGGCCGCGGTCGGCGAGGTCGTCGAGCTGCACGCCGGCGAGCGGCGGACCGGCCACCTCGGTCGGCGCTGGGCCGACGGCACACTCGAATTCGTCGGCACCACCGATCCGACGCCGGACGTCACCGAGACGGTCGGCACACTGCGCGACGCCCCGGACGTCCGGGAAGCTCTGGTCACCGGGCTGGTCGCGTATGTCTGCGGGCCGCAGAACGGCGCCGGCGCCGTGCACCAGCACCTGGTGACCCGGCTGCCGGAAAACCTGCTCCCCCGTCACCTGATGGTGCTCGACCGGCTGCCGCTGACCGCGGACGGCGAATACGACCTGGCCGCCCTTCCGCAGCCCGACGAGGACAGCGAGGCGCTGGGCACCTATGTGCCGCCCCGCACCCCGCTGGAACGCGAGCTGACCGCGATCCTGCACGAGCTGCTCGACGTGGAGCGGATCGGCGTCTACGACAGCTTCTTCGAGCTGGGCGGCTTCTCGCTGTTGGCCACCCGGCTCGTCGCCCGGGTCCGCGACGTCTACGGCGTGGAGCTGCCGCTGCGCGACCTGTTCGGCTCGGCGACCGTCGACCAGCTCGCCCGGCTGGTCGTGCAGGCCCAGGCCGAGCTGGCCGGCGTCGAGGACCTCGAGGCGCTGCTGGACGAGCGGATCCCGTGACCGCGACGGACCCGGCCACGCTCGCCGACTTCCGGGCTCGCCAGGAACGTCGGCGCGCGGAGGCGTACACCCGGTTCTTCTCGCCGGTGACCGCCCGGTTCGCCGGCGCGCTCGTCCGCCGACTCGGCCACCCCGCCGGCCCGGCCTTGGACCTCGGTTGCGGCGACGGCGTGGTCACCCGGGAGCTGCGGGCGGCCGGCTGGGCGTCGCTGGCCCTGGACATCTCCCCCGAGTTGGCCGCCGCCGCGCTGGCCGGCACCGGCGGCCCGGTCGTCATCGGCGACGCCCTGCGCCTGCCCCTGGCGAGCGCGAGCCTCGCCGCGGCGGCCAGCGCGTTCGTCCTACCCCACCTCGACGACCTGGACGCCGCGCTGACCGAGACCCGCCGGGTGCTGCGCCGCGACGGCGTGCTCGCGCTGGCCGGCTGGGCGCCCGCGGCGGTCTCGCCGTTCACCGGGCTCAGCGCCGACCTGCTGCGGGAGCGGGCCGCCGCGACCGAAGAGCGGCTGCTGGCCGAGGCCGGCCAGCGCACCGACGCCGACCACCTGGCCACCCGGCTGGCTGCGGCGGGCTTCGCCGAGGTCACCGTCGAGACCGCCACCACGGTGGTCCGCCTGCCGTCGCCGGGGCACTGGTGGAAGGGCCTGGTGGGCGGCTCCTGCGGCTTCACCGAGCTGCTGCAGGTGCAGAGCCGGGAAGTGCAGCAGGCGACCCGCGAGGCGTTCCTCGCCGAGGCCAGGGACTTCACCGTCGGCGGCGAGGAGGTCGCCGTGCCGGCCGCCGCGCTGTTGATCCGCGGCCGCGCCGCCTAGCCTTCTTTCCGGACACCCAGCACGTGATCCAGCCCCGCCCGGATCGCCGTGCCGAACTCCTCCTGCTGGTCGTGCATCGCCAGATGACCACCCATCAACCGCTGGTGCAGGGGCGGCGCGGCGCACAGGTCGTCCCAGGCCCGCAACGCGGGCTCCGGCACCAGCCAGTCGGCGTCGAAACCCACCACGCAGGCCGGGACGGGCAGCGGCGGTCGGGGCCGGAAGGCGAAGCTCTGCACCACGGTCAGGTCGGCGTGCAGCGCGGTGGCGAAGAGGTCGGCCAAGCCCGGCAGCTCCAGCATCGCCGGGGAGGCGAGACCCATCGCGACCGCCTCGCGCAGGAATGTCTCGCCGGCCGGCAGGTGCGCCACCGGCGGGTGGCCGATCCCGTGGTGCGGTGCTCGGGTGCCGCACACGATCAGGCCGGCCGGTGGGGTGCCGGCCTCGGTGAGCCGGGTGGCGATCTCGTACGCCAGCCAGCCGCCCAGGCTGTAGCCGAGCAGCACCAGCCGGCGCGACCCCAGGGTGCCGATCGCGTCGAGCACACCGTCGATCACCGCCTCGGCGTCGCGCAGGCAGGTCTCGCTCATCCGCCGCCCGTGCCCGGGCAGGTCGACCAGGGCCAGTGCGCAGCCGTCGGGCAGGTAGGGGTGCAGCGGGCGGAACGCGCGTCCGGCGGCGCCGGCGTACGGGAGGGCGACCGTCACCGCCTCGGCGCCCTCCGGGTTGAGCACGTCGTCGAACCACCGGGTAGCCGTGATCATGTCCGCGTTTCCTCGTCGCCGGAGCACAGTGGCTCGTTCGTCTGCGTCTCGTCGTAGGCGACGACCCGCAGTTCGCTGGTGTAACGCTGCCCGTCCGCGTCGACGAGCCAGAGCTCGTCCGGCGCGGGCAGCATCTCGGTGAAGGTGGCCGCCGCCGCGTCGCCGTGCTCCGCCCGGCTGCGCCGCACGCCCCGGGCCAGGTTGCGCAGCGACAGCGGCGCGTCCCGGTCGACCAGGTAGGGCTTGGGCTGGTCGGCGGTCTTCACGAAGACGAACCGTGGCATTCCCCGCTCGATCAGCCACTGCCGCAGCTCGCGGTGCCGGTAATCGGCGTTCTCGGGCGCCGGGATGCTGGCGAGCGGCAGGTGCCAGGTCTCCCGGGCGATGATCACCTCGTCGAGCATCAGCCGCGGCTGGTGCCCGCCCGGGTCGCGCACCCGGAACCGGTTGACCACCAGCGCGGTGAGGAACTCGCCGAGGACCTCGAGCAGCGGGGCTGGGCGGCCACCGTCCGCCGGCCGGACGACCAGCTGGCCGCCCTCCTCGGTGACCAGCAGGCCGGCCCCGGGCAGCGGGTCGACGCCCGCCGGGTGTCCCTCGTCGGCCGTGTACGACCAGTAGGTGTACCGGTCCGGCAGGTCCATCGCGGGCGGCGGGTAGGTGCGCGAGGTGACCGCCGGCGCGTCCGCTGGGTAAACCGGCACGAAGCGCCCGCCGGTGAAGTCGGCCGCGGTGGCGTCGAGCAGTTCCGCGCGGTCGTCGGCCTGGGTGAGGAAGGCCCGGTTCTCCATCGTGTTCAGCGCGAGGTGCAGCTCGCCGAGCACCCACTGCGGCCGGCCGCCCGCCGGATCGGTGCGGAGCAGCAGGTCGGGGCTGTGCTGACGGCCAGCGCGCCAGGCCACCGGCCCGGCCGGGAAGAGCGCCCGCACCAGCGGCGCCACGGCGGCGCTGGACATCCGCGCCGGGGCGCCCCGGGCGGTGGACAGCAGCTCGCCCCAGCGTTCGCGGAAGTCGTCGCCGACCCGGTCGGCCGCCGTGCCCGGCATGCCGTTGAGCACGTCGCCAGCGGCCAGCACGAGGTCGCACAGTGCGACCGGGCCACCGGCGCGGTCCCGCAGCGACCGGTACCGCCGGGTGAGGTCACGCTCGACCTCGACGCCGGTCTCGGCGAGCAGCCAGCGCGCGGTGTCCAGCATCAGGGCCAGCGGGGTGCGCAGGTCGTCGAGCAGGTCGGCGCCGATCGTGACGTCGAGGTCCCGGCGGCAGTCCTCGTAGACCATGGCCCGGCCCAGCGGGGTGCCCGGCTTGTCGCGGTGGCCAGCCCGCCCGGTGATGGCGCTGAACGTCTCCGTCAGCCGATCGAGGGCGTCCAGCAGGGCGGGCGGGTCGCCGGCCGCGGCGGCCACCGCGGCGACTGAGCGGTCCAGCTCGTCGAGCCGCTCGGTGAACTCCGCGCGCAGGTCCGGGTCCGTGACGCCGGCGACGTGCCGGCGCAGGTCGCGTTCGGGGTGCTCCTGCACCGGAATCGGCAGGCCGGCGAGGACGACACCACGGGCGATCAGCCGGTCCAGGGCCGCAGCGGCCCCGACGCAGGTGTCGACCAGCTCACCGGCCCGGCGGGGCCGGGTCAGCGCGGCCGCGACCACGGCTTCGGCGCCGGTCAGCTCCTCCGGCCGCGACCGGGGGCGACGCAGCACGCCGCCGGTCAGGTCGCACACCGGGTTGCGGCGGACGATCAGGTGGCTGGCGGCACGCGGGTCGGCCGCGAACGCCCGGGCCACCGCGTCGACCGCCCACGTCTCCCGATAGACCGACCGGCTGCGCAGCCCGCCGGAGCCGGTCAGCGTCAGGCCGGAGCGGTCGTCGGCGAACCGCGCCCAGGCGACCGGCCCGAAGAAGCCGATGGTCTCGTTCTTGGCGCAGTAGCGCTGGGCGAGGAAGGCGACTAACGCCTCCCGCTGGTCCCGCCGGGAGAGCCGGCCGTCCAGGTCGGCCGCGAAGCGGCCCAGCCAGTTACGCACCACAGCCGGGTTCTGCCAGGTCACCGCCTCGACGAAGACCGGCCGGGCGGCGAGCGCGCGCACCGCGGCGGCGGACACGGCGCGGGCCTGCTCCTCGCTGGCGGCATCCGGGTCCGGCGGGGCAAAGGCGTCCAGCCAGGACACCGGCATTCCGGTGCCGCGCAGGGCGCTCAGCCGCCACAGCGACCAGTCGCCGGCAAGCGGCACCCGGTGCGCTGCCGGGGCTTGGCCGGCAGGCCCCGGCAGCGTTGGTACGGCGGCGGTCCGCATCGGTGCTCAGCCCTCCACCTGCTGCTGAAGCAGGACGGTGAGCTGCTTCAGCGTGGGCGCGTCGAAGAGCAACCCGATGTTGAGCTCGACGCCGAACACGTCGCGGACCCGCGACATCAACTCCACCGCGGACAGCGAGTTGCCGCCCAGCTCGAAGAAGTCGTCATCGACCGCGATGTCGTCGATGCCCAGCGTCTCGGCCCACAGCACGCGCAGCCGGTCGAGCATCGGGGCCTCGCCCGCGATCACCGGCACGGGTGGCGGAGCGGGCTCGGCCGCCCGCGCCACCGCAACGGGCTCGACCAGCGCCACGGGCGCCGGAGGGAAAGCCACCGGCGCGGCGGCAGCCGCGGGAGTCGCGGCGGGTGAGAAGCCGGTGCCGCCCGGCTCGCTGAGCGGCACCGGCCGGCCGTCGACGAACGGTCGCACCAGGACCCGCTCCGGGGTCGAGGCGCAGAGCAGGGTGAAGACGAGATCGACGCCGACTGCGGGCGGAATGCCGATGGCACCGCCCGGCCGCGGCTCGGCCTCGTGGACGACTGCCTCCGCCGCGACCTCGACCTCGTCCGCGCCGACCTCCTCGTCGCCCAGCGACGGTCCGTCCACCCGCCGCATCGTGAAGCCCTCGATGTGCACCAGGACCCGGCCGTCCGGGTCGAGCAGGTCGATGTCGGCGACGAGCAGCCCGTTGGCCACCTTCCGGCGGTGGATGTGCGAAATCAGCTCTGCGGGCAGCCAGCCGTGCACGACCATCCGGCGATAGAGGAACGGGACGTGGAACGGATCGGTGTCGTCGCGCGCGGTTCCGGTCGCGCAGTCGAGCAGCGCCGGGTGCAGCGGGTGCACGTCCAGGTCGGCTTCGAAGGCCGCTGGCAGCCGCATGGTGACGAGCCGCTCCTCGCCGCGGGCGAGCAGCTCGGTGATGCCGCGCCAGCGGGGGCCGAGCTGGAACAACCGGCCTGGCCCGCCAGTGTCCGGCAACGGCTGCGGCTCGGTGTCCTGGCGCAGCGCCTCAAGATCGGCCTTGTCGGCGGCCACCGCCTGCCGGGCGATCCGGCCGACGACGTGCCGCACCCAACCGGCGCCGGCCCGATCCGCCGGCCGGGACAGCACCGTCCACGAGTGCGCGTCGCCGTCGGCCACGAAGTCGACCCGGACCCGCCGGGCCGCCCTCGCGACGAGCGGGGCCGAGAACGCGACGTCCGAGATCACCACGGCCAGCGACTCGTCGTCGGCCGGCAGACGCTCGCGGAAGGCGCGCAGCATCAGGTCGAGACACGCGCTACCGGGCAGCAGCGGCCGTCCCTCGAGGCGGTGCTCGTCCAGGGCCCAGGTGCCGGCGTCGTCGAGAGTGGTCTCCCAGCGGACGACGCCCTCGGGCTCGGACGGGGGCGGCGGGGCGGCCGCCATGCCCACCTCCGCCCAGCTCGGGAAGCCGATGCTGAGCACCCGGCCGGCCGGTAGACCGGCGTCGCGTGCGTAGAGGTCGAGCACCGCGTTGGCTGCGGCGTAGTCACCGCTGCCGGCCAGCCCGTCGGCTGCGGCGCGGCTGGAGAAGAGCACGGCGAAGTCGAGCTCCGGGCGGCCGGCCAGGGCCTCGGCGAGGGCGTACGTGCCCTGCACCTTGGGCCGCAGCACCTCGGCCATCTGCTCGGGCCGGCGCACCTGCAGCATGCCGTCGCCGGCCACTCCGGCGAGGTGCAGCAGGCCGTTGACCGGGCCGAAGTGGGCGGTGACGACGTCGAGGGCCCGGCGTACCTGGCGCGGGTCGCCGACGTCGCAGCGCAGCAGCCGCACCTCGGCGCCGAGAGCCGTGGCGTCGGCCACCGCGGCCGGCTCCGCCCCCTGTTCCGGCACGTGCCGGCCCAGCAGCGCGATCCGCGGGCTCGTTCCGGTCGCGGCCAGCCCGCGCATCATCGCCAAGCCGAGACCGCCGAGCCCTCCGGTGATGACATAGACGCCCCGGTGCCGAACGACCGATTGCGGCCCGGGGGTGACCCAGAGCGGTTCTTCGCGCGGCACCCACCGACGCCGGCCGCGCAGCGCGACCACCAGGTCGTCGCCGGCCCGGTGCAGCTCGTCGCGCAGCTGCTCGACCGGGGTGTTGCCGGCGACGTCGATCAGCCGGCAGGACAGCCAGGGCACCTCCTTGGCGAGGCTCCGCACGAGCCCGTGCAGCGTCGCCTTCACCGGTTCGAGCGGGTCGGAACCGGAGACGTCCGCTGAGCCAGTCGCCACAGTCAGCAGTTCCGGCAGCTTGCCGGAGGCGCCGGTGCGCAGGCCGTGCCGGATGAGCGCGTGCAGGGTGTTGGCCGAGCGGTCGAGCTGCTCGCCGAGGGTGTCGCCGGAGACCGGCTCCCAGGTGGCGGCGGCGCTCGCGTGCACCAGCAGGTCGGGCCGGACCCCGCGGGCGGCGAGCTCGTCGAACATCCGGGCCACGTCGTCGGCGGAGCCGTCGCGCAGGCTGAACTCGTCATCGCGGGCGTGATAGTCGCTGCCCGGCCGGGCCCGCACGGTCCGCAGCCCAGCCTGGTGCAGGGCGAGCACGATGTCGAGCGCCCGGTTCTTGGCGGCCGGCAGCAGCACCACCGCGGTGCGGCCCCGGTTGTCGCCGGTCGCCGGGCTGCCCGGGGTGGGCCGCCATTCCACAGTGGAGAAGGGAGTGACCGGGGCCTGCGGCGATTGAACCACCGGCTCGGCCGACGCCGGCGCCGGCTCGGGGGCCAGCGGCGCGGCCTGCGGCGCCGGCGGGTCGATCCAATACCGCTTGCGGCGGTACGAATAACCGGGCACCGCCACCCGGCGGCGCATCGGTGCCTGACCGAGCGCCTCCCAGTCGATGTCGTGGCCCTCGGCCCACAGCTGGGCGGCGGCTTCGAGCATCGTGGTGGTGCCGTCCCCGTCGGTCCCGGCCGGCGGCAGCGTGGGCACGGCGGCGAAGGCGCCCTGACGTACCCGGGGGTGCCGGCGGGCGAGCCCGGTCAGCACCTGGCCCGGGCCGCTTTCCAGCAGCACCCCCGTGCCGGTCTCCAGCAGTCCGTCGAGGGCGGCTCCGAAGCGCACCGGGCCGACCAGTTGGCCGGCCCAGAAGGACGGGTCAGCGGCCTGCTCCGCGGTGAGCGGGCGGCCGGTGGCCGCGGAGTACACGGTGATCGCCGGGGCTGCCGGCGTGACATCGGCGAAGGCCTGCGCGAACGCGTTCGCGGCGTCGCCGAGCAGCGGCGTGTGGAAGGCGTCGGAGGTCTCCAGGCGCCGGGTGCGCAGACCTCGGTCGCCAAGCGTCGCGGCGGCGCGGTCCAGGGCGTCGTGCGGGCCGGCCAGCACCACCTGGTCGGGCCCGTTGACCACGGCGACCGTGACGCCGGCCGGCAGATCACCGACCTGCTCCTCGGCAGCGGCGACGGCGAGCATGCCGCCGCCAGCCGGGTGGTCGTGCATCGCCCGAGCCCGGGCGAGCACCAGTTTGGCGCCGTCGGCGGGTGTGAAGACGCCGGCGACGGTGGCGGCCACGAGCTCGCCGACGCTGTGCCCGAGCAGGGCGGCCGGCCGCACACCGGCGGACTGCCAGAAGTCGGCCAGCGCGGCCTCGACCGCGAACAGCAGGGGCTGGGCCTGCCGGGTGTCCGTGACGTCCAGGTCGGACTCGCCGAGCCAGCTGGCCCGCAGCTCACGGCCGGCATCGCCGAACAGGTCGAACCAGCCGTCCAGGGCTGCGGCGAAGGAGGGCACCGCGAGATGGAGGTCGTGCGCCATCCGGAGGTGCTGGGAGCCCTGGCCGGGGAGGAGCAGGCTGACCGGGCGCGCCGGGGCGGTGGTCGTGCGGCCGGTGTGGATCCGACGCGGGTTGGACTCGCGCAGCACGGTCGCGGCGTCGTGCGCGGAAGTGCACACGACGGCGGCCCGTACCGGGTGCCGGGCCCGCCCGTGCTGCAGGGTGGCCACCGCGTCCGCGAACAGCGCCTCGCCGCGTGCGGTGAAGTAGTGCGCGAGCGGTGCCCGAGCGGCTTCCTCCGCGTCGGCGGTCAGGCCCGACCACACGATGACGCGGGGCCGCTCGTCGTGCAGTTCGAACCGCTGTGCCGGCGGCTCCTCCAGGACGACGTGCACGTTGGAGCCGCCGATGCCCATTGAGCTGACCCCCGCCCGGCGCGGGCGCTGCGGGTCGCGCGGCCACGCGGTGAGGACGTCCTGCACCCGGAACGGGGTCTCCTCGATCTTCAGCCGCGGGTTGGGGGCGGTGAAGTTGATGCTCGGCGGCAGCTGCTCACGTTCCAGCGCCAGCACGGCCTTGACCAGCCCGGCAATCCCGGCCACCGGGCCGAGATGGCCGACGTTGCCCTTCACCGAGCCGAGCGCGCACCGACCCGCCGGCAGCGCGCCGCCGGCCAGCCGGGTGTACGCCTCGGTCAGCGCTGCCACCTCGATCGGGTCACCCAGCGCTGTGCCGGTGCCGTGCGCCTCGACGTACGAGATGTCCTCGGGGCGCAGCCCGGCGAGCGCCATCGCCTCCATGATCACCGCGGTCTGCCCGGCCTTGCTCGGCGCGCCGAAGCTGACCTTGTCTGCCCCGTCGTTGTTCAGCGCGATGCCGCGGATGACGGCACGCACCTGGTCGCCGGCCTCGATCGCGTCGTCCAGCCGCTTGACGATCACCGCGCAGGCGCCGCCGCCGAACACCGTGCCGCTGGCCGCCGCATCGAACGGCCGGCAGTGCCCATCGCGGGACCGCACGCCGCCCGGCGCCCACAGATAGCCGTGTCCATAGGGAAACTCGACGTCCGCGCCGCCCACCACAGCGACGTCGCAATCCCCGATGCGCAGCGACTGGCAGGCCAGGTGCAGCGCGACGAGGGTGCTCGAGCAGGCGGTCAGCACGGTCACGCTGGGTCCGCGCAGATCCAGCTTGTACGACGTGGTGGTGGCGACGTAGTCACCGTGGTTGAGCGTCACGACGCCGGACAGCGCCGAGTTCGCGATCTCCGGGTGCCGCAGCAGGTGCTGCTCGGCATAGTGCGCCGGCCCGGCAGAGGCGAACACACCGACTCCGTCGCGCAGGGTGCCCGGGTCATAGCCGGCGTTCTCGATCGCCGAGTGGGCCATCTCCAGGAACAGCCGGATCTGCGGGTCGCACATCTCGGCCTCGCGCGGCGTCATCCGGAACAGCTGCGCGTCGAAGTACTCGGCCTCGGGCATCATCGACGCGGTCTTCACATAGGCCGGGTCCGCGATCAGCTCCTCGGCGACGCCGCTGGCCCGCAACTCCTCGTCGGTGCGCTCGGTCACCGACTCCCGGCCGCGGACGAGGTTGAGCCAGAACTCCTCGACATCGCGGGCGCCAGGCACCTTGGCGGCCACCCCGACCACGGCGATCGCATCGTCCGAGTTCAGCACCGTCACCTCCTCCGAATCGGTCATCGCGCGCCCTGCCCGACCAGGACCGCGGCGAGTTCGCCGAGGGTCGGCGACTCGAACAGGGCCCCGATGCTCACCTCGATCGCGAACGTGTCGCGGATGCGGCCCACGAGCCCCACGCCCATCAGCGAGTCGCCGCCGAGGGCGAAGAAGTCGTCCTCGGGTTTGATCCCCGTTCGGCCGAGCACCTGCGTCCAGAGCTCGGCGAGCCGGTCCTGCACGTCGCCGCCGTCGGTTGCCGCCACGGTCGTGACCGCCGCCGCCACCGGCTCCGCCGCCACCGGGGCGGCCGGGACCGCGACGGCGGACACCAGCGGCTCATCCGGCGGCACGGGCCGTCCATCACGATGCGGCAGCACCGCCACCTGGGCCGGCCCGCCGCCGGCCAGCAGCCGCAGCAGCAGCCGCACGCCGTCGTCCGGGGACAGGCCCTCGCCGGACGGTGCCTCGGCGAGAGCCGAGGTGAAATCGGCGACCGGCGGTCGCAGCCGGAAGCCGACCACCTCGGTCACCACCGCGCCGTCGTCAGCGACGAGTTGCACGTCCGCGACGAGGTCCGCGCCGGGACGCTGCCGCAGCCGGCAGAACACCCGACCGGGCACCGGCGCCCACCAGGTCATCCGCTCGTAGTGAAAGGGCAGCAGCAGCTCGTCCGGCCGGCGGCGGCGCAGCAGCCCGGTGCCGACGTCCATCAGCGACGGATGCACCGCCCGCCCCGCGGCCTCGCCGCGGAACGGCTCGGACAGCTCCAGCTCGGCGACGATCGTGTCGGCGGACTCCCAGAGCCGGCGCACGCACCGCCACCGCGGGCCGAACACCATCGTGCCGCCCGGCTCCGGCAGCAGGGTCGGCGGCGTGGTCTCGGCCAGCCCGGCGGGCAGCTCGGCGACGTCCGCGACCGGCGCCGGCACGTCGGCCGGGGTAATCCGGAACGTGGTGTGCTCGTACTCGTCCACGTCGTCCCCGCGCACGTGCACACGCACCCGCCAGGCCCGGTCGCCGTCCGGCTCCACCGTGGTCCGCAGTCGCCGCGGGGCGTCCGCGACCAGCGGCCGCAGGAACATGACGTCGGTCAGCGTCACCGGGCCGGCGAGCTCGGGCACCATCTCCGGCAGGGCCCGCAGCACCAGGTCGAGGGTGCCGGTGCCGGGCATCACCGCGGCGTCCTTGATGCGATGCTCGTCGAGCTCCCAATGGGTGGCGGCCGCGACGACAGTTTCGTGGGTGAGCAGAGGGGCCGCCGCGGAGGTGGCTGCGCGCAGCCGGTCGGTGAGCCGTTCGACGACGCCGGTGGCGGCCATGCCGACCGTGGTCCAGGGCGGCCAGTCGATGCTGCGCCAGCCGGGTTGCTCGGCGCAGAAGGCGTCGAGGAAGGCATTCGCGGCGGCGTAGTCGCCGTTGCCGACCATGCCGGTCAGCGCGGCGCGGCTGGAGAAGCAGACCACGAAGTCGACCGGCGGGTGGCCGGCCAGCGCGGCGGCCAGCGCGAGCGTGCCGTGCACCTTGGGCCGCAGCACGTCGGCGGCGTCAGCCCGGTCGCGCATCTGCAGCATGCCGCCACCGGCCACCCCGGCCAGGTGCAGCACACCGCTGATCGGCCCGAGCGTCTCGGCGACCTCGTCCAACGCCTTGCGCAGCTGCGGCCCGTCGGCCACGTCGGCGGTCACCACCATCGCCTGGGCGCCCATGGCCCCGATCTCGGCGAGGTCGTCGGCGACGTCCCGGCCGGTACGGGAGAGCAGGGCCAGCCGCGGCCGGCGGCCCGTCGCGGCGAGACCCTTGGCCACGGCCAGACCCAGCCCGCCGAGGCCACCGGTGATCAGATAGACGCCACCGCGCCGGATCGCCGGCTCGTCCTCGGGCCCCGGCCCCGGCCACGGCCGCTGCACCGGCACCCAGCGGCGGCTGCCGCGCAGCGCGACGAGCCGCTCGGAGGCGCCGGAGAGCAGCTCGGCGACCAGCATGTCCTCGGCCCGCCCCGGCCCGGTGTCGATCACTCGGCAGCCCACTCCGACGGTCTCCATCGCATAGGTGCGGGCGGCTGCCACCAGCGCAGCCCGGCACGGGATCAGCGGCTCGCCGCCCGAGACGTCCACCGCGCCGTTGGTGAGCACAATCAGCTCGGGCAGCCGGCCGTTGACCGGCTCGCGCGCGGCGGTGCGCACCAGGTCCAGCAGGGCGAAGACGGTCAGGTCCAGCTCGTCGTCGACGGCGTCCCGGTCGGCGGCCGGTAGCCCGGCGCCCCAGGCGTGCACCAGGGTGGCCGGCGCCCGGCCGCTCGCGGTCAGCCGCTCCAGCACCCAGGCGAGGTCGTCGGCGAGGTGCCGGGGGCGCACCACGAACGCTCCGGCTCGCTCATCGCGCGCAGCGCCTGGGCGCACCCGGACCACGCGATGGCCGGCCTGCTGCAGCGCGGCGACGTAGGGCGTGGCAGCGGCCGGGTCGGCCGGAACCAGCGCCAGGGTGGTGCCGGTCGGCCGGGTCCGGCCGGCCGGCGGCGGGGTCTCGACCCAGCCGGGCACCGCGAATGGCCCGATCTCCGCCGGTTCCGGCTGTTCCGGTGGCAGAGCGGGTGCCGGCTCAGCCACGGAGGGCACCGCGGCGGCCGGGGCCGGATCAACCCAGTAGCGGGCGCGCTGGAACCGGTAGCCAGGCAGCGGGACACGTTGCGGGGCCTCGTCGCGGTAGACCCGCGGCCAGTCCACTGGTGCTCCGCTCAGCCACAGCTCGGCCAGACCGTCCAGAATGGTCCGCTCCTCCTGCCGCGGGTCCGGCTGGCTGCCCGGCCGGGGCAGCGACGCGAGGACCCGCCACGCGCCGGCGACCGCCGGGTGACGCTGGACCAGGCCGCTGAGCGTCCGGCCGGGGCCGACCTCGAGCACGAACCGCCCCTCGGTGCCGGCCACGGCAGCCTCCACGGCGTCGGCGAAGAGCACCGGCTCGGCGATCTGCCGGGCCCAGAAGGCCGGGTCGACGGCCTCGTCGTCGGTGAGCCGCCGCCCGGTCGCGGCGGAGAAGACCGGGATCGTCGGCGGGTGCAGCCGAACCCCCTCGAACGCGGCCAGGAACTCGTCGACCGCGGGCGTCATCGCCGGGCTGTGGAAGGCGTGCGAGGTGCGCAGCGGCTGGGTGGCGACGCCGGCCTCGGCGAACAGCGCGGCGGCCGCCGTCACCGCCTCGTCCGGACCGGCGACGACGACCTGCTCGGCGGCGTTGACCGCAGCCACCGTCACGCCCGGGTCGTCGCCCAGCAGGCTCCGCACCCGGCCGGGTGCGGCCGCCACGACCAGCATCGAGCCACGGGGCCGCGCCTGCATGGCCCGGCCGCGCGCGGCCACCAGCCGCAGCGCGTCCTCAAGCTCGAACACGCCTGCGACGGTGGCGGCGACGAGTTCGCCGACGCTGTGCCCGAGCAGTCCGGCGGGCCGGATGCCCCAGTCGGTCCACTGCCGCGCCAGCGCGTACTCGATGGTGAACAGCAGCGGCTGTACGTTCGCCGTCTCGTAGAGCGTGTCTCCGGGCTGCTCGTCCTGCCACAGCGGATAGAGGTCGAGGCCGTGCCGGTCGAGCACCTCCAGACAGGTGTCCACCGTCTCGGTGAAGACCCGGTGGTTGCCGACCAGCCCGGCCGCCATCCGCACGTGTTGCGCGGCCTGCCCCGGGAAGGTGAACAGCACGCCGGGCGGCTCGTCGCCGGAGACCTCGCCGGTGAGCACCTTTCCGTCGGCGGAGAGCTGCCGGGCGGCGTCGCGCGGGTCGATGCAGATCGCGGCCCCGCGCAGCGCGAACTCACCGCGGCTGTGCTGCAGGGTGGCCACCGCACCGGTGAACTCGTCGTCGCGGTTGGCGGCGAAGTAGTCGGCCAGGGCCTCTCGGTTGGCGGCGCGGGCGGCGGCGTCCCGGCCCGACCAGACCACGATCCGGGGGCGGAACAGGTGCGGGGTGTACACCGGCGCCGGGCCCTCCTCGAGCACCAGGTGGAAGTTGGTGCCACCGATGCCGAGCGAGGTCAGGCCGGCGCGTCGGACCCGGTTGGGCGTACGCGGCCAGGGGTTGATCGTGTCGTTGACGCGCAGCGGGCTGCGCTCGATCTCCAGCCGCGGATTGGCCCGGGTGACGTTGATGGTCGGCGGCAGTTGCTCGTTCTTCAGAGCGAGGAGCAGCTTGAGCAGGCCGGCCATGCCCGCGGCCGCCGCGGCGTGCCCGATGTTCGACTTCACCGAGCCGACCGGGATCGCGCCGTCGTCGAGCCGGCCGTCGAGCCGGCGGTACGCCTCAGCCAGCGCCTTCACCTCGATCGGGTCGCCGAGCGGGGTGCCGGTGGCGTGCATCTCGACGCAGTCGATGTCGGCCGGGCCGAAGCCGGACAGCGCCATGCCGTCGACCACCGCGTTGGTCACCCCGCGCATGCTCGGCGCGCTGAAGCTGACCTTGTCCGAGCCGTCGTTGTTGGTGCCGATGCCCCGGATGATGCCCAGGATGTTGTCGCCGTCCGCGATCGAGTCGCCGAGCCGCTTGAGCATCACGGCGCCGGCCCCGCTGGTGAAGAGGGTGCCGGTGGCGGCCGCGTCGAAGGCTCGCACGATCCCGTCCGGCGAGCGCACGTCGCCGGGGCTCCAGCGATAGCCGACGTGATAGGGGATGACCGCGCACACCGCGCCGGCGATCGCCACGTCGCACTCGCCGATGTGCAGCGACCGGCAGCCCATCAGGATCGTGGCGAGCGAGCTGGAGCACGCGGTGAGCACGGCCATGCTCGGCCCACGGAAGTCGAACTTGTAGGAGGCCAGCGTGGCCAGGTAGTCGACGTTGTTCAGCACGGCGAGCCCGAAGATGTCGGCGCTCAGGTTGTAATCCGGGTTGCCCAGCACGTTGTAGTCGCCGTAGCGGGCCGGCGCGGACGAGCCGTAGACGGCCACCTCGTGTCCGAGGGTGGACGGGTGATAGCCGGCGTTCTCGATCGCCTCGTAGGTCAGCTCGAGGAAGAGCCGCTGCTGCGGGTCGCAGACCGCGGCCTCGCGCGGCGTCATCCGGAAGAAGTCCGGGTCGAACTCGTCCAGGCCGGGCACCAGGCCGGCCCGCTTCACATAGGACGGGTCAGTGATCTGCTGGTGGGTAGCCCCGGCGGACAACAGCTCGTCGTCGCTCAGCGGCGAGATGCAGTCGCGGCCGGTGATCAGGTTGTCCCAGTACTCGTGCACGTCGCGGGCGCCGGGCAGCCTCGCGGCCATCCCGACGATGGCGATCGGCTCGAACAGACCACTCATCGTTGCTCACTCTCGCCGTGGAGTCGTCGGCGCATCTCGCGCCAGGTCTCGCCGGTCCGGCGGTGCTGGTCGACGCCGGCCGACGTACGCCCGGCGGCCAGGTGACGGCGCAGGGCGCGCAGGTTCGGGTACGCGAACATCGCGGTGACCGGAAACGGTTCGGTCATCCCCGCAGTGCTGCCGGCGTGCACCCGCACCAGGTCGGAGGAGCCCAGGCCGGCGTCGAAGAAGTTCTCGTCCTCGCCGAGCGGCCGCCCCACGGCGTCGCTCATCGCCCGCCGGATCGCCGCGAGCACGTCCCCGGCGGCGGCCGGAAGGTCCGTCCCGCCGTCCGGTGCGGCGGGCACGGTCGGGTCGGCGAGCCGCGCCGCGGGCCGCACCGGTGGAGCCTGCTCACCGGCGAGCCGGGCCGTGATGCAGGCCGCCACCCCGGCCGGGTCCTCGTCGATCAGCCAGTGGCCGGCGTTCAGCTCGCACAACGCGGGCCGCGTCCCGGTCTGCCGGCGCCAGCCGACGAGCGCGCCGGTGGTCAGCTCGGTGTCCTCGCGGCCGTAGAGCACGCTGACCGGCACGCCCAGCGGCGCGGCCCGGTCCGGCCTGTACCCGGCGTAGAGCGCGAAGTCGGCCCGGATCGCGTCCTCCAGCATCGGGCGCAGGTCGCGGCGCTCGGCCAGCTCCGGCGCGACGCCGCCCTGGGCGAGCACCACGTCCCAGAACCGATCGCTCGGCAGGGTGTGCAGGCGGCGGGGAATGCCCGCGACGTCCGGTGCGGCGTAGGAGCCGACGAACAGGTGCGTCGGCTTGCTGCGGCGGGCGGCCAGGAAGGCCAGCAGCGCGCCGCCGCAGAAGCCGAACAGCGCGTACTCCCCCGCTGTCGCGGTCAGGTCGGCGGCGATCTCGTCGAGCAACGGCTCGAGGTCGGTGCGCGGCGGCTCGGCAATACGGGCCTGACGGCCGGGCAGGTGCAACGCCCATGGCTCGACCGACGCGGGCAGCGCGGCGGCGAGCGCACCGAGCGCACCGGGTCCGCCGCCGGCATGGGGGAAGACGTACAGCCGGGTGGCGCCCTCCCGGGCCGGGCCCGGGCCGACGCGGATGAACCACCCGCCGGGGGTGGTCGCCGGCATGCTCTGGGTCACGGGCGGGACTCCTCGGCCAGACGGGCGGACAGCTGCCGCGGGGTCGGATGATCGAAGACCAGCCGGACCGCGACGTCGGCCCCGGCGATCTCGGCGGCCCGGGCGGCCAGCCGCACGGCCAGCAGCGAGTGCCCCCCGTGCAGGAAGAAGTGGTCGTGCTCGCCCAGCGCGGGCCGGCCCAGGATGTCGCGCCACAGGGTGACCAGGTTCGCGGTGAGCTCCGGGCTGCGGTCGGGGCCGCGGTCGGCTACGGCGGCGGTGGCCGGCCCGGTCACCTCCATCGCGGCCAGGGCGACCAGGTCGCGCTTGCCGTTCGGGCTCACCGGCAGAGCGGGCAGAACGGTGATGCGCGACGGCAGCGAATAGGAGGGCAGGGTGGCGCGCAGGTGAGGCCAGACCCGCTCGGGCAGGCCGTCCGCCCGGGTCGGGCCGGCGGCGGTGACGAAGGCGCGCAGCTCCGCTCCGGCCTGCGGGTCACCGACAACCACCACGGCTGCCTCCGCCACCTCGTCGTGGGCCTGCAGCACGGCCTCGATCTCGGGCAGCTCGATGCGGTGGCCGCGTAGCTTGACCTGCCGGTCGTTGCGGCCGAACAACTCCAGGAACCCATCGGCACGCCAGCGGGCCAGGTCGCCGGTGCGGTAGTACCGGTCCGCGCCGGCGCCGGGGAACCGCTCCGCGGTCAGCTCGGGTCGACCGACATATCCGGCGCTCACCCCGGTCCCGCCGATGCAGAGCTCGCCGAGCAGCCCGGGGGCCAGGTGGGCGCCGTGCTGGTCGGCGACGAACACGTGCGTGTTGGCGACCGGCCGGCCGATCGGCACCGGGCCGGTGACGTCGGCGTCGATCTCCACGGCGGTCGACCAGATGGTGGTCTCGGTGGGGCCGTAGACGTTGAGCAGGCGGCACCCGGTGGCCACCAGGTCCCGGGCGAGCTCGGCGGACATCGGCTCGCCGCCGCACAGCACTGTGCGGTCGCGCAGCTCGTCGCCGGTGACCTCGGCGACGGCGAGCCGCCAGAAGGTCGGGGTCGCCTGCACGACCGCGACGTCGTGCCGGACCACCAGGTCGAGCAGTTCACGCGGCCGGGTCTGGGTGGTGCGACCGGCGGCTACGACCGGGCCGCCGAGGCTCAGCGGCAGGAAGACTTCGAGGGCGGAGATGTCGAAGGCCGTGGTCGTCGACCACAGCACCGGGTCGGCGCCGGTGACGCCGAGCCGGTCGGCGAAGTCGGCCACGAGATTGGCCAGGTTGCGATGGGTGACGACCACGCCGCGCGGCTGTCCGGTCGAGCCGGAGGTGTAGATGACGTAGGCCGGATCGTCCACATCGCACGTCATCAGCTCGATCGGGTCGCCGGCGCTCAGGTCCGCCTCGGTGAGCACGGTGATCCCGCCGGGGAGGTCGGCGCCGGACTCGATGATCAGCACCCGCGCGCCCGCGTCGGTCAGTTGGGCCATCATGCGCGCCTCCGGCTGACCGACGGCGATCGGCTGATAGCAGGCGCCCGCCCCCCACACGCCAAGCATCGCTGCGGCCATCGTGAAGCCGCGCGGAAGGACGACGCCGACGATGTCGCCGGGGCCAACGCCCGCCTCGCGCAGCCGGCCCGAGATTCGTCCCGCGGCCTCCCGAAGCTCACCGTACGAATGCTCCCGGCCGTCCTCGATCAGCGCCGTCGCCGCCGGGTTCCGCTCGGCGTGCCCGATGAACCGCCGCGCCACGGACGTGTCGCCGAACCCGGGCCGCAGCGTGTCGTTGGCGGCGGCCAGCAGGCGCTCCTCCGCGTCGGTGGTCATCGCCAGCTCGCGGACCGGCCGGTGCGGGTCGGCCGACGCCCGGCGGATCAGCGCCGCCATCCGCTCCACCAGTGCTGCTATCTCCGCGCGGTCGTGCACGTCGGTGCCGTACGTCGTGATCGTCTCCGGAATCTCCCCGCCGCCGATCACCACGAGCTGGATGTCGAGCTGGGTCGCCGCCCGCAGCAGCGGGACGGCCCGCAGCCGCTCCCCTGCGAGGCTCACGTTCGTGTCGTCCCAGGGCCGGTAGTTGTACATGTAGCGAAACAGCGGTACCCGCCAGTCCCCGGATCGGTGCCCGACCTCGGCGAGCAGGTCCTCGGTGGAGGCGGAGGCGTGCTGTGCGCCAGCCAGGAAGGCGTCGCGCACCCGCCGGGCCAGCGCCGCAAAGCCCTCGTCCGGATCGATGACGACCCGCAGCGGCATGGTGCTGACCCGGAAACCAACCCCCTCGGCCTCGCGGTCGCGGCCACCCGTGATGGGCACCCCCACCACCAGGTCGGTCCCGGCCCCATGCCGGAACAGGGTCAGATAGAACGCGGTGAGCAGCACCAGGTTTTCGGTGGTGCCGAGCGCGCTGCGCAGGGCTGCGACGGCGGCCATGGTCGACGGCGCGGGCGTGTCGATCAGCGTCTCGCCGGCGAAGGTGGGCAGCGCCGGGCTGGGCCGTGCGCTGGGCAGCACAGCCGCGCCGGCGTCGTAGCCGCGCAGGTGTTCCCGCCAGAACGCGACATCCTCCGCGCGCGGCGCGGCGTCGGCGACCGCGGGAACCTCGCCGGTTAGGTCTGCCGGCAGGCTGTCGCGCGCCGCGAACACGTCGTACGCCCGGGCCAGCTCGTCGACCAGCCGGGCCATCGACGCGCCATCCACGGCGATGTGGTGCACCACCAGCAGCAGCACACTGCCGCCCTCGGCCAGCTGCACGAGGACCAGCCGCACGGGCAGGTCCGTGCCGAGGTCGAAGGGCCGGGCGGCGGCCGCGTCGAGCCGGTCGGTCAGGTCGTCCTCGGTGGCCGCCTCGACGTCGACGGTGAGCCGCAGGTCGGTCGGGGCGGTGACGTGCCGCACCGGCACGCCCGCCGCGACCGGGAACCGGGTGCGCAGCGCCGGATGACGGGCGGCGAGGTGGTTGATCGCGGCGTCCAGCGGCCACCAGCGCAGCGTCTGGCTGCTGCGCAGGGCGATGCTGAGGTTGGCGACGGCCGATTCCGGCGCGAGCTGCTGCAGCATCCAGACCGCGTGCTGGCGCGGGCCAAGCGGGGTCGGCGGCTCGGCGGCTGGCGGCCGGCCGGGATGGGGCACCGACAGGATGTGACCTCCGGGAACGGGCATGCCGATGATTACCCCCTCGCCTTCGAGTCCTGCCGCACCGACGCTACGGGCGTGGTCCGAAGGGTGTCGTGTCGCCGGAACCGGCGACCCGTCGACTCGCCCGGCACGTGGGCCACGGTTTCCGGTGACACGACGGGCGATCGCGCGGTTCGTAGTGTCGGCCCCAGGCGAAGGGTCGCGTGTGGGCGGAGGCCGGCGAGGACAAGGGGTGCATGTGGGCGCCAGCAACGTCGAGGACATCTATGAGCTGTCCCCGCTGCAACGCGGGATGCTGCTGCACAGCGCACACGACGGCGCGCCGGACATGTACCTGAGCCAGCAGACCTATCTGGTCACCGGCAAGCTCGACCTCGAGGCGCTGGTGGCGGCCTGGCAGTCGGTCTCCGACCGGCACCCGGCCCTGCGCACCTCCTTTCATTGGGAGGACCTCGACAAGCCGCTGCAGGTGGTGCACCGCGAGGTCGACCTGCCGGTGATCCACCACGACTGGCCGGACGCCGGGGACGACCTCGCCGACCGGCTGGAGCGGCTGCGCGCCTCCGACGCCGCGACCGGCTTCGACCTGACCGTGCCGCCGTTGCAGCGCCTGCACGTGGTGCGCGTTGGCGACGAACGCTTCGGCCTGGTGTGGAGCTTCCATCACCTACTGATGGACGGCTGGTCGATCCCGATCCTGCTGGGCGAACTGCTCGGCGAGTACCGCGCGCGAACCGCTGGCTGGCCGACCTCCCCGCCAGCCCCGCCCTACCGCGACTACATCGCCTGGCTGCAGCGGCAGGACCCCGAGGCGAGCCGCCGCTGGTGGACCGGCCTGCTCGACAGCTCCACCGGGAACCGGTTGCGGCCGCTCGCACCGGCCGACCCCCGGCAGGGCACCGGCCCGATCGACCGCCGCGAGGTGCAACTGCCCGCCGCCCTGCTGGACGGGCTCCGTGAGGCGGCGGTCCGGCACCGCGTCACCCTGGGCACCCTGGCGTACGCGGTGTGGGCCGCGGTGATCCGCCGGCACAGCGACCGCGCCGACGTCGTCCTCGGCTGTGTCACCTCGGGCCGCCCAGCGGACCTGCCCGGCGTCGAGGGGATGATCGGCGTGCTGGCGAACACCCTGCCACTGCCGGTCGAGGTGCCCGACGACGGCGACCTCGGCGACTGGCTGCGCCGGGTGCAGGACACCGCCGCCCAACTGCGGCGGCACGAATACACGTCGCTCGCTGACATCAAGCGGTGGGTCGGCCGGTCCGGGCAGGAGCTCTTCGACAGCACCCTGTCGGTCGACAACTACAGCATCACGATCGACCCGGCGATGCTCGGCGGTGACCTCACGTTCCGCCCGGACGTGCTCTTCGACAAGACCAGCACCCCGATCGCCGCCACCTTCACCCCTGACTCCGGCGCGGTGCAGATGCTGGTGCACCGCGACCGGTTCCCGGCGGGCTTCGTCGACGACCTGGTGACCGACCTGACCGCAGCGCTGGAGGCGGTGACCAGCGCCGACCGGGTGCAGCAGGTCGCACCGGCTCGGCCGGCGGCCGGCCCGCCGCCCGTTCCCGCGACGGTCGAGGACAGCGCGGCCGGCCAGCCGCCGGCCACCGCCGTCGAGGAACGCATCGCCGAGGTCTACCGGCAGGTGCTGGAGCGGCCCAGCGTCGACGTCACCATGAGCTTCTTCGCGCTGGGCGGCGACTCGTTCGACGCGGTGCGCGCGGCCGGCCGCATCGAGGGTGCGTCGGTCGCGCTGATCGCGGCCCATCCCAGCGTGCGCGAGCTGGCCCGGGCCATCGCGCCGGAGGAGACGGCCGCACCCGAGCCGGACGCCGACCTCGACGACGAGATCGGCCGGCTGGAGGAGTTGCTGGCCCGCAAGCGTGCCGAGAAGGCACGCCGCGACGAGACACCGCAACTGGTGCCGGTGCCACGCGAGCCGTCGATGGTCTGCACCCACCAGCAGGAGGCCATGTGGTTCATGCACCAGGTGGCCCCGCACTGGACGTCCTATCACGTGCCGATCCCGCTGCGGTTGCACGGCAACCTGGACGTGGCCGCGCTGGAGCGGGCGATGCACACGCTGGTCGTGCGACACGAGTCGCTGCGCACCCGGTTCGTCGCCGAGCACGGCGTGCCCCGCCAGGTGATCGACCCGCCTCCGGCGCGGACTCGGCTGCCGGTGACCGAGCTGACCGAGGACCAGGTCGAGCCGTGGGCCCGCGGCCTCTACACCGAGCCGTTCGACCTGGCGGCCGCGCCGGCGTTCCGGGTGGGAGTGGGGCGTGTCGCCCCGGACGACTTCGTGGTGGTGATGGTCTTCCACCACATCGTCACCGACGGCTGGTCGGGCCGGATCCTCGGCGACGAGCTCTCCGCGGCATACGCGGCTGTCCGCGCCGGCGTCCCGGCGAAGCTGCCGCCGGTCCGGGTGCAACCAGCCGACCTGGCGGTCTGGCAGCGCCGCTGGCTGGCCGGCCCGGAACGCGACCGGCAGATCGGCCACTGGCGCGAGGCGCTGGCTGGACTGTCGACAGTGGACTTTTCGGCCGACCGGCCGCGGCCAGCCCGACCGAACGGCGCCGGCGCGAACGTCCTCCGCGTACTGCCCGCCGAGACCTCGGCCGCCGTCCGCGCCTATACCCGCGAGCATCGGGTCTCGCTGCTGTCGGTACTGCACGCCGGCCTGCTGTCGGTGCTGCACCGCTGGACCGGGCAGCTCGACCTGCCGGTCGGCTCGCTGCTCACCGGCCGTACCAGCGCCGAGATCGAGTCGATGGTGGGTTATCTCGGCAGCATCGTGGTGCTGCGGCCAGACCTAAGCGGCGAGCCGAGCTTCGCTGAGCTGATCGACCGCTGCAACCGCGTCGTGCTCGACGCGACAAGTCGCCAGGACGTGCCGTTCCTGCTTGTCGTGGACGCGCTGCGTCCCGAGCGGGTGACCGGCCGTAACCCGCTCTTCCAGATCGGCCTCACGCTGCACCCGCCGGGCATCAACGCGGCCCTGCGTCTGGGCGACGATGTCACCGGCGAGCAGTTCGGGCTGCACGACGAATACACGCTGTGGGACATGGCGGTCGACGTCACCGACGCGCCGGACGGTGACCTCTACCTCTCCATCGACTACTCTGCCGAGCTCTACGACCCGGAGCGGATCACGCGCTTCGCCGACCACTTCGCCACCGCCCTCACGGCCGGCCTGTCCGATCCCGACACCCGCGCCACGGACTTGGAGATCATGCCGGCTGCCGAACGTCGGCAGGCGCTGCCCGAGGCCGCCCCGGTCACCGCCGCTCCGCCGGTGCACGAGCAGATCTCGGCGATCGCCGCGCGGACCCCGCACGCCCCGGCGGTGTTGGCCGCCGACGGCGCCGGGCTGACCTATCGGGAGCTCGACCGGGCCGCCGACCGGCTGGCGCACCGCCTGCGCGAGCGTGGCGCCCGGCCCGGCCTGCTGGTGGAGGCGCGCGTCGACGGGCCGCTGCGGGTAGCCGCTCTGCTCGCGGTCTGGCGGACCGGGGCCTGCCTGGTGCCGCCCGGCAGCTCCGCCGGCCCAGCGTCCGCACTTGTCGTCACGGCGGCCGACAACGCGGCCGGCACGGACACCGAGGCCCGCTTCGTCGAGCCTGACGAGGCCGCTCCCGCGGTGATCCTCGGTGACGGTCCAGAGCCGATCGTCGTCTCCTACCGCGCCGTCCGAGCCCGGATCGTCGCGCTGCGCGACGGCGTCCCGCTGGAGCCGGGCGACCGGGTGCTGAACGCCTCGCCGGAGGGCGGGCACGCCTGGCTCACCGAGCTGTTCTGGGCGCTCACGTGCGGCGCCACCGTCGTGCTGCCGACCCCGGGCGACCGCCCCGACGCGGCGGAACTGGGCATCACCGCGCTGCGAACAGGCCCGGCCGGGCTGCGGGAGCTGATCGGCGCGGCCGCGCCGGCGAGCCTGCGCCGGGTGATCTGCGGCGGCGACGCGGTACCGGCCGACACCGTACGCCGGTTCCACGCCACCTGGCCCGGCGCGCGACTGCACCTGGCGCTGGGCTCGACCGAGACCGGCGACGTGACCCTGTCCCCGCACCCCGGACTTCCGGTGCCAGGGGCCCGGGCGCTGGTGCTCGACGACCGGCTGCGGCCGGCCCCGATCGGCGTGCCGGGCCGGCTCTTCGTCGCCGGCGACGCGGTCGCCGACGGCTACCTCGGTGCGCCTGCCCGCACGGCGCGCACCTTCGTGGCCGGCCCGCACGGCACCGGGCCGATGTGCGCCACCGGCGACCTGGTACGCCGGCACGCCGACGGCCACCTCGAGCTGCTCGGCGACGCTGAGCGCCGGGTCACCGTGCGCGGCGATCGGATCGATCCGCAGCGAATCGAGGAGGCGCTCGCCGATCACCCGCTGGTTCGGCACGGCGTGGTCGTGCCCGCCGGCGACGGTCTCACCGCGTACGTATGCGGCTGGCACGGTCGTCGGGAGCCGGACCCGCACGGCTTGCGTGAGTTCCTCGCCGGACGGCTGCCCGCCCACCTGCTCCCCCGCGTCCTGGTCACCGTCGCCGACCTGCCGCTCACCGCCGCCGGCACGATCGACCGCGACCGGCTTCCACAGGCCGCGCCGCCGCCCGACTCGGTCCCGGCCTCCGAGACCACCCGGCAGTGGCTGGCGGGCACCTGGCTGGAGATCGTCGGCACGCCGTGTGGCGGCGGCACCTTCTGGGAGCTCGGCGCGAGCTCGTTGCAGGCCACCCGCCTGGTCGCCCGGGTTCGCGCCGGTCTCGGCGTCAACCTGACCATCGACGAACTGTTCGCCCATCCCACGCTGGACCAGCTCGCCGCCTGGATCGACCGGGCCGCGGCCGGGCCCGCCGCACCCGCCGAGGAAGCCGATGAGCACACCGCCCTGCGCCACTGAGCGCTCCGACAGCTACAGCGTCTCGATCAGCGCGCCGGTCGACTTCGTCTGGGCCACGCTGGCGACCGTCGCCGACTGGCCCCGCTTCTCCCCGTTCGCGCTGCGCGTACGCCCGGAGTCGCCAGGCACCTTCACGGTCACCAGCCCCACCGGCGACGTGCGGCTGACCAGCCACTTCGACGAGGCGCTGCGGTTGCTCGACCACACCGTGACGCTCGCCGACGGCACCGACGTCTTCATCCCCTACCGGGTGACACCCAACCACCGCGGCAGCGAGCTGATCATGACGAACGTGAAGTCGCCGACGGACAGCGCGGCGGAGTACGAGGAGCAGCTCGGCTGGATGCGCACCGAGCTGGCGAACGCGAAGACATACGTCGAGGAGTGCTACGCCGCGCGAGGCGAAGGGGCGAGCCGTGCTGACTGAGACCGTGACCGCTCCACCGCCACGCGCTGCGGCGCCACCCCCGGGGCGGACGAGTCCGCTGCCCGCGCTTATCGCGATCGGCGCGCTGATCCTCCTGACCGCCCTGACCCTGCTGAGCCTGCGGCCGGCCGGGCCGGAGCCGGCGTCCGCGCCGGCGACGGAGTTCTCCGCCGACCGTGCGATGGCCAAGCTCGACCGGATCGCCGCCCGCGCGCACCCCACCGGTTCGCCGACGCACCAGCAGGTCCGCGACTATCTGGTGGCGGAGCTGCGAGCGGCCGGGCTGGAGCCCTCGGTGCAGGACCGGGTCGCGGTGCGGGCTACCGAGAACACGCTGGACGCCGGGTCGGTGTCGAATGTCTACGCCACCATCGCCGGACGGCAGTCGACCGGGCAGGTGCTGCTGGTCGCCCACTACGATTCGGTGCCGATCGGGCCCGGCGCGGCCGACAACGGCGGCAACGTCGCCGCGCTGCTCGAGATCGTCCGGGTGCTCAAGGCCGGCGCGCAGTCCCGCAACGACATCGGCGTGCTCTTCACCGACGCGGAGGAGCAGGGGCTACTCGGCGCGAAGGCGTTCCTGGACTCGGGCGCCGCCGGCGACCCGGCCCGGGTGGTGGCGGTGAATTTCGAGGCACGCGGTTCGTCCGGGCCTGCGGTCATGTTCGAGACCGTGGGGGGAGACCTGACCCCGGCCGTACGGGCGTCGGGCGCCCTGACCACGTCGGCGGCCGTCCAGGTCTATCGGGCGATGCCCAACGACACTGACCTGAGTGTGCTCGGCGACGCCGGCATGCGGGGCCTGAACCTCGCCCACCTGGCTGGTGCGGGCCACTATCACACGGCCCACGACAGCGCCGACCGGTTGAGCCGGGCCAGTGTGCAGGACATGGGCGAGGCCGGGCTGGGCGCCGCCCGCGAGCTGGCCGGCGCCGACCTCGCCGACACCGGCAGCGAGGGCACCTTCTTCTCGTTCTTCGGCACGGTGATCTGGTATCCCGCCCTACTCGTGCTCCCGCTCGCGGTGCTGACCGCAGCGGGTTTCCTGGCGCTGCTGTGGTGGGGCCGGCGACGTGGGCTCTCCCCACGCGGGGTGGCGCGCACGGTCGTCACGCTGCCGCTGTGCCTGCTCGCCGCGGCCGTTCTCGGGCAGATCGGCTGGCTGATCCTGGCCGGTCGGTCGCCGGGCTCGTTCCTGCTGATGGGTGGGGTCTACCACCCGGCCCGCTACCTGATCGGCGTGGCGGCGCTGCTGCTGGTGGCCCTGCTCGTCTGGTATCGCTGGGCACGGCGACGGGCGTCCGCGCTGGACGCGATGGTCGGCGTGGCCGGCTGGTTCAGCCTGCTGGCCGTCGCCTGCGCGGTGCTGGCCCCCGGCGCGGCCTATCTGTTCACCTGGCCGGCGCTGGCCGGCCTGGCCGGCGCGTGGCTGGCGCTGCGGCGCGGCCCGGCCGATCCGCTGTGGACGGCGGTGGCCGGCGGCGTGTTCGCGGCGGTGGCCGTAGTGCTGGTGCTGCCGGTCGTGATGCTGATGGTCCCGCCGCTCGGCCTGCCGCTCACCGTGCTGCGGCTGCTGCTCGCGATCACCCTCGGCGCGGCTCTCCTGGCCGTGCTCGGCCCGCTGCCCCCGCGCCGCGCGCTCACCGCAGGGATGCTCACGCTGACCGTCGCCGGGGTCGCCGCGATCGTGATCGTGGCCGCCGGCGACCGCTACAGCAGCCGCGACCCGCAGCCGGTCAGCCTCGGCTATCTGCTGGAGGCGGACGCCGGGCGGGCGTCGTGGATCAGCAACGGCGGACCGGCCCAGCCGGTGGTCGGGCCGCTGCTCAACGGCGGCGGCATCGTTCCCGACCAGCGGGTGCCACACCTGGCCGGCGCCCAACTGCAGGCCGGACCGGCGGCGGTGGCGCCCGAGGTGCGCGGCGCGCAGGTGGAGCAGCCCACCACGCGGGTGCAGGACGGGGTGACCACGACCCAGGCGCGGATCCGGGTGCCCGCCGACGTCTACAGCATCATCGTCTTCGCCGACACGTCGGCGCATGAGATTCTCGGCGCCACGGTCAACGGCGGTGAGCTGCCGGGTGGGCGCAACGTCGGGGCGGCTTCGGCACCCTGGGGCTGGGGCTTCGGCTATGCCGGCCCGCCGGCCGACGGGGTCGAGCTGACCATCCGGTCGCGCGGCACCGGAGCGCTGCGGATCCTGGTCACCACGACCACGGCCGGCCTACCCGCCTCCGCGCCGCTGCTGCCGGCGGACCTGAGCTGGGCGAACTGGCCGTCGGTCGCCGGGCAGACCTTCGTCGTGAGCACCCACCGGCTATGACCACAACCGAGCCCGTCTACGACCCGTTCTCGTACCTCCTGCACGAGGACCCCTATCCGACCTATGCCTGGATGCGCGAGCACGCGCCGCTCTATCGGAACGAGTCCCGAAACTTCTGGGCCCTGTCCCGCTATGCCGACGTGCAGGCGGCGCTGCGTAACCCGGGCCTGTTCTCCAGCCGCAACGGCATCTCACTGGAACCGGACCTGTGGGGTCCCGAGGCCGAGAAGACCAGCTTCTATCTCGCCATGGACCCGCCCCGGCACGGGCGGATGCGCCGGCTGACCGGGTCGGTCTTCAAGCCCCGGTGGGTTCAGACGATGGAGCCGCGGATCCGGGAGCTGGCCCGGGCCCGGCTGGCGCCGCTGCGCGACGGGGGCACGTTCGACCTGGCCGACTTCGGCGCCGCGCTGCCGCACGACGTGATGTGCGAGCTGATCGGCATCCCGGCGGCGGACCGCGACGCGCTACGCGTCGACAACGACCTGCTCAACCACTGCGAGGACGGCTTGGAGACGCGGTCAGCGGCGACCCTGGCCGCGGGATTCCGGCTGGCCGTCTACTACGTCAGCCTGATCAACGACCGGCGGCGTCAGCGGCGCGACGACCTGCTGTCGACCATGCTGGACACCGAGACGGAGGAGGGCCCGCTGACCGACGGGCAGCTCGTCGCGTTCCTCTTTCTCATGGTCAGCGCCACCAACGAGTCGACGGGCAAGCAGATCGGCATCGCGCTGCACCATGGGTGGCGGCTGCCCGAGGTGCGGCGGGCCGGGCTGAACGGCCGCGCCGCGGACTGGTGCGACGAGTCGCTGCGCTTCGACTCGCCCAGCCAGATGATGGCCCGCACGCTGACCGAGGAGACGGTGCTGCACGGCGAGCGGCTGCCGGCCGGCGCCCGGGTGGCTCTGCTGCCCGCCTCCGGCAACCGGGACGAGCGGGTGTTCGCCGACCCGGACGTGTTCGCCCTCGACCGGGACACCAGCGCCATGATCAGTTTCGGTCTCGGGCCACATTTCTGCCCGGGTGCCGGCCTGGCCCGGCTGGAGATCACGATCGCGCTGCAAGAGTTCGGCGCGCTGGTGTCCGACTACGAGATCGACATGGACCGGGCCCGCCTGGTGCACTCGCCGCACCAGCGCGGGTTCCTCTCCCTACCGGCAACCGTCACCCGTCGCTGAGCACCGTTTCCAGGGCCGCCAGCCCGGCGGCCAGCTCGGCGCGGGTGCCGCCGAAGCCCAGCCGGGCATAGCCCGTGAAGTCGTCGCCGAAGCACTCGCCCGGGACCAGCAGCACCCGATGCTCCTGGGCGAGTCGCCGGCACAGGTCGGTGACGTCGGCGCAGCGCGGGAACCGGACGAACGCGGCGACCCCACCGTCGGGCGGGTCGAGCCGCACCTGGTCACCCATCCGGTCCGCCCACTCGGTCAGGTAGAGCAGGTTGCCGGCGGCGTGCTCGCGCTGCATCGCGACGATCCGGTCGGCGTTGCGCACCGCCTTCTCGGCGAAGAACTCCAGCACCGGCGAGACGTAGAGGGCGATGTAGTCGCGTAGCACCGCCATCCGGGCGAGCAACTCGTTCGGCGCCACGCACCAGCCGACCCGGATGCCAGCCAGCCCGTAGCTCTTGGAGAAGGTGCCGAACGCGATGAGCCGGTCGTACCAGATCGGCAGCGGCAGCGGGTCGGCGGCGTAGGTCAGCTCGCCGAAGGCGTGGTCCCAGACCAGCCAGGCGCCCGCCTCGTCGGCGATCTCCACCAGCTCGCGTTGCTGCTCCGGGGTGATCGAGCGGCCGGTCGGGTTGTGCGGAAAGTTGACCACGATCATGCGCGGCCGGCGCTCGGCCAGCTTGCGCAGCGCGGCCAGATCGGCGGCGAACCCGCCCTCGTCCTGCCGCAGCGGCCAGCGGGTGATCGTGCAGCCCAGCGCGCCGGCGATGTCGTAGAGCTGCTGATAGGCCGGGTCGACCACGATGATCTCGTCGCCCGGGTCGAGCACGGTGTGCATGACGATGTAGATCGCCTCGCTCGAGCCGTGCGTCACCATCATCCGGTCCGGGTCCCCGGCGAGCCAGCGGTCGGCCAGGGCCGCGCGCAGCGCCGTGCCGCCGAAGCTCTCGCTGTCGTGGAAGATCATCGGATCGAGCTCGTCGAGGTCGAAGCCACAGATCTCGCGCAGCTCCTTGATGGTCAGGTCGCGGACACCACTGCTGCCGATGTCGTGGTCGACGTTGTGGTAGTAGAGCCGCATCCACTCCTCGAGCTTGGCCAGCGCGATCTTCATGCGCCTCACTATCGGCGGCCGGGCCGCGTCCGGGGGCGTCGCGTGAAGCGGTGACAGGTGCCGTGCCGCTCCGGATGAGTACGGTCGCGTCGAGCCGATCTGCGAGGAGCCGTGCCCATGAATGTCTTCGACGACCCCGACGGAACCTTCCTGGTGCTCGTGAACGACGAGGAGCAGCATTCCCTCTGGCCGAGTTCGCTGGACGTGCCGGCGGGCTGGCGCGTCGCCCACGGCCCGGAATCCCGGCAGGCGTGCCTGGACCACGTCGAGCAGCACTGGACTGACATCACGCCGCTGAGCGTGCGGCAGGCGTTGGCGTCATAACCCGCCGCTCGGGGGATCACGCAGGAGGTCGGCCAGCCATCGCGACAGGTCGACCTCGCCGGCTGCCGGCGACGGATAGGTGTCGATGACGATGCCGGTGCCGGCCAGTTCGTCGGCCACGGACCGGGTGAACTCGTTTACCCGGTCCGTGGCGGCCGCCCCCGCCGCCCTCACGCCCGGCCCGTCCAGCACATAGGCGATGCGCCCGTAGTGTTGCCGGCGCATCAGCGGCTCCACGGCGTGGATCAGCTGCCGGGTGCCGGCCAGGTTCTCCTCCAGGATCATCAACTCCGCGCCGGTGGTCACCGTCGCGTCGACCAACACGTCGCAGCGGCCCAGCCGCATCCGCAGCCACGTCGTGAGGCGTTCGACGCTGTCCGGGTCGGTGAGGGTCAGCTGGCGTACGGCGACGCGGTCCGCGAGATCGCCGAGCAGCGCGACCGCCGCCCTTCCGCTGATCCCGGAAGGGCTCGTGAGCACAACCCGGACCGGCGACTCAGCGAGCGCGCGGGTGATCGTGAGGGTCAACGCGGGGTCGCCCTCGATCACGACGGCGACGGGCTCCTCCACCGGTTCGAACCGCGTGGCGCCCGCCTGCCCGGCCGGTGATCCGATCGCTCGCAAGGGGATCACCTTGGCCCCGTCGTCGCGTGCGATGCGTCGCGCATCGCGATTCGGCATCGTCGGTCACCTCTTTCAGGCCGTGCGGGGGCGCAGGGAGATCATGGTCGAACGATGCACGGTGTCGCGTCACGTCGCTTGTTGCAGCTACCGACCGCCACGGGCTCCCGACCCGATAGATGACCATCGGTGCCATGGATTACCCCAGCTCGACGACCATTACCAGGAGTTAACACTTGTCACTGTCCCGTGAAGCAGGGATGCTTGGCCCCGGAGGGCCGCTGCTACTGTCGACCGAGTTGGTGATCGATCGGCAATCTCATCGAAAACAATCGATGCAGAGCGCACCCTGACCATGGCGTTTGCGGCACACAATCCGTCGCCAACGCCACAGACACGATTTGTAGCGGGGTACGGGGCCTTGATTCGGATCGATGTTCTCAGCAGCTCACCCATCTACCTGGTGGGCATGCTCCACACAATGGATCAGGCCGGCATCAAAGTCGTGTCCGCCCGAACGTCCTCCGACGACGAGGCTTCCTGGCTGGCCGACGCCACCCTGATCGATACCGACGCTCTACCGCCCTTCGGCGAGCTCGAGCACATCGCCGAGACGGCAAAGTGCACGCAGGTCATCGTGGTCAACGACGAGCCGCCGTGCGAGAGCGCACGCTTCCTGCGCGTCGGCGCGGCGGGTGTGATCAACAAACGGGACCCGGCAGAGCGGGTCGTTGACGCCATCCGGTCGGTCACCTCCGGGCGCAACGTCGTGCCGGCCGACCAGGAACCACCGACGGTCACCTGGACCGATGCCGTCGGGCGCAGCCTGAGCCAGCGGGAGATGCAGGTGCTACGGCAGATCGCCCGAGGGCTGACGCACGGCCAGATCGCCACCCGGCTCGGCATCAGCCCGCACACGGTAGACACCTATGTCAAGCGCATCCGCGCCAAGCTCGGCGTCGGCAACAAGGCCGAGCTGACGCGAGCCGCGCTGCTCGGCAGGCTGGCCGGCTGATCGGCCGATCGGCCCCCGACCGCGACGGAGATCAAGCATGCGGCTCAGCCGCCGGACACTCAGCCAGATCGACTCGCCGATCTCCGACACCTACGCGCTGCTCGACGAGCGCACGGCGGGCGGCGAGGTGCTCGACCTGGCCCAGGCGGCGCCGCGCTATCCACCCGCGCCCGAGGTCGTCGAGCACATCGCCGCGGTGGCCCGCGACCCGCACGGTGCCGACTACGTCGAGCTTGGCGGCCTGCCGCACCTGCGGGAGGCGTTCGCGCTGGAGCTGTCGCGCGACTACCGCGGCGCCGTCCAGCCCGAGCAGGTGCTGGTCACGGCCGGCTGCAACCAGGCGTTCTGCCTCGTCACCTCGGCCCTGGCTGGCCCCGGCGACGAGGTCGTGCTGACCGTGCCCTACTACTTCAACCACGACATGTGGCTGCGCCTGGACGGCGTGACCCCGGTCTATCTCGACCCGGGCCCCGACCTGGTGCCAAGCGCCGCCGCGGCAGAGGCGCTGATCACCGGACGCACCCGGGCGATCGTGCTGGTGTCGCCGGGCAACCCCAGCGGTGTGGTGGTACCCCCGGAGCGGATCGCCGAGCTGGCCGCGGTGGCCCATCGGCACGGCATCGCCCTCGTGCTGGACGAGACCTACCGGTCGTTCCGCGGCACCGACGAGCCGGCACATCCGCTGTTCGCCGATCCGGGCTGGCCGGAGACCGTGGTCAGCCTGCACAGCTTCGCGAAAGACCTGGCCATCCCCGGCTATCGGGTGGGCGCCGTGGTGGCGTCGGCCCGGCTCAACCGGGAAATCATGAAGCTGCTCGACTGCGTCGCGATCTGCGCGCCGCGGATCGGCCAGGAGGCCGCCTGGGCCGGTCTTGTCCGGGCCGGCGCGTGGCGAGCCCAGCGGGCCCGCGACCTGCTGGCGAAGCGTGACCACTTCCGGTCGGTGCTGGCCGATCGCCCAGGCGGGTTCGAGCTGCTGGCCGCCGGTGGCTTCTTCGGTTGGCTACGGCACCCGTTCCGGGACCGGCCCACGACCGAGGTCGTCCGCGATCTGGTTCTACGCCACGACACCCTGGTCATTCCCGGAACGGCATTCGAACCCGGCGACCGGCACACGCTGCGCGTGAGCTTCGGCAACGCGGGCCAGGACGAGATGAGCCGGTTCGCCGACCGGCTGACCGCCATGGCCTTAGCCCCTTCTTGATGGGACAAGAACGCATCCGGCGCGCCGCCTAGGGTTCTTGCAGGCAGCGCTCGCAGCGGGAGGACCGACGATGACCCCAGTCGCCAATCTGACCACCATGGAAGTCGACGCGTTGACCGACGTCGACGGCGGGCTCAATCTCACGGACGGCCACGCCCGATTCGTCCTCAGCGGACAGCAGGCCGAGATCATCGGGCGGCTGCCGGAGATGTTCGCCGACGCGTCCCGGCGGTCGTTCCCCGAGATCGAGCGGGAGGCGCACACCACCTTCCTGCACGCGGTGGGGCAGCACACGGCGCCGATCGGCACTGGCCGGATCCTCAGCTGCTACTCCTCCACACTGGCGACCGACATCGTGGCGCGGGCCCTGCCGGCCGGCGCGACGATCGCCGTGCTGCACCCCACGTTCGACAACATCGCGGACCTGTTCGTCACCCGCGGGCTCGAATTGGTGCCGCTGCCCGAGGAGGCGCTGCTGGCACGCCAGTGGCCGCAATCGCCGGTGCGCGCGGTCGTGCTCACCCACCCGAACAACCCAACCGGCCTGGTGACCCCGCAGGAGCACCTGCGCTCGCTCGGCGAGCACGCCGCCCGGAACGGGCAGATCGTCATCCTCGACGCCAGCTTCCGCGGGCAGGTGCACGACGCCCAGTACGACACCTACGCGGTGCTCGACTCCACCGGGGCCGACTGGATCACGATCGAGGACACCGGCAAGCTCTGGCCGACGCACGAGCTCAAGATCGGCCTGCTCGCGTACAGCAGCCGCCTCACCCTGCCGATCGAGCGGGCCTTCTCCGAGTCGCTGCTCTCCGCCTCGCCGGTCGTGCTCCGACTGATCACCGAGCTGGCCCGGGACTGGACCACCGGCGGTTACGAGCGGTCGCACCGGTTCATCGAGGACAACCGCGAGATCATACGCAGCACCATCGCCGAGGTGGGGCTCTCGCTGGCCGACCCGGAGTCGCGGATCAGCGTGGCCCGCATCGAACTGCCGGCCGACGGCCCCGACTCCAACCTGCTCTACAAGGACATGCTGAACCGGGGTGTGCACGTGCTGCCCTGCGCGCCGTTCCACTGGGCGGACCCGGAGGGCGGGCTACGGTTCATCCGGCTCTCGTTGGCCCGGCCGCGAGCAACGATCATCACCGCCGCCCAGGCTCTCGCCGCCTCATATCTCGACCTCTCGGCCGCCTCGACCAGGAAGTAGGCGGACAGTCGCGCCGGCACCCCGCGGGGCGCCGGCGCGTTCACCGTCACTGAATGATCCGGCTGTCCGCAGAGGTGCGCCAGGCCCGCGAACCGCGGATGTTGCGGGTGATGTTCAGCCGCTTGAGCCACCGGTCGGAGCCGTCGTAGCGCGGCTGGAACGACTTACGGCCGTGCACCGCGCGGAAGTTGTCGATGAAGACGCAGTCGCCGGGCCGCAGCGCGACCGTGGACATCCGCTCCTCGATCTGGGCGCACAATCCGTCGAACGCCTGCCGGTGGCGCTCCGGCCACCCGCTCGAATCCATGTGATAGGGGTCGAGCGCCAGGTAGGGGCTGCCCGGGTCGCCGAAGAACAGCGGCCGCTGCTCGGGCTTCTCGTTCCACTGCTCGATCAGCCGGAAACTGCGCGCCCGCAACGCGTCCAGCGCCGGATCACCAGTCGACCCGCGGGACAGCTGCGGCTGGTGCGAGTTGTCGGGCATCACGGTGAACTCGGGCTCGAACAGCGCGGCCACGTCCAGCCGCTCGACGTCCAGCAGGTCGATGCTGCAGACCATCGTCTCCACGTCGTCCGGGTTCTTCAGGCACATCAGCGCGACATAGTCGCCCCGGCACGGGTGGAACGCGTCCTCGGTGTGCCAGGACAGATGCTGCAGGCTGTTCGAGCCGATCTCGTAGTGCTCGTGTCCCTTGATCGGCAGCACGTCGTGCATGATCCGGCCGTCCTGCTGGGTGCCCCAGCCGAAGACGTCGCCGAGCGCCGACCCGCACAGCAGGAAGAAGATCTCCTGGCGGAAGGCCGGCGAGGCGTGCTGGCTGTCCCGCCAGTGCGTCGGGGTCGGCCCAAGTTCCTGTTCGTCGACCGCCAGGCCGGAGACCACGCAGAGCGCCGACGGCTCGCCGAGCCGGAACTCTTCGAGGAACTCCAGGAGGTGCGCGGGCAACTCCCGGGTGAGCACCGGCGACCGCCGGATCAGGTCCTCGTTCTCGATGGTGTCGTACTGGCGCGCCAAGTCGGCGAGCATCGGCGCCAGCGCCGCGTTGTCCGCGGGAGTGAGTGCCAGGTGGTGCGTCGCGATATCGGTCACTCCCCGAGGTTATGAACGTTTGCGCGGCCGCATCGGTCCCCGTAAGCAGGGACACCACCGCATCGCACCATCAATCGGGGACTCCGCCCGGGCCCGGTGGTGCGGCAGGCTGGCGCAATGCCAACGGAGGTTAGCTCCTCCCCACGGCGCTCCGCACGCGCCTATTTCACGCTCCTGTCTGCCACCTATGGACTGTCCACTTTCGGGAACTTTCTCAACCTGCTGGCGGTGAACCTCTACGTCCTGCACCTGACCGGCGACGCCTTCCTCACCGGGCTGCTCATGGCCGTACGGCTGACGGCGGCCTTCGCCGCCGGGCCGGTCGCCGGGCTGCTGGCGGCGAGGTTCCCGCGCCGCACGATCATGATCCGCTGCGACGTGGCGCAGGCCCTCGCGATGGTGTCGCTGCTCGTCACGCCGGCTTCGTCGCACCGGCACCTGCTGTGGCTGACGGCCGTCGTGCTCGGTGCCGGCAACACCGTCTTCATGGTGGCACTGCGCACCAGCGTGCCCGAGCTGACCGGCGCGGCGGACCGGTCCCGGGGCAACGGTTCCCTGGTGACCGCGCGGGCGTTCGGCACCGTGCTCGGCTTCGCCGCCGCCGCACCGCTGATCGGCGCGTTCGGCTACGGCGCCGCGTTCGCCGTCAACGGTGCCACCTTCGTGGTCTCGGCGATCGTGCTGAGGTGGATGCCGCTGTCCTTCGGCGAGCGGCCCGCCCCGGTGGTCGAGCCAACTGCCCGTCCGAGCCGGGGCCCGCGCGTGCTGCTGCTGGCGTCGCCCGCAGTGGCGATGCTGCTGGCGCTGCGCGGGGTGGAAGGGCTGGCCGGTGCCTCGCACAACGTCGCCCTGCCGGTCTTCGCCGCCCAGCGGGACCCGGCCGCCCCGGCCGTGCTGCTCAGCCAGTTCTGGACCGCGTGGGCGGTGGGCAGTCTCTCGATGAACCGCCTGGTGCAGTGGTGGCTCAAGCGCGGCGACCGGCGGCTGGGCGAGCACGTGTACGCCGGTGCTACGGCGTGCGCGTCGGCCGGTTTCATCGCGGCCTTCCTCGACCTACCGGTCCTCGCGTTGGTGCTGGTCGCGGCGTTCACCGGCTTCGCCGACGGGCTGGGCGACCTCTCCTACGCCACGCTGCTGCAGGCCCGCCCGGCCGTCGAGCGGGCCCAGCTCTTCGGCACGTCGGCGGCGGTCGAGACGCTCGGACTCGCCAGCGGCTCGCTGGGCAGTGCCGTGCTGCTCGGCCAGGCCGCCCCGCTGAGCGTCGTGGCGCTCTTCCACGCTTTCGCGATCGCGGCGGCGGTCGTCTACATCATGCTCGGATCGATCACGGGAGCGAAGCAATGAACGAAGCTTTGTACAGCGGTGCGCCGATCGCCTGGACCGACGATCTTCCGGTCGATGTGGCGGCGATGCTGCGCAAAGCCGCCGAGGATCAGCCCCGCGCCGGGGTCGTCACGGCCTCGGCCACCGGCGCGGCGGAGATGCTCACCTATGCCGAGCTGCTACACCGGGCCCGGCGGGTGCTGGGCGGGCTCGGCCGCCTCGGGGTGCGCGCCGGCGACCACGCCGTCGTGGCGGTCACCGAGGACGCGCTCGACTACCTCACGGCGATCTGGGCCTGCGTGTTGGGCGGCATCCGGCCGGTGCTGGCCCCGCCGACCGCCGAGGCCGCCACCGACCCCGCCGTCCGCACCCTGCTCAGCCGCACGAGCGACCTTCTGGGCGGGCCGCTCCTGCTGTGCGGGGCGGCGGCGGCCGCCGCGCTCGGCGACGAGCTGCGCTGCGCCGACGTCCGTTCGCTGACGGCCGAGCCACCGGCCGACGGACTGCACCGGGCGGCACCGGGCGACGTGGCCCTACTGATGATGTCCTCCGGCAGCACCGGCGTCCCGAAGCTGATCCAGCTGACCCAGCAGGGCATCCGGGAGTTCGTGGCCGGCACGCCGGCGGTCATGCCGCTGCGGACCGGCGACGTCCTGCTGAACTGGCTGCCGCTCGACCACAGCGGGGCGTTCCTGCTCTATCACCTGATGGCGGTCGCCACTGGCTGCACAAATGTGCACGTCCCGACCGACCGGGTGCTGGCCGACCCGCTGCGGTGGCTCGACCTGGTCGCGGAGCACCGGGCCACGCACACCTGGGCGCCCAACTTCGCCTATCGGCTGGTCAGCCGGGAGCTGGCCGGGGCACCGGAGCGGCGGTGGGACCTGTCCTGCGTGCGCACGCTGGTCAGCGGCGGCGAGCAGATCACCGTGCCGGTGATGCGCGAGTTCCTCGGCGCGACCGCCGCCCACGGCCTGCGCCCGGAGGCCTTCCTGCCGGTCTGGGGCATGACCGAGACGGTCACCGCGATCACCTTCGCCCGGCCGGGCCTCGACCCCAACATCAATTCCTCCGACGGTACGGATTTCGTCGCGGTCGGCGCACCGGCACCCGGCACCGTGGTCCGGGTCGTCGATGACGCCGGCGCGGTGCTGCCCGAGGGGCAGATCGGCCACCTGCAGGTCTCGTCGGGCCGGGTCACCGCGGGTTACCTGCGCGCGCCCGAGGCAGACGCACGGGCGTTCACCGACGATGCCGGCCGGCGCTGGCTCAACACACACGACCTGGCCTTCGGCAGCGACGGCCAGATCGTCATGGTCGGCCGGCGCGACGACCGGCTCGTGCTGCACGGCCGCAACCACTTCGCGCACGAGATCGAGGGCGCCGTCGACGGCGTCGAGGGGGTCCGGCCCGGGCTGGTCGCCGCGTGCGGCGTCCCGGACGAGGCGAGCGGCACCGACCGACTCGCCGTCTTCGTCGGCGTCACCACGCTTGACGGTTCCGTCGAGGTGGCCCGGGGCGTCCGGGATCGGTTGTTCCACCGGCTCGGGCTGACTGCGGGCGTGGTCGTCGTGGGGCACTCGTCGTTCCCCCGCACCGCGAGCGGCAAGGTCAAGCGGTCCGCTCTCCGGGACGCGCTGCTCTCCGGTGAGCTGGCCTATTGCGACACCGCCGCAACGCCCGGCACCGGCACCGTGCCGGAGAAGGTGCGGCGGGTCTTCCACGTGGTGGCTGGCGCCCGTGCCGACGAGCGGCTGCCGTTCTACGAGGCGGGCGTCGACTCCGTCGTGCTGGTCCGGCTGCACGCGGCGCTGGAGGACGAGTTCGGCTTCCGGTTCCCTCGCTCGGCGATATTCGAGCACTCCACGCTGCCCGCCCTGGCCGCCTATCTGGCCCGTGGCGAGGAGCGCTCGCCGACCACCGGGCGGGCCGCTGGCGAGGTCCCGGCCGACCGTCGGGTGGCGATCATCGGGATGGCGGCCCGCTTCCCCGGCGCCGCCGACCTGACGGAGTTCTGGCAGAACGTCGCCGCGGGCCGGGTCAGCATCCGGCGCTCCACTGCGGACGGGATCGGCGACTTCGTACCGGCCACCGGCGCGCTTGACGGTGTCGACGAGTTCGACGCGGCATTCTTCGGCATCAGCCCGGCCGAGGCCGGCCGCACCGATCCGGCCCACCGCTTGTTCCTGCAGTCCTGCTATCACGCGCTGGAGAGCGCCGGATACGCCGGGACGAGCGGCCCGGAGCGGATCGGTGTGTTCGCCGGCTCCGGGGCGAACCTCTACAGCGACCCCGGCTATCTCGTGCGGAACGTCCTGCCGGGCATGGGCGACGACCCGCTGGCCGGCATGCAGGCGACGATCGGCAACCAGCCCGACTTCCTGGCCACCCGGGTCGCCTATCATCTCGGCCTGACCGGCCCGGCCGTCGGCGTCCAGACCGCCTGCTCGACCTCGCTGGTCGCGCTGCACCTGGCCGTGCAGGCGTTGCTCGCCGGCGACGCCGACCTCGCCCTGGCCGGCGCGGCGGCGGTGCACGACCCGCGGGTCACCGGCTACCGCACGTTCGCCGGGTCGATCCTGTCGCCGACCGGGCGGTGCCGGGCCTTCGACAGCGGCGCCGACGGCACCGTCGGCGGCAGCGGGACGGCGGCTGTGCTGCTCAAACGCCTCGACCGGGCGATCGCCGACGGCGACACCATCCACGCCGTCATCCTGGGCTCGGCGATCAACAACGACGGTGCCGGCAAGGTGGGTTTCACCGCCCCCGGGGTCGCCGGGCAGGCCGAGGTGGTCGGACAGGCACTCGACCGGGCCGGAGTGCCGGCCGAGACGATCACCTATCTGGAGGCGCACGGCACCGGCACGCCGCTCGGCGACCCGGTGGAGTTGCGCGCGGCGGCCCGGGCCTTCCGGGAGCGCACCGACGAGGTTGGCTTCTGCACGGTCGGCTCGGTCAAGCCGAACGTCGGTCACTTGGACAGCTGCGCCGGCATGGCTGGCCTGCTCAAGGTCGTGCTCATGCTCCAGCACCGGACGCTGCCGCCGCTGGCCGACTTCGAGCGCCCGAATCCCGAGCTGGACCTGGCCGGCGGGCCGCTGGTCCTCGGTGTCGCCGCCCGGCCGTGGACGACCGACGGCGTCCCGCTGCGGGCGGGCGTCACCGCGCTCGGCGTCGGCGGCACCAACGCCCACGTCATCCTCGAGGAGGCACCCGCCCTGCCCGCGCGCACAACGGCCGGCGATGAGCGGCCCCGGCTCGTTCCACTCTCCGCGGCCCATCCCGCAGCGCTGACCGAGCTGGCGAGCCGGCTGCGCGATCGGCTACGGGCCGAGCCCGGCCTGCCGGTCGCCGACCTCGCCACCACCTTGGCCGTGGGCCGCCCCCACCTGCGCCACCGGGCCACTGTCATCGGTACGAGCACGGCGGAGCTGAGCGAGGCCCTGGCCGCCGTCGCCGGTTCGGAAGCCCCCGGATCCGCGCCATCCCTGGCGTTCGTCTTCGGTGGGCAGGGCGGTGACATCGCCGACCATGCGGAGCGGCTGTACGACGCCTTCCCGCGCTTCCGGGCAGTGCTGGACGAGTGCGCGGGGATCTATCGCGACGCGACCGGCGACAGCCTGCTCGACCAGCTGAAGAGCGGCGGCGGGCGGGACACGGCGATCGATCAGCCGGTGCTCTTCGCCGTGCAGGTGGCGCAGGCCGCGCTGTGGCGGTCGTTCGGCACCGAGCCGTCCTTCGTGATGGGACACAGCGTCGGCGAGTACGCGGCTCTGTGTGTCGCTGGCGCGTTCACCGTCGCCGACGGACTGCGCCTGGTCATCGATCGGGGCCGGCTGATGCGCGACACCTCCCCTGGGGCGATGATCTCGGTCTTCGCCGACCGGGACACCGTCGAGGAGCTGTGCCGCGACACCGGGCTCGGGACGGCCGCAGTCAACGGACCACACGAATTCGTCATCGCCGGACCGGCGCACGTCGCGGACGAGGCCGGCCGGCTGCTCGACGAGCGGGCCGTGCCCTGGCAACGGTTGAGCGTCGAGCGGGCGTTCCACACCGCGCTGATGGACCCGATCCTGGACCGGCTCGCCCAACGCGCCGCCGCGACGCCAAGGGCCGCGCTGCGCCTCCCCGTCGTCAGCACCCTCACCGGCCGGGTGATCGACGCGGGCACCGTGCCCGACGCCGAACACTTCCGCCGGCACGCGCGTGAGCCGGTGGCCTTCGCCGGGGCCGTCGAAACCCTGGGCGGCGACACTGTCTTGCTGGACCTCAGTCAGGACGCCGTGCTGACCGGGATCATCGGGCGGGCCCGGCCCGGCGCGCGGTGCGTGCCGGTCGCCCGCAAGGGTATGCGGCCGGTGGTCGCGGCTCTCACCGCAGCCGGGGACCTCTATCGCGCGGGCGTCGAGCTGCGCTGGCCGGAACTGGCCGGTGACGGCCGCCAGGTGCCGCTACCGGGCTATCCGTTCCGGCGCGATCGGCACTGGATGGCCGCCGAAACCCCGGCGGCCGACCCCACACCGGCCGCTCCGGGGCAGGTGCTGAGCCAGATCCTCGGCCTCGCCGCCGAGCAACTCGGCCTCGATCCGGCGGGGGTCGACCCGGCGCGCACCTTCCTGGAGCTCGGCGCCGATTCACTGAGCATGCTGCGGGTGGTGCAGCAGGTACGCCACACGTTCGGGACGAACATCGCCGTGCGCCGCCTGTTCTCAGACCTTGCCACCCCCGCCGCCCTGGCCGCCGCGATCGCCGCCGATGCCGCAACCCGCCCCCGCGACGAGCCCGTCCTGACCGCCACCACCGCGTCCGCTCCGCTCGCCTACGCCGCAAAGCCGGCTCCGGTCCCGGTGGCCACTGCCCCGCCGGCCCAGGAAACACCGCCGGCCCAAGACATTCCGCCAGCTCAGGACTTTCCGCCAGCCCAAGCCGTTGCCCCGGCTCACCAGACGCCCCCGACCGCGGAGATCGCCACCGTCCTGAGCGACCAGCTCGCCGTCGCCGGCAAGCTCGTCGACAGCGTCACCTCGTTGCTGCAGGACCAGCTGCGCATGCTCAGGCAGACACAGGTCACGCCGGAGCGCCCCGCCCCGGCAGCCATGCCGGTCCAGCCGCTCGCCCCGGTGCAGCAGCGGCCTACCACCCCGGCGCAGCGGCCCACGCCGGTCGAGCAGCCCACCACACCGGTCCCAGCCGGTGCCGTCGACTTCAGCCTCTACTTCTTCGGCGACTATCCTGACCAGGACAACGCCGACAAGTACGGTGCCATCATCGCCGCCGCCCGGTTCGCCGACGAACGCGGCTTCCACGGACTGTGGATGCCCGAGCGGCACTTCCACTCCTTTGGCGGCCTCTTCCCCAACCCGGTGGTGCTCGCCGCCGCGCTGGCCCGCGAGACGTCGAGAATCCGGCTCAACGCCGGCTCGGTCGTGCTGCCCCTGCACAATCCTTTCCGCGTCGCCGAGGAATGGTCGGTGGTCGACAACCTGTCCGGCGGCCGGGTCGGTCTGTGCCTGGCGAGCGGCTGGCACGCCAACGACTTCGCGCTGATGCCCGATGCCTACGGCCGCCACCGCGAGTTGATGTACGAGCACCTGGACACCGTGCGAGCGCTCTGGTCCGGCAAGGCCATGCCGGCCGTCTCCGGCACCGGTGAGCAGGTCGAGCTCCGCGTCCATCCGCGTCCGCTGCAGACCATGCCCCCGCTGTCCGTGGCCGTCGTCTCCAACCCCGACAGTTACCGCGCCGCAGCCAAGGCGGATCTGGGCGTGGTCACCAACCTGATGACCCAGACCGTCGACCAGCTCGCGGCGAACATCGCCCTCTATCGCCAGACCCGCGCCGAGCACGGGCTCGACCCCGCCGCCGGCCGGGTGGTCGTGCTCGTGCACACCTATCTGGGCACCGACCACGACCAGGCGCGGGCAGAGGCGTACGGCCCGTTCATCGCCTACTTACGCTCCTCGGTGTCGCTGTTCGGCCAGGTGACCAACAGCCTCGGCCTCTCGATCGACGACGACGTCCCGCAGGAGGACCTCGACTTCCTGCTGCAGCGGGCCTACGAGCGCTATTGCGCCGAGCGTGCGCTGATCGGCACCGTGGAGAGCACCGGCGCCACCGTCGACCGTCTGGTCGCGGCCGGCGCGGACGAGATTGCCTGCTTCGTCGACTTCGGCCTGCCCGCTGACCGGATGCTGGCTTCACTGCGCCACATCGACGAGAGCCGCCGCCGCACGGCGACGGCGACGGCGACGGCGACGGCGACGGCGACGGCGACGGCGACGGTCGAGTCCTATCCGCTGTCGGCCGCCCAACGCGGCATGTGGTTCCTCGACCGGACGCACGCCGGCACCGACAATTACTACGAGCCCAAGGCCATCCGCCTGGAGGGCCCCCTGGATGCCGACCGGCTGCGCTGGGCGCTGAACCGAGTAGTCGACCGGCATGCCCCGCTGCGCACCGTCTTCCGAAAGATCGACGGTGAGCTCCGCCAGGTCGTCCACCCGGCCGTCCCGATCGCCTGCCCGACGCGTGAGTTGCCGGACCTGCCCGAGGGCCAAGCGCTACGCGAGGTGCTGCGCGAGCTGACCGCCGAGCCGTTCGACCTCGCCGCCGGCCCCCCGCTGCGCTGCGTGCTCGTCCGGTTCGGCCCCCAGCGGCACCTGCTCGTGCTCAGCGTGCACCACATCGTCTTCGACTCGTTCTCGACCGCGGTGCTGGTGCGCGACCTCGCCGCCTACTACCGCGGCGGGCCCGGGCAGCCCGACCCGCTCGCGCCGCTGCCGATGACCTATCCGGAGCACGTCGTGGCCCGGGCGGTGACCGACGAGCAGGCCGCGCGGTCCCGGGCCTTCTGGCAGCAGACCCTCGCCGAGGCACCGTCGCTGATGCTGCCCGCCGACGGTGAGCGGTCGGCGGGCGCCCGGGGCGCCTCGCTCATCCGGGAGTGGGACGCGCGGTTGTCGGCTGACGTCCGCGACCTCAGCCGCCGGCACGGCGTGACGCCGTTCATGACGCTCTTCGCCGCGGTCGCCGGGGTGCTCGGCCGATTCGCCGGCCAGGACGACCTGGTGCTCGGCACCGCGCTGACCAACCGGCCGCCGGGCACCGAGGACCTGATCGGCCTCTTCATCGACTCGGTGCCGCTGCGCCTCGATCTCGGCGGCGACCCGACGCTCGGCGACCTGGCCGGCCGGGTGCGCGAGGTCAGCACCGCGGCGTACGAGCACGCCGGCATCGGCTTCGCCGAGATGGTGACCGCAGTCAACCCGCACCGCGAGCCTGGCCGCAATCCGCTGTTCCAGGTCATGGTGGAGTTCGAGAACGGCATAAACCCCGACTTCGATCCGGCCGGCGTGCGGGCGACCGTCCTCGACGTGCCGCTCGACCGCGCGCCGCTCGACCTGATCTTCTATCTGTCGCAGCACGCCGACGGCTTGCGCTGCGTGGTCGAGTACGACGCCGGCCTACTCGGCCCGGAAACGGTCGATGCCCTACTGCGCTACGTGGAGCTGACGATCAGGCGGGCGGTCACCGATCCCGCGCGTACGCTCGCCGCGCTGACCGCCCCCGACGAGGCCGACCGGGCCCGGCTCGCCGCGTGGTCGGGGCACCCGGACCCGGCGCCGCCGACCCGCCTCGACCTGCTCGTCGAGGGCCAGGTCCGGCGGACGCCGGACGCTGTCGCCCTGCTCACCGACGACGGCACCGTCACCTATCGCGAGCTGGACCGCCGGGCGAACGCCCTGGCCTGGCACCTGCGCGACGCGGGCGTGCGACCGGAGGACGTGGTCGCGGTACAACTGCCCCGGGGCGTCGATCTGATCGTCGCCCTGCTGGGTGTCCTCAAGGCCGGCGCAGCCTATCTGCCGCTCGACCCGGCCGTGCCGAAACCCCGCCGCGCCTTCATGACCACGGACAGCGGCGCACGCCTGGTGCTCACCGAGGTGCCCGGCGACGATGCCCGCGCGGACCAGCCACCACCGGTCCGGCGAGACCCGGACGGATTGGCGTACGTCATCTACACCTCCGGCTCCACGGGCACGCCCAAGGGGGTGGCGGTGCAGCACACCGGACCGGCCAACCTGGTCGCCTACTATCTGCGCACCCGGCCCGCGCTGCGGACCCTGCAGTGGGTCTCGCCCAGCTTCGACGTCAGCGTGCAGGAGATCTTCACGACGCTGTCGTCCGGGGCCGCCCTCGTGCTGTTCCCCGACGAGGCCCGCTACGAGCCAGCCGAGGTCGCGGCCACGATCCGTCGGTACGGAGTCGAGCGGCTGTTCATGACCTTCACCGCGCTCAAATACCTGATGGAGACCCGCCCCGAGCTGCCCTCCCTGCGGGAGATCGCCGCCGCCGGCGACCAGATGATCCTCACCCCGGCGCTGCGGGCGTTTCTGTCCGGGCACCCCGGCTGCGAACTGCGCAACGAGTACGGGCCAACGGAGTCCTCGATCATCGCCACCATCCACGAGGTGGACCCGGCGGACGGCGACCGCCCGCCGATCGGGCGTCCAGTCGACAACGTGACCGTCCACGTGCTCGACGCGCGTGGCCACCTGCTGCCGCCCGGCGCGATCGGCGACATCCGGCTCGGCGGCCGGGGCCTCGCTCGCGGCTACGTCGGGCGTCCGGACGAGACGGCGAGGGCGTTCGGAATCGTGCCGGCGCTGCCCGGCGAGCGTCTCTACCGCACGGGTGATCGGGGACGCTGGACCGCCAACGGCGCGCTGGAGTTCCTCGGCCGGGCCGACGACCAGATCAAGATCCGGGGTTTCCGGGTGGAGCCGGGCGAGGCCACCACCGCGTTGCTGAGCATGCCCGACGTGCGGGACGCGGCCGTGCTGGCCGGCACCGACGCCCGCGGGGAGAGCTGCCTGGTCGGCTACGTCGTACCGGAGGAGACCGGGCCGACGCCGACCGCCTCGGAGCTCGCCGGACGGTTGTCCCGATCCCTGCCCGGCTACCTGATTCCCGCCGGCTGGGTGTTCCTCGACCGCATCCCGCTGACCGCGAGCGGCAAGCTGGATCGGGCCGCGCTGCCGGCGCCGCAGACGCCGGACGACGGCGCGGACCGGGCCACGCCCGGCACCGCGCTGGAGAAAGCCCTGCACGACTTGTGGTGCGCCGAGCTGGGAACCGGCCCGGTCTCGATCGACACGTCGTTCTTCCAGCTGGGCGGTCACTCGCTCACCGCGGTGGGGCTGGTCGGCCGCATCCGCGACGAGTTGGGCGTCGAGCTCGGCATCCGGGATTTCCTGCGTACGCCGACCATCCGCGGCGTGGCCGGGCAGCTGTCCGCCAACACCGCACCAGCCTCCGGCACCCAGGAACGCCTCTGGGACCTACACCGCGTCACCCCTCGCCCGGCGGTCTTCAACGTCGGTCACCGCATCGACGTCGACGGACCTCTCGACGTCGACGCCCTGCGCTCGGCGCTGATCCGGCTGGCCGAGCGGCATCCGGCCCTGCGCACCCGCTTCGAGGGCGGCACGGAGCTCCGGCAGGTCGTGCTGCCCACCCCCGATGTCCAGCTGACCGTGGTGGAGGCGGACGACGACGCCTGGTGCCAGGACGAGGTCGACCGGCCGTTCGACGTGGCGGGCCGGCCGCCGTGGCGGGTCCGGGTGGCCCGGCGGAGCGACACCCGGTGGACGATCACCGTGGTGCTGCATCACCTGATCTGCGACGGATGGTCGATGGGCGTGATCTGGCGCGACCTCTCCGCCCTCTACGCGGGTTCCGCCGAGTTGGACCCGGCGACGTCCTATCAGGACTACGTGACCTGGCGGCTGGCCGAGTGCGAGGCGAACCGCAGCCGCCTGGTCGACTTCTGGCGCACCAGGCTGTCCGGTGTGCCGCTTCGCCTGCCGCTGCCCGGCGACCGCCCCCACCCCGAGAGGCCGTCTGGGCAAGGCGCGCTGCACCACGTGACGCTCTCCGCCAGCACCGTCGAGCTGGTTCAGGAGGCGACGAAGGCGCTGGACGCGACGCCCGCCGCCCTGCTGACTGCGGCCTTCGGCCGCTGGCTGGGCGGGCTGTGCGACCGCGATGCTCTGGTGCTCGCCGTCTCCAGCGCCAGCCGCGTGCGGCCGCAGCACGCCTCGGTTGTCGGTGCGGTGGGCGAGGCCCTGCTCGTACGCCTGGACCTGCCCGCCGCGACCACCTTCGGCGACCTGGTCGATCAGGCCGGCGAGCGCATCTTCGAGGCGCTGGATCACCACCTACTCCCCCTGCGCGACGTCGGCCGTGCCGTCGGCGAGGAGATCGTCACCCCGCAGATCCTGTTCACGGTCGTCACCACCCCACCGCCCACTGTGGATTTCCCGGACGCCGCGACGACGGTGCGGGGCATGGCGGTGAGCGGCGTCGCACGCACCGAGCTCTACGTGGTGCTCGTCCCCGCCGAGGACACCATCACCATGACGATCGAGTATTCGACCGACCTCTTCGACAAGCGGACCGTCGCCGCGTGGGCGGACGCCTTCCAGGCCACGCTGGCCGAGGCGTGCCGACGCACGATCGGCCCGCTTTGATCAGCCTCGGCGAAGATCTGCAGAAACTCCGGACGACGAACCTACCCTCGGGCTCAGCAGACGCGTTCGAGGGAGGTGGGGCCTTCCGTCGGCCCGCACACCGTGCGCAGCCAGCCCAGGTCGTCGGGACGACGGCCGTACTGGATGCCGAGCAGTTCCTCACGCAGCCGCATGGTGACCGGGCCCGGGCGGCCGTCACCGACCGTCCACCCGCCGTCGGCGGCGCGCACCTGCCCGACCGGCGCGATGACCGCCGCGGTGCCGCAGGCGAAGACCTCGGTGATCACCCCCGCCTCGCAGCGCTTGCGCCACTGCGCCACCGAGATGCGCCCCTCCTCGCAGCCGAGGCCGAGCCGCGCGGCCAGCCGCAGCAGGGAGTCCCGGGTGACGCCCGGCAGCAGCGTGCCGGTCAGCGCCGGGGTCATCAGCGTGGCCGGGCCGTCGTCGGTGGGCTGCTGGACGAAGCACAGGTTCATGCCGCCCATTTCCTCGACCCAGGTGTGCTCGGCGGCGTCCAGCCACACCACCTGGTCGCAGCCCTGCTCGACGGCGTGGCGCTGGGCCAGGAACGCGGCGGCGTAGTTGCCGCCCGCCTTCGCGGCCCCGGTTCCGCCCGGGGCGGCCCGGGCATACTCCTCGGAGATCCACACCGTCAGGGCCGGCGGCCCCGTCCGGACGCTGAAATAGGGCGATGCCGGGCTCGCGACGACGCAGAACAGATAGCTGTTCGACGGCAGAGTGAAGCCCAGCGTCGGCTGGGTCGCGATCATGAACGGGCGAAGGTAGAGGCTCGTGCCCGCGCCGTCCGGCACCCACTGCCGGTCCTGCCGCACCAGCAGCTCGACGGCCCGTAGAAACGTCTCGACCGGCAGCTCCGGCATCGCCAGCCGCCGCGCGGACGCGTTGAACCGGGCGGCGTTTCGCTCCGGCCGGAACAGCGCGATCGACCCGTCGGGCTGGCGGTACGCCTTCATGCCCTCGAAGACTTCCTGCCCGTAATGAAAGACGGACGCCGACGGCGGCAGGGAAAGATTGTGGAATTCCTCAAGCCGCCCGTCGTGCCAGCCACGCTCGCTGTCCCAGCGCAGCGTGACCATGTGATCCGTGAAGACCTGCCCGAAAACCGGCGCGTCCAGGAATGAGTGTCGGTCCTCGTCGCGCAGGCAATGTCGACTCGGCCGGATCTCGAACTCTAGGATGGCTCCTGCCCTCCCCGGGGGATGCACGGCGGACCGCGCAGACAAGCGTCAACTCACGGTAGGGCGCTGTCGTCGTCGCGCGGTGTCACCGAATTACCCGACGGGGACCGGCCGACCCGGCGGGATCAGAGCGCTGAGCCGCATCGCACCGCTGGACCGGACAGCTCCGCCGGGATCACCTCCGGAAGAGCTGTTCGTCCAGGCCAGCCGGCCGGGCCGTCTCCGGGCAGGACGGCGAGTAGTAGTTCATCGTCACGACAGCGCGCAGGGCGTCGTCGTGCCGCATCGGCTCCACGTAGTGGGCGTGCGCTCGGGCGTCGAAGAAGTAGAGCTGCCCGCGTCTCGGGTAGATGACGCCGCAGTCCGCGTTCACCTCGTCGACGTTGCGCGCGCCTCGGTCTCGGGCCACCACCAGGGCCCCGCCGGTCTCCTCGGACATGTCGGTCAGGTAGAGCAGGCCCTGCATCGGGTTGCTGTCCACGTGGCACGGATAGCGCTCACCGTCGCCGCGCAAGATGTTCAGGCTCAGCGCCCGATTGAGCGTGCTGGTGGTGTGCAGCTCCTCGTCGGCCAACCGGCGGGCCAGATCACGGAACCACCCGCCATACAGCTCGTGGAGCCAGGGCGCCTCCCGGCGCAACTCCTCCCCGCTCACCGTCTCCAGCGAGATCTCGACGTCCGGCACCTCCCGGGCGGTGCTCATGGTGGGACGGAAGCTGTGCCTTCTCGCCGTGCGATGCGCCACGTCCAGCAGCGCGGTGTCCCACCCCGCGGGCAGCACCGAGCCGACGTCGTAGACGTGCCAGTGGAAGGGCAACAGGGCGGGAGGCTGCCACTCGGCGAACGCCTCGGTGGTCGACTTCGGTAGCAAGATCTCGTGCACGGATCCTCCTGCTCGACCTGCTATCGGAGATTCGCCTCAGGCGTGCCAGACCGGGTACGCGGCGGCCAGCGCCGCGGCCTGGTAGGGCCCCCGCGCTGAGTCTTCGGCGATGACCTCCACCGGCCACTTCTGCTTCAGCGACACCCAGAGCCTCGACGTCACGCCCGAGAACGCGGCCAACTCGTCTGTTCCCTCGGCGACCCGCAGCACGTACGTCCACGCCCCCGCGTCGGGTGCGCCGTCGAGCGGGGCACGCCAGGAACGGTGCAGGCTGCGCCCACGCCACGCGGGGGCTTCGGCGGACAGCAGGGCGTCGGCCAGGGCTGGGTCGGGGGCGTTCCCGGGGCCGCCAGGGCTGAACCGGTAGGACGGCGGCGGCACCTCGGCGATGACCGGCACGTCGGCCAGGTCGGGGCCGTCGGGGTCGCCGAGGAAGGTACGCATCAGCGTCTGTTCCTCGATGGTGATGCCGACACCCTGGTAGGCGAGGTTGAGCAGGAGCGCGTCGTCGCCCAGGTCGAACTCACCCGCGGCGTAGTTCTCCCGTACCGTGCCGAGGACGTCGTCGGAGAGCCGGCCGGCAAGCCGGCGACACACCTCGGCGACCGCCGCGTACGTCTTCGCATCCATGGTGTTCATCTCTTCTTGTACTCACCGAGGTCGGTCTTCGTGACGTTGCCCTGGGCGTCCTGGACCACTCGGATGATCCTGTTGCCCTTCGGGCCCTCCCACGTCCAACTGCCGTCACCACCGGCAGCGGGATTACTGTAACGGGGTGGGACAGCGTTCGGGATTCCCTGCGGCGCCGGGTTCGGTGCCGCCGGGTTGCTGATGACCCCGGGATTGTTCGCGTTCGGCGGGTACGCGGTGCGGATCTCGCCGTCGGCGAGCACGGTGGTCTTGACCTCGACGCCGTCGACCACGCCCACGTAGTCGTAGGCCCAAACCGGGTTGCCGTCCGCGTCCTTGGTGGCATAGGGCCCCTTCGCCGGAGGGCCCTGCTGCGTCACCTGGTGCGCGGCGTCCAAGATCTTCGCCTCGTCCCAGCTCGTGGGGAACTCCGTCTTGTTGGAGAAGCCGGTGCCCGCCAGGTGGCCACCCTGCCGGCCACCGTCGCCCTCGATGATGTGTCTTCTCGACGCGTCGCTGTGGTGGATGCCGTCCGCCGTCGGCGGTTGGGCCGGTGCGGGAGGTCGGGTGGGCCTCGTCGGCCTGGTGTTTGTCGGTCCCTGGCCGGCGACCCCGGCCGGGTGCCCCTGCTGCGCCGCCTGGCCGGTGGCCTGTTGGGCGCTGGAGATGCCGTTGCCCGCGTTGATCCCGCCGTAGCTCCTCGGCGGCCTCCCGTTGCCACCACCACCCGTGCCGCCGTTGCCGCCACCGGGTCTTGTGGGCTTCGCCATGGACGCCTTATCCGTTCAGGATGCGGGTGAGGTTGGTCAGGCTCGTGATCAGCGCGCCGACGTACATGAGGATGCGCCCGGCCCACTTGGCGACGGCCGCCACGATCTGGGCGGCGACGACCGGGATCGTGACCACGAAGATGGCCTCCACCGCCCAGACGATCACGCGCGCCACCAGATCGGCGATGAGGTCGCGCACGATGTCGCGGGTGAAGGCCACCAGGTTGCCGGCGCCTTCGGTGGCCGCCGCCATCGCCGCCGAGACCGCGCCGAGGCCACCGAGGGCCTCGACGTTGTGGTCCATCAGGCCGTGGTACGACTGCGCGGCCTGGCCATACCACTCGGGCAGGTCCCCATCGAGGTGCGCGCGCAGGTCGTTGGCCATGCTGTGCAGCTCGGTGGCCATGTTGTTCCAGGTGGCGGCGTGCGAGGCGACCACGTCGGGCATGCCGGTGAGCTGGTCGAGCACCTCCCGCAGGGGCTCGAAGTATTCCATCGCCCACCCCAGCCCGTTGGCCAACAGCGCGCTGAACGGATCCAGCACGGTCACCACGGCATCGAGCCCGAACGCGGCACCGGCCAACAGGTCGTCGACCCAGCCCTCACTGCGGATCGCGTCGACCAGGCCCTCGACGCTGTCGGCCAGGGAGGCGCCCGTCCAGACCTCCCGGGTCGACGTGACGTCGGCAACGAGCGACAAGTCGGTCATCGTGTCGTCCTCACGGGGTCAACTGGCTTCCCACGCTGTTCATCAGGGATGCGTTGTCGCCGTCGACCGCGTCGTAGCCGTCCGCGGTCTGGCGCAGGCCAGCGGCGGCCAGCGTCAGATTCTCCTCGACCTTCGCGAACAGTTCGTCCTGCCGCGCGTGTTTGCCCTCCAGGACCGCGGCGATCCAGCCACACAGCAGCCCGTACGCCGAGTCGTCCCCGGCGATGTGCGCACTGGCCGCCTTCACCGCCGTGAAACGCTGCGCCAGGGCCTCGACATTGCGCGCGTGCGCGCGGATCTCCTCGGCGTCGACCGCGAATCCATCGTCCACCAACGCCGGCCCTCCATGATCAACTCCCGTGGAGTCTAACAAGCAGCGTCCACAGCCCACTCTCGGTCCGCATCACCTGCAGGGACTCACCACCCCGATCCGTAACAGGCCCGAAACTACCGGTTGAAAAACCTGGAATGTTCTGCCAGCCTGAGAGCCATCGACAAGTGTGAACGTTAACAAGATCCTTCCGCACTGGAGGCGCCCTACGCGACGTCAGGCCCACCCGCCCGCCAGGTGACCACGTCCACCACCCAGCGAGCCCAGCGCCCGCAACGACTTCCCGGCGGGCGACCGAACCCACTCATCACACCCATTAACCCGCTGGTCAGCTACCCCGAGCCGACTCTCGTCCGGGCGGACGCGTGAGTGAGTACCGGCCCGCTCGGCCGGACTCGACATCGTGGCCGCCACCAGGCGAGCGAGGGCCTCCCCTGAACAGCGACAGGGATTTCCTAACCCCACCACTGGAGGATCAACATGGTTTCCCGGACCCGTCCCACCGGGCACACCCGACTACGAACACTCGCTTTTTCCGGAACAGCCGCGATAATTCTGGCCCTGGTCGTGTCGCTGCTACCCAATCTCGCCCAGGCCGCCGAGACAACCCTCGGCGCCGCCGCAGCCCAGTCTGGCCGATACTTCGGTGCCGCCGTCGCCGCCAACAAGCTCAACGACAGCGCCTACACGACGATCCTGAACCGCGAGTTCAACAGCATCACGCCCGAGAACGAAATGAAGATCGACGCGACCGAGCCGCAGCAGAACAACTTCACGTTCAGCAACGCGGACCGGATCGTGAACCACGCCACCTCCCGGGGTTGGAAGGTCCGGGGTCACACCTTGGCCTGGTACTCGCAGCAGCCGGGCTGGATGCAGAGCATGGAGGGCACCGCGCTGCGTAACGCGATGCTGAACCACGTCACCCGAGTGGCCAGCTACTACCGCGGCAAGATCTACTCGTGGGACGTGGTGAACGAGGCGTTCGACGACGGCAACAGCGGCGCCCGTCGTAACTCGAACCTGCAGCGCACCGGCAACGACTGGATCGAGGCGGCGTTCCGCGCCGCCGACGCGGCGGACCCGGACGCGAAGCTCTGCTACAACGACTACAACACCGACAACTGGACCTGGGCCAAGACCCAGGCCGTGTACAACATGGTGCGCGACTTCAAGTCTCGTGGGGTGCCGATCGACTGCGTCGGCTTCCAGTCGCACTTCAACGCCAACTCGCCCTACAACAGCAACTACCGCACCACGCTGTCCAGCTTCGCCGCACTCGGGGTGGACGTGCAGATCACCGAGTTGGACATCGAGGGATCCGGCACGACGCAGGCCAACACCTACCGCAGCGTGGTCAACGACTGCCTGGCCGTGGCTCGCTGCAACGGGCTCACCGTGTGGGGGGTGCGCGACTGCGACTCGTGGCGCTCCAGCGGCACTCCGCTGCTCTTCGACTGCAACGGCAACAAGAAGGCCGCCTACACGGCCACCCTGGAAGCGCTGAACAGCGCCGGCCCCGGGCCGACTCCCACGCCCACCACGCCGGGGCCCACCCCCACCGTGCCACCCGGCTCCGCCAGCGAGATCGTCGGCACGCAGTCCGGGCGCTGCATCGACGTACCCAACGCCGCGACCACCAACGGCACCCGGGTCCAGCTCTACGACTGCAACAAACAGACCAACCAGGCATGGACCTACACCTCAGGAAAACAACTCCAGGTGTACGGCAACATGTGCCTCGACGCGGCAGGCACCGGCAACGGCGCGGCAGTACAGATCTACAGCTGCCACAGCCAGACCAACCAACAGTGGAACGTCAACTCCAACGGCACCATCAGCGGCGTGCAATCCGGGCGCTGCCTGGACGCCTGGAGCACCGCCAACGGTGCCCAGATCCAGCTCTACGACTGCCACGGACAGACCAACCAGCAATTCCGAATCGCCTCCGTAGGCAGCCCCACCCAAACCCCGACACCGACGCCGACGACGCCGCCGACAGGCGGGACGTGTGATCTTCCGTCGTCGTACCGCTGGTCGTCGACGGGCGCGCTGGCGCAGCCGAGGTCGGGGTGGGTGTCGCTGAAGGACTTCACCCACGCGCCGTACAACGGCCAGCAGTTGGTCTACGGCACCACCCACGACACCGGAACGACGTGGGGCTCGATGAACTTCGGCCTCTTCTCGAACTGGAACCAGATGGGGTCGGCGTCGCAGAATCAGATGCCGTTCGCCGCGGTGGCGCCGTCGTTGTTCTACTTCGCACCCCGCAACGTCTGGGTGCTCGCCTACCAGTGGGGTGGGCCGGCGTTCTCCTACCGGACGTCGACCGACCCGACAAATGTGAACAGTTGGTCCGCGGCGCAGACGCTGTTCACCGGGAGCATCTCCAACTCCAGCACCGGCCCGATCGACCAGGCGATCATCGGTGACGACCAGAACATGTACCTGTTCTTCGCCGGGGACAACGGCAGGATCTACCGGGCCAGCATGCCGATCGGGAACTTCCCGGGCAGCTTCGGGTCGAACTACACGACGATCATGACCGACTCGACGAACAACCTGTTCGAAGGGGTTCAGGTCTACAAGCTCCAGGGCCAGAACCGATACCTCATGCTCGTCGAGGCGATCGGCGCGAACGGGCGCTACTTCCGCTCGTTCACGGCCACCGACCTGGGCGGTACGTGGACGCCGCAGGCCACCAGCGAGAGCAACCCGTTCGCCGGCAAGGCCAACAGCGGCGCCACCTGGACCAACGACATCAGTCACGGCGAACTGATCCGCAGCAACGCCGATCAGAGCATGACCGTCGACGCCTGCAACCTGCAACTGCTCTACCAGGGGCGTTCTCCCAGCTCTGGCGGTGACTACGGCCTCCTGCCGTACCGGCCGGGTCTGCTGACGCTGCAGCGCTGACGACCGGACAGCGCCGGGGCGGGCGGGCTCGGCACCACGGCGAGCCCGCCCGTCCCGCACCCACCCACCACCAGGAGGTACCGACAGTGCGAGGACCCGCAAACCACCCCCCGGCCTCGGGGAACACCCATACTGGCCGAGTGTCGCCCCGTCTCCGGGCACGGCTGTTCAAGCTCGCCGCGGCCGGGATCGCAGTCGCAGTCGGGTTGTTCACCATCACCGTGGCGACCGGGTCGGCATCGGCCGCCGACAACCCCTACCAGCGGGGCCCGGACCCCACCCGCAGCAGCGTCACCGCCGTGAATGGCCCCTTCGCCAACACGTCGGTAAGCGTCCCGACCGGGTACGGCTTCAACGGCGGCCGGATCTACTACCCGACCGACACCAGCCAGGGGACCTTCGGAGCCATCGCGATCTCGCCGGGTTACACCGCGTTGTTCTCCGCCGAGCTGGCCTGGATGGGACCATGGCTGGCCTCCCACGGCTTCGTCGTGATCGGTATCGAAACGAACAGCCGCAACGACTTCGACACGGCCCGCGGCACCCAGTTGCTCGCCGCACTGGACTACCTCACCCAGCAGAGCCCGGTACGCGACCGCGTCGACCCCAACCGGTTGGCGGTCGCCGGTCACTCCATGGGCGGCGGCGGCGCGCTGAGCGCGGCAACCCGGCGCTCGTCGTTGAAGGCAGTGGTCGGCATCGCGCCGTACTCGCCGTCGTCGAACCTGGCCAACGACCGGGTGCCCACGATGATCTTCTCTGGACAGGCGGACACGGTGGTCACCCCGTCCTACGCCACCGGCCTGTACAACAGCCTCCCGGCCACGACGGAGAGCGTCTACCTGGAGGTCGCCGGCGCGGATCATGGGTTCATGGTCGGGCGGTCGAACCCGGTGATGGTCCGGACCATGCTGCCGTTCGTCAAGATGTTCATCGACAACGACGCCCGGTACAGCCAGTTCCTCTGCCCGCTGCTGGACTCCAGCGGTGTGGTCACCTCCCGCAGCACCTGCCCGTTGCTGCCCTCGACGCCGACCACCCCGACGCCGACCCCCACCGATCCGCCGACCGTCCCACCCGGCTCCGCCAGCGAGATCGTCGGCACGCAGTCCGGGCGCTGCATCGACGTACCCAACGCCTCACGTAACAACGGCACCCGGGTGCAGCTCTACGACTGCAACAAACAGACCAACCAGGCATGGACCTACACCTCGAACAAACAACTCCAGGTGTACGGCACCATGTGCCTCGACGCGGCAGGCGCCGGCAACGGCGCGGCAGTGCAGATCTACAGCTGCCACAGCCAAACGAACCAACAGTGGAACGTCAACTCCAACGGCACCATCAGCAACGTCCAGTCCGGGCGCTGCCTGGACGCCTGGAGCACCACCAACGGAGCACAGATCCAGCTCTACGACTGCCACGGACAAACCAACCAGCAGTTCCGACTCGCCTCCCTCACACGGTGATCACGGCCGACTGAAACGGGCGGGCTCGGCGTCACGCCGGGCCCGCCCGCAGCAGTCCGACCTCGACCTGGAACGAGCTGGTCCGGGTCTGACCCGCCACCGTGTAGGAGACGGTCACGCTCTGCCTCCCCGGCCTGTTCGGGTCGTACCCCGAAACGGTGTATCCGCCGTGTCCGGCGAGCAGGACCTCATCCTGGACACCGTCGGTGTAGTCGGCCGTGACGACGAGGCCGGTGAGGTCGAGGGCCTGACCGAGGGCGTAGCTGGTCCGCGCCGGAAGGGTCCGCACCGAGATCGACGACGGGTCAGCGCCGCGCAGCGCAGCATGCTCTGCCTGGGTCAGCGCGAAGATGTTCCCGTGGCGCATGACGCCTTGAGCCAGGCCGTAATCCGGTTTCTGCGCCCAGTCGATGGGGGTCCACTGCCCGGAGGCGAGGTCGTCACCCCAATACGGATGCAGCTGCTCCTCCAGGCGGGTTCCCGACGGTGACCCGAGCCATATCTGGTCGGCATAGAGGTAGTAGCCCTGACCGCGTACGTCGCCGGGGTTGGCCTTCACCACCATCGGCGCCTCGGCGTAGGTGGTAGCCATTGTGTCGTGGGTGATGCAGCCCTTGACCAGCTGCCATTGCTCGTTCGGCGCGAGCACCGAGGTCGCCCGCTCCTGGTAGATGTCCTCCGAGCCGCACGACGGGACGTACTTGGTGGTCCCGACGCCGGTGGAGGTGCGGTCGGCGACGAAGCGGTGGTAGGAGCCGTCCTCGTCGTCCTGGATGATGACGGCGTCCAGCGTCCCGTGCCCGGGCCTGTCGATCATCGCCTGCGGTGGCGTGAAGGTCACGAAGTCCCGCGTGGTGGTGTAGAGGGTCTGGTTCCGGGTCAGCGGGTAGCGACCGTTCGGGTCGGTGCGGTCGGGCGTGTAGTACGTCCCGGTCGGATACACCGACGACGTCCAGTACACGACGTAGGCCCCGATCGACGTGTCCCAGATGGCCTCCGGCGCGAACGCCATGCCCGCCTCCTCCGGGGCCACCAGGACGTGCCGCTGCTCGGACCAGGTTCGCAGGTCGGTGGATTCCCACACCTCGATGTAGCGGCTCGCGCCGCTCTGTGCCCAGTCCCAGTTCTGCCACCCGTACGCCCGGCCATCGACATTCAGGTCCGTAGCGACGAGGTAGAACCTGTCCCCCTCCGGCGAGCGGACGATGGACGGATCCCGCACGGCATGCATGCCCTTGGTGGACTGGAGGAACACCTGCCCGCCCTTGGCCGCCGTCCAGCGGGTCGCGTCATTGCCGACGCTGGTGGCCATGTAGATCTGCTGTCCCGCCTGGCTGTTGGACCTGGCGAAGTTCGTCATGCCGTAGCGGGAGAACGGCGCCAGTTTCACGGCGGGCCGCACCGTCAGGACGAAGTCACGACATGCGCGGTCTCCGCCGACGATGGCGCACGCGGTAAGTGTCACCGTCACCGGGGCAGACCCCGCCGGCGGCCGCCGCACCACCCCCGGTGCGATCGCACCGTCGGCTGCGTCGGAGACGACCTCCGGTTTGGACGACCTCCAACTCACCGCCACGCCCGGCACCGCCGCCACCGTGGCCGGGAGCGTCACGTTGCCCCGCACGTCCGAGAGGTCGGGGATGGTGATCTGGGCCAGGGCTTGCTCCGCGAGCCCGGTCATAGTGGTCCCCCTGCGATCGCGGCCCCGCTACCTGCTGGGGAGGCCGTCCAACTCCGCGAGGTACATGGCCTGCATGCGGTCATAGTGCCGGACCAGCAGCATGAGCTCCTCGACGCTGTAGCCCTCGACGAGCCGCTCCGCCCGCTCGGCGAACCGCTCGTACGGTCGCTTCAACTCGGCGACTCGCTCCGGCCGCAGGGTGACGATCACCCGCCGCCGGTCCGCCGGATCACGCTCGGCCGTCACGTAGCCCGCCTGCTGGAGCCGGCGGAGCATGCTGGTCACCGCCCCGGTGGTGAGGTTGGTCCGCTCGGCGACCTGCCCCGCGGTGGCGGATCCGACGTCCGCCAGGTAGTCCAGGCACTCCAGGTCGCTCACGGTGAGGCCGAGCCGCTCCGCGATGGCGTACCGGAACACCATGGACAGCCGCGACATCTCCCGCCCGGCGCGCATGAGGTCGGCGATCGCGGACGCACGGGCCGGCTCGTGGGACATGCCCGCAATCATGCCTCCGGCACGGTGACCCGGTGCAGCCGAGGTAACACGCGGGTCAGCACCCAGTGCGGTGCGGCCGCGCCTCCGGTGAGGCGGCGCATCAGCCCGGCGGCGGTGTCGACGGCGCGGAAGGCGTAGGGCACCATCTCGTCCTGGTAGCCAGCGATCGCCTCCTCCACCGGCGTGCCGCTCGCCCGAGCCTGGACCAGCCGGCGGCCGAGCAGGGCGGCGTCGCGCAGCGCCGTGTTGCCACCATGAGCGCCGAACGGCGGCATGACGTGCACGGCGTCGCCCATCATCGTCGCCCGGGGCACCGCCCAGCGGCGCGGGCGCCGGCCGCTGGCGAAGAGGTTGAGCACCGTGGCGTCCAGCTCGGCCGTGCCGACCAGCCGCCGGATGACCGGGTGGAAGTCCCCGCTCAGCTGGGAAGCCAGTCTCCACAGCGCCAGCAGGTCCCCACGGATGCCGACGGGCACCTCCTCCTGCCGCAGCAGTAGTCCCCACATGACGTAGTCGTAGCCAGTGGGCGCATAGCTGCCCGGGGCCAGGCGCGCGAACGCCTCCTGCGGGCTCTCGCCGAACCGCATCGAGGTGAAGAAGAAGGCGCGGCCCGGCCGGTCGGCGATGGCCAGGACCCCGCTGGTACGCAGCGCGTCCGGAATGACGCTCTCGCCGTTGCGGTGCAGGGGCGACCGACCGTAGATGCCCGCCATCAGGGTGTTCGCCGGGTGAGCGTCCGGCATGAGCTGCGCGCGTAGCGCCGAGCCGACGCCGTCCGCGGCGACGACGACGGTCGCCGCGGCGGCTGCGCCGTCGGAGAACCGCAGCCGCAGCCCAGCCGAGCCGCCGCTGTCCACCGCGACGGCTTCCTTGCCGTAGTGGATGCGCCCGTCCAGCCCAGATTGCAGGATCGACCGCAGGGTCAGCCGGTCGACCTGGCGGGTCGCGTGTGGCTCGTTCTTGAAGGTGATGGTGAACGCGTCCCGCAGCCGGCTGTCGGTGAAGCGCAGCTGCCCGCCGGGCTCGTCGCCGGTGGTCAGCGCCAGGTGGTACAGCGAGCGCGGCAGACTCTCGCGCAGCGCGTCCAGCCCGTACCGGTCGAGAATGATCCGGTAGCCCTGCCGCCGGACGAAGGGGCCCGGATCTCGCTCGTAGACGTGCACGTCGATGCCGGCGCGCATCAGGTACTGGGCGAGGCAGAGGCCGGAGAGGCCGGCGCCGGCGATCGCCACTGAGATGTCTGTCGATATGCCCATGCGAATATCTTAATGACTAAGATGATTTGGGCAAGGGTCACCAGTTGCCTGGCCGCCTGGCCGGCCACGGCGCTGCGCACGTCCCGGAGGGGCCGGCGAGCGGTTCCCGCCGCCCCTCCGGGCAAGCTCACCGTCCGTATAGTTCGAATTCGTAGAGCGAGAACCCGTACGAGGTAGCCCGCTTGACCCCGTACACCCGCACGTAGCGGGCGGTGACCGGGGCGAAGGTGGCGTTGTCGACGCCGCCGTTGCCGGTGGTGGTGGTGAACACCGGCGTCCAGGCGCTGCCGTCGCCGGAGACCTCGATCCGGTACGAGGTGCCGTGTGCGGCTTCCCAGCGCAGCACCGCCCGGCTGACACTGCGGGCCGCGCCGAGATCGACCCGGAGCCACTGGTTGTCGTTGTAGCTGCTGGCCCACCGGCTGCCGAGATCGCCGTCGACCGCCTTGTCCGGGGTGTGACTGGTCAGGAACTGGGTGCTCGACGCGCTGGTCGGGCGACCCTGGGCCAGGTTGGTGACGTCGTCGCCCCGGCGTGCCGGGAACGAAACGACCTGCTGGTAGGTGGGACGGTTCTGCCAGGCGATCAGCGGGTGGGTGATGCCGCCGAGCCCGGACTGGGCGATCGAGTCGGCGCACCACTGGTCGCCGGCCCCGCAGGACTTGTCGCCCGGGTAGACCGTGGTCACCGGCACCGTGACGGCCTGGCCGAGGGTGTCGAGCATGGACTGTCGGCACGCGGCGAGGTTGCCATTGCCGCAGTAGGCGCGACCGAGCCCGCCGGCGACTGGATCGCCGAGCACGGTACGCACGTCCTTGTCGACGTAGCCCCACCAGCCGTACTGGAACGACGAGCCCTTGTGGGCCTGACCCTGCAACGCCCAGTTCACGGCGCCGTCGCGTCCGCCGTTCTGGCCGCCCGACGGCGCCTCGTTCACCTCGATGGCGTCGACAAGCGCGGCGTAGAGGTCCGGCCCGAGGCCGGGGCGAAACTGGGCCGAGGCCAGCAGCGGCCACCAGGCGTCGAAGATCCGGATGGCGTCCGCGTGCTGGTAGACCTTGGAACCGGGGGACGTCTCCACCCGGCGGGCGCCGGCCTGCTGCCAGGCCCGCAGCTTGCCCACCGCGCCGGCCAGCGCGGGATCCGTGACCGGCGTGCTGTCCAGCACCCGCAGCAGGTCGCCGAGGACCTGCTGGCCACGCAGGTCGGTCACCGCCGCATCCGCCATGATCTTGACGACGTCGGCGCGGCCGAGCTTGCGCTGGGCGATCGCGGCGCGCACCGGCCCGTCGAGCAACTGCCCCCGGTGTACGGAGCCGAAGCTGAAGTTGCCGTCCGCCGCCCCGAAGTCCTGCGCCTGCTTGTTGTTCCAGCTGACGTAGTAGTCCTGGTTGACCGACTGCGGGTGGGCCGACGCCGGCGTGTAGGTGGCGTCGTTGGTGTCCGGGTTCCAGCCGGCCCACTCGTACGCTGGTTCGGCCTTGGTGGGCAGGTTCGGGTCGGCGGTGGCCGGACGGACCGGGTTCGAGCCGGAGTTGAAGTACGCCGCCTCGGTCGAGTTGACGTAGAACCAGTTGAACGCGTAGCCGACGCTGGCCGCGGACGCCTGGAAGGCCGCCGCGCTGCCCATCGCCGACGGATCGTTGTAGGCCTGGAAGCCGATCGCCGAGTCAGCCTCGTGCCGGTAGGTCGAGCGCAGTTTGGTGAACGCGGTCGGCTGCCCGTTCACCATGCCTCGGTGGGCCACCAGGCCGTACTTGGTGCGCAGCGCGCGCAGCGTGTACGAGCCGGCCGGGGTGGAGTCGGCCAGCGTCGGGGACCAGGAGTTGCGCTGCTCCAGCGCCTCCATGGCGAGGCACTGCCCGTGGTAGAGGTAGCGGTTGGTACGCAGCGTCGGTGCGCTGCCGTCGGTGGTGCACAGCGGCACCGCGTACGTGTCGGTGAGGTCCTGTGCGGAGGAGGTCGCGCTCCACGCGTAGTCCTGGCCGCGGCCGAGCAGCACGTAGAGGTTGAGCCCGGCGAACGCGGCGCCGCGCGCGCTGATGCCCGGCCCCTGCAGCTCCTGGAGCATCAGCAACTGCGGCGCGAAGTAGCCGGTCTGCGGCCCGAACACGGCAACCGGGTTGCCGGTGGTGGTGTGCCGTCCGGAGACCACGACCGCGTTGGACATGCCGTGCGCGCGCAGGTTGGACAGGCCGCCGAGCAGCCCCTGAGTGGCGGTGCTGGCGCCGGTGCGGGAGGCGGCCCCGCCGGTGGCGTCGTACGCGAGGGGCTCCGCGACCACCGAGCCGGCATCGGGGAGCACCGCGCTGGTCGCGCCAGGCGGCGTCGCCCCGTACGGGAAGCTCTGCCCGTCGTGCAGCGTGAGCACGGTCTCCGGGTCGTTCTGCGAGCGGAACGCCGTCCACACCCGGTCGCCCTCGCCTGCGCCGTACTTGGCCCGGGCGGCCACCCGGACCAGCGCGGACTGGATCTCGCTGCCGCCACCACCGCCGAAGAGCCCGCCGATCACCCCGGCGGTGGCGATCAGGTCGGTCATGGTGAAGTGCTTCGGCTTGCCGGCGCCCGCGAGCACGTACTCACCCGGGTAGTTGTCCTCGGCGATCGACTTGTCGATGTAGGCGTTGATACCGGCGATGTAGTCGACCACGTCGGTATAGAGCTGCTGGCCCCGAACGCCCTTGGTGCGCAGCGCCTCCACCTGGGCCTGGAGGTCCGCCTCCGTGTAGGGCGAGTTGGCCCAGACGCTCTGCTCCAGCTCCCGGTTGCCGGGCGCGCCGCCGGCGAACGAGCTGACGTTGCCACGGCCGACGTGCCGCAGCAGGTCCATCACCCAGAGCCGGTCCTGGGCCCCGGCGTAGCCCGCGCCGAACATGGTGCCGGCGCGGGTGGTGCCGGTGATGTGCGGGACGCCGGTGGCCTTGTCCCGCACGATGGTGACGTCCGCGCGCGGCGAGACGGTGCTCTCGACCTGCGCGGCCGGGACGCCGAACGACGCGTCGTTGTAGAAGTGGGCGATCTGCTCGTCGGTCAGCCCGGCGTAGTTGTAGACCAGGTTCGCGTACTCGTCGAGCTGGTCGCTGGAGTGCGCCGGGCGGGTGCCGAACGCTTGGTGCGCCAGGATGGCGACAAGTGTGGCGTTGCCGTTCTGCCCCGGGGGCAGGATGTCGGCGCACTGGCCGAGGCAGTAGTCGTTGGCGGCGAACGTGCTGGCGGCCAGCGCAGGTGACGGCGGGGTCACCGTCAGGACGCTCGCGGTCAGGGCGGCGGCGCTGAACGCCGCGAGCCAGTTACGGGGAGCGGAACGAGGCATGGCGATCCTCCGGGGACGCGGAGTCGGGCCGTTCGGTACGCCCAGCTTCTGGTGCCGACGTCTCGCCCTCCGCGCCGGGCGTTCCACCCGGAGGTGAGAGTGACTCATATCTATCCTCGGGCAATGATCGACGCAGCACCGCCGTTCGGGATACCCGTCGTTCACCACGCGCCAATGCCGACGTTTCGCCGTCTTTCGCCAGCAGGAAGGCGACCCCGATCGTGCTTGCTCGAGCGACGCCGCTGCATCCGCAACAACCCGGGGACGGCCGCGTCAGTGCGGCCGTCCCCGGCTCACTTCGATGCGGACCCCGGGCGCGTTGCTTCCTGTGTGAGCCGCCGGGTGATCAAAAGCGGGCCGGTGCTGGGCTGAACCGTCACGGGAAACGAGCATGAATGGCACCCTCGAATGGTTGGTTGGAGCGCATCCGCAGATCAGATGAGGATCGACCTGTCAATGAGCGAATCAAGATTGGGTGAGGCCACAAGCGACCCGGATCGGCAAGGCATTGAGATGCCCATCTCTGCCGTTGGACTTCCTGGCCGATAAGAGAAACCGGCCCTAGGCTTGCCGCCGGAACGCGCTGCGGCTCATCCCGGGCCGCGCAGAACACCGATACAAGGGTTTGCGAATGCGCCGGAAGTCTGCTCTGAGTAACGGCACTGTTGGCGTCAACGACGCAGCACCGGACGGCGAACTGCCGACCTCTACCGAAGAGGGGGTCGCACGCCGATCCGCGGTCGCCGAGGAACAGGCGTTTCTCGACCTGGCAACGGCTCGGCGGGACAGGCTGGCCAACCACCTGCAGGTCGAGCTGTCGTCAGAGGCCCGGGACGCTTTGGAACGGGCACGGCAGCGCATGCTCCGCCAGCAGCACGAAGAGCTGCGGCGAGCACGGGAAGGGCTCGTCTTCGGCCGCCTCGACGGTCTTGATGGCATCGTGCGACACATCGGCCGCGTCGGTCTCCGCAACGACAGCGAGGACAGTGAGCCACTGCTTGTGGATTGGCGCGCTCCCGCGGCTCGGCCGTTCTACACCGCTACGGCGGTCGACCCACAAGGTCAGGCACGGCGCCGTCACATACGCACGGCTGGGTCGACCGTCGTCGACGTGGACGACGAGCCATTGGACGGGACGATGACGGCGGAACTCGTGGGCGAAGGCGCTCTTCTTGTCGCCCTCGACCAGCGACGCACCGGTCGCATGTCAACGGCGATCTCCACGCTGCAACGCGAACAGGACGACATCATCCGGGCCGAGGCGACCGGTCCGCTGATCGTTCAGGGCGGTCCCGGTACCGGCAAGACCGTGGTCGCTTTGCACCGCGTCGCCTACCTGCTGTTCACCTACCGAAGGATGGCCGAGCAAGCGGTCCTGGTCCTCGGCCCCTCGCCGCGGTTCCTCCGGTACATCGCCCAGGTGCTGCCCGCGCTCGGTGAGACCGCCGTCGTCTCGGCGACCTGCGACACGCTGCTGACCGGCATCCGCGTGGGCCGCGACGAGAGCCGGCTTCTCGCCGAGATCAAGGGCCGCGCCCTCTGGCAGCACGCGCTCGCCAACTACGTCACGTCGCTGCTCCCCCGGCCCCGCGAGCTGAAGCTGCGCTGGGAGGGTGAGTTCTACGTCATCGCCGCCGCAACAGTGGCGCAGGCGCTCGCCTCGGCGGTGCAGGGACGCCCGTATCACCGCGCCCGCGCTGCGTTCGCCGAGCAGTTACACCATCTCCTTACCGACGTTGTCGCCGAGCAACGCGAGGCGCTGATGGAGGAGATGGAGGAGGGCTTCGAGGACATCCTCGCCCGCGTCGACAGGAGCATGGGGCAGGACCACCACTCCGCCCGGACGCCCACCGGCAGTGACATCGACGGATTGCTCTCCGAGGAGGAAATCGAACAAATTCGTTGTCGTATTGCCGAGGACGCCACCATCGCCCGTTTCATCGAGGCATGGTGGCCCACCCTCGAGGCCGAAACCCTGTTGGGTGAACTCCTGACCGACCGCACCCTGCTGGCCCGATTCGCCCCGCAACTGTCCCCGGAGGAGATCACCGCCGTCTCGACCGAACCCGCCCCATGGGCATCGAGCGACATCCCTCTGCTCGACGCCCTCGCCGACCTGCTCGGCGAGGGCGACGCCCCGCAGCCACAGGGCGAGTTCGTCGCCGACCGTGCTCGCCGGCAGCGCAGCTGGGTGTACGGCCACGTCGTCATCGACGAGGCGCAAGAGCTGTCCGAGATGCAGTGGCAAATGGTTCTACGGCGCTGCCCCAGCCGCTCCATCACCGCAGTCGGCGACATCGACCAGGCGGAGGCAGCGCACCGGCACACCAGCTGGGCACAGGCGGTGCAGGCTGCCTTTGGAGACCGCTGGACCGCCGCGGAACTCACCATTTGCTACCGGACACCACGCGAGGTCATGGACCTCACCGAGCCGGTCTTGACCAAAGCTGGCAGCCATAACACACCGCCACGAGCGGTACGCTCCTCCGGCATCGTCCCCTGGACGCTCACGATCACACCCGCCGAGCTTGCCGGCGCCGCCGCCCAAGCGGTGCGACAACTACAACAACGGTGGCATGGCGGCATGGTCGGCGTCATCGCCCCCGCCGACCGCGTCGCCGAACTCCTGGGCGTGCTGAGTGATGTGCCAGTGCTCACCGCAACCCAGTCCAAGGGTTTGGAATGGGACGCGACGCTACTCATCGACCCGCAGGGCATCGCCACTGAACCGCGCGGCTGGAACGGCCTCTACGTCGCACTCACTCGATGCACCCAGGAACTCGGACAGCTGATACTCACGCAGCAATCGCCACACCCATGACAAGGCCCCCGGACGTCGGGCGCGCCCTCGGGACGTTGGCCGCCCAAGCTCCCGCCACCGCAGTTGGCAGGTCCGGCTCCGGGAGCCCGAGTTCCTCGGTTACCGCCGCCAGGCGCCGAGGCTAAGAGACGCCTCGTAGCCCGCGTGCCCGTCCGATGAGGATCGTTGGGCGGAATGCCGGGGTGTAGGTGATCACCGCGGGCTGAGCGAGGAGCGCCGACGGTCCTCGCCCTTGGTGGCTTCCCCGGCTGGTTGGCCAGGTGCCGGCAGCGGGACGACCCGGCGATCGGCTTCCCTCTACGGAGAGTTGATCGCCGGGCCGCCCTGGTGACGAGCCGCGCCGGGCGGCCCGGCGGTCAGCCGGTCAGAGGCCGGCGGCGTGCGCGGCGGCGGTGCCGCCGACCACGGGTAGGACGATGTTGCTGCTCTTCAGCGCGACCTGAAGGTTCGCGGCGGTGGTGTCCGCCTGGCTGGAGTACTGCGGGTAGCTGGCGACAATGATTACGCCGATCCGGTGGCCGGGCTTGAAGACGTAGTCCTCCGGTAGCAGCGGGAAGCTGAAGTTGTACGACTCCCCCGGCACCAGCGGCACGGCGACGCGGATCGACTGCCGGTTCTGGGCGTCCATGATGCCCTTGGTGACCAGCTCGTTGTCCGCAGTGGCCACCCGCTTCGTCGTCTGCTTGTAGCAGCCGTCGTCCGTCGGGCTGCTCTCGCCCCAGCAGTCCTCCGTGGTCAGGGTGATGATCCCCTCGCCGGAGGCCCGGTGCGCGACCCGCTCGTCGGTGCCGTAGTCGACCAGGATCGCCCCGAGGTTGGTGTCGGTCTGGTCGGCAGAGGCCCGCAGGTGCACGGTGGGGGTGCCGGAGATGTGCAGCGGCGCGGAGAGTGGCGCGGAGAGGAAGGCCAGCCGGTTGGGCTGCACCACGTCCGGGTTGAGGATCATGGTGTTCTGGCTCTGCGTACGACTGTCCTGGAACGCCCCAGCGGCCGGCTTCGCGGCGGGCACCAGCCCGAGACCGCCCGCGCCGGTGGTGCCGGGCTGGAGGAAGACCTCGGTGTCGGCCTTGCCGGGGATCGGCCAGTCGGCGTGGGTCTCCCACACGTCGGCGGAGCGCTCCAGGTCCACCCGCGGCTCGTCCATGATGCCGTTGGCGACGTTCTGCAGCCAGAAGTCGAACCACCGGTGCAGCGTCGACACCCACACCGCGCGGCGCGAGTCGAACGGGTCGACGTGGCCCTCCTGCGACAGCCACAGCTTGCGCGGCACGTTGTTCTCCGCCAGGGCGTACCAGAACTTGCTGAAGTGGTCCGGCCGGACGTTGTCGTCGTTGAGGCCGTGGTAGAGCAGCACGCTGGCGGTGACGTTGGGGACCTTCTTGACGTAGCTGCGCTCGTTCCAGAAGGCCGTGTAGTCGCCGTGCTCGTCGCCGTCGGCGGCGGCCAGCGCGTCGCGCACCGGCTTGCAGTACTCCCGGCGCTCGGGGTTGGTGACCGTGTTGGCCAGCGACGCCACGTAGCTGTTGCCACGGGTGATCACGCCGTTGCTGCGCACGTAGTCGTAGTACTCGGTCGGTCCGCTGATGGGCACGACGGTGGTCAGGCCCGGCACGCCGGTCACGGCCGTGGCCATGGCCAGCGAGCCGTCGTACGACTTGCCGATCATCCCCGTCTTGCCGTTGTGCCAGCCGGCCTTGACGATCTCACCGGCGGCGTTGCGGGCGGTGGCCCGACCGTTGAGCCAGTTGATGGCCTGCTTGGCACTCAGGTTGTCCTGGTTGGCGTTGGTCGTCGGGCAGCCGGTGGAGTTGTTGGTGCCGACCATGTCCAGCAGGATGACCGCGTAGCCGCGCGGAACGAAGTAGTTGTCGTAGAACAACGGCCACTTGTCCAGCAGCCCGTCGCCGTCGAGGTCCGCCTTGCACTCGGACTCGTTGCCTCGGCAGACCGTCGAGTAGTAGGGACTGGCGTCCATCACCACGGGGGCCTTGAGCCCCTGCGCGGTGGCCGCGGGCCGCATCAGGTCGAACGCGATGATGTCGCGCAGACCGTCGTTGTCGCTGTCGAAGGTGGAGTCGATGAAGAGGCGTTCCCGGATGGCGTCGGCGTAGCCGAACACCGGCTGGGTGACGCCGTCCTGGACGACGATCGACGGCGGGTCGTCCGCCGCCAGCGCCTGCGGCGCCGCGCCGAGGGCGGCGAGCACTGTCGCGGACAGTACGGCCGCGCCTGCGCGCCAGCGCGTTCCCACTGTAGCCATGCAAGCTCCTTGATGTGTTCGAGGCTGCGTACGCTACGAGCCGGTGACCGGTGCCACCACCTGCACATGTAGGAACTTCGCCGGGTGTGGTTCGACGGGGCCCTGGGCGACGGAACTACGGCTGGTCGGCCAACACCAGCTCCCGCAGCCGCCGGTCGAGTGTCGGGGCGTCCAGGCCACCCGGCCAGCCCCGGAGCAGGGCGCCACCCTTGGCCACCAGCACGACGGCCGGCGGCTCCCGCACCGCGTACGAACGCCAGATCGTCTGCTGGTCGTCCAGGACGACCGGATACTCCACCCGGTGAGCGCGGAGGTAGTCCTGGACCTCGTCGGCGTGGTCCGCGCCGGCCACACCGACGAAGAGCACCCGGTCCTGATAGCTGCGGGCAAGCTCGCTGAGGGCGGCCTGGTGGCTGGCGCAGGTGGTACACCAGGAGCTGAAGAAGGTGAGCACGACGGGACGCTGCGCCCACAGCTCGGCGACGGCGAACGGGGTGCCGTCGGTCAGCGCGCCGGTGAACGCCGGGGCGGCGGGGGCGGTGCCGGGCACCGGGCGCAACGCCAGATCGGCGGGGACCGGCCCCGGCAGCGCCGCCGCCCCTCCGACGGGCGCCGGCGCGGGTTCGGGCTCGGGCGTGCTGCATCCGCCCAGCAGCGCCGCCGCTAGCAACAGCGGCAGGAGGGCCTGCCTCATGACGGGACCACCGCCACCAGCGCCGGGCCCTCGCTGCTGTCCGGCGTCAGGTCGAGCGCCGGCTCGCCGTCCACCTCTAGCCGATAGGAGGTCCGCTGTGGCACGCGCACCCCGACGGCGAACTCGCAGTAGGTGGGCAGGCGCTCGACCCCAAGATCCTCGGCGACCGCGGCCACCGCGGTCCCCGCCGGCAGCTGCCCGCTGGCCAGCGCCGACCCGTCCGGGTCGAGGACGCGGAACGGCGCCCGGTTGTGGAAGTGCTGGTACGGACCGGTGCCGGCGCAGTCCACGCCCGCGGCCCGAATGTTGATGTCGCGCACCAGAACCCGGACGGTCGTCGGGGAGACCGCCTCCTGGGCGGCGCCGACGGAGCCGCAGCCGGTCGCGCCGGTCAGCAGCAGGGGCAGCAGAGTCATGATGCTTCGCCGCACGTCATCCTCCTTCCGCCTGCCTGCTCGGGTCGGCGGCGGCAGGCCGCCGACCCGAGCAGGAACGGGTTCAACCTCGGACGCCGGTCAGGACTTCTCGACCCGGCATTGCTTGGTCACCGTCTTCGTCGGGTCGCTCTCCGAGGTCGCGGTGAGCTTCACGAAACCGGTGTCCGCGGCGGCGGCGGAGGCACCCACCGACACCTTGACCGTGGTGGCCTTGCCGAACTGCGCGGTGGCGAGCTGGTTGGGCAGCCAGGTCCGCCAGCCCTTGCCGGCCACCTCCGCTGACAGCCGGTAGACGTCCGACTTCAGGTACGCGCTGACGTCCTCCGGGTGCTGCTGCCCGCCGGCCGAGTACGAACCGGTGTTGGTCAGCTCGAACGAGCAGGTCACCCCGCGGTTGGTCGGCTTGCCGCCGCCGGTCACCTCACCCTTGCCCAGTAGTACGCCGTGACTGCTCGGCCCGCCGGTGCCATCCAGCGAACGCACCGCCACGGTGTAGGACAGCGAGCCGGCCGAGTCCCGCTTGAGGTCGATGACGTAAAGGTGCAGCCGGTTGGCCGCGTCGACATACTCGTACTGGCTTCCGGTGTCCGCCCCGGCGTGGAACAGCGCGTCGGAGAGCTGCCGGTAGTCACCCATGGTGATCTTCTGCGGGGTGCCGTCGGGCCGGTAGAAGTCGATCATGTCGATGTCCTGCGGGTTGGCGTCCACCACCCACTGGAACGGCGCGCTGTCGGCGTTCTTCGTCTTGCTCAGCAGCACGCCACTGTCCGGCGTGAAGGAGTCCGCGCCCATCCGGTCGACGACCTCGACGGTGTAGTTGTTGAAGCTGCCACCGTCGCACAACGGGTCGGTGCTGACTCCGCACGTCGGCGACAGGTCCTTGTTCAGCGCGATGTTCACGCCGGTCAGACCCTTCGGGCCGGCGTCGACCGCCCGAGCCGTGACCTGCGCGACCACCAGGCCCGAGGAGGCCAGCGACTCCCGCGACAGCCGCAGCACGTGCTCCTCACCGAGCAGGCCGATCTTGAGCTTGTCCCGCACGGTGTGCAGCGAACCCATCGAGCCGCCGTTGGTCGGCGGAATCTGCCAGCGGGTGTGCGGGCCGCCCGGGCCGTTGAACGACCCGCGCGACATCATGCTCCAGATACCTGTGTACGCCCTGCGCAGCGGCTCGCCGTACGGGTTGTTGTAGTTGTCGCCGATGCCCAGCAGATGGGTCAACTCGTGCGCGTAGACGCCCATGCCGGAACTCTCCCCCTGCGTCGAGGAGCCGCCGCCGGCGTTCGGCCACAACGTCGCCGCCGCCTTCCACGAGGTCCAGTCCACGTAGCGGGTCTTCGCCCAGTTCGGCAGGTTGGGGTCCGGCGGGCCCCAGGCGTCCGGCACGTCCTCCTTGTTCTGGAAGATCATCTGCCCGAACTCCTGCCAGGTCGACGACTCGTCCTGGCCAGCGCTGAGGATGAACACCAATTCGTACTGGTTGGCGACCTCCTCGCCGACGGCCGCCCGCCAGGCGCCCAGGCCGTCGGTGCGGATGTTCTTGCCGCACACGTCGCCGCTCGGGCAGGCGCCCGGGTTGAACCCGTTGTCCAGCCCGTACTGGTAGGACTTGGCCGGCACCTGGTACGGCCCGAACCCGGTGAGGTCGACGCCGTAGCGGCCGTTGGAGTCCTGCATCCAGTACTCGTGCAGGGTGTGGCCCTTGTTGAGGGTGTTCGGGGTGTTCAGGAAGTCCTGGTAGAACTTCGGCACGTCCGCCCGGGGGATGTTCGTCGCGACGGACTGGGGGTTGCCGAAGACCGTCGAGCGGGCCCGCTGGGAGACCGCGAACGTCTCGTCAGGATAGTCGAGCGCCACCAAGGCGATCTTGAAGTTGCGGACCGAGCCCGACACGCTCGGGTCGGCCCAGTTCCTGCCGGGCACGGCCTTGTAGTCGTTCCAGGTCATCGTGTCCGGGTTCTGCCAGACCTGCGGGTCGAGGACCTGGAACGGCGCGGTGCCGCCGGCCGGGTTGGCCGGGGCCGCGGCGGCCTGCGCCGCACCGGTCGCCACGAGCGTGGTAACCACGGCTGCGGCCAGCACGGCCCGCCTCAGCCGGGTTCGGTGGGGGGTAGCACGGTGCACGGAACCACCTCTCATCGGAGGGAAACGCGGTGCCGGCGTCCCGGTGGGGGTATCGCGGAACACTTGTCAGCAGGCCGCGCAGCGAATCTAGGAGTACGAGCCGGTGCCGGTCACCGTGCAGATGTCGGCAGGTGGGCCGGCGACTTCCGACACCTGAAGGACCGGCGGATCAACCAGGGCCGGCCCCGGAAGCCGGATCGGCCGTTGCCGCGAGGGCCCGCAGCACGTCGCGGCGCACCCGCTCGGCGACAGTCCCGGACAACGGTCCCCGCGGTGGGCGGCACCGCCCGCCGAACCGCCCGGCGCACTCCATGGCGAGCTTGACGGCCTGTACGGCTTCCGGCCGGGAGGCCCAGCCGAGGATCGGGTGCAGCTCGGCGTAGAGCGGCAGCGCCCGGTCCAGGTCGCGGGCGACGCACAACTCGTACAGGCGCACGGCCTGGCGCGGCAGCGCGTTGGGCAGGGTGGCGACCCATCCGGTGGCGCCGCACAGCACCAGTTCGAGCACCACGTCGTCGGCGCCGACCAGCACGTCGACATGCGGGCAGAGGTCCCGTAGGCGGTGCAGCCTGCGTACGTCGCCGGTGACCTCCTTGACCGCGACGATCCCGTCGATCTCGGCGACGGTCGCCAGCAGGTCCGGTGTGAGGTCCAGCCGGGTGTCGTACGGGTCGTTGTGGGCGACCACCGGCAGGCCCACCGCCGCCACCTCCCGGTAGTGGGCGACCACGTCGGTGGCGCGGGCTGCGGGCCCGTCGGGTGGCCGCGCGAGCACGCCGTGGGCGCCGGCCTCGGCGGCCTGCTCCGCCCAGCGGCGGGCCTGCCTGCTGCCGTAGCCGCCGACACCGGGCACCACCGCGCAGCCCGACGGCGCGGCCTGCACCGTCGCCTTCACCACGGCGGCCCGCTCGTCGTCGGAGAGGGCACGGTACTCCCCCATCGACGCGCACGGCGCGACCCCGTGGCACCCCTCGGCGGCGAGCCAATGGACGTGTTCCTGGAGCTTGTCGAAGTCGACCGAGAGGTCGGCGCGAAACGGCGTGGTGATGGCGACCAGCACGCCCCGCCAGGGCCTACCAGTTCCCACTCGGAAATCCCCTCTTCGCCGACGCCGCCCGTCATCTGACCCGCACCGTGCGCGGCGGCACTTGTGCGGTCCGTACCGGAACCCTAGGAACGTCTGTCGCCCCCGGTCTTCGGACAGATGCCGGAACCGTCGCGCTGCCGCCCGTCCTTATGTCGCGACTTCGACAGTGGACCTTGCGCGATGACCCGCCCGCACCGGAGGGTAAGGACTGACGGTCGCGCGGTCCCTGTCACGCAGCGTAACCAGGGGAGATCCATGCACGGTGAGCTCCAGCGAATCGTCGACGCCGTCGCCGCCCGGGTGGGGCGACCCGCCCTCATCGAGGACCGGCGACAGCGGGTAGTCGCCTACAGCGAGCACGACGGCCCGATGGACGACGTCCGCCGGATGTCGATCCTTCGCCGGCAGACGACGCCGGAGGTGATCGCCTGGTTCCGGGGCAAGGGCGTGCTCACCGCGCGCGCACCGATCCGCACCCCCGCGTGCACCGAGCTGGACCTGCTGGCGCGGGTCTGCGTACCGATCCGGCACGACGACCTGCTCCTCGGGTTCGTCTGGTTCATCGACGCGGACGGTTCGATGACGGACGCCGACATCGCCACCGCGGCCGGTGCCTTCACCGACCTGTCGCTGGCCCTCTACCGAGAGAATCTGCTCGGTGAGCTTGCCTCGCAGCGGGAGACCGAGGCCACCCGCACCCTACTGGTGGAGGGCCGGCAGGCGCGCGAGCACGCGGCGCGGGCGCTGCTGGATGAGGGTGTGGTGGCCGCCGACGGGTCGACCGTCGCGCTCGTCGCCCAGCTCGTCCCGGCCGGCGGGCGGCAGCCCGACGAGGTGGCCCGGATCGCCCTGGAACAGGCCCTGGTCACCACCCGCCGGTGGATCGGCGTACGGGAGACGCTGCACCTCGTCTGGCACGACCACGGGGTGCTGCTGGTCTGCGGCGACCGGGTCGCCGGTCGCCCCTCGCCGGAAGCCTCCGCCGGGCACCTGGACGAGGCGCTGGGCACCGCGACCCGAGGCCTGGCCTCGGTGGACCGGACCGTGACCGGGGTCGGCCAGCCCCGCGCCGGGCTGTCCAGCGCGGTGGAGTCCTACCAGGAGGCCGCACAGGCCGCCCGGGTCGGCACACAACTACCCGCGCTGGGCCGGGTGATCTCCTGGGCCGGCCTGGGCATCTACCGGGTGCTGTCGCAACTGGACAGCCAGCACCTCGACGTCGCGGGCGTCCACCCCGGGCTGGAGCGGCTGCTGCGCGACGATGCCCACCAGGTGCTGCTGGAGACCCTGGAGGCCTACCTCGACCTGGCGGGCAACGCGCATGCCACCGCCGAGAAACTCCGACTGCACCGCACGACCCTCTACTACCGGCTGCAACGGGTGGAACAGCTCGCCGGGACCGACCTCAAGGACGGCAACGAACGGCTGTGCCTGCACCTGGCCATGAAGCTCGGTCGTCTCACCGGCCACTACCGTACGGCCTGACACCGCGAGCCAGGGCGGCCGCTTTCGCTGCCTGCTTGAGTCCCAATCGACCGGCGAGCTAGAAAGCGGCGGGCGGCTTCGGCTTCGAATGCGGCGAGTAGGGTCACCCCGTGAACCTCCCGGGGGCCGTCCAGGAACTCTGCCACCACTTCCTCTCGCTGGCTCCGAAGGGGCTGGTGACCGGCCTCTACCTGACTGGCGGCACCGGGTTCCGGGAGTGGATCGAGGGCCAGTCGGACGTAGACTTCGTCGCCACCCTCACCCACCGGCCAACCGACGGCGAGGTGGAGCAACTGCGGCAGGCACACGAGCAGGTGGCCGCGTTCTCCCCGATCGATCTCGACGGGATGCACGTGCTCGTCTCGGATCTAGCATCCGATCCGAGGACGCTGCCACCGGTGCCCGTGGTGCTGCACCGCGAGTTTCGAGTCGGCCACCTGGACCCACTCGTCGCCTGGCACGAGTTGGCCCGGCACGGCGTCACGGTCACTGGCCCGGATCTGTCGACCCTCGCTATCTGGACCGACTCGCATGTCCTGCAGCGCTACACCGTCGACAACCTCGACACCTACTGGCGCACCATCACCGACCAGCTCGCCACCTCGTCCGCCAACGAGCCGGGGGCGGACCTCGACTACGCCTGCTGCTGGTGCGTCCTCGGGGTCGCCCGCCTGCACCACCTGATCGTCACCGGGGAGATGACCACCAAGTCGGGTGCCGGCCGCTGGGGTCTCTCCTACTACGACCAGCGCTGGCACCGGATCCTTCGCGAAGCACTGCGCCTACGCGAAGGCGGACGACCCGAGTATGACAACCAGGCATCCCGACTCCAGGACACGACCGACTTCACCGCGTACGTCGTGGGGGCCGGCACGGGCCGCCCGGTCGTGCCTTCAGCGGATTGACGACGAGAGTGCGGCCAGCACTATCACCCGCACCGTGGCACGACGTTCGGGAGCGGTCGCTGGGCAACGCGAATTCCTCGGCACCCCGTCCGTGCTGACCGGCCGGCTCACAGCACCATCACCGCAACAGCCGCCGCTCCGGCGACCGCCGAGGACCAGCGGAGAACCTCCTTGGCAACCCGCAACTCGGTGCGGTCGGTGTCCGACGGGGCCAGGTCGTCGTAGAACTGGCGAACTCCTGCGGCGGCGTTCCCGACAACTGGCAGCGAGTAGATCCCGCCCGTGGGCTGCACGCGCTCGGAGGGTGCGGCACCGTCGTCTCCGCAGTGGCACATGTCATTCTCCATGTCCGTCCTCTCCAACAAAGTGGCTGGCCATGTTGCCAGTAGTTGGAGGTTAGAACGAGGGATGGCCACCAAGCAACTACTTCCAACAAGATGAGTAGTTGGTGTATGGTGCGGGGCGTGGATGATGGTGAGGACCAGTTGAATGCCCACTGGGTGGATCGCCCGCGTCCTCCCTACGACCTGACTGTCGGGCCGGGGCGGACGGTGCACAACCTTCGATTCGGGGAGTTGTTGGAACGTCTGCGATGGAAGACGGGCATGACCCGCGCGGATGCGGCGACCAAACTCGGGCTCTCCCCCGAGTACCTGCGCCTGATCGAAGTAGGCAAGCGCACCCCTGCCCTCGGGCAGATGCCGAACTTCATGGATGCGTACGGTGCGAATGCCGCGATCGAACGAGTCCAGCCCGGTGGTGAACAGCCGGACCTCATCATCATCGACCCGCTCAACGATGAGCCGGTCCTCGTCGAGTTCACAAGCCGGATCCGCGAAGCTCGGCGCATCGCACTCGGCGGCCCTCCGGACGAGGCCGATGGGCAGGCAGACCTAGACCGACCGAAGCGGCGGGCTCATGATCGGCCATCGGCTAGCCGTGCGGTCGAGCTCGGTGTGGTGGTCTCTCTGCTTACGCAGGCAGACGACAGCACGCTTCGCAAGATCCGCGAGATGCTTGAGGAAGAACTCGGCTACCCCGGTCGATCAAGCAACCTCTGAGCGCATGCTCCGAAGTGGCTGGAGAAGGCGCCGCGTACTGTCATCGGCGGAGAGACCGGCCTCATCTTCACCAAGGGGACCACCGCGGCAACGTTCACGGTGAAGCTCATGTGGCGTCGGCGTGAGCCTCCGGCTGCCGCCAACTCAACTGCTGGGGCGGCAACGACGGGGTGAACACGCCGCCCTCCCGGAGCCGACGGTAACGTACGACATCGATGGGCCCTTCGCCGACGGGCATGCGGTCGGCATCGGTGTAGACCTTGCCGTTGAGGTGGTCGATCTCGTGGGCAACGCTGCGGGCAAGTCCCCCCGTGAGTACGACATCTCGCATGCTGCCCTCTGCTGTCCAGTGGCGCACCCGCAGACCGTAGGGCCGCTCAACGATGCCCCGGACGTCAAAGAAGCTCAGACATCCCTCATAGTCACGGACCTCCTCGTCGGTCCGCTCGACCACCCTCGGATTCACCAACTCGATGTAGTCGGGCGAACCTGGCTCCTTGACAATCGCGATGGCGTACGCCATACCGAGCTGCGGGGCGGCGATCCCCATGCTCACCTCAGGCTTGAACAGGTGATATCGGTTGACCCATCCGGCCACGCGGCGCAGGTGCGCGAGAACCCGCACGACCAGTAGCCGGTCGCTTGGCGAATCGAAGTTGATCGCCCGGGTTTTGGTCGGCAGGTCCGACGACCTCCGCCCTCGCGCCGGTCTACGCAACTGCCTGATGCCGAACTGGCGAAGGACGCTCGGCGCATCGTCGCAGACGCTGCTGTCGGGAATGCGCTGCCAGAAGAACCAGTCCAGCCGAATCCGACGCTCCTCGGCGAGGTCGTCCTCCTCTGCCGTACGGTCCCAGGAGTAGATCGTGCGGTCGCCCTCGACCCGCGTTTGAACGTCCGGCAATGGTTCGAGGTCCGTCTCCGACGGCAGCGACGTCACGCCCCAGCACTCCGGCTCCAGCTCTGTCGGCAAGTGCGCCTCTACCGAGAGCCGGTCGGTATTCGGCCTGATGTTGCGCTTGTACCACTGGCCCCAGATCTCGTCACTGACGCGGTACGTGTACTCAACAACAGCCTGTTGCCCCGGGGCCAGCAAATTCGATCCGGGAAAACAGAGGTCGAAGTTGATCTCCTCGTGGCGCACCTTTGTCGGCTTGGCGTCCATTGGATGGGATTCACCGTCGAAGATGCACCAGGCTCGTAGGTCGATGTCACGGACGGGGTCCTCAACACTGAGTGGGTGCGCGGCGTGGTGGCGCAGGTTGCGCACGGCCTCGTCATTGAGAAAGCGCTGCACGGATACTTTCATCTCGTACTTCGCACGAGGGGTGCCGCCGCCGTGGTGCAACAGGCGCCGTTGGTGCAGGGTGTATTGCCTGCCGTCGTAGTGAACCTCGCCATGGTCATGTATTAGCACCAGCCCGGGTCGCGCGTTGGCGGCAGCGGCTAACGCCCGCTCCAGCAACGCGCCATCGAGCACCAGCACTTCGGCGGAGTCGTCGGTGGTGATCGCCTGGAGCATGCCGAACACCGCCGATGTGGAGGGCTCCCAGACCGGCCCACCGCTGAACCCGTGCTGAACCCGGAAGACCCGGTGCACCACCTCATCGACTTGCAACCGATGCTTGCCGACCGCGCCGAGCAACCGGCCCTGCACATGCCTGCCCAGGTCACGCCCCTGACCCGGCCCCCACATCTGCACCGCAACGTTATAGCGGTCCTTCAGATCCGCTCGAATGCGCAGCGGTTCCGCGCCACTGCCGGCAAGGCCCTCGCCAAGCCTGAGTACTGCAACGTCCTCGACATCGAAATCGTCAGCGGTCGGCAGCCACGCCACCACCTCAGCGCTACGTTCGATCCAGCTGTTCGACGCCCCCAGCAAAGCGAAGTGCAGCGAGACACGGCTGTTCTTGGCGACTCGTTCCACCTGTCGGAGCGGACGGCCCAACGCCGCATTCACCACGTGTGCGCATGTCAGCATCAGCCGCTCCCCGGCAAGAAAGGCAAGCCCGACGGGGTCGCCTTTCGCCCTTCCGAGAACGAAGGCGATCGCTTGCTCGACCCGGTACATCAGCACGACCTCCGTCGAAAGCGGTTCGTCGATCGTATCGGGCATCGCTGCCACCCAGCCAGGGTGGCGCGTTGATTCAGGGCTTGCCGAGGGGGACCATGACCCGCATGGAAGAGTGGGCAGTCCTGTTCGACCTCGACGGCACCCTGGTCGACACCGCGCCAATCTGGCGGTCCGCTTTCGTAGCCCTAATCAACGCTCGCCAGCCCGTTCCAGCAGGGGCAACAGACGGACTACTCGGCCTCACCGCGCTGGAGGCCATCACCACGATTCACCGCCGGCTGGGCTGGTTCGGCTTGGACCTTGCCGCAGATGTGGCGGAGGTCGAGGCGGCAGTTCGGCAGCGCTACCGTGACGGTGCAACGAGCTGGCATGCCGAAGGACTACGCCTAATCGCGGCCCTGCAAGCTGACGGCGTGCCCGTCGGGCTCGTCACATCGAGTAGCGGATATATCCTCAACGCCCTGATGGCTCATTCCGGTGCGCCCCGGTTCGACGTTGTGGTTTGCGGCAGCGACGTGAAGCGGACGAAGCCAGCGCCCGATCCGTATCTGTTGGCGGCACAGCGATTGGGTCTTCCGCCAGCGCGCTGCGCCGTCGTAGAAGACTCACCCACCGGACTTGCCAGCGCAGTAGCTGCCGGGTGCCCTGTAGTGCTGATCGGTGATCAACGACAACTAGCGGCCGTCCAGGTCACGAGCCTCGGTCGACTCACCCTGCCCGCTCTGCGTCAAGCGGTGTCATAAGCGGCTCACCAAGCTGGCGTGGTCGGGAAGACCATGGCGGCGTCCACGGGATTACCGGACCTCGCGGTCAGCACCGCTGCGGTTGCGCCGGGCAGGTCGCGGACCTCGGTCATGGCGTGGTTGTCACAGCGTTGCTGAGTCTGAAGAGCCAGGCACCGTCTCGTCGTGCGATCGGAGACCGGGGGCGGCATCGTTCGTGGCCGGCGCGACGACGGCGAAGAGCAGCGAGTCCCGCCAGCGGCCGCGGGCCAGCAGGTGGTCGCGCAGCCGGCCCTCCTGGCGCAGGCCGGCCTTGGTCACGGCACGGGCCGAGCCGGTGTTCTCCGGGTGGCACGTCGCAGAGATGCGGTGCAGACCCAGTTCGGCGAATCCGAACCGAATCAGCTCCCGCGCCGCCTCGGTGGCGTAGCCCCGGTTCCAGACCGAGGGATGGAAGACGAAGCCAATCTCGCCACGGCGGTGGGTCGCGTTCTCGATCCAGATCGCAACCGATCCGACGAGTACGCCATCGGCCACTGCCGCGAGGTTGAAGGCTGTGCGGTGCGGGTCCGCGGCCTGCGCCGCACAGTCACGGACGAACGCTTCGCTGTCGGCACGGGTGTTAGGTCCCCAGTCGGTGAAGCGGGTAACTACCGGGTCGCCGGCGAAGGAATGCACGGCCTCTTCGTCGGACGGATCGAAGTCGCGTAGGACCAGCCGTTGGGTGCGCAATGGCAGAACAGGACTCATGGGGTTTCGGTCACCAGCCTGCGGAGTTCGGAAAGGGGGGAGACATCCCTTAGTGCTCGCCTCGGACCGTTGATCGTGCAATCCGTCGACTCTGAGGAGGTGTCGATCCTGCTCTCAAGTCAGCTCAGGGGCGTCGTCGCCGTGCCCGTCGCGCTTACCGCCCTGCGGTGGCATCGGCACCGTGCGAGTCTCCTGCACCCGGATCTCGGCTCGGAACCGGTGCGCTGCGGGGTGCCACATCTCCTCGAACGGGCCCATGACCTCGCCACCGATGCCACGACGACGCACCCGGGCCGCGAGCCACCAGAGGATTCCCAGGACCGCCGCCACACAGCCCGCGAACACCAGAGATATCAGGACGTTGTCCACACATCGAGCCTATCCGCAGGCGCCAGACCCCAGGGCTGGCCCTGCCTGACCGCGAATTGCCGCTGGATTCCCCCCGCGCCGCCAACCGACCGCCCGCCCGGGCGCCAGATCGCACGTCCGGACCGCCCGCTCGCTCGCTCGCTCGGTCACCGCAACATCCTGGTTGTAGTGGTGTCCGCACGTCAGCAAGGCCACGACAACCTGGTTCGTGCGTGACCTTGGCCCCCCGGGTGCCCGGGTCGATCACTGCGGCGAATCAGGGCAACGCAGAATAGGCCACCCCCGGGTGGGGGTGGCCTATTCTGAAAAGTTGTCCGGCGGCGTCCTACTCTCCCACACCCTCACGAGTGCAGTACCATCGG